>SFKZ01000145.1 GCA_004553595.1 Methanobrevibacter ruminantium | reverse complement strand
GATATAAAATTGCAAGTTACAAAATTCTTTTCAAAATTATTGAATCTATTTCGTGAACGATCAATACGCTCTCAGATTATCATTGTTCTGTCCCTTTCTCTTGACGTTTTTATGTTTGTATTTATTCTTTCAACAGGTATTTACAGAAAATCAATTTCAACTGTTGAAAATTCCTACAAGACAAATGCTGACCTTGATAAGTACCTGACACTCCTAACCGAAACTCAAGATGCATTTCAGTCTTATATGCAATACAGAACTTTTGAAAGTATAGATAAATATTATCATTATCTTGCCCTTTCAGAAGAAACAACAGAAACGCTTCAAAAACAACCATCGTCAATTGTGGCTAAGCAAAAAGAATATATTATTCGTCAGCTTGCATTAAGTTTTTTTATTTATTCAGGTAATGCTGTTGCAGCAAGACGTGCAAATAATGCTTATGAAACAGATCTGTATTATAAAAAAACAGTTCAATGTTTTTCTTTTCTTCGTGATGAAGTTCTTGCACTTAACATGATGTACTTTAAGGCAAACGCAGAATTTTATGAGATAAATAAAAATACAACTTCTTCGTTATTAACAATTTCTATTATTTTAATAACGATTATTATAATCTGTGCAATACTGTTTATTTATATTGGTATTTCTCAGATAATTCTGCCATTGTCATCAATTTCAGCTGTTGCCTTAAAAGTTGCTGATAGAGATTTTGATGTAGAGCTCTTTAATTCAACCAGAAAAGATGAAATTGGAAACATCTGTAGAGCTTTTGATGAAATGATTATCAGTATTCGTGAGTATATTGATACTATCTGGTTAAAAGCAAAGCAGGAAAATGAACTTCGTGAAAAAGAAATTGAAATGCGGGCTTTGATTACTGATGCCCACTTTAAAGCTTTGCAGGAACAGATTCAGCCACATTTCCTTTTTAATACATTAAACACAGGTGCCGGTCTTGCAATGATGGAAGGGGCAGATAAAACCTGTTACTTCCTTGAACAAGTTGCAGATTTTTTAAGATATAATATTCAGCATCCTGGACATGATGCTTCAATTAAAGATGAATTAGGAATGCTTGATAATTATATTTATATTATGTCTGTTCGTTTTGGTAACAGATATAAATTTATAAAAGAAATTGATGATACAGTAGTTAACGTACGAATGCCTAATATGATTTTGCAACCTCTTGTAGAAAACTGTATTAAACATGGATTAAAAGATGTTACAGAAAATGGGGAAATTAAAATTGAGGTTAAAAACAATTTCGATAAAAACGAAATAAATATTTTTATTTCTGATAATGGTTGTGGTTTTGATTCAGATATAAAAGAAAAAATAATTGCTGCTAGTAAATCTAGAGAAATTTTATCTGATGCAGCCCTTATTGTAAAAACTTCTGAAATGGATCAAAATGAACATATATCAACTGGTCTTGTAAATGTAATATCAAGACTTCAGTTTTATTTTAAACGTAATGATGTTTTTACTATTCTCTCAAATGAAAATGGTGGAACAACATTCTTTTTGAAGATACCTAATGTATAATATTTTATTAACTGATGATGAACAGATTGTAATTGATACTCTTACTCTTATTCTTAACAGAAATTTTCAGGATGAAGTTAAGATCTTTACTGCTTTATCTGGAGCTAAAGCATTGGAGACTGTCCGTTCAGAAAAGATTGATATTATATTTATGGATATCCATATGCCTGGAATTAATGGCCTTGAAACAATCAGTCTTGTTAAACAGCTTAATCCTAATGTTGTTATAGTTATTTTAAGTGCATATGACCAATTTCAATATGCACAGGAAGCTATTAACCTTGGTGCCTATAAATATCTTACAAAACCAGTAAACAGAAATCTTATTATTCAGACAGTTCGTAACTGTATGAATCTTGTTGATACAAATCGCGGCGCTTTTTCTAATAATCTTGAACTCCATGAAAAATTGAATTTTGTATCTTCGATCGTAGAAAGCGATTTTATTTATTCCTGTATTTTCAGTAATTCGGCTACAGATTTTTCTTCATATCTGGATTATTTCGAAATTCATAATAACTCATATTTTATGTGCTGTATCGAATTACCAGGACTTGAACAGGATAAAAGATATGATGCCTATATGAAAGTCCGTGACATTCTTACATCAAAGGGGAGATGTATTATTGGGTCATTTATGACAAATCGAGTTGGTGCATTCTTTCCGATTAATGACGATGAAAGTTTGAACAAAAATGATGATTTAATAAAAGAA
>SFKZ01000144.1 GCA_004553595.1 Methanobrevibacter ruminantium | reverse complement strand
CGTCAAAGATATAAAATTTGAAAATGGTGAGTTGAAGGAAGCTGCTTAAAACTTATGCCGATTCAAACTTCAATCCACAACAATTGACAATTTCTCAAACTGTCCGCTGCGTAATGTTTATCATCTTTATTTTCTAAATCAAAATCATTTTCTATTAATTTAAGTTTTTTAAGTAATGGTATTGCTGAAAGATTTTTTATTTCTGAAGCATTTTCTGGAAATTTAAGAAAACAAAGTTTTCTTAAAAATGGCTCATAACGTGCTAACCTATCTATACAATTTCTTTTATCATGAATATCTAAATTTGAATCATAAATTTTCAATAAATTTGGAATGAATGATTCTCTTAAACCTTCATCTGCATTTTGCTCATCTAATTCAACAAAAGATTTTAAATATTTGAGACATTCTTCTAAATTAATAGAATTATGTTCACAATAAGTATTTATATCCTCATTTATTTTATTAACAAAAACGTCCCAATCCAGCATATTTACCTCAAATCAATCTAAAAGCTAATTCTGTCCAAAGTTCTTTGTCAAACTTAGCTATCTCTTCAACTGATTTCCATTCCATATTTTTTAATTCAGAAGCTGCCTCTGGCTCATATCCTTCCTTGCACTCTGCAATATAAACAACTCCAATATGTACTAATCCAACTTCAGATTCAATTTCATTTATAATTCCAAGATATTTCAAATCTATCATATCTTGTTGAAAATTTGTTAATTCTTCGCTCAATTCACGAAACATTCCCTTTTCCAGTGTTTTTCGAACATCATTTTGATTATCAGGTTCATCTATATGCCCACCTACTCCTGCTGAATATTTATCGTGAAGTCTTTTTTCCGTTCCATGTCGTTGATAACAAGCAAATAAGCCATCAGAACGTTTTAAAAGAACATAAGGGATAAACTGCTTATATTGCGCATCTTTTTCGGCTTCTTGACGTTCAATCCATCTAATATCAGAATTATGCAAAATTTCAAAGATATCATCTCTAACAGCAACAGTGGAATCTGTAATATTAAAAGGAAGTTTTGCTTTTTCGATACACATAATTTTCATATCTATTCTCCAAATATATCATTTAGAAAAACTAACATTTGATCTTCATACGAATGCATCAGTTGATGTCAAAAATATTTCCAATAGTTCCTTATATCTGTCTTCCTTAGGCCTTATAATGCAAATATTAGAATTAGCAATTACATTTTCAGATTCACCATGGTAAATTGCCCAATTAATTTTCCCAGTATTACTAATTACAACATCTCCATCCCTTAAAAAAGCTCTTTTACTATTTGGTATATTATCAACAAATGTTTTTTTACAAAAATATTTTTTTGAATTACCAAGATGAACCTGATAATCAAAAATATATTGAGGTTTAATAATCAAATAATCCCCATCTTCATTCCTATGAGGAGCCGGAATATTAATTCCACAAAAGATGTCTGTATATTTTCCAAGTTTTTCAGTGTTTTTATTCTGAATAAGCAATCGAGCTTTCTTATGTTCTGGATTATAGAAGTTTGGATCTAATCTATTATAGATATCTCTTGAATCAACAAAGAATCCATTTTCTTTATTTTTATAATTTGAAAACCATTTCTCTGAATCAGACATATGAAAAGAATCTGTCATATATATCTTTTCTGCCTGATTCTTTTTCTTAATTATTAATATTGAAATATAACCATAATATTCCAATAATAACTTTTTATTATGTATAGTAATAACTGATTCAACTGAACAGGTTGATATGATTTTTTTTCGAACATCCTTATATTTTTCTAGAAAAAGAATCGGTTGAGGCAAAATCAAAATCATACATCCGTCTTTTTCTAGTAATTCAATTGATTTATTAATATATAAAACATCTTGATAATCTTTTTTTTCCAAAGGTACACACAGTAATATTTTATTAAACCTTTGGGAAATTTCAGCATTTATAAAGTTTCCTGGTAAAATTCGAATTTCTTTTGACTTATCATCTATTTGTATGCTATCAGTATAGCATACTATCTTATTTGTAGTTAAAAACAACTCTCTGTTTTTTGAATTTGGAAATAAATATTCTACACTTTTATCAGAATCATCAATAATATTTCTTAAAAAGCATACTACTTCAAAGGGAAGATAATTGTAATATTTTTCACTTCTCAAATTGTCAATTGGAGTGATACAATAAAAGTGCAGTGCCTAAATTGCCGAAAAACTAAGGAGTATTGCAATGAAAAGGTACGATCAAAATTTCAAGGACGAGGCATTAA
>SFKZ01000143.1 GCA_004553595.1 Methanobrevibacter ruminantium | reverse complement strand
ATCGTGAAAGTGATTACGATTCTGTTAACTTCATTGAAAACTTTTTCAGTAGGCCTGAACGAATCCGTTCAACATCACTCGATAGTATTAAAAGAAAAGTTCAGCAGGAAAAACCATTTGTTTTTGTACTTGTAAATTCATCAATATTTAAAAAGTATGAAAAGGAATTTCAAAAGAATGGTTTTGAAATCATTACTGTAAAGAACGGTTCCTGGTATACACAGAAGCTTTATGCTGCAATTAAAGACTCAATGGAAAAAGGTTCTGACAGGCAGGATAATTCACAGACGTCAGAAGAAAAAGCTGAAGATTTGTTTTTTGAGAATAACAAAAACTCAATTTCAAGATATGAACTTAAAAATCATATTCCTGTATTCGTAAAAGAGAGAAGTTCTACAAATACTGTTTCGTTGTGTCTGATGATTGAAGGCGGAGAAATAACTGATGAAAAAAATCTCTATGGCCTTGAAAGTGTAATTGTTGATACCGTTGCTATAAAAATAAAAGGCTTTTTATATCAGAAATATATGGAAGGAACTATCAAAAACTTTCCTGATGTAATGAGTCAGACTGATTTTACAAGTTCTGCAATTTATGTTGAATGCTTAAGTTCAGATTTTAAAGAAGTAATCCAGGCTTTTTCTGAAGCTTTGATATTTTCTGATTTTACACCAGCGATGGTGGATCCTGTTGTGCTTCAGAGAAAATCATCTCAGATTGTAAAAACTTCTTCACCAGTATTTCAGTTAACGTCAAGTGCAGTTTCTATATTGTTCAAGAATAAAGAATATCAGACTGTCTATCAGACAAATCAGGATATTTTGAAAAAACTAAATTTCACAGAAATTCTTGAAGCAAGTATAAAGCTTTTTAATGCAAACAGATATAAAATTATTGTTTCAGGGAATGTTGAAGAAGCTGCAGCTTCCTGTGAAGAAATAACAGAACTTCTTGATAACACTTTTGGTATTATTCCTCAGGAAGGAATTACATCAAAGCCTCAAGTAGAGCTTAATGCCGTAAATCGTAAGAATCGCAAAGTAAAGCTTGTTCATCTTTTTTTGACTGATGTTTCAAAAGAGAAGGCAGGACCACGACCTCAGGTTTTGATTCCTACAACAGAGTTTTTGGATCCTGCACAATTCTGGATCAAAAATGAAAGTGGTAATGATAAAGAACCACTCTTCAATGCATTGATGAATGACTTCTGTGGAATACTTCAGGAAAAATGCGATAACATTGTGCAGAAGCAGAATATGATTGTAATGAATCAGGCCTGTGACTCAAATATTCCTTTTGCCCAGATTACAATATTGAATGTAAAAAACAGCACAACTGTAGAAGATATATTCAGTAAAGCTTTTTTTGAATACAAGGAAAATCTGGATGAAGAGACAGTAAAAAGAATCAAAGCAAACTGGATAAAAAAATATCTTTCAAGGCTTCAGACAAATAATGGTACAAGCCTTGCAATAAAAGCCGGACTTGATTCAGCAGAAGCTGTTCCTGATAAATACATTTTGGATTATGAAAAAGTCATGAATGCATCTGTAGAGGATTTTGTAGAAGTGTTTCAAAGCTTTGATTTTAATAATGCCTTAAAGCTTTATTCTGCAGATACAAAAAAGTAGCTCAATAATCTGGAGTTTTTAGAGGAATTTTGGAAGTAACGGCATATCATTCTGTTACATCTTGTAATTTACTTGTTTTTTTGTTTATACTTACTTTTGTATAAAAAAAGTTGTATATAAATTTATTTTATTTATTTAGAGGGGTTTTAAATGAAAACTACAAAAATCGTAATGGGTATGGCTGCTGCTGCAGTTATGGCTCTTTCTTTAACTGGATGTATTATGCCAGGAAAAAGTTTAGGGTTTACAGAAATTAAAGTTGACGGAAGCAATGATAATTCTATTGGTCAAATTGCAAAAGGTACAATCGATTTTACAAATAATGATCCAAATAAATATTGCCGTGGTATTCAGCTTTTCTCAAATAAAAAGAAAGGTATTACTACAAAAATCGAACTCCAGAATTTAACAGAAAAGACTTCAAATCCTGGTGTTATGGGAATTGCTTTTGACTTTACACAGAATAAGGATAAAACTTACAATTTCTGTCTTTTTGGAATGAGAAATAATGGTGGTCATATTCAGGCGTATGTAACATACTACAAAAATGTTGCAGAAGAAGACTTTACAAAAGAAATAAGTCTGAATCACTTGTTGTTGAAATTGAAGCATTGAATAGTAAAGAAACATCATCTGGAAATGATGAAAAAATTGCAGTAGATGCAATTAATGCTTATAAAGTTCGTATTTACGAAGTTCCTGAAGATGGCAATTTAACTAAATTCAATGACCTTTCAAATAAAAAAGGTGAGGCTAAAACTACAATTACAAGTACCGCAAAAGCAGAATTGGCAATTCCAAGAGCTAAAGTAGATGCTACAACTGATAAAGCAATTCAGGCTCAGATGGGATTCTATGCTAACGTATATGGTGGAAAAACTCTTACTGGAGAATGGATCATTGCTGATATGAAACACGATCCTAACGTTGCAAAAACAGCATCTGACAATGATTCATTCATCAAAATCGAATACTAATTAATTTTCAATAATTAGATACTCAAAAGGGC
>SFKZ01000142.1 GCA_004553595.1 Methanobrevibacter ruminantium | reverse complement strand
AGATAGCGGTTCATGAGGCCTGTAAGAATATCATGGCATGTAATATATTCAAGCTTTTTTTGAGCAGCCTCATTTTTCAAGTACATCTTTTTTAATGTAAGACCGCTATTGAACGAAATGACTGTCAATTGAATAAAGGTAATGAGTATATTGGAATAAACTTCAGTTTTTGCAAATAAGAGCTGGGCTGGGTTTAATTCTGAAACTGGAACATGTATTTTGAATTTGAAATAAAAGGTATGAACTATAGTTAAAGAAATCAGAATAAGAGATATTCCAAATAATACTTTGTTTTTCTTGGTGTTTGTATTGAAGAGGTAAGAAACAATAAAAAATGAAATAAGAAGAATTTCATATTTTGGGTCACACTTGGTAAAAACGATGGAATAGGAAATTCGCAAACATGATTCAAGAATATAGCAAAGATATAGAATGAAGATATTTCTTTTTTTTAAGATTGTTGTTAATACAGCATAGAATAATGCAGAACAGAAACCCCATATTATAACTGGTTTGAATAGTATGTCGAAATTAAAAAGTAGAATTACACTTTTAATCAGAAGTAACAGTCCTGTTGTGTAACAGATAAATGGAAAAGGATTAGATAAGATGCGCAATGTGGAAAATTTTGTTTTCATTATTCTGCGGCTCCTGACACAACACGGTTCTTACCGTTTTGTTTTCCTTTCATAAGATTTTTATCTGCTTCAATAAGCATCTTTGAAAAATTAAAGGATTTATCTGGATGTGATAAGCCTAATGTGATTGTAAGCTTGATTGCTTTGTTAAAATATCTGAATGAATAATCCTGTACGCGACTTCTGATTGTCTCAAGAGCTTCCTCTGCGATTTCTGTATTTCCCACAAAGATGATAAGAAATTCCTCTCCACCCCATCTTGCAAAAATTGTATTTTCTGGAAGGGATCTTAAAATAAGTGATGATAGCAATTTTAATACTGCGTCTCCACAGTCATGACCAAAGCGGTCATTAATTTTTTTGAAGTCGTCGATGTCGAAAATACATACCGAAAAAAGAATGTTCGTATATTCACTTTTTGTTGTATAGTTTGAAATAATTTCAGATGCCCGACGTCTGTTATAAATTTTTGTTAATGCGTCATGGGTCGCAGAATAATTTAGAAAGTTAGTTTTAACTTTTGTTTTTTCTCTGAATCTGAAAAATTTTGTACGGATTACATAAGCGATATAAATGATTGTTATAATACTTGTTCCTGCAATTACGCTGTAGTGAATCAGATAAAAATCATTTGTAAATGGAGTTACATTTGTTGTGACTTTAAAGTCAAATGTCTGAATTGATAAAATGAGAATTAAAGTCAGGGTTGCAGGAAACAATGTGTATTTAGCAGTTCGCCTTGATATTATGGAAATCATGAACAGGTAGGCAAGAAGTGTGAGCGTAAGAATGTACGAGCCTGCATCGCTTCCGTGCAAAATAAGAGTTAAAATCGAATATGCAATTGTTTCAATATAGCATAATGTAAAAAGGAAGATAGCAGGAATTGCACTTGAAAGTATAATTGCAATTATATAAAGAACGGCTACAGTAATGTGGTAGCAGCTTAATGTATCAAATTTCTGTGAAAAACACAGTGGTGCCAGAATAATGTGCATAGCACAAATCAAGGAACATAGGACACATGTATCTTTCTTTATGAGTAAATATTGTATTTTGCGTATGAAATTTGGCATTTAAAAATATTATAATTTATATAGAAAAATTCCTCAATAATAAATAAATTGCAATTAACTTGCAAATTCATATTGCAAATAAATTGCAATTTCATATAATAAAAAGAATGAGACCATTAGAATATAAAACAAAAGTTGGTGAAGAAATTCTTTCGTTCCTTGAATCAAAAAAAGATACAGCAGTAAGTGTAATGGATATTTGTGATGAAATGGAACGACGCAATGTAAAATCTAATATAACTACTATATATCGTCAACTTGATAAACTGGTAACAGCAAAAAAGGTTATCGTTCATTCTGCAAAAGATGGAAAAAAAGGACTTTACCAATATATTGCCGGTGAAGAGGAATGTCTTTCTCATCTTCATATTCAATGTACAGGTTGTGCAAAAATCATTCATCTTGACTGTGGGGAATCTAAAGAATTTACTGATCATATTTCTCATGAACACGGAATCATTCTTGATTTTTCAAAAACCGTAATCTATGGTCTTTGTGAAAAATGTGCAAAGAAACAGGCTGTGTGAGGTTGTTGTGAAAATTTTTTCTAAATTATTTTCTGTATGTGCATTGCTTACTTTTCTGGGAATTTTT
>SFKZ01000141.1 GCA_004553595.1 Methanobrevibacter ruminantium | reverse complement strand
GTTAAACACAGTCTTATAGACTACTCCTAAATCGGCCTTATTCCATGACCTTGATGTTTTGATGATGCAAAGATAATAATAACAAGTCTAATTATACAATGCCTTAAATGATTATGTTAAGAGACTTGGAGGAAAATTTGCAAAAGGCAATGATAACGCTTCCGTCTATACATACAACGAAAATAATCGAGTTTTTATTACTAATGATGGAGATCGTGTATGCATGTCGTGGGGCAACCTTAATCCGGTTGATGAATTAGATATAGACCAATACAAAAACATAAGTGATGATAGTGTTCTGGTAGATTCAGTTGCTATTGATTCAACAGTTGCTATTGATTCAATATGGTAATATTAAATACCTAACAAATGATAATATGATGAAAAGACTTTTATTAATCTTACTATTATTGTTTTCATTACAACATGTAATATGTGGGAAAACATACTATTTTATGTCATACCATTTATATACAAATGAAAACAATAAATTTGAAAGTAGTGGCTATATGAAAGTGCCATCAATTGTTGAAATAAATGAAGACAAGCAAAAAGTGGTATTGAAATTGTTTAGCAAAGGAGGAAAAGATAATGGATGGTTTTCTTTTGATTTCACAATAGATGAAATATCATGTCTTGATAATAATATAATTATCTATTTCTTGAATAATAATGTTGGAAATAAAGCATATTTGTACTTAAGTCCAAATCGTCAAGGCGGTTTGTATATTGATATCAATAATTTCCGTTTTGATGATAATGATATATGTTGTTGGATGCAAAAACCATATAAAATCAGTAACTGAACTCTGGGACGTGGAGAACAGAGACGGTATTAAACAGATAGAGGACAGTTAAATGTTCTCTATCTGTTTTGTTTTATTACTATTTCTTCTTGTATAGTGGTAATATATCAAATACTACTACTTATTATAACCATATGAAAACAACTTACAAAAAATGAATGAGTTAGTAAAAAGATGACCACATTATATTATGTTTTTTGCGATATTATTTTAATTTAATCACGTCCTGCCATCTTGTGGTTGGGTTCTTACTCTTAAAATCATGTTTGATAGCATTGGCGAAGACATCTGCCTTTCCTTTACCATCCTTCTGCGTATATTGCTGAGATCCAAGCACAATCGTTTCACTCCCATGCATTCTGTTAATTCTATCTATTACCTCATCGAGTCGTTTCATCTTCTGGAACTGTTCTGCATTGATGTCGAATAGGTCTTGTTGAACAGGGGAGTCAGCACCAATGCCCATCACAATCACACCAACTTTCTTGTACTGGTAGCCTTGTCTGTATATCTTCTTCAACACCTCAGTGGCAGTCTCTATGATGGTAATTGTGGAATTGGTTGGAGTTAGCAATCGTTGCTCTTGGAAATTCCAATACTGTGGAAGGTCTTCACGGAAAGCATTCGTATTCAGGGACACACCCACAATAGATGCTACTGTATTCTGTTGTCGTAGCTTTTCAGCACATCGAGCAGAAAGATAAACACTATAACGTTATGGATAAGAAAGATATTATTAAAAAACTTCAAAATGAGGCGGCGCATTTTCTCGCCGAATCAAAGTTAATAGTGAAAGGATTAGTCATTCTACCTAAGGAGATAGAGATATACTATTATATAGATGGTGATTTTGAAGATAGTTCTGTTCATAGAAACATTTTACAACAGAACAATAGGAATCATTTTTATATACATCGATGGGGTATAAAAAAGGAAGATTCATACAAAGGTGGCAACTATTCAGGGATAGACTTTGTGCTCAGTAATGAAAAAGGTATTTATTATTCCTATCTCATAAGAAGTGCTGTTGTTGATAATGACATTCATGTAGGACCTCACAAAGTGTTGGAAGCTATAATTGATAAAAGTGGGCTCACAACAAACGAATTAGAGAGTTCTCCTATAGAAATACTTCCTAATAGCATTTCTTGCGATGTTTTATTTTCCAGCAGAATCAATCTTGGCAAAAATGCCAAAGAGTTTTCTGACTATAAGTTAAGAGCGGTACTATGTGATGAATGGTTTGGAAGGAATAAATATCCAGCCAAAGAGAAAATGGTCGTTGATTTTTTAACAGAGAAAGTACGCCTACAAAATATGACTCCCCAGCAAGCTATGGAATATGCAAATAAGAAATTGGGATATATTCCATCTTCCATCAGAGCATTGTAATCACAAAACACTTCATCACAAGTGTTTCCCTTGTATTAGTTCATACTATAAAATTTTGCCATATAGACGAATAGATTTTCAACCAAGTCTTTGGCAACGTCATTACTATC
>SFKZ01000140.1 GCA_004553595.1 Methanobrevibacter ruminantium | reverse complement strand
TTTATGATAATATAATAGCATAATTCTAAATTTATGTATAATAAAAATCAAATTGTACTATCTTTTGTGACAATTTTTGCAAAATTAATGTTTTGGCTATTTCTTTGTTTACTGCGAAACAAATTTTGAGCAGTTCAACTTAGCAAAAACGATACTTCCTGTTTTACCATGTAATATACAGGTGCAAAAAGACTGGTGCTCGAGGCAGAGCATCAACTTTTGAGATTTATATGGATCAAATTGTCTCTTTTATTCTAATCTCCATACATCTAAAAATATTTGATATGCTAATGCAGAATGATTTTTAATAATTTCTAATTATAATAAACTCGCGATTACAATCGCAATTCAGCAGTTTCTTGAGCAAAGTTCCATCGAAACTATGCAGATTTATGCGTATATCATCACAAGCAAAAATGTGAGATGTTTGAACCGAAGTATCCAAGAAACAGAATGAATTTTACTGTATAGGATTTTTATTTCCCATATATACAACAATTGAAAACACAAAAGAGTGACAAAAAATTTAAGAAGTTGACAAAATATCTTTTTCCCCGCAGTTAATAGAGACCTTTGAAAAACGATTAGCACGTTATTGTGATTTGAAAATTGTTTTTATCGGAAAGATAAAGAGTTTAGCATTATTATTCGATAATGTAAAAATTTATAATCAATTGAAAACTCGTTAAATATATGTACAAGCAATAATCGACTATGTTCTGGAATGACAAATCGCCTTCTCATCACACTATTTAATGAGCTATTACTGTATTAAAATATCATAAGTTAAAATATATCTATCATTTTAATGCATTAGCCGTATCATACAATCATTATGCCGTATATTTTGATTTATTTTCTTTGTTTACTGCGGAGCAAATTTTGGGCAGATCGGTACAGTAAAAATGATTTGACTTTTCTGCTTTGTAAGGTAATATATAGGTGTAAAAAGGCTGATGCTCGGGGTATAGCATCAGCCTTTGAGATTTTTATATCATCAAATTGTCAGCGGTTATTATATAGTAAGGGACAAAAATTCCATAGCATCAATAAAGCATCAAATGGCACGCGGTCTTATGGAGAAATTGCAATAAAAGGCTCAACAGAGCCAATCATATCAAGGATTTTCCGCTTCCAACAGCCACTCCAAAACCGCGTGCCGGGCTTCGTCGCCGAGCGCTGCCGGTGGCAGATGAAGCGAGGCGAGGATGGCGCAGCGGTCAAAATATGGCGTAACACCGCCATATTTTGGGCACCGCAAGAGGGGTTGTGAAGCAACTTCAAGTCTGTTTGTATATCATCGTTTATCTTGTGGAGATAATTATTGCTTTTGTTTTACGGCGATTTTACTTGCTTTTTACATATAGATAAAACTACGGCGCACGGTCTTTTCCGTACGCCGATTTTTCATTTTTGCACTGTTTTCTGTTCACTTTGTGCCACACAATCCACGCAATCCGTTTGGTTCATCATCAAAAAAGCATCAATCACAAGTTAAATGCGTTAGTGATTACTTTTTCTTTTTTATATAATTTTTTATTCTTTGTGTGAATTCATATATGCAGATTTAATGCTGTTTGGTAATTCATCAGGAATCATACTTTTTATCCTATCTTCGTTTCCGTCTTTGATAGCCTCACTGTAATACCAACATTTGAAATTTAACATATCAAGCGTTTTATTCAACTTGGTAATCTCTGCTTCTACTTGCTTTTTTTGGTTTTCAAACAACTCTTTTCTTTTGGTATATGTTGAACTTCCTTCCATACACCAAGACATAAATTGCTTAATGTCTTTTATTTGTAACCCTGTTTTTTTCAAGCATTCAATTACACGCAATGCCTCAATTTCATTTTCGCTAAATTGTCTAATTCCCGATGTGCGATTTAATTCAGGAAACAGCCCTTCTTTATCATAGTAACGCAAAGTTGATACCGGTAAATCAAACATTTCAGATACTTGACCGATTGTATACATATTTTTTCCTCCAAAAAATAAAAAAACTCTTGACCTAAAGTTAGGTTTATGTGCTATTATCAATATAACAGAGATTAAAAAAATATTCAATAGCGAATTTTAATTTTTAGGAGGTTGAAATATATGGCAGTAAAACAAACAGCCGGTAGAAAAGAATTAGGAGAATTTGCTCCGAAATTTGCCGAATTAAACGATGATGTATTATTTGGTGAGGTTTGGAGCAGAGAAGACAAGTTATCGCTTAGAGACCGTTCACTTGTTACAGTTACTTCTTTAATGTCGCAAGGTTTAATCGATTCCGCTTTTCGTTACCATTTGGAAAGTGCTAAGAA
>SFKZ01000030.1 GCA_004553595.1 Methanobrevibacter ruminantium | reverse complement strand
CCCTTTTTTAGCAAAAAAGTGCTTTGAGCCTTAGAATCAAGGGATAAACGAAGCTTTTTATCAGTTATTCCACCGACTAATAAACCTTCGGTTAAAAGCTCTGGAAGCCGTGCTAAATCAGCATTCTTAATGAAGTAATCTTCGTTAAGCCTTGATACAACTGGCTTAGAAACCTTTTTATCATAAAATGGGACATCGAAGGTGGGCAATGTAAACGTAGAACCAAAACTATTAGTAATAGATACGGTCTTTTCTTCATCATTAAACCTAAGCGAAGAATTATTACTACCAAGTGCAGTAGGCTTGAAGTTTGAAGCATACAATGCTTGAATTACTACTTCATTGGCTTGCAGGTTGTGAAAGTTAATACCAAAAGAACGAGGATCACGATAGAAGCAGTGATATGCAGACAATAGATTGCGTCCATATCTGCTAATCACATAAGCAATCTGCTTAATTCTATTTTGACTTTCATTACTTTTAATTCTGTTAAGGACTTTATCCTTATTCACCAGCTTATTCAGAATATAGTTGGATATAGAGGTGGGCTTGTTTTTGATAATGGAATAGATCATTTCAAGTTGAGGTTTGGTTACAAAACCTAAATTAGCAATTTGCTTAATCAAAAGAAATTGATCATCAGTTAGGGAGATGGTTTTAAAATTGTTCTTAAAGTTGATCATAGTGATTACCTTTCTTTTAGCTAAATATTAAAGGGTCAGCTAAACATAAGGGTAAAACCTAAACAAAGTGCAGGGGGCAATCACTCTTAAACAACTAATATGATGGGCTTTAAGACAAATTGACTTAGCCCAAAAATGCATAAAATCAGACCTAATGATTGTGCCATTTTAAAAGTGCAAGATATTTGGGTGAAAAATGGGGGATTTTCATGGCGAAAACAACAAATAATGGAGACGGACCAAAGAAGTCAAGAAAAGGTTTAGATCTTCTTTATCGACTAACTCACTATGATTCTTACCATTCTTATCGAGTGAGAATGGCAATAGTGAGAAGCTTGCTTTGGCTGGCGGTAGTTCTTTATATCTACAAATTATTTATACCTAACTATCAAACGGATATTTTTGTTAACGATATAATTATTTTCCTATTAGGTAGTTATCTGATCGCTTATTACTCGGTTACTGCTAAGGCTTCAATAATGTTTAAAGACTCTGCCTATGTGATGCGAAAAATAGCTTTCTCCGGGGTTGTCAGCAATTCATGGAATATTTATGATGGTATCTTAAAAGACCCAGAAGAGGGCGAAGTATCCGTTGAGATCACTTTCTTCAAAGAAAAGGCATTTCTTGTTAATGTATTTGATTTAATGAGAAAAAACGGTAAGACTTTACCACTAACGAAAGACGACATAGAAAACTTAAAACGATATATTGAGGTGCTAGATGGTTCTCAAGCTTTAAGGAATCAGTGGACAAATTAGCTGAACAAAAGAAGGAATATGATTCTAAATTGGATGAACAGAAAGAATCATATGAAAGACTGATTGCAGCTAAAGATGATGATATTTCCAATTTGAAAGATACCGCTTCCAATTTGAGAGATCAGCAGAACGTGTCTAATGAACAGATTAAACAATTGACGATGGTTACAAAACAGGCACAGAGTTTGAACCTAGCAGATAAATCGCCAGAGCAGATTAAGATGCTTAAAGGTGATACTGAAACGAAGCCTGAGCAGTCAAGTTCAAAAAAAGAAGTTGACAATCGACAAATTTCAGAATCTGAGAAGCCACATAAAAGCTGGTGGCAACGTATTTTTTGATTTATATAGAAAAGAGGCATTATAATGAAAAATACGTATAATAAAATCCTTAAGTCGCAAATATTACTTACAATTTTATTTGCAGTACTTCTATTAATAGTCCAACATGACCTATTAAATTTACTTTATATAATATTTCTTTCATTTTCCTTTCTATTTATATATATAGGTTTTAACAGAAAATCACATATTTTGAATATTGTAGTACTACCATATACTTTTTTATCTGTTTATAATAATATTTTTAAATTGATAATAAAGATATATGCAGATTGGGGGACAGTTTTATATGTCGCATATTTTATTGGTATGCTTGCATTATTAATCCCAGTTATATTATATGATTATGGAACTATTAAAAATCCCATTTGGCAATTAGTAGCTACTGTTTGGTTAATTATAAGTTTATTTTTAACACCTTTAATTAGCATAGAGGGAAATGCAGTTATTGTTGGTTTAAATAAAAGTAATTTGCTGATGGCTTTAATTTTTCTTGAGTATGCTTATATTGCTATTACTACTTGGGGATATAAATTTTATTTTAATTTAAAAATATCCAATCCAACGTTTTTCTATTATTTATTCTTATTAGTTTTAGGTATTGTTACAGTATGGATCAGTTTTTTTAATACTTTTATTCTGTCAGCTTCAGAATGGAATCAAGCAATTTGGAATTGGGATTTTTCACTGATTAATCCGATTAACTCAGCAATTATTAAAAATGTTTGGCAATTATACTTTTCTGCATTAGATGCAGGAATTATGGAAGAAAGTGCTAGATATGTCTTTTTGATAACACTGTTAATTATCTTTTCGAGAAAAAAAGGAAGAGCTACCTATTCTATTTTGCTTAGTTCAATAATTTTTTCACTTCTTCATATTCTTAATTTTTCAACACCAGGAGCTAACATAGATTCTATATTATTCCAAATTTTCCATGCTTTTGGTTTTGGTTGTCTTTTAGGTGTCATTCTTTTATATTCTGGTAAATTATGGTTAACGATGTTGTTTCATACTTTTGCTGACTTTTTAAATTTTTCATTAATCCCTTTGGGATATGGTGGGAGTTTAGTAAGTAATGAAAATACTGGAGTTATAGTTTTAACTGTTGTTACAGTGATTCCATTAATTATATTAATGATAATATTAGAAAACCAAAAAACTAGAGCATTTATTGAAACAAATATTAAAAAAACATTTATCTTTTCACAAATTGGTGATATTATTTAATTAATAATTAATCAATGTAGAAAGAAGGCATAGAAATGAAGTTCAAAAAGACTATTGTATCATTGACTGGTCTAGCTTTATTAAGTGTAGATTCACTTACTCTTTCATCAAATCCAGTTTCTGCAGCTGAAAATGACGATTCAACAACAGTAACTCTTAAAGTTAAAAAAGCAGAACAATCTCAAGTAAATTCTAAGTCTTTATTAGATAGTAAGATTTATGCTAAAAACTTATGGGACATTGGTCCTGGAGGTGGTGCTCCTGGTGGACTTCCTAGAACTTGGGGCCCAGGTTATACGTGGCATTGGTGGGGATAAGCAATTACACCAATTGTAATTAATATAAAACTGCTTCAATATCTGTAATGATACGAAACAGTTTTTTTATTAACTAAGCAAAATAAAAAGTCATCGACTCTACAACTGCCAATGACTTTGGTCGTGTCTATTGATGGTAACTACTTATCAAGTAGATTGTTTAGTTCGTGAAGAATTAAATGGAGCTCATGCAATAGAACACAAATTAGGAAAATTATTGTCGCGTCCAATGATCATGGATGCATGCGTGCAAGATGATAACTTGCAAACGCGCGGTGGCTCTGCATAATAGCAGGGCTTTTTGTGTACTTAAAATTAAACGGAAACGCCCTACAATGCTGTTGTAGAGCGTTTTTTATGTTATTCTTCTGTTTCATCTTCAACATTTACTTCAAAAGTTGGTGCTTTGGTGATATATTCTGAAGATTTATAACCTAACGGAATACCGACTACTGTCGCTTGAAAATAATTTCTGTATGTAGAGATTGTTCTGCAATCTAAACTCACTTGAATAGGTCGCGTAATTTGATCTTTAAGCTTGGCATCTTTAGTCAATAGCCGATTTTTATCATACATTGGCTTGTTGGCTTGTGGTTTGGATCTTTTGATACAAATTTTAGATATGCTGCCACTGCTTTAGGGTCTGCAGAGTTATCAGGTTCAGGTACAAGGATTCCTATACCGTGAATTCGAGTAATGATGGCATCTTTGTTACTTTCTGGATCGGGTTCGGTTGTTCCGGCAAATTTCCAGCCTGAATCTAGTAACTTTAGTAACTTTTCACAGTTTTCACCAATCTGGTAGTAAATTCCTGTAATTCTTGAAATTTCGTGATCTCCGCGCCACATAAAAACTTTCATAATCGTAACCTCTGCTTTGTTAAATCAATTTCAGATTTTGGCCCAAGTATAGCAAGGGATTTTTTAAAAAACAGTTTTGTCAAATGCATAAATAAATATATTTATTTATAATTTTTTGCAAAGTGTAGCATTCGAAGTAGAATATTAGCATATTTAATTTGAATGAGTTACTGCTTCAGTAAGTGTTTCCTGACGAAAAATGCATTCCCTTTTGGCAGCTTTTCTTGCAGCATGAATATTTTCGTTGTCGTTAACGATGAGTATGCCCCAGCCTTGTGCTACGTATTTTTCAGCGACTTCTAGTAATTCTTTCGGAATGCATAACCAGAAGAAGTCACCGTAGTCTGCATATTCTCCCATTTTATGGTCGCGGACTAAGTCGTTTTTGCTGACCTTGTTTTCGACACAGTGAATGTTTACATGAGAGGATAGTGCGTGCTCATCAGTCAAATTTTCTAAGATACACACATCCATACGTCTTGCATGGATTGACGTACCAGAGTGAACCGGTAATTCTGGGAAAACCTTGTAAAAATCATTCTTACGATGGCGGTGATCCGCATCAAGCCAGCTGGTATCGCTTTGAAAAGCTTTGACCATCATATCTGCAGTAACATTGATTTTATTATTGTTTACTTTCACATCATCAAGCTGCTCATCAATATCCTGTTTAACACGACTATGTTCTGCTCTGATTTGACGGTTTATGTCACGAAGGTCCTGTCTGGACAAATCATGCTCCCAAGCCTTGTCCATCAAGTCATCTGCGTATTTTGTATCTTTAGATCTGTTGGCTATTGTACCAACCAGAGCAATGGTATCAGGAGAAATATCAACCTGTTCAATTGATTTTACTTCCTGTCCGGCCTTCTTCTTTCTTTCAGCATATTCTGCGTAAGTATTGCCTGCATTGAATCGATTCCATAAAGTTGATTGATGGTAATGATTACGATCAGCCAAAGCATTAACCCATTGTGTAAGAGACGCGTAATCATTGGAATAAAGCTCCTCATCGCGGACCCTCTTCATTAGTTTAAAAGTATCGGCCCAGTTGCGACGATCTGATGATGATAGATAGATTGAAAGCCTGTCTTCGATCTGTTTTAATTTGGTCTCTTTGGACATAAATATTACCTCCTCGCTTTTTAAAATCACTCTAGCATGCTAGAGTGAAATTTGTAAAGTAAAAACTACTATAGCACGCCAGAGTAAATTGAAAACTGGGAAAAAGAAGGTATGGATATTTTGTTGACTAAATTAGGTATTGATAAGGACGATATTCATTAATTTAGACATAAAAAAGCCGTAAAAACTAAATGTTTTACGGCTTTTAAAATTAAATTATATAGACTTATTTCTTTGCGGCAGCTTCTGCTTCAGCAGCTGTGTTTGATGGTGTTATTGCCTTACTATTGCTCATAAATTGAACATCGCTTTCTTTTACATAACCATCATCAAAGCTGATATGTCCATTATTAGATGCTACTTCTTTACCTACTAAGTGGTAGAAAAGCTCTGCTTTATTTTCACTTGGAACCCAAATGTATAATAACTTGTCTACTTTATATTGACCAGATTGTTTTCTAATGTAATCACCATTGGTGTTTATCTTACTGCCACTTGCATTATAGAGATCTGTTGCTTGTGGGAACTTAATGTATGAATTATGTTCTAGATCGTAGTCATGAAGTGGTAATTTCTTTGCAGCAGTTACATCAACAGCCAAAATCCAAGTATCTGTACCCTTAATTCTGTACAAGCCTTCACGACCTAGAGCTGTTGGAAAACGGTCAGCAAATGGAGTTACTTCTAATCTATCTACAACGAATTTTGTCCCCTTTGGAACGTTTCTTCTTACTGTGTTACCTTGATTATCAAAGATATTTACGTTGAATGAAGCAGTTACAGTTACAGTGGTTTCTTCATTACCTACTGGTTGAGTATTATTGGTTGTTGTGTTGTCAGTTGGTTTATTAGTAGTGGTATTTGATGAAGTATTATTGCTATTTGGTGCCATTGTAGTGTTGGCTCTAATAACTGGTCCTAAGTTATATGATTTAACATATTGCTTAGCTGGACCGCCTACTCTAAAGTAATGCTTACCATTCTTGAATCTGTAAGAACCACCGTAGGTAGTGATTGTTTGTCCTTTATATAACTTCCATCTATTTTGGTAACTAGTACGACGAGTAGAGGTTCTATAGATGTAAGTGTTGTGGGTAATTCTTCTAGTTACACCATCAATGTTGGTAGCCTTTAAATATTGATCTTTGTCGGCAACTTTATAGTAAATAGTGCCATCAATTTTTACAGGTGTAGATAGCAATCTAGCATAACTAAATGCATTGTATTTTACACCAGTGCTGTTACCGTCTTTATCATAAGCAACAGCAGTGTGCATAACCATTTTGTTTACAGCATTAGTATCTGCAGCTTGAACTGTGTGAGCCTGTGAACTGAGTGGTAGCATTGGGCTTACAGCCATTAAAGCTGCAACTGAAGCTAAAATAAATTTGTTTTTTCTCATAATAATCATCCTTTTTTATTTTCAACACTTTAATTATCTTTCTTTATGCAGTTTAAAGCAATAAAAAAAGGGATTGAATCATGCGATTCAATCCTTTTTTAGTACTTATTCGTTCCAACTAACTTCATAAATTTTGTTAGAAACAGTCTTGTTCTTGCCATTAACCGTCTTGTGATATGCAACAGTTAAGTAACAATGATTTTCATCGAGAATTTGAATACCTTCAAGTTCAGTATGCATACCTTGACCATAAATGTTAATTGGACCGGCATACTTATCTAAATCTACTTGCAACCAGTTTGAAGTAGTAAATCTATCATAAGTTGGAATCTTAAAAATATTTTTAGAGTAATACTTGTGATTAAGAGTATCAGGTGATTTTTGGCTAGATACATAAATATTGCCCAAATTATCAATATCATAGCCTTGTACTGAAGATTTTACATCTTCATAAAATCCTGGAATTACAAAGCTTTCTAGACAAGAAACTTCACCCAAGTTTACGTAGCCGTTGCTGTATTCTACATTATCAAGTTTATTATTAATTAAGTTATTGTCGTAAATGGTAAAATAGCCATTACCTGCATAATCGACGGTAGCTAGTAAGAACTTAGAATAGTCTGGAGATACAGCTGCTTCTGAACGTTTCATATCACTACCTGCATAAGTAGAACCATCCGGTTTAAGTAAATTACCTGCACGATTCAAATATGCTAAACGTGGCATATCGGTGTTTGAGGTAAATGATCTGCCCATAGATCTAATATCTACACGAGCGATTTGAGTATCCCAATTATCGCTGTTAGGCTTTGTACCTACAAACCATTTACCTGATCTACCTGAATATTCCCAAGTTTGGGTGTGACCACCTGCACTACCATACATAGTAACCACTGGAGTAGTTACATTACCTGCGTGACCGCGTAATACGTGAATTTCACTTTGCTTGTTACGTAATTGTTCCGCATAAATGTATGTTGAACCTACATTTCCTTTTTGTGCTACTGCTAAGTAACCAGTGTTTAAGTCAGCTTTGTGACTTGCTGAAATGTTAAATGCTTGTCTCATAATAAAACCTCCAAAAAATTTCTATCTTCCTACTTGGAAGAATTTTCATTAATAATTTTTGCGACTTTTGCAAAAATATCCTTTACATCTTGGTCTTCCACTTTAAAACCTTTAGCTTCCAGTCCGTCCACTACTGCATTGACAATCCGATTGATTTTTTGATCGCTGGCTAAGCTTTCTTTGTTGTACAAACCAACGTAATTTTTCATCAGATCATCGGCAGTAATACGAAACTGTTCCAGCCTTTTGTTTTTAAAGTGAACACGACTTAGGATGCCGATACCTATAATGCTGATGAACCACAACGCGAGGGTCGTTAGTTCAACATAATCATGGATATCCATTACTTTCACCTACCTCTCTATTTAGAGGGTGGGCTAAATGTCCATTGGACATCACCTCTGTGAGTTGCCAGCAAGTTATTGGAATATTTCTATGTATAAGCATATTAACTATTGAAAATAGTATGCTTATATACTACAATTAGTGTATAAAAATATTGCTAATGCCATAATCCTCACTGCTAAATAAGATTTATGGTGATTAGTTGAATCAGAACTTGTTGACGATTTACATAATATGCTTATCTACGAACTTAGTCAAGAGAAAAATACGTAAAAGCATATTATTTGCTTAGTGAAAAAGTGGAGAAACCCTTGATATGATTGAGTTTGAACGTACTAAGGAATTAGCTAAAAAAAATAAATTAACCTTGCTAGAAGTTAACGATAAAGCTGGACTAGGAAAAAGAACTATTTATAATTGGAAAGACAGGAAGCCTGGTTCATTAGCTTTAAGTGCCGTTGCTAAGGTCTTACATACTTCTACAGATTATTTAAGCGGAAGAACCGATGACCCTAATCCGCACCAGAAAGAAACAGTTGCTTTGGATCATGAAGTTCCTTATTCATATCATGGTTATCATGTTCCCGAAGAATATTTGAATATGGTTCGAGAACTGATGGAAAAGGACATTAGAGAAAGGCGTGCCCGTAAAAATGATCGTGGACAACAGTGAGAGAAAGAATAGATTAATTACTTATCTGTTTAATTATGCTTTTGATAATGATATTGGCTATGTTTTCTATAAGACTAACCCACGGTATCCTTCTCTTGCTTGGAAATGGAAACGTGAAATTGCTATAAATATGAACTGGCATAATCAAGATGAAGTTCCATTTACAATAGGTCATGAGATAGGACATGTTATGCTCGGTGGACCTAATACGAAGCAGCTTTGTTGTATTGCTTATGGAACGCAGATTGAAGAAGAAAAAGATGCAGATATATATTCTTTGCATCTTCTCTACAAGTATTCATGCGCCCAAGAAGATAATTTTTATGACCCATTATCTTTCGTAAAAGCATATGGTATTCCCAATAGAATGATTGGAGAAGCATACAAGATGTTTGCGGAAGAAGAAGGATATGATGCGCCCGACTTAATGATGGAGAATTACTAATTCAAATTTTATTAAATCGTATGAAAAAAGAGAATCCTATAATGATGGATTCTCTTTTTGTATTGTAAAATTTTCAAATTAATCAATTTGTTGTTAGAAGCTAAACTTTAATTTTGATATTATTCACTGACTACAGCGGCTGACTTATCTTCCGCCTCTGCTTTCTTAACTTTTACACTCATCTTAATAGTTACAAAGAAAACCGTTGCTTCTACAACTAGTAAAAGAATTAATGCGTAGCGCACGTCACTCATACCAGAAACAGTAGTAAAAATAGTAGTCATTACAGGTGATGATGCTATTGCAAAAGTATTTAATAAGCCAACAGTTGAGGCTAAGATTTTATGTTCAACTGTGTTAACCAACCATTGAGTTAACTTAATAGAAGAGATGCTGGCTGTTGCAGCTAACAAGAAAAAGAATGGTAAAACTGCATAAATGTGGGCTGAAAGTGTAGATAATGTAGTTAAAAAACTAAGTGCGCCAGCAATAATTGTCATTGTAAATGCAGAAACGTTTCTGAATAATTGCTGACCGAACATACTACCTAAAGCAGCACCACAACTAACTAATACACCCATTACAGCCATAGTGAAGCTGTAATTTCCAATTAACATTGTTGACTTGTGTCCTGCCATTACAATTGGAATTAAGGCGCTCATTGCACCTAACACCCCGTTGAGCAAACCTACAATAACCATGATAGTTAATAATCCATGAGCTTTTTTAGCTTGAGTAAATGATGACTTCATAGTTGCGAAGAACTTTTGCTCGTTTACTTCTTGTGGTTCAAGTGATTGACCGTCTTTTTTATGCTTTAAGCCAACACTTGCGTACAAAAGTCCTGCTGCTAAAAATGTAAATGCATTAATAAATGCTAGGTTGGAGTAAGACATGAATAAAAGCAAGCCAGAACCTACAAATTGGGCAACCATATTGATGATTTCTGATACACCACTAGTAAATCCTTCTGCTTCACCAAAATCTTTTTTACCTACGATATCTGCCACTAATGGCGCTACTAAACCGCCTGAGTAAGAACCAAAAGTATCTGAGAAGAAATTAATTACTACAACTGCAATTACTAGGTTCCAATCTGAAACTTTGGCTACAAATAAAATTCCAACGATTGCGTAAAGAACAAATCTAACTACTGCCATTAAAAAGATATTTTTAAACTTATTGCGAGTTTTATCTGCTAAGTAGCCAGCGAAAATTTCAAAAAGTCTAGGAATTGATTCTGAGATTGCGATTAAAGACAATGCAAGTGAGTAATTGTGTAGCTTACTTGCGTAAGTCATAAATGCTAAGTAGAAAAGCACGTCACCAGTACCTGAAAGGAAACTAGCGATTGAAAATCTTCTGTAATCTTTATTTTTCAAAAATACGTTCATAATGTTTAACTCCTTTGTTTTAATGTTGATTTAATCTTAGCAAGGAATTAAAATTATTTTTAAAAATTTCGTATTTGAACATTTGGAGGGGAAGATATGACAATTGGAGAATTATTGAAGGAATATCGTCAAAAAAAAGGCTTAACTCAAAAACAATTTGCGGATGGTATTGTAAGTACTTCCTACTATTCTAAGGTAGAGAAAAATGAACACAGGATTACTGTAGAAGATCTTGTTAAAATTTTAGAACATAATGATATTGCTATGTGGACTTTCTTTAGAAGACTTAGTCTAAAAGGAGATTTTCAGCATGAGTATATAATCAAGTTAGAGAATGATGTACTAGATGCTTATTATCATTCAAACAAGAACAGAATTGAAGAAATACGACAAGAAGTTGAGAAAAGTACTGTACCGAATAAAGATGAATATCTTTTGCTTATTGATGGATGGCTTGAAAATTTAAAGACGGAAGACGAAGAGCCAAATTTAGAGGTCAGAAAAGCTTTAAAAGATAAAATATTTAATATTCCAGATATTACTAAAGAAAAGCTAAATCTTTTTTGTAATTTTATGGAATTTTACGATCTCGAAAGTAATGTAATGATTACTAAAAATGCTATTGATAAATTTATAGATAGTAATGATACTGAAAGCCAAGAAGTTTTATTAGCAATAATTGATAATTTACTATATTTATCAATCAAAGAAAATAATTATAATTATGTAGATTATTTAATTTCAAATGCTGAAAAATTGCCAATTAAACCGCAGTTTTATTTCTATCAAAGCGTAATTTCATTTTACAAACATTTAGCTAATTATCATTTTAATAGTAATCAAGATGATGTAAATGCATGTCAATCTATTATAAAAAGCATGGAATTAACTGGAATGCAATCATATGGAACTGAATTAGAAGAGTTTTTAAAAGATCATATATAAAAAATGTCGTATTTGAACATTTTCTTACTTAAATGTTCAAATACGATTTTTTTGTTTCTTTTCAATGAACTTTCATATACTTAAAACATAAATTAATTAAGCGAGGAAATTTAAAATGAAAAGAATAAATAATTTAGTAGTTGGAATAATTTTAGGTACTGATAGATAAAATCTGAATTTTACCATATTGTACAAGGAGGTGACGTTTAGATGAATTTCAATTGTATCTTTAGACCTATTATTCATCAAATGTAATTTATGACTGAAAACGAAAAGAAGGAAGAAAAGGGGACTAAGATCGAAAGATCTTCAGAAAAAAAGAAACTTGAAAGTATTGTAGAGGGTTTGTTAATCAAGTTTAAGTAAATTAAAAAATCTTTTGACTATTTAAATTCAATTTTTAAAGGAAGTGAGTTTTTATAATGACTGCATTAGTATATGTAACTTTAGCTGCTGATAGACATGGTAATAAATAATAATCACATAGAAAGGAAATAAAAAATGCAAAAAACAGCATTACCAATATGGATTACACCATATAAGTAAAAATTTAAATTAATACAATTAAAGAAAGGGGAGATTACTTATGAGTATTGTTTGGGGAGACAGACCTTGGCAAAGAAGAGGTTTGTAATAAATGGAAAAAATTTATTGCATTAAGCTTTAAAAGGATTTTTTAGAAAGGAGCATAACTATGCGAGTACAACCTAATCGTCATATTGTAATCGATGTCGATATTGAACTTTAATACTGAAAAAATAGCGTGAAGAGTTATATAGAAAGGAAAAATTTGTTTATGAAAGCACAACCTAATTTTCACATTCATATTCATTTAGAATTTTAAAGCATGATCCTTGGTGGAGAATTAATTTATAAAAAATAAGACTAAAAGCTTTATTTTAATAAAGCTTTTTTTAGTGCAATTCTGTAATCATAAGTTGAAAGTTTTGAATACAAATTCGAAGACTTGTAAAATTAATGCATCAGCTGTATTCAAGACTTAGTGTCATAGGATGAAAGGGAGATACTGCAAAATGATCTACGGTTATGCTAGAGTTTCAACCGCTCAACAAGATTACGCTACTCAGATAGACGATTTAAAGCGCGCAGGTGCTACGAAAATATATAAAGATAAATACACTGGCACTACTGCCAACCGTCCTGAATTCGACAAGTTGATGGACAAACTTCAAAATGGTGATACCTTGATCGTCACTAAATTGGATCGATTGGCTAGGAATACGCAAGATGCGTTAAGCATCGTAAAGCAAATGAATGATGAGGGCGTCATTCTACGCGTCTTAAATATTGGAACCATTGATAATTCACCAAGTGGACGTCTGATCTTCACTGTGTTTAGTGCCTTTGCAGAATTTGAGCGAGATTTGATTGTTAGTCGAACCCAAGAGGGCAAAGCATGGGCTAAAGCTAATAATCCTAATTTTCATGATGGTATGCCAAGAAAATATGATCAAGAACAAATTAATTTTGCTTGGAAGTTGCATACCCAAGACCACATGAGTTATTCTGAAATCAGCAAGAAATTGGGCATGTCTAAAGCGACTATCTATAGACGCT
>SFKZ01000029.1 GCA_004553595.1 Methanobrevibacter ruminantium | reverse complement strand
CGAGAGGACCTGGCCCCCAGGAGGGGGACGGACTCCGTGCTGCAAATCACAGGGATGTACCTGTTGTGAGAAGCAAGGCAGTACCGGCCAGGCAGCCGCAGAGGGCGTCGCTCTCTGCGGCTGCGCTCTGTGACGGGATGCCGGGACTGCTTCGGAAGCGAAAACATTCTTTGCATTCTCTCATACTTTTGTTATAATAATGTAAATCAATGTCTTTTGTTTACTTCTTCAGATGCGGATATAGAAGGAGGAATTGTTAATGTCAACCTTGAGAGTGATGTAGCTGGATGGTATCAATTAACATTTGATGCTCCTGCTTTTATATTAAAAAATGGAGAGTTAATAGATAATCCATTATTAAGACATTTATTTCCTCTGTCTAAGTTAAAGTATACCCGCATTACAAAGACGGGAGATAAAGAAGAAGAATTAATATTATATTTTATAGTTCAGCCAGAAGAAGATAGTCGAGATGAAAGTGGAATAGTTCTAAAATCTTATACTTGTATTGATTATCCAAGACATAATTTATCTAAGGCTAAAAATGGTATAACTATTGGAGAAGATACTTTAGATGAAAAACGTTCTATGACACCTAATAATGAGGTTCCAAACGTAGACGGGAAAGTTCTTTATGTTAAAGCTGACGTTCAATCTCGAATGAATTTTAATAATTATTCAGAATTAGGTGGATGGTTAGATGCATTGCCTGGGGCATTTGCTTATATACCAAGTGAAAATAGAGCATTTAGATTAGTGAATACTGACCCAAGCAAAAAGGATTTGAACGATGAGAGTAAATTTATCAACTGGTATGAGTTAGAAGTCAACTCAGAAACAGGGACTTTTCAAACTTGTACAAAAGATAGCGATGGCAATATTATTCCAGAACCAGTATGGAGTCCTGAATGGGGTGGATATCCACTAGCACCAGATCCAAATAAATATGACTACGGTTCAATTGGAATAAATGATATTGATCCTACCATAGTTCAATTTTATTGGGATACTGTGTGGCTTAATCCAGAAAAAACAATGGGACGTTATGCTGGATTGTTATATAAGGAAGGAAGCAGGCTTCTGTATGACATAGAAAAAACTTTAGATTTTGAATTCCCTAAAGATTTTTTAGGAACTAAATTTAAAATTGAAAATCTTGATGATGTTGTTCCTTCTTATATGGGTGGAGCAACTATGTATGTCATTGAAACAGGAACTGTTTGGCAATATGTAAATGATACTTGGGAAGATACACATAAGAATAAAAGAGAAGTGTTTAAAACAAAAGATACTTTAAAGGGAAAATGGGCAAAATTAGATCCACAAAAACCTTATCTCGCTCCTAACTATGCAGATAAATACTTAGATTATATCTTAGAAGGCACCGGATGGAAAGTCGGAGAAGTAGATAAGATATATATAGACAACGGAATTGTTGAATTAGCCGAAGATGGAGTAGTAAATCCTAAGAAAGTTGAATTAAGTACTTATTTATATTTCGACAATTCTAATGCATATAACGCAATATCTGAACTATGCAACGCTTTTAAATGTTATCCTCGTTTTGATCATGTTAATAAGATTGTTAATTTAAAATCAGTTCCTGGGGAAGACAATGGATTAACATATCTATATAGAGATAATTTGAAAAGTAGTAGAATTACCCAAGATGGAGAAAAAGCCGTATCTAAATTATGGGTATACGGCGGAGAAGACTTGAATGGACAAGTGTACATACAAGATTGTAATAGAGTAAATCCAGAGTATTATTTAGCAGATTACAATTCTTTGGATGACTTAAATGCTAGAGTAGCTAATCCTAGAGAAGGACAGTATGCTAAGATTAGTTTAAAAAAATATACTTGGGATCAATTAATAGAAAAAACGAAAAAAAATGGCGAAAGATTGCCTATTACAAATACATTCTTAGTAGGTGAATTACCAGTTAGTTCTTGGGGAACAGGAGCTATACCTGAAATAAATAGTCTGGATCAATTACCTGCCACAGGAGAACTAGGACAAACAGTATTTATTAGAGAACAAGATTCGTATTATTCTTGGGTTCCAGAAGCAAACGCTTGGTTCGATACTTATTTAAGTTCAGAGCCTTCTGAAGCAAGCAATATCATTACTTTTGAAAGAAGATTTGATAGAGAAAATGATCAATGGGTAGATAAAGGACAATTCTATCATTGGTGGGAAGTATTATCTCCGTATGCAGATAACTATATAATGGATTTTTCTTATTTCTTAGACAGAAAACTAATGACAGAAGATCAGGTTAATGATATTAAATATAATTTTATTTTACAGATAAGTCATTTGAATAAAAAGAGAGCTCCATTGCTTAAAGAATATAGCACATTAAGTCAAGAATTATTGAATTGGAATAATACTTATGATGAAAGTAAAATAGCAGCAGAAGCAATTGATAAGTCTTTGAGAACGACTTATGCAATCTATGAAACAAAAGATGGAATTACTTCATTAAAAGAAAGTGGAGTTCTCCGCTATCCTCCTGGAGCTGATTTTAAAACAGAAGGATGGAGCTTAGCTGAAGTTCAATATTCAAAATCAGATGCAATAGAAGTGCCAACTTTTGATAAAATATCAGAAGCTTTTCCAAATCCTAAAATAGGTAATATGGTAAAAGTAAAAGACACCGGAGATGTCTACTGGTACGCTAATACATATTCTTTTAAAGATACAATTAGTTATTATCTTGGCTGGAATGAGGGAGACCTTAAAGATTCAAAGGTAGATGCAGAGAAAAGAGAAAAAGAATGGCTTTATAGTCCTGACGGAAGTTTAGAAGCTAGAAATAGAGGTACTGGTCTTTTTGAAGAATTAAGAGAACAGGAACTATATCCTAAAACAGATTATGACACTGCTAGTGACGCATTAAAATATTGGTTCAATCCACCTGCTAATATTGATATGATACCAGATGGAATGCCAGGCGATCCTAAAGAGACTTCTTTGGCTCACAATTATTATAATGCAAGAAACAGATTGGTAACAGAAGAAATTAATAAACAATATGCCTTAGAAAAAATCGCAGAAGTAGAAACTGCTATTACGTTATTGTTGGAAAGAGTTAAAATATTGGAAAATAAGATTACTTCATTAGAGCATGGTCTTAGGGAAAAATATGGAGACTATATCGTAGAAGGCGTATTTACTGATGATACAATGGTTTATATTTATAATTTATGGTATGCGGGATTAAAAGCATTAAACTTGTATTATAGACCTTTAATTACTTATGAATTAGGTGTTGTCGATGTTTCTGGTTTACCTGAATATTCTACAATGACAGAAGATGTATATCATGACATTGTATATCGTTTAAATAAGCCAGAATTAGTATTGCCTAATCCAGGAGATTATTGTTATGTTACAGATAATAAACTTGGTATAGTTAAGGAAAAAGCTAACATTACAAGTGTTGTAAGAAGTTTATCTAATCCTGCAAATCATCAAATAACGATTGAAACAGTAGACACAAACACAGAAGAACTAATAGGTAAGTTGGTTACGGCGGCTAATACTATTTATTCTAAGGAACAGATATATAATCGTAGTGCTGTAATTAAATCGGATGGAACTATCGCACAAGATACTGTTAGTGCTTCATTAGATGACAATAGTGGTAAACTTACCATAATGTCTAATAATGGTACTGTATTACTGGGTGAAAATGGTATTATTACAACAGATAGAGAAAACGCAGACTTAAGAATGCAATATACGGGAAAAGGTATATTCTCATCAACCAATGGCGGAACGACATGGGAAAATATATTAAATGCAGGAAAAATTAGTATTAAAGCTTTATCAGCCGGAACAATTGATTCTAATACAATTTCTGTGTCTAATATAGGAAAGACGGCTAATATTATAATTGATGGTAAAGGAATTACTGCTATTAGTAAAGATGGAGTGGATGCTTCTTCCCCAAATATTATACCAGATGATAAAACTTCTTTCTTCTTAGATGCAAAAAGTGGAAATGCTTATTTCGCAGGAAGAATAAAAGCTAAAAGTGGAGATATCGGTGGATGGGACATTAGTGGAACTGCTCTTAAAAAAGGCGGAGTCGGAATGAGCTCCGATAATAGTAGTTTAAATAATTATGCTTTTTGGGCTGGTAATACTGATCCAGATCAGGCTAAATTCTGGGTAAAGCATGACGGTACAATGAAGGCAACTAAAGCAACTATAGAGGGAGACTTAACTGCAACAACTGGAAAAATTGGTAACTGGACTATAAATAATGGAGCTATTACTAATGGCACAACATCTTTGAATTCAGATGGATCATTCAAAAGTGGAAACTTTAGAGTAGATGCTAACGGCAATGTTTACGCTACAAACATAACCGCTACCGGTGGAACTTTTAATGATATAACAGTTAGTGGTAATAGTACTTTTAATGGTACTGTTTATGCTAGTTCAGGTTCTTTTAAAGGAAAAGTAGAGGCAACAAGTGGTTCTTTTAATGGAACTATTTACGCCTATAGTGGAAATATAGGTGGATGGAAAATAAATGGCCATGATGGTTTTACTCATGATAACGCATCTATAAGAACTAATGGATCATTTGCTTTTTATAGCCAAGTTAAGCCTGGCGGTGGTGAATGTATCTTTGACAATGGTTTTAGACTTCATACTACCCAACAGCAGAGATTGTATACCCCAGAAGGTATAACTATCGGCGCAGGAGTTAGCAGTGCTCCTGATACGATTTCTCGCCAATTATACTTAACAGGAATGAAAACTGGTGACGGGTCTTCAAGAAATGCATCTGGTGTGCAGATTTATGCAGGTTCTGGATGTTCTATTCGTTTAAATGCTGAGAAAAATGTATGGATACGTTCAGGAGGTTCTATCGGTTTAGAAGGAGAAGGAGCAGGAGTATTCATTGGAGATGGTACAATGGGGAACTCTGCCTCAACAATTAAAATAGGAGCAGCAAAAACCGCCCTTTATTTAAAGGGACAAATATATAATAACCTTTCTTCTAGGAGAGTAAAACAAAATATTCAACCAATTACCGATGATGAAAAAGAAGATTTATACAATAATATTAAAAATACGACTTTCTACACTTATAATTATAAGAAGGGTTATGGGGATAGCGGAATAAGAACATACCGCGGCTTTATTATTGAAGATTTGGAAAACACAATAGTAGAACAATATTTAGGTTTTGCTCAAGATGAAAAAGATAATAACATAAAGACTTTTGATACTGTTGCTCTTTCTCAAATGAACTTAATCCTAATACATCAGCTTCAAAAGAAAATAGAGATATTAGAGAAACAAATAAAAAAAGAGAGTAATTAAGCTCTCTTTTTAAATATCTCTTTTATTCTATCTAATAATGTTTTTTTCTTTAACGGACATTTATCTGTTCCACATTTTCTGATTCTACAGTTTTTTGGTCCTGGACATTTTTTAGACACAGTGTCTCACTCTCCATTTCTTTTAATGCTTTATATAATTTCATCAAATCTTCTTCTGAATTATAAATTCCCAAACTTACTCTACAAGTCGATAATCCGAACAGGTCTTTAGTTAATTTAGAACAATGATTTCCAGCTCGAATAAAAATATTTTTCTTATCTAAATAATCCATAACATCTAACGCTTCAAATCCATCTATATTGAATAATAAAATTGGACTTTGGGGATTAGAATATATTTTTATTTTGGGCAATTTAGATAGTAATCTATGTGCGAATAATCCAAGATATAAATCTTGCATTTGTATTATATCCCAGCTTTGACTTAGAGTTAGAGCAGCATCTGTACCTGCAAATACACTTGGGACATTTTCTGTTCCTGCGTACATTTTATCATTATTGTCTAAGAACTCATATTCTCCTTCAGGAAGAAAATATTTATTCATTCCTCCTCCAACTTTCATTGGTCTTATAAAATTTGGTATCTTTGCATATAATACTCCAATTCCCTTAGGTCCATACATTTTATGTAGGGAAAATGCTAGGAAATCAATATTGCACTCTGCCACATTTATTGGAACATGAGCTGCTCCCTGAGCGTGATCTACAATAAAAGTAATATGTTTTTCTTTTGTAATAGTTCCAATTTCTTTTATTGGTCTAATTTCTCCAGTCGTATTAGTCATACTAGACAAAAGAACAATATCGGGATTATATTCTTTGACAGCTTTATTAAAGTTTTCTATCGACAGAGTATAATCTTCTTTTAAATCTATATATTTTATATCAACAATGTTTTTACCAAATACCATCCAGGGCATTATTGCCGAGGCGTGTTCTAATTTAGTCGTCAATAAAACGGCTTTTTTCTTCATTTTATGAAGCATATTACAATATGAATAAGCTATAAGATTTAGTCCTTCTGTTGCTCCTGTTGTTAATATAATATTATCTGGTTTAGTTCCAATAAAATCCGCATATACTTGTAAAGACCAATCTTTTAATTGTTGAGTCCAACGAGCGCCACTGTAGGAAGCTCTTCCAATATTATAATTGTAATTAGAATATACTTTTATCATACTAGATAAACAGCTTCCTAAAATTTGAGAAGTATTAGCACTATCTAAATATGTAAATTTTTTATTTTGTTCAAAGTATGGAAATAGTTTTTGAAAATCATTGTCCATATTTTACCTCCTATTTGGTACCGCTACTACCAAATCCTCCAGATCTTTTCGTTTTTACAGTTTCACCACAAGTGTAATATTTTTGAAATACTCCTTGGGCAATTCGGTCTCCTTCTTCAATGACAAAATCTTTTTTACTATTATTCTTAATACAAATGAAAAAATGACCTTCGTTTTTAGGATTATTATAATAATCTGCATCTATAATATTTACACCTGCAGGCAATATAATGTCTTTAGCTCCATAAGAACTTCTTATATAAATAAAGAATGCTTCATTTCTTGGCATTTTAATCTTAAAACCCGTTGGGATTTTGGCTATTTCGCCTGGCTTAAGAACAATTCGTATAGGAGAGTATAAATCATACGCTGCACTATTCTTTGTCGCTCTACGGGGCTGAAAATGTAGTTTAAATGACCCTCTAAAATGCGGATCATAAAAATTACATTTTTTTAATTCTTCCGTTTTTTCTATTTCTTGTCGAGAGACCATCTCAAATTCTCTACGCTTCAGTAGCATGACTTTTTTCCTCCTCTTTTTTATTTTGCTCTTCAATTTCTTTTGCTGTTCTAAAATCTCCGAAATATACTCTTGGGTACTCTTCTAATGTGACAATTTCTCCATTTGGCCCATCTATACAATAAGGTTTACCATCAAATTTATCAGCTTCTTTGAATACATTAGAAGCTCTGTTGTTTTGATAAACTTTTACTTGATTATCTTCGTTATGTTGGATACCAACTTCATTCCACTCATCATCTTCAAGAGTTAGTGGCATAAGCGGTTTAAATCTAAGTAATCGATCAAGATATTTTATTGCTAGAGAAGCACTGAATCCACTATGACCGCAATCTGCAAAAGCATTTACTACTTTTAAGATACCGTCATTAAATATTTTTTGCATACGTATATCTTCTTCGTCTCCATCTGTTTTTGCTTCTTCTAAAATTAAATTTAATTCATGTCGAGCATGTTTCATAAGTGCGTTTTCTTGTTCCTCTGTTTTATTTTCTATAATTGATTCTGTTTCAGTTTCTTGTGTGTTTATTTCCATAATATTATTTCTCCTTTCTCAAACGTTTTTTGTATATCTATCAAGCGTTGATTTGACGATCCTCTAAATGGACAGTCAAGAGTTCTTTTATTAAGAATAAAAGGACCATCAACAAGTACATCTACTTTTGATATCAAATCCATATACATCAACGGAATTTGTTCAAAAATGTAACCTGTATAAAGCCATACATCAAGATCTTTGGATTTTGCTTTGTCTATTATAGTTTCTGCCATTTTATAGTTCTCTGGTTCCAATGGATGTCCTCCCGACAATGTAATTCCCGCATCTCCAGAATTTATTGCTTCTTCTATTAACTTGTCTATGTCTGTTTCTGAGATTTCTTTTCCATAATTAAAAGACTGAGCTTCTGGATTATGACATCCAGGGCAATTTCTACGACAACCAGAAAAGAAAATAGTAGTCCTTAAACCAGGACCATCAACAACACTATTATGTATTACTCCTGCTATTTTAGTCATATTTCCTCCTACTGATGGATATCTACCATCGTGATATACAAATCTTCTCCTTCGTAATCACTATAATCTCGAGCTTCATTTAAAATATCAAACCACTTTTTATCACTTTGTACTAATTCTTCAAGCCATTCTTCGTCTTTGTATTCTAAAACAACGCCATAAGGAGAGTTGAACTCAGGTTCAGAAAATCCCATAAAATCTTTAAGTTTCATTGTGTCCGCCTTTTCTCCTCTATAACTTTCAAGTAAATTACTCCAGCGTCCTCCAATTACAAACCAATCACAAAAACCATTTGGATTATATTCTTCATATATTCTATTATTATCATCTACATAACACCCATCTTGATCGGCAACAAATTCAATTTTTTCACGTTCTGTTTCTTTGGACATCAATTCTGTCAATACTCTATCATACCAATCATGATCTTCTTGCTTATTCTTTTTAAGATAAGAAATGTACTCTTCTACTTGTTCTAAAGATTCTTCTAAACTATTTGTTCGATATACTCTTTCATAATAGTTTGTGTTATCCCAACAAAATCTAGAAAACCATTCTTCGTCAAGATGTTGTTCTCGATGTATAACTGCTACTATTGCATGCATATTTTACCTCCTTATTCTACTTTCATTTCCTTTGGTGTTTCATATATATTTTTTATTATATAATGATCTTCGTTCCACTCTAATTCATCATGCTGAAGACCGTTTATTTCAGTCTCTCCATCTATATTTATTAAATACGGAGAACCGCAGCATCCGCATCCACCTATTGCAATGCCATAAGATAAACTTAATTCACTTAGCTTTTCTAAAAAGCTTTCTACATCTTTTTGCATATTTTTCTCCTTTACATTTCTTTATTCAAATATATTATAACAAAAAAAAGGACATTGTGTCAATAAAAAAACAGGTTTAATCCTGTTTCTTTTTAGTAAGAGATAAAATCTTACCACGGTATTCGTTATATTTATCTAATCTTGTTATTAAATCCATTTGTTCTTCTTTAGATAGCGTTTTAGCAAAATTTTCATAATGTTTGCATTGAGAAAAAGGTTCGCAACATCCACCTGCTCTAACACATTGTGGCACCATTGCCCATGCGATAGTATCATCATATTTTTCTATTTGTTCACGTAAATCTTCAGTATATTCTCTAGTAGTAGGATCTGCACAAGTGCATAAACGACGACCAGCAATGTTGATTAAGCCCTCAATATTCGCATCCATTTCCATAGAGACCGAATCCATTTGACTACGTTGAGATCTGTCTTTAATTTCCGTTCTATCTGCTCTAGAAGTAGATATATATTTTTCAGTACCCTCGTGATGGCGTGCAAAATGTGTACTAATTGCGTATGGAATATCTGACCATTTCCAAGTAATCCACCCTTTTCTTATTGGGCTATGTCTGCAAATTAAAATTTTCTTTTTCCATGTTTCTGGTGGTTCTTTATCTCCAGCATCTTTACCAATAGTTCTCATGCAAGCTCTTTTTATACTATTCCAATTAACATTATATTCTAATATTTCAGTTTTTGCCATTATCTCACTCTCCCTTTTTGTTTAATCAAGCATTTACCACATACGGCTTCGTATTCAATTTTATCCGTTCCATCTATTAAAACTTGTTCCCCGTCAAATATTGGTATACCATTCATCTTACGAATATTAAAAGTAGCTTTTTTACCACAAGCACATATCGTCTTTAGTTCTTCAATATCATCAGCTATTTCTAATAAACGAGTAGAACCTTCGAAACCGTTTGTGCGGAAGTCGGTCCTTAATCCATAACATAAAACACTTATATCATATATCTTACTTATTAAATAAAGTTCATCTACTTGTTGAGCTGTTAAGAATTGAGCTTCATCAACAATAATAGCGTTTGGTTTTTGAAGGGGTACTTTTGTCATTATGACGTCTGTTTTATCTAATAATATATCAACAGACGCATTTATTCCTATTCGACTAACAACTTTGTTCGCGCCTTTTGTGTCAATGGCTGGTTTTATTAATAATGTTGACATACCACGTTCTTCATAATTATGTTTTACTTGTAAAAGAGCTGTGCTTTTGCCAGCATTCATTGCCCCATATCTAAAATATAATTTCGCCATATAATCCTCCTTATACGTATAATAAAGGGGTCTTTTATAGACCCTATTTATTTCTAAATAATAAAGCAGTATAGAGAAGACTTGCTCCTATCCATTGTAATGACGTAGCTTTGTCTCCTTTACTAATAATGTTTACGACAAGACTTCCTAGAGCTCCAGTTACCATTAAGGCTGGAAAAGCAATTTTTAAAAAAGATATCATTTTAAGCCTCCTTTTCATTGCTTTTTTCCTCAATTTTTTGATGCTTTACTCTATCTTTTATTTCTGCTTTTTTACCAGCATTTTCTCTGCCTGGGGTAGTTAGATACAACATCTAACATATGTTGGACTGTTCCTTACTCCGTAGAGTTAGCGTGTCCAGTCTCTGCATTCAGATAAATAATATCAAAATCTTTTATATGTTTTCTACGTTGTTGTAGATGTTTTTCAGGCCACCTACCATTACTATAATTATAATATTTTCTAAAAAATCTTGCAGTATCCATTAAACTATCAAACTCATATATTTCTTTGTTATTGCTAATTTTAGTTTTTATCTGTCTCCTCATTCTTGCTTCTGTAATATTGTTTGTTGCAATAGAAATTACTCTATCTGACATAACTCTATTTTTCATTTGTTCGGAATGATTAACATATCTTAGGTTTCTATAGTCATTATTATGACTATTTCTGTCAATATGGTCTACTTCCATTCCAGCAGGCTTATCACCAATCCAACATTCTGCAACAACTTTGTGTATCATTACTCTATATACTTTTTTCTTAATACATACAAACGTTGTGTAATAACCATTCTTACTATGATGATAATCTAATTTAATTTTTGACTGCTTTTTTGATTTAACATTTCTAATTATAGTTCCATTTTCATTTATTTCATATAAAAATTGTAATGATTTTATTTTTCTAAACTCAAGGTTTGAATTATTATCCATCTCTTGATACCTCCTTAGTTATTATTTTGCTTCTGACCGTTAATACGGAACTGGCTAAGGAAACCCTTATAGGTAAGGTTTACGCTATTGTAGGGCTAAACTAACTACGTCCACCCGTTATTCTTTGAATTCTTCTAAAAGGTATAATTCTTTTTATCTTATTTTTTAAAGTTTCTTTTTCCATTTGTTTATCCCTCCTATATAAAATTCCATGTTTCTCCATATAATGTTTTTCTTTTTCCTGTACAACATCTACTAATGAAATTAGGATTTATACCCAATTCTTTTCCTGCATCTGTTGCTGATAAATATGTATATATCTTTCCATCTTTATCTATTCGTTGTACTGGCTTCTTTTTAGAATTTGCTCGTTTTGCAATGCAATTTCCATAATTTACATTGTATTTTGTTGAGCACCATTCTAAATTACTAACATTATTGTTTAATTTGTTTTCATCTTTGTGATTTATTATTGGTAGATTATGAGGATTAGGAAGAAAAGCCTCCGCAACAAGTCTATGTACAGATGCATATTTTCTCTTCTTATCTTTTAAGAGAATAACTTGTCTATATCCTCGTTTTATCCCGCCTTTTAATAATTTATCCTTGTTACAACATTGGTTGAAATTATTAATAGGCCTAGCAAGGCTTTTAACTTGTCCTAAGTTACTGATTTGATATAATCCTTCGTATCCTTTAATATCTTTCCAAATTTCATTCATCGATAGGTTCTCTTTCGTCTCTTCCACAATTAGGACAAATATGATTATCGCTACCATCACGCCAACTATACCCACAAACTGTACATTCAACTACTCCTATATTAACTGCTCCATATCCAACATCAGCATCAGACATAATATGTAGTATGTTTTCAAAAGCATCGATATTCTTTGAAATATCTCCATCAACTTCACAATAAAATATATGACCTGCGTTTTCAAGATTATGATATTTTCCTTCAATTTTTGCCTTATCTGCAATTGAGATATTGTACCACACTGGGATATGTGAGCTATTGGTAAAGTATGCTCTATCTGTTACCCCTGGAATAATTCCGAATTGCTTACGAGCTTGTTCTAACGCTGTTTTGCAATATGTCTCTGCTGGTGTTCCTAAACAACTAAAATTCAAGTGAGTTTCTTTGACCCTTTTATCGCAGTAATCTCTTATATACTTAATAATACTGTATCCTAATTCATCAGATTCTTGAGATTCTCCATGATGTTTTCCAGTTAAGGCAATTAAGCATTCTGCTAAACCAACAAAACCTGTCGTCTGAACCAAGCCAAATTCCTTGCTCCATTAGACTTGGAAAATTATATTTACGATTTTGGCACTGTCCTTCATATCTTTCTAGCAGTTCTTTGTCAGCAATTTCTAAAGCATAATCCAATTCTTTAAAGAATTTGTCAACATTTCCTTTTGCTCTTAAAGCCAATAATGGTAGATTAATAGACGTAAAAGAAATATTGCCTCTTCCAAATGCTCCCTCACGACCATTAACATTAGCCATAACCCTCGTACGACAGCCCATTGTGTTTATAATACCATAATAAGGATCTCTTTCATAATATGGTAAATTAAAACTTGCATCAACAAAAGCATATGTTGGGAATAATCTCTTACTTGAACATTCCATTGCCAATCTGAAGATATCATAATTTGGATCTCCTTTTTCAAAGTTAACACCTTTTTTTAATGTATAAATTAAGATTGGAAATATTGGTGTTTCGTGTTTTCCTAAACCTGCCATTTGAGCTTTTAATAGATATTCTGATACCATTCTTCCTTCTGGACTTGTGTCTATTCCAAAATTTAAGCTACTAAATGGAACTTGTGAACCGGCACGGGATGCCATTGAGTTTAGGTTATGAACTAAAGATTCTGCTCCTTGGAAAGTGTCTTCTTGGGTATAAGCATATGCTGTCTTACAGATATATTCATAACCGGGTATAACATCTTCTATACTTTTTATTTCGTCTACTTGTTTTAATAATGATTCTAAAGCAATGCTAGCACTCTCATGCTTCTTAGCATCTTCATAAGCTAATAGTTTTTTAAGATGTTTCTTAAAAGTTTTTAGTACGTATGGAGCTAGAGCATAATCATAATTAGGAATACTTTGTCCACCCCACATATCATTTTGGTTACTCTGGATTGCGATAGCAGATTGTAAAAATGCGGTTTTTATATTTGATGGCTCTCTTAAATATCCATGTCCCGTACTAAAACCATCTTTAAATAATTTTGGTAAATCAATTTGAACACATGTCATTGTTGTTGTTCCCCATCCTAAATCGTGAGGATAAATAATTCCAGCATTTATCGCTTCTGTAACATCTTTTGAGAAAAAATAATTTTTCATATAACTTTTTATTACATCTTCAGAAATGTGTAGATGCCTTCCAGACGGAGTATAACCGTTAACATTCGCATTATCGTTTTTTTCTTCTGTTGCCTCATTTGATAGAATGTCTAAAACATTACTTAATTCCCTAGCTTTTGCTCTTTTCTCTCTGTATTCTTGATAGCCTTTTGCTACTTTGCGAAAGCCAGCTTTTCTCATTTTAGCTACTATTATGTCTTGGATTTCTTCTACTTCTATCCCATCCGTATATTTTTGTGCTTCTGTTTGTATATCTTTTATTACATCTTTAATAAATATTTTCTTTTCCTCAGTTATTTCTCCATAATCTAAGAAACCTTTAGTTATTGCGTTTCTGATTTTTTCTTCATTAAAATCTACAACATTTCCATTTCGTTTTATAACTTTTATTTTCATATCACACCTCCTTAAATCCAATGCACCGTTGGATTTCCCCTAAAACCTTTTTCCCATATAAACCAAGCATAAGATGCTGCACTTGATTTTTGAAATTCTCTTTCGTCATTATTAATTGCACACTGTTCTCTTCTACTGAAAACCCAAATTTCCTTAGGCGGATATAGAGAGAATAATTGTTCGTATCTTTTTTGTCCTTCTAAAAAAGTTGTTTTTAAAAACATGTAAATATATTCCGCTCCAAGTTCAATAGAATGTAATACAGTTTCCATTGCGATAGAATAGGCTGGGTTAGTTAATATGATCGGAGCTCGTAATTCGGTAGTTGTAAAAAAGTCTTCCACATAATCTAATTTTTCTCTACGTTCTACAATATCGCTCGTGATAACAGTATAGCCGGCTGCTTCTAGCGGCTTCTCTAGATTACCTTCTCCTGCCATAATTTCCCATATTGGCATTCTCGGGATTTGATGCTTCTCTAATAATCTGGTAATAGCTGTTGGAGAAGTTGCATAAAAATCCAACCAAGCTCTGGAATGATCCGTATGATTTGATGCTCCAAGAGTTACAAATGTACTTTTTTTATTTCCTGTCCAATCTTTTTTTTCTTTCATAGCTCTTTTTTCTCCTTTCCAAAATTTATTAATTCATGAATTTCTTCTTCTGGTTTATCTAATTGTGAGTAAACGTATTTTCCAAGAAATAAGGCATCGGCCTCATCTTCTTCAAAATCTCTTTCATAAATTAACTTTGCTCTGACTAAAGTTGCTTCTTTTTTGTCTTCTCTTTTTGTCCCTCTTATGTTTGAATAACTTCTCCACATATCTGCACCATAAGAGTATACTTTTATTCCTTTCTCATATTCAAAATGATAAAAAAGGCTAAAAGCGAAATAAAAATATATTTTCCAAACGGAAAGAAACTTGATGCAAAAACTGCAATTCCTGCGCAAAAGTCAAGGTATTTTTTCCCTTCCACGTCATAAAGATAAACACCATCCCCCTTATCAAGAACCACCTGATACCGATTGTAGGTGTGAAGCAGTGCCTTTTCTGCCTCCTCAATATATTCCTTCATTGTTTCCATCTCTTTTTGTTTTCCTCCATTTAAAAATCATCCTCGCGGGAAGCTTTTACTGCTCCATGGTATTCTTATCCTCATCCC
>SFKZ01000139.1 GCA_004553595.1 Methanobrevibacter ruminantium | reverse complement strand
CCATATAGCATATATGTTAGAGAAAGGTTTTAAGATTGGAATATTACCCCACCGGGCTGCTCCTTACAAATGCTTGGGGACAGATACGAATGCCGAAATGTACGATGCAGATGGAAATATTTTTGACTGCTCGGAGACTTCTTATTCAGACTATTATTCACAAAAAGGGTATGTGTTGGGTAATGTCATACATGAAGAAATAGGGAGTCCAGCCAAACGCAGCAAACTAAAACTTGTACCCAATATGTTGTTGAATAATATTATCAAACCTTGTAATGAATGTAAATTCTATCCATTATGTGGTGGATTATGCCCGTTAGCTCTTCTTGAAGGAACTCCACGTTGCCCATCATTCACATACAATATGGAGGATCGCATTTTCATAGACTTTCTTGCGAAGAATCGTATTAAACGCTGATTTTTGATTATGAAACTACTCCAATCATATTTTAACAACAATATCACTAAAACTGATATTAACTATCCAGGAGGATATCTTTCTGCAATAGTCAATTGGCTGTCTATGGCATATAGTTGTCTTCTTCTAAAGCGGAATAATCCCAATACACAATTAATATTTTATGGTAATGAAGCCATAGTCCGTTTATTCGAAAGTTTGTTTAGATTGCCTTACGATGATTATAGGATTGTAAATTGCACAGGAGAATATACGAACTGGTTTTATTGTTGGCCCAAAATAATAACATATCAAGAACAAAATGAGCCGTTTATCCATATTGACACGGATGTCTTTATGTGGAAACCAATGCCTCAGAATTTGCTCTTGGCACCACTTGTTGCACAACATAGGGAACGTGATTCAAATTTTTATATGGAAGTATATAAACAGATAGAAACTGATTGCATTCAGCTTCCTCGATACCTTGAAGACTGTAATGATGGCAAATATATAAATTCATATAATGCTGGATTGTTTGGTGGAAACGATATTGAATTTTTTAAAAGTTATTTAAATGAGGTTTCAAAATTCTTAGATACTAATAAGAAAAGATTTCTTCAATCAGACAGGAAATTTTTATATAATGTTGTCTTTGAACAGTGGCTGTTTTATGGTTTAACCCAAAAGAAGAAAAAGGAAGTTACTACTTTTTATAAAGATGTCATTACGGATTTTGATATGGAAAAAGCGAGAGTACCACAACAGTTGCTTTCTTTGGCAGAATTAGATTATATGCATGTAATGGAATATAAAGATAACATTAGGTGCAACCGATTCATCGCCTATCAGATGCAAGCAGAATTTCCACACGAGTACGAAAGAATATTATCTGTATGCAAAAATTTTGGAATTAAAAGTGAATTTTATTCTTCTTATACAAATGATAATATCCGTGACTGCAATATATTTATTCGTAGCAAACGACTGAGGGAAGAATATGGGTTTTCCAACAAGGATCTGGAAGAATTAGTAAAATTTGAAACAATAACAGCAAATTTCTTTTTGCAATTTCAAGGTTGTAGAAAGACTGCAATTGAAGCGCAAACGGAGTTTCGCAAAGAAACGAGACAGTGCATTGTCAATAATACAAAAGAAAGATACTTTAATAGAATTATCTTATCACCATATGTAAAAATTGTTGATGCAGATTCTCGTTTAATTAAATTGCTTCTGTATAATGCAAATAAAATGTTGCCCAAAAATGCTGTTATTCTATTGGTATACAATGCAATATTTAATCGTGTTGACGAATTCATATGGACTCGGCAGAAATTAGGATTGTTGTTATCTCTGATAGAAGAAAGCGATAAGGCGCATGAATTTTTAATTAATCCGTCAGAAAATGTGAAGATTAATGAAATTTCTACTTTTTATAAGCAATGTTTATTTGATGGTATTGTAACACTTAAATAATTATCTATATGAATGTAGTTCAAACATATTATAGTTATATCAATGATGAAAATCCCATAAGAGATACTGCCGGATTTTTATCTGCGGACATGAACTGGAAAAGCATGGCACTCAGTTGTCTTTTACTTAAAAGACACTATGGGAAAGTCACATTATATTGTAATAGTAAAGTTAGGCATTTAATAATTGACCAGTTCAAAATCCCATATGATAAGGTTATCGAAATACCTGAATTTATGAAGAACTACAAAGGATGCAACTTGTGGGCTTTGCCTAAGATTTACACTTATTCATTACAGAAAGAACCATTTATACATGTTGATTGCGATTGGTTCATTATCGTATTCATGCATAACCCAAGGATAGACATAGCACTCATTTGATATCAATTTTTCTAATGTACGACTATTATATAATTGATCATCATATTCTATGTTTTGCCCAATT
>SFKZ01000138.1 GCA_004553595.1 Methanobrevibacter ruminantium | reverse complement strand
AATTTTATTGCGATTATAAAAAATACCATCTATCTTTACGAAAACGAACCTTAACATCGGAGCGTATGAACATTAGGCATTACATAATTGCTCTTTTGCTGCTGTTCGGCTGCATTATATCACTGTCGGCTGCGGCTGTGCCCGATGTGCACAGGTTGTTCAAAAAGCCTTAAATGTTGGAGGTGTCAAAACAACAATGATGGACTTTCTGTATTTTGATGATTATACTCCATCAGAGTCTATACCATATATGCCAATAAGTACTTTTAAAGCAATTCAATACGACTATCCAAATGGTAAAATTATTAATATTAAATAAAATGGAAATAAATAATAAAACAAAACTAATTAGATATTTGATTCTCATTTGGTTCTCGTTACAAGCCGTATTTATGTTCTTTTGGCCGATATACTTATACTATTATAATGGTTTCAAATTCTATGAAATGTTTGCATTGGGGTGTTTAATACTTCTATCATCAATAAGTGTTATTGTAAATAATAATTTAGTTAGAAAAATTGCGATTTGCTTTTTGTGGGTATATTCTATATTTTTTGCATTTTTTGGTACATTAGGTAATCTGGTTGCCAGCCCAAAACCTATGCTTGCTTTAGTGCTTACATTTATCATGATTGTAAATATTGTGTTGCTAATTCTAAAATGGTGGTATCAGGCATAATAATAGATAGACATTGGATGAATAAATGTAGGGCATATTTACTTGAATAATATTCCTATAGGTTTTAAGGACTGACTATCCCTAACGCATAGCCTCGAAAAAACAGATAAACATAGACACCATGTTAAAAAAGAATATATATACAATTTTTACTGCGATGTCCATATTGAATATTGTTGTTGTCCCAATCACCTCAATATTCCCTTTTCAATGGGCGCTTTTATTGGCTGCTTTGTTAGTTAATAGATTTACAAAAATATCAAGTATAAGATGTATTTCGATATTTATTATACTATTGTCGTGTACATCAATAGTTGTTATGGATATTCTCGGCTGTCTATTTTTTTTCTCGCATAATGTTTATTTGTGTTTCTTGTTGGTATTCTTTTCTATTTTTCCAATTGTAAACGTAGTAATCAGTGTGAGATTGTTAATTGGCTTATTAGTTGAATTTGCAAATAAATAAGTCTACCGAAACAACCGATTATTAAAATCATACTTGGATATTCACCATCTCTGATAGAGAATAAATATGGAGAACTATTATATAATAACATAAATTATTAGATAAAAAATGGAGGCAAATTCAACAAGATTTAAAAGAACAATTCGGAGAATATTAGATTTTAGATATGCAGTAAGGTTTTATGCAAAACCAGCTAATAAAAATATGGGCGACGCGTTCAGTTATTCGCTTGTTGCACGATTGATTTTTATACTGATAAAAATACTAGTATTCTTAATTGCAAAAGATTTTTATAAGTATTTTGTAGTGGAGTATGATACATATTTATGGGTTGGGGTAATATTTGTAGTGGCGTGGATTGATACGTATTTTAATATAATCGTATATGAAAAAGGTGGTAGAAAACAATTAATAGAAAGAGGATGGAAACAAAAATCCAGATTTAAGAATAGGCTTATATTAGGTTGCGAAATGTTTCTCTCAGGTTTGTTACTAATCCCTTTGCTCTATTTGGATTTAAGAATTATCAATGCATATCTATTAACTATGTAAAGCTAAAATGCCAATAATGGTTAACACACTTATATGTGAGAGATGCTAAGCGGGAAATTTGCAGTTGTCAAAAGTCGCTCCAACTCGAATCCTACTTTTCCCGTGGTGCCACGAGTCCCGGGGGTTGCACTGACGCTTAACCCCCGGCTAATAGCACTCGGGCTATCGCCCTCGGCATTCAACCTTTCAGGTTGGATACCTTAGCCGCAATAATAAACACAGATTACCTTGATGTAAAAAAATGGGCGGGAGGCATTTGCCGAGGGGCAAATGTCTCCCGCCGAGGGTGTTGTTATATCTTCTATTAGTTATAGAGATTAACTTCAGAAATGGCTGGCCAGTCGTAGTCTGAACCGTAGGATGTCCAGAAGCAAGAGTAGACGCGGAGCATCACATATTGACATGTGATGGCTGAGTAGAACTCAAAGGGCACAATGTCGGTTTTCCTGCTTGGCACAACCGAAGTGGTGACTTTGCCGCCGGTTTGGCTTGTCCATGTGTTGCCGTCGTCGCTTGTTAATATTTCCACTACATCGGGGCAGTATCCGGCATAGCTTGCGAAGTAGTATCCGAGGGCTTTGACCGGTGTGGCTTCGTTGAAGCTGAATATTACGTCGTAGCCGCCCGAGTTCCAATACCAGAATTCGGTTTTTGT
>SFKZ01000137.1 GCA_004553595.1 Methanobrevibacter ruminantium | reverse complement strand
ACTCGCGCAGAATTTTTATACAACAATTAGGACGTGGACTTAGAATTTCAGAAGATAAAGAAAAAGTTATTGTACTTGATTTTGTTTCAGATATCCGTCGATTTGCAGCTGGATTAGATTTAAAAGATAAGCTACATGTTGATAAATTCTCTAATCGCATCAATATACCTAATAAAGTTACATTCTGCAAAGTCGGAGGAGAAGATCCAGCGACAGAGAGTTTCTTAAGAGAGTGGCTTGAAGATATAGCCTCAATAGAGAATGCAGATGAAAATGATCATATATTGAAATATCCTCCAAAAATTTAAAATATGAATACAAATCAAATAAAATCCATTAATGGATATAACTCAAAAAAGAACCTACTTCAGCAACTTCAGGAGTTGCAAGAAGAAGGTATTATAACATATTGTACAGCAGATTTCAGGAATGGATATCCAGAATTTGATACTGACCAATTCTTTGCTCCGTTCTACATTGAATTCAAGAATGGAGAAGGGTGGTTAATTTTTGCTTCTACTTCTATTCGCAATGACAGAATGAACAACCAACAATGGAATAGCCTTCATTTGAGAAAAATATGTAATAATATAAAAAAGGCATATTTAATTATGCCTGACGATATAGTTATCAACAAGAAAGAACTGATTGCAGCTCAATCCTACAATAATAAGATTAATAGCCACAAGATGTTTTCAACTATTGACGCTGTTTTATTGCAAAGCCAACTCATTGAAACAATTGTTTCATATAACAATAAACTGTTAGCGTATAATTTAGGAGATGAAGAAAACGATTGTAAAATAAGCGAACCAGAAGTCCCATATAATTAAATCAGTGAATTAAAATAGTTTTTACGGATATGCTAATTACTTTAGCATGGCTATTCTGATTATATACGGAATAAGCAAAAATTGCTCATTACTTTTATGAATAATGTAGCTATAAGAAAATAAAAGCATTATGGATTTGACAAATTATGATATTTGTACACTTGATGATATTTTTGATAACATTAATAAAGCGAACAGATTATATCAGTTAGGCAAATATTCAGAAGCATATAAAATTATTTCTGAGTTCTGTTCCTGTTTTGATATGTTAGCACAAATTCATTTAACAGGTCCTAATCTTGGCACACATCAATACAAAGCTGTTTATTTACTGGCAGGAAATATATGTGGAGAACTTGGAAAATTTGAGGAAGCTCTTAATTACTATAAAAAACATCAGTTTTTTAATCTACAACTAAATCATGATTTCCAGGGTAAAGAATATGTCCCGCTATTTCAATTTAGGAATACTAAATCTTACACACTTGAAAATCTAAAAAACAATGAAATTACTCTTGTTGACCCTAGAATACAAAATGATATAGTTGACAGTCCTATTTTTTCTTGGCTTGATTCTTTATCAAAACATAAACAGAAAAAACATATTGAAGCATATATAGCTTCTTTCAATTATCTTCGGGCGACTTCATTTTGTACTGATTCTACTGATTGTAAAGCTATTGAGAACACTTTAATGTGGGCACACTATGCTAATTGCCACAAAGGAATTTGTGTTGAATACCAAATTGGTGAGAAAGATTTCTCATCGAACTCATTAAAGTATGCTACAGTGATGCGACTTATGCGAATTAAGTATGCAGATCCACAAAAAAAAGAAGATGTTTTGGATTTCACAAATGAAGATACCGAATTAAATTTTAGAGCAGCTTTTGCTACTAAGTCTATAGATTGGCAATATGAGCATGAAGTAAGATTAATTGCATATACTCCTACAGACGAGTCTAAATTTGTACAATGTTATCTTGAAACACCTAATCCTATCAAAGCAATTTATTTTGGTGTTAAATGCTCTACACAACGAAAGAATGCTGTGAGAAATATTTTTTTAAATAGACCAGAAGTGAAATTTTACCAAATGAAGATAAATCCTAAAAACATACATCGGTTAGAATATATTCCATGTTAAATTTATTTATTATGGCGTTCCGGCTCCGCCGTCGGGCTTTGGCGGCATAGCCGTTGAGCCTCGGTCTCAATCCTGACGGACTAACAATCCCATAACGCATTGCCTCGGAGATACCTCCGGGGCTTTTTCTTTTGCGGTGGAGTGAGCCAAAGTCGTGGGCTACCGCTCCACTGGGTCGTCTTTGCGGAGGCTTGCTTAGTAAGAGTAAGGCGTTGCACCGAGCGTTTATCGACCTTCGTTCAGCGTTTATCGCTTGTTGGGCTTCAGACATTGTAGGCACTGCGAAGATGTTTGCTCTCTCGTCTGCCGTACCACTGCACTTGATTTTTAAGGTGTTGCCGCTTTCTCCGCTCTGAGTCCAAACTGCGGAGAAATATAAGGTC
>SFKZ01000136.1 GCA_004553595.1 Methanobrevibacter ruminantium | reverse complement strand
GTTTTAAGCTTTATGATGGCGGTAACGACTTTGAGCCTTCCGAGCCTTGTGATGCTGTCGAAGGCTGTAAAACCGAAGCTGCTTGCAATTTTTACAGCGATTTGCGTTGTTGGAATTGTTGCGGCGGGGTATTTGTTTAATGTGGTGCAGAGTGTGCAGGGGTGGATGTAGATGTTAGGATTTTTTGTGTAAAAAGTGGTATAATTTCTATAGTATAGAAATGAATGTCGATTAGTTTGGAGGTTATTTGTGCAATTGGGTAAATTAAAAGAAATAGATAATATTGAAATCTATAATCAAGAATCTGATAGTGGAATCATCGTTTTTAATATTATTTCTTATGTTGCATTTTATTGAAAAAATATATTCTAGTTGGTAGAATATAAACATAAGAAAGTTAAAAATCACTTATTGATTAATTGGTCTAATCAATGAGCCTGACCTTGAACGGATATTGGCGTATCTGATCAAGGCTTTTTTATTGCTCTCATATTTAGTTGTTAAACCTATTCTACAGCTTTTTCGAGCCATTGAAAACCTTTTATTTTAGTTCACATAATAGCTTCTAGTTTGCATTAATTTCTTTCTGTTGCTGATGATCTAAAATGATTAACGTTCTTTCCGTATCATAAGCATTAGTTTTTGTTACCTTAAAAGCTGTGATACGTCTTTTTAATTGCTCAAAGGCATCTATTCCACGATTTGCTACATAAGTTTCTTGCCAAAATTTATATGGCGAGTAAGGTGTAGTAATATAAATTTGTTTCGCGTTGATTAGTTTATCATGATACCTTGATCCTGCCTTCTTGTCATGCTCGTAGGGATCCAAAAGTTTAAGTAAATCTCCATACTTAATTTCATTCGGGCGCAAATCATTAATAACAATATAATTCTCACCCTGATATTCTTGAAAATAGTCTTTAGAGCTACCAAGAATACAAAATTCACCCTTATGAGTTTTCGTAAGCATATCACGCACCATTCTTGTCTTACCCACACCAGATTCACCGTAGAGCCAGAAGACATAACAACATTTTCCTTGGAAGTCAGCAACAAATTTTTTATGTCTTTTTACTGCTAAATCTTGATCTATATTACTAATCAAAGCTTTATTGTCTGCCATGTAGTAAGTTCCAAGAATTTCTTCAAGCGTTGTTCTATCAATGCCACCACTAGCATATAATTGAATATACTTTAATACTTTCTTTTTTGATAGCGTCTCTAGTTTGCTAGCCTTTACACTATTTCTTATTTGTTCCATTTTCTGATGGTAATTGAAGTTAGCAATAACCTCACCATCTTCATAATGATATTTACCTTTTTTTCGTGCTTTAGCCGTTTCATGAACAAGGTAGCTATAAGCGTTGTCTTTAGAATATTTCCATTTTTCAAACCTTTCAGGATCATCGTTAAAATACTTAGCTACCGTATTAACCGTTTTTCCATTCTTGAAATAGAAGAAAACATGATAGTGAAAAGCTTTAAGCATACCATTATCTTCTTTATCTTTATCGTGTAGAATAAATGCCCACTCTTGAGCACCAGTTTTATCAAGAATATCCACTAGTTCCTTATCAATATCTTTTTTTAAGTTTTTATCCATTTCAATTGGAATGAATTTCTTTTTTTCTTCTGCTTCATCAAATTGCTTAGCCAAGCAATCAACTATTTTTTTATCTTTTCTAGGTATTATCTTTAAATATGGTATTTGCTGAACATACATAAAACCTCTTATACGTTCATTATCCTTAGTTTTTGGAATCATTAAAATTACCTCGATTGCACAAATTGCACAATAATATTTAGCGCGTTCATAACAAGCCCAACGCGCTGTTATAGCAAGCTTTACCAGAAGTTGCACAGTAACTTTTATATTTTTTTGCTCGGTGCATTTTAAATTTAAACATTGATCTCTAAACTAGGTTGATCTTCTTAAATTTTGTAAAAATGAAAAGGAGCTATTCTATTTGAATAGTTCCTATCTTGCTCTTGCTGCCGTTTTCCTTGCCCTTAACGGGCAGACGGCAGCAAGTATTATTTACTTAAACGCATCACTTGATAAACAGCTGTGTTAACATGTCCTAGCCCTAAGTTGGTCTTGTTAATCATTCGTTGTAATGATGAAGGGGACAATCCTAATTCATCTGCAATATCATTTGCTATCGCCTTGTATTCCTCCATTTCTCGCCTGCTAGAGACGTTGTGAGGTAGACGGATAAAGATGTAGGCAGAGCCTTTAAAAACGGCTACAAAGGATAATAGGCGCAATCTGTTGTTGTCCTTCTGGCCATAAACTTTATTGTTAAATTGACTTGCATTAATAGGAATGGCTAATTCCTTTTGTAAAAATCTGGTAAGCCGCAAAGATTTGC
>SFKZ01000135.1 GCA_004553595.1 Methanobrevibacter ruminantium | reverse complement strand
AAATGTTATATCACAAAGATTTACTACGGATAAATCTTATTGGCAAATAGTCTTTGAATGGGAAGATGTTTTTGCTAAAGAGTTAAGCTTAACACTGTCTAAAGATAATAAATTGAGATGTAATAAATTTATTAGGCATATACCTTGGATTTCAAATATTATAACAACAAGAAAAACATCTTTGTTGTTTGAAATGACACCTGATTTAGGGCTTAGGTCCGGCTTGAATAAGCCAAACATAGTCCCTTTAATTATTGATTTTTATTTGAAGGAAGATCAATTACCATTATTTTATAAAAGATATAATAAACATAAATGTATTCTCATTTCAAGTAAGGAAGTTTATGATTTTCTAAAGCAGCATAAGTGTCCATTGCCTATATATCATCTGGCTTTGTCTATAGCGAATCAGTACAAAATTGATTCAACAACTTCATTTTCAAAAGTCTTTGATTTGGTTTTGATGGGTAGACCGAATGCTGTGTTGATGAAATTCTTGGAAGAATATTCAAATAAACACAAAGGCTTCAAGTATGTTTATAATAAACTGGATAATCATAAATATTCATATTTTACTTCTGATGGTGTTTGTTTGGGGAGTTTGGAAACTAGAGAAGATTTTCTAGGTATGATGAGAAAAGCAAAGGTTACTTTTTATTCAACACCAGGTATTGATGGTGGTGAGGTAAGAACCAACGGCTTTAATCAGGTTACTCCAAGATTTTTAGAGCAAATTTCAAGTTGCTGTCATGTAATAGCAAGATATCCAAATAATTCAGATGTTGAGTACTATGAACTTGAACGTTTTTGTCCAAGTATAAATAGCTATAAAGATTTTGAAAAAGTATTGGATAAATCTAGAACAGAAACTGTCAATTTAGCTTTTTATTCAAAGTATTTAGCTAAACACTATACTAGTGTTAGAGCTCATGAATTATCAAATATATTAAATAACTTATAAATGGAAAAAATTGCAATTATTGGTGCTGGTATTTCTGGTTTAAGTACTGCACATTTTTTGAAAGATAAGTATGAAGTTACTGTTTTTGGAAAAGAGAACTGTCCAGGAGGTCTTATTCGCTGTCGTCGTGTAAATGGTAATTTATTTCATATTTGTGGTGGTCATGTGTTTAATTCTAAACGCCAGGATGTATTGAATTGGTTTTGGTCTAAGTTCATTCAGAATGAGGAGTTTTCAAAAACAGATCGTAATTCTTGTGTTTTTATGGACAAAGGTGATAATTCCTTGGTTCATGACAATATTCCATATCCGATAGAGAATCATATGTACCTTTTTAACGATGAAGTACAAAAGAAATTCTATGCTGATCTTGATGAAATAGATAAGGTGAAAGGTTTAAATGCAAAATTTACGGATTATGAAAGTTTTGGCGATTTTCTTCGTTGGCGTTTTGGCAAAATTTTATATGATATGTATTTTGAACCTTACAATAAGAAGGTGTGGAGACGAGATCTTACAACTGTACCAATGTCATGGATGGAAGGTAAACTTCCTATGCCTACAACCCAAGAAATGCGTGATAATAATGCGAATAAATTTGATGAAAAGGCTTTTGTCCATTCTACTTTCTGGTATGAAAAAAATAATGGTTCTCAATATATTGCTGATAAATTGGCAGAAGGACTTAATATTATTTATAATAGCGATATTAATTCTATAGAGAAGAATGGTGAAAAATGGGTCGTTTGTGGTAAAGAGTTTGATAAAGTTGTATATTGTGGCAATATCAAGGATATGATAAAAGTTGTCAAGGGTATCGACTTTACAAAATATGAGTTAGAGGTAGAAGCCTTAGAGTATCATGGTACGACTGCGGTTTTTTGTGAAATAGATAAGAATCCTTATTCTTGGATATATCAGCCTAGTAGACAACACGAGAGTCATCGTATTATTTGTACAGGTAATTTTGCAGAGAGTAATAATTCTAATTTACCAGAAGGACGTATTACTGCCACAGTGGAATTTACAGACGCTATTAGTAAGGAAGATATACTTGAAAATTTGAAAAAGATACCTCTTCATCCAAAGTATCTTGATCATAAATTTAATCAATATACCTATCCAATACAAGATGCTAATACTCGTAGTATGATTAAAGATCTTAAAAAAGAAGTATCTAAAAATAATTTCTTTTTTACAGGACGTTTTGCAGATTGGGAGTATTATAATATGGATGTTGCAATAGGTGCAGCAATGGATTTGTGTTCTAAAATCTAAATAAGCGTTTTATGGATAAAGCAAAAATATATTTTCATAATATTGATGCACTAAAAGGATTAGCAATTTTATTGATGGTTATGGCTCATGTATTGGCATGGTCATATAGGGAGCCTAACTTTCTAAATAATTCTTTGTG
>SFKZ01000134.1 GCA_004553595.1 Methanobrevibacter ruminantium | reverse complement strand
TGAACGTAAGAAAAACCTGACTAATAAGTATAAAAATAATCATAAACTTAACGCTAATTCAAATAATAATTAAAATAATAATCCTTATTTTTTCATATGTTAAGAAGCTTTTACTGAAAAAAAGCCCAGATTTCACCATATAAAGAAATTTGGGCTTTTTAAAAACTATTTTTCTGATTATTTTTATACTTATTAGTCAGGTTTTTCTTACGTTCATGATGGGGAAGATTTCTTATAGGAAGCACATATTGTTCCATTTCAGATTGTAATCTCGTCAGCAATCTTCCTCTTTTTTCAGCATTTTCTTCTAGCAGTATTTTTATCATGCATTCCTTAAATAATCCAATCGCAATATTTTCATTGGTATGCATAGGATATCTCTTCTTTTTCATATGTTCGTTTTTCACTACTTCTTGATCGGCACTCCTCTGGATATCATGCATCATATTATATACCAATATCTGCGCATAAAAATCCTGATAGACATAGATAGACGCTTTTCCTGTCACACTTTCAAATTTCATCTTGTTTTTTAGTGTATGGTACTTCTTTTCTATCTCCCACCGTTTATAATATAATTCCTGTATCTGATCAGACGTAAAATTTTTCGGCAGATCCGTCATCAATACAAGTTCTGTTCCAGAAGGAAGTTCCTTATTCAGGATACGTGTCCTGGTCACTTCTTTTTCCCTCATATGTTCCCAACGATCCGGATGTTTTTTCTGTATCTTGGCAAGTCGTGCATGGGTATGTTTTAAGTATACATATTCATCCGATGATCTCATGTTTTCTCTCTCAGCTTTATAATCATTTGATGAGAGCCGGAACAGGTAATGTATCCCATTTGTTTCCAGATGATCAATAAATTCCAATGATGGATATCCTCTGTCAAATACTGCCAGGATCGGCAGATCGATCCCTGTTATTTTCAGATGATCCAGATTTTTCTTGGCTAGTTCATTCTCACTTGTACAAATATGAGCGATCTGGATATCCAGATAAAATCCGTTCAGGATATCATACATGCCACTGATCAATGCACGTGCCTGGCCTTGTTTTGAATGCTGGTTACTACTGGTTCCAAAATTTCTTCTGTTTTCCATTGAATTCGGGATCTCCACCTTACTCCCGTCGATAGCAAGGAGCAGGTAACCATTCCATAACTCGGTCTCTGATGAGTGATAAAAATCTGCCAGGTATTCATCATTTAAGTAAGAAAAAACATCTGGATTTAAACGTTTTCTTTGCTGCAGATAACCTTGTGTTGATATTTTCATGTCTGTCCCCTTTTTTTGCTTAAAAAAATTTCTAAGTTCCAATACGGTTGTCATTCCTTTTTTTGCAAGACAGCACAATAACATGTCCTTCAATGGCATTTTGCGATTTCGTGAAAAAGTGTTACTATTTTTTATCCTGGCATGGCTTGGCAGATCAGGATGCGTTAATTGTTCGGAAAGTTTTTGAAATCTTTTTCTATAAGTTTTTTTCATATCCACCCCTGTCTATATTTTACCACGCAAAAAAGAACCTGCATATATCTACACAGATTCTCTTAAGTTTATGATGTTGTGCATAGCAGGTGGTTTATTTTATTGTTACACAAATATAGCCAGATGGTAATCATTTATCCATCTGGCCATAAATACATTCTAACATATATTATTTATCTAATTCTGATGTACAATGTGGACATCTGACTGCTTCAATGGCAATTTCAGATTTGCAATATGGACATACTTTTGTTGTAGGTTCTGCAGGTGCCTCTTCCTTTGGTAATCGAAGCTTATTGATGGCTTTTACAAGCACAAACACCACAAATGCCATAATTACAAAGTTGATGATATTAGAAATAAATGCACCGTATTTTAAAACGGCTGCTCCAGCTGCTTCCGCCGCAGCCAAAGTCTTATAGGACCCTCCATCTAAAGTAATAAATAAAGATGAGAAATCAATCTTACCAATGACTAATCCAAGAATTGGATTGATAATATCATTTACGAGAGACCCTACAATCGTTGTAAATGCACCACCTATGATCATACCAACAGCCAAATCGAGCATATTACCGCGAACTGCAAATTCTCTAAATTCACTTAGAAACTTTTTCATATATTCCTCTTTACTCCTTTCTTTTTATTTTTTATATCAAGTATTATATCAGAACCAACAAATCAAGTCTACTAATGAAAAAGTGTCTATGGTACATCATGTACATCCCACAGAGGGTTTTTGTTACATAATAAAAAACGCTAAGAACCACATACATGTAATTCCTAACGCTTCTGAGAGTTGCGGGAGCCGGATTTGAACCAACGACCTTCGGGTTATGAGCCCGACGAGCTACCAGACTGCTCCATCCCGCGTTATTTAAAATAAAAAACAAAA
>SFKZ01000133.1 GCA_004553595.1 Methanobrevibacter ruminantium | reverse complement strand
GTAAATCAGTCAATAAAAATGTAGGATATGCCTGTTTTGTACAAGCAGTTTCGTATGAAAACGGTTTAATGGGGTATGAACCTGATGAAGACATAGCTGCAAACAATTACGTTAATGCAATTACATATTCTAAAATGGAATGGGTCAAGGGAGCATCCTGTACAAATTTAGGTATATTGAAGTGTAAAAAACAATCTCTTGGATGGATGTGGAAAGGCAGAACTGCTACATGGCAAGATAGAGAAATCCAACCACAAAATGCAGAGGAGCAGGATGCTGCAAAATTATGGAAAGAAGCCATAGGTTATGGAGAAAAAAGGCGAGCCCCATATCTTTTAGCCACTCATCAATATGAAACGGTTAAAAATTACTCAAAGGCAATATCACTTTTTAGAATGTCTGCTGATAATGGATATGCTCCTGCACAATGTAAAATGGGTGAGTACTTTGAGAAAGGAATATTTGTTGCGCAAGATTTCCAGGAAGCTATAAAATGGTATACTTTAGCCGTGAATAATGGTGATGGTGAAGCAGAAATTAGTTTAGGGCTATGTTATGAACAATTATATCGAAAGAATAATGATGAACGTATGTTGAAATCCGCATTGAAATACTATTATAGAGCAGATAAGCATGGATATGCAAGGTCAATAATTGATAAAATTGATGAGGATGGTCGTACGTGCATGAGATTTGTTCATCCAGCGTTACCTTTATACGAAGAAGGAGTGCTTGATTCCAAAGAATATAAGACTTTTGAAGATTGGAATAACAAAGTTCTAGCAACGTTGGCAATAGATTCTGATGTAGACGTTGACATTCCTTTATTAGGTAACAGTGACAAATCTTTATTTGCACTAATTATTGCCAATGAAAATTACCTCTATGAAGAATATGTGCCTTATGGAGAAAATGACGGAACGTCCGTTGCGAAATATCTTCAATGGTGTATAGGTGTACCTGAACAAAATATCCATGTTGTTAAGGATGCTACTCTGAACAAAATGCGTTGGGAATTAGATTGGATAAATGAAATCAAAAATTCAGGTTTGGCAAAACGAATTTATTTTTATTACGCAGGACATGGAATCCCAGCAGATAATCAACAAACGTCTTTTCTGTTGCCAGTTGATGGTTATGCAAAGAATGTATCAACAGGCTTAGACATAAATGATATAGTAAAAAAAATACAATCTGACACAACTGAAACATATTGTTTTATTGATGCATGTTTTAGCGGAGGAAAACGAAGGGGGGGGATGTTAATACAGTCCAGAGGTGTTGCTGTTAAAGCTAAGGAAACTGATCTTATGGGTAAGACTGTTATGATGATGGCTTGCCAAAATGATGAAACAGCTTATGCTTACAACGATAAGAAACATGGACTATTTACATATTATTTATTGAAAGAGTTAAAAAGAACAAAGGGTAATGTTAGTATAGGCAATCTTTATGAGTCAATAAAGAAAAATGTAACGAAAACTTCAATAGAAGTGAACAACAAGATACAGACTCCAAATTTGTCAGTTTCAAAAACATTCGAAAACTGGCAATTACATAAAATAAAAGAATAATTTTCAATTACATTGCTAATATCATTATTATAATGACACCAAAGCTTTAATTAAGACATAAAAAATACAGCAATTATGAAAAGACATGGGTTAATTTTATTTGTACTATTGAGTTCTTTTGAGTTGATATTTGCTCAAAAATGGAGTGATGAAGCCTTTAATTACCAAGAAAATGGAAAAATTAGAGAAGCTATTAATGTTTATCTACAACATATAAATGAGTTGTCGAGAGGTGATTTAAATGGTTTGGCATATTGTTATGAGGAATTAGAGGATTATGAAGAAGCAATTAGGTGGTATAAAATGTCTGCAAATAAAGGTAATTCATCCGCTATGTTTAATTTAGGAAGGTTGTTTGACAACCGATACGGCACGCATAAAGGAGTCGTCGCAAACAAGGAAGTTGCAAATGATTACTATAAACAGGCTATTTATAGTGATCACAAGACTAAAGGTAGAAGTTGGTCTGTTTTGAACTTATTCCTAAATTATAAAGATGCAGGTAGATTAGCCGAATGTAAACCCATTTTGGAATATGCTGTTCGTGAAGATGTGAATCTAAGTGAAGCCCCGTATTTTTTGGCTAAATATTTTTATAAAGGGAAAGAATCTATATATTATTATAGAATTGCAGCGGAGCATGGTGAAAAGTATGCACAATATGAATTGGCAATGATTCTGCAAGAAGGGGAATTAATAGAGAAAGATTTGAAAGAAGCTGCAAAATGGCATCGAAAAGCTGCCGAACAAGGTAATTGGATGTCTCTAGAGGAAATTGGAAAATGCTATGAAGAATTATATCTTAAAACATTAGATGAAAGATATTTGAAGTT
>SFKZ01000132.1 GCA_004553595.1 Methanobrevibacter ruminantium | reverse complement strand
TCTACCTTTAATTGATTTTCCATCTTTAGATGTAATTAATGACCACAATGATGCAATTTTTACTCTTAATGGTGTTCTTTTATTTTTAGCAATGCCAGCAATAGCTCCTACTCTAGCTTGTTTTTCAGTTTGTTTATCTGGTGTTTCTTCTGTAGCAGTTACTTCTTTTTTGTCTTGATTTTGTTCATCTTTTTCGGCAGTATTTTCAGCTTCATTAAATTCCTTTAAGATATCTGAAACTGATTGTTGTGGTTCATTTTCTTGTGTTTTTGACTTTTCATCTTTAACACCATCATAAATTTCAATAAATTTCGCATATTCATCTTCGCCTATGATTTCTTTTAGTTTTGTGTCTTTAGTTTTATTTTCTGAAGCATTTGATGGAGAATATGATTCAACCTCTTGTATGATACTTTCTGGATCGAATTTAGGATCTGCTTCATTGATTTCGTTTATTTGCGCTTGTTGTTCATTTTCTAGTGTTTGTTGTTCGCTTACTTGTGGTTTTTTTGGCAATAATGTTCTTTCATCAGCCATTGATAAATCTTCAACACTTAAATCACAATACATTCCACTTTGTGTCTTATGTTTATTTGTAATTCCATTTTTTTCATTAGCATAAAATCCTTCAGGTAATACTAATTGTCCTATTGGAACTGATGAATAGAATCTACTTGTTGCTTGTGGGTCATATGCTATATTAGCAACTCTTATTTCAGCATTTGGATTTAATTGTTGTATAACTTTAGCAATCTCATACAAGTTTGTTGATTGTGATACATCTGGAACTGAAGAATAGATTCTACTTGTTGCTTGTTGTTCATTTTCTGGTCCTGTTTTTGGTTTTTTAGCTTTTAATTCTTCTTTATCTTTCTTAGTGGCTTCCTTCTTTTCAGCTATTTCTTTGATTGTGCTTGGTGCAATTGCAAATGAATCTGCTGAGAAAGCATTTTCATAACCAACTAATTTAACAAATTTTCTAGTACCTCTATAAAATACTTTTTCTACTTCAATTTCATCATGTAGTTTCATATTTTTAACTTCGATATCAGCTGTATTACCTCTTGCACTATTTTTTAAGATGGCACGGTTATAATGACCTGGCCAGCATGGCGTTACTTTCATACCTGCTTTAATATGATTTGTAGATGTTTTATGTGCTTTCATAGCATGTTTAAATTCATCTTCAATATCGGCAGTTGTAGCAAATAAATCCTTTTTTATTTTTACATCTGAACCTTTTAAAGTAATAAATGTAGTTCCATCAATTTCTTCTTCTTTATCAATTTCAATTTCATCACCATAACGATATGCATCTCTTACTGAATCATAATATTTATCATTTGGTAATCCGATAAAATGTAATCCACTATGGTCTTTCGTTTCTGGATCATTTTCTGGATTGGTTCCTGTAGGATTAGTAGCTGTCCCAACTGACGATGCAGGTGTAACAGGAGTCCCTGGTGTGGCTGTTTTTGAAATTGATTCCGGTTCAGCACTTGATGCTGGAGTTGCTGTGGCAGCAGATGCCGCTTTTGATTCAGCCTTCTTAACTCCAAGTTCAGCCATTTGAGCTTCAATTTTAGCTAAATCTTGAGTATAAAATTTTAATTTTCTTTCTGAATCAAATCTCTCATGGAATGGTTCATAAACTTTTCGAATTTCATTTAAAATAGCATTACGTTCAGCATTTATTGCATAACTTCCAAAAGAAGCTAATTGATGAATATTTTTTTCATATAATGTTTCTAATTTCTTTTTATTAAATACATACTTATTAGCTTCAGTAACAATTGATTCTTGTAATCTTTTTAATTTAGTCGATATTTGAGAAAGTTCTACATAATTATTTGGATCTTTTGCAATTAATTCTCTATATTTTTCACGAGTTGCAATATATTCTTCTTGTTTTTTAGCAAATTTTTTTATATCAAAAGGATTTTTAAATGCTTCTTCAATTTCCTTTTTAGCTTCTAAATATGCTGGTAATGTTGCATATCTCGGTTCTTTTTCAATACATGCAAATAATCTTTGAATTAATCCAGAACCATCTTCCTTCATCATTGTTCTTCTAAAGTTTGCTTCATAATCAGTTAAAGAAGTTTTGTTAATTTCTGTATAATGATTAATTAAACCACTTAATCTTTCATGTTCTCTTTCTAATTTAATTTCTTCCTCAGCTTTATTGAAGTTATTAGTTAAATTAGCAAGGCTTTCTTGAATAGTATTTACTTGATTAGCTAAGGCTTCATATTGAGCTTTAATTGCTTCTAATTGAGCTTTTCTTTCTGCACTTAATCCTTCTTGGCCTAATAAATAATTAATTTGGTTTAAATCTACATGATTTTCATTCATATTTTCGGTCCTTTTCATCTAACATTGATACTTCTAGTTCATGTTCTAAATCAATATGTTCTAGGTCATATTCTTTTTGAATACCTAAAAGATTGATTGTTTCTTCTTTAACTATTGAGATTCTTGTATTGATCCTATTAATTAAATCATCAAGAATTTCTTTAACTCTGAAGTCTAGTTTGATTAAATCATCATCTAGTGATATGCGGCCATTTTCATTAATAGTGCTTACTCTATCTAAGTATCTTTTTGGTAAGCTATGTTCTTCTAGGATGTCATCGATTTGAACTGCATATTTTAATACTTCAGCAACTAAACCATCAATATTTTCATTTAAAGATTTTACTTTGAATGCTGCTAAAACTCTTTCAGTCGCTTCTTTTTCTTCTTTTGTTTCAAATAATATATCGTTGTTCATATTTCCTCCTTATTAACTAGCTGAACTTATAACATATGGACTACTTGCTGTTCCGTTTCCACTAGATATCTTTACTGTTGGTTTTAATGAAATTGCTGGTCTTATTCCTAAAGGATAATCAGCATATGTATATGAAATTAATCCAGTTCCATTATCGTTAACATAAAACATAATGGCTCTTGCAGTATCGCCTAATGAGAAGAATCCAGCTGGAGTCATTGTCCACCATCCTTCCATTAAGGTTGAACCTGTGGCACTAGCATTTTCCATTAAATAATATTTTCCATTTGGTCTTAACACAGAACCACCTGCATAAATCACTTCGTCAAGAGTTAGAAGACCAATTTTATAGCCATTTAAAGTTTTATTTCCTTCTTTAGTAGTTCCGGCTGTAAAGTTTGATAATATATTGGATTCAGCGGGAATTTCACATTTTAAACTTGGTGTTGCACTTGAAATATCAATATTAGTAAATTGTTGATAACCAGCTATATTGCTCTTATTTCTTGTATCAGAAGAAGTACCGGTTGATGTTTTCATATTTCGAATAGTTCCTGCGTAAAGAGTTAAATTGGTTCCATAGCCACTTGAACTTGCAAAGGCTGAAGTTTCATAACTATATGGTGCGTATTCAGGAGTTCTTCCGTCAGAACCTCTTTTTT
>SFKZ01000131.1 GCA_004553595.1 Methanobrevibacter ruminantium | reverse complement strand
CCAGTCAAGTGTTTTCATTGTTTCTATGCCGTCTCTTTTATCCATATACATTAGTGATCTCAAGGAACATTCTAACCATGCATGAGAGAAATTGGCATAATCCGTTATTATGGGATGTAAATGTACATACGAAAGTGATCGGGAGTACTTTATATCAGCATTTTTTAGTTTTAGCATTCTGTAATGAATATCATCTTCTTCACAATACATAAATATATTTTCGTCGTACAATCCAATTTGGAGCATTGTTGATTTTCTCACGAAGAAACATGCGCCGCAAATGTACATGTACTTTTTAAGGTATATGTTCAATTTTCCAGTTATGTATCGCAATGGTTCTGCAATATATGGATGTACCCTATTTGTCCACGCCGTTGACCTCCCGATGCTTCCATTTTCATTCAATTGGGTCATGCCTAACATAACTGTATTTTGATTGCTATTGAAAAAGGACAATGCGTTGCGGAATATTCTTTTATGAAGTCTTACATCAGGATTCATTATCATAATAATTGGAGCATGACTATGACGTATGCCAACATTATTGCCTTGCCCATAGCCGCCGTTATGAGTATTTTTTATTAAGACAATGTCTTCTCCCCAAACTTCTTTTAGTTTTTCAAACATTAAATCTGTGTGCTGACTATTGTTGTCGACAATGATCAGTTCAATTTCTTCAGAAGGAATATCTGCATATTGTTGGATAGATCTTACGCAGTCGTAGATTTCTTTTTCAGAGTTATATGTGACAATGATTATTGAAACTCGTTTCATCTTGTTGTGTAATTAAATAAATTGTTAGAAGAATGGGGGTGAGAATATGCATAATACTTTTCTATACCAATTCTGTATACATGTCTTTTATGTCTTGAGTAATTGTTCTCCATGCATTATTACCAACAGAATAACAATAGTCAATGTTCTTTGACATCAATTCTAAAGTGTTGCCTTCTAACATATTTATTGCTGCTTTTGCTAATGCAATACGATCTTTCGGTGGTATTAGCATACCACGTTCATTGTTCCCAATCATTTCGTGTAAAGCACCGACATTTGTTGCGAGGACAGGCTTGTTCAATGCAAAAGAAGACATTATTACTCCGCTTTGTGTTGCATCTATGTATGGGCATACAACGAACTTTGAATATTCAATTAGTGAAGCTAATTCTTCAGATGAGATAAAGCGATTAATAAAAATGACAGTCCCATTCTGCGTATATAATTTTATGTCGAAATCAGGAGTCCCTTTACCTGCAACAACAAGTTTGATGTCAGGAAATCTAATATGAATTTCTTCCATTGCCTTTACAAGATATTTTAATCCTTTATAAGGGGAAATATACCCTGTAAACAAAATATACTCTCCTTCAATGATTCTTTTCTTTTGTATTTCGCGAAGATAAGTGTATGGTCCTAATTTCGATATTGTAATCTTATTGTTTTTTATATTGTATCTTTTCTTGAATGCTGTGACTTGAGTTTCATTAAGTAAAATGAATTTGTCCGCTCTTTTAAATATCACGTATCGTTTGAAATTTTCCCTTAATGTCTCATTACTTGAGTGAGGAATGGGATCGTGTACTGTGATAATAATCGGTAATTTAATTGTATAAATGAAGAAAAAAGGATAGTCCAAAGGCCAGGTTATATGAATTAAATCAAACTTTTTTGTTTTTAATTCTTTCCTTAACTTGTAACCGAGAACAATGGAACTTGGAGCATAATTGTGTGGAACAGACATATTTACTATTCGGATTCTTGGTATGCCAGCGATAAACGAGTTTTTTGAGAGTTCTTGGTATTCTGAAGCATTGTATATTCCACATTTATCTTTTGTTTTCTTAATATTTATTGCTGGACCGTATTTTGTATTATTTGAGACAATAATATAGTATGTAACATCAATTCCTATTTGAATTAACTCTTTTATAAAAGGAATGTCACAGTCCGAAAAACTAACGAAAGATATATATGCTATTTTCATTTCTTTTGTTGTATTTGTTTTGGCTCTTCGAAATATTTATTGAAATTAGCCAGACGGTTATTGTATGAATCAGCATTTCCTAATAGGAAATTTTGATATTCTTTTAATCTTTCCGCGGTAGAATAATAAACATTATATACTAATACTAACGAGAGAAAGGCTGAGTATAGAAGCCGATTATTTTTATAGTAAAATATTTTTGTCATCAAACCGCATATTATCCATACTGAGAAAACAAATAGTTTGCCTATTCTGTTGCTCATCTCCGTGAACTCGGATGTAAGGAAAGATCCTAATATGAATAGAAGAAGTGAATTTATGAACAATCTGTTACTTTCATTAGACTTTATTATTTTTTCATAATAGAGAAAGGTCAAGATGCAAATAAATAGCTTAATTATGATGTCTATTTTGTTGATTCCAAACAT
>SFKZ01000130.1 GCA_004553595.1 Methanobrevibacter ruminantium | reverse complement strand
ATTTGCATAACTTGAAAGCCATTCTGCATTTTCCTTTTTAAAATCTTCAAATAAAATTTTATCTTCTTTAGACGAGTTATTCAAAAACCACTTTGCACATTCATTAAGAACAGGGAGCTTCCACCAGACTACACTGCCAAAATCAACAGGTCCGTCATCCTTTATATAATCAGGAATTTTAATCAACTGCTGAGAAGCTCTACCAGATTTAACAAGAAGATCAAGATCAATCATCAAAGGATTTCCTGCAAATGTACTGAATGAAGCATAGGGAGAATCTCCATATCCAGTTGGTCCCAAAGGAAGAATCTGCCATAATTTCTGATTAGCCTTTTCAAGCCAATCAACAAATGCAAAAGCTTTTTCTCCTATTGTTCCAATTCCAGGAACACCAGAGAATGATGTGGGATGCATTAAAATTCCACTTACACGATTTGTTTTCATTTTACTTTCACCACCAGATATAGAAATTAATAAACGAGATTAGTGAATAATGCATGTGCATCAATTCCGTTTATAACAGTCCCTTTTTTATAAATTACTAAAGTATTATCACGACCACCTTCAAGATGCTGAGATGTAATTCCATGTTTAATTGAAATATCTGCCTCAAGCAAAGCTGATGCATGATCGCATAATCTGACAAGTTTTCCATCAACAGGATTAAATTTATCATCATTATATTTTTCGTTTAATTCTTCAAAACTAACATGCTGGATTTTTCCATCTACATAAATACGATTTTGAAATTCGTCGCTTGTAAAATACATCAATTCATCAGCATAAAAAGATTCCATAAGTGGAACAAGTTCTTTATTTACAATTTCATCTTCGATATGTTTTACAATCTGTGGAAGTTCATCTGTCGCCTGCTTTACAGGGCTTATTATATCACGAGTAACTGCCTCAGGAAGATCATGAAACAAACCACTGAAAAAATTATTGTAAATTCTTTTTTCACAAAGCTTATTTGAATTTTCACGACTTAATAAAATTGTAAGTATTGCAACAAAATAACTGTGTCCAAGAACGCTTGTATTTGGAACACGGGGAGTTTGATTCCATCTTCGCTGGAATCTAAGCTGTTCAATTTTTAAAAGAAATTCAAAAGGACGTTGTTTTGTAGCAAGTAACTGCAATCCTCTTAAATCAAGATATTTTTGAATATCATGATTAAGTTCCTGTTCTACCTTTGCAAGACGAACATATTCGTTGACAGGCTTAATCATTTCAAGTTCACGCATTGTAGAATATTTATGAGCGGCACGATATACATGAAAAGTCAGCTTATCTTCTTCTCTAACGGGAAATGAACCAGCTTTCTGACCAACATAAATTGTAAAATTTCTGAACAATTCCTTATCATCAATGAGACTCTTATATTGATTCAACACCCATTCATTGAGCCGCATATATTCAGATGGATATTCAGACTTAATCAAAGCCTGTACAGGAGCTTTAATATCACATAACGCAATCTTAACAAGTAAATCAAAGAATGATGCATGAATCATCCAGGTCCAGTTAATATATCTGCCTGCATTTTCTTCATATTTACCTATAATATATGCAAGAACCATTTTTTCTGCAGCTTTATCCATTTCAATCAGGTCAAAAGGACGAATAAGATCATTCCATCGTTCAATAGAAAAAGCTTCAAATATTTTTAAAACCAGATTTTTGTTTAACATAAAAATTCCTTTTGAGATTCAATAATAATAAGAGAAAAAATGAATTTAGAAAAGAAAGGAACGCATTAGTTACTCTTTCCTGATTTCTGATCTGATTCCATAAGTTTTTTCCAGGTTATGGCTTTTTTCTTAATTTCTTCAGCTTCATCAGAACTACCAAGAGCAACTTCTATTCTTCTTAAAGCAAGAAGGAAGTTAATTCCGGCATTAATATCATCAATACGTCTCGTAGAAAGTTCATAACGGTCACGATATGCAGTTGCTGAATCTTCAAGCAATTTCTTTACAAGTCTGACATAAAGAACTGTAGTATCATAATCCTGAGAATTAGGATCAAAATAATCCTTAACAGCAGTTTTCATATCAAGCATATTTTTTGCAACAACAGCAAATCTTCCGTTCAGTTCAACAAAAGACCATTTCCATTTACTGTTATCACCAAATCCATCAATAACCATCTGAATTGCAAGCCCTAGCTTTTTTACAAGCTCATAACGTTTCTGAATAGGTGTATTTGCAATTGAAGCCATATTATCAGCAAGTTCAGAGTAAGCAATATTAATAGAATTAGTTACAATTTCTTCAAGGTAAATGATTGCTTTATAAAGAACTTTACGGGCGTCATTTAAAGAGTCATTATTTTTTACATTAAGAATTTTTAGAGAACTTCCATTGATGGCAATATACAATGTAGCAACATATATCATTTCTTCTGCAAGCATAATTTTCTGATAAGCAGCGCCGGCTGCGTTACCCTTAATTACAGTTAAAATGTTTTTTTCTTTTTCAAGACATTCATTGATT
>SFKZ01000129.1 GCA_004553595.1 Methanobrevibacter ruminantium | reverse complement strand
TAAGTGAGATTCGTAATGTAGGAATTTACAAAGCACCGGTTTATTCTGGTAAAGTAAAAATTGATGGAGAATTTCTCTGTAATTTAAAAAATGATACTGACTACACATATAACTTTAAGAAAGCAAGAATAGGAATAGTATTAAAGGATTCATCACTTATCGAAATTCCTGTTTATACAATCAATGGTGTTACAAAAGAAACTGAATTTGGAAGTGACTATGTTGTAATTGAAGAAAATACTGACAAGTACAGAGTGTCAAGAGTTCCATCGTTGAATTCAGAGTTTGCATGTGTAGAAGGAACAAATACTTTCAGTACTGAATTAAATATTCGTGGTGCAAACAGTTTTCGAGTTTATGTTAATGGAAATCAGACTCGTGTAAATGTTAAATCTGATTGGCCAAGTCCAGGTTTTACTTCTTATGATTATCTTCCTGTAAAAAGAGAAATTTCTGATAAAGGATTTACTGCAGAATGGTTTGTTCCTTTCTCGGCTGGTGATGGCGAAAAAATAATTGGGTTTGAATACAAGCAGCCGGTTGAAGTTTATAAAATGTTGAATCGTGCTGTAACTTATGGATTCCTGTTTATTATCGTTCCATTTATTGTTTTATTTCTTTATGAATTGTTTATGAAAATTCAGCTTCATGTAATGAATTATCTTTTATGTGGTGCTGCAAGTATCGTGTTCTTCCTTCTGCTTTTAAGTGTTTCAGAACATATTTCATTTGGTGCTGCTTACCTTGTTTCATCGTGTGCCAGCGGTCTTCTTACTTCAAGTTATGTTGCAGCAATTACAAAGCAGTTTAAGACAGGAATTGGCATGAGCGGGGTATTCCTTCTTCTTTACGGATATCTTTTCTTCTCGTTAAAGTCAGAGGATTATTCACTTCTTATCGGTTCGATTTTTGTATTTATCATTATTGCTGCCCTTATGTTCTTTACAAGAAAGATTGACTGGAATAATCTGGGAAAAAATAACTTGAAATCCCAGGAAGAAACTGAGTAAAATCAAAATATGATTGCACTTGTTGATGACGAAAAAAATGTCCGTATGACAATTAAGACAGCCTTAAAAAAGGAAGGCTTTGAAATCTGTGAGTTTTCCAACGGACAGGAAATATATGATGCACTCCATAAAGGTTTAAATCCAGATCTGATCGTAATGGATATTATGATGCCGGTGCTGGATGGTATCGGGGCTTTAAGAAAATTTCGTGAAGAAGGAATAAAAACGCCCGTAATGTTTTTGACAAGTCGTGATGAAGAATTTGATAAGGTTCTGGGATTGGAACTTGGAGCTGATGATTATCTGTGTAAACCTTTTTCAATGCGTGAGCTTGTTGCAAGAATACATGTTATTTTGAGAAGATTCAGCTCTTTCTATTCTGATTCCAGAAATGGTACTAATGGTAGTGAAGATAAGCTTTGCTGCCATGGCCTTGAATTAAATCTTGCTTCATATACTGCAGCTATTGATGGAAGTGCAATAGAATTGACTGTGACTGAGTTCAGGTTGCTTGAAGCCTTCCTTAAAAATCAAAATGTAGTTTTATCTAGGGAACAGTTGATACAGATTTGTTATCCTGAAGATACATACTTAAATGACAGAGCCATTGACTGTCATATAAAAAGACTTCGAAAAAAACTTTCTGTAAAGAAAAGTTTTGAAGAGAAGATTTCTACAGTATATGGAGCAGGTTATAAGTGGGGCTAAACTGGAGCCTTTAATTTGTCCTTAAAAATAATTGCTGCAAAGCTTTTGCAGACTATAAAAAATTATTTCAAAACAATCTTTCATTTTAGATCAACATACATTCTGCTTTTTCCTAACGCACCTTATATGCTTACTGATTTAATTCATCTTCGAGTACCCCAGTTCAGAAATGCGCCACTCTGGTATGATCTTATTATGCTTTTGACATTTGGATTTGCAGGTTTATATTATGGTTTTATAAGCCTCCAGATGATAGAAGAAAAAATCAGTACTGTGTTTAACTGCAGGTTTTCGAAATGGATCAGTATTGGCTTTATATATATTTCCTGCTTTGGAATTTATCTTGGTCGCTTTTTAAGATTCAACAGCTGGGATTTGTTTGGGAATTTTTCAGGACTGATGAAGAGTGTTTTATGCAGGGTAGTCATGCCTGTTGATTACTGGAGAACATGGGGATTTACGATTCTTGCCGGTACTTTACTGAATGTAGTGTATGTAATGATGAAAGGTGATGAAACTAAAATTGAAAAAAAATAAAGAAAAGTGAACATCATAAAATTGTTTCCAATTATATGATGTTCACTTCAATAAAAAATGTGATTACATTTTTTATTAAAGTACTATTTTCTGTCTTAAAACAGAAACGTCAGTATCAAATGAAATTCCTTTTTCTAAACCTGATTTAATAACATCAAAGGTATATTTATCTTCTGGGTAAAGAATAACAACTGATTCGTCTCCACCATTTAAGAAGTTGGTTTCACCAAATTCTGTATAACGGG
>SFKZ01000128.1 GCA_004553595.1 Methanobrevibacter ruminantium | reverse complement strand
GGAAATATCGTCACCCTTTACCGTGTTTGCGCGGGCAAATACGGTGCCGAGCGAGAGTGCCGTTACTACGGAAAGCGTAACTGACAGGAAACGGTTGAATTTTTTCTTTTTGGTTTCTACACTATACTTTTAGTAACTGAAACTTAATCTTTGTATTGGACTTGGTCCAAGTTCACGACAAATTTTTCGATGAGCCTCTGTTGGATAACCTTTATGCTGCTTGTAATTATACTGAGGGTAAAGCTTATCATATTCCAACATAATATTATCACGAGCAACCTTTGCAATAATACTTGCTGCCATTACACATTCAAATCTGGCATCAGCTTTTACTTCACACTTACAGTTAGCCTCAACAGGTGGAATTTTATTTCCATCTGCAATACATAAAATATTTTCACGACAATAAACTGAAGGATCAAGATTATTATTTATAACCCAATCATCAAATTTTATCATCAGCATATCGAAAGCATTTTTCATAGCAAGCATGCTGGCCTGAAGAATATTGATTTTATCAATTGTATCGTGATTGATAACTCCAAGTCCCCATAATGCTTTTTCTTTTATAACAAGCTCTGCTGAAGCTCGTTTCTTTTCAGAAATTTTTTTCGAATCATTTAAAATTTCAAGTGGAAAATCTGGTGGTAAAATTACAGCTCCAGCAGTTACCGGGCCTGCAAGAGGACCTCTGCCAGCTTCATCCAGCCCACAATTAATTATAATCTGTGACATAACTATCCTCGATTAAAATCCAACAACTTTATTCTTCGACTCAGTTACTTTAGAGTTTTCATCTTTCCATACAATATCACTGCTTGAATTTTGGCCATTTTTTTTTGCAGTAAAATTATTCATAGATAAAACACCTTCAGAGGAAAACAATTCAACAATACGACTATTAAGACCAGAAAGTGAACAACTTGAATTTAATAAATTAAGTTTGGAATTTTTTACAGTAATATTAACATTTGTTGTGGCAACTGTAGAAACTCGACATTTATTTAATGTAATTTTTGAGTTTATTCCGCTTATAACACAACTATAGTCATTAGCAACTGAGCTTAAACCAGTATTTGTAATATTTACAATTGACTGAATAGAATTAATAAGAACTGCATTTTTATTTCTTGTAAATGAAAGTTCACAATCTTTCAGCTGTAAATTCCCATTAATAACATTAATCATTATAGAATCAGAACCTGTTAATAAATCTGTATTTTTTAGCAAAATATTATTTAACGAACAGCTTCCACCATTAATAAATAATCCTGAATTTTCTTCAAACTCTACCTGAGCTTTATCAACACCGGTTATCTGGAAATTCTGTTTTAAATTCAAGTTAAGTTCATTAACAGAAATTTTTCCATAAAGATAGAAATTTGACCAGTTGTTGTTGTTGATAATTTCTTCAAGCTTAGAAAGATCTTTAAATGGTTTATCATAAGTTCCATCTGGATTATCCACTGAACTTTTTGGATTAATAAAATAATTGCATTTATCTATCACAACATCAACTGTTTTTAAAAAACTTACATTATCCCACTTATCAACTGAGTAGGCATAAACCTTGTAATAAACAGGAACATCCTCTTTACCCACAAGTTTTATTTCTGTATTTTCATAATTAACAAACGCCTGTGAATCAACTTTTAATGCTGGTTCAATAGGAGATTTGTGAGTTAACTGTTCAAAATTAAGAGTAACAGGTCCATGAATATAATATTTAATAATATCTTCTTCTTTGCCTGTTTTCATATACAGGGAAACATCATTTCTACATACATCGCTGATATCTGATAAGACAATTTCAGGGATAGCCGGCTTTTTACGATTCAACTGAACAAAAGCAAATAACTGTCCTTGATAAACATTTTCAGAGTACACATCCAATGGTAATAGAGTTGAAAAGTTTTCTCCAGGGAATGCATCAACAATAATCTTTTCATGCAAGCCAACAGCCGGAGCCGATACAACTGCATTTTTGTTTTTTGCAAAACGATAACTAGAATCTCCTTCGAGAGAAAGCTCTATTGTTGAATTTTCCATCAACTCACACTTAATTACAGGAGTTGCAGGAATATTGTAAGAAACAATGGGATTAAAAGGATCATAATCAACAGGCTGCCATTTAATAATATGTGGAACAGACCTGTCGATTTCAATTATTTGACCTGAACGCTGCCACCAGCTGTCATCAATTGCATATATAAATTTATTATCAGTGAATTTTATTTTTGACCATTCAATGATTTCAAAAGGAACGGCGGCTTTTGTATATTCCCCTTTAACAACAGGGATAACATGAATAACATAATTCCAGAAACAGTTACCGGAAGATTTTAAAACCAATGAAGCATAACGATCTAATGTCGAATCAGAATTAACATAAATGGATCGGCCCTTTTCCATTGAATAATCTTCAGTTACACATGAAATTACATAGTTAAATGTTTCAGGAATATCAAGATGCTGACCACATTCAAGATTATAAATGACTGATTCATTTAATTTATTAA
>SFKZ01000127.1 GCA_004553595.1 Methanobrevibacter ruminantium | reverse complement strand
CGATATAAAGGGCGATATAGATCAGTGAACGGACGATTCCCCCCGGAACAATCAATATATCAAACTTTCCCAAAACGCGTAAAATAATAGCACAGAAAACCATCACGGCTACAAGAAAGCCTGTTTTGTGATTCTGTTTAGTCATGCGGGAACACCTTTCAAAAATGTTTCATTTTGAAAGGAGCAGTTATAAAACTGCTCCTTTTGCATAAAAAGTAAACTTTTATGCCATTCCATTCATATCATTTACATCAATAGGGTCTCCACAATTGGGACAGAATTTGGGAATCGGACCGGGCTCGCTGGGAGTCCATCCGCACTTATCACATCGGATACCCGGGCCCTGCTGATATCCTCCCATCTGAGACTGCTGGCCATACATGCCACTGCCCATCATCTGAGGCTGTTGGCCGTACATTCCGCTGCCCATCATCTGGGACTGCTGGCCGTACATTCCGCTGCCCATCATCTGGGACTGCTGGCCGTACATTCCGTTGCCCATCATCTGAGGCTGCTGGCCATACATTCCATTGCCCATCATCTGAGGCTGCTGACCATAGGGATTTCCGGTAAGGGCTGCCACAATCTGATTTCCCGTATTTTCCAATTCCATGATTTTTCTGCGCTCATGCTCATCCACAGAAAAACTGCTCAGGCTGAAATCCATATCATCAAACCATGGAGAATTGATTCTCAGTTTGATTTTGTAATGATAGGAATAGGTATATCTTGGCGGTGTATAGCTCTTCGTATTGCCCTCTTTGTCCTTATAGGTCTCCTCATGCCGGTTTTCTGTAACTTCGAGCTTGCAGCTTGTAACCTGGGACAGGTCCACAATATCAGGATTGTTTTCCACACTCATATTCAATGCCACTGCAAACTGTCCCTTGGTATCATCCAAAAATACATGGTAACTGTCCCCGGCAAACTCTCTGGTCACCCGAAAGGCCTGTACCTTAGCTTTGTTCGCTTCCCGATAAGCCAACTGCCGTTTGATATCCTCCACAGTACTGTGCCGGCGTTCTTCGAACCAAGGGGAAAGCTTTTTGGCACATTCTTTGCAAAGATTTCCGTCATCTAATTTACGATTCCCCAACAAGCCGATCTCACCACCGCAGATATCACACACCTTTTTTTCAAACATTTTTCCAAACAAACCCATCTGCTTATCCTCCAATTCCATTATTTCATGTACGACAATCTATCCCGGAAAGTTTCTTTGATATTGCTATTTTATCAATTTTTTCCTTTTTCTATATATTCGAACATAACATATTTAAATATACTTAAAATAAAACAGTACTTCATAACTCGTAATATATTTTCATACCACCATAACGGTTATCATACTTACTAAGTATTCTTTGTTATATTGATTTTTTTCTTTATTGTTTTATATTCAATTATATATTATAGTCATTGTAATGGATGAAAAAGTATTAAATGAAGTCATTGCTTATGAATATTTATGGAGTTTAGAAAAATCTAATTTAAGAAAAATTTCAGAGCAATTAGTAAAACCTAAGCTTAAACCAACGCAAATAATCCAAAATGATTTGTTTTCTGAAACAAATATACCATCTGAAATTATTGACTATATAAATAGTATTAATTCTAATTATTCTGTACTTTTTTATGATAATCCATATTATTCTACAAGTCTTTTTGATGTCGAAACCCCTGTACCAATGTTTTATTATAAAGGCAATATTAATTTACTTAAAACTCCATTGATTTCAATTGTTGGTACAAGAAATATGACTTTCGATGGTGCTTCTAGAGCTGCAAAAATTTCAAAACTATTGAGTAATAAAGGGTATACAATTGTTTCAGGTTTAGCAAAAGGAATTGATACTATTGCATTAGAAACAGCTGTGAAAAATAATAAACCCGTTATAGCCGTTATTGGAACACCATTAAATGAATATTATCCAAAAGAAAATAAAAAATTACAAGATTACATCTCTGACAATTGCCTTTTATTAAGTCAGGTTCCTTTTTATAAATATTCTAAACAACCATTTCAGACTAAAAGGTTTTATTTTCCAGAACGTGATGTTACAATGGCAGCTTTGTCTAAAGCTACAATTGTCGTTGAAGCTTCAGATCATAGTGGAACTCTTATACAGGCAAGAGCGTGTATGAAATTAAATAAACCTTTATTTATTTTAAATTCTTGTTTTGAAAATAATAAAATAACATGGCCTAAATATTATGAATCTAAAGGCGCTTATAGAGTAAAAGATATTTCAGATATAATTAACAAAATGGATAGTTAAAAATGTGGCAAAGAATAAAATTAAGTACTCTTTCATTTAATTATCTAACCGATAATGATGAATGTTATTTTTACGATTATTATTTCAGTTATGGTTTTTATAAGCTAAATCAAAACATAAATAATTTCAAAAAAGAAATAAATAGTACACCTATCGAAATGCAATTCAAGAGAAATTGTCAATTGTTGTGGATTGAAGTTTGAATCGGCATAAGTTTTAAGCAGCTTCCTTCAACTCACCATTTTCAAATTTTATATCTTTGAC
>SFKZ01000126.1 GCA_004553595.1 Methanobrevibacter ruminantium | reverse complement strand
ACGAATAGAAAGATGCTCCAAATTTGGGCATAATTTTATTAATGATGATAATTGTTGATAATTATCATCTTCAAGAGTTTTGTAATTAATCATCAATCTTTTAATATTATGATTAAGATATCTTTGCGTTTGTGGATTACCTAAATCAAGATCCTCATATGACTTTTCTTCACAAAACTTTAAACTCTCTTCATCTTGTGTATCTAAATTATTACTATCCCATATTGCATTTTGTAAATTTAAATCTGTTAAAACCATTTTATCACCAACTTATTCTACTAGCACTTATCTCACTAATTATCTTTCTTTTATTTGTTCTTTTGAACAATTAGTTTTTAATTTATAGCCTCTATTGCTTGGTATAAGCTCGCTATCAGCATAATCTTTTAAGTAATTTTTTGAACGAGATTTCCATTGTGTATCAGATTCCTTATCATAGGGGCGTAAAAATATTTCTAAGGTATAATTATCTTCTGTTTTTCCATTTGTCTTATAATATGCATCTATGGCAATTGTTTGACCAGAGACTTCTTTTTCGAAAAAAAGACATGTATGTTCTTTTTCGTAAAAATCATAAGACCATCCTTTTTGTACAGAACTATGTTTATAATCAAGATATAAACAATAAGAACGCAATTCTGCATGGTAAACGCTACCACCGTACTGAATGCTTTTTACAAGTCCTATGTTATATTCTCCATTCCATCTAATAAATTTCTCAGTGTTATTGAAATATGACCATATTTCAGGATAATCAATGAAGAATCGTCGCCAGTCTTTAATGTTTTTCTTATTATTTTTTATGATTGCATTAAAGCTTTCAGTTGTTGCAGTTGAGGCATAATGAATAATTACTTCATCAATCAGTTTCTTCAGAGCATCATTATGTGGTAATTCTTCAGAGCCTACTATGTTATTGTCATTAATATATCTTTTCCAGATATTTTTGTCAGTTTTTGAGGATTTTAGAAATGACCAATTTGAATATATTTGATATCCATAACTATAATCTGTAGTAAAGCAAAGCAATGCTCTAGAGAAAACATTTTCATCGATACTTGATGAGAAAAAATGACCATTTTTTCCATTTCCCGAGAATAATTGATTCATTACCTTTGAGAAATTATCATAATCCTTTTCTTTTGGAGTATTTCCTAAAAAATCGAAGATAAATTTTATTTGCCCAGTAAAGTATTTATTATTTTCTAAAGCTTCGATACGTTTTCTCCAATGTTTTTCATTGTTGAGTAATAAGGCTGCTTTTTTCTTCTCTCCATTTAAGGCTTTAGGTGAAATGCCTGTAAATTGGTCTTGCTGTAAATTACTTATGAAGGTTAGACATGACGGATTTGCTGAACAATTATTTGCTAAGGATTCAAAGCTTAATAAAATATTTTTTAATCTGTTATCAGTATCACTTACATCGTCTATATTACAAATAATATTTCGTGTAAACCGTAACCAATCATGTAAATTAGCTTCTTTGCAATAAACTATATAGTCGATGATAGATGAAGAAATAAGTAATTGTCTATTTTCGTCCGTGAAAAATATCTTGTAAGTTTTTGTAGTTTTGGAATTGTCTAAATCAAACTCTAATCTTTCATTATTGATATCTTGAGTTATTTCGCATAAACCATCAAATGCTTTCATCGCCCATTCAAAGAACTCTTTAGAAAATAGCTCGAGGTTGTCTAAGACATATAGAGGTAGTGTAAAATTGCTAGAGTCACTTATATGAGAAATAATGTTTTCTTCTAATTTGGATGGAGATTTTATATTCAATAATTTACATAAAGATTCTTTGTTAGATTTATCAGTAATAAAGCCTTTTTTCCCTTTCTTTATCCAAAAGATTCGAAGTAGATTATATAAAAAGCGCTCCTGTTCATCATCAATTTCTTCTGGATGTTCTTGTTCTTTATTTCGGTTTAGCCAAAAGAAATCAGTCCATTCATTATCCATCTTTTTTTCCCAGTCTTCATAAAATTCTGGTTCATCAATAAATAACTTTGTAACTTTTTCATCCATCCAGGATTTTAGATTTTCATAATAGCTTAGAGGTCTTCCGCGTCCATTCATTTTTACATAAATATCATCAGTTAGCCCTTTGGAATGCATATTAAGAAATGAAAATGTAATATTTTCATAGTATTTGAAATCATTCGGGTTAACACATGCTTGAGAGATGAACTCCAATGTGTTAAGCATATTATTTACCGTCTTATCATATTTCCATCCATTTACGAACCAAGAAGAATCTATTATTTCTTCACTTATACTCTTCTTATTCGAAATTGAGCCAAGATTGTCTAAGAGTTTCATTGAGAATTCATTTGCAAATTCTCTAGAATAAAAGCATAATTTTACATTAAATTTCTTGCCTTGTTTTGTAAAAAGATAGAGATGTAATAACCATAAGGTAATTAAGCGTTGTTGACCATCTATAGGAACAAAATTGATTGTATTTTCTTCTGAGCCATAAATATAGTTTAGGTCAATTTTTTTTGTAGTTTCTTTTAAAGCAAATAATAATTCGTCAATAAAAGGTT
>SFKZ01000001.1 GCA_004553595.1 Methanobrevibacter ruminantium | reverse complement strand
CATAACTATTTGCAAAACGCATCATCATCAATGCCTTTGCTCCCCACTCTTCCAACTTTTCACAGGTGTTTTGAAGGACTGCACCATCATTCACACCAGGAATGATTACTGCTGCTGCATGCAAGTCTGCACCTTCAGCAAAAAGTTGAGCAGCTTTAAGTGATTCTTCAGGACTTGGATCTAACATCCATTTCTTCCTGAGTTTTGGGTCTGCTGCAAAAATAGTGTATGTTACCTCATCAACTCCCTGATTCAGGAATTGTGTAGCAATATCACCATCATCAATTCCCTTTCCACTTGTATAACCTAAGTGAATTGGCAATTGCATTTGGGACAAGTTAAATATAAGTTCTTCAAGATAAGGATAACAGCTGACATCTCCACCACCGCTTATATTAACCTTTAAGTTAGCATCCCTTACAGGATTCATCATCAATGCCATCTGTACTTCACTGATAACTGAAAATGGCTGTTGAAATGGTTTCCCTGCCTCTTGAACTCCTTCCAAACATCTTGGACAGCCCACTTTATTAGGTGGACAATGTTGACATCCGAGAGCTTCTGTTAATGGTTTCACTTTTCTAAAGTAGCAAAACTTACAAAAGCCTCTGCAATCCTTCCCTGGAGTTCCACCAAGATCTGCTATAACTTGCATTTTTACACTTCTCACAATCAATCCTACATTTCGGCATGAAATAAAAATAAATATTAATTTAATTATTTAGAAATTTTGATTAGAAATTTTGATAATAATATTATAAAAATAAGATAATGAAAGATTTTTGAAATCAAATAATAAAAAAAATAATAAACAAAGTTTTATTTATTATAATATAATTTGTTTTATATTTTTATTTTACATTTTTATTTTACATTTTTGTTTTATAACATTATTTGTTTTTTATATTTTTAACTGTTCATTCCACTAAAGAACTTTCAGTTAAAAGCTCTACAAGGATGTAATCATAGAAATGAGACTTTTTGATTTCTGCAATGTCCTTTAATTTCTGGTCTCCAATAATTACATTTTCAATTTCCTCATGATACTTATCATAATCCAATTTCACTCTAAGACCGCTTAATTGGCTTGTTACCGGAGTTGGGGAAATAACTTCCTTAATAGCCGGAACTTGAGTTTCAATCTCACTCTTGACTAAAATTGAAGGGGCTATTGGAGGATCTTGAGCAAGCTCTTTTTTACGTTTTTCCAAAAGGTCTTCAACAGTTTCAACCAATTTCTTCAAAGCCCTTATGTTTTCCCCTCTTTTTAATCTACGTGGAATTCTACCTAATCCTGGAACATAAGCATCTACACCAGGCAATTCTTCCAAATCAATTTCAGGTGCGCCGGTGACAATCACTGGAATATCAATGTCATTGTAAAGGTAAGCCTTATCGATAATGCATTGCTTAAAGCTTCCTAATGCGAAAATAGCTATGTCATGCTCCTCAATCAATGCCTTTTCAGTTTCACTGATTCCTGCAGTTCCTTTACCATGACCACGAGCCAAACCGACCATATTGTCTTTAGCACCATAACGTCTAAGGTATTCGGAAATGTCACATGCAGCATGAGGAAGGTGATGTCTTGCAAGGGTTGGGGAAACAATAGCTATTTCAGAACCAGCCATAGGTGCAACAGAGAGTTCACCTAAAAGCTCTTTAGCCTTTTCCTTAATAATATACACATCATCAATAGGAACTGCCATATTCAATACAAGTTCCATTTGCAATATATTGGATTGGAGAACAAAACCTCCTAAATCCTCAATTAATTCTTTTAATTCTTCGCTTTTGTGAATTCCACCAGTGAATGTTAAGGTTTCATACATTTTTCATCACCTTATAAAAATCATAAATTATTATAAAATCAACTTATATCAATAAAAAAAAAATCTTATTTAAATATATTTTTTAAGTCTATTATATAATTTATTATTTTTACTTTTGAAATGAATGAAAAATAATATTGAAAAAATAATATTAAATAAAAATATTGAACAGTAAGTGGAAAACAAAATTAGTTGTTAATAGATATGAAAACTTCTGGAAATAAAATATATTATTTTTTATATCATTAGAAATATATTAAAAATTAATTATGATGATTTTTTATTAATCAAATTTATAAAAAAGGTGTTATCATGTATGCAGAAAATAATATCCTAGTTGGAGCTAATGAAAATACAGAAGTTTATTTGTTATCAAAATTAGCCAATCGTCATGGATTAATAGCTGGTGCAACTGGTACCGGAAAAACAATCACTTTAAAAACACTTGCAGAAGCTTTCAGTGATATGGGAGTTCCAGTATTTTTAGCAGATATGAAAGGGGACGTTTCAGGTCTTGCAAAGGTAGGTGAACCAAACTCAAAAGTAACTGAAAGGATGGAGAAATACAATCTTGCAGACAAAGGATTTGTCTTCAAGTCATATCCTGTTGAATTCTGGGACTTATATGGTGAAAAGGGATTGCCTATTAGAGTTACAATCTCTGAAATGGGTCCTCAATTGCTTTCAAAAATATTGAACTTGTCTGAAGCTCAAGAAGGTGTATTGAACATAGTGTTCCGTGTAGCGGATGATGAAAACTTGCTTTTAATCGACATAAAAGACTTGAAATCCATGATCAATCATGTAAGTGATAATGCTGAACTTTATGAAAACCAATATGGTGCAGTGGCTAAGAAATCAGCAACCACCTTAATCAGATCATTGCTTACCCTTGAGGAACAGGGAGGAGACATCTTCTTTGGAGAGCCTGCATTGGAATTATCAGATTTCATGCAATGCAATGATGAAGGAAAAGGTATGATCAATGTATTGGATTCCGTAAAATTATCTACAGCACCAGAATTGTATTCAACATTCCTCTTATGGATGATATCTGAACTGTATGAAACAATGCCAGAAGTAGGTGACTTGGACAAGCCTAAATTTGTTTTCTTCTTTGATGAGGCACATTTGCTCTTTGATGACATGTCTCCTGCATTCCAGAAAAAAGTAGAGCAAATTGTCCGATTGATCCGTTCCAAAGGAATTGGTTTATACTTCATTTCCCAAAGCCCATCAGACATCCCAGACACTGTCTTGGCACAGCTTGGTAACAGAGTGCAACATGCACTTCATGCTTACACTCCAAAAGAGCAAAAAGCGGTAAAGACTGCTGCTGAAACATTCAGGCCAAATCCGGAATTTGATACAACAGAAGTCATTTCCAATTTAGGAACCGGCGAAGCATTGGTTTCCGTTCTTGAAGAAAAAGGAGCTCCGGGTATCGTGCAACAAGTTGACATTTTACCTCCTCAAAGTTATATTGGAGCTATTGAAGACAATTACAGAGCAGAATTGATGAGCATTTCATCTCTTAGAGGCAAATATAGAGATGCTGTCGATAGGGAATCTGCATATGAGCTGCTATTGAATAAGATTGACAACAATCCTAATGTCCAATCTGAGATTCCTCAAGATGCACCTATTAGAGAAATTCCTAATCAAACAGAACAAGCTCCAAAGCAAGCTCCAGCACAGCAGGCACCTATGGAGCAAGCTCCAGCACAGACCCAAGCGCCACAGCAAGAAGCACCTAGACAAAAAGGATTGCTTGAAGATGTGATTGGAATAGCTGTTGGAACAGCAGTGAATCAAATGGCAAAGCAAACCACAAAATCCAAGAGAAAGACTACAAGAAAGACAACTGTTGAAAAGGCAACTACAACTGTTGTAAACACTGCTGCAAGGGAAGTTACAAAAGGAATCATTAGAGGATTATTTGGAAATATGAAATAATTTTCAATTATTGCTCTTTTATTTTTAATTAAAAATTTCATATTAAAATTTTCATTTTATTTATTTTATTTATTACAGATTTTTTTTACATTTAAATTATAAAAATTTATAAAAATTAATTAAAATTAATTAAAATTAATTAAAACTTTTAAAGAATCATATTATTTTTAGATTTTAGAATTTGGTGACACTATGGTTGAATTAAACAGAGAAAAATTGTATCAAGACTTAGAAGAAATGGAAAATGACTTAAGACTCTACCCTATTGAAGAAGGATTAGAAGATGACATCATCGACTACATCAATGGAAAAGAGTTAAGTGAAAACGAAAAATGGGATTTGGAAAACAGACTTGAAGATTTCTTCTACAGTGCAAAGCTCAAATGCAGAAAGCCTACATACTACTTTACAGATGGATTTGAGTTTTATGTTACAGAAATCTACATTGATTTTAGAATCCTTGAACATGTCAAAAAATCATTCCCTAAATTTCATCAATTATCCGTTTCATCTGAAATGGATCAAGGATTTTCAACATTATCTGTTAAATTAACATTATGATTGAATAATTCTAGAATCCCCATCTTCACAATTAGATTATTCCTGATAAAATGTTAGACACATTAAAAAATGATTTGAAAGATGCAATAAGATATCCTTTTTTAGATTGGAAAATAATCCTCATAACAGGAGGCCTATTATTTGTCATTACCATTTAAATAAGTCAGATATGAGCAAAATAGGTTTGGCAATTTCCCTTTTAAAAAGTCTTGATTTCAGCAATCTTAATCAGAACAGAATCATACCTATCATCACTTCCATTTTAGTGTTTGTGGAAATAGGATATGGGACAAGAATAGTTTTTAAAGGATTATTAGGAGAAAACAAGCCTCTCAATATAATAAACTCAAAAAATTAGTTTGGGAAGGTTTTAAAAAATATTGCATCATTCTAATTTATGGGATTGTGATGACATTTCTATTCAATTTTGCCCAATCCCATTTCCTTGCAGGCAATATTCCTTTAGCAATTATTTTCTTCATTTTATTCATTATTGTTTATTTGACATTAATAAGTGCCATTCTTAATAGATATGAAAATAATGGAAAGTTCCTTAAGCTTTTGACTATAATGAAATATTCGGATTGTTAAAAGATTATGGTGCAAAATATGTTCTTACCATTTTTATCTGTGCAGTAATCGCACAAACATTTACAGTGACTTGCTTTGTTGACATCAATCCAAATACCTCAAATGTTCTTGAAATCGGCATTTCAATCCTGACTTTCTTTTTGGCACCAATAACTGCAATCTCTACAAAAAGATTAGTTTCATTGAATTTGAGAAGAGTGAATGATGAAAAAGATAGAAAAATAAAATCTACCCTAAAAGATTATTTCTAATAATAAAAAAAGAAAAATATTTAAATCAAAAAAATATTCTAATAATGATTTTAAAATAATTATTTGAGGATTATTTAAAATGAACATCTATTTTCTTATGAGGAACTGTTCTTCTGTATTTTACTCTTGGATAACCGATTATGAATGCAGAATACATATGCTTATCACTGTCTATTTCTGGGAAGAATTCCGTTAATCTGTCATGGCCCAATTCATCTGCCTTTAGGGTGAACAATGAATAGAATCCTCCAAGACCCATTGTATAAGCCAATAGCTCAAGTCTTGTATTTGCAATGATTGCATTTGCCGGACTTTTGGAAAATGATAAGATCATTTGACTTCCTTCCCAAAGAAGCGGATGATTCTTATAATCTCCTTCTCCTCTAAGATACTCGCCAAATTGCTTTATTCTGAAGAATTCATCCTCTTCCACTTTAATTATATCATAAGCCAAATGCATGAAATCATCTAATTTTTCATCAAGAACAACGAACTCCACATCTTGAGCATTTTGAGCACTTGGACTGTAATAGGCTGCTTCAAATAGCTTATCAAAAGTTTCCTTATCTATTTTTTTATTCTTGAACCAGCGAATGCTTCTGCGTTGCTTTAAAAACTGTAAAAATTCTTCAGATATTATAGGGATTTCACGAGGATTATAATCTTCAACACGTTCTGATTGATTTTCAAACACATTTAATGAAATGCTGCCTGTTGGACAAATTGAAAGGCAATGCCCACAGTCAAAGCAATCCCCATCATCAACCTCAACCGCTTTCTAATCAATAATTTCAATATTATCCCTAATGCAAACGGTTTGGCATAATTTACATCCAGTACAGTTTCTGTATTTATTTCCAATTTCATTTTACCTCTTCCAAAAAATACTCATAAATTATTAATTGCATCCACTAAATCATTAATAAAAATCTCAACAGTTTCTTTATTTAACTCCAAAAGAGACAGATATGGATTTAAATCTTCAAGTTCCACCAACAATAATTGACCATCTTTTGTTTTGCATGCATCTACTCTCTGAATACCCTTTTCAATAGTGTTCCACCCAATAAATCTTTTCGCAAATTCAATCTCTTCAGCGCTTGGAACATATCTCTCAAGTTTCCATCTTTCTTTTTTATTAGGAGCATATAATGCATATTCAAATTTATCGTTTATAAAATAAAAGGATACCTCATACTCAAAATCGATTGCAGGCTGAATTAAAATGTCATTATTCAAATCCTTTTTGAATAATTCTTCCTTGGTTAAAAACTCAAGGCCTATTGAATCAGCACCATCTTTAGGTTTTATGGCATAAGTCTCTGCTTTAGGCAATAAATCAATATTTTTTATATCATCAATTGTAGGAATTACAGGATAATCATCTAAATTCAAATCAACAAGATATTGCTTTCCATACATATCTGCCTTTCCAGTGAAATCGTTGAAAGTCCTTAAATCATTAGTCTTTACCCTTTCTCTAAATGAATCATAAACTTCCTTAAAATTCAATACACTACCAGTATTTCTGAAAATGATTAAATCCACATCATTTTCAAAGCTTGAAGAATTCTTTGGACTGCACAAAACTATATCAAAATGGTCCTTAAGTATCCCTGATAAAAAGAGATTCTCCTCATAGTAGTTTCTGCCTTTAGCCGGATAATATAAATCTGTCAAGTATAAAATCTTTTTCATAATCCCGCATAAGTTATATTGATTCTTAAATTATTTAACTATTTAATAAAAACCCACATTGAATAAAAATACCTCAACGAATTAAAATAAGAAAAAATAATGAGAAAATAAAGATGAATAAAAATAGAATTTAATAACTGAATAAAAAATAGAAAAATAAAAAAAGAATAAAGAATTATAATAATTCCTTAACTCTTGCCTTAACATCTTCTAAACTTTCAGTTGGCTCGAAACGTTGAACTACATTTCCTTCTCTGTCAACTAAAAACTTAGTGAAGTTCCATTTGATATCATCATTGTCCTTATAATGTCTATCCATTACCTTAAGGACCATTTTCAATTTTCTAGCTCCATCACCAGTGATGTCTTTAAATGGTTGTTCCTTCTTTAAGTAAGCATATAACGGCTCTTCATTTTCACCGTTTACTTCAATCTTTTCAAAGATTGGGTATGGAACCAAATATTCGCTACGGCAAGTAGCTGCAATTTCTTCTCCAGTACCTGGAGCTTGTTTACCGAATTGGTTGCATGGGAAATCTAAAATGACAAATCCCTCATCCTTGAATGCATTGAAAATTTCATTCAATTCAGTGTATTGTGGAGTGAAACCACATTTGGTAGCAGAGTTGACAATTAACAATACTTTTCCTTTGTATTCACTTAAGGAAACCAAATTTCCTTGAGTGTCTTTAACTTCAAAATCATAAATTGACATAATATCACCCAATTTACATTTATATAAATATTTAAGTGAATAAAAATCTGTTAATATTATAAATTATTTTTAAACAATTTAAATCTTTCTATTCTGCAAAAGAAATAATTTAATGGGCTAATAATTAAATTAGTTAACTGCATAATATTAAAATAATTGAAAAAACCAGTTTATTAGTTTATTCTATAAATGAAGTTAACTCTTCATCAAATTCATCATGTTTTACTTGTTTTGTAACAAGACATAATGTTTTTAAAGGAGCTTTGCCCACATATCTTTCCATTTGATCTATAGCACCTTCAAAACCGCTTCCACCTGCAGTTACAAAGAATTTTACATCATTGAACTTTCCTTCATTTTGCTTAATGTATGAAATCATAGGATTTGCAGCTTTTCCAGCCCATACAGGAACTCCTAAATAAACCAAGTCATAATCTGAAACATCATGTTCCAATGGCCCTAAATCAATAATCTTTTCTGAAATAGCATCCTTTCCACCACGTGCAAAACCGATTTTACCATCATATTTCACTTTAGAAACGATTTCTTCTATATCTGCACCAGTTTCTGCTGCAATAGCTTCTGCCAATTTTTTTGTAACTTCTGCTCTTGAATAATAAGCAACTAAAATACTCATAATATCGCCTATTTAAAATTAAAAAATAATTTATATGATTTAAAAATTTTTAGAAAATAATCCAAAAGATGTATTTAATAAAACACATCGAAATATAATTTCCTAAATCCATGAGTAATTTTACTAATAAAACTATAAAAAAGTTTTCTTAACTTAATTAAATAAACCAAAGTTCAATCTTTTAAAAATTTCCATATATTTCGATTAAAATAGCTAAATTACCCCATGTAACTATCAATACACCGATTAAAAATCCATATAGGCTATCTATAAAGGTTAAAATAACTAAAATTCCTATAAAAGTAACTAAAACCATGGATAAGATATTTTTTCTACTTAATTTTACATTATCATAATAATATTCCCTATTGGCCATTATTGAAACATAGAAAACAATTAAGGAAATAATCATCATCCCACTTACAATCCAGTGATTGATTTCACCAGAATGAATCAATTCCAGTGCAAATGTTACCAAATTAATACTTATGACAATGAAATAATGACTAAACATAAGTCTTAAGCTTCTCTCTTCCCTATGATGATTCACCAGATTATGAATTTGAACCACATAAGATCCAAACATTGTTAGAATAATGAAGAATACCATAATAGGAATTAAATTAAAGTGACTAATATCAAAAAAGTGTGCCATACCCACAATTGCCTCACCAAAAGTGATAATTGTCAATAATTCAAAACGTTCAGTTAAATGGGGGAAACTAATAATGCACCTATCAAAATTGCCTTTTAAGAAAAATGGCAGGAATGCCCCAACTAAAACTGCAATTACATCAATCCATATTACAATTGAAGATAAATTTAAGTAAATTGCAATTAATGCTAAAATGTAAATAAAGCAAACAACTAAAAGAATTGTTACGGAATTTCCAGTTGCAAAATCTAAGGTTTTTCTCTATAAACATGCACAAAATACAATGACAAAAAGGTAAGCAGCATGATTAACATAGAAAGATTGAATGGCAGATACATGAAAACCCAATTGGCACTGATGGTATTGGCCATGTAAATTACCGAAATCATATTTATACAGGCAATTAAGTATTCATACCACTTCCACTCACCATAACGATTCACATAATTTGTAAAGTATAACCAAGCTTATAAGATCACAAAAGAGGTGATAACATATACAAAAAGAGCGTTTAAATCTATTCCTCCGTTAATGGGTTCGCTGATTAGAGAGGTCAACCTTGAAATAGCATATACAAATATCAAATCATAAAACAGTTCTATTAATTCTACTCTCTTCTCTTTGACTGCCATTTTATCACGTATAGATTTAAAAATTAGTTTATAGAAAATTCTTAAGTATTTAATAGATAAACTCTTTAAAAAAATACTTAATAGTGTTAAATAGATAATCCCATTTATAACAAACATTAAAAAATTTTCTAAAATAAGTTAATAAATTTAAAAGGTGTTTAAATGAAATATACAAAATTAGGCAATTCAGATTTGAATGTGAGTCGCATATGCATGGGTTGCATGGGATTTGGAGATCCGAATAATGGAATGCATACATGGACATTGAATGAAGAGGAATCAAGAAAGATCATAAAGACAGGAATAGACAATGGAATAAACTTCTTCGATACTGCAATCGGCTATCAAAATGGAACAAGCGAACAATACGTAGGAAGAGCTATCAAAGACTTTGCAGATAGGGAAGATATTGTAATTGCTACCAAGTTCCTGCCAAGAACTGAAGATGAAATCAAAAAACAATGTTTCAGGACAGGACCATATCAAGAAAATGGTTAACACAAGTTTAGAAAATCTTGGCTTGACCTACATAGATTTATACATTTATCACGTGGGACTACAACACTCCATTATATGACATTCTCGATGGATTAAACAGCATAGTCAAAGAAGGAAAGGTCAGATACATAGGCATTTCTAACTGTTTTACATGGCAACTTGCAAAGGCAAATGCACTTGCAGAAAAGGAAGGATTTGAAAAGTTCGTTTCAGTTCAAGGACACTACACTCCCATATTCCGTGAAGAGGAAAGGGAGATGATTCCATACTGCAGAAGTGAAAACATTGGACTTACACCTTACAGTTCACTTGCTTCTGGAAGACTTTCAAAAATGACTGATGAAAGCTCTAAAAGACTAAAAGAAGATTTTTATGCAACTAAAAAATATGAATCAACTGAAGAACAGGATTCTGTAATAATCAATAGGGTAATTAATCTTGCAAGGGAATATGATGTTTCAATGAGTGAAATTTCACTTGCATGGTTACAAACCAAAGTTGATTCCACAATTATGGGAGCTACAAAGCTAAAGCATATTGAAACTGGAGTGAATTCTGTAGAGCTTAAGTTAAGTGAAGATGACATCAAATACCTTGAGGAACCTAACAAGGCTCATGATTTAGTTGACGTAATGGCAGACAATAAGGCTAAGACTAATGACAGCGAAAAGGTTTGGGTTAGAAAATAAGAATAATTAAAAATTATTGTAATAAATATGAAAAAATAAAACTAAAATAATTAATATAATATTATTAATTAATTCATTTTAGAGGTTAAAAAAATGTTATTTATTTACTACCCAAGATGCAGCACATGCCAAAAGGCTAAAAAATGGTTAGATGAAAATGGATTCAAATATGATGAACAGCATATTGTTGAGGATAATCCAGATTATGACCAATTGAAGGGATTATACGAGAAAAGTGGACTTCCTCTCAAGAGGTTCTTCAACACAAACGGTAAAATCTACAGAGAGATGCAATTAAAAGACAAGTTGCCTGAAATGAGTGAAGAAGAACAAATGAAGATTTTATCTACTGAAGGCATGCTTGTAAAACGTCCAATAATTGAGACTGAAGATGTAGTGCTTACTGGATTTAGACAAAAAGAGTGGGAGGAGAAATTAAAATAATAAAATTTCTCTACTTTTTTATTTTTAATACTTTCAAAAGGATTTCAAAAAATTTATTTCAAATTTATCTTAAACTAAAATCTATTTTTAAATTCAAATATTTCAAATATTATTTTCTTTTTTAAATTTTTCAATCCCTGTTTTTAATGCATTCAATCCTTCAAGCAATAAGTCTTGAGGACATGCGATATTCATTCTCAAGAAATTATCCCCATTTTTTCCAAATTGAATTCCTGGAGATAGGAATAAACTTACATTTTCTCTTAAAAACTCAGATAAAGAAGTGGAGAATTCACAATTTTCAAAATTTTCTCCCCTTAACTTACTGCAATCCAACCATAAAAGATAGGTTGCATTTGCCGGAACCAATCTGATTTCAGGAATTTCACTTTTTAAGAACTCATCAACAATCATCTTATTTTCAAATAGAACTTCCCTCAATTCATTTAACCAATCTTCACTTTTATATGCTGCAATAGTGGCATCTATTGAAAAGATGTTCGGATGATTGAAGCAATCAACTGACAATTGCTTTTCTAAAATCTCATAAAGCTCTTTGTTTCGAGTGAAAACTGCAGAACTTTGAAGACCTGCAATATTAAATGTCTTGCTTGGAGAAATGCAAGTGATGCTATTGTTTGCCAAGTCCTCATCTAAAGATGCAAAAGGAACATAAGTCAAATTAGGGTCAGTTAAGTCACAATGTATCTCATCAGAGACAACAAGAACATCGTATTTGTTTGCTAAAATAGCTATTTTTTCAAGGGTTTTCTCATCCCATATTCTTCCAATTGGATTATGAGGATTGCATAAAAGCATCAATTTAGTCTTTGGATCCTTGAATTTTTCTTCCAAATCATCAAAATCAATGGAGTAAGCAGTTTCCACATCATGGGAGGCAGAATCATAAATCAGAGGATTTTCAACAACATTTCTATCATTATCCTCAATCACATAAAAGAAGACATGGTAAACTGGTGTTTGGATCAAGACATTATCTCCAACGTCAGTGAATGCTCGAATGATGCTAGTGATTGAAGGCATGACCCCAGTTGCAAACAATAATTCATCCCTTTTCATAGCAAGCCCATATTTTTCCCACCAATTGATATAGGAATCAAAAATTTCATCATTGACAAATGAATAGGCATAAACTCCATGCTTTGCTTTTCTATTCACGGATTCATAAATGAATGGAGCCGCATAAAAGTCCATATCTGCAACCCACATAGGGTAATCATCATCAAATAGATCCCATTTAAGTGAATTGGTATTTTTTCTGTCAATTATTGAATCAAAATTGTATTTCATAATGCATCATCCGTTTAAGAATTGAAATCAGATTTAATATTAAAATTTTAATTAATATTTCATAAATTATTTGAGTAATTAATAGGTTTCATAATGGATTCTGGATTCATCGAATTTATCCATGAATTTGTTTTCCCAACCTTCAGCAGGATAACCGAGAGTGATTATGCAGAATGGCTTTAGGTTGTCATTTTTTGGCAATCCTACAATATCTGCAATGGCGTTCATTCTTTCCTCTTCAGGAGCTACACCATTCCATAATCCTCCTAAACCAAGATTGACAGCCTCAAGAAGCATGTTCTCTGCTGCTGCACTCATATCCTGTTGCCATACCAATTTATAAAATGATCTTTCAATGTTTGCAATCAAAAGAATGGCTACAGGGGCATTTGTTACACGAGGTTTGGTTTCTCCAATTTTAGCAAGTGTATCCTTGTTTTTAATTATCAGGAATTCCCAAGGTTCAGCACCTAACCTGCTTCCAGGAGCTTGCATGCCTGCTTTTAAAATCTTTTCTATCTTTTCATTTTCAACTTCTTTGGAATCATATTCCCTTATACTGCGTCTTGTATTGATAATTTCTTCAAAATCAGCCATCTTATCACATGAAAATGTTTTTTAGGTATTAATTAAGATTAATTCATTATTATTTAAATAATTAATTGAAATAGTTAATTGAAATAATTAATTGAAATAATTAATTGAAATAATTGATGAAAAAATTATAAATAATTGAAGTCCCTATGTAAAATGAAAGAATAATTTATATATACCTTAATAAATAGAATATTAAACAATTAAATGTAAAATGAGGTGAGAAAAATGGAATCAAGTAAGATTTTAGCTATTATTTCAATCATTATTGGTTTGATATTTATTATATTCCCAATATTCAGCGCTAATTTAATCTCTATCCTTATTGGTGCAGCAGTATTGATATTTGGTATAGGATTAGCTTACACTGGAATCATTTCAAAAGATATTTCACCAGCTATTTCAACTGTTTCAGCAATATTTGGAGTTGTAATGATTATTTTAGGATTGGCATTCATCTTTGGAACCAATGCAATTTCATTCCTAGTTGGATTACAGTTCTATGTTGTTGGCTTCATGCTAATCATAGCTTCCGTAATCGGATTGCTTGGAGGAGCTGAAATCAACAAATCTGGCTCCATAGTTGGTTTAGTATTAGGAATTGTTATTTTGTTCATTGCTTTATTTGCAGCTAACAACCCAATATTAATCACCATCATATTAGGTATTGCATTAATAGCACATGGAATCGTTGGATATTTCCATGCAGATGAATACTAAAAATGTATTCATCATTTTTTTCTTTTTTAAAATTTTGACTTTTTGCTATCTTAACTCTTTTTTTAAATTTTATCTATGCAAAAAAGTTATAACAAAACCAATAGTTTGAATGTATGCAAACAATAGCGGCTAAAATTAAAGTAAAAAGAGATTTGTAAAAATTAAAAAAATAGATAAAATAATAAAAAAAGAGAAAAAAGAATAAAAATTATTCTTTTGCTTCAATAACTGTTTTTCCACCCATATAAGGTACCAAGACCTCAGGGACTTTAATGCTACCGTCAGCTTGTTGGTAGTTTTCTAAAATACAACAAATGGTTCTTTCAGTTGCAATAGCTGTACTGTTTAAGGTATGCAATATTTGTGCATCTCCGGAACCTGCTCTACCGTATCTTGTTTTGGTTTTTCTTGCTTGATAATCCTTACAGTTGGTACAACTTACCAATTCCCTGAATGCACCGGAACCTGGGAACCAAGCTTCAAGGTCGTATTTGATTGCTGCATTGTCATTTAATGCAGATGATACAATAGCTATGATTTGATATGGAAGACCTAATTTCTGATAGATTCTTTCAGTGACTTCCATCAAATGATCATGCTGCTTTCTTGAATCCTCAGGTGTGGAGTAAATGAACTGTTCAATCTTTTCGAATTGGTGAACTCTAAAGATTCCCAAAGTGTCCTTTCCATGAGAACCTGCCTCTTTTCTAAAACAAGTTGAAAGTGCGCAGTATCTAAGTGGCAAGTCTTCTGGATTGATGATTTCATTTCTGTGAAGAGCTGCTAAAGTCTGTTCAGCAGTTGCAATCAAGTACATGTCTTCATTTTCAACCTTGTATAAGGTTTCCTCAAACTCACCGAGTTCAGAAGTTTCAGCTGCAACTTCACCTTTTACAAAGAAAGGAGTTTGCATAGGAATGTATCCTTCAGCTTCAAGTTCTGAAAGTGCAAATTGAATCAATGCCAAGTTCAAGTGTAAGATGTCTCTTTTCAAGTAGTAGAATCTTGCACCTGAAACGCTTGCTGCAGTTTCAAGGTCTGCTCCATCAATCTTATTAATCAAGTCTACATGATTCAACAATTCAAAGTCATGCTCTGGAATTTCACCATAGGTTCTTACAACCACATTGTCATCTTCAGTATCGGAAACAGGAACATCCTCATCAATAATGTTTCCCACTTTATATCTATAATCATCTCTTAATTGAAGGTATTCTGCATTTTTAGCGCTTAAATCCTTGATCTCTTGAGCGACTTCCTTACTTTTAGCAATGACTTCCTCAATGTTACCTTCTTGCTTTGCTTTCTTGAATGATTTGGATAATTTGTTTTTTTCTGCTCTTAAAGAGTTTAATCTTCTTTCACCTTCTCTCCATAAGGTGTCATATTCAATAACTTTCTCTGCATTTTCTGTGCTTCTGAATCTTTTCTTCTCAGAGTCAAATATCAATTCAGGATTTTCTCTGAATAATTTTATGTCCAACAATTTTTATTCTCCTTTAAAATGAATAATGAATTAAGTAATTATGATTTCAGTAATCTATAAAAAAACCTACAAAATTTTATTATTAAATAATATATTTTTCTTATTTAATAATTATTTGGATTAAAAGAAGTATATTTTAAGAATATTCCGGAAATAATTGGCTGATTTTTAACAACTATCTTTTCTTTTTTGAAGATTGCTTTATCTTTTCATGATAGAAATAATTGATATGATTGGATTTTCATTTGGGCTTTTTATAAAGGGTTCCTCATCAATTATATACATAAAATCATTTTCCTTTTCATAAGCACTTATCTCTTCATCCAATTCTTTCCAATAAGACATGTCCTTATAAGTATAAATTTCTTTATAGAGAGGTAGCAATTCAGGATATTTTAAATCAATATAGTCAAAAATAGTCTTTTTATATCCTCCCCTTAAATTAAGATTTTCAAGCCAAATATAATCACAAAAATCACTGATTTCTTCAATAATTTCAATAGGGTCTGTTATTTCAGGAAAAATAGGAGAAATGAAACAAGTTGTTCTTATGCCCTCTTTGTGAAACCTCTTCATTGATTTAATCTTATCCTTAATTGATGGTGCATCATCCATGTCCTCTTTAAAATCTTCATCAAGGGTATTGATGGACCAGGAAACCAAAGGATCATTGAATGTTTTTATCAAATCCAAATCTCTGCACACCAAGTCTGATTTTGTAGTTATGATAAGATTTATGTCTGTTCCTTTTAGTTCCTCCAACAATTGGCGAGTTCTGCAGAATTCCTCTTCACATTGATTGTACCCATCAGTTACTGAACCTATAATTACAGTTTCCCCATCATATTTTGAGGATTTTTTATAGGTTTCCAATACTTTACATCAATGAAAGTCCCCAATTTCCCTTTATGACCAGTGAACATTTTCATAAAATCAGCACAACAATACTTGCAGGCATGTGGACAGCCAACATATGGATTTGCAGTATACCCTGCAATGGGAAGATTTGATTTGGAAATATTGATTTAACTTCCTTTTCCTGAACAATCATTTTTACACCATTATTAAAAAAAATCATTTAGACATTTCTTCAATTAATGTCGCATATCTTGATTCCGCTTTCAATATCTGATCTTTTGAAATATTATTATGGCTTAATATCTTAATTACTTTAAACTCATTAGATTTTAGGTTTTCTCTCTTTAGAACTTCTTCCTCTAAATAATCAGGATAAACCAAACAATCAAAATCCATTCCTAAGTCATTTGCATTATCATCATTTCCATTTTTATCATATGTGAAATCAATCACATCTGCTCCAATGTCTAAAACTATGTCCTTTAGGAATTCAGAATAGACTTTCACTTTTTTATCTTTGTTGGATTTTCTTATTTCATTAAACTCATTTTCATCCAAAAGGGCATATTCAACATCATCTTTATAATCATTAAAAATTGATTCTATCCATTCATCGCCAATAGCTTTTTCAATCAGATTTCTTTCAAAAAGAACTTTAGACACTGTTTTAATGCTTTCCTTAATCTGGCCAAATGTATTTATCTTTATGGCCAATGAATCCATTTCCACCTTGCTTTCAGAAAGCAAAATGGCAAAATCCCCTTCTTCTTCATCAGGAAATTTATTTACTTTGAATTCCTTAAGTCCTGCCCATTCCACAATTTGCCTACACATGGGAGTCGTAACAACTATCATAATATTCCCCAAAAAATAATTCAAAATTTTTCTTAAAATAATATTACTTATTAAGTATTATATATTACTAAATATAAAAGTTATACATAGAAGAAAATCATATTTACTATATTTTAGAGTACATAGGAGGCTAAAAAAGTGAAAGTAAGTTTAAGTTTTGAAAAAGGTTCCTCAAAAGATCTTTCCATAATGGTTGATGCATTAAGGGCAAGCACTACAATTACAGTTGCTCTCGATAAATTCAAGGAAATTTATCCAGTATATACACCAGAAGAAGCAATAAAAATAGCTAAAAGGAAGGATGCTGTGTTGGCAGGGGAGAGAACCGGCAGAACAATTGAAGGTTTTGAACTTGGAAACTCCCCGGGTGAAATGAAGGAATACTCTGGTGAAAAGGACACTTTAGTACTTACAACAACCAATGGTGTAAGAGCTTTGGACAATATGGAATCTGAAATCATTTTAATTGGATCATTCATTAATGCAAAAGCTTGTGCAAAAGCAGCATGCAAACTTGCAAGAGAACATATTGAAATTGTTATGGGAGGATTCAAAAGAACCTTTGCAATAGAGGACTTTTTAGCAGCTGGTGAAATATTATTCTGGATTCAAAAGGAATTGGATGAACAGGATAAACTAAATATCGATGACATAGATTACTTTAAAGAGGAAACCGGAATAACAGAATTTGCTATTTCAGCAATTATGGCAAGCAGAGATAAGGAAAAAGTTGAAAAAGTTTCCATCAAATCAAAATCCGGACGTCGTCTTGCATATCTTGGATATGAAGATGATGTTAGGCTATGCGTTAAAGAAAATATCCACGAGAATGTTGGAATCTATAGGGATGGAAAGATTACATTATACCATGAATAGATTTCAATCGGACTTTCAAAAAGTTTATAAATGTAATTGATATAATTAATATAAGAATTAAATATTAATAGTTAAATAAAATTCTAATTATATTTTAAATAAAGTTTTAATAGATTTTAAATAAAGTTTTAATAGATTTTAAATAAAGTTTTAATAGATTTTAAATAAAATTTACAATAGAAAGAACATTTTAAGAAGGATATCTGATGATAAGAGAATGTTTAAAAATTATAGGAACTGCACATGTGTCTCAAAATAGTGCTGATGAAGTAAGGGCAGCTATTTTAGAAGACCTACCTGATGTAGTGGCTATTGAATTGGATAGGGGACGATACCAAAGATTAATGAATGAGAGAAACGGTATCGTTGAAGATGACTCAATTCATATTACTAAAATCATTAAGGAAAACAAGGTAGGGGTTTTCCTAGTTACAACAATTCTTTCATATATGCAAAATAAGATCGGTGAAGATGTAGATATCAAGCCCGGGTCTGAAATGATTGCTGCAGTTGAAGCCTCTGAGGAAATCGGATGTAGACTTGCACTCATCGACAGAGACATTAACATCACATTGCAAAGGGTATTGAACAGTATGAGCACTTGGGAAAAACTTAAATTCCTATATGGAATTGTCGCTTCAGTGTTCTCTTCAGATGAAGAGGAATTGAACATTGAAGAGCTTAAAGAACAATCCAACATCGATCAAGCTATGGAATACTTTAAGGAAATCTCACCTGGAGCATATACTGCACTTGTTAAGGAAAGGGATGCATACCTTGCAAAAGGAATATTGGGAATACCTGAAGATAAAGTGATAGCTGTTGTAGGTGCAGGCCATAGGGAAGGAATAATCAATTATCTTGACAATCCTGAAACACTTCCAAGCTACAGAGAGTTAAATGATATGGATAAGAAAGGTGGAATCCCTTGGCTAAAAATCATTTTGGCTTTAATCCCTATTTCATTTGTCATGATATTTTTTCTTGCTTGGATGAATGGAATCCATATAGAAGGAGATATTGTACAATTTGTTGTAATCAGCATGATTATGGGTTTTATAGGTTCAATTGTCTCTGGGTCTAAAATCCAATCTGCAATCATTGGAGGATTAGTTGCTCCCCTTACCATCATTCACCCATTGCTTGCTGCAGGATGGTTCTCAGGACTTGCAGAAGCTAAATTCAGAAGAGTGAGAAAACAGGACATTAACAATTTAGGTAAAATAGAAAGCTTTAGAGACTTATGGAATAACAATATCATTAGAATCTTGCTTGTGGTAGTTGGAACAAACCTTGGAGTGAGCATTGCCACTCTAGTAATCTTGCCTTCACAAGTGTTTATTCCACTATTCATGAAGATTTTTGGAGGTTAAAAATATGTATTTGATATTCAGATGCGACTGTGGAAGGGTTTTATATGCTAAAAAAGGTGTTGCTACAAGAAAATGCACTTGTGGAAAAACCATCAAGGTGAAAAGTCGCAGAATCCTTCAAAGGGTGGAAACTGCAGAAGATGCAACATATGCCGTTCAAAAGATGCAAGAGGAAATCTATGGAGGGTCAATGTTCAGCACTGCAGAGGAATTTAAACAGAACAAGTTTCTCAATCAAATTGATAGGAAAATGAAAGAGTTATAATCAAATTTCATTTACATCATAATTTTAAAACTTCTTGAATATCATCAAGATCATGTAAAATATAACAAAAAGATTAATAAATTATAAGAAATTTGCAATTCAAATGCTTAAAAAAACATTAAATTTATAAATAGAATTAATAAATATCATATTACTTATAAAAAAAAATCTTTATATAAATATAAATAAAATACAATATATAAAGAAAAAAATTATTTTTAATAAAAAAATTTAAAATTATAAATTGTTTAAGGACTTAATGGAAATGGACTCGATAATTATAGGAATTGAAATTTTAGTAATAATAATTTTAATTGTGCTTAATGGACTTTTCTCCCTTGCAGAAATTGCTGTTGTATCCACAAGAAGAATTAGGATGCAAAAAATCGCAGATGAAGGGAATAAAAGAGCATTACTTGTTTTAGACTTTATGGATAATGTCAGTGACTTCTTATCAACTGTACAAATTGGTATAACATTTACTGCAATTATCACAGGGGCAATTGGTGGAAATACTTTTTCTGAACCTATGGGTAATTTTTTAAGCCCATACATCCCTTACAGTTACCAATTAAGCTTCATATTTGTTATTCTTGTAACTACATACTTCACAATCCTGATTGGTGAAATTGTACCTAAAAGAATGGCATTGAATGACCCCGAAGGATATTCATTGCAAACCGCAAAATTCATGCAAGTTAGCTCATGGATTTGCAAGCCAGTTGTCAGATTGCTTGACAGTTCAACCAACCTTGCCTTAAGAATTGTTGGTTCAAAACCAAAAGAGGATATTGTAACTGAAGAGGAAGTCAAGCTACTTATTGAAGAAGGTATTGAAGACGGAACTATCGCTGAAGAGGAAGAAGACATCATTAAAAGGGTGTTCCGTTTAGATGACCAAAAAGTAGATATGATAATGACTCCAAGAAGTGAAATCATCTGGATAGACTTGGAAGATGATTTGGAAGAAAACAAGGAAAAAATCATTAACAGTAAAAGATCCATTTTCCCTGTAGCTGAAGGAGAGCTAGATAATTTCATCGGTGTTGTTCAAGCAAAAGACCTATTAAGTGAAATCTTCTCAGGTAAAGAAGCAAATATTGAGAAAACCATTAAATCTCCATTGGTTGTTCCAGAAAATATGCTTGCAATGGATTTGCTTCAAGAGTTTAAGGAAAACAGGGAATATGTCCATATGGTACTTGTTGTGGATGAATTCGGAAGTGTTGTAGGATTGATTACCTTAAACGACCTTCTTGAAGGAATCGTAGGAGACATTCCAGGTATTGATGAGGAAGATGATCCTAAAGCAGTTGAAAGAAAAGACAATTCATGGTTAATTGACGGCAGATTCTCTATTGAAGACTTTAAAGACTTATTTGAAATTGAAAAGGAAATGCCTAACGAAGTTGAAGATGGATATACAACCATTGCAGGATTTATCCTTTCACATGCAGGTAAAATCCCATATACCGGTGAGATATTCCATGAAGGCAAATTTACCTTTGAGATAGTGGATATGGATGCAAACCATATTGATAAGATCTTGGTAACAGTCAACGAAGAGGATGCAAATAGATTAGATTTGGAAAGTAAAGAGGACTGGGAGAATAACTGATGGAACTAATAATTCAATTAATTTTACTCATCATAGGATTTGTGCTTTTAATAAAAGGTGCAGATGTATTTGTAGATGGTGCAAGTAACGTTGCATATAACTTAAAGATTCCTACCATTATCGTAGGTTTGACAATCGTGGCATTTGGTACAAGTGCTCCCGAAGCTGCAGTTTCAATTACTTCAGCATTTGCTGGAACCAATGCAATATCCTTAGGTAACGTCGTAGGTAGTAACATCTTCAATATTTTAGCAGTAGTGGGAATTTCTGCATTGCTTGGAACCTTGACTGTGGATAAAATTCTAATTAAAAGGGATTTGCCATTTTTAGTGATTTCCACAATTGGTTTACTTGTAATAGCCGTCCTATTTGGACAACTAAGCAGACTCTGTGGCATAATCCTCTTGATTATCATTGTCGCTTATGTTTACCGTCTTGTACAGGAAGCAAGAAAAGATAAGGAAGCTATGTCAGAAGAGATTGAAGTGAAACTTTCAATGCCAAAAGCATTCATTTACATCATTATAGGTATTGCAGGTATCATTATCGGTTCTGATTTGGTTGTAGATGGTGCAAGTTTCATTGCTAGTGCATTCGGATTAAGCGATGTGCTTATTGGTCTTACCATTGTTGCAATAGGAACTTCCTTGCCTGAACTTGTTACATCTGTAACTGCACTTAAAAAAGGAGACAATGGTATTGTAATAGGTAATGTGCTTGGATCAAACATCTTTAATATCTTATTCATTTTAGGTATAAGCAGTGCAATCATGCCATTACCAATTGCACCTGAAATGGTAACAGATATTGCTTTAATGACAGTCATTACAATAATCGGCGCAATATTCGCTTATAGTCAAAATGAAGTGGATAAAAAAGAAGGTGCAATATTAGTTGCCTTATTCATACTCTATATGGCATTTGTCATAATAAGAAATTAATTTTTAATTTCTTTTTCTTTTTTTTTTGACAAAATTTATTTTGTTCGTTTGTGATAAAATAAAACTTATTTTTCATTAAGATTTTCATTAACAATATCCTTGATTTCACAAGCTTTACAAATCTTAGCTGATGTTGGCTCTCCACATCTTTCACATTCATTCAGTACTGTTCTGATATTCTCAACATCCAAGATTTGCTTAAATGATTCCAAAACATTCTCTTTAGTTCCAGGATGTTTTGATTCTGTATTATTTAAAAACTCCTTAATCTTAGCCCTTAATGAAAGGTTAGAATAAGGACATTCAGCCAGATGAATTTCAATTCCATTAATGATTGCCCACATACCTACCTCTTTTTCTGGAGTGTTCCATAAAGGCTTAATTCTTGGAACTAACTTTTCATGAATCTGATCAAGCTCTGGACCGAATTTAGAAAACTTAACTGTATCCCCTCTTGAAAAACTCATCAAAAATGATTGGATTTCATCATCAAGATTATGTCCAGTTGCTATTTTATCTGCTCCAATTTCATAAGCTGTTTTATTTAAAATATTACGTCTAAATACACCACATGGAATGCAAGCGCTTTTAAAATAAGAATAAATATCATCCAATGCAAATCCTTCATCATCCTTAAAGGATTTTTGAATAAGAGGAATATTCAACAGTTTTGCATTGTTTACAGCTGCATCGATTCCATGCTGGCGATAGCCTTCTATTCCTTCATCAACAGAAATGGCTACAAGTTCAAAATCAAAGCCGCAATTATCTTGATAATTTTTAAGTGCATGAAGAGTCAAGACACTGTCTTTACCACCAGACAATGCAATAGCTATTTTTTCACCTTCTTTAATCAATTCATAATCATTGATTAAATCATTGATTCTGGTGAAGATTTTTTCATTGAACTCCTCTTTTTTTATGCTCATGATATCACTTAAAAACTTAAATAATTATTTTATTGAATCTTAATAATTGAATTTCTTAATAAATTTATATCCTAACAAGTATAAAATAATAACTATGATTACAGCAGATTTATGTATTATACCTATGGGAATTGACGAGTCAAGTGTTGGCAAATATGTTGCAGAAGCAGCTAAAATAATTGAGAAAAGTGGCTTGAAATATCAAATAACCGCTATGGGGACTCAAATTGAATCAGACAATCTTAAAGCACTATACGAAGTATGTGCAGAAGTCCAGGAATCTATTTTTGAAATGGGAGTGCCAAGGGTTTACACAGTTCTAAAAATAGATGATAGGAGAGATAAGGAAAACAGAACATTAGAAGAAAAAGTGAAATCTGTAAAAAATAGAATGTGAAAATAAATGTAAAAAAATTAGAAATATGAAGATAAAAAATTAATAAAAAATAAAAAAGAAAAAACTAATCAAAGAAAATTAGTTAAAAAATTCTTTAATTGTTTTAATAATATAATCTAAGTCTTCCTGAGTAAGCTTTGCATGAATAGGAAGAGATAAAACTTCTTCCACTGTCTCATCAGTTACTGGAAGAGCTTGATCGTAACCTAATTCCTTATAAAGAACTTGATTATAAAGAGGAATTGGATAGTAAATTCCATTACCAATACCATTTTCAATTAAGTAATCAGACAATTCATCTCTTTTTCCATCTTTAATCTTGATTGTGTATTGGTGGTATACATGCTTGCAACCATCTTTTAAAACTGGGGTTTCAATTGCTTCAATGTCATTTAAACCTTCATTAAGGCATTTGGCATTTGCAATTCTTTTTTCATTGAATGAGTCTATTTTCTTAAGTTGCTCTAAACCAATAGCTGCAGCAATGTCAGTCATTCTGAAGTTATATCCTAAAACATCATGATGATATTTGGTAGCTGAACCATGCGCTCTGAAGACTTTTGCATTTTCTGCAAATTCCTTCCTGTTTGTGGTAATCATACCACCTTCACTTGTGGTCATGTTTTTGGTAGGATAGAAACTGAAGCAAGCCATGTCTCCAAGGTTACCTACCTTTTCACCATTGTATTCAGCACCATGAGCTTGTGCTGCATCTTCAATGACAATCAAGTCATGCTCTTTTGCGATTTTCATAATAGGTTCCATATCTGCAGCTTGTCCATATAATTGAACAGGCATGATAGCTTTAGTCTTGTCAGTGATTGCTTCTTCAATCTTTGCAGGGTCAATTGTAAAGGTTTCAGAATCTATATCCACAAAGACAGGGCGAGCGCCAGTGTATAAAATGGAGTTTCCAGTAGCTGCAAATGTGAAAGGAGTTGTAATCACTTCATCGCCTTCACCAATTCCAGCTGCTAAAAGAGCTACATGCAAAGCGGAAGTACCGGAATTGGTTGCAATTCCATACTTTGCCCCCACATATTTTGCAAATTCTTCTTCAAACTCAATTACTTTTGGTCCTTGTGCAATCATACCAGATTTCATTACATCAATTACTGCATTTATTTCCTCTTCTTCAATAACAGGACTAGCTATTGAAACTTTAATGTCTGCCATATTTTCACCTAAAATGAATAAAATAAATTATTTAATAAATTTAAAAAATTAACTAATAAAAATTAACTAATTGAAATTAACTAATTGAAATTAACTAATTGGAATTAACTAATTGAAATTAACTAATTGAAATTAACTAATTGAATTATATTAATTTCCAATAGTTTAGTTAAATAGTTATAATAGTCTATTTATTCTTAATCTTATATTAGTTTTACTTAAAATCCTATGTTTAATTAAATTAAATAAAAGGTTTTGCTTAAAATTCTAATTTATTTAAATAAAATGAAAAATAAATATTAATTAAAATATTAATCTAATAATAAATTAAAAGAATTATTAAACCAATTATAATCAAAAAGGCAAAATTATGGAAAATAATCAAAATAATAATTTTCAAAATAATTATGATACAGAAATAAAAGAGTATAGTGAAGATGAATTGAAAATCATCGAAGAGGGTAAAGTTCAAATCAAATTCCCTGATTTTGATAAGGTTTCCTCTGATGCTCCTGTTTTTTATAATCCTCGAATGGAATTCAATAGGGACAATTCCATCCTTGCACTTCAAGCCTACCAAAGGGAAGTGAATAGGGAAATAAACATCTGCGACTTATTTGGTGGTAGTGGAATAAGGGGAATACGCTATAAAAAGGAAATTGATGGAGTTGGAGATGTTGCAGTAAATGACATCAGCCCACTTGCCAATGAATTTACCAGAATCAATGCAGAACTAAATGATGTTGAAGTTGAAATAGACCAAAAGGAAGCAAACAATGAACTTAGAAGCAATATGGGAAGATTTGATGTCATTGATATTGATCCATTCGGAACCCCTTCACCATTTGTAGACTCTGCAGGTTATAATCTAAAAAGGGACTCACTCCTATGCTTAACCGCAACAGACACTTCCTGCCTTTGCGGAACATATGAAGAGCCTTGCATTAGAAAATACAATGCACGGCCATACAAAAGCGAATATTGCCATGAAAACGGAATAAGGATTCTCATTGGATTTGCTGCACTCACCCTTGCAAAGTATCAGAAATACATTGAAGTGAAAATGTCACATAGCAGTGAGCATTACATGAGAACCTATCTTAAGGTAAGGAAAGGTTCTAAAGCTACTGATGAATCACTGAAAAACATTGGATATATTGCACATTGCAAACATTGCCTTCATAGAAGCGAGTACAAAGGCATTGCATCCAGTATTCCAGAATTCTGTCCAGAATGTGGTGGAAAATTGATAGTGGCTGGCCCAATGTGGCTTGGACCTGTGCAAAATGAGGAGTTCATTGATTCAATGATTGAAATAGCTGAGGAAAAGAATCTTAACCAAAAGGATAATGTCTTAAAGCTATTGAATTCCTGTAAGGTAGAGGCAAATGCACCAAGCACATTCTACGATATCCACAAAGTATGCAGAGCCTTAAAGATCAGCGCCCCTAAGTTTGACAAGGTATTCGACAAGCTTGAGGAAGAAGGGTTCATTGCAGTGAAAACCCATTACAGTCCTCTCGGTATAAAGACCAATGCAAGCAATAAGGAATTGATGGACATAATCACGGAATTGGCAAAATAGAAAAATGCAAACTATACTTAATTAAGTATTTTAGATAAGGATAGTGGCTTAAAATTGATTTAATTAAAGATTAGGCGATTATATTAAAATAAACATTCTAAAATTAAAAATTAAGAACAAAGAATTAGTAAAATATACTTTAAATATTTTAAATAAAATCTAATTTAAAAATATTCCATATCAAATAAAATAATCAAATAATAATTAAATTTATCAAAAATGAGAAAAAAATAAGAAAAATAAGAAAAGTTTTATATATAAATTATAACAAACTTAATATTGTTATACTTAATATAAACTATTTAACACGAAACTTGAATTGCAATTGATTTAAAACCCCCTTTAAAAATTGCAATGCAAGAAAAAATAAAAAAAGTGAAAATCATGTGTGCAAAAAAGAACGATGAAATAATCAAATTGGACGAAACTGATATTAAAATTCTAAAAATCATCAATGATGATGTTAGAATTTCATACAGACAAATATCACGTGATTTAGGAATTTCTGTAGGAACTGTACACAATCGTATCGATAAAATGCTTAAATCGGGTGTAATTGAAAAATTCGCACCTGTATTAAACCATAAAAAATTAGGTTATGCGCTTACAAGCATTATTGGCGTTAATGTTAAAGGTCAAGAATTGGAAACTTGGGAAGCTGAAATCTCAAACAACAAAAATGTTGTTGGACTTTATGACGTTACCGGTCAATATGACGCTATTGTAATTGCTAAATTTAAAGATACCGATGAATTAGACAAATTCCTTAAAGAATTGCTTAAATCAGGCTGTATTGAAAAAACAATTACACAGACTGTGCTTAACATAGTAAAAGAAGATATTGGATCTGCTAATATCCTCTAGCTTTAAGTTAATTTTTAAAATTGATAATAGTGATTAAATAATTTTTATAATTAAACCCCTTTCAATAATTATAATATTATTTTAATTATTATTACCCCTTTATTTACCCCTTTAAAAATTTCTATTTTTAATCTTTTTTATAATTTTCATACTATTTCTATTCTATTTATATGCTATTCTTACATTATTCCTACACCATTCCTACACTATTTCATAAACAAATCAATAAAATACCCTTAAAAAATAATTTAATATAGAAAATTATATTAAACATTTATACAAAAAATATATAAACATACAATAATATTATTTTAAATATAGAAAATAAAAACTATTTATTTTATTATAAAAATTAAAAAACAATGATTAATTGTAAAAATTGTTGTAATAAAAGAGTAATATTTATTTTTAATAAACTAAAGAAGGTAAACAAAAATGGTAGTTTGTCTCCCAGACACACAAGATGATGAACCACGTATCCCTATTCACTTAAGTAGAGTAGGTGTTACTGGCGTCAAAAAACTTTTAACTCTTAAAAGAAAAGAAAAAAGACCAATCATATTATTACCTACTTTTGATGCTTTTGTAGATTTGCCAAGCACTCAAAAAGGTACACATATGTCTAGAACTCCTGAAGCTATCAGTGAAGTTGTTGATGAAGTTGCTAAAGGTGCATCCGATGGTGTTGAATCACTCTGTGCAGATATCGTAAATAGGATGCTTGAAAAGCATGAATACGCTAAACGTGTTGAAGTGAACATGGTTAGTGACTACATGTTTATGAAAGAGTCCCCAGTAACTGACAATAGATCCCAAGAAATGGCTAAATTAATAGCTAATGCTGTTGGTATCCGTGAAGATGATGGAACCATCACCATTAGAAAAGCTATTGGTGCTGAAGTTGTTGGAATAACTGTCTGTCCATGCGCACAGGAATCTGTAAGAGAAGTGGATAAAAGCAACTTATTAAAATTCTTAGATGAAGAAACATGTGAAAAAGTATTGGACACTGTAACTTTCGCTTCTCACAACCAAAGAGGAGTAGGAACCATCTTAATAGAAGTTCCTGAAAAAGAATACATCGATGGTGAAAAATTGATTGAAATCATTGAATCATCCATGAGTTCCCCTATTTCAGAGCTTTTAAAACGTCCTGATGAAAATGCAGTTGTTATGAATGCTCATAAGAATCCTGTATTTGTAGAGGATTGTGTAAGAACAATGAATGAAAAGATCCTTGACGAATTTTCATACTTGCCTGATGACACTTTAATTACTACAAGACAAGAAAACCATGAAAGTATTCACAGACACAATGCTTATGCAGAAAAAGTTTCTACTTTAGGTTCTCTTAAAGAAGAACTTAATTTATAATAAGAAGTTTATATTAAGCCTATGGCTTAATTTAAAACTTTTATTTTTTCTTTTTAAACACCGATGCAAATATTGCTTATTTGCTTTAATATATCTAAATCAGATAATAAAAATAAGAACTATTTTTACTATTTAATAGGCCTAGTCAATATAAGGTTTATTAAATTAAATTTATTAAATAATTTTTAAATAATTTTAAATTAATTTTTTTAAAATAAAAAGATTTACTCTCTCATTTTCATAATTTAACGATGCAAGTAAGTGCTTGCATTCGAAAGACTTTATATAATTCTTTTAATGGATTAAAGAATAAGCAGAATTATTTATAATCTAAAAAAATCGGAGGAAGAATTATGAACACTATTTTATTCTTTAGTTTAGTATCAATTGTAAGCTCATTAGCAATAGCATATATCTCTTTAAAATTTGCTAAATCAGAAGAAGCTGAAATTGTTAATGAAATCCAAATTAAATATCCAAATAACACATTATATTATTAATTTCTTTAATAGCTGGTTTTAATTAATAAACCATTTTTCTTTTTTATCTATTATTTTTCATCTTATTTTCTATTTGAATATATTTTTTCTATAAGTTTAATTTGAAATTATATTTTTTAAAAAAAAGTTTTTTATTATGAAAATAGTAAAAAAATAAAGAATTAAATTAAATAATTTAATCCTTTGCCCATCTTTTCAATTGAGGAAAGACTTCATTCATCATTTTGGAAGCTTCTTCAATATTCATTTCAGGATGAACTTCAACCATCTTTTCACTGCAGAAATCTATCATTTCTTCCATAGCCATATCGGAAGTGAATTCACCATCCTTAAAGCAGTACATGCAGTAATCCTCATTTTTAGATCCATCTCCATTGGTTCCAAAAAGCTCTTCAGTCATAGGCATTGCACAGGATTGGCAGAATTTCTGATTTTCAAAATTTTCCATAATATCATTTCCTAAATTAAATCTAATATATATTATCAAATATAAGAGTATTATAATTTTTGAAAGAGCATTTAAAAACTATTTTTCTTTCATCCATTGGTAAGCAATTCTAGGAGAACCCTCCTTAACATAAATGGTCCCACACCTCTTGAAACCATTCCTTTCTATCTGTTTTTGCATGATTTGATTGTTGTTGTGGGTATCTATCTTAATGTTATTGCAAATGGATTTGGAATGGTCAATTGCAGATTTAAAAACAGCATGAACTTTCCCATCACTTGCGATTCTATGCAATGTCATATACGGTTCATCATTAAGCCAATTTCCATCTTCAATATACTTGTAAGTCGGTTCCAAACCGTCAATAAGTACAAAGACACCATGAGGACAATCATCAAAAGTATCCTCAAAAATCAAATAGGAAATCCCCTTTGATATGTCATCTATGACCAAGTCTTCACTAGGATAGAAATGGCCCCATTGATTAGAATTTCCAGATTTAATCATGAAATCCTGAGCTTTCTATATATGCCCATAATTAATAACTCTAAATCCTCAATTGTCGCTTTTCTAATCTGCATAATTCTCACAAGAAATATCCCTATTAAAAAAATAGGGTTATATATAAGAATATAATGTTTATTTTTGAAAAATTTAATTATTCTTTAGAATTATGATCAATTGGATTTGACCTGACGAAAAATACAGATAATCCCAATACGATGAATGTGATTAAGACATATACTCCTAATTTAAATAAATCCACTTCATAAATCAATTGGCCTACACCAATAATCCACATGACAATTAACATTTCTGGAAGAATATACTTAAGATCAAATTTCCATTTTCTACCAACTTTAATGCAGAATTTTTATTCAATATATCCCTTAATCCATCTATATCCAAATACCTGGTAAAGACTATGGCTTGCAATGCTATTAAAATTAAGATTCCAAATTCATTGACAATGTATCAACTATTTCAACTAGATAACTGCTGATGCCTGTTGAAAACAATAATGACCCGCAACATGCAATGACAGCTAAAACAGTCACTCCTTTTCTACGAGACCAATTTAACTTATCACAAACAGACAACAATAAGGGCTCGAATAATGCTAATGAGGAAGTGAATCCTGCAAATAATACTGATAAGAAGAGTAATGGAGCTACTATTCTTCCAATAGGACCCATTACCTCAAAAATTTCAGGCAGAGCAACAAAGATTAAACTGGTTCCCTCACTGATCAATTCAGTCATAGGAATTGAACTTGTTACAGACATATATCCTAAAATTGAGAATATCCCCAATCCAACAAAGAGCTCATAAATGGAATTGGCTAAAACAACCATAAACACATTGTCTATCAATCTGGTTTCTTCAGATAAGTAAGTGACATATGTGTAAATAATCGCCTGCCCTATACTTAAGGAAAATATTATCTGAGCAAATGCTGCAAGCCAAATATTAACATCAAAAAGCGAATTCCAGTCTTGAGTCAACAATGTCTTCAATCTTAATTCAGATCCAGGTAAAGTGAGTGAATAAAAAAGAATAAATGACATTATAACGAAAAGCAACGGCATCAAGACCTTTGATATCCTGCCGATTCCCTTATCAACATCATTGTTTGAAACTATCCATAATAAGCCCCACAACACTATAATGGCAATGAACGTAGGAACTATTACAGAACCTATGTTAGCAAAATCAGAAGAACCTCCAACGTTTGTTGCAAAAAAACTAGACTGATCATTTCCCCATCCAAATGTAAAACTATTCATTAAATATATTAAATCCCAGCTTAAGATAACCATATAATAAATTGCAACAATGAAAACAAAAAGCACTAGCATCCAAGCAATAATCTCAAATTTTGGATTTATATCATGCAATAGCTTTGAAAAGCTCTCCTTGTATCTGAATCCCAATCCGTTCTCTAAAATCAAAAATGGAATTCCCATTACAAGAATTGCAATAATATAGGAATGAAAAAAGATCCTCCACCATTGGTGTAAAATACATAACTGAAACGCCAAATATTTCCGATACCAATTGTAGCGCCAATCATCGCAAAAAGAAATGTTAGCTTTGAGTTCCATCCTGAATGTTCATTCATATAATCACTTAATTAAATAAAATAGTAAAATGAATTTTTAAAATTAATTATCTATAAATCAAGAAATTTATTATTAAACAAATAATATATTTTTTGATTGTTTTGATTACCATGTTCATTTTATATTTTTCATTTATATAATTTTTATGAAATCATATTCTATAAAAAAACGTAAGCCTATTTTGTAAAATTTATATACTATCTAAATTAAAAATAACTATATAATTTTCTTAAAATATTAAAAGCAATTATTAGAAGATTTAAAATAATAATTAAAATTTTAATTGAAAAATATTTAAAATAATATTTAAAATAATGATTTAAATAATAATTTAAAATAATAAAGTGATTTTATGTCAGACGTATTATTAAAAACTACAGGACAAATTATAGGACATTTCAATGCATTTAAAGGATCCAGACCTGCATTTCATGGGGAACATGTTGTTATCGTAAGAGGAATAAGCCGTGACCCTATAGAAATCAATGATATGGAAGCTAAATTAAGAGAACTTGAAGATATTCTCAAAGCTAAGGAAGTTGATGTCTTATCAGATGAGGGTAATGAGTTTGTAGAGAAAGTGGATTCTTACCTTAGAGACGGTGAAGATGGCGGCGTAGCACCAGATAGCGGAGGATTGCTCAAAATGAAAGAGCAATTGGAAGCTATGGGATTGCATGTGGAATACAAGCTATTCCTTATGCCAAATGTAGGAACATTTGTGGCTATCTGGAAAGACAAATCAGGATTCGGCCCATTGTATGTTGAAGTGACTGCCACTGAAAGAGAGGAAATTGAAGAATAATGAAAAAAATGAAATAGAAATAAAACAAAAATAAAATAAATATTACAATCTTCAAAAAATAGGTGTAAAATGTCTAATATATCCAATATTGATTTTGAAAATCTCAGTCGCGATGACTTAATAGCTATTTTAGAATGCAAAAAAGAGGACATTCTTGAAATCATGGCTTTAGCTAACTCTAAAAGAGAGCACAATTATGTGACATATTCCAAAAACGTGTTCATTCCACTTACTAAGATCTGCAGAAATGATTGCGGATACTGTGCATTCAAGCAAAGTCCAGATGACCCTGATGCAATCATATTGCTCGATAAAGAGGAGGTTTTAGCTACATTGAAGGAAGCTGAGAAATATGGCTGCAAAGAGGCATTGTTTACCATGGGTGAGGATGCTGATACTGAAGAGGCAGTTAAAGCAAAACTGGATGAATTAGGCTTTAAGAATATGTGCGAATACATCTATGACATCTGCAAAATGACTGTTGAAGAAACTGAGCTTCTTCCGCATACAAATGCAGGAAACTTCCCATATGAAGATATGAAAATGCTAAAGGAATACAATATTTCAATGGGAATGATGCTGGAAAGCTCATCTGAAAGATTGATGAATACAATAGCCCACGAGAAAAGTCCTGGAAAAAATCCTAAAATACGTCTTGAAACAATAGAAAATGCTGGAAAGCTCAATATTGCATACACAACAGGAATACTTATCGGAATAGGTGAAACAAAGGAAGAAATAGCTGATTCATTACTTAAAATAAAAGAGCTTTGTGACAAGTATGGTCACATCCAAGAGGTAATCATTCAAAACTTTACTGTAAGTCCTGGAATTGAAATGGAAAATCATGAAGAGCCAAGCCTTTTGGATATGGTTAGAACCGTTGCAGCTGCACAGTTGCTTTTCGATGAAGATGTTTCAGTTCAAGTGCCACCAAACTTAAACTATGAAACAAGCCAAATATTCCTTCTCTGCGGTACTGATGACTGGGGAGGAGTATCTCCACTTAGTGAAGATTATGTAAATCCATCATCTCCATGGCCAACTCTTGAAAAATTAGAAAAACTAACCAATGATGCAGGATACGAATTGAAAGAGAGATTGGCAATCTATGAAAAATACATAAATGAAAAATATATTGAAAATCCAGTTTTACTGGAAAAAACAAAAAGAGGACAAGAAGAGATTGAAAATAAATAATCTCTTCAAAAAAAATATTCAATTATAAGAGATTAAGAATCTAATCTCTTAAATAATTTTAATCTATAAAAAGATTCTACCTAGTTTTAAAAGTGATTTTGGATCTGCCTTGATAACCACTTTAACGATATCAGTTGTAGTTAACTTTTCAAATTCCATTTCCTTGAATTTATGAGCGATCTTATTGATGTCATCGTCATCTAAAGTCCATAAATATTCAGTGACCTTAGTGTATTTTTGCATTTCAGCGCCCATTTCATCCAAATAGAGCTTTTCATACTTCTTAAGGAAATTCTTGGAACAGTCACCTGATTTTATAGCTTCCACTGCAACTTCACCAGCAAATCTTCCACCTAACATACCATTGGTGATTCCTCCACCGGTAAGAGGATTCACTTGACTTGCAGCATCCCCTACAAGCAGGATATTGTCTCCGTACATTTCCTTGACAAGCCCTCCAACCGGATCTCCACCAGCATTCAATTCAACTGCTTGAGCCTCTTGGGTTGCATAACAGTTGTCTACAGCATCCACAAGGTATTCGTAAGCGGATTTTTCAGCCATATTTGTAATTATTCCAAGGCCAGCATTTACAACATCTCCACCTTTAGGGAATAGCCAGAAATATCCTCCAGGAGCTACACTGCCGAAATAGAACTCAAGATAATCGTTCCTTTTCATTTTTACATTGCACATTTCATATTGCACACCAGCCACCATATGCTGAGGCTTGATATAAGCATTCAATCCCGCCCATTTAGCTACATGGGACTCAGGACCATCCGCTCCAATGATAATTTTAGCATGAATATCAAAGGTTTCTCCCATGGATTCGCAAGTGACAGTGAATGTTCCGTCTTCTTCTCTTTTAAGGCCTTTTGCTTGGGTCTTGATTCTGATTTCTGCCCCTTCCCTTGCAGCAACGGCCGCCATGTGCTTATCAAATACCTTACGCTCAAGCACATATCCTGCATCAGGCAAATCGATTTGGTCTTCACTAAGCCAAATATCTGTTCCATCAGGAGCAACGAATCTTACACCGCTGATTTCATTAGTGACCCAATGAGGATCCATTTCAAGGTCCAATTTTTCAAAAATCTTTTTTGAAACCCCTTCGGCACATCTTTTAGGAAATCCAATTTCAGATTTCTTCTCTATAATAATAACGTCTACACCGCCTTTAGCTGCAAATCTTGCAGCTGAAGATCCTGCAGGTCCAGCACCAATAACCAACACATCAGTTTCAATCATAATAATTCTTCCCTAAAACATGATAAAAATGATTTCCGTTTAATCAAAATAATTATCTTATATGCTATCTTATATATTACAATTTTCACTAAACAGATAAAAAAATTTTTTAATAAATTCTCACTTAATTAATTCTTGCATCCAAAACTATATGCTCTACACCTGGAGCATACCTTTTTATCTTTTGAATGTTCAACACTTCAACTTCCCTTTCTCCACATTCCCAAGCAATCTCTTTGACTCTCTCATACGGACGGATTTCAATCAACTTATCCGGAACTGTTTCATGATAATGGATTATTCCACCCTCCTTGACACATTCCATTGCAGGCCTTAAGAAGTGATGAGTAGTTTTCACATAGCCCATCAATACCCTATCAGCAGAATACTTTGGAGCTTCGTTAGCACAGTCCCCCAAAATAGGAATCATCCTATCATAATTTGCCTTTTCATTGATTCTGTTTAATTCAATGTTTTTCTTAAGGAAATGATAGGAGTTTGGATTTATCTCAATTGAGTAAATCTGTTTCGCTTGACTGTGAACACCAATTGGAATTGAAAAGTAGCCGATTCCAGCAAACATATCCACTACAGTCTCACCCTTTGTAACCAATTTGGCAATCCTCAATCTTTCATTATTGTTTCCCTTAGCCCACATGACTTTAGATAAATCAAGATTAAAGAGACACCCATTTTCCTTATGGATGGTCTCGGTTTCATCGCCATACAAAAGACTTATAGTAGGTTCTCTCTTTTGCCCATCGATCTTATCAATCTTAATAATTGATTTGACATTATGCTCTAAGGCAATGGACTCTAAATTCTCCAAAGAGTCCTCACTGAACTTATTGTCAACTATCAAGATATCTCCAATTTTCTTCCATTTCAAAAAATCACCAGAAAATGATAAAACATTTATATTTAAATTCAATGATTATAATTTATTTTAATAAAATAATATATTTTTTGTCAATGAATCAAAAAACTTAAAAAAATAAACCATTTGACAAAAATATCAAACTAATTTAAAAACATTTATATAATACGAAATTAATAATAAATGTAAATACATTAAAATAAATTAAAGTTATTAAAATCAATATTAGTTATTTAAGAAAAATATTGATTAGAAATAGGTAGTTTGAATAAAAATATAAAAATATAGATTTAAATTAAAAATAAAGAAAGAATTAATCTTTAATAAAAAAATAATCTAATATGAATAAATAAAAAATTTTTGAAAATCACGAAAAAATAAATTTTATGATAGAAATTATTTGAAAATTGTCCAAAATAACGAAACTATTATATATAATGTATAACATAATAAGAATAGGTTAGGAAAAGCGGTTATATTAGTATAAGTATAACTTAATTTTATCAATTTTATATAACTTTGAAAACCTAACTTTTCTAATTTTAATTAATAATAATTTCAATCATTATTAAGATTATATTTTATTATTTAAGATTATTTTATGCTTTAAATTTAATTTTACATTATTATACGAGGTGTATTAATATGGCTGATAAAAACACATTTGAAGGTACCACTACTGTCGGTATTACCTGTAAAGATGGTGTTGTATTTGCAAGCGAAAGAAGAGCAAGTATGGGAAACCTGGTTGCTCACAAAGTAGCTGAAAAAATATTCAAAATTGACAACCACATTGCAGCAACCATTGCAGGATCTGTTGCAGATGCACAAAGCTTAATGAAAATCATTAGCGCTGAAACTGCATTATACAGATTAAGAAATGGTAAAGACATTAGCTTAGAAGCTGCTGCAGCTGTAAGTTCTAACATATTACACTCCTCACCAGCACATGTACAAACTCTTATCGGAGGAGTAGATGACACTGGGGCATCAATCTATTCTTTAGATGCAGCAGGAGGTATGATTAAGGATACCTTCATTTCTACCGGTTCCGGTTCTACATTTGCATATGGTGTTCTTGAAGACAGATTCCACGAAGACATCACTGTAGAAGAAGCTAAGGAATTAGCTTTAAGAGCTATCAAAGCTGCTACAGAAAGAGACACTTACTCTGGAAATGGCTTCTTAGTAGCTGAAGTTACTAAAGACGGATACAAGATGTTAGAAAAAGAAGAAGTTGAATCTATTATTGAAAAAATTAATAGCTAAAAAATATATACGAATTATTTATTTTTTAACTTTATTTTACAACTAATTTTACATATTACAGTATAGATAGTATATGCAATAAATTAAGTAAACATCTTTTTTATGACACAGAAGCTGTTTATTTAATCAATAAGAATATTGATATCGTAGATTTAAATCAATATTCTTAACTTTTAATTTAATTTTAAATCCTAAGTTTAGAAATTTATATAATTTATATTTAGATAATATTAGGATTTTAATTAGTTAATTAATTTAATTATTTTAGATTAATTATAGATTATTATTCAATTAAACGGCTTATTTAAAAATTAACCAAAATTTACTTAACGAATATTTTTTAAAAAACATTTTCTATAACTGATTAAAAGAAAATAAAAGAAGAATTGGAAATTACAAAAATATTGATTTTATACCATATGCTAATTTTATACGTCTATTTTTCGAAGTGATAATATGGCTTCAAACGTTTTAGAAGAAATCAAACAAAAAATTACAAAAAAACTACCTGATGAAGTTCAATTAGCGAATATTGAATTTGAAGGTCCTGAGGTTGTTATTTATACAAAAAACCCAGACATTGTAGCAGACAATGGGGACTTAATCAGAAACTTGGCAAAAGAACTTAGAAAAAGAATCATAATCAGATCAGACAAATCTGTTTTATTACCATACGAAGAAACTATTCAAAAAGTCGAAGAGATCGTTCCAGAAGATGCTGAAATCAGCAACATCACTTTTGATGAAGTTACCAACGAAGTTGTTATAGAAGCTACCAAACCTGGACTTGTAATTGGAAAATATGGAGTGACCTCAAGGGAAATCGTTAGAAAAACCGGATGGGCTCCAAAGATTTTAAGAAGTCCTCCAATCAGATCTGAGATTATCGATAGAATCAGAAATACCTTGATGCACAACAGTAAGGAAAGAAAGAAAATCTTGCAGACTTTAGGTGCAAGAATCCACCAAGGCGGAAAATATCCTAATGAATGGACCAGATTAACTGCTATGGGAGGATTTAAAGAGGTAGGACGTTCATGTATGTTACTTCAAACTCCAAACAGTAGAGTATTGCTTGATTGTGGAGTAAACGTAGCAGGACAAGATGAAAAAACTTCATTCCCAATGCTCGGAGTTCCTGAGTTTTCAATTCAAGACCTTGATGCAGTTGTAGTGTCTCACGCTCACTTGGACCACTGCGGTTTCATTCCTTACCTTTACCACTACGGATACGAAGGTCCTGTATACTGTACTTCTGCAACAAGAGACTTAATGACCTTATTGCAATTGGATTACATTGACATTGCACATAGGGAAAACAACCCACTTCCATTTAATGTAAAGCATGTGCAAAAAATGATCAAGCACACAATCACTCTTGACTATGGAGTAGTAACTGACATATCTCCAGACATTAAATTGACATTGCATAATGCAGGCCACATTTTAGGTTCTGCTATGTGTCACTTCCACATTGGTGACGGTGCACATAACTTGCTCTACACTGGAGACTTCAAATACGAAAGAAGCAGACTCTTGGAACCTGCAACCACAAGATTCCCTAGAGTGGAAAGCTGCATTATGGAAAGTACATATGGTGGACATGAAGACGTTACCCCATCAAGAAACAATGCAGAAAAAGAATTGATGAAAACCATCTACAAAACATTAAAACGTGGCGGAAAAGTATTGGTTCCTGTATTTGCAGTAGGAAGAGCACAAGAATTGATGATTGTGCTTGAAGAGTACATGCGTCATGGAATGATTGAAGAAGTGCCAATCCATCTTGACGGTATGATTTGGGAAGCAACTGCAGTGCACACTGCAAGACCAGAATACTTAAGCAAAGACTTAAGGGATCAAATTTTCCATATGGGAAGAAATCCATTCATTGCAGAATCTTTCAATAAGGTTCAAAACAATGCTGAAAGAAAACAGATTGTAGAAGGAGAACCATCAATTATCCTTTCAACATCAGGTATGATGACTGGTGGAAACTCTGTAGAGTACTTCAAATGGTTATGTGAAGACAAGAACAATTCCATTGTTTTCGTAGGTTACCAATCTGAAGGATCACTTGGTAGAAAAATCCAAAAAGGACACAAGGAAATCCCATTGGAAGATGAAACAGGTAAAAAGAGAATCTACAATGTTAAAATGGATGTCAAAACCATCGAAGGATTCAGTGGTCACTCCAACAGAAGACAATTGATGGAATTCGCAAAAAGATTGCATCCAAGACCTGATAAAATCATCACTTGTCACGGAGACCCATATAAAACTGTTGACTTGGCTTCAAGCATTCACAGAAGTTATAAGGTAGAGACTAAAACTCCACTTATCCTTGAAGCAACCAGACTTCAATAGTTTTAAATCTTTTTAAAATATTTATATTTCAAAATAATCCTTATTTTAAAATATTTTTATTTTAAAAATTTTTTTTAAATTTTTATAATTAAAACAAAATTTATTTTTTTTTAATTTTTTAATTTCAATCAATTTTATCATTAATTATTCTAAAATAATTAATATAATATAAATAATAGCTAAAACAAATATTAAAATGTTAGCTATTATTTAATTGTTAATAATGGCCTATTTAAAATAAAAACTTTTTAAAAAATAAAAAATTTATGAATTATTATTAGGTGAATTTTATGGTTACTTACTCAGAATCTGGTGTTGACATTGACCTTGAAGCATTAACCGTCTCAAAATTAGCTTCAAAATTGCAGCCAACATTAGAATACAGAAATATTATTACTGATAGTGGACACTTTGCAGCATTGGTAGAACTTGGCGATAAGGCTATTGCAATGAGTACTGATGGTGTAGGAAGTAAAATATTAGTTGCAAAAATGATGGAAAAATACGATACTGTTGGAATTGACATGATTGCAATGGTAGTTAACGATATCCTTTGTGTAGGTGCAGAGCCTATTGCATTAGTTGACTACTTAGCAGTCGAAGAACCAGATCCAAAAGTAGCTGAAGAAATTGCAGACGGTCTTGTTCAAGGGGCAAAAGAATCCCAAATCGCAATTATTGGTGGAGAAACCGCTTCCCTTCCAGGAATTGTAAAGGACTTTGACTTAGCAGGAACCGGTATCGGTTTTGTAGACAAGGATAAAATCATCACTGGTGCAGATATCCAAGAGGGAGATGTATTAATCGGTCTTAGAAGCAGCGGTATTCACAGTAATGGTTTAAGCTTAGCTAGAAGAGCAATCTTTGAAGAAGGAGGATTCAACGTCAACGATAAAATGCCTAACGAAGAAACCACCATTGGAGAAGAATTATTGAAACCAACCCAACTATATGTTAAAGCAATTGTTGAACTTTTAAAACATGACTTTGACATTAAAGGTCTTGCTCATATGACTGGTGGTGGAGTAAACAACCTTTCAAGACTTAAAAAAGGAATCGGTTTTGACATTACAGATTACCCAGAGCCACAAGACATCTTTAAATTAATCTACCAGCAAGGCGTTCCTTTAGAGGAAATGTACAAGGTTTTCAATATGGGTGTAGGATTCTGTGTAATTGCAAGCCCAGAGGAAGCAGACGCTGTTGTTGAAGCATTGAACGAAAACATTGAAGCTCAAATTGTAGGAACAGTTACTGCTGAAGAAAAGATTACTGTAAGAACATTTGATGGAACTGTAATTGAATACTAATTTCAATGCAAAAAAAGAAAAGAAAAGAGAATAAAATACATAAAATTCCAATAATAATTTAAAAAAACATTAAAAAAATATTTAAAAATTAATTAACAATTACAAAGATATTTCAACAAATGCCAATCATTTAGGAGGGAAAATATGAGAATTAGTGTTGAAAATGAAAGAAAACTTGTAAATGAAATCTTAATCAACATTGGAGTTCAAGAATATCATGCAAAGATCATTACTGAAGCAACTTTAGACTCTGATTTAAAAGGTTTCACTTCACATGGACTTGGAAGATTCCCACAATACATCAGAGGAATCAATAACGGTTTTATTGAAACCAAAGGAGATTATGAAATTGTCAAGGATGAGGATTCCATTGCACTCATTGATGGTAAAAGCTTATTCGGACAATACATTGCACATGAAGCAATGATGATGGCAATCAATAAGGCAAAGGAAACCGGTATCGCTGCAGTAGGTACCTTCAATTCAAACCACTTTGGAATAACCGGTTATTATTCTGACTTAGCTATTAGAAATGACATGATTGGTATTGTAATTTGTAACACTGAACCTGGAGTAGCACCATTAGGTGGTAAGAAAGCTATTCTCGGAACTAACCCAATAGCTATTGGTATCCCTTCCGAAACTTATATTGCTGTTGATATGGCAACTTCTGTAAGCGCAAGAGGAAAATTATTAGAAGCAAAAAGAAAAGGTGAGGAAATTCCTCCAAACACTGCAATTGACAAGGAGGGAAATCCAACCACTGATCCTGAAGCTGCATTAGAAGGCTCTATCCTTCCATTTGGTGGAGTAAAAGGATACGCTTTAAGCTTTATGATTGAAATAATGACAGGACCTTTAGTAAACGCGGCATTTGGTACTAAAGTAACAGGTACAGCAGGAGACTATAAGGAAGACTGCAACAAAGGGGACTTGTTTGTTGCAATCAATCCTGAAAAATTCGTTTCAATTGACGTATTTAAAGAACAAGTAGAAGAATTCGTTACAGAAATCAGAGAATCCGGAAACACTTTCATTCCGGGAGATCTCGAAGTAAAAAGAATTTCTGAAAATGAGAAAAATGGTTTAGAAATAGATGAAAAACTATATGAAACATTAAAAACCATTTGTGATGCTGAAAATATAGATTTAGACAGTTACTTAACTGAATAAATCTAACTTTTTTCTTCTTTACTATTTTACTCTTTTACTTTTATTTTACTATTTTTATTTTTTAGTATTTTTCAAAATCTACTTTTTAACAAATACTGATTTTACTAATTTTGCAAATTTTACTGATTTTGAAATTTTATAAATTTTTAAAATTTATTGCTCTTTAAAAAAAATTAAAGATTTAATTTTTTAATATATTTTACTATTTTTTAAAAAAATATTTTATAAAAATAATACTAAAATTTTCACTCTCAAAGCCCTATAAAAATTTTAATAATAAAAGTTCACTAAAATATAGTTTAGATAAAAAAGTATTAAAATAATTAATCATATCTTAAAAATATTGAAAGTATGAATCATATTATAAATTTTGATAATTAGTAATCTACATCACACAAATGATAAATGACAAAATAGTGAAAAAATGAAAAAATTATTTTATGAAAAATAGAAAAGTAAAATTTTTGAAAAATATTATATTGGATATTTTAAAAAATTGAAAAAGCAAAATTTAAAAAATATGGAAAAGTGAACTTTTTGAAAATATAGGAAAAATTTTAAAAAAAATAGAAAATTAATTTTTGATAAAAAATTAAAAAAAAATTAAATTGCACAAGATGGTGCAAATCCTAAATCATTCAATAATTTATCAAGCCCTTTTTCTGCCATGACCACATCATCAACTAAACAGAAGATTCCTAACTTGCCCTCCTTAATGAAATTTGAAAGTTTGCTTGCATCATCCAAAAGTTCAGATGCATCCTCTTCAGCAATTGTAAAGAACAAATCCGTTTCCATCATATTAAGTGAACTGTTTACATTGAACTTGGACTCAATAGCTCCTTCTGTTCTTTCAATGAGCAGGAAATTCTTGTCAGTCTCTCCAACAAAAAATGCAATTTTGCATCCAGGGCTTAAAACCGCAAAATATTGCTCACTATCATTGACAAATTTATCCCATAAATTATTATCATGAATCTTGACTGGCTTTACCATAAAATCACCTAAAGAAATATTGGGAGATGGTTAGAAAATTGTGAAAATTAATCCAATCCAATTTCTTTGATCTTGTTTTCAATAACCTCTTTCACAATTGAAACGCAGATTTCCCCTTCTTCATCCAATCTTGCAGCATCATTCGCCTTATGTTCAGTTTCAGCTAAAATGTCTCCAACATTAAGCTCATCCACAATTTCAATGCCCTTTTGCTCTAATATTTTACCAACACAGTTTCCTTCACATCCATTAATTGCTAAAATGGGGTATTTATCAAGCATTCTCTTAAAACCAGTGACATTTGCAGAAGTTGAACCCATACAAATGGATAAGATTTCCACATCATCAATAGCTAAGTCATGAACTGCAACTCTCGCAACCAAACCATTAGGACTCATTCCACTGCATGCTGCCAAAGCAATTTTCTCTTTCATAATCATACTTCCTTTAAATTATTATAATTAATATTCAATAAACGTGATTTTTTAACTTTTAATAGATAAATTTAATATAATTTTTAATAGATTTTTTAATAAACTTAAATTTTATTCCTTTTTCATTTCAGGCACATATTTTGCATAGAAACCATCAGTATCTGCATAAATTGCCTTAAAACCATAATCTTCCGCTTCCTTCATCGCCTTTTTAATATGCTGACGCCCCCAAGCAGTAATTGATTGAGCACATTCAAATGAATACCAACGGAATCTCAAGAATCCATAAACTCCATACATTGTATTTGCCAAACGCTTCAACGCTTGCTGTTGAACATCAAGACCCTTCCTTAATATTGGATCATCTGTTGCCTTCATCCTATTCTTAACAGCGAACCTTTCATTTAGGATATCCTCTAAAGCTGAAGGAATGAATCCTTGAGGCTCTTTCTTGAACTTGAAGAAGTGTTCTGGAGAAATATAATATTCCTCATCATCTATTGCAGAAGACATTTCATCTTCCTTAATACTATCGATTTCATCATAGCATGTTTCATAATCCTCAAAGTCTTCAAATTTGGCATTATATGATGAATTGCCATTTACCAAAACATCTGGAGAAATGTTTTTTGAAATGATTAAAGTAGGGTACAGGCTCTTGAAGTCGAACTGAACCAAATTCTCATGCAATCCGATTTCAGGCTCTTTAACATAACCTCCAGAGTTGCTTCCTCTTTCCTTAATGTTTTTCATAGTCATGTTAGGCTTATTTGGCACTACTTCATCAACTTCATAAGCTTTTCTAACCAAATACCATTCTGCCTGCTGACCTGTAGCCATACGGGTTACATCAACAAAAGGCTGTCCAACTATACGAGTCAATTCCAAGTTCAAAGGCAATGTTTCCTGAGCAATCTTCAATGTGGATACAACATCATCCAAGGAATACTTGAACAGGTTCTTAAGTTCCTTGCCACCATTGTCCCAAAATTCATAGATTCTGTCTCCAGGAACATCTATCTTTTCCTCTCCAAAGAACTCAAAGTACACTCTCTCTAAAGTGTATCTGTCAAGTGACATGTATCTTCTCATAACCAAATACAAGTCAACATGAAGAAGCCCTTTGAATGTTGCTGCATTGTTATAGCCTCTTCTAATGAACTTGATGCTTGATCCATCGACCCCTAAATCCAAGTCAATGCCCCATATCTTTGCCCTATCCTTAAGGTATGGGAAGTCAAAGACATCAGAGTTATATCCTATGATAATGTCAATATTGTTTTCCTTAACAGTCTTGATGAATGATTCTATCATTTCCTTTTCAGAATCAACCTTTTCTATGAAGTACATTTCAGGGTCCTGTTCAAATTCGTCCCCTTTAGTTGAAATGACTTTTCTAACTCCTACATTACTGTCAATTCCAATCATGATGATTTCATCCTCATTTGGGTTAGGCATTCCATGAGGGTTTCTAACTTCCAAGTCAAAGCTCATCATCCTGAACTGTTGGAAATCAGTGTTTGCAGTTTTAGGAGATTCATTCAATTTTAGGATTTCAAGGGAATCATCATCACTGTCTATGGTTTCAAATGAATCAATAAGTTCTCCCTCTAACTCCAATTCAGCCATAGGAACCAATCCATTGTCAATCAGATATCTTCTATAGAATGGAATATCATGTTCCCTAAGCTGCTTTACAGAGTCCAAATCCCAAATCTTGTCTCTGTATTTTGGCACATCTTGAGGATGGTTAAAGCTGATTTTAATGAATTCGGTAGGAACCTGGAAATCCTTCTTAAGGACTTTTTCAAGTTTTGTAAACTCCAATTCATCTTCCTTTTCAAGTTCTTCTAAATCCTTCATACATTTATCAATATCAGTTACAGGTAAAATGTACAAATAAGGGACGAAACTGTCATCTAATGCAATCAAGTCATTGGATTTTTCTCCCTTAACTTTACCGAATAATCTCATGACTGGCTTTTCATCATGAGTGATATAATCAATGTCTAAAAGAACAATGTTTCTTTTTACCATCCTATCAACCAAATTTTTTTATAATAATTAATAATTATCAGATTCATTATTTTCCAATTTTTCTCTCTAATTTATCATTTTCCAATTCTTCCTTAAGGGACTTGATAACCGCATATGCAATTCCCAAAATCAAAGGACCCAATATGAAACCAACAATTCCAAATACATAAGGTCCAGCCATAAATCCAACCAAAAGGATTAAGGAAGGCATGTCAGCATAATTGCTTGCAAGCATTGGACGAATGTACATATCACTCAAGCTTAATACGAATCCCCATAATATTGTAAGGAGTCCTTGAGCTATATCTCCAGCAACAAAGAATGCATAGAGTGCCAATGCCCAATAAACTATCCATGGACCGAAGATAGGGATCAACTGTGCAATACCTGTAATGATTCCTAAAAACAATGCAAACTTATATCCTAAGAAATAATAGCCTACGCCACCCATAACACCGATAACCATAGCTGTCAGGAAATGACCATAGAAGATAGATTTTAGAACATTTGCAACATCATCCAAGGTTCTTTCAAAGAAAGACCTATGCTCTTTTGGAATAAATACAAAAATATATTCCATAACCTTATCTCCATCACGAGTGAAATAATAAATGGAACAGATCAGGACAAACAATTGAACCAGCACATCTGAAAAATGTCTTATGAACCTTATGGCATAATTGAATATATAAGTTAAGGCTTCATGCACTCCGCTAGTCAATAGCCCTAAGTAAGGTTTAATAAATCCTTGAAGTTCCACAGGCAATGCTTGGACAAATATGTTAACAGCCAGATTCAAATCAATTCCTGAACTTACAGAAAGATTATGGGAAGCGAAAAACATATCCGCAAAAACTGCTGTTTCCCAAAATACGTATATGAACAATAGTATCAATGGAATGATTACCACTATTATCGCCAGGAATATTGAAATTGAAGTAATCTTGATTTTTGATTGAATCCTATTGGCAACTGGTGTGATACCATAAGCAATCATTGCTCCAAGCAAAATCATATTCAATACCGGCATGACTGTAAATAATGACAATAATAAGAAAATTATTATAATCATTATATGAAGGCCATATTTGCTTTCATTAAGATTAAACATGTTATCATTAAATAAATTATTTCTAATATTTTTTTATATTAAATCATATTGAAACGTTAATTGATTTAGAAATACTCTTTCATTCCAGATGCGGTTCTATGGAATTTACCGAACTCAACGATTTCAGAAACCTGATCAGATGAGAAAACAGGCCCTTCAGCACATATTCTCCAACCGGTATTGTCTACACAGCATTGACCACAAACACCTATAGCACATTTCATATAACGTTCCATAGAGTATTCACCCTCAATCATATTGGATTCTAAGCTACCGTACAATGGTCTCATCATGACTTCAGGACCGCATACAACAGCCCAGTCATATTCCTTGTGTTCAATCAATTGCAATACCCTATGAGTTGCAAATCCTTTGAAACCACAGGATCCGTCATCAGTGCAAGTGTAGACTTTTGCACCTTTTTCCTTTAATCTGTCATTAAACAAGAGTTCATCCTTTGTTTGTGCAGCACAAACAACATCAACTTGAGCCTTATTTTTCAATGCCTCTTCGGTAAATGATGCTATAGGAGCCATTCCAACTCCACCGCCAATAGCTAAAACTCTCATTCCTTTCAAATCAGTGTCAAAACCGTTTCCATATGGGCCTCTAAGACCTAGCTTGTCACCTTCCTTTAATGTATGCAAGTTTTCAGTAAACTCTCCAACCTTCTTAACGGTTATTCCAAGTTCTCCCTTACCAACATCGATATATGAAATGGACATTGGCTTTTCATCCTTGAAATTCCACACCATGACAAACTGTCCCGGAGAAGGAATGTTTTCACCAACCATAGTCCAATCAAAAATGAAAGTCTTGATTGTAGGAGTCTCTTCTATAATCTTTTTTATCTCTATAACTTGAGGTACATTCATTCTATCACCCACTTAAGCTATGGCTCCTTATGAGCAAAGCCCACCATATCATCAATTGAATCAAATTCACTTTCCTCCATAAACTCTTCCAAGTCGCTTGTGATTCTTCCGAATATTTCAGGACCTTCATACATGATTGAAGTTCCAATTTGTACAGCGCTTGCACCAGCATAGAGGAACTCTATTACATCAGCGTAATTGCGTATTCCACCAACACCAACAATTGGAATGTCGGTTGCGGCAAATGCATCATAAACGCAACGAACAGCTATTGGCTTAATTGCAGGTCCGCTCATTCCACCGAACTTATTTGCAAGTATTGGATTTCCAGTTACAATATCTATTTTCATTCCAGGACCTAAGGAATTGATCAATGTCAATCCATCTGCCCCACCTTCTTCAGCTGCAACTGCAATTTCAGAAATGTCAGTTACATTTGGAGTCAATTTTGCAAGAATAGGCACATCAACAGCATCTTTAACTGCCTTTACAACATTTCTAGTCAATTCAGGATTTTGTCCAATGGAAGCCCCATAACCTTCCATTGCATGAGGACATGATACATTCAATTCAATCATATCAACCAAATCCTCTACCTTTCCTGCAACATATGCAAACTCATCAGGAGTTGCGCCATAAATTGAAGCGATTGATTTGCCCTTTATGCGATCAACCTTTTCCAATTCATCGATGAACGCTTCAACTCCAGGACTTGAAAGCCCAATCGCATTAATGATTCCTCCCTCTACAGCAACGGTAGTTGGATTCTTATAACCGTCATTAGGTTCCTTTGAAAATGATTTGGATACAACTGCACCAGCACCAGATTTTAAAATCCAATTAAGGGAAGATGCATGGCTTCCCAATACACCTGCAGCAAGCATCAAGGGATTTCTTAACCTGACACCACATAATTTAGTTTTTAACATGAATAACCTCCAATAAAAACATGAACTTTGATAATTATAACTAATTTTTCTTATATATAATATTTAATAATATAAAATAATTTTATACTATCTTAATATATGGAAACTATATGATATATAATTATTTAGTTTTCGAGTGGAAATTTAAGAAAATTTCATTAGAATTTATCAAAAACTTGCAAAAATTATCTGAAATAATGTAAAATATATTAGATAAAAAAATTAAAATAAGATTATGAAATTTTATATAACACAATGTATTGCAGGATTTATTGCATTTGATGAAGATCTTCAAATAGCTGATTATAAGCTTTTTACAGAAGATGAAGTGGTTTCAAATCTCATTAAGATAGAAGAAAATGAGATTTTAGATGAAGAGCTTGAACTCATTAATGGAATAAAGCTTGATTCATTCGAAGAGGATAGGATAATTATAGAAACCACAAAAAGGAAATCCCAATACAAGGAACTTGAAAACTATGGAAATATTGAAGTGAAAACTCCAAATAAAGGTGGAGAATACTTAAGAAGCAATATTGATAAAATCTTTGAAGAGATTGGATTTTCAAAAGGCCAAGATGAAATCATTCAAATTTATGAAAAGCTAGCAATCCATAAAATCAAAAAATCTTCACAGGAAGAGGATAAGCTTTTAATCCAGGCAATAAACTCTGTAGATGACATTGATGAATCAATCAGCAAATTGGTTGAACGCATTCGTGATTGGTACACAATCTATTTCCCTGAAATGGATACAATAAGCAATAATGAAACTTACATAAAGCTAATAGCTGAAAGTGAAAACAGAGAAGACATTTTGGAAAACTTCAATGAGCATTTTGCTGAAGAGATTGAAGAAAGTACAGGTGCTGACATTGAAGAGGATGACTTATTAATGCTAAAGAGTTTTGCAGAATCCATCTATTCACTTCAAAAATCCAGAAGAGAACTTGAAACTTATATTGATTCTAAAATGGAAGCTATTGCTCCTAACTTAAGGGATTTATTAGGATCAACATTAGGCGCTAAATTAATTGCCCATATCGGAAGCATTAAAAGATTAGCAACTTATCCTGCAAGTGTTATTCAGATAATGGGTGCTGAAAAGGCAATATTCAGACATTTGAAAACTGGAGAACGTCCTCCAAAGCATGGATTGATATTCCAACACCCAAGCGTTCGTGGCGCTAAATGGTGGAACAGAGGAAAAATAGCTAGAAACTTAGCATTGAAGATTACACTTGCTGTAAGAAAGGATGTATTCTCTGGAGAGTATGATCCAAGCATTGCAGAGGATTACCTTAAGAAAGTTGAGCAAATAGAAAAGGAAAATCCATTCCCTAAAAAGACAAGCCAAAAAAGGGCAAAGGAAAGAAAGGCCGAAAAGGACAAAGGGAAAGGAAAAAGCAAGAAATACAAAGGAAACAAGAAAAACAAGAAGAACAAAAAGAAACGAAGAAAATAATCATTTTACTATATGATAATGATCTATAATTTCTAAAATCTAAAATTATAAAATCCAAAATATTAAAATCTAAACTTCTAAAATCTAAAATTCCTAAAAAATTAAATTCATATAAAGATGTGAAAAAATGAACATATTTTACAAAGATGGTGAAATAGCTACCAGAAACTTAAGTCCGGGTATTAGAGTCTATGATGAAAGGCTCATTCAAGATGGAGAGGAAGAGTACAGAATCTGGAATCCAAGAAGATCCAAATTAGCTGCAGCATTATTGAATGGATTGGAGGGAATTGAATTAAAGAACGATTCCAAAGTATTGTACTTAGGCGCTTCAACAGGAACAACTGTTTCACACATTTCTGACATTTGCGATGAAGGATTGATCTATGCAGTGGAATTTTCACCAGTCAGCATGAAAAAGCTAGTCAGATTATCACAAAAGAGAAATAATATAATGCCACTTCTTGCAGATGCAACCAAACCGAAATATTACTTGAACAAAGTTGAGAAAGTAGACTTGGTTTACTGTGATGTTGCACAGGAAAAACAGGGCGAACTATTCATGGACAACATGGATTTATTCCTAAAGGAAGAGGGACAAGGACTCATTACCATAAAAGCAAGAAGCATTGATGTTATTCAAAAGCCTAAAAAAATATTCAAGGATGAAGCTAAAAAAATAAAAGAGAATGGTTATTCCATTTTGGAAAAGATTAAATTAGAACCTTATGAAAAGGACCATATAGCTTTTCTTGTGGAGAAATCTTTTTAAAAGAACATATATTCATTTTTGAAAAAAATCATTTTTCAAAACCCATACATAACTCTTATTTTAATCCAAAACCACCATTTTGTTATTAAAATTATAAAACAAAAATTAAGCTTTTCATATAATCTATTTCATCAATAAATATAGGTAACTATCGAAAAAATAAAACATATATTTTTAATAAGGATAATTCAAGTTATTATAGATAAGAAATACTCATTTAAAGCTCAAAAACTCCTTATTTTATAAGTATTACTTTTATCAAAAAATTTGATTTCAAAATAGTAATATGCATTAGATTTATTGAAAAAAATAGATTAAAATTTACTGAAAATAAAAAATAAAACTAATTCAATTTTAAAAATTAATCTAAGAATAAATTAACATAATTATCAGTAATTTTAAGAAGAAATACGAATTTAGTATAACTACGAACAATCTCAAAAAAGTATTACTACTGAAAGCTTTTTATATAAGAATATTACAAATATATATTTGCTAATGCAATAAAAAAAGAGTTCATAAAAATATCCTCTAGGTTAATTCACTCATAAAAAACACTCCATAATTAAATAGCTTAGAGGATTGAACTTTTTTTGCAAAATAAACTATTTTTAACTCTTTTTTAACAAAATTTTATTAAAATTTTAAAAAATATTTCTAATTTTTCTTTATTTTCAAAAATAAGAAAGAACTACTAATTTTTATAAAAAAGTAATACTTTTTTTAATTATTATCTAAATAAGGACATAATATGAGTATTAAAAAAAAATAATAGAAAATATTTAAAATTTTTATAGGAAAATAAGGAAAAATATAAGAAAAAAATTATATAACGAACTAAAAAAAAAAAATATGATCCTGCAAAAAAATAGAATTGATAAAAATAAGAATTGAAAAATAAAAAATAGTAAAATAGAAAATAGTAAAATAAAAAAAGAAAAAATTGATCAAACTTTTTTATAAAGTTGAAATCAATCTAATTTTTTAGAAATCTCATCAAATATGGATTTGGAAATCTCTTTTTTGGAATTTAATGAAACCTTTTTGACTTCATCACTTACAAGAATTACCTCATTGGTTTCAGATCCGAATCCGCATCCATCATGGGAAACATCATTTGCTACAACCAAATCTGTTCCCGCTTCTCTCATTTGAGTCTTAGCGCAATCAATCATTTTCTCTTCTGAAATGTTGTATTCTGCCTTGAATCCAACTAAGAAGATATCTTCATTGATCTTTTTGATTCTTTGAATGATTTTTGCAACAGGCTCAAATTCCAATGATAAGTTATAGGATGAAGATATTTTAGAATTTTCCTTATTGATTGGAGTAAAATCAGAAACAGCTGCAGTAGCTATGAAAACATCAAAATCAGGAATCAATTCATCTATCTTCTCATTCATCAAAGTAGTTGATTCCGCATCAATCACATTGAATGCCTTTGGAATTGAAACTTCATGATGTGCAGCTAAAATTGTTAAATTAGCCCCTCTGACGAATGCTTCCTTAGCCAATTCCAAACCCATTCTACCAGAGGACCTATTGGAAATTCCCCTTATAGGGTCAATTTCCTCAAATGTTCCACCTAAACTGATTAATATGTTTTTTCCTGCAATATTAGACACTACACCACCTGCAATGCCCTTGCTTACCCTATCCAAATTGACAGCTCTTACAGATTCAAGGACAATGTCTTCAATAGCTGGGAATTTGGCTTTTCCTTCACCAATGCGAGGATTTACAAATTTTATGCCTTCTTCCTTTAGCTTTTCCACATTTTCGCTTACTGCATCATACATTGAATCATGCATTGAAGGAACAAAGACAATAGGAGTGTCATGACCTTGAGCAGTTATCAAAAGGGTATTTACAGGATTGTCAGAAATCTTATATGCAAATTTGGAAATGGTATTTGCAGTAGCTGGAGCAACTAAAATCAAATCTTGTTGAGAGTATTTCACATGCTCTATCTTTCCAGTTAATTCCAAAACAACTTCTTGACCAGTAGCAAACTCTAAAGCATTAGGGTGAATAATCTTAGTGGCCTCTTTAGTCATGAATGCCTTAACAGAATGGCCTTGCCTTCTAAATTCCCTTGCTAACTTAATGGTTTCGGTTGCTGCAATACTGCCAGTAACACATAAAACAATTTCCATAAAATCACTTCAATAAATTTAAAATCTTGTAATAAATAATCTAAATCCTTAAATAAATATTAAAAATCTTGTAATAAATAATCTAAATCCTTAAATAAATATTTAAAGCATTGTAGTTAATGAACAATCTAAAAAAATAAAAATAGTGAATTTCATTTAGAAAAATCACTATTATAATTTGACACTGTTAATAATGAAATCAAAAGTTCCTACCATATTATCGAATTCAGATTCTGGAGCAGAACATAAGATAACATAAATGTCAGACCCTTTTGGAATCCAAATAGCCTTATGCTGTTTTGTTTGATTGTTTGCTACAGAGGTGTAATCCGCTTCCATAGCAGCTTGACCATTAAATGAAACATTTCCCATAAATAAAATGGTGAAATCAGAATTACGGGCCAATGTATTGTAATTGGAAGTGAATTCAGATTGTAAAGATCCGGCATTTGATTTCTTTTCAATATTCACATTAACACTATTAAAACCTGCGGAATCCTTAGCATCAGGGTCTGCAACTGCTAAAACTGTTTCATTAGAGTTGGATTTTGCAGAAACCCAATTCCCAGGCATTGATAATGATATTCCATTTTCAGAATAATCCACTGATTGCTGTGAAAGCTCATCTCCACTGATAGTGTTGATAGGATTATTTATGAAAAATGAAACACCTACAATCAATAAAATTAAAACTAATCCGATACCAATAATTTTTTTCATACTATATCTCCAAAAAAATAATAATAGCACCATCAATAAACTTACTCTTCAGTTCCTCCAGAACTGCCACCAGAAGATCCTCCACCGGAAGACCCTCCTCCAGAACTACCGCCAGAAGAGCCACCACTAGATGAACCACCAGATGAACTTCCGCCAGAATAATCTCCACTAGAACTTGATGAACTGGAAGAATCGGAGTCACTGATTGAAGAGGAACTGCTTGAAGATGAACTTGAATCATCTGAAGAACCATATGAAGTGGTATTTGAGTAAGATTTTGTATAATTGTAACTGAGAGACTTGTTTACCTTAACTTCAGGAAAAGCAGTGTCATTAATAGTTGCACCAGAAGATATCATATCTCCAACATCACCACCTAAACCGATGCTGGACATTCCAAAAGTTATTCCTGCACCAAATGCTACAAGCAAAAATACAACTGCAAATGCAATATACCATGGACTGGTACTTGAAGACTCCTCCGGTTTTTTTGATACTGTATAAGTTTCAGGATTATGGATATACTTGCGAACTAGCTTTTCCTTTTCTTCCTGATACTTTTGAGAATCATCATATCTTGGCTTGATTGAGGAAGGAGTTTCTTCTTTTCCTTGCATCGCACGAATTCTATCACTAACTTCAATAGTTTCAATCTTATGCTTATACTGGTCAGACAAGTAAAGGTATTTCTCTTCAGAAATCAAACCAGCTTCATAATCCCTTTCAAGATTATGTAAAATCTGCATAAGCTTTTTCCTATCTGGATTCATACTTCTCCTCCTAATATCGATTGAATAAATTTATACTATATATTAAAATTATCAAACTTTTATCATTTTTATATACTTATATATTATTAATATATGAATTTTATATTTAATAAATTATACTAAATGAAAAGTTAAAAAATAGATAAAATTTTAGAAAATTCATGAATAAAAATTAGATTAAATTATTGAATTTGAAAAAAAGATATGAAATTGAAACATTATCTGAATAAATCTTCATTAAATATAGGATAAGACCCTAAAATCTTAAAGAATGAAGTGTTATCTTCTAAATGTTTTAAAATATGAGCAATGTCCTCATCCAACCTATGTCCTTCTAGATCTATGAAAAAGATGTAATGACCTAATCCCTCTTTAGAAGGTCTGGATTCAATTTTAGTCAAGTTGACATCATTCTCAGCAAAGAGAGCTAAAAGTTCGTAAAGCCCCCCTGGCCTATCCTCAAACAATGAAAATGAAATTGAAGTCTTGTCATTTCCTGTTATCGGAGAATCCTCATTATCCAAAACAACAAAACGGGTTTCGTTGTTGAAATTCTCCTGAATGTTTGTATCAATGACCTTCAATCCATAGAGTTCCGCTGCCTTCAATGTTCCAATAGCTGCATCCTCACCGGTTTCTGCAACCCTTTTAGCTGCTGCTGCAGTGCTTAAGGTATAATGTGCAGTGATACCATGCCTTTCCAAATAAGGTTGGCATTGGCCTAAGGCCTGTGAATGTGAATAGACATTCTTAACTTCATCTACAGTCATTTCCTCTGCAGCCAATAGGTTATGGTTGATTGGAATGACAATCTCGTTTTTAATCTTCAAGTCAAAATTATGAATCAATGAATCTAAAGTCAAGCTAACTGGACCTTCAATTGAATTTTCAATCGGCACAATGCCGCATACACACTCTCCTCTTTCAACAGCACCCATTACCTGCTGTATTGAACAGTAGGAAATCAAATTGTCACTTACAAATGATGCAGCTTCGTGAGAGAATGTTCCTTGAGGCCCTAAAAATGCAACTTTATCCTTTATCATAATAAAACTCCTAATTAAAATACTTATTATTGTTCCTATTTCTTATATATTAATCATAGTATAAAAAGCAATAGGTAAAAAACTTAAATAAATCAAGTAAATTAGAAAAAATAGCATTAAAATTCGATAAAAATGATTAAAAAGCATAAAAAATAGAAAAAAGAAAAATAAAGCATAAGAAAATCTTATGCTTAAAACTAAAATCAACCTTGAAATAGTCTCTATTGAGTTTCCATTTCATAAATCAATTTTAGCAAATCTGATTGAGTTACAATTCCTATAATTTGATCTTCATCATCAACTACAGGGTAACCATTATAACCAGTTTCCAACATTGCATCAGCAAGCTGTGGAACTGTTGCGTATTGTGAGATTGTTTCCACATTTGTTGACATGTAATCTCCTGCAATCAACTCCTTAATCTGAGAAGATTGATACTTGTCAGGAGTGTGTTTCCTGAATGAAACAAATGCTTTTGCAATGTCTTTTGAAGTAATAATTCCTGCAAGCTCATTGTCTCCAGTAAGTAATAAACGTCCAACACCTGAGTCCATTATGACTTTTCTTGCATGAACTAAACGATCATCTGCAGATATTGAAATAATATCTGTTGTCATAATATCCTTAACTGAAATCTTTTCATATGCTTTAGCTTTGCATAAATATATGAAATCAGATTTAGTTACGATTCCAACCATTTCACCATCAGATAAAACTGGAATGGCACCAATATTCTTATCAATCAAGATTTTTGCCACTTCAGTCACATCCTCATCCTCATCAACTGTAATCAAGTCCTTGACCATTACAGTGGATACATAGAAATGTGAAGGAGCCATATTACCATATTTAGCAGAGCCTAACTTATTAGCTATATCTTTTTCTGAGATAATTCCGACTAAAACTTTTTTATTTTCATTGGTACTAGTGACTGGTATTCTAGATAAGTTATCCTTATACATCATTCTTAGACAATCACATATGTTTAAATTCTTATCAATAGATACCACATTTTCAGACATTATATTTTTGATTTTCATAATAACACCAACGATAAAATCCAATGAAATAGCTATTAGAAAGAATCCAAATGAATTGATTCTATTTGGATTTCAATAATCTATAGCGTATCTAATCAAAGATATAAACTAACCTACCAATAGCTATCTCTTAAAAGTTCAACAATAGCTACCTGATTGGTCTTCACAAAGAAGAGCAACCACAAAATCTTAAAGAAATTAATGGATTATTTTAAAGGAATTGCTAAATAATCCAATAGAAATAAATCTAATTATTTTTTAGGAATTGCTTAATAATCCAAATAGAAATAAAATCTAATTATTCTTTAAGAACTGTATTTAAAATATCTCTTTCAGTGACAATTCCTACAAGTTGATCATCATCAACTACAGGAACACCACCAATGTTCTTTTCAGCTAATAATTCACATAAGTCCCCTAATCTAACAGTAGATTCAGTTACTAATATGTTTGGTTTAATGATTTCAGAAATTTTTCTTTTTAAAACATCTAAACCACTATTAGAGGTCATAGAAGCAAACATTTCTTTATCACCGAAGAATCTTAAGATATCTGTTGAAGTAACAATTCCTATTAATTTCTCTTCTTCAACAACAGGAATTCTTCTTAAGTTATTTCTTACCATGATTTTGGAACAGCTTTCAATAGGAGTTCCAGGAGTGGTAGTGATAACATCCTTAATCATGATGTCACCTACAGTTTCATTAGTCAATGAGCCTGCAAGCGCTAATGCGAAATCTCTTTCAGTGACTATTCCCACTAACCTTTCTTCTTTATCTACAATAGGCAAGGATCCAATGCCGTTTTTGGTCATTACATCCACACTTTCTCTAATAGAATATTTGGGACTGATAGAAATAACATCTCTTGTCATAATCTCTTTAACAGGATCATTGATTGCTGCCAAGAAATTGTCATCATGTTTCTTTTCTATTATATCAAATTTGCTTCCTCCACCAAGGAAGTCAAGAATATCCATAGCAGTTACAATACCCAAAAGTTTATTTGAGCCAGGATGGGTTACTGGTAATCTTCTGAATCCATGCTCTATCATCATTTCAGCAGCTCCCTTAATGGTCTTGGTTGGAGGAATGCTAATGACATCCTTTTTAGCTAATGTCATGATTTCCCCTTCATAATCAGCTACTTTTGTTGTTTGTTCAACAGAACCACGATTCATAGATTTTCTCAAGTTTTTAGTGTTTTTGTCTTTCATTACGACACCTCCGGATTTAATAATTCTTCCCGGTCTAAATTACAAATCATATCATAACAATCAAGTTATAGAACTCTGGGAAATACCATTAACCAGATGACAGATTTTTGATTATTTTAAAATTCCTTAAAGAATAAATATTTTAAGGGACTTAAAAAATCTTTCAAATGCACATCCAATTCAACAATATAGAAATAAAGTCTATAATTAATTTATTACAATAATTAACGATTTATAATCTATTTTTGAAATTATGGATTTGTTGGAAGTTCTTAAATGTCATTAATTCCATCATTTAACTTTTTAATTAATAAAAGCTCTCAAGAAATTTAAATTGAAAATTTAAATAAATGACATAGAACTAACTACAATATTAGTTAGGTTTTGATAGTTAATATTATTATCGATTTAATTTTTGTTAACCTAAAAAATATAAAAATACAACTTAAAAATTAAAGAAATTAAATAAAGAAATTGGAAAAATTTTAAAGGCATGCACTTAATAATAATCAAAAATATAATAATTAAATAAAATAATAAATGATTAATAGAATTAATACTTATTAAATCATAAAACTGCTTGTATACAATAATGCTTTCATCAACAAAATTCAGAACAACCATATAATTAAATTCTTGATTACAATTATCATATATTGTAGAGCATATTTTAAATTGATGCAAAAAGAGTTAAGTTCAGAAATGGAAGATTTTTCATCATTCCAGACCATTTGTATTGGAATTTAATGAATCTTGCAATAGAAAAGATAAGGAGTTATCCATCATCCCTGAAATAACGAGGAACTGTGGTTCTAGGAATATCCCTATGAAATTCAACTGCAATATCCATAATTTCAACGGATATATCCCCGATTCTTTCAAATGTTTTAATTACACGTGTAAGATAAATATAATAATTGGCTGTTCCAATATCATCTAAAGAGGAATCTAACATATGGATAGCAATTTCCTTCATGGCTTCTGATTGCCTTTGATGCATTTTCTCTTCAGTATCCCTCAAATTCCCTTTTAAATCTACGCAACCATCTATAAATGCATCTGTAGAATATGAAATGGACATTTGAGCATATTTATACATCTTTTTTAGGATATACAAGATCTTATCATCAATAATATCATCATTATTAATAATAAATTTATTTAGATGACTACAATAATCTCCAATCCTTTCAAAATTATAAGCCACTTCGTTAAAAAGCAGAATTTTAGAAAGTTTAAAATGAGGATTTAAATTAACAACCGTCTCTACAGAAGAACGAATTTTTTCAAACATGTTATTAGTTATATAATCTAATTCTAAAGCTTCTTTAGCCTTTTCCTCATCATTTTCAATAACTGATTCAAAAGATAATTCAAGCTGATTTTTCACATGATTAGACATATTTTCCAAATTTTTAATTAAAATATTAGTTGAATAGTCCTTAGGATTAAACTCAGAATTAGAATCTCCATAGATTTCATCATATTTTTTTAAATCAATAACATATACTTTTTTAACAATTCCCTCATCTAATAATGGCTTAAGCAACTTTGTCACATACCTTCTGGTGATCTTTAAATCATCCGCTATTTCATCTTGATTAGTTGGATTTTGATAAAAGATATACTCTAAAATTTCTTCTAATGTTTTATTACTTCTACTCATGAATAAACCTCTTAAAAAGAGAGATGAAAATTTTCTATTAAATTTATTACTAAATATTTTTATAATATTATAAATATTTTTTTAACATTCAATCATCAATATCTGGCCTTTTTAAAGTAAGCATAAATACTGTTCTTGATCCTATGCTAACTGCTTTATCAGCAATTCTCTCAAAGTATCTGGCCAAGAATATAACATCAATAATATATGGAATCAAATCGTTATCTTCAACCATAGTTGCGGTAACTTCATTTAAAATGGAATCATAAAATTCATCCATTTTATCATCATCACTAGATAGTTCTTTTGCTTTATCCAAATCCTGATTTAAAAATACAAAAAATGCTTTTTTTAACATAATTAGAGTGTAATCCCCCATATATGCTAATTCTTTAAGTATTTTTTCCGGAATGTCTACCTCTTGAATGTTTTTGATTGATTTGGCAATTTTTAAAAATAAATGGCATATCCTTTTAAAATGACTTATTACCCTTAGAGTTGATTCGATAAACATCAAATCTTTAGCTAAAGGTTGTTCTGTAGCCAGAAATCTAATGCATTCCCTTTCTAAATCAATAGTTTTAATATCTATAATATTAGAACATTTTTCAATATCGTCATAAATGGATTCATCATACTTTTCAAGTAATTTTACAACCGACCCATTTAATTTAATAGCTAAATTTCCTAATTCCTTATAATCTTCTTTAATACTATTCATCCTATTTTGAAATGTGACACTTGGAAATTTCTCATCCATAATTTTTTCTCCCTAGTTTAATCTATTATCCGAACCTTCCAGTTATATATTCTTCTGTTTTTTGTTCTTTAGGACTTACAAACAATCGTTCAGTTTCATCACTTTCAATAATCTCCCCATTCAAGAAAAAGGATGTGTAATCTGAAACTCTTGAAGCCTGTTGCATATTATGTGTTACAATAATGATTGTATAATCTTTTTTAAGTTTATGAATCAAATCTTCAATTTTTAATGTTGAAATTGGGTCTAGTGCAGAACAAGGCTCATCCATTAAAATAACCTCTGGATTATTAGCTATTGTCCTTGCAATACATAATCTTTGTTGTTGGCCTCCAGATAGACTCATAGCAGACTGATCAAGCTTATCTTTTACTTCATCCCAAATAGCCGCTGATTTTAAACTTTCTTCAACTCTCTGTTCTATAAAACCTTCATCGTCTATGCCATGAATCTTCAAGCCGTAAGAAACATTATCAAAAATGGATTTTGGAAAAGGGTTAGGTTTCTGAAAAACCATTCCTACTTTTCTTCTTAAATTTACAACATCCATTTCAGGTGAGTAAATATCTTCCTCATCTAGGAGAAGAGTTCCCTCACGTTTAAATGTAGGTATTAAATCATTCATTCTATTAATCGACCTTAAAAAAGTTGATTTTCCACAACCTGATGGACCAATTAATGCTGTAACTGTGTTTTCAGCCACTTTAAAATTTATATCCTTAAGAATATGTGCATCCCCAAAATAAGTATTTAAATGCTTAGCAATAATCTTATACATAATTAAACCTCTTAACTTTACTTATTTTCCCATCATTTTATTCTGATACTTCTCTGTGAAATAATTAGTTAAAAATGTAATAACCAATACTATAATTACAAGGACCGCTGCAGTTCCAAATGCATTAGGCAAAGAAATTCCTTCAGTTGCTAAAACATACAAATGAAGTGGCAATGGCCTGCCAGGGTCAAATATAGAAATTGGCATTATAATAGATGATCCCACAGCATACATTACTGCAGCAGCTTCAGAAATAGATCTTGTCATCCCTAATATAACTCCAGTAACAATTCCAGGAAGAGCTGCAGGTATAATGACTTTATAAATAGTTTGCCATTTTGTAGCCCCTAATCCATAACTTCCTTCCTTATATATGCTTGGTACAGAACTTAAAGAGACTTCTGCAACTTGAAATATTGTTGGAATAGCCATAATAGCTAAAACTAAACTGGCTGAAAAAATGGACCATCCTAAATTTAAAAATATTACAAAAAATGATAATCCAAATAACCCAAATACAATTGATGGAATAGAAGCTAATGTTTCTGCTCCAAAACGTATTATATTGGTTAATTTCTCATTACTTGCATATTCTACCATATAAATAGCTGCACCCACACCTAATGGAGTAGCTATTAGAATTGAAACTAATGTTACATATAAACTGGATATGATTATTGGAAATATCCCACCAGATTCGCCTTGATTTTCTACTTGGCCAAAAATAAATTCCATATTTATTACTGGAAGTCCTTTAATCAAAATATCCGCTAAAATAATTGCTAATATGGCTAAAGTTAATATTCCTGAAAGTACAAATATGGAATTCATTATCTTTTGAGATGTTCTTGCAGATATAAAGTTAAAATTCATTTTTTTTATACCTCCCCTAGGATTCATAAGGTTCCTCCACCAATATCTATACTATATTTCCTTTGAACATAATTCGCAACAACCAACAATAACATTATGAGCATGAATAACACAACTGCTGTGGCAAACAATGCATTATAGTGAATACCCGTTGCATAACTCATTTCTAATGCAATATTTGAAGTTAAAGTCCGTGCTGGACTAAAAATTGATGATGGCATTTTTGCAACATTACCTACCACCATAATCACTGCCAATGTTTCGCCAACAGCCCTACTCATTCCTAAAATAATTGCAGTGATAATTCCAGGTAGCGCTGATGGAAAGACTACTCTGCGAATAGTCTGCCAGTTTGTTGCTCCTAAACCTAAGGAAGCTTCTTTGTAATCTTGTGGAACTGATCTTAATGAATCATAAGAAACTGAGATAATTGTTGGCAAAATCATGATGGATAATATAATTGCCGCAGTAAATATGCTGAAACCGGTTCCCCCAAATTGGGACCTTACAAATGGAACTAGGATAATTAAGCCAAAAAATCCATAAACAACAGAAGGAATTCCAGATAATGTTTGAACAACTGGCTTTAAAAAGTTTCTAACTTTATTACTTGCAACCTCTGCCATGAATGTGGCACATGAAATGGATAAAGGAATTGCTATTATAAGTGCAATGAATGTGACATATAGAGATCCTATAATCATATCAAACACTCCAAATTGACCATCATTTGGAGACCATATTGTTCCAAATAGAAATTTGAAAAACCCATATTCTTGAATTGCTGGAAACCCTTCAAAAAATATAAAGCATAATATTATCAGAATCACGAAACAAGAGAACAATGCTAGAATAAACAAAGATTTCTCTATTAATGCTTCAGCTGCAATTTTAGTCATAGTAAATCTCCATAATACAAATTAAAAAAAAAAAAAATATAATAAATTGATTATTTATTATATTAATCCTTTAAATCATATCCCATGAATTATTTATTTGATTTGACAATTTTTTCTCCATCTAAAACTTTTCTAGCTTCTGAACCATTTACCCAATCAATAAATTCTTTTAAATCACCTGAAGGCTCCCCTTTAACTAGGAATAAAAAGGGCCTTTGCAATTCATAAGAACCATCTGCAATACTTTCACTACTTGGAGCTATTCCCTCAACACTTAAGGATTTCACGTCATCTGACATATGTGCAAAAGAAACAAAACCTATTGCATTTTCATCTTGCTTAACAGATTGTTTTACAGCCTCGGTAGAACTTTGAACAATTGCATCACTTTTAATTTTTGTCTCACCCATCACTATACTTTCAAATGCATCTAAAGTACCGGATCCTGCTTCACGACTTACAACATGAATTTCAGCATCATTTCCACCTACCTCTTTCCAGTTAGTGATTTTTCCTGAGAAAATATCTTTTAATTGATCTTTTGTTAAGTCGGACACATCATTATTTACGTTAACCGCTAAAACAATTCCATCCTTACCAAGTTCATATTCTTTTAAGTCTTGTTTTTCATTATCGTCTAAATCTTTTGAACTAGTGCCAATATCCGCACTTCCATCTTGAACACTCTTTATACCAACACTAGAACCTCCACCTTGAACATTGATATTTGCATCAGGATGGTTAATTTTATATTCCTCTACAAGTTTTTCAGCTACAGGTTGTACAGATGTGGACCCTACTATATCAATTCTTTCAGATCCTCCAGACCCAGAGGATAGTATAGTCCCTCCTATAATAATTAATATAATCGCAATAATTGCAATTTTGTACTCATTTTTCATTTTTTTTACCTCTTAAATTTCAATTAAATGTAGTTTGAAAATTTTCACCTACAATTGGAAATCTCATTTTAGCTTATTTAACGGTTGCTATTTATAAAAATAAAGTTCTTATTATAGGAACAAAAATAATGAGATTTTTTGTAAAAAAAAATAAAGATTTCCTAAAAAATGAACAGATTTTTCGAGATTTTTCGATAAAGGAAAATGATGGGGATTTTCTATTATTTTTAAAAAATTAGCCATTAGGAATATTTTAAATTTATAAATATATCCTAAAAAATCTTATTTTATCTGCATTGTTATTCTCTAGGGCATATTGCATCAGCTTTTCCATATATTATGAATCATTATTATAAACAACCACATAATCATTTATTATAATATTTAACCAACTTTTAATTATGAATTTGAACAATAACCATAAATTTAATTAACTATCCAAGTCAAAGAATATTATAGAAATGTTATGAGAGAAACAGTATAACGTGATATTAGAGGGATATGATGAATAAATCAAAAAAAACTGTTAGGACAAGAGACTTTATTATAAGTACAGATGGATTATTATTTGCTTCAACCAATTACATTCACCCTGAAGATAGGATTATCTGCTTTTTAAGATACATTCCAGATGAGAATGGAGACAGGGAAAAGGATGGAATCAGATATTCCAAAGTGGGGTCTGAAGAAGCTTATGCATACCTAAGAGAAAATCACCCGGATTACTTATACTTCTGTGACGTTACAAACGTTGAAATGATGGGTGTTCCTATAGACAAGGTTGAAAGAATCATAAAGCCAGAGGAAAGATTGAAAGGACTTAGAGCAACCTATTATGACAAAATCAACTATAAAGTTGCAAATGGGGAGGAACTTGACTATAAAGAGGAACTCTTAAGCAAGCTATTTGACTTATCAGACTTTTTCCATTATGTGGCAGGAATCAACTATGAGGACCTTGGAATCTCAGGATCAATCTTGCCAGGACTTCAAAAGGCAGGGACTTCAGACCTTGACTTTGTAGTCTACGGCCTTGAAAACCATAGAAATGCAATCAAGGCATACAAGGATAACAAGGACAAGGCTGTTTTCATAGACGAGTTAGGCAAATCAATCACATTAAACAGAATCAATGATGATTTCTGGGACTTCGTATATGATAAGAGAATAAAAGACGATTCCCTAACAAAAGAAGAGTTCGCTTGGTATGAAGAACGTAAAAGCAATAGAGGGCTCATTAGAGAAACCCTATTCGACATATTGGCAACTAGAAACTATGATGAGATTGAAGGAACCTGGGGAGATACAGTATACGAACCAGAAGGATTTGCGAAAGTCAACTGCACAATAAAGAGCGCATTAGGCGCTTTTGACAATCCTGCAGTATACACAATAGAGGATGTTGAAATCCTAGAAGGACCTGATATTGAAATCTCAGAACTAGCATCACTTACCCACACATATGCGGGAGAAGTCATTGACGGAGAAGAAGTGGTTGCAAGAGGAAAAATAGAAAAGGTCTTGAAAAATGGAGAGTTTGAGAAGTATAGAATTCTTGTTGGAACCACTAGAGAATCATTGGATGAATACATTAAACTCAGAGAGAGTCCTATATAAAACCAACTAAATTAAGATAAAGTCCAGTTTAGACTGGATTTCTTATTTTATTTTTTTATGATTTGCTATTTTTAACTAAATTTATCTATCCACAATCAAAACTATTTTTATAATTTTAATATAAATTAAACTATTTTTAAAAAACGAATTAAAATTAACAAATTTCACATAACAAACCTCCTTTTAATTAACCGCTTTTGTAATTAAAATGTATGAAAAATCACTGCCTAAAATCAATTTTTCAACTTAATATAAAAATTGATTTAAAACTCTTAAATTCTAATAAAAATAAAAAATTATAACTATTTCATAAAATAAACTATTTTTATCAAATTATAATTAAAAATAACTGCATATTATTTATTATATGAAAAACAAAGACTAATCCACAGAATAATATGGAGTTAAAAATATGATAAGTGTATCTACAATCAAAAGTTATATGTTTTGTCCTTTGAAATTGTATTTCCAAAGCAATATTGATGAAGATATTGAAGAGGATTATTTTATCTCAAAAACATTAAAGGATCTTAGAATAGACATACAAGACATCCTTCATAAAAACTTAAGACACATAAAGAAGGACATGGATGAAAAGGAAATAGAAAAGAGACTTTCAATTGGAATAAGCAATCAGGTTAAAACTACATTTGAAATTATCGAAGAGATAAATGATAAAGAAGAGATAGATGAAAGCAACTTGAAAAAGGATGAAGAGATAGAATTCATTGATGAAGAAAAGAAAGATGATGAGAACGATAATCTAAAGGAACTAAAAAAAGAACTAATCAATGAAATAAACCTAAATATCAAAATACTTTCTCTAAAAGTTGCCCAATCCATGAAAGTTCTTGATAAGGATGGACACGAAATCCAAAACCTATTTTTCCCAACCAGCATGTATAACTATCTAATAAGAGACATAGGTCTTGACTTGATTGGAGTTATCGATAAGATTGAAGTAGAAAAGGGAAATTACCTCCCAATATCATTGAAATCATCAAATCCTCCAATAACTGGAGTTTGGGATGGAGATTTCATGGAAGCAATAGCTAATGCACTTCTAATAGAACAGGAATTCAACACCTATGTTACCGTTGCATACATTGATTACTTGAAAATAGCGGATCGAAGAGCTGTGATAATAGATACAGATGCAAGAAAAAGCTTTTTCAAAGTCTTGACCAGCGTAAACAAGATAGTTGAAAATGGAGAAATACCAACAGTAAAAACCGGACTGAAAAAGTGTGAAAACTGTGAATATAAGGAACTATGTGATAATAGCTAAAAAAAGGGAATTAAATAAAAAAAGAAAGATAAAGGAATTAAATTAAAACTGGGAAGAACGGCACCATTAAGTAAACTGCAATCAAAACAATCACAGTTAAAATAACAATAGCTCCAAGAGGTACCTTTTTCCATGCGAGTCCACCTGCAATTACCGCTCCAATCAATCCTATGTACCATAAGTTAGGGTCTACAGTCAACACACCAGGGCAAATAAGTGCAGCAAGTGCAGTGTATGGAATCAGATTCAAGAATTTCTCGAATTTTGGAGAGAAATTCAATCTTTCCATAAATATAGCTGGAATTACCCTTGGAATGAAGGTAACAAGTGCACAAAGAATGATTAGTAAAGTAATATTCATTGTTGCACCTCCTTATTACTGCAATTCTCATCACCTGTCTTATAGGCATCCCCTAAAACAGTATCATCATCAACTATATACATTCCAATGAGAGCACCTAAAAGAATAGCTATAATCAATGACCAATTTCCAATGAAAAACTGCAATACAACATTTAAGATAGCGGTTATTACAACTAAAATAGCCAATTCCTTGCTTTCCTTAACTGCAGGAACCAATAGTGCTACGAATAGGGCATATAATGAAATATTGAAACTGTTTGCAACAATTATAGGAAGCACATTCAAGACTATTACACCAATGATTGCTCCAAGGATCCAAGACAGCCATGCAATTCCTGCAAGACCAATATAAGTCCATATGGAAGACTCTTCCATTAGCATAAACATTGCAAAGGCTTCATCAACAGCAAGGTGTGACGAAGGTATTCTAACAGCAAGGGAAGCGTCATCAACCTTGTTGTAAATGCATGTGTTCATTACAAAATATCTGAAATTAAGCACAAATGAAGTCAAGACAATATTGAAAAGAGTTGCCCCTTGTGCCAACATGGTTGCTATCATGATCTGTCCGGCACCCGCATAAATGAGCACAGACATTGAAACTGTCTCAAATGGGGTGAGACCTGCCTTAATAGCTAAAGCAGCATATCCGATTCCCATTGGAATGTATCCAAATGTGATTGGAATACCTAACCTTAAACCATGCACAAACTTTTCCTTTCTAGTAATTCAAAACACATCCATAAAAATGAAATATAATAATAAAATAAGAACTCCTGATAAAAATATCAAAATGGAGTATAGAATAATATTAGTTTAATAGACTAATAAATCTTATGTAAAAAAGAATAAGAAAAAGAATTAGAATTTATTATTGTTTGCTAATCTTTTTACATCAAATACTGCAGTGCTTGCAACTGCCATGACCGCCATTACACCAGCTTGAATTGGATCTGTAACAATCAAATCAGCCTCTTCTGTTACGCTTCCAGGCATATTCAAAGTGATGACAATCAAGTCCTCATGATTCTCCTTTAATTTTCTTACAGTTTCAGTGATCTTACCACCCATCAGGGACCCTGCAAGAACAAGCACACCAACACGAGGCAATCTGTTTACTGCATCAACTGCTTCTGCAATATTCTCTTCGCCAACTAAAGGAATAGTATCCACACTTATACGCTCTCCACGTATATTATGCCTATCTGCTTCTGTAATAGCTCCAACTGCAACTTGAGATACTTGAGCTCCACCACCGAAAATAAGAACCCTTTTACCGAAAATGTCATTTAAGGAACCATGAATTTCAATATCTAAAATAAATTCCTTAGACTCTAAGTCTTCGATTAATTCATCGAGTTTCTCAACATGATCAAGCTCAAGATTCAATGTTCCCACATCATCATTTACATATAGATGAACATAGGATATATTGATTCCATGACTTGAAAGAATATCGGTTATCTCATCGAGAACTCCTTTCTCTTCTTTAGTTGTAATTGTTAAAGAAATACTATTCATAATATTACCTAATAATACTTAAAATATTCAATTATTTAAAGATTATCAAAAATCCGAAAAATTAAAGAACAATTAAAATACTTATTTCAAAAATCTGAAAACACAAGATTGTTGAAAATAGAATTATTAAAACCCTATTTTCAAAACCTAAATGCTAAAAAGGATAATTGAAGATAAAATTTTTTAAAATTTTATATGAGGAAAATATGAAGTTATCTCCAATTAATCCAATTTAGCCTTTAAGGCATCCAATTCAGCATGCGCTTTCTTATATAAGTTTAAATAGCTGTCATGTTCGCTGACAGGAATAACCTTAAGACCTAACTTTTCATACTCTTCAATGTAGGATCCATCGAATACTGGAATCTCAAACTTGATCTCTTCGGGAGTCTCATTTACAATGATCAAATCCCTGTAAGGGAAATCATATTCCACAATATATCCTCCAAGACTCATGATATGATAAGGTCTGATTACAAATTTCATATAAAATCACCACGTTAAAGTTTAGAATAATGCAATGACCATAGCCAAAGCTCCAATTGCAGAAGTCACCAATATTGTAGGATATAATTGCCTGTTGGTGAATATTGGAGAGAATGCACTGACGATTGCCATAATTACCGGAAGCAACAATGATACGATAATGCATACAATGAATTTAAGTGAGAAGAGTTCCGGTGCAACACCTAAGAACAATACACAATACATTAAACCTAAAGTGAATATCAGGAATCCTCTAGTTAAGTAAACAAATGATCTGTATTTTGAAGCAAGTTCCATATATGGCCCTTCAATTACATCAGATTTAGCCTTGATGTAGGAGAATGGGTATTCATTCAATAGAATCATGTATCCAATAAAGAACACTACAGTTCCGATAATACCTGCTAAAGTGAATAGGAACGGTCCGTTAGCTTGCTGATAAGCTACAATGTCAGCTAAGTAAATGCTTTTGGATAATGCTGCAGGTATGAATAAGGCCAAATACAATGGGAATGAACCGAAAATAATCATCCTAAGGGATCTGTTTGAACTGATGTCTTCAATGGATGATACAAGCAATCCTTGTCTTTCAGCACCTTTTGCATGGTCTGGGAACCTTAAGTTAATGCTCATTACTGATTTGGATAAGGAACCCATTAAAACATAAGCGATCTCTTCAACTTTTAAGAATCCAACAATAGCTATTAAGCTAGCGAAAGCCATGAATTGATAATTCTCAGGCATCAATGCCAAGAATACTGAAAGCACTGCAATGAAACATAAGATAGGCATTGCCTTATATAATCCTGGTGCTGGAGAGTTAGGTTTTATGTTCTCCTTAAACAGGAACTTTATTGATGCCCATAGCCCAGGACTTGTAACTGGAGGCCCGATTCTTTGTTGAATCCTTGCTTGAACATATTTCCTTTCAATTCCAGGAATCAAAACACCTATGAACAAAGCTATGATAAGTGTTAGGATAACCTCTAAAATTGAAATAAGTGATATTTCATAAGCCATTTCTCTTTCCTCATAATAATTTTTAATTAACCGTTAAACGTAAATTTGAATAATTTAATTTTAAATGAATATTGGATATCAATTTAGACCCAAATTATAATTAAATCTAATGAATATTGGATTTCAAAATTGATTTATCCAACTTGTTATTGTTTGTATCATAAACCTCTATTGCCCTATCAGAACAAGTAAAGCATGGGTCGCACTGTACAATACATAACTGACCATCAGTGATGTGGTTGTCAATGCATGCGTATTGCATAGCTCCAATATTACTCATTGAAGGAGTCCTAATTATAGAATGACGCACTCTTCCATCTTCAATTGCATAGGAGTGATACAATGTTCCCCTTGGAACTTCAATATAACTCTCAATCAAGCCTGTGTCAACCATTTCCCAAGACCTGTCAGTTATCTTTCCTTCAGGCAAGTCTCTGATAGCTTGACGAATGATCTTGATTGCTTCAAATATTTCAAAGACTCTCATAAGAAGCTGAGCTTTCACATCACATGTGTCTTGAGTAATGATATCGAAGTCAAAGTTTTCATACTCATACATATCTGTTCTCAAGTCTCTTTTAACACCGGTAGCACGTAATGTAGGACCGGTTACCGCTAACTTAAGAGCCTGTTCCTGTGGAATGTAACCTGTGCCAGTAATCCTTGACAATACGATTGAATCATTAACGAACCTTTCTGCAAAGTCTGCAACGTTCTTTTCAACCAAGTCCATTCCATCCAATATCCTGCGGATTCTATTGTCGTCCAATTCACATCTTGGCCTTACACCACCGATGATGGAACAGCCGTATTGGACACGGTTTCCTCCAATCATTCCTAAAAGGTCCATGATGGTTTCCCTAATGTAGAACACTCTCATGGAGAATGTTTCATGAGCCAAGGTTTCGCAACCGTGACCTAAGTACAACAAGTGACTGTGCAATCTTTCAAGCTCTCCAACGATTACACGAATATAAACAGCCCTATCAGGAACTTCAACTCCAAGACCCTTTTCAGCAGTTCTTACAGAGTTCCATGTATGTGAATTGGAACAGATACCACAGATCTTTTCTGTAAGCATATTTGCCTTTTCCACTGGAAGACCTTCCATAATACGCTCAATACCTCTGTGGTTTACACCAATTGTGATTTCCGCATCCTTAATGATCTCATCCTCTACGAAAAATCTAACCCTATAAGGTTCTAAAGCAGCAGGGTGAACTGTACCCATTTGAATCTCAGTTTCTATGATTTCCTGCTTTTTAGCTTTCTTTTCTTCCATTTCATCATCCCTTTAATGAATAAATAAAAATAATCTCTTAAATCCACCTATTAGTCCGCATTCAATAAATGCGGCAAAGATGCAACTACTCCTGCCAATACATCTTGAGGCCTTACAGAACATCCTGGAATCTTAGCATCAACAGGAATCACATTTTCAACAGGCCCTTCGATTTCCTCTGAAGGAATGTCTCCATAACAATTCTTATAGACACCACCCATCACTGCACAAGCGCCTGCTGCAACAACAAGCTTTGGATTTGGAATGGCATTATAGATATCCTCCAATGGCTTTCTGTTGTCATGAGTGACTGGCCCTGTAACCACGAGAATGTCCGCTTCACGAGGGTTCCATGTTAAAAAGACACCATACTGTTCCATATCGAATTTAGGAGATAAAACTGCATTTACAATTTCAATATCACAACCATTGCATCCACCAGTGTAAACCAACATGACATGGATAGCTTTTGACCTTGAAAGTGTTTTAAGACTCATCTATTCACCTCCCTCATCTTCAGAAACTTCATCTGTTTTTGCATCTGAATCCTCTTCATTCAATTCAGCGCTTCGTTGAACATCTTTCTCATACTTTTCATTAATGTTATCTTGAATGTCCTTTATCTTGGATACCTTATCAAGAGCTACACCAACATTTTCAATTTTCTCATCCTCTTGAACAATATTTTCAGAGAGCAATGACCTGTCGGACAAGTATTGTGCAATGAATGCAATCTTGTCATGGGATATCTTGATAGGTTCCTCTAAGAGTTCGCTTGTGTCAACATTGATTTCACCTACATTTCCAGGGTGAATTGTTCCTGCCTCCTCAAAGAATGAATAGATTGGGCAGAAATCGTGACACCAATAGCAAACTACACATTTTAAAGGATCAAGTTCCGGAACTTCGGTTTTCACCCATCCTTCCTTAAGCTTTACAGGGGTTTGCAAAGGTTTCATTGTAACTGCACCGGTCGGACAGACATTTGCACAACCTCCACAACCAATGCATGCTTCCTCATCGACCTTCTTGTCAGGCTCAACTGTTCCTGTCAAGATGGCATTACGAAGTTCCATATCAGTTACTCTGTCTGCAGCAAAGAGAATTCTTCTGAAATTAGTGTAAGCTCCATTAAGCATAATCTTCAATACATCTTTCATAATTATCTCTCCTCTAATTCACCCTTTCAAACTCTCTTTCGAAAATAAATGACTTAGATGGGCATATGTTCATACAAGCTCCACAGTAAATACATTTATCGTCATCGACAATGAATTTAAGATTCTTGTTCTTTGTTCCGAGATTGACTTCATCACTTGGAATGTCAACGGCATAAATCGCTTCCTCCGGACAAATGTCCTTGCATAATCCGCATTTTACACACAAGTTATCGTCAATGTAATTGAATCCACCAGAGATTTCATATTTGACGCTTGTTGTTTTTGGAATTGCATCCTTAGGACAGTGAATTGCACAGGTTTCACACATGATACATTTATCCAAGTCAACATTGATTGCCCCTCTTTGAAGGGTTATAGCATCCTCTGGACAAAGCTCAGCACATATACCACATGAAATGCAGTCATCTTTGACTTCCCCCTCCCAAGAGATTACTTGGAAACTTCTTGCCTCTTCCTTACATTCATTTACACATTTTCCACAAGATACGCAGTATCCAAAGAGCTTATTGTCTTCACTTTCTGTCAATGATGAAACAGGACAGTTGTAAATCGCTTCAAGACGTTTAGCCTTATTTTCCTCTGTATCCTCATCAAGTGAAGGGTCATATCTCAAAGCATTTTCATCTCTTATGAGTGCTGGACTGTCAAAAGTTTCCTTACACAATCCACAATTGAGGCAACTTACAATGCTTCCTTCAGCATTTGAATACAATGTGTCATCTTTAATATTACGGATAATCTTAAAGTCATCAACGCTTAATGCATCGTTTATGCAGTTTTCAACACAAGCCAAACATAAGGTACAAATGCTTTTATCGTACTCACCATCTTTCAATGCACCTGTAGGACAAACGTCTTCACATACCTTACATCCTACACAGTATCCTTCATCCTGGATAATCACTTCAATTGATCTGGTAGGACAGTAGTAAGCGCATCTTCCACATTTCACACATTTCTCGCTGTCTGTGCTGATGCAAATTCTGTCTGCTGTCTTGTCGGATTTTACAGGAAGCTTCATGCTCTCTATCTTCTTGACTCCTGCACCGAATCCAACTGTGTTTGCAACCATTTTCAATGAATTAAGCAAGACTTTCTGCTTGTCTAGAACAAGGTTATCAGTATCAACTCTTGCATTTTTAGTACAGACATCCTCACAAACACCACAGCGTGAACAGATACCTTTAACTATACCATCATCAAGATGAATGCTTTCTATAGGGCAAGTGAACTGGCAAACACCACAACCATTACATTTTGCCCTATCAACCACATATCCGCCGTATTTATTCTTAAATATAGCATGATTTGGACAAGCTTCGAAACAAGCACCACAACACATACAGCTAAAAGCCTTATTATCAACAAGGCGTATTGCTTCACTTGGACAATTTCTTATACAATCTCCTTGTCCATCACACTTATTAGTTGTTAAATACATGATTCTTCTCCTAAATAATAAGTAAGACCATTAAAAATCCCATTAACTAATGATCTCCTTTCGCTCGTCCTCCTAGTAATGCACTGCCTATCAATACACCAATGACAGCTCCCAAAAATGTGGTTGCGATTGGCACATCATTATAACCAGGGAATTGGCCTAATCCATAAGACATTAAGAGAGCACCAATTATAAGGGCTAAAATTCCACTTGCTGTAAACGTAAAGCTATTGTCAAGATTCAAATGAACCCTTGAACCTACAATGAATCCGAATATGATTGCAATGATAACCGGTCCGATTACAATATTAGCGATACTCATTCCTCTTCCTCCGCTAATTTCTTAAATTGTGAAAATGCAATTACCACTGCACTTAAACCTACAAGAACCTTGAGTCCTACTGCAATGTTTAAGTAAGGAACGATTCCTGCATGGGTTAAATCCGGATATGAGAATAATGTTGCAATAGCTTGAGGCACTTGTCCATAAAGGTTTCCACCTACATTATAAAGGTATGAACCGGTCAATGCAAGTCCTGCCAAACCAATCAATACATAAGCTAAAGCACCGATTGATTCTAAAGTTGAAATGAACCTGTGAGACAATTTCAATGGAGTGCCGTCTACACCATAAACAATAACACAGAAGATGATTGCCCCTGCAATCATAGCTCCACCTTGGAAACCTCCACCAGGAGTAATATGTCCTCCCAAAATGGTCATGATACCTAAAGCGATAATCACAATAGATATTGGAAGAGCCATAATCTTCAATATAGGACTGCTGTCCTTCTTATTCCAATTTGGAGATTTTTTTCCTTCAGCCATCATTCATCATCCCCTTCATTCATATCAGCATTTATGTTCTTGTCTAAAATCTTCCCTTTACCGAATACAAGCAATACAACAAGCACTGCAGTAACAAGAATCAGTGATTCTCCTAAAGTATCAAAAGATCTCCAATCGAATACAACCAGAGTAACCATATTTGGAGCAAGCTGTGTTCCAATGGCATTGTAAACCAAGCTTATTCCAGGTTGAATCAAGCTCTTGAATCCGTATATTGCATCGAATAATGTTGATGCAAAAATAATTGCTGCCAATGCCATAATCAATGATCTAACACTAGTAATTTTATCAGACATATTTTAACCCCCAATAAATTACTGCAACTAAAATTCCAAGAACTATGGCAACATAGAATGTCATTTTTTCCAAGGAATCTGATTGCTCGGATTTTATCTTTCCTGCAAGAGGCATGTTTGTAAAGAATAAAACTGCAACTAAAAGCACTACAACAATTGAGGCAACTACACTGACATGCCTTAGGAATAATGCTGCAAGAATCAATGAAACGAATATCAGGAATTCAGCAGCTATTGCACCTGAAACATTATCCATAGTTGTAGGGTCTTTAGATAAACTTGACTTAAGTCCTTTTATTGAATCTAGGAATTTTTGATATAAAGCCATCAGATCAATCCTCCTGCAAATGGAATGAATACATCAGTTACTATATTTGGGAAAATACCTAAAGCCAGACAGATTATAAGCAATACAGCTACGGAGAAAACGGTAGCCTTTGGAATCTTGTCATGAGCAAACTTCAAGTCATTTGGCTTAGGCTGCAAGTATACTGTATGGAACGCCTTAACGAATGTGAAGAATATCACTACACTTACAATGATTGCAAGAACTGCAAGTTCAGTGTATCCTGCATCCAATGCAGCTTGCACAAGCATCAATTTACTTTGGAAACCATTGAATGGTGGAACACCAGCTAAAGCGAATCCTCCAAGCAATACCATTATTGCCATTTTTGAATCAACGGCAATCAATCCACCTAACTTTCTTGTATCGGATGTTTTTGTAAGGTAGTACACAGTACCGAATCCGATAAATAACAATGCAGTTATGACAATTTCGTTTGCTGCCTGGAACAATGCCGCTGCGATTGAATATTGTGTTCCTATACCAAAACCTAATGCAATGAAACCAAGTTCCCCTACTGCAAGGAATGCTATCATTCTTCTAAAGTCTACCTCCATTGCAGACATTGCAATGCTTAAAGCCATTGCAAGAATAGCAAATACGATTATTGCTGTATTGAAGTAAGGGATATATACGAATATCTTATACATTGCAATTCCAAATGCAAGCATGCACAATACTGAAAATCCTTGTAATATTGCAGATCCGTTAGGTCTTGCTTTTGAGTAAACAGCGGATTTTATAGTGTGGAATGGAGGCAATCCTGCTGAATATAACCATCCAAACAATATCAATGCAAAACCAATCACCAAGCTTGGAGCATAAGGGTTTACATAGTTGTTGCTTATTGCAAAGATAATATCGTTGATGTTTACTGAACCGACTGTACCAAGTATGAATCCAATACCTAACAATAGCATTGGTCCGCCTATTGCACCTAAAATAAGGTATTTCAAAGCGATTTCATAATTGTCTTCAGTGCTTGAAGCTATAATGATACCCACTTGGGTTAAAGCTGTAATTTCAAAGAAAACATACATATTGAAAATATCATTTGAAAGCATCAATGCGGTTACAGACGCTATACCCATAAAGATAAGGTATAAGTAAGGGCCAGACACTTCCTTTTTCTCAGAGAAGTATGTCAATACTGCCAAGAATGCAACGATGCCCATCAAGAATATGAAAATCCTTTCAATATTTTCAAAGACATAAACAATACCCGTATTGTAGCTTGCCACAAGAGTGCCAACCAAGTTTGATGGAAGTGAGTTTGCAAGAAGTGCTGGATCGTGACCTCCGAAGTATTGGATGCCGACAGCTGCAATGATTGCAATTACAGGAATTGCAATAGCCACTACAATTGAAATGGCCTTTACGGTTTTGTCCTTTCCACCAAATATGTTAACGATTAAAGCAGCTAATATTGGAATGACAACCATTAAAGGAATTAGATAATTCATTTTTCATCCCCCATCATTTCAGATACGCTTAAGGTTCCATGCTTTCTGTATAAAACCATAGCTAAAGCCAACATCACTGCTAAAGTACTTGCACCAATTACAATACTTGTAAGAACTAATGCTTGAGGCAAAGGATATGCTGCATTTGCTGCAAACCAGTCTGCAGTCATGCCTGGCAAGAAGATAGGCACGACTCCACCTGCTTTAAATCCTAAGCAGATCAGGAATAGGTTTACACCTTCCTCAATAAAAGCAATACCAATGATTTTCTTAATAAGATTATCAATGAAGATTGCTGCAAATAGTCCAATAATTATAAATGCGCCAGAAGCGAATAAAGAAGCCAATTGAATATCCATCATAAACTATGCCTCCTCCCTTCTAGTTTTTAAAACAGCCAATGCGATAAATACTGGCACAATAGCCCCTTCTACAATAGCTTGAGTTAAAGCTACATCAGGAGCAAGCAAGATCTGGAATAAGAACGCTACACAAAAACCAGAAATGCCAGTTAAAATAGCTGCCTTAAGCAAGTCATTTTGTAAAAGTGCGATAATAGCGCTTAAAACTGCAACAAAAATAACTATATATTCAATCATTGCCATCATCCTCACTTTTTTCATCTAAATTCTCATCAATACTTGAATCATCACTCATATCCAAATTATCTTCAAGAAGAACTTCATCAACCAAATCGGTTTCATCTTCATCTTCTTCCTCAGCAGAAGTTTCCTCAAGATTTGGATTAAGTACTGGATTATTAAGAGTATCTTCACTATGGAAATAAGCATTAGCTAATGCATGAGCCAATAATGGCGCTAGGAATAAATAAATAAGGGCAAATAAAGGTTGACCTAAAGCAAGGAATGCAATTATTCCTGCAATATCAACAATACCTAAAATATGAATTCTAGCGTAGACTACATTATCTAAGTTTCTATCAATTCTTAAAACACCTACTACTGCAATCAATATCAGAAGTGCAGAAATGACAAGCAAGATTGATTGAATCATATTGATTATACCAGGATCAATTCCAAACATCATTTATGCCCTCCTCATAACTGCTGCATAAGCTATTGTTCCAACAATACCTAATAGAAGCAATGCTAGAGCAATATCCTTGAAAAATCCTATATTAAATATTGTACCGACTGTTATAAGTAGCAAAGTAAGTGCTAAAGTAAATGAAGAAGTACCTATAAGTCCCATAGATGTAGATTTATATGTAATAATCCTCAATGTTGCAATTAGAAATACAATCAATGCAACTATTAAAAAACACTCAGAAATCAATAAAATATCCATTATCATCACATTCTATGATTATAAATTTACACAATAAACATAAGTTGAAAATTAAATCGCTTATTATCAATTTTATCATTTTAGAAATTAGAATTAATTATCAAAATGATTTTTAGAAATTATTCTAGCATTCCCTTTATGTAAGGTTCAAAAGGAATGATATCATTAACGTCTCTTGGAGCAATAACTGCAACCTTTATGACTTGATTTTCACTATCCAAATCTACAGACAATGTTCCAGGAGTCAAGGTAATGCTGTTGGCCAAAATTGTTTGGGATATTGGTCTTTTAAGTTCAGTATCAATATCAATCACAATAGGCTCAAACCCATCAGTCTTGAAGACTCTTAAAGCCATATCTATTGTAGATTTGATAATCTCTAAAGTAAGAACCACTAAATAAGCAATCGCATAATAAATTCTACTTAAAAACATTAAAATAACCCCATAATGTTTTAAATCTTAATAATATTTACAATAAATCAAAAATTTGCAGAAAATGAGTTAAAATTTTTTAACCAATCATAACAAATCATGATAAATTATCATAAATATTCATGACACTTTCATGACAAAATCCTGCGCAGAAAAATATGCAATAAAAGCACCATATAAATTATATATAATGATAGTAAAAAAATTAATTTTTTTATTATATTATAAATACTATTATTTATCATGATTATTTATTATAAATCTTTTTATAATTTTCATGAAAATTTACTGCTAAACAGAAATAGTAATACTAAGTATAAAAAAAATATTAAAAAATAAGTGAAAATTGATAGGGAATTTTTTAAAAAAATCAATGAAAAATACCTAAAAAATTAAGGTAAAACAATAGCTTGTTAGGAAACAGCAAAATAAACATCATTATTAAAATCAAAAACAATAAAACACCAAATTTCTTATGATATTCCTTATCTCTAAATGGGCTGAATGCCTTAACTCCAGAAGGAGTGAAAGAGTCCAATACAATATGGCTGCATAATCCAAAAAATATTGAAAATGCAAGCAATGTCAAGTTGATTTTCAATGGAGAAATGAATCCCATATTTACTGACACCACCAAAATGGCAATTGCCACTAAAAATATAGGAGATAACCTTTTATTGAGAAACAGCAACGCCAATGCAATTATCAATATCAATAATATCATCAGGTTCCTTGAATTGTTTAAATCCAAATCATAGGAAGACAATCCCATTCCAAAAAAGAGAAACAGTGATAGGAAAACAGTTATGAGAAATGCGCCTAAAATAGAATGGGTAAATCCTCTATGGCTTGAAACCAAGAACATGCCTCCAAGCAAAATAATCACAAGGCCTAGATAATAAGGCAATCCCAGAAAATACAGAAACAATGAAATCAATGCTCCAAGAGCTATGATTGTTATAACATGATTCCTTTTGAACTCATGGTCGAAGTCTGGAATATTTGCTGAGATTACCGCTAATGCAATAGCCAAAGGATCATAAAACATGAATAGAGAAAGAATAAATGCAAATATCATATGGCCTTTATAAGAGGAAATACTAACACATCCTATTTAAATTAACATACTCTAGAACACTCCATAAGTATGTTTATTAGATATTTGATTTTAAGATAATATAAACTAAATGAGAGCATTTGAGAAGTAATAATTATAGAAATAGTTTACCATTGAAAAAAAAGTAGATATATAAAAATTAGATTAGACATATTAAAATAGAGAATCTGTGAAAATTAGATTAGATATATTAAAATAGAGGATCTGTGAAAATTAGAATTCAAATAAAATAGTCAATCATTCCAAAGTATTCTAAAAATGCCTTCATCTGCAAGTAAGACCTTTTGCAGATTTTCTCATTTGAATATCCAATAGCTGATAAAACCTCACAGGTTATTGCAGGAATCTGAATCAAATTCGCTTCATCTTCAAGAGCCCCTTTAAATGGAACACCTGCACTTGGATATAATATCTTTTCAGAACCCACCTTTTCGGAAATATGCTCAGCTATGAAATAGCTTTTGGAGCAAGGGACTTTTGTGCAAAAGATTCCCTCTTTTCCAGGATTGGAATTAGGTGCAGATGAATGGAAATCACCTATAGCAGAAACTTCAAGATCCTTAGCCTTTTTTAGAATGATATTTGTAACGGTATGAGGCAAATGAGCAGACCTATTCAAATCCATACCATCAAGATACCTTGAATTTTCCATAGTGCTCTTTGGAGATGCAAATGGTATGGCATAAACAGTACCCTTAAGCTTTCCATTTAAATCCAAATCATAAATATAATCTATTAAGTTCAAGGCAGCAATCTGTGGAGCCAGTTCATTTCCATGAACCCCTGCAACAAGCATGACTTTAGTGGGCCCATCTCCAATCTTAAGCATAGGAGTTCCCTTAATGGCTTGATTTAAAATAAATTTAGAATTGCCGGACAAATCAATGTTGTTGAATATGTTTCTGTTAGCGGATATGAATCCTCCGCTTTGGGAAGAAATAATCTCCAATTCCAAATCGTTTCTATTTAATTCATTCATCAAATCGCCTTTTTAAAAAAGAATTTACAATTAGTTTTATCTTTAAAAATAAGTATTCTAAATCAATAAATTATTTATTTTTTATTTTATTTAAACTTAAAAACTATATATTATAAAAAACAAAAGTTAAAGTATAATTTAAACTTAAATTATAATGAATTACATATTAGTTATGAAATTTGAAAATAAATTTTAAATAAATTTAATTTAATTTACTAAATAAAAAAGTGATAATATGGAAAAAGTCGTTCTTGCATTCAGTGGAGGATTAGACACCACTGTATGTGTTAAATTATTAGAAGAAGAATATAATTATGAAGTAGTGACTGCATGTGTTGATGTTGGCCAACCTGCAGAAGAATTGCAAAAATCCCAAAATTCTGCAGACAAAATCAATACCGGCAAACACTATATCATTGATGCAAAAGATGAATTTGCTAATGAATACATTGCAAGAGGAATCAAGGCAAATGCAGAATATGAAGGATACCCATTAAGCACTGCACTTGCAAGACCTTTAATTGCAATGAAAATCATTGAAATTGCTGAAAAAGAAGGTGCAACTGCAATTGCACACGGATGTACCGGTAAAGGAAATGACCAATTCAGATTTGAAGCTATCATCAGATCAATGTCTGACTTTAAAATCATTGCTCCAATTAGAGAAATGAACTTAACAAGAACTGAAGAAGTGGCTTATGCAAAAGAGCACGGCCTTAACTTATCCTATGATAAAATCTACAGTATTGATGAAAACCTTTGGGGAAGAGCTATTGAAGGGGATGTACTTGAAGACCCTGCAAATGAGCCACCTGAAGAAATCTATGAATGGACCAAATCTGCTGAAGACGCTAAAGACACCCCTACAAAAGTAAGCATTGAATTTGAAGAAGGTGTCCCAGTAGCTATCAACGGAGAAATGATGGGACTTGTAGACCTTATTAACAAGGCAAATGAAATTGCTGGTGAAAATGGTGTAGGTAGAGTAGATATCATCGAAAACAGAATGATTGGTCTTAAAAGTAGAGAAACCTATGAAGTTCCGGGTGCTAAATTATTGATTGCTGCTCACAAGGCTTTAGAGCAATTGGTATTGACTGTAGATGAATTAAGATTTGCAGATTACATGAGCACATTATATGCTGATTTAGTTTACGAAGCATTATGGCAAGAGCCTTTAAGAGAAGACCTCGATCAAGCTTTCGACCATATGCAAAGAAGAGTTAGCGGAGAGGTTGTAATGAAATTATTCAAAGGTTCCATTCAGCCATTAAGCAGAAAATCACCTTTCAGCTTACACAGCATTGAACAAATCACCTTTGAAGATAAGGAAACCGACCAAAGAGAAATCGAAGGTATGATCAAGTACCACGGTCTCCAAGCTGCTAACTATCAAAAATTAAATAGATAACTTATTTATCTATTTTCTTATTTATTTTTTTAGAGTTTTTTAAAGACTTAACCTATAAAAGTGATATTTTTAATTTATAAATAAAAATAAGCTATTTTTTTAAATATCTAAAATAAATTCAATAAATTTATGAAATAATATATCCTTTATAAATTTTTCAATGAAAATTAAACAGATGAAAATCAGCATTATGCAAAAACTTTATAAATAAAAAAAAATAAATATTTATCCGAGAATAATATGTACTCAATTACATATCACCCCCTTTACATATGTTTTTTTTAAAAATTAAACCTTTGCATATTATTCTCACTTTTTATTAAACTATTTTTCGTTATTTTTAAATTTAAAGCAAAATTAGCGATTTTTATATTAAGAGGTTTGTCAAACCAAGTTTATTTTTCTAAATTAAAGTTTATTGAATTTCCGACCAACTCTATTTTTTCCAAGGTGTTTTCTGTTTTATAGACAAGAATTTCCACACCTTCCTGGTATGCCTTTTTCAAAGTTTGAGAAAATTCTGGATCATTTTCCCAATTAGGCCTAAAGCTGTTTCCGTTTGGATGCTCAATCAAGAAAAATACAACTGAACGAATCCCTTCTTTTTTAAGTGAAATAAGCTCTTCCAAGTGTTTTCTGCCTCTTTCAGTAGGAGCATCGGGAAACTGTGCAATTCCATCTTTAATTAAGGTAACTGATTTTACCTCAACATAGGCCTCATCAACTGGATTGTTATCATCATCCAAATTAGCCAAATAGATGTCAATTCTTGAATTGCCGATAGTCTTTTCAGATTCGACAATATCATATCCTAACAATTCCCTGACTTTACCATTCAAGATGGCATCGATGACAATCTTACTAGCCTGTTGAGAATACATGGCAACAAGTGCACCATTGTTTTCAATCAAATGAAGAGAATACTTTGTCTTTCTGTTTGGATTATCGCTTGGCTTAAGATAAACAGTTACGCCATCGATCAATAGCTCCTTGCATCTGCCTGTATTAGGCAAGTGAGCCCTGACCATTTCTCCATCAATTTCCACTTCAGCGATGAATCTATTCGCCCTATTCCTAAAAATAGCCTTTACTAAATCAGTCATTTAATCACTTAATTAAAATATAAAAATAATATAAAAATAAGAAATTAAAAATAAAAATGAATAATCCCTTATTAAAAATCACAAGATAAAATAAATATCTGATTTAATTATTCAATTAAACCACTCATCACTGCTCCCAAATACTGTGTCAAGTCTTGAGCTCCAAAACCATATCCTTGAGCTGCATAAGCCAAATCTCCAGCTTTTCCATTAAGATATGGGGCAAGTAGCGCTGCATCAAAACTGCTTAATCCTTGAGAGAGTAAGCTTAAGGCAATTCCTGCCAATGCATCTCCAGTTCCACCAACAGTCATTCCAGGATTTCCAGTTCTGTTGATTTTCATTCTCTTTCCATTAAATATGAAATCATATTTTCCTTTCAATATAACGGAACCATCAATACTTTTTGTAATCTTATGAATGGCATCGATTTTATCGTTGACTTTTCTAAAGTCAAGATTCTCATTGTCTTCCAATTTGACAAATTTCTCAAGATTATTCAAATCCTCTTTTGAAGCGTTTTTAAAGAATGACTTGAATTCAGACAAATGAGGTGTGACAATCAAGTCCTCCTTTTTGGAAACAAGACTTAAATCAACTAATTTCAATGCATCTGCATCCAATACCAATGGCTTGTCAATCTTCATTGCCAATACATTGAATAGCTTGCCTGTTTCCTCATTTTGACTTGAACCTGGACCTAATAACACTGCATCAGCTTTTGAGGCAAGTTCCAAAATGTCCTCCAAATCATCCAAAGACAGGCAATCACCTTTTGCCTCTTTTACAATAAAGTCTTCAGATATTGCCTTTATGGCAAGAGCAGCGTTTTGAGGAGTGCAAATATAAGTCAAATCTGCACCTGTTGCAATAGCGGCCTTAGCTGAAATTGCAGGTGCACCATAATAATCCTTGCTTCCTCCAACAATCAAGACCTTGCCGTTATTGCCTTTGTGGGAGTCTTTAGACCGGTTCTTTAATCTGAGCAAGTCTCCACCTTCAACAAATAATTCAGCTTCAATAGGAATTCCAATATCACAGGTGATTACTCCCCCTGTCTTTTCCTCACCAGCCAATTTGACTCCAGTCTTTATTTTATGGAAGCTTACAGTATAATCCGCTTCAACAGCAATGTCTGATATTTCTCCAGTCAATGGATCTAAACCTGAAGGAACATCAATAGCCACTTTCAAGCCATCTATTTCATTAATGAGTTCAACGGTTTTTCTTACCTTTGTTCTAAGTTTACCTTTGATTCCAGTTCCAAGAAGACAATCAAGAACAATATATTCACTGTTTGAGTCAAAATCAAGATTGTCCAAATCAGTAGAATCACTAATGAAATCAACAGATAATCGTGAAACTCTTGGCTCCATATTCATGAGAATTTCGAGGTTTGTGAGCGCATCATCAGACTTAATCTCTTCTAGAGCATTCAAGCAGTAGACTTCCACTTCAAAGCCCCTGTTCAATAAATGTCTTGCTGCTACAAAACCGTCTCCACCGTTTCCTCCAGAACCTGTAAATATTAGTATCTTAACAGGTTTTGAAAACTTGAAAGTAGAAAGGGTAGCTACCTCATCAGATATTGATTTTCCTGCATTTTCCATTAAGCACAAGCGAGAAAGCCCTAAATACTCACAATTATAATCTGTTGTAATCATGTCAATCGGATCCATTGTTTCACCTTAATCAATTTAAATAAAATTTTTATAGATTCACAAGCATATAAAAATTACATAAACATTATATTATATAATCAATCTAATAATTAAATATAAGGACAATAATTGAAAAATATTAACCAATGCTGAAAATTAAAAATTTAGAACTTTCTTAAGAAATTAAAAACGGAACCTGAAATGAGGAGTAATGATGAAGGGCATAAAAATCACATATAATTATTCTACAAAAGACAGGACAGGAATTTATGCAGTGCTCATTATTTTTATTATATTAATATATGGGATTTTAGGGTCCATTTACATTATGGGATTGGACATATACGATTCAATATATTACACTATAATAACCCTTGCTACAGTGGGATATGGGGACATTATCCCAATAACTCCATTGCAAAAGATCTTTTCTGTCACATTAGCACTATCAGGAGTCGGGGTTCTAGCCTATATCGTTACATTTATCATTAATTCAGTTACACAAAACCTTCAAGATATGAGGAGTGGAAGAATTATGGAAAGGAAATTATCAGATATGAAAAATCACTATATATTATGTGGATTTGGAAGAGTAGGTGCTGCAGTTTGCGAGGAATTAATGAAAAGAAACCAGAAAGTAATTATTATTGAAAAAAATGAAAAGAGATTAGAAGATTTAGAAGAAAATGAAAATGTAATCTTGCTTAATGCAAATGCCACTGAAGATAAGACTCTTAAAAAAGTCAATATTGACAAATCATTAGGCGTGATAGTTGCAACTGGAAGTGATGTTGATAATCTTTTTATCGTCCTTACAACAAGGGAATTATATAATGATGCATGGATTGTTTCAAGGGCAAGCAAAAAGGAAAGCATTAAAAGATTAAAGCATGCCGGTGCAAATAAGGTTATATCTCCTGAAGCAAGTGGCGGAACTGACATTTACTTCGCTTCTGTACAGCCTAATCTAGTCCATATTACCGAAAAACATGGTGTTGAAATCATAGGAAAAGAATTGGAAATCCTTAGAAAATACAATTGCCATCTTGAAAATATTGAATATCATTTCCATGGAATCAAGACTCCCGTTTCAAGAACAATTGGCGTTTTGGACAAAAGTGAAGAGGACGCCTTCATTGAAAGAATCAATTCCGACAAAAATGTTAGAGAATCCTTGGAAACTATTTACAGCACTGTAAATGAAGTTCATTCCCATTTGGTGTCCGGACCTGACCAATTCTTTTTAAATATGGCTATTAAAGAGCTTGAAAATGAGGGAATTGTTTTGGGAGTTAATTTAAGCTTTGATGAAATAAATGAGTTTACTAAACAATTTAAAGAGTAAACTCTTAACTCCTTTTTTATAATCTCAATGAATTAAAACTCAAAATCTATTTTCATTTCCATTAGATTTTCAGTTTCTTCAAGTTTATTAACTAGTCTTTCATCCAAATCAGGATTGTTGTCATTATAATCGATTTCTCCAAATTCACTTCTAGGTGAGAAAGCCAAGTAATCTTTTTCTAAACTAAACTTATCACCATCATTTCCGACATTTCCACGAGCATCAAGTCTAATCCACTTACTTGAATCTTCATTATAAACAGTATTCAAAGCATGGACAATATAGCCTAAACTGTCATCTTCAGCTATTGTAAGGAGTTGATAACTGATTCCTGATGGAATTCCATTTGCTCTAAGAAGTGCTGCAAGAAGACATGATTTTGCCCAGCATATCCCTGTCTCATTTATTAATGCATCACTGGCTGTCCTTGAAACTATATCTGTTTGTATATCCCAAGAGTGTGGAATTTCATCTCTGACAAAGAGATAAGCCCTTCTAATATAATCTGCATCATCACATGATCGATCTTTTAATTCCTGAACCTTTTCTTGAATATGTGGATTCATATAATCAATGCTTTTTGTCTCCAGCAAATATTCCTTCATTCAGACCATTCCTCTACTCAATAAATTGTAAGCAATTTCAAAAATTTGTTAAAAAATAGATAAAGAGATAATAATAAAAAAAGAAAAAGAGTTGAGATAATAAAATTATCTCAAAATATTAATACACCATCTTAAGTTAATGTACTAATTGAATTAAATTTTAATTAATTACAGAATTATTCGAATAATTCGTGTAATTTCATGATGTAAGCACCTAACTTACCATCGAAGTTACCTGCACTAATTTCGAGTACACCATCAACGGTACAAGCTGCCATAATACCCGCTTTCATAGCTGCTTTTACAGACTCTTCATCTACACCATCAATAACGATTTCAAATACACCGTCAGCATCAGCTCTGATGTCAGAGTCTACTTGGTCTTTTAAGGTTACACACATTTTTTCGTTAGTGGATGCGTTTAAGAATTTGGAATATTTGTTGGATCCTACTTTGGAACCGGAAGCAACCATACCACCAGGGAACGGGGTAATAGTACCAGGTACATGGGAAATTGCTTTTACAGCTAATTGGGCTGCTTTTACTCCAGCCATTACATCTTTAGCTAAAATGAAGAAGTTTCCTCCAGCTACACCATCTTTGTAACCGAATTCGGATTCCACTAAGAAGTCACCAGACATGATTGGAATGGAGTGTACTTTTCTGCCGTCAATGCAGCATTCTTTTTCGAAACCGTCACCGAAGAATTTGAGTTTGTTACCGGTTTTTAAGGTTTCTTCAGATTCAAGTAAGTTGAATGCCGCTGCAGTAGGAGCGGTTAATACACACATACCGATTCTTTCCATTAATTCGTGGTCGAGTGCTTTTTTACCACCTTGACAAATCATGATTGCGTAACCAGGCCTTCCGTCAGGAGTGCATTCAGCTGGTACAAAACAGTCAATACCTGCTTCAGCAGGACATCCAATTACAGAAGTTCCGTAACCAGTTGCTTCAGTTGCTGCGATTTTTGCAAGTCTTGGAGTTGCTGCAGTTACTAAAATTCTAGTTACTTTAATTCCGAAACCTTCTGCGTAAGTATCTTTAATTTCTACACCGTTAATTTCCATTTTTTCACCATTTAAATATTTAAATATCGAAAATTAGAATAAATTAAAATCTCGAGATTAATTTAAAAAAATTAAAGTTATCTAATTTATACTAATAATTAATTATATATTAATTCATTAAAATAAAGTTTCCTATTTGATTGTAAACATTCTTAGATAAAAAGTAAACTTTATTTAAAATATTTTCTAATATATTATTAATTATAATGTTAAAACTAAAATTAAGGTGTCTAAATGGAAAAACAAAGCTATTATTTTTTAATTCTGCTAATTGGTTTTGCAATATGCATTGGCATCTTTTGGTTCCAATTCAACAATGACGTGACTACTTTCATGATAGTGAACGCCACAGAAATTGAGGAAGGAGAATCATTTAAAGGTGCATTGATTGATTCCTATGGCCAAGCTGTAAAGAATAAAACAATTACATATCATAAGCCAGGATATCAAATGGGAACATTAGTAACTACACAAACGGATGAAAACGGTGAATTCTTTATAGAAAATGCAGAATATCTGCAGGATGCCCCTAATGAAAACTGGTATGGTGATTTTACTTATGCCGGTGATGGCAAATATCAAGGATGCACTTATGAAAAGAACGTTACTGTAATCCATAATTAAATCTAAATTAATTTAAAAAAATAGATTATTTAAAGAATAGAATTAATTTAAAAATAAAATTATTTAAAAAATAGGGTTAATCCTAGCTTTAAAAACTAATTTAAAAATTGTAAAATTATTAAAAAATAGGGCTAAACATAGCTCTAAAAACTTTTTTTATTAAATTGATTTTTAGTTTGAACTTTTTCTTCTAAAACTTCTTTTTCTTCATCATCCAAAACTTCAAGAACAGGTTCTTCCTCTAACTCTTTATCCTCTAAGACTTCGAGAGGAGCTTTTTCTTCATTAGAATCACTATCCCCAATTGATTCCTCTTCCTTAGATGATTCTTCAATGGATTTCGTATCTTCTTTATCATCTTTTCTAGATCCAGCAAGTGCAAATGCCTTATCTAAAACACTTGTTCCAAACATTGTAAGGAATATCAATCCTATGAATGCAGTCATCCAAAATGAAATCAATCTTTCTACAACAGTCGCTGCAGCACTTAATGATGCAGTAATTCCTGCATTAGCATAGAATAGGATCATTATACCATCTACAGCACCTAGACCACCAGGAAGGAGTGGCACCATACCTACAAATGATGCTAAAATAAACACTTCACCAATGATTATTGGACTGACTTTAGCACCAAATGCTAAAAACACCACATACACCCTTAGGATTTCAAAAATCCAAATCACAAAGGACAATGGGAGTGCATAATATAAGATGGATTTATCTCTAAGCAATGCATTCATTCTAGCTTGGAAAGTTTTAACTGCCTCAATAATTCTTTTTTCATTGCTTTCATTGAATTTCTTATAGAACCTGCTAACGATTTTAATAATCAATGAAGTGAGTTTTACACCAAAAGCTTCATTGATACATACATAAAGCAATAAAATAACCCCTACTGTGATTAGAGTGACCATAATCACCAGGAAAGCAATCAATTTAATATCCAATGAAAAAGTAAAGATTATTCCAATGATTGTTAATATAGCAAGTAAAACAAATGGAAATGTATCTAATGCCCTATCTGCAATAACGGTAGCAAAAGCATCTTCAAATTTAAAATGACCCTCTTTTGCCAAAAGATAAGCCCTTACAGGTTCTCCACCACCACGACCACTTGGAGTGATGTTGTTTACAGCCAAGCTAACTAAAACCATAGGAAGTGATTTTTTTATTCCCAGATTCATATTAGCTGTCTTGTTGATGATGTTCCATCTCCATGTGTATAAAAAATAAGTAAAGATCTGTATAGCAATAGCTAATAAAACAAGCCATAAATTCGATAGTTTAAGTGCTTCAATGACTTCATCTATACCAATGAAGTACAGCATAACACCCATTATTGCCAAACCGAATAATAAGAATATCAAGACTTTCTTGTTTTTCATTTTATCAACTACTGCTACTTTAATTATAGAAAATCATTTTGAAAAATTTGTAGATTAAATGATAAAAATAATCTCAACAATAAAATATTTAACAAATCTTTTATTTAAAATTATATATTTAACTTGGTATAGTTTGTTAGTATAAAAACAAAATAAAAAAATCAGCATCCTAACCCTGTATAGTTTGCATATATAAAAACTAAACTATAATAATATTTAAATATGCAAAAGTATAATCCATATTTGTATGAAAAGGAAATATATCACTAAAGCGGATTTGTTGGTTGTACTCCATTATTTAGGATACATTATGCAAGGATTAGGTGTTGTTTTATTAGCCCCCATACTAGTTGCATTAATCTACGGAGAGTACATTAAAGTTAGCGCTTTTTTAATTCCTTGCTTTATCTCATTCTTTTTGGGAACCGCTTTCACTAAAAAATTCTCAAATTACAACAAGCTTAGACTAAAGCATGGAATGTTGATATCATCCTTTGCATGGCTATGGGCTTCATTGATTGGAGCTTCAATCATGGCTCTTTCATTAGATATCCATTTTGTTGATGCACTTTTTGAAAACATGTCTGCATGGACAGGTAGTGGAATGACTTTTTTTGTAAATGTTGAAATCTTGCCTAAATCTATCTTATTCTTGAGAAGTTTGGAACAATGGATAGGTGGATTGGGAATCGTAATTATATTTATCGGAATTCTAATCAGATCAGGTACTGCAGCATCAAGATTATACAAATCAGAAGCAAGAGAGGAAAAAATCAAGCCAAACATTGCAAATACCTTAAGAAAGGCTTTAGAAATTTATCTAATCTATACCGCTGCAGGAATAATTCTTTTTATTTTAGCTGGCCTTCCAATATTTGATGCAGTAAACCTTACATTTACCAGCATTTCCACTGGAGGAATGTCAATCAAAAATGCGAATGTTGGATTCTATCAAAACAGCTTGGTTTACATTATCACTATGGCTTTAATGATTCTAGGTGCAACAAGCTTTTCCATCCATTATAAGATTGTCAAAACAAGAGGAAAATCTGTTTTGAAGGATGTTCAGTTCCAATTGCTTATTTGCTTGATTGTCATTGCAAGTGCATTTATTTTAATAACAAATAAAATGGTCCCTATAGAAGAATTGTTCACTATCGTTTCTGCAATTACAACTACCGGTGCAGATGTAGTTCCCCCATATGAACTTGCAAGATGGGGCAGTGCTTCCCTTATTGTTTTAATGGTTTTAATGCTCATCGGGGGTTCTTCAGGATCCACTGGAGGGGGTTTAAAGCTTATTAGGGTCATTACTGTGATTAAAGGAATGAACTTAACCGTAACTAACCTGGTTTCACCAGAAGGAAGGGTTGTAAGCACAAAAATTGGTGGAAAGAAAATAAATGAAAGGGAGATTAAAGAGGCATCAGCATATATCGTGACATTCCTGATATTCCTTGTATGCGGATGGATCATTATGACCCTATATGGATATGACCCATTTACAGCATTATTTGACGTTATTTCCATACAAAGCAATAACGGTTTAAGTACAGGCATAGTCTTTGGTGGATTACCAACCCCTTTAAAATTAACCTTGATTTTCCTAATGTGGATTGGAAGATTGGAAATCATACCAGTTCTAGTGGTATTTAGAACAATCGCGGGATTAATAAACCCAGCAAGAAGATTTAAAAACATTAAGAAAAATGGTTCTGGTGAATAAAAAATCACCATTCCCTTACCCTTTAAAAGCCACCTTAAAAACACTCCTTTTATTATTGTTTTAATAGATAAAAACTAACATTACGAAAGATTTATAAATATAAATTGAGATATTAAAACAATATGTTAATTTTCATAAAAATTTTTGAAAATTACCACAAAATTAATGATTATAAATATTAGTGATTTTTAAGAAAATTATTGTAATTTTTATTCATTGAAAAAAAGTTTTTAGGTGTTTGTTATGTATATTGTGATTATGGGAGGAGGTCGTGTAGGGCTTTCCCTTGCAGACCGTTTAATCATTCATGGTTATGATGTAACAATTATTGAAAGCAATGATGACTTATGTGATCAAGCTTCAGAGGAATTGGATGCAATGGTCATTTGCGGTAATGGAACCGATACAAAAACATTGGAAGAAGCGAATATTGAAGAGGCAGATGTTTTTGTAGCAACTACTGGTAATGATGAATCAAACCTATTGTCCTGTATTCTTGTTAAGGAATACACTGATGGCAAAATCATTGCTAGAGTAAGTAACCCTGACCACGAAGAGGCATTTAAGAAAGTTGGAATTGATAAGGTAATCAGTCCTGAAAGAACTGCAGCCGGATTCCTCGAAAAAGTAATTACAAGGCCAAATGTAGCAGACTTAATGGCATTTGGTGCAGGTAATGCAGAGATTTTGGATATGACCATTCAAAACCCTAAGGTATTTGGAAAGAAAGTTTCGGAATTCTCTCCAACCAAGGATTACATTATCATCTCTAAAAACAAAGGCAATCACGAATTGGAAATTCCTCAACCTGATGACATATTAAGCAACGGTGACAAGATTTCAATTCTTGTTAAAAGAAATGCCTTTGAAAAAGCTGAAAAGAAATTTATGGGCACTGGAGGATTATTCAGATTTTAAATCCATAATCCCAAATTTTTTTATGAATGAAAATTTAATTCACAACTATTAAAACTAACTATTTTTTCAATAAAAAAGGAATAACATAATCATTATCTTATCCCCATCATCATGCAAGACATTTCAACATGCTGATTGGCATTTTTCACCCAAGGACCATGCCCTGGAAGCAAATATTCAGCATCCAACTCCTTCAAACGAAGCAAGGACTCCCTCATGTCATTTGGATCCCCACCAATATCCATACGGCCTACTCCACCATTTGAAAAAATGGTATCGCCACTAATGAGAATCTCACCATCATATAATGATATTCCCCCTTTGGTATGCCCAGGGGTATTAATGACTTCAAAATTAGCTATTTTATCTCCTTCTTCAAGTTCGATATCAACATCATGCCTTCTGACAATTGAACCGAATAATGATGAAACTGTCAATTCACTTTCTGGATCCCTAAGAGCAATAGCATCAATCTTATGGATAGCTATTTTTGCATTTGGGAAAAAGTCATTTCCGCCAACATGATCATAGTGACAATGAGTGTTTACAATCAAGTCTATATCCTCTGGCTCAATGCCTATCTCTTTGATTTTTGAAAATAAGTTTGAATTGCTCTGACCAGTTCCAGCATCCACTAAAATGTAATCATATTCAGTATCTGAATTAGTGTTGTCAATCAAATATGAATTGGAATCAGCCATTACACCTTCAATACAATAAACATTATTGATTTTTTCCATAATATCACTTAAAAAAAATAAATTTAGAATCTATTAAATATTCTTTAAAGAATAGTAAATAAACTTAACCTAAAATAGGCTAAAAAAATAAGAAAGAATAAAAAAATAATGGAAATAATGAAAAATTTACCTAAAATATACTATAAAATATGAATGAAAAAATTGAAAAAATCTAAATAAAAATAGTAAAAAGTTAAGTAAAAATGGGGTCACAGGGATTTGAACCCCGATCCTAGGATTTCTCTTGCCTCAGTACTCCAATTGGTCATCACATAACCAATGTATACTGATTATCAGACTACGCGTATTTCTTCAAAGACAACTGGAGTCCCAGATGATGCCAGGTTACACCATAACCCCATACTTAATAGATTAACATATGAAATATGTTAACCTAAAGCCAAGAGAGAGATTTGAACTCCCGTGTAATTGGTCTGCAGCCAACCGCTTCGCCTCTAAGCTATCTTGGCATAAATAATAATACAGTATTATAAATTATGTTTTAATGATATATAAACTTATTGATAAAATAAAAAAAATAAAATAAGAATTTTTGAAATAACAAAAATAGGAAAATGAAAAATAGGAAAATGAGAATAGAATGTTTAAGGAATATTAAAATTTGACTTGCTTTTCAAAGCCACAGATTTCATCAATCTCATATGCCTTTTCCAAACAATAGTTCTTCTCCACCTTATAATTTCCATTTCTAGTTTTCTCAATTAAATCCGGAGATAGGAAGAACCATTTTGTGTATTTGAATTTTACACCAAGATATGGATCTGCACCAAAAGTCTCTGAAAACTCTATTAGAGCATCAATTTGAGGATAATCAATATATATTTTATCTTTAGTAGTTGTCTTTACTTCAATAGCCAAGTATGTCTTGCCATTTCCAGCTATAACATCCGGCAACGGCTTTTTAGTAGCTCCTCCAGATGCCGGGGCTCTCATAGCTGCAAAACCTCTATCCCATAATTTGTGAACTAAATCTCTTTCTTCAGCTGAACCTTTTTTAGCCATATTAAAACCCACTCAAATGTAACCTAATTATATTTAGTTTATTTCTTTACATATAAATAAAAGCAGTTAGAGCATTTGAAAAGTAATCAAAAAATGAAATTGATGAATAAAATTAATGAATGAAATTGATGAATAAAATTAATGAATGAAATGAAAAATATGAAATAAAAAGTAATCTAAATAGAGTTTAAATAATAAAAATAGTTTAAAAATGGGGCCGGGGCCGAGATTTGAACCCGAGTCACAGGATCCACAGTCCCGTAGGATGACCGCCTACCCTACCCCGGCAAATGAATACCATAATAGGAATAAAAACTAAAAAATAAAGAATATGCGGGAGCAGGGATTCGAACCCTGGTAGACCTGCGTCAACAGGTCCTAAGCCTGTCTCCTTTGGCCGCTCGGACACCCCCGCTACTAAGAGAGGGAAGGAGATTCCCAAATATCTTTCAAATATAAAAAATGCTCCGACCGGGATTCGAACCCGAGTCTTCGGCTCGAAAGGCCGAAATGATTGGCCGGACTACACCATCGGAGCAAAAAATACGAATGCAATAAAACTAGATTATACAATGGGCCCAATGGGATTCGAACCCATGACATCCCGGTTATGAGCCGAGCGCTCTACCTGGCTAAGCTATGGGCCCAAAAGCGCCGTCGACAGGGCTCGAACCTGTGACCAATCGGTTAACAGCCGAACGCTCTACCTACTGAGCTACGACGGCAAAACAACCCATGCTTGCAAATCATAGTTTTAAAAATACATACTGAACAATACAGTAATATTATGTTGATTAACATAGTATATAAATGTTTCTATAAAAATAATCTAAAAAAATGAAAAAATACAATATCACTTAATATTTTCAAAACTTAATAATAATAATTTTAATATATAAATTTAATATATGAGAATGAATATAAATTATTAAAGAAAGACAAAGGCAAAAGGCGAAACCATGAATGATATAAACAGCATTGAAACACTTGAATTAATCACCAAAGCAAATAATCTTAGCTTAAAAAAGGGATATAGTGAAATAAGCTTAGAAAGAGCTGTTTTTTTATCATGGTGGTGCGATAAGGGAGACTGCAAATTCTGCTATATGAGCACTCAAAAAAACAAAATCAAAGATCCGACTAAAGCAAAACGTAGAGTGAACAATATATTGGCTGAAGCGGAAATATGCAGCAGACTCGGATGGAATATAGAATTCCTATCTGGAGGATACAAATCATTCACTACTGCAGAAATCAAGTCAATAGCTGAAAACATACACTCAATCACTGGTGATGGGGTCTGGCTAAACACAGGAATCACCTCTGAATTGGATGAATATGGCTCTGAGATAAAAGGAATCACAGGAGCTGTTGAAGCTGCAAATCCGGAGTTTCAAAAGGATGTTTGCCCAAGCAAGCCATTGGATCAAATCAGTGATATGTTGGATAAGGCAGGAGACTTGGGATTCAAAAAAGCGATTACAATAATCTTAGGCCTTGGAGAAAGCTTTGAAGATGTGGAATACCTAAAGGATTACATCAGAGCACATAAAATTGATAGAGTAATCTTTTATTCTCTAAATCCTCACCCCGAAACTGAGTATGTAAACAGTTCCCAGCCAGCATCATTATACTATGCCAAGGTAGTCTCCATAATAAGACTTGAATTTCCTGACTTGGAAATCATCTGTGGAACATGGACTGACAACTTGGCAAATATTGGAATCCTTATCTTAAGCGGAGCTAATGGAATAACTAAGTTCCCACTCTTTAAAATGTTTGGAACCAAATATGGTAAAAGAGTTGAAGAGGAAGTTAAATGGACTGGAAGAACCCTCAAGGGAACCTTTACAGACAAAAGCAAATTAGGCCCTGAAAAAAGTGAAATCAGCCCAAAATTAGACCAATACATAAAAAGATACATTAAGGATTCCTTGAAAAACAAATTTAAATAATTAACAAATCATATAATTCTTATTTTTAATGATTTTAAAATCTAATGTTTTATTATAATATCTTATATAAAGAAAATCTTTATAAATATAATAGTACATAAATTAACATAAGATGAATTTATAGTTAATTAACATAACTTTTAAATAACTTTTCTTAAGTTAACTGCTTATTTCTATTAACTACTTATTCTTATTTAATTAAAAAAACAATTAACATAATATTTAAAAATCCTTGGAGGGATTAATATAGACGTAAATATGATGTGTGGACTTGAGATTCACGTACAACTTGAAACTGATTCAAAGTTATTCTGTAACTGTCCAACAAACTATCAAGAAGCACCAGCAAACACAAACGTTTGCCCAGTATGTTTAAACCAACCAGGTGCTAAACCATTTCCAACCAATGAAAAAGCTATTGAAAACGCTTTAATGATTTCATTGATGCTTAACTGTAAAATTGATAAAAACTTTACTTATTTCATGAGAAAACACTATGACTACCCTGATTTGCCTTGCGGATATCAGAAAACTTCTGTACCAATAGGTTACGAAGGGGAATTGAATGGTGTAAGAATCAGAGAAATTCACATGGAAGAGGACCCTGGACAATACAAACCTGATAGAGGTATTGTGGACTTCAACCGTTCTGGAATTCCACTTATCGAAATCGTAACTGAACCTGATATGCACTCTCCAGAAGAGGCACGTAACTTCTTAAAAGAGCTTATCAGAGTATTGGAATACAGTGGAGGAGCTCGTGGAGAAGGTACCATGAGAGCAGATGTAAACGTTTCCATCAATGGTGGAAACAGAGTGGAAATGAAAAACATCAACTCCATTAAAGGTGCATACAAGGCATTGAACTTCGAAGTGATCAGACAGAAAAACCTCTTGAAAAGAGGTCGTGAAGTCAAACAGGAAACCAGAGCTTTCTTGGAATCACAAATGATTACCGTTTCAATGAGGGATAAGGAAAATGCAGATGACTACAGATTCATCCCAGACCCTGATTTGCCACCAATGAAAATCAGTGATGACCAAATCAACAAGGTTCTTGATGTGATGCCTGAAGCACCACACAACAAAGTGAAAAGATTTGTCGCTGAATATGGAATCGATGAGGAATCTGCAAAAGTGCTTACCTCAGAACTTGATTTAGCTCAATGCTACGAAGAAGTTGCCAAAGAAGTTGACCCTAAATTTGCAGCTAAATGGATGAGAGATGAACTTAAAAGGGTATTGACTTACAATAAGCTTGACTTTGCAGAAAGTGGAATCTTGGCAGATGACTTGATTGAATTCTTGAATATGCTCTTAAATAAGGAAATCACTACCAAAGCAGGTCAAAGAATCATTGAACAGATGCCAAACAACAAGCAAACTCCAAAACAAATAGCTGAAGAGTTAGGATTGATTGGTGTAGTAAAAGATGATGAAGTTCAAGCTGCAGCTAAACAGGCAGTTGAAGAAAACCCTAAAGCTGTAGATGATTACCACAACGGTGAAAAAGGTGCATTGAACTTCTTGATGGGTCAAGTAATGAGATTAACCAAAGGAAAAGCAGACCCAAGAGAAACTGTAAACATCTTAAAAGAATTGCTTGAAGAATAAACCTTCTTCAATTTTTCTTTATGATTATCAAAAATTTAATTACAATATAGGAGGGTGATTATGGATACAGAAAAGGCAACTGTAAGAGACTACATGACAAAAGACGTATTTACAGTAAAATATGATACTCTCAATAATGATGTTATTAAATTAATGAAACAAACAAAGCACGACGGTTATCCTGTTGTTGATGAAGAAGGACAAATCGTTGGAATAATCACTGCTTACGACTTATTGCTAAAGGATTGGGTAACTGACCAAGTAAGCGGAATAATGTCTACAGATGTAATCGTTGCAAGAGAGGATATGCACATTAACGATGCATCAAGAGTGATGTTCAGACATGGGATTTCAAGACTTCCAGTTGTTGATAAGGAAAGACATGTGAAAGGAATTATGACCAACACAGATATTGTAAGATCACATATTGAAAGGTCAACTCCAACTAAAGTCAATGCATTTAAGGAAACCATGGAAAAGCTCTATGACATTAAAACCACATTAACAAGAGAGGAAGTTCCTGTAAATAAAATCAGACCTACACAGGATAGGGTTTACGCTGATGAATTGCAAGGAAGAACCTATGAACTTGAAAAAGGATTGGCAGAACCAATCATCGTTGTTAAAAGTGGTGAAAGATACATTTTAGTGGATGGGCACCACAGAGCAGTTGCTTCTGTAAAATTAGGATTGGATAAGATTGATTCCTATGTTGTGGATTTCCATAAGGACATTAAGTTAGGTATGGAAAAAACCGCTGAAAAACAAGGATTGAATTCATTTGATGACATAACCATCATTGATGATGATCAACATCCATTGATTGCACTAACTGAAACAATTAAAAATACACAACAAAAACACTAAGCATATTGGAAGTGAATTGATGGTAGATGACAAGATTTTAAGAGATGTTTATGAAGTATTGGAAAGTCGTAGAGATTCACCAATAGACTCATACACCTCAAAGATCATGAAAGACAGCGATAAAAAGGCTGAGGATAAAATTCTTGAAAAAATAGCTGAAGAATGTGGAGAAACTCTCATCGCTTCTAAAAATGATGAGAATTTGGTTTATGAATCTGTTGACTTGATATTTCATACATTGCTCCTTTTAGCATACAAAGGAGTGGAATTTGATGAAATTCTAGAAGAATTTGAAAGAAGAAGAAAATAACTCTTTCAAAAACCATCTTCTTTTTTTATGAAAGAATAATTAGTTTTATGGCTTACGAATAAATTTAAGTGATAAAAAAATAATAGCGGAAATATCTATTTAAGGATTAGTTCCATATTACGCATCCCTCTTTTTTTACCCGGAACACCAAATGATTTTCTGTTGAATATCTTAAATCCTTTAGAACTGTATAGCCTGAAAGCGCCATCATTTCTAAAGTCTGCATCCAAAACCACTCTTTTGCAATCCAAATCCTTTGCAAGGCGAATCAATTGATCTAAAGCTTCTGTCCCATAACCTTTTCCCCTTTGATTGGAGCAAATGGCTAATTCACAAATGTAAAAGTCATCATCTTCAACATCAACCAAAACGAAATTATCCATGAAAGAAACCTTGGAAAGACCTAATGCTTCAGAGAACTTAAGGGTTTTGAATTGATTTTTTATATCTCCAAAAAGAGAATGCTGGACTCCTTTTCCACCATTGAACATTCCAATGATTTCCTTTTCCTCAGTGTCTTCATCATCAAAGAAGACATAGAACAAGTCATTTTCATTCGCTTCGGCATCTTCTGCAAAATCAATCAGAAGCAATCTATTTTTAATGGCTTCCACACCTTCTTCCTTTGATTTGAAAACATTCTTGAATGTTCTATAATCAACATCATAGATTAATTCAGCCACTTTATAAACATCATGAATTTCCGGATTGAAATCTCTAAAAATCAATATAAACACCAATATAAAAAATTAATTTAATTAAAATATTAAAATAATACAATTGAAAATAATCAAAATTGATAAAAAATAATATAAAATAAAAAATCTACTCTTTAGACATTCTTACCTTTTTAGCAATGTTCTTAGCAATGGTCAAAGCGCAAACTCCTGCACCGAATCCATTGTCAATATTTACAACAGACAATCCTGGAGCACAGGACTGCAACATTGAATAAAGCGCTGCCTTCCCATCTGCACCTATTCCATAACCTACAGATGTTGGAACCGCAATGACTGGAACATCCACCAATCCTGCAACTACAGAAGGCAATGCCCCCTCCATTCCTGCACAGACAATAAATGCACAGACATCCTGTTCAACCATATGTGCAATCTGTGGGAATAGCCTATGGATTCCTGCAACACCGATATCATAGGAACTGATGACTTCACATCCTCCCTGTTCAACGATAACTTTCGCTTCCTCAGCGATTGGGATGTCAGAGGTTCCTGCAGTCAAAAGTCCTACCTTGCCATATTCAGAATTGAAGTCAACTAAAGAATCCTTATAGATTATCAGAATCTTAGCTCGCTTATTGTAATCAAACTTGATTCCCTTTTCAAAAAGATAATCCAAATCCTTTTCCAATGCCCCATATCTTTCCCCAGATAATCTTGTAATTATGATATTGTTTTTTAATTCAATTGAATCACTATCAGATTCCTGTTTTTCAAAAAATCGTTTTATAATGGTCAAGAGATCATCATAATCCTTGCTATCAGCTAAAATAGCTTCTGGAAATCCAGTCCTATCCTTACGGGAAGTGTCAATTTGAGCCACATCATCTAATTGGCGAATGCTTTCAGCCTTTAAAAGAGTCTCACATTCTTCAATTGATATTTTACCTTCAGCAAGACTTTTAAGAATTTCTTTCATTTTATCACAAACATTATAAAATAAATTTATCAGTAAATAGAAAATATTATATTAAAAAGATTTATAATTACTATAATATATAATTATTATATTGATTATTAATTATGATATTTTTTATTATTATTAATTTTTATTTATGATTTTATTTTAGATGGTGACCATGAAAACAGAAAAGGTATTGGTTGAAGGGATTGTGCAAGGAGTAGGATTCAGACCCTTCGTATATAGGATAGCTACTGAATTGGAACTGGCAGGTTATGTCAGAAACTTGGGAAATGTCGTAGAGATAATTATCCAAGGTTCAGACGAAAAAATAGCTGATTTCATATTCAAACTCCAGAATGAGCTTCCGCCAATAGCTAAAATAAACAATCTGGAAACTGAAGAGCTTGCAGATGAGGAAGAATATGCTGATTTTACAATTAAGGAAAGTTCAGACAGTTTTTCTGGAACATCCGTCATTCCACCTGATTTGGCAATCTGCGATAAGTGTTTGGAAGAGATAAACGATCCAAACAACAGAAGATACAATTATCCATTCAATGCATGTACCGATTGCGGACCTCGTTTTACAGTAATTGAAAACGTTCCATATGATAGAGATAAGACCACTATGGATGATTTCCCATTATGCGATGAATGTGAAGTGGAATACAAAAACCCATTGGATAGACGTTATCATGCAGAAGCAAGTTGCTGTGAAGTCTGCGGACCATCATTGGAATTATATAAGAATGATAACCAAACTCCAGTTAAGGTTGATTGTGAAGACCAATTGGAAGAGACTGCAAGACTCCTTGATGAAGGAAAAATATTTGCAATCAAGGGAATTGGTGGAACTCATTTAGTGGCAAATGTAATGCTTGAGAATACTGTAAGCCTTTTAAGGGAAAGGTTAGGTAGGGAAAACCAAGCATTTGCAGTAATGAGTCCAGACATTGAAACGGTTAAAGGGTATGCAATTGTATCCGATGCAGAAGAAGAGACATTATTATCAAAAGAAAGGCCTATTGTAATCTTAAAAAAGAATGAAAACTATGATTTTGCACAGTCAGTATCACCAGGACTACATAACATTGGAGTGATGTTGCCATATGCTCCATTGCATCATCTATTATTCAACCACACAGAAACTCCCGCTTACATCATGACTTCAGCAAATGTTCCTGGGGAGCCAATGATGATTACAAATGAGGAAATACTCAAGAATCTCGATACAATAGCTGACTATTACCTCATTCACAACAGAAGGATATTGAACAGATGCGATGATTCAGTTGCAAGATTCAGAAACAATGAGCTTGCATTCATCAGACGTTCAAGAGGATACACTCCAGAGCCTTATGACTTGAAAGGAAAATACACCAATCTTAATCCTGAATTTGATAATCTCAACATTCTTGCACTTGGTCCTGAACTTGATGTTACATTTACAATCCTTAAGAACTCAAAAGCATATGTATCACAGCATATTGGAAATACAAACAAGTACAGAACCTATGAATTCCTGCAAGAAGCAATCAAGCATATGATGAGAATTACAAAAACAGACAGTTTCGATGCAATAGCTTGCGATTTGCACCCGCAATTCTTTACAACAAGATTGGCAAAGGAATATGCCGAAAAATACGATTGCCCACTTATTCCAGTTCAGCACCATCATGCTCATGGAATCTCACTGTTGAATGACCATTACACAAATGACCAAAACAATGAAATGATCATCATAGCTGCAGATGGAGTAGGATATGGTGGAGACGGCAACTCATGGGGAGGGGAAATATTATACACAAACATTAAGGAATATGAAAGAACAGCTTCCTTAATGCCTCAAAAGATGCCAGGTGGAGACTTATGTACCAAATATCCTGTGAGAATGATGGCAGCAATATTGTCTAATCCTAACAGTGACTACGAAAGTGAAAAGTACACTGAAGACTATGTAAAGGAACTATTGAATAATGATTACATTGACTCTTTCCAACATGGGGCAATTGAAATAAAAAGCCTGTTCAGGCAACTGGAAACCAATCTTAACGTTGGTATAAACACCAGTACAGGAAGAGTTCTCGACTCTGTTTCAACTGCACTCCACATATGTGATAAACGCAGCTACGAAGGGGAAGCTTCCATGAAATTGGAATCATATGCATATGAGTACAAGGAAGAGGATACCCTCGAAGATTTCCCAATAATCATCAAGGAATATGAAGATGAGAATGGAAAAAGAATGGTCCTTGACACTACCGCAATAATGAGATATGTTGTTGACAAGATTGAAGAGGGAGAAAACCTTAATAAGATAGCTGTTGCAGGTCAAAAGGCAGTGAGCATTGGACTTGCAAAGCTTGCTATAGAATCCGCTAAGGAAAAGGGAATCAAAACAATTGGTGCAACCGGTGGAGTATTCTATAACGAAGCAATAACAGCACATATCAAGGATGCAATAGAAAAAGAAGGATTTGAATTTATCCAACACATCAACTCCTGTCCAGGTGACGGATCAGTATCCTTAGGACAAGCAATAGTTGCTGGAGTAAATTTAAATAATCTTTGAAAATAAGTTGAGTGAAAATAAGATAAAATAAAATATTAAATATATATTATTTATAATACTATTTTTTTATTGATTCTATTTTTTATAAAAAAAGTGAAAGAAAAATGAAAAGAGAATAAAAAGATAATAAATATTAATTTTTAATATTCTTTATAAAAATAATTATAAAATAATTATCTTAATAATTTAATATCTATTATAAGTTCTTTCTAAAATGTATTCTGCTCTTTCCTTTAAGTTGTCATATAAACGTATTTGGGCTTTCAATTCCTCAATAGCTTCTGTATGACCTTGATCAATTCTTTTTTCAATATCCAATAACTTAGACCATTCATCACCAGAAGGCAACTGTTTGATATCATTATGAGGATTTAATAAATCTTCAGAAAAAGATACATTGAATGAGTTTTTAGTAATTGTAATATGCACATTCACATCATTTGGCATATCATAATACTTACGTGGACGACCTCTAACCACTTTTTTTGTTGAAGATGTTAAAATACCGACATCTTCCATAGCCCTTAAATGCTCAATGATAGCTTTCTGACCTATTTGGAGCTCTTGAGATATTTCACTAACAAATCTTGGCTCTTCCCTTAAGAGATCCATGATATCACGTCTAGTCTTACATCCCATAACATCAAGAATCGCTTCCATATCAACATCCTGTTGATTTTGGTTATGTTCCATTATTTGACCTCCATAATTTTAAAAAAGTAATTAATATTAATATTACAATTTATTTATAATTGATATTCCTATACAATATTTGAATTAATATTTTCATATTAATATCTCTATACTAAAATATGGGCATAAGTATTATATTAACTTTTTGTTACTAAAAACCGAAATCTTTATATAACATTTTGTTACTATAATAAGTATAGAGAAAGATAACATTTTGTTACTTTAATATAAATTGACAAAATAAAATCTAAATCCAATGGTTATTTATTAAAAGCAGGACTTAAACAAATCAAAAAATCAAAGTTCTATTCATAAATGACCTAAACTCAAAGAGTTATTATGAGAAACCTATAAAATTCTAATAAATAATAACGAACTGGATAAACACAAATCAAAGAACATTTCAAAATCCTCTTAAAAAATCACACTATAAACAAAGATTTTATTAGATTTAAGTACACACTCTAAATCTAAAAATCATAAACACTTTTCTATTAACCCATATGATAGAAACTACAAATCTAAAATTCTTTGATTAAAGTCAAAATATTAAAGGAGCTTATCGCTCTCTTTCTCTTATTATAATACTTTATGATAAATTCATTAAAGGTGAATAAATGGCTAAGAAAAATGAGACTAAAAAATCTGAAGAAGAAATTGATGATGAAGATCAATCCAAACTTCAGGAAAAAGAAGAAAGCCCTTCTGAATCTAAAGATGAGTCTTCACAAGAAGATGGCGAAGAAAAGCCATCAAAAGATGATGAAAGTGAAGACGGCGAATTAGATAAATTAAACAAAGACCTTGAGAGGAAAGATGAAGAAATCATAGAGCTTAAATCCCATATTCAAAGACTTCAAGCAGACTTTGATAACTTTAGAAAACAAGGAGAAAAACAAAAGCAGGACTTAATAAGATATGCAAATGAAGGCCTTATTGTTAAATTCCTGGATATCTATGAGGATATGGAAAGGGCTCTTGAAAACTCAAGCAATGAAGAGGAACTTAGAGAAGGTTTGGAATTAATTTATTCTAAAATGAAAAATGCTTTAGAAAAAGAAGGTGTTGAAGAGATTCCTGCAGTAGGAGAAAAGTTCGACCCATTCAAGCATGAAGCTTTGCTTACTGTAGACAGTCCAGATCATGAAAACAACGAAATCGTTGATGAACTTATGAAAGGATACACCTTAAAGGATAAGGTAATCAAATACTCTAAAGTTAGAGTTTGCAAAAAAGCTAAAAAAGAAGAATAAACTATAATTAAAAATTAAAATTTATATTTATAAATTATTTTAAAATTAAAAAAACTAAAATAATTTCTTCAATCAAATATTTTGAAACTTAAAAATACATTAAATATTGAAATATTTGAAAATTAAAAAAATCAAAATAACTTTTATAAAAAAACAAAATGTAAAGGTGAAAACTATGTCTGATACTAAAAAAGAAAAAATTATTGGAATTGACTTAGGTACTAGTAACTCTGCAGCATCTGTACTTGTTGGTGGTAAACCTACCGTAATTCCAAGTGCAGAAGGTGCAAGCCAATACGGTAAAGCATTCCCAAGTTATGTTGCATTCACTGAAGATGGCCAACAATTAGTTGGTGAACCAGCAAGAAGACAAGCTGTAACTAACCCAGAAAACACCATCAGTGCAATCAAAAGAAAAATGGGTACCGATTACAAAGTAACTATCCAAGGCAAACAATACACTCCACAAGAAATCTCTGCAAAAATCTTGCAAAAGATCAAAAAAGATGCAGAATCCTTCTTAGGAGAACCTATCGAAAAGGCAGTTATTACCGTACCTGCTTACTTTGACGACAACCAAAGAACTGCAACCAAAGACGCAGGAACCATTGCAGGTCTTGATGTAGTAAGACTTGTAAACGAACCAACTGCAGCAAGTTTAGCTTACGGTATCGACAAGCAAGATGACGATGATGACGTAAACATTTTAGTATTCGATTTAGGTGGAGGTACCTTAGACGTAACCATTATGGAATTTGGTGGAGGAGTATTCGAAGTACAATCTACCAGTGGGGACACTCAACTCGGTGGTACCGACATGGACAATGCTTTAATGAACTACTTAGCAAGCCAGTTCAAAGCTGAAACCGGAATTGACTTAATGAACGATGACCAAGCTGTTCAAAGATTAAGAGAAGCAGCTGAAAAAGCAAAAATCGAATTGTCCACTACCTTAACAAGTGAAGTAAACTTACCATTCATATGCATGGGAGCAGATGGTAAACCTCACAACTTAATTAACAATTTAACCAGAGCAAAATTAGAAGAATTAGTAGATCCTATCGTAAACAAATGTGGTCAACCTATCAAACAAGCATTAGACGATGCTAAAATGACCAAAAATGATATTGATAAAATCATCCTTGTTGGTGGACCTACCAGAATGCCAATCGTACAAAAATTCGTAGAAAACTTCATTGGAAAACCTGTAGAAAGAGGAATTGACCCAATGGAATGTGTAGCAATGGGTGCAGCTATTCAAGGTGGAGTGCTCGCTGGAGAAATTAAAGACTTAGTTCTCTTAGACGTTACCCCATTATCCTTAGGTATTGAAACCTTAGGTGGAGTATCAACTACCCTTATTGAAAGAAACACTACAATTCCTGCTAAAAAATCTCAAATCTTCTCTACTGCAGCGGATAACCAACCTTCTGTAGACATTCACGTAGTTCAAGGGGAAAGAAAAATGGCAGCAGACAACACCACTCTTGGAAGATTCCAATTAGTGGGAATACCTCCTGCACCAAGAGGAATGCCTCAAATTGAAGTAACCTTCGATATTGATGCAAACGGTATTATCAATGTAACTGCTCAAGACAAAGGAACAGGTAAGGAACAATCAATTACCATCACTTCTTCTACCAAATTGACTGATGAGGAAATCGAAAAAGCTGTAAAAGAAGCTGAAATGAACGCTGAAGCAGACAAAAAGAAACAAGAAGAAATTGAAGTTAGAAACAATGCTGACTCAATGATCTACACTGCAGAAAAAACCATCAATGAAGATGAAATCAAAGACAAAGTCTCTGATGACGAAAGATCCAACATTGAAAGATTAGTTGCAGAACTTAGAGAATTGATCAGCGGCGATGATATTGCAGTAATCAAAGAGAAAACCGATGAACTTACCAAAGTAGTTCAAGACATCGGTGCTAGAATCTACCAAGAAGCTGCAGCAGCTCAACAAGCAGCACAAGGTGCAGCTGGAGCAACAGGTTCTGATCCTAATGCAGGAGCAGGCCCACAAGATGACGATGACGGCACTATTGATGCTGAATTCGAAGAGAAAAAATAGATTTGAATCAAATTAGTGGTAGATTAAAATGATTATTAAAATATTTTAATAAGATTTTTAATCTATTTATTTTTTGATTTGTCATATTTACTTATAACCTCTCAAAAAATAGAAATGATAAATTGAATTCTTTTAGACATTCCTCCTTGATTTTTCTTAGCCACTTACAACCTTTTAATGTCTAAAGAATTCTTTTTATTAATTTATTATTAAAGATAGAGAGAAAGAATCAAAAACTTGTGTAAATTAAATTAAGTTTAAATATTAAAATTAACTAATAATTAATTTAGTAACTTATCATTAGTTAAAATTTAATTAAATTATTTTATTTTATGAAAAAATTATTGTTAGGTGATTTAATTAAATTTTAATTAATAGTTCAATACTATTTTTAAAAATTAATATGAATCATTAAAAAAAAAAATCATGAATTATTAAATAACCAATTATCAATTAATGTTTATAGGTGACGAAATGGCAGAGAAGCGTGACTATTATGAAGTTCTCGGAGTGGACAAAACCGCTGATGAGAAAGAGATTAAAAAGGCTTACCGTAAATTAGCTAGAAAATACCATCCTGATGTTGTGGAAGAGGATAAAAAAGAAGAAGCTACTGAAAAATTCAAGGAAATCAGTGAAGCTTACGCTGTTTTATCTGATGAAGAGAAAAGACAAAGATATGATCAATTCGGTCATGCAGGTATGGAAGGATTCTCTAATGAGGATATCTTTAGAAACGTAAACTTTGAAGACATCTTCCAAGGATTTGGAGGAGGAGGAGGAATAGAAGATATCTTCGACTTATTCGGATTTGGCACTGGCAGATCAAGGTCTCGCAGTTCTGGCCCAAGAAGAGGAAGCGACATTTACACTGAAGTCGAAATCACCTTAGAGGAAGCAGCTAATGGTGCTGATAAGGAAGTCACTATAAGACACGATGTATTCTGCCCAGTTTGTGAAGGTTCCAAGGCGGAACCTGGAAGTGAAGTGGAGACCTGTCCTGTCTGTGGAGGTACCGGTCAAAGAAAACAAATCAGACAAAGCCTATTTGGACAAGTTATGAATGTTGTGCAATGTGGTGAATGTAATGGTACCGGTAAAATCATCAAGGAGCCATGTCACAACTGTAAAGGTAGAGGAACCATTAAGGAAAGCAAGACCCTCAACATTAAAATCCCAGCAGGTGTTGAAAGCGGAAACCGTTTAAGAGTCTCTGGTGAAGGTAATGTTGGAGATGTTGGCGGCGGAAATGGAGACCTTTACGTTGAGATTTACATTAAAAGACATGAATACTTCGAAAGGGATGGTGCAAACCTCTACTATGAAAAGCAAATCAGTTTCGTCCAAGCAAGTTTAGGTGACACTGTAGACATTCCAACAATCAATGGGGAAGTCGAGCTTAAGATTCCACCTGGAACCCAAAGCGGAACCACATTCAGATTAAGGGACCAAGGTATGCCTTACATGAGACGTGCAGGAAAAGGTAACCTTTATGTGAACATAACTGTGGTTGTTCCACAAAAACTCTCCAAAGAACAGAAAAAGCTTTTGATTCAATTTGGGGAAATCAGTGGGGACGAAATAAAAGTCTACAAAAAGGGAATCTTTGACAAGGTTAAAGATGCCATCAATAACTAAACAATTTTACTAATCAATAGATGTTTAATTCAAACATCTGATTTTCTTATTTTTTTAAATTTTAACTTTTCAAATTTTATCAATTTTCTATTTTTACTCTATATTTATTATCTTATTTTTCGACCCTATTTTTTATAAAATTTTACTAAAATTAAAAATTTATAGCTTGTTATGTAGATACTGTCAATTTAAAATATATAATTTGTAAAATAATTCAATTTAATAATAGTTATACATAATTAAAATATAGTTTATATGCCAAACCATCATTTTAAGATTACCTTAAATCAATTAAGTTAAATGAAAATTTTTAGCAAAAAATCATCATGTCAAAATTGGAATCTTCATGACAAAATCATGTCAAATATTAATAATTATAAAAAACAAATAGATTATAGTAAAAATTATTAGGCAAGATTTTATGATGTACAGTATAAAAATGCGATCTTCAAAGGGAGGCCCTCATGAAGAAGGGGGAAAACATATCTCTGGAGCAGAACGTATTTTAAGAGAAGATGAAATTGAAGAGGAATTGATCAATGTTTACAGAAGGGCAATCACTCATGAGAGAGGAAAGCCAGACTTTATAAATTTAAAGATTGAAAAAATAGATGAAGAGGATATCATCTATAAGAAAAGACTAAACATTAATGAGCATCATGTAGAATCCAAAGAAGATGGATTGGATCTTGCGAAGGAATTATTAATGGACAATGCAGTGAGTGAAGAATCTGCAGAAATGGCTATCCAAAATTTACAAGACCTTGAAGAAAGCATGCATGGAGCCATGCTTATTGATAAGGACACAGGCGACAGAATAGACAATAAAGGAATCAAGGGAGTCAGAGTAACTGGAATAGCTAGTGCAGACATTACAGAATATCAGGAATCATTGAAAAATGATGGAAGGGAAGGTCTCCATCTTGAAGAGGCACTGATTCTTGCATCCAAAATAGCAAGCTGCAAAGGAATAGTCGCAGAATTATGCTGGTCCGATGACCCAAGTTATGTAATAGGATATGTTGGAACAAAGGACAATTATGAACGTATCCCTATCCTAAAGGATGAAGGAAATCCTATTGGAGGAAGAGCATTCTTTGTTGACACCAATCAATTGAATGATGATTACACTTTAGATGATTTAATAGATTATCTTGAAAAACAAGTAGTGCTTATAGAATAAGATCTTAAATTTGATGATATTATGAATCCGAATCTTGAAAGCCAATTAAATGAAGAGTTGGAGGAACTCAAAAACAATGATTTAGAGAGAACAGTAGATGACTTAAGGTTTATCAGTTCTACAAAGGCCATTGATAAGGAAAGCAAAGAGTTTCTTGTTTTTGGAACCAATAACTACCTTGGCTTAACACATCATGGTGATGTAATTAAAGCAGCTCAAGAAACAAGTGAATATGGAACCGGTTCAACAGGTTCAAGACTGACAACTGGAGCTTCTTTTGAGGCTAGAGAGCTTGAAAACAATATCTCAGAGTTTAAAAACGTTGAAGCCACACTTATTTTTAATACAGGATATATGACTAATTTAGGAGTGATTTATGCTCTTACAAAAGAAAATGATGTCATATTCTCTGATCAATTGAATCATGCAAGCATTATAGATGGAACAAGAATCTCCAAAGCTAAAGTTAAAGTCTACAAGCATAAGGATACAAAAGACCTCGAGAATCTTATTTTAGATGAAATTGAATCCAAAAAAGATTCCAACCTATTTATTGTGAGCGATGGAGTATTCAGTATGGATGGAGACATAGCCCCACTTCCCGAACTTGTAGAAATAGCTGACAAATACAACTGCACTCTTATAATCGATGAGGCACATGCGACTGGAGTTATCGGAAAAACAGGTAAGGGAACAGTTGAATACTATAAGGACAAGACTGGAATTGACTTAACTGACTCAGTTGATTTGCAAATAGGAACCTTAAGCAAGGCACTTGCATCAGAAGGAGGATTTGTTTGTGGAAAACAAGTCTACATAGATTATCTTATAAACAAGTCAAGACCATTCATATTCTCAACAGCACTTTCTCCAGCTACAATAGCTAGTGCAAATGCTGCATTAAATCTATTAAAGGAAAATAGTGAAAAATATTTAAATGATCTAAATTCAAACACAAGCCTGATGAGAGAACTCCTAACTAATGCAGGATTAAATATAGTTGATGGAGAAACACCAATCATACCAATCATCATAGGTCCTGCAGAATTGGCAAACAAAATCTCAAAAGAGCTTGAAAAAGAGGGAATTTTAGTATCCTCTATCAGACCACCATCTGTTCCTAAAGGTGAGAGCAGACTAAGATTGACCGTGATGGCCACTCACACAAAAGAAGAGATAGAATACACCGCTACAAAAATAATTGAAATTTGGAATATTCTAAATAAAAATTAATATGAAAATAGAGAAAATAATGGTCTGCCGAGAGTAACCCACATTCTGTTTTATACAGCATTCATCTTAGCGAACTACTCTGCTTCCCTTAGAGGTCATCAGCATATTTGTTCTTGCATCCTGTAGATTGGCCGTTTCACCGATTCCTTTAATGTCCATCAGTCAAGCATCATTGTCATACATCAAAGGCCGTGTCGTTTCTGCTCCAGAGTCATACTTCTCAGCATAAGTCTTTCAACTTTACAGTCTATATGATGTGCGGAGTTTCCCTAGTTATAAAACCAGCAGCTGTCTTCGGCTTACCATTACCAATAATTTATATTTTCTAGTATAAATAATTAAAATTTAAAAATAGTAAAAATATTAAAAAAAGTTAAAATAAAAATTAAAAAAATAAAAAATAAAAATAAAAACAGAAGAAAGATTAATTAGTCTTATTCTGAACCATAATCAGCTTACCCGTAGATGGATCCTTATAGACCTTACCCATCTCAGTATAGCCTTGTCCAGTCTGATTGCTTGTATCTGGAGTTTCATTTAATATTTGTCCCTCTTGAACCTCAGTCACTTCCTGATTCATGGCTTCCATGACCTTTTCCTTCTGTTCTTGAGTCAATTGTTCATTAAATAAAACGCTTTGCATATTCCAAGCAAGCACTAGAAATACAAGCAAGCCTACAGCAATAACCAACATTGCATCCACAAGGTTAGCTGTACCTGCCATAGGGTCTTCTTCCTCACTATCAAAACGTCCTTTTCCTCGACGACGAGCCATAATAATCACCATAATATATGAAATCCTTATAAAATTTTCAAATTTTAAACCATATGAATTCTAATCTATTGTAAAATTTTTTAAATATATTGTATACAATATAAAAGCTTGTTTTCTAAAAACAATTAATTAAAATTATTGTTTTCAAAAGTATATTGTAAATTTTCAATCACTTCAGTGACTATTTAAGTCTCTCATCTCTCTTGTCAATATTATCTAAAATCGCATCCATCAAAGCATCCAAGTTGGCAAGGTATTCACCAAACCATCTGCGTCTCAATTTAGATGCAAAGTATGCAATAGCACCAGATCCAATACCAATAACTGTTGTATTGAATGCAATTGTAATTGCACTTGCAAGTGTGGTTACATCACCGGTACCTAATGCTGCAAGACCTGGACCCATAGGGATTAAAGTACCCATCAATCCAAGGGTCGGACCAATTTTAGTGACAATGTCAGTCTTGTTGAGGTTTTGTGCAATCTTATCCTCTTCATTATCAATCAATCTACGAGCCAATGTTTCCCTTGACTTTTTACCAAGATGCTCTGACTCTGCCAGTTCAGATAAAATTCTCTTTTGAGACTTTTGAATATCTGCATTATTGACTACATTTTTAATGTCTTCAGCAGACTCTGCATCATAGATTGAGTAAATCATTTCTTTGATTAAGCTAACAGGTACTTTCTTACGAGAAAGGTGTTCTGCTAGAAGCTTTCCTAAAGTATATACAGCGAATACTAAAAATGCTATTAAAAGAATGATTACAGGTATCTGCAATGCCTGTGTAATAGCAGTCAATGAACTATCCAGTATAGGAAAGCCAGCACCATTAGTATTTGAGAAAAATGCAAATAAGCCATTGTTTGATCCCTGAAAGGCAGCTTCATCTGAAAAAATCAAAGCATTTCCAATATTTATCATTCAATCACCATAAAAATAAAGAAAATAAAATAATTAAGTTCAAATTATTTCATTTGACTTAATCATTATTTGAAAATCTATTTTATTACAACTTTACCAGTCTTTTTAACCGCATAGTAAGTCTTGTCACCAGCAAACTTAACTGTAACCTTGTAGGTTTTCTTTTTAGAGAGTTTAACCTTTACAGTAGCTACACCTTTCTTATTGGTTTTTGCAGTGTATTTCTTGCCGTTGACAGTGAAAGTAACCTTTTTGGACTTGATGACCTTTCCAGTTTGATCCTTTAAGGTTGCAGTTAATTTCTTAACCTTTGCAGACTTCTTATAAGTCTTCTTAGGTACAGTCAATTTGGTCTTGGTCTTTGTGACCTTAACCTTTAGGGACTTGCTGCTTGCAGTGTAGTAGCTGTCTCCTGCAAACTTAAGGCTTACAGTGTATGTCTTTACAGCAGTCAATTTTAACTTGAAGGTAGCCACACCTTTTGAATTGGTTGTAGCAGTATAGGTCTTACCGTTTACGGTTGCTGTAATCTTTTTGTTTGCAATTGCCTTTCCGCTTGCGTCCTTCAAGGTGACTGTAATGGATTTCGGACTCGCAGTAACTGTATAAGTCTTTCCAGATGAGGATAGACTTGTGCTGTCCTTATTTACAGTCATTTTTCCTGTAGCGGTGGATGCTATAAGCATTTCATCACCATTGAAGTAAGCCACAATATCATAGGTTCCGACTTTGGATATGCCTACTTTAACAGTAGCCACACCTAAGGAATTGGTTACTCCAGTGTAATTTACGCCATTAAGTGTGAAAACAACTGTTCTCTCTCCAATTGCATTTCCATTAATGTCCTTAAGGGTTATAACAACAGTTTTATTTTCATTGTTCCATTTGAAGGAAGCATTTGAAACAGATAAAACTGTATTATGTGGAGTTATTATATCAAAGGTGTTTCCATCAAGATTATTCTCATCATTTTCAACTAGAGTGCGGTTAACGACTTCATGTGCATTGATTGCATTGATTGTGAAACTGTTTGCAAATGTTGAATTGATTGCCTTGTATCCTAAATAGATTCCAACACCATGGAAAGGACCTTTGATGAAGACATTGTTGTTGACAAATGAATTGTTTTTAGATCCTATTGCAGTGCTGTTTGAACTTGCTCCAACTATACCTATACCATAAATGACCGGGTCATTTGAATCAAGAGTAATGTTGTTTCCTGCAATGGTGTTGTTGAAACCGCCATAATGGATGAACACTCCTGCGATAGTGTTGCATGACTCATTCAATTTATAGAAAGGATCAAGAGCTGAGCTTACATTAACAATATTGTTTGTGAAAATATTGTTTGATGAATGGACAAATAAGACACCGTATGTTCTGAATAGGCCAGAAATCATATGGGTTCCTGGAATTACTCCATCCAATAGACCAGTGCCTCCAGTACCGTCAGGACAGATTACAGTTCCGTCAGGACAGATAACCTTTCCATCAGCGCAAATCTGAGTTCCATCCGGACAAATAATAGTGGTTCCATCATAAGTACATTCTTCAGGACTGTAAACGGTTCCATCCGGACACATTATACTACCATCAGTGCAAATTTTATATCCATCTGCACAGATAATTGTTCCATCAGCACAAATTGTTCTTCCATCAGGGCAGATGGTAGAACCATCAGTACATAAAACAGTGCCATCTGGACAAAGAACGGTACCATCAGGACAAATTCTAGTTCCATTGTCAAGAATAGTCATTTCATCAGCACCATAAATAGTTCCGTCTATACAAATTACTCTTCCATCCGGACAGATAATGGAACCGTCAGCACAGGTAGTGTATTCACTAGGACTGTATTGTGTTCCGTCTGCACATATTATGGTTCCGTCAGCACAAATAGTAGTTCCATCCACACAGATCATGGTTCCATCTGCACAGATTTGAGTACCATCAGCGCAAATAGTAGTTCCGTCTGCACAGATAGTGGTTCCATCTGGGCAAATTATGGTTCCGTCAGCGCAAATCTCATATTCTCCAGGATTATATTGTGTTCCATCAGGACATATGATAGTGCCGTCTGGACAGATTGTCACTCCTTTAATTAATATATTCAAACAGCTTTGGTCATTGCAAAGGTAAGTTTCACCAGGACCAATGGTTTTGATTGAGTTCCCATCAATCAAAAGATTTGTTGAATTGAATGAGAATAATCCTACAGTGAAGTAATTTCCTTTCGCTTCCAAACTGTTATTGATTATCTTGCAATCATCAGAATCCAAGACATAAATGGCAAATGAGGAATATGGATCATAAATTGAAATGTTACAGCCTTTAACTGTTACATTATTGGATTTGCTTATTTGAATACCCCATAAACGATCATCGAGTATTGTATTTGGATTGTTTATGGTAATGTTTTCAATGATTACACCATCATTGTCCTCAATTATGAATGTGGTGTCTTCAAACACTGCATTTAATCCTAGAATAGTGACTTTTTTATTGATATTCAATTTTCCTTTGCTTGAAAAGCTTCCTAAAAAGATTATAGTGTCATTATCATTGATTAGATTATTGAATGCCCCAGTCAATGAGAAATACTTATAGAAGTTGTTTTCATTGATTAAATGAAGAGTTTCATCATCAATGATTGGCTCTCCTGAAGTACCTATTATAATATTGTTGCTTTCTAAAATGTTTGTACAGATATTATCTTTATAAATAGCTTCGGTTGCAGTACTGTAAAAAGTGTTGTTCTGTATAATAATGTCATGAGGGAAAGAAAATCTTGTACCTCTTTCTAAATAAACTGATTGGTAATCACCAGAATCTATAATGTTTGATTCTATATTGATATCTGAGAAATTACCTTTAATGTACACTCCATACCCACTAAGATTAAAAATGTTATCTGTAATGGTGACATCATTACCATTTGCATTTACTCCTACCCCAATACAGTTTCTAATGATATTGCCGCTTACAGTGGAATTTTTAGCTGCATAAATAACTGCACCGCTTGCATCAATATTAGAATCTGAAATAATATTATCTTTCACAAGGGAATTGGTAGTTACATATATTGCATAGTCCCCACCATCATCATTTGTATTTCCACTATACCAAGTACCATGGATATTGGAAAGGACGTTTCCTATAATTTTATTGCCTGATTGGGTAGCACCTATGCCTCTGTAAACATTATAAATAGTATTATTAATTATATCATTATGCGCTCCCATTACTTGAATACCATAAGTAAATGAAGAAGGCAATGGAGTTTTATTACCTTCATCAAGTGCCCATTCAATTCCCCTCATACTATGAATAGTATTGTTAAAAATGAGGTTATATGCATTTACACCACCACCTTGACCCATATCTCCTCCACCGAGATAGCCGGTAAGGTAGATACAATTGGAATCATTTGTTATGACATTATTGTTAGAGATATTATTGTAAAAAGTTCCACTTAATACAATTCCTGAAGGATGGCCCCAGCCAGTTACATAACAAGTGGTCTTAATTTTATTATTGAAAACATTTGAGTTATTTACCGTATTTAATAAAATTGGATAAGAATGGGTGGCATTTGAGAAAAGATCACAATTTGATATGCTAACACTACTTACATTAAAAACATCAAAGATAGGAGTATCCAACTTATCCATACTTGCTTTTAAATTAGTTATCTTAGTTCCTTGAGCCCCTTTCACAATTTTAAAATTACAGTTTGTAAAACTTGCAGTTCCATCAGTTGATGTGATGGTCAATGGGATATTAATTATAAAAGTCTTTGAATTGAAAGTCCCTGAAAAGTCTAAAGTGTCTCCTGATTTTAACTTTCCAGAGATTATATTTCCACTTTTATTAAAGTAAGTGGAATAATTGCTTTCCGTAAATTTCACAGTAGATGCAAGAACTTCATCATCAGAACTGGCTCCAAGACTGTTTTTCACACCTACCTCACTTTCAACATCATCAATGCTCTCAATATCATCACTGACTATCTCATTCTCTCCGCTATCTGCAATGATATCATCAGCATTTGCATTATCAACAATATCGGAATCGTCAATTTCTTCAACAGCCGTTTCTGCAGCTGTCAAATCAATATCAGCATCGCAATCTCCAATTGAATCTGAATCCATTTCACTTGCACTTATGGACCCAATAGCTAATATCAATAATAGTAACAATCCCAATATTGGAATAAGTTTATTAGAATTCATATGTTTAAACACCTCGATTTATAGAATAAATCATTTAGCATGCTAGATTTAATAATAAGTTATTAAATTATATTTCATTTTAATAAGAATTTCTTAACAATTAAATCGTATTTGAGTTGAAAATAAAAGATAATTTAATAAATCTAAAATGAAATTTATACATTTATATTTATTATATTATAATAATATAAATTTATCTAAAAGAGTTTTAATCAAGATGAAAAAATAAACAAATCAATGAAAAAAAAGCTAAAAAAATAGAAAATTAGAAACTTTAATAATTTAAAATATTAATTTTTGTCAGGTATTTCCCAATAAAGAAAAAATGGAATAAATAAATTTGATTTATTTATTCTCCCTAATAAAATTTTATTCCTCATCATCTTCGTCTTTTGTACCTAAGAAAGAGAAACAGAACAATAAGACAAGCAATAAAGCAGCTAATGGTATGGCTAAACCATTAGATATTGATTTAGAAGCCACTTCTTCTATCTCACTGACAATAATGTCCTCTCCTTCTCCAGCATCTCCAGCGTCCCCTGCACCATCATTTGCAGAAGATTGGGCATTTGCATTGAAATTGGAATTTACATTACCGAATGCGCTTGCCCCATTTGAGTCAGCTTGACCTGAATTTGATGAAGTCCCCCTTGTATGGATAGGACTTCCTCTGTTCTTGTAATTGGAATTAGTGGATGAATTGGCATTGGAAGAATCTCCATTTGGATTATATCTAGACCCATAGTTTCCAGAAATCATATTCTTACCAGACCTATCATTAATTGTTTCTGAACCGCCTCCACCTTTACTAGATAACCTATTATTTGTAATGGTATTATCAGTCGAAGTCTCATCAATGTCTACTGTATCATCAGCATCAGTTAGAACATCATTTTCCTCAATCCTATTATCTGTAGACCAAGTTTGAAGGGATATAGGAACATGCAACAATTTTACGGAATCCGGATGCTCCGGACCTTGAGCAGGGTCTTGACTTTTATTTCCAAAAGTTCTAACAGTATTGTTTGTAATGTTATTATGAGATGAAGCATATAGAGCAATTGTGGCAAAACTACCATTGGCGTATATGTTATTGCCATCAATCTCATTATAATTTGATGAATAAAGTTCTATAGCATAAATCCCTGCTTTACTTGTACTATTAATAGTATTGTTCTTAAATTTGGTTCCTTCAGATATTTCACCAGTAAATCCATAAGTATAATTGTTAGAATCTAATCTGAAGTAGTTCTCTTCTACAATTGTATCCTTAGAGTTGTGTCTTAAGATCATTCCCATAGCAAAGTAATCAGCTTCAATTGTAATATTGTTCTTGCTAAAAATGTTCTCACATGCATAAGTGACTGATTTACTTGTATCATCTCCAGAAGAACCCATTCCATAGAGGAAAGGATCGTGTCCGTGGATATATACATTATTCTCACTGATATTGTTCCTATTGGAATCATAGTAAATGTAGAGACCTATTAGAATGTTTACGGAAGGATTGTAAGGCACTTGGAAACCTTCCACAGTTGAAGTGACCTCAATGTCATTGTGAATGAACTGATTGTCGCTTGAGAAGTCCAATATCACGCCATATGTTTTGGAAAGCTCAGAAATACTGCGAACCCCATCGATACAAATGGTTTCATAATAAGGATACAATTCACTTGTTCCAATAGCTAAGATGCTATTGTTTTCAATAAGTGTATCATATGTCTCATAAGTCAAGAGAGCAAATACCAAATTGTCTCCTTGGCATCTTATGCTGTTGTTTGCAACTGTATTGTTATAGGAGTCGCAAAGGTAAATTCCATATGAGGTATTCTTATCCCATATTGTGATATTGTTTCCTGTAATCACCTCATTATCCGCTTCATAAACATAAATTCCCCATAGATTGCAATTGCTGTCATCAGTACCGTTGTTTATAATATTGAAGTCCTGTACCTTACAGTTAGAGGTATTTACAAAGATAGTGGTATCCCTTAAGAATGCATTGTCACCGATAAGGCTGACAATCTTGTTCAAGACAATCTTGCCTTTAGGTGAAAAGCTGCCGCTGAATACCAACACATCCCCATCCTTAACATTGTCTCTTAACTTGCCGTTTGAATCGAAATAGGTATTGTAGTTCTCTTCAGTTACCTGATAAACGGTACCATCACCCCATTCCGGTGAGTAGTCAATTGCAATAGGATAAATGATAAGCCTATCTCCAATTTGATTATTTTCACATAACCATCTTTCAGTAGAGGACTGTGCTATGTTTATTGCATAGTCATTTGAAGTGTAGATAGTGTTGTTGTAAATGGAAATGTTATATGGCCTGCTGGATCTTGATTGGTAAATGGATAGAATTCCAATTCCCAATCCTGAACCTTGGCTTGCACCAATATTGGATAATGAGTTTACAATGTTGTCATAGACCTCAGTGTCTTGGGGAGTGCCCTTAATGCTTATTCCAGCACCTGATAAGAAGTCTATTGTATTGTTGTGAACCCTTGAATTGTGACCTCCTTCAACATCCCCTATTCTAATACCGTCTCCACTGCTGTTTATTTGGATATAGTTTCTGTAAACATCACTGTTGGAACCTACAAGAATTCCTGCACCAATCACATCTGCATTGTAAATAGAGTTATTTGCAATCAAGGTGTCATTACCACCATAAATACCATAGTCTCCACCGATACCGTTATTCTCATCAAGACCATTTATGTCATAAATCCGGTTTCCTATGATATAGTTATGAGCATAGCTGGAATGGATTCCACGGTACATGCGTATAATGGTATTGTTCTCTATGTGGTTATAGTTTCCAGTTATATAAACACCGTAAGACCAGAATGAAGGAGTTTCAGAAGTTGCCCTAATGGTATTGTTTGCTATGATGTTGTTGCTTGATGTGGAAGTACCATAACAAAGGTATACCCCATAGGAATTTTCAACTGTGATGTCATTGTTAACAATTGAATTCCCATGTGCATCCCTTAAGCTAATACCAGAATGCTGCCAACTGCTGTTGTCTCCAGAATTCTCTTCATCATGATTGACTTCTGATGAGCCTATTGCTGTGTTTACAGGAACAACTGTCTTGATAATGTTATTTTCTACAATACAGTTATAGGTGAAGCCATCAAGGGAAATAGGATAGCCGTTATGTCCTGTAGTGAAAATATCATTATTGAAAATCCTTATGTTTTTAGATCCAATTACCCAAACTGCAGATATGTCTGGAAGGTCTGATTCAATTTTCAAGTTGGAAACGATTGCATCATATGCAAAATTCTCATTTGATACATTATAGTAGTATATTGGAGAATTCTTCAATCTTGCATTGTTTTCTGTACTTGTAATTGTCAAAGGAATATTTATTATAAATTTCTTATTAGAAAAATTACCGGACAAATTAATAGTGTCATTAACTTTCACTAATGAATTGATTAAATTACCATCAGAATCAAAATAACTTGAATAATTTGCTTCGGTTATGGTGTGGACTGTTTTTTCACCATCTCCAAGATTAGATCCAGACTGTGGATTTTCATTTGATCTTTCTTCGTTGGAATTATCTGCATTGGATATGATATCATCATCAATTGCATCAGAAAGGGAATTAGATTCAGAAGTTTCTAAAGCCCCAAGATTATCAAGTTCCGGGACATTGGAAAGTGGACTGGATTCCAAGCCATCTGATAAATTATAATCCAAATCATCGATATTTGATGCGCAAGCAGTGTTTAATCCGATTAAAAGAAAAACCATAACGAACAGTAAACTAAAACCGATTATTCTTTTACTTCTCATCAAACACCTCCAGCAATTTTCTTTTTTTCAACAACTATTTTCATATGACTAAAACCTAGATAAAAGTTTTTAAACTAAGTTAGAGTCAATCTTTCATAAATATTTTTCAATTAAAGTTTCTTTATAAAATATAAAATATATTTGAAAATATATTTAATACATTATTAATTTATTATTGTTAATATTTATAAATATATCCCATTTAGTAATGAAAATATAAAAACAAAAAAGCAGTTCAAAAGTGGAAATGAAAGATTGGAAAGCAAAGCAATCGTTTTTGATAATATTAAAAAAATAGCATTATATAACACTGTTATATAAGTGTTCAATAAAAAATAGCAGGGCCTAGATTTGAACTAGGGCTCTCGGGGTTATGAGCCCCGCGGGATCACCAGACTACCCCACCCTGCTAAACGAATACAAAAGGATAAGTTCCTTTAACATTATAATATTAGACACCATCATATATAAATATTTGCATAAGAAAGGGAAAGAGCCCCCCTATCATAAATAGCAATAAATATAGAATAATTAGTCTTTAAAATAAAAAAAAGTAAAAAAAGAATAAAATTTATTCTTTTTCAGCTTCAACTGCAATTTCTTCTGCTTCCTCCAAATCCTTTTCTGCCTCTTCTAAAGCTTTGAGACGTTTATCAAGATCTTCGATTTTAGCATCGGTTGCATTGGTGAACTCACTGAATCTTTTCTCTAAAGCTTCAATGCTGTCACAAGCAGTGGCATACCTTTCTTCTAAGGAGGATAAATCATCAGTGGTTACTAAAGACCAGCTCTCAATCAATTCCTCACTTCTTTCATCCAAGAAGGAATCCAATCTCCTTGAAAATGCATCTGTGGTGTTAGCATAGGATTTATCAATGTCCTTAAAGGTATATTTAATCTTATCACCCATGGATTTCTTCTCTTGAATATCTTCGTCAACAAGATTGCTAACATTATTCTCCTTAGGTGAAAATTTAAGAATTTCCTTAATGTCAATATTTCCATCATTTGCTGTTTTAATGTAATAGTAGACTAAAAACACTATAGCAGCGACTAATATAATGACAGCTAATAATTCAATGATATCCATAATAAAACCTCATTATAAGAATTATTCATTATCTAAAAAACTTAAACAATTAAACTAATAAAATGATAGAAACGGAATTTCTATTTTTTATTAAGTTTTTTCTCTTTCTCTTCAATTTCCTTAAGCATTTTTTCAAGCTTTTTAAGTTCGGTTTGAGCTTCAAGACGAGCTAAACGTTCATTGATTTCACTGTGCAAGTATCCCACATTGCTCATGACTTCAGCAGTGGAATCCCTGATTTGTGTGAGTTGTGCTTGTTGTTCTTCAGGCAATTGAATTGGATTTTCCATAATGCGTTTGTTTTCTAAATCCTTTTCAACCATAGCTATTTTCTTAAGCTCAATTTCTTTTTCCATTAATTTTAAAGTATTATTGGATTGACTTACCTTTTTCCATTGGCTTACAACAATGATTACAACAACAGCCAATATAATTACTAAAATAAGCATAAAGATTTGATCTGGAATAAGTTCAGCAGCCATATTTTTTCCTCCATAAATCATAATAAATCATATTTTAAAAAATCATTAAACCCGATTAACAATAAAAATTATTCAAATATAAATTAAAGATATTTAAATAAGAATAAGTATATTATATAATTAAGAGTATATAAAAATTTTTATATAAATGTTTAAAAATTTAATATACGATAAATATTTATTATGATTAACTAATGCTAAAAATTAAAAAATATTATTAAAAAAAATATTAAAAAATATAATTAAAAAAAATTTAAAAAATTTAAATAAAAAATATACTTAAAACCAAAGTGATAATATGGTTGATGAAATTAAATCTTATGAAGAAGCTGGAAAAATCGTGTCAAAAGTAAGATCAGATGCTTCAAAAATGATTCAAAACGGTCTGCCGATTCTTGAACTTGTGGAATTCGTGGAAAGTGAAATACTAAAGTCTGGTGCAGGGATAGCATTTCCTTGCAATGTTTCAATAAACGAGATCACTGCACATTACACTTCTCCTGCAGGAGACACCAATAAAATGGTTACAGGAGACTTGGTAAAGCTTGACCTTGGAGCTGAAGTTAATGGTTACATTGCAGATTCCGCTGTTACAGTAATGGTTCCTGGAGACAACCTGGAAGAGGTCTTTGATGAAGAGACATTAGAGCTCAACCAAAGAATCATTGACGCATCTGCAGCAGGACTTGAAGCTGCAATCAGCACTGTAAGAGCAGGAGTGAAGGTTTGTGATGTAGGAAGAGCAGTTGAAGAGGCAATTGCAGAGTACAATCTTAACCCAGTGAGAAACCTTACAGGACATAGCCTTGAACACTGGAACTTGCATGCAGGTATTTCAGTGCCAAATTATGACAATAACGATCCAACCATTCTTGAGGAAGGACAGGCTGTAGCAATCGAACCTTTCGCAACAAATGGTGAAGGTATTGTAAATGACTGCCCTATGGCATATATCTTTTCATTTTTACAGACAAAACCATTTAGGATGAAAAATACTCAAAGGATGCTTCAATATATTGAAAAGAATTATCGTTACTTGCCATTTAGTGGACGCTGGCTTACAGAAAACTTCAATGAACATAGAGTGAACTCAGGCCTTAAGCAATTAGGGGATGCTATGGCAATATATCCATATGCTGCACTTAAGGAAAGAACAGGTGCATGGGTATCACAAAAAGAGCATACTTTGATTGTTGAAAGTGATGGTTGCAATATTACCACACTTTAAATTTCTTTTTTTTAATTATTTTTTTATTAAATTTTAATATCTTTTTTCATTTATAAAAATAGTATAATAAATAATATTTAAAATAATCTCTTTTTAAAAATAGTTATCAATTTTAAAAATTAGACAAAAATAGAATCAACAAATGATTTTAAAAAAATAAAAAAAAGATCTAGGATTTGAGCATATGCTCAAACACTAGATTAAAATAAACTAACTTATTTTATTTTAATTTTACCAGTCTTTTTAACTGCTTTGTATTGAGTGTCACCTGCAAATTTAACTGTGTACTTAAAGGTTCCTTTTTTAGTTAATTTAACTTTGAAGGTTGCTTTACCTTTTGAGTTAGTTTTTACAGTGTATTTTTTCTTATTAACAGTTAAGGTAATTTTCTTCTTAGCGATAGCTTTACCTTTAGAGTTCTTAAGAGTAATTACAACTTTTTTGGTTTTTGCAGTACGTTTGAAAGTCTTAGTAGGAGCAGTTATTTTGGTTTTCTCCTTGTTAAGTTTTACTTTAGCTGAAACAGTTGATGCAGCGTAAACACTGTCACCTGCAAACTTAATGGTTACAGTATAGGTTTTTGCAGCAGTTAAAGCTAATTTAACAGTTGCAACACCTTTAGCATTAGTGGTTGCAGTGTAGGTTTTACCGTTTACAGTGAAAGTAACTTTCTTGTTAGCAAGTACATTACCGTTTGCATCTTTTAAGGTTGCAGTTAATTTTTTGGTAGTTGCAGTTGCTAAGAAGGTTTTTCCAGATGCGGTAATAGCAGTCTTAATCTTATTGATAGTTAATTTTGCAGTAGCATCTGAACCTCTGTAGTTGTCATCACCTAAGTAGAAGACATCTACATTGTAGCTTCCACCTTTATTGAGAGCAAATGGTAATACAGCAACACCTTTAGCATCAGTGGTTAATTCATATACTTTGTTGTCAAATACAACTTTTACAGTTTGATTTGCTAAGAGCATACCACTTACAGTTTTTAAGGTAATTTCTAATTTGCCTTCACCGCTAGGAGCTGCAGTAACAGTCATGTCACTTACTTCAATAGCAGTGTCTAATCTGACTGCACTTGTTTCAGTTACATCATTTCCAGACATTTCAACATTGGTGTTACCTTCTCCAACTAAGATAGCTGCATTTGCAGTACCTAAGGAGTCAGAAGAGGTAATGGTAGTGTAGTCTCCACCATCAATAGCAACTTTGTTGTCTTCAATGATTACTCCATCTTGTTTGTTAATACCTATACCAACAGCACCGGTACCTTTAGCGTCAATTTCATTTCCACGGATAATGGTATCAGTACCTGAAGTGGTTGCAGTGATACCGTAAGCTTGGGTAGCAGCATCTACTTTAATATCGTTAGATGCAATTACTGCATCGCTTAATTGGTCAGTTGCAACACCATAAGCAGCACCATTTGAGGTGGAAGAGATAGTGTTTCCATCAATAACGACATCATCTGACTCACTTACATAAATAGCTTCAGCCATTCTGGATCCGCCATTAAGTTCAACATAGTTTTCAAAGATAGCGATGTCCTTATTTCTGTTTTCAGATCCATAGGTTTTGAATACATCAATACCATAAAGGTATCTGCAAGTTCCTTCAATGAGAACATAGTTGTTATTAATGGTAATATGGCTACATCCTAAAGCACCGCTTTCAACTTCGATAGCATATACAGATGAACCGTATTTTGAACCGGTTTTGTCAACAAAGTTAGGAACAACGATGTAGTTGTTTTGAATGGTTACATTGCTTACTTCCTTAATGTAAATAATACCAATGGAACCGGTAGTGTCATCACCAGTGAATTCCATATTTAAATCTTCAATTACAGAGTTATCTGCACCTTGAACAAGATTGACTGTAGTGTTGACTAATTTATTATAAGGAACTCCTCTAATGTTTACTCCAATGTCAAAGACTAATTTTTTGTTTGTTAGGTCATCTAAAAAGATTAAATCTCCTGCAGAAATAGGAGCATCATCTTTAAGGGTTCCATCATCATTGAAGTAATTAGCATAAGTGTCATCAGAAATTAGAATACCTTGATCAACTTCATTGTTTTCAAAACTTACATACTCTCTGTAACTTTCACTATTGATCTCTTCAGCCAAAACATTGGTAGTAACTTTATTGTCTTTAACTACGATGTAATAGTCATCTTCAGCACTAGCAGCATTGAATTGCACACAAAGTGCAGAAGTATGATTACCTAAAGCATCACCAGTATTCATATCAGCAGCAGAAGTACCAATAGCAGCCACATCATTGCCTTCAACAGTCATATTATAGATTTGACCACCAATACCGATAACACCTTTTTTAGATTTAGCAACCACAGTGTTATTAGCAATAGTTGTATTCAAATCAAATTGATAACACAATGGCATATTGTAACCATAATCTGCCATATCAGGATCATAGCCATCAGCACCAAAGCTTAAAACAGTGATAGCATATACCATAAAGTCACTGCTGACATCCACATTATTGTCTTTAATTAAAACATTTCTAGGAGATGTGAGAGTGCCCTCATAACCAGCATAATAGAAAACATATTGAGCAGAATCAGCTACTTGAATACCATACGCACAATAATCACCAGTATTAGCTACAGTAACCTTATTAGCTTCAATCAATGCATTATTAGGATTATCCAAGTAAATACCTTCACCCACACAGTCTCCAACATCCACATTAATGTTATTATTGGAAATTACAATGTCTTCAGGGTTAGCTAAAGCACCATATGAACCTAATTGGATACCATAGGAGTAAGAAGCATCTCCAGTAACGAAAATTTTATTGTTTTCGATATTTAATCCAGAAATGAAACCATTAGCATTTATACCATAAACACTGAAATATTCACTATCTTCAGGGGTAATACCCACAATATTCATAGTATTGTCCTTAATGGTAATCTTAGTGGATAAATCTTTAACATCCACTGCATTCTTATTGGTGTTAGTGAAAGTTAAACCGGAAATAGTAATAGAACCCGCCATACCAGTACCATCACCAATGGTAATAGTACCATTGTTAATGAAACCTGCACCTTCCTTACCGATAATATTAATTTGAGAACCGGAAGTAATCTTAATATCCTTATTATTCAAAGTGCCAACATTCAAAGTATAATCACCAGCAGCACTTAAAGCATCAGTAGCAGTACCATCCTCATTGAAATAAGTAGAATAACTATCATCATCAAGATCATAGCTTTGTGGTTCGTCACCTAGAACAGCACCGCCTGCATCTTCAACAGTCTCATCTGCAGTGTCTGTAACGTCGACAGATTCTTGAATGTCACCATCTGCGACAGCGACAATTCCAGCATCGTCTACAGACTCTGCACTTACAGCCCCAATAGCTAATATTGAAACCAATAAAATAGCTAAAACGACTGTGAATTTACTAAGCTTCATAATATAAAACCTCCTCATAAATTCGTAATACATATAATAATTTTCTAAAAATTCATATACAAAATAACCGAAATACTTGATAAATTTTGATTAATAATATATATTAATATAATTATTAAAAAGGTTTTCTATTATATTTTATAAAATATAAACCATATTTGAAATTAGTATATGATAAAATCAAATATGGCAAATATTTTAAAAGCTGTCAAGTAAATATAATAAAAAAATAAATGAAAAGCAAAAAGTAAAATATATAAAAAGAGAATTTGAAAAAAGAAAGGATAAAAACTATTTAATTTTAAGTTTAGCCTTTTTGCTGGTCTTCAAGTAGGTGCTGCCTCCAGCAAACTTAACTGTAAATTTATAGGTCTTCTTCTTGGATACCTTAACTTTTACAGTTGCTACCCCTTTCTTATTTGTTTTTGCAGTGTATTTCTTGCCGTTTACAATGAAAGTCAATTTCTTTTTGGCAAGTGCCTTTCCGCTCTTTGTCTTCAATGTAGCAGTGAGTTTCTTGATCTTTTTTGACTTCTTGTAAGATTTGTTTTTTACAATTAATTTTGTAGGTACCTTTTTCACATAAAGCTTTAAGGTTTTGCTCAAAGGACTGTAAACATTATCTCCTGCAAACTTAACTGTAACAGCATAAGTTTTAGCAACATTGGCATTTACTTTAACCTTTGCGACTCCATTTGAATTAGTGTAAGCAGTATAAGTTTTGCCGCTGATTATGAAACTGATCTTTTTATTTTTAATCAATTTTCCATTGATGTCCTTGAATGTTGCTGTCAAATACTTATTTGCATTGACATAGCAAGACTTATTTGGAGCGGTTAAGCTTGCCTCCTGCTTATTGACAGTTACTTTTCCAGGTGCAAATGATGCACTATACTCATTATCCCCTAAGAAGCTGACTAAAAGATTGGAAATGCCGTAATCATTTATATTTACTGGAAGCTTGACCTTTCCATTTGAATCGCTGATTAAGTTATAAATTGCATTATTGTAAGAAATGCAAATGGATTTATTGGACAAACCATTAGCATTTTCATCCATTAATTCCACTTCAAAATACCCAAACATGTTTCCATAAATATTCTTATCTAAAGCAGTGCAAATCAAATGGACAGGTAAAATAAAAGTTTTTACTCCATTATTGAAATTGATCTCATTTGAATCTGAATCATTGTATAGATAATATTTAATCTGATTCATGTTTTCAATCAGGTCATTGTTCTCAAGATTAATGCCATTTGCAATTTCAAACAATGGCCTTTCTGAAATCTCCTTTGCAAGATAGATGGAACTTTCCTCAACAGCATCATTGTTCTTTGTAAAATTGCTGTTTTTAACACTGACAATAGGACAATCAACGTCCACTGAATTTGTTGAATTTTTCAATAATGATAAAATGAACAAGTCATTGTTATTCAATATAACAGTCATATTAGTGAAATTAACTGTATTTTTGCCAGCCACGATGAATAAAGGATCATCACTTGAAAGCAATTGATTGGAACTTGAATCAATATTATCCAATAAGATTCCACCAACTATGCTAATTGACTTATTGACAATTATGGAATCCTTAATGGTATAAAGACTGTTTCCTAAATAAATGATGTCACCATTTAGTGCATTATCTATTGCATTTTGAATGTCCTTAGTTGGATTGTTGGAATGGACGATATTTACAAGGGCATTGTTTTCATGCAAAACATTGTCCTTAATGATTGAACTTGAAACCTTGTTTAAATAAAGTCCAAATGCAGTGTATCCGCTTACATCAATATCATTTGAAGATATCCTTAGATTCTTGCTGTTTATCAGATTTATTCCGTAGCTTGCTCCATCTTCACGGCTATTGGCTATGGAAATATTGTTGTTTATAAGAGTTAAGGAATCTGTTATGTCATCATAATTATTGAATCCTTCATTAAGTGCAGAAATGGCTGAAATTGAATTTAAATCAGCAGATAATATAAAAGAGTTATTTGAAATTCTTATATTTTTAGCACTTTCATCTGAACCGATTATCTTAATTGCAGAAAACTTTGCATCTCCAAGAAGATTTGAAACATAAAAATGATTATCCTCAATGATTAAATTGCTTAGTCCATCCTTGATTATGATGAATGAGAAGTCCTTATTTAGATTTCCGTTTTCCAATTTAAATCTTAAATCAGATATATTGGTATTTGATGCCATATCTTCCAGGATTATTGTGGAATTGTTGATTGTGGAATCCTTATAGGAACTAATGATTAATGGAATGTCAATTCTAATTGTCTTATTGGTTAAATTGGCTATCTTTAAAGTGTCTCCAATAGCTATGTCAAAATCATCATGGAAGTTTCCTGCTGAATTGAAAATTGAATCGTAATTGTCATCACTCACTATAAAAACAGTGATCTTTAATATGGAATCGTTAAGTGACTCTATATCAATATCTGCCAATGTCCTAATGATATTCTCACCATACAGGATATAACTTCCATTATCATTTAAGATGGCAGGACTATAGTCATTTATAGTAATGAGATTGTCCACCATATTGATTTTTGAATTATTCAGAACTAAAGCATAATTAGCAGAATCAACGGTAATTGTGTTGTTTATGAAACTAATGTTTTCAACATTATCCAAATGGAACGCATCGTTGCCATTTTGAATTATTAAATGAATATTTTCAATTTTTATATTTGGGGAATTAATGTTGAAGGAAATATCAGTTATTTGACAATTTTCACCTAAGATGTTAATTCCTTGATTTATTGTGATTGAATCGATTGGCAAATCAGCAAATTCTCCATAAAACAGAACATTATCAATAGCCTTTTGATCTTTCGTGATTCCTTCTGAATCAAAAGCATTGAAGAAAGTGCTGTTGCTGATTATTATTGAATTGTTTATGAAAGTGATATTTGACTTGTTTTCAACTTCTGCAAAATTGATTGCTGTGCCGTTGCAGTCAAAGATTCTATTGTTTTCTATATAAATGAAATCTGGAATCTTCGCTTTTGAAAGGACTTTGACTATAATTGCTGTGCCTTCAGGAGAGTGAATGTCATTATCACAGACAGTTACATTGGTCATGTTTCCTCTAATGTACATTCCATTTCCTGATGTCATGTTGATGAAATTATCTTTAACCAATGTATTTGAAGCTGAAATTGAAAATTCAAATGCATGCTCTCCGCTTATGTTTTGAATGACATTTCCATAAGCGGTACAATTGACGGTTACATAAATTGCAGACCCTGTAATTTTGCTGTCATGAATTGTATTGTTTATGATAGTGTTGTCATAGGATGCATGGATTCCATACTCTCCACCATCAGTACCATTGTTTCCTTCATAATAGCTTCCAGCAAGATTATAGATATCATTGCCGATTATCTCATTGAAGCTTCCTTCTGAATCAACACCTCTATACATAAGATAAATTGTATTGTTAATTGCCTTATTGTAATCACCCATGATATGGACACCATAAGCCCATGCTGAAGGGTTAGGCAATCCTGTCTCTTCGCTGATTGCAGAAGACCTGATTGTATTGTTATAGATGTTATTGTAATTCGATTTGTCAAAACCGTAAGTTGTCAAGTAGATACCATTTGAATCCTTTATGGTTACATCATTTCTATAAATGTTGTTGTAGTGAGACTCTCCAAGCAAGATTCCTGCACGTTTCCAGGACATGTTCATATAGCCTGTAAAGGTGGTTTCGAATACATTGTCATGGATATTGCAATAGCTGGAACCTACCAAAAGAGTCGGATTACTGTTTGCACCTGTAGAATAGGCATTGCAGTTGAATACATTCACATGATTTGAATAGACTACATAAACACAGGGATGCTTTTCAAGATATACTGTAAACCTTAAGTTAGAGACGTTTGAATAGATTGAAGAGCTTACATTCTCGTATTTGACTACACAATTGGTAAGGTAAGCGTTTTTCAAGCTGCTTGTGATAGAGCAAGGAATTGTGAATGTGAAATTCACCTTATTGAAATTTCCAGACAAGTCAATGATGTCTCCGGTTTTGACAATTGAAGTATCCACATAACCATTCTTGAAATACTTTGAATAGTTGGATGGGCTTACCTTATGCACATTTCCACTGGAGCTTGCTGATAGAACATCATTTTGAGGAATGTTTTCATCAGCAATAAGTTCATCTTCACCATTTTCATCAGCCATTTGGCAAGAATTAGAAACTGCTGAGAGATCATCCTTTTCCTCATTTAAGGAAACCTCATCAATTGAAATTTCCTGGAAATCCATATCATCAACAGAAGCTTGAATACTGTCGCCATCTACAGTAGATGCACTTGCAAATGAAATGCTTAAAATAATAAGAATTATTGATAATATGCAAACTTTACTTAATTTTTTCATAATTCCACCAAATGATTTTAAATTGAATTTAGTTTTTAACAAATAAATTTTATTAAATATATATTAAAATTTTTATTTTATTATATATTAATTATTTGATTAAATTGGAAAATGTTGATTGTAAAAATTGAAAATATGAAAAAAATAGTAAAAAATAGTTAATAAATAGATAATAAAAATAGTTAAAAATAATACGAACAAATAAAAAATTCCTAAAAAAAAAGTAAAAAAGAAAAAAGAAAAGAAAGAGTTTAGAAAGGACTTGGAAGTCCCATGTTGACTCTTCTTTCGATTTCTTTTTGACCTTTGTCTTTCTTACCGTTAGCTAATTTTTCGAGTAATCCTAAACCAGGTTTTACATCATCCATTGGTTTGGTTTCGATTACACCAGCTTCAACAGCTGCGGTAAAGATGTCTGCTCCGTTGTCAGTTCTGGTGAATACAGTGGACCAGCCATCTGGGGAACCTACAGAACCGGTTGATACATCAGCTAATTCTGCAACATAGTCGAGACAGATGTTACATCCAGCTTGTTCGTATCCATGGGTTTCTTTTAATGCAAGTCCAGATTCTTTTTCAGGATCGGTAATCCAGAATTTTCCTTTACCAATGTCCATTTTGTTAACATTGTCTAAGGAAGAGCTCATTTTACCTTCTACGAAGGTTTTTAAGGAATCTCTTGGGAAGTTTTCCATACAGAAAATACCGATGATTAATGCGAGTTTATCTGCTACAAATCTGGTAGCAAATGGGTAGGATTGCATTTTTCTGAGTCCCATAATTTGACAAGGGGTTCCTACAGTTCCGATTTTTTCAAGACCGTATTGCCTTACAGCTTCTTTGAGTCTGATTGCGTTTGGAGAGAAGGTGTATTTGGTACCTGCTGCTGCAATGATTTCTTCTGGAGTCATTGCAATAGTTGGTTCAGGTTTCCATGCGTCTTCAGTATCTCCAGCAACAATAGCTCCTTCAATGATGTTTTCTTCTAAAGCGTAGCATAATAATGCGCTTACGATTCCACCATCTTGTGCGACTTTTTGGATTGCTTTGTCAGTAGCTCTTGCAGATACTACTTCTTTATATGTACCGAATGCCATTTTACTTCCTCCTATAATCCTAAGTCTTTTTTAATTTGTTCAGCAGGGAACCAGGTTCTTGGACAGTGAGTAGTACATGCACCACATTTAATACATCTGTTCTTATTGTGGGATGGTCTACCTTCTACCATTTCAAGAGCTCTGGTTGGACATGCTAATACACAAGTTCCACAACCACAACATAATGCTTTGCTTACAACATTGGTTTGTAAGTCACAACCACATGCTAAGTTGCATGCTGCCATGTCTAACATAGGTTGTAAGTAATCCATGTCACCGTTAATTAATGCAACAACTACTTTTGCAATAATTTCAGGGGATGCTGGGCATCCTGGAATAGCACAATCTACTTTAATTAAGTCAGAAATTGGTACAAATGATTCATGTTTTGGTTGAGCTAATTGTCCACCACGTGCGTAACGGGTGAAACAACCAGTCATAGCACAAGATCCAAATGCGCAAACTAATCCTGATTTTTCTCTTACTTCCATAAGTTCTTTTACACTGTGTTCATCTTGTAAACAGACAGACCCTTCGACTAATGCTAAATCCATTTCAGGCATTTCCCATAAATCTACTAAAGTTGTTCCGTAAACAATGTCCACCATATCAGTGAGTAAGGTTGAGAGAATGTCATAGTTTTCAGTTAATGACATACCGTCTCCAGTACAACCACTCATGTGAATATATCCTATTTTTGGTTTGTCAGCCACTTTTTCAACCTCCTGTGTTGAAGATTCTTTACTTATTTGCTCAGATGATTCTGCTTGTTTTTTAGCCTCTTCTTCAGCTGCAGCATCAGCTGCTTTCTTTGCCTCTTCAGCAGGCTTTGATTGAGCTTCTACTTCACTTTTAATTTCTTGTTTTAATTTAGCTTTTGCTTCATCATCTTCTGCGTCCGGTTTAGCTTCAAGGCCTAAAAATTTTCTTAATTTATTTTTTAATCCATCAAGCATTGCTAAACCCCTTTAAAGTTCATTTAATATCATTTCAATAGCTTTTGGAATAGCCGCCTCCACTGGCTCTGTTAAGCCCATATCAACATCTGGTGCAGTGATTTCTGCCGGTTTACATCCTACAATGACTACCTCAATGCCCATATCCACTAGATCGTGAAGTGGTTCTTCTACAGGCCAAGTATGAGCGTTCTCATATTTGCCTTTAGGCATGTCATAAGGTGAAAAAATCTTAAGGGTTCCTGGTTCAGCATTCCATTCAACCACGTCAACTACAATAACTTTTTTCCAATTATCATCAGGCATGGAAAAAATGAAATGAGTCGCCCCGGTTCCTGCATCAATGAACTGAGTGTCTTGCGGCATTTTAATATCATTTTCTTTAAAATAATCTTCTAAAGCATGAATAACCATTGGACCGAAACCGTCATCTTTAAACAATACGTTTCCACATCCAACAACTAATCTTCCTGCATCATAAGGCATGATATTCCTCTCTATTAAAATCTATAAAATTAAATTCTCACCATTTCGTTTTTAACAACTGATCCATCTTCGTCATCAACTACCATTACGTGAGTTGCACAAGATAAACATGGGTCGTAAGCTCTGATTACGTGAGGTCCCCATTCGTGATGGAATCCTTCAGTTGCAGGACCCATAGTTGGGATGTTCCAAGTAGTTGGTACTAATGCACTGTAGAAAGCGGTTTTTCCGTCTTTTACTTGTGCCATGTGAATATCAGTTCCTCTAGGAGCTTCTACTACACCGATACCTAATTTGTTGGTTCCTCTTGGGTCGAAATCTGCGAGGGTATTAGCAGCAGTGTCTAATTCATCTAAGATAGCAATAGCTCTGGAAAGGTAAGTTTTCATTTCACGAGCTCTAGCTAAGTGTTGAGCTACAACACCTTTTTCTTTGTAGCCTTGGAATTTATCTAATCTTGCTCTAGGACCAGTTTCTACATTTAAACCATCGTATAATGGTACAGTAGTACATGCTCTTTTACCGATTTCTGGGTCATCATACCATAATTCTGGTACAATTTCAGTGAATCTGTCAAGATCGAAGAATTCTCTTTTACCGTAAATAACATCACTTGCAAATACAGGAGCAGTAATAGCACCTAATCCTTCAGGAATGTCCTTTTCAAGGATTAAGTTAGTCATCAATTCAACGTGGTTGTCTACTACTGGTACTAATGCTTTGAGTCTGGTGTATAATTTTTTACGTGCAAGTTCAGATAAGTTTCTTGCCATACCACCGATTCTTACGTCAGATGGGTGGATACCTTCACCAGCTACCATATCTACAACATATTGTGCGTTTTTCCTAATTGTTCCAACACTGTCTACTGCAGTCTTGAAAAGATCTTCAGGCACGAAGTCAGGTGCAACTAAGAAATGGTGAATTGCGTGACTGTTTAAGTTGGAAGCGGAGATTGTTAATTCTCTTAACAATGCTGCTGCTTTTGGAATTTCAATGCCTAAAGAGTCATCCATTGCTTCAACGGATGCCATTGTGTGAGGAATTGGGCATACCCCACAGATTCTTTGACAAAGAACTGGTGCAGTCTCAGGTGCTTTACCTGTAACCATTTTCTCTAAGCCTCTGACAGGTGTGATACTGAAGTATCTACCTTTGGTAACGATCCCTTCATCGTCAATTTCCATGACTAATTCCGCATGACCTTCTTGACGAGATGTTGGGGATATAACTATTTTATCGCTCAAATGTGTCACCTCTTATTTTATTTAAAATTTTAAAAGTTAGAAACTAACATTATTAATATATAATACTAAAGTAATATAAATTAAACTTTTAAAATCAAAAAGAAACACTTAAATAGTTTTATTTATTAGGTTCACCTAAATTTAGACAAAAAATCAAAAATTCGTTAAGAATTCTTGAAAAGTCAAAAAAATAAGTCCATAGGCACGATATAAAATCAATTAATTAGGTTAAGCTAAAAAATAAAAATGATTAATCATGACAAATACATGATGATAAATTTTTTTAGTTTTTTATGAATTTTCTTATAAAATGTATTACTTTTTAAGAAAAAATGAATTAGAAATTTTGCATGAAAAAACAAGATTTATCATTTAAAAAATCATGCAAAAAATTAAATTTTTAATAGATTTTTTTAATAGAGATTTTAATAGAGATTTTTATAGGGATTTTTATAGAAATTTTTAAAAAAAATCAATGAATAATCTTATGAAAAATTCAATGATAGACCTTTAAAAAATATGATAAAATAGAAAAATTTTTTAGGAAAGATATATTTAAGATAATATACAATAATAATATACAATTGTTTAATTTTTTTTAAATTCAATTTAAAAAACCAATTAATTCAAATTTATAAAAATATTCTTCTAATTGAAGGAGGTGAAAGAATGGACAATTCAAATATAATCATATCCGTAATTATTGTATTATGTATCGCAGCAGGAGTAACTGCATATGGAATAAGCGAAGGAGATAATGCAGTATTCAATGATTTGACTGGATTCTCCCCAGACAGTTCAAGTTCTCAAGATAATAGAATTGGCAATTTGTTTGGAGATAATTCCGGTGATGGAACTGGGTCAGATGTTTCCAACGGAGGAAGTTCAGGTTCCAGTGGAAGCAGTGGAGGAACACATTCTAACGGAGGCAGCAACTCTGGCTCAGGATCTGGATCCGGCTCAAGTTCAGGATCTGGAGGCAATTCTGGAGGCTCCGGAGGGCAAGGCCAAAGCAAAATAAGTGCTGCCCAAGCTAAATCAGTTGCTTCCAGTTTTATCGGAGAAGCAGGAGCATATGTAAGCAACGTTAAGGATGACGGAACTCAATACATCTGCTATATTTCAGATGCAAATGGAACTGTTGTAGATGCAATTGCAATCAGTTACTCTGGTGAAAACTTAGGAAAAGTATAAACTTTTATTTTGAGGAATAATCTTTATGTTTATTCCTTACCTTTTAACTTTTCAATTGCTTTTTTTAAAGAACTTTTTTTAGTATTATAAACCTTTTTTAAGTGAAATCAATGAAAATGAATAAATTTATAATATATTGATACTAAAATATACTATATTATCAATTTAAAAATAATTGATGAAGTGATTTTACAAAATATTACATTCATAGAAATTTTATAAAAATATTGCAAATCTTTTTTAAGATATTCTAAAAGAGGTGGAAATATGGACAATTCAAGCATTATTATTTCTGTTGTTATCGTATTGTGTATCGCTGCGGGAGTAACTGCATATGGATTAACAAATGATAGCAATAGTGTATTCAATGACCTTTCAGGTTTTACACCTGATGACCAAGGAAATACAGGAATAGGAAATAATTCTACTGGCCTTGATGGAAACGGAACTGGAACTGGTGACAATAGCGGTTCAAGCAGTGGAACCAGCAGCTCTTCAAGCAGCAGCTCAAGCTCAAGTTCTTCTGGCAAACATAATGTAAGCCCTGAAAAAGCTAAAAAGATTGCTGAAGCTCAAGGATGGGAAGGTTCCTGGTGTTACAGTGTTAAATACAATTCTCATGGTTATTACACTTGCCTTTTAAAAGATGCTAAAGGTCGTACTGGTTATGTGCTTGTTGGATCTGGTACTGGAACTGTTTTAGAAGGTGCTTGGAGTGATGAAGTTGTACCTGAAAAAGGTAACAACACTGACTCAAGCGATGGTTCAGATAATGAGACCAACAGCCAATAAGTGATTAAAAAATTAAGCTTAACAAAAATTAAACAGTATTGAACAAACAAGAATAAATGCTAAAAAATTGAATTACCAATTAATTTATTTTTTAGTTTTTTATTTTCTTTTTTATTTCATTTATTCAATTTGTTTTCATAAATTATTTTTATTAATAATACAGTTTAATCAATTTAAACTTATTAGAATTTTTAATTTAAAAAAAGACTATTCTTTACGATAGTTTTATATATCATAATAAACATATTATTAAATGTTGTATATAGGGCCCGTAGCCTAGCTGGACAGGGCGTCGGACTTCTAATCCGAAGGTCCCGGGTTCAAATCCCGGCGGGTCCGCTCTATTACTATTTTTACTATTTTTTATTATAATTACAAAAGAAAACTACTTAAGATATCTTAAGCAGTTTAAGAAATGATATAGGCTTGTAGCCCAGTTTGGATAAGGCGTTAGACTCCTAATCTAAAGACCGCGGGTTCAAATCCCGCCAAGCCTGCTTTTAAAAACAATCGAAGCTACTAATTTTACCATCTTGTTTTAAAAAGAGCATTTAAAAATAATCTAAAGTTACTATTTTTTCAGCCTTTCCATGTTTCTTAAAGTCCTCATTGAAAGATATTTCACCATATTTGCCTCCGCCACCAGGAACAACATTTAATGTCTTATTCCTGAATCCTTCTATTCCAAGAGCTACCTTATCGTCCATTTTTGAAATATCCTCTAAAGGAGTGTTTATTAAAACATCAATTTCAGGACCATATGCATCAATCAATTTCTGCCAAACCCCTTGAACGGTTTTGGTTGTAATCCCCTTATCATAGATCATGCTGATTATTTCAGCAAGAGGCATCAGATGAACATAAGGAGGCCTATGGCTTGGATGATGAGGCTCTTTGTAATCTGCGATTTCACTTATTCTAAAGTCCACTCCCTTCTTGATCCTGCCTCCACAGGAACATTTCATTCCATTGGATTTGGCAATTTCAGGGTCTATGATCTTATAGCATTTTGTGCATGCAGTCATATGATACTTTCCCAAATTGGGAAGAAGGCCATAATTTGCCTTAACGGTCTTGTGCTTCAGCGCCTTTTGAAGTGATGTATATGAAATGTCTTCCATCCCTATTTGATTGAATTCCCTTCCTAATCTGTGAGGCCATGGTGAATGGGCATCAGAATTGGTCAAGAATACAAAATCAGCGAGTTCCTTTACAGTATCAGCCATATCTGTATCTGCAGACAACCCTAATTCAACGAAATCAGGTGCCTTTTCATAACAGTCATAAATGCTGTCATAAGTCTTATACATTCCTGTCCAGGGAGTGAATGAATGAGCTGGACCGATCATGCAATCATACTCTTTCACGAGCTCAAAGAGTTCAGCGCCGCTTAAAGGGCTTCTTGGCCTTCCATCGATATACTTGTTTGGAGAGACCAGCTTTTCTGAAAGCTCACGAGCAACTTCAATATTCGGCAAAATGATTACATGGTGGATCTTGTGTTGAGCTTCAACCTCAGTTGTCAATATGAAATCACAATCATTATGGGAGTAAATTCCATCTCCATTATATTCTGTGCTTTCAGCTACAATATCAAGCCATTTAGGATGAAAAGCATCCCCAGTTCCAACTAGGTCCAATCCCTTCTCACGGGATTTTGGAGCTATATTGTTAATAACCATATCCTTTGAAGTAGCTGCTGAGAAGCAACTGTGAGTATGTAAATCTGCATTAACCAACATATAATTATGATTTTGATTTTTTAATATAAATAATTTTTAACAAGAATAAAATAATAAATATTTGGAAACAAATATTTAATAAAGTAAAAGAAATTCATAAATTTACTCTATAACTTATCTTAGAAATTTAAAAGTGATTGAGGTATGAGTGAAAAACGTTGCCCGTGGGCTGAAGATGTAGAAGAAATATATGTGAAGTATCATGATGAGAAATGGGGAGTTCCAACTTACGATGACAGGGAACTCTTTGAAATGCTTGTTCTTGAATCATTTCAGGCAGGACTTGCATGGATTACAATATTGAAGAAACGTGAAAACTTCAAGGAGGCCTTTGACAATTTTGATGTTGAAAAGGTAGCCTCATACGATGCGAAGAAGATAGAAGAGCTAAGAAACAATGCAGGGATAATCAGACATAAGGGAAAGATAACTGCTGCAATCAACAATGCAAAGATCTTTATTGAGATACAAAAGGAATATGGCTCTTTCTCGGAATACATCTGGCACTTTACAGGCAATGAAATATTGATTGATACTGAAGAAAACTATTTGACCAACTCTCCTCTCTCAGATGAAATAGCTAAGGACTTGAAGAAAAGGGGAATGAAATTTGTTGGAACCACAATAATATACTCCTACTTGGAGTCAATTGGAGTAATAAATAATCATATTCATGAATGCTTTAGATACGAGGAATTGAAATGAAAACACGAGACTTATTGGAAGAAATAAAGGAAAACATTAAGGATTTTGATATTGCCACATTTGAGGAAAGAGCAAGGGATGAAAACACTGATCAGACATCCAAACTACATGCCAATTTCCATATTCAAAACTATAAGGAGATTATGGAATTGAATATTGATGAATGATGAGAGCAATATAGAAATCGATGAAAAATTGGTAAATGACATTAAAGATGAATTGGCAGATCCTTTGAAGGATGCTCTCCTGAAAGTGAAGAAGAATTTAAAAGATTCATAACTTATACTTGCATTTACTTAAGTTTGATCGCAAAAAGGCCATTACATCCAATTGAAATAGATATGCACAATGGAAAAACAGTATTTGGTGAAGAAAAAGATGGTGAAACAGTATACTATTGCGACATAAAAGAAGAGCAATCAAAGATTGCTAAAGATTATTACACTTGCCAATACTGTGTTTGCAAACCAAGTTAATAAAATAAAAAAATATAAAAAAAGAAACTAGAAAGAGAGGATACTCCAACTAGTGAAAAAGTTTTGGTCAAATTTTTTGAGCCGCAGGCTCAAAAAGCAGACTATAATTGGATTACATTCGGTTGGACTTCATCATTGTCCTTTCCTTCATATAGGATTTCAGCTAATTTCAATAATTTTTCTTGACCTTTAACCTCATCCTTGAATAAAGGAACTTCTGCAACGACTTGATCTGAGAACTTTTGATCAATGAGTGCGAGACGTTTTTGCTGCAACATGTATCTTGAATGACAGAAGTCACAATCTGAAATGTCCGGCATGACTTGATTTACAATGATGCTGTCAGTTGTAATGTCATATTTATTCAATGCTTCAATAGCTCTTTCTGATTCATAAATGGACATTTCCTCTGGAATTACGACCATCTTAAATGTGGTTCTATCAGGGTCAGATAATACTGCCTTAGCTTCATCGATTTGCTTTTTAGTCTCTTCCAATTCCTTGCTGGACTGCAAGTCATCTGCTGCATCCATAAATGGAATGATATTCTTCAATGCATTTGCTGCACTACCTAATTTTGCTTTGGCTTTCATTAATTTCCCCACCCAAGAGTCCATGATTTCAGGGAATGAAAGCAATCTCAATGTGTGGCCTGTTGGCGCAGTGTCAAATACTACAACATCATACTCATTGGAAGTCATCACAGACAAGAACACTTCAAATGCAGCTGCCTCATCAGCACCTGGAGAAGCGGAAGCCAAATCCATTTGCTCACCTAAAAAGTCAAGGCCCATCAATTGGTCAGGGCTTGCTACAGACTTTTGACTTTCCAAAGCTCTTTGCTTTTCTTCCATAGCTTTGTCTGGGTCGATTTCAACTGCATAGAGGTTTTCATTGATTTGAACAGGGTAATGTCCAATGCTTACCTCAAGTGAATCGGATAATGAATGAGCAGGATCGGTTGATACAATTAATGTTTTCTTTCCTTGATTTGCTAACCACAATGCAGTAGCTGAAGAGATTGAAGTTTTTCCAACTCCACCTTTTCCACCTACAAAAATGAATGTGGTTTCTCCTTGCTTGAATTTAAATAAATCTTTAAATGCCATATAATCCCTCCATAGGATTTAGTTAAATTATCTAAAAAGTTTTAGTAACAATAAGTTATTTTATTCTTCTTACATATAAAGTTTATCTTTTTTAAAAAAATTCCCTTAAAATAAAAAGGATTACACAAAACAAAAAACTAATTTTTTAATTAATTTCAATAATTTAATGAATATTTAATGAATATTTAATGAAAATTTTATATTTAATGAAAATTTTATATTTAATAAAAATAATAAATATAAATTAATATGATTTATTAATTATTTAATTAATTTATATGCTTATTAATTTGAATATAATTTTTAAATTATAATTTATGATTATCAAATTATCAAAATAAAAATGGTGATTTAGTGACTAATAACGAAATTGAAAAGAAATGGCAAAAAATCTGGAGAGAGAAAAAGCTATTTCAATCAGACCCTAATGAAAAGGAAAAATTATTCATAACAGTGGCTTATCCATACCCAAGTGGGGCTATGCATATCGGTCACGGTAGAACATATACCGTACCTGATGTATTTGCAAGATTCAAAAGGATGGAAGGCTACAATGTATTATTCCCTATGGCATGGCACGTAACCGGTGCACCTGTTATAGGTATTGCAGACAGAATCAAAAGGAAAGACCCATGGACCCTTGACTTATACGAAAGAGTTCACAAGGTTCCTCATGACACCATTCCAAAATTGGAAGACCCAATTAACATTGTAAAATATTTCAGTAACGAATACCATACCGTAATGGATGATATGGGATATTCCATCGACTGGAGAAGGGAATTCAGAACTATCGATCCAACTTATCAGAAATTCATTACATGGCAAGCTAAAAAGCTTAAGTCCTTAGGTTTAATAAAGCAAGGGGAACACCCTGTAAAATACTGTCCTCACGATGAGAACCCTGTAGGGGACCACGACTTGCTTGAAGGGGAAGGTGTAGGAGTAAACGAATTGACATTAATTAAGTTTGAAGTTGAACCTGGGCAATACATCGTACCTGCAACTTTCAGACCTGAAACCATCTTCGCTGCAACCAACGTATGGTTAAACCCAGAAGTTCACTACATTGAAGTTGAAGTGAAATCCGGAGCATGCGAAGGGGAAAAATGGATCATAAGTAATGAAGCTTTCCTTAACCTTTCCAATCAGCAGGACTTAGAGATCATTGGAGACATTGACCCTAAACCATTAATCGGAAAATATGTTAAAAACCCACTTAATGGTGAACCATTACCAATCTTCCCTGCAAGCTTTGTAGACCCTGAATACGGTTCAGGAACAGTATTCTCCGTACCTGCTCACGCACCTGCAGACTATATCGCACTTAGAGACTTGAAAGAAAATGAAGACTTGATCAAAGAGTTTGATATAGCTGATGAGGTTGCTAAAGCAAATCCTATCAATGTTGTAACCGTAAAAGGATATGGGGAATTCCCAGCTGTGGAAGTAGTTGAAAGAATGGGAATCGAAAACCAAAACGATCCTAAAGTGCAAGATGCAACTGATGAATTGTACAAGGCAGAGCACAGCAAAGGATACATAAGCGACCATATTGAAAAATATGCAGGAAAAAGAGTTGCATATATCAGGGATGAAATCAAGGCCGACATGATTGAGGAAGGCAGTGCAGACATCATGTACGACTTTGCAGAAAGACCTGTAATCTGCAGATGCGGTAACAAATGTGTTGTCAAGATTATGGATGACCAATGGTTCATCAGATATGGTGATGAGGAATGGACTGAAAAGACCCAAAAGTTACTTGCTCAAGAAACAATCATTCCTGGAGAAATCCGCTCCAACTTTGAATACTACCTTAACTGGCTAGATGATTGGGCATGTTCCAGAAGAGTAGGTCTTGGAACCAGAGTTCCATGGGATGACCAATGGTTAATCGAGCCTTTATCAGACTCCACTATGTATATGTCCTACTATTCAATAGCTAAATACCTTAAGGACATGAATCCTGAAGACTTGAATGAAGCGTTCTTTGAAAAGGTCTTCTTAGGAGTTGACAGTGATGAAATCACTGTTGCACCTGAAATCATCGATGAAATTCAAGCTGAATTCAATTACTGGTACCCATTGGATTGGAGATTATCTGCAAAAGACCTTGTTGGTAACCACTTAAGTTTCTTGATGTTTACACATGCAGCAATTTATCCTGAAGAGAAATGGCCAAAAGGAACTGTTGTATTCGGTATGGGACTTCTTGAAGGAAACAAGATGTCCTCCTCAAAAGGTAATGTAATTCTCCTTGCAGATGCAATTGAGGAATACAGTGCAGATGTAGTAAGACTCTTCCTCATGGCATCAGCTGAACCATGGCAAGACTTCGATTGGAGAGAAAAAGAAGTTAGAGGAACCCAAAGAAGACTCGAATGGTTTAGAGAATTTGCACAAAAAGTGGAAGACATTAAAGGTGAAAAATTAGACCTTTCCAATATTGAGGAAGTAGCTCTCGAACGCAGCATTGACAAATGGATGATTAGCCAATTGAATGTACATATCAAAGCTGCAACAGAAGCGCTTGAAGTTTTCCAAACCAGACAAGCATTGCAACATGCATTGTTCTTGCTTAAAAAAGACTTAGACCACTACATGTACAGAGTCAAAGACCTTGTAGACAAGCAAGACCCCGCTGTAATATATGTATTGTCTACTGTATTAAGCAATTGGATCAGATTACTTGCTCCATTTACTCCACACACCTCTGAAGAGCTTTGGAGTAAATTCGGTGGTGAAGGATTCGTTTCCTTTGCTAAATGGCCTGAATATGATGAAGCGCTCATCAGCGAAGAGATTGAAAGATCCGAATCCCTTGTCCAAAACATTGTTAAAGATATCAATGAAATCAAAAACATTGTGGACACCAATCCGGAAAAAATACACCTTTACTTAGCTCCGGATTGGAAATGGGAATTATATAAAATAGCTGATGAAGTCGGTAAACCTGACATCGGCCAAATAATGGGTAGAGCAATTGGTCAAAACATCTATGATAACAAAAAGGAAATAGCTAATGTTGCTAAGAAAATATCAAAAGAAATGACCAAAACAAGATACATCGGTAAGATTGATGAAGCAACCATCTTAAATGACGCAAAAGACTTCATTGAAACTGAAGTTGAATCAGAAGTAATCATTCATACTGATGACAGCTACGACCCACAAAACAAGGCAAGAAATGCAATGCCTTATAAACCCGCTATTTTCATGGAATAGCTCCAAGCTTTTGACCTTCGGTCAAAACCTTGACCAAAACTTTTTGAGTGCTGTTAAAACATGACAAATAGTTAAAAATAGATAAAAAATAAATTAATAAAAATAAGTAATTAATAGCTATTTTAAATAGCTATTCTTCTTTTCTTTTTTAAAAAAAAATAATAAATTATATACGCTATCAATCTTTTTTTACTGTTTTTACAACAATACAGAATCAATAGCTTCTTTACAGATTCTTAAAGATTCATCGAGCTCTTCTTTTGTAATTACCAAAGGCGGATTGAAGTACATTACATTACCTAAAGGCCTAAGCATCAATCCTTGTTTCAATGCTTCCCTATAGATTTTATAGCCTATCCTTTCTGATGAATCAAATCCTTTTTTAGACTTCTTGTCCTCAACGAGTTCGATTGCATTGATGAGTCCCATCTGTCTGATTTCACCTACATTCGGATGACCATCAAATATTTCATGGAAACGATTGTTAAGCCAAATTGCCTTTTCATTAGCCTCTTCAAGAATATTGTCTCTTTCTATAATCTTTAATGTAGCATTGGCAACACTTGCAGCAAGTGGATTTCCAGCATAAGTGTGACTATGCATGAAAGCAACATTATCAGAATAATCTCCGTAAAATCCATTATAAATTTCATCGGTACTTACACAAACTGCCATTGCCATATAACCGTTTGTAAGCCCTTTGGAAATGCACATTATATCTGGACTTATTCCTGCATGGTCCACTGCAAACATCTTGCCTGTTCTTCCAAAACCGGTAGCTATCTCATCTGCAATCAAGAGCACATCATACAAGTCACAAAGTTCCCTAAGTTTTTTAAGATATAATGGAGGATAAATCTTCATTCCTGCACTGCCTTGAATCAATGGCTCGATTATCATAGCACAGGTTTCATGACCAAACTCTGCAAACACCTTCTCCGCATTCTCAAAACATTCACAATCACAACTATCCCTATGCTTATTGTATGGACATCTGTAACAATCCGGTGCCTGAACCTTGATTGTATCTATCATGATTGGCTCAAATACCTTAGAATATTCATCCAATGCACCAACAGACAATGCACCTAAAGTTTCTCCATGATAAGCATCAGTAAAGCACATGAAACGTTTCTTATGATCCTTTCCATTCTGTGCACAATATTGAAAAGCCATTTTGAGAGCACATTCTATGGATGCTGAACCATTGTCAACAAAACTGAACTTGTTAAGTCCCTCTGGCATTACCTTGATTAAACGCTCTGACAATTCAATAATTGTTTTGTGTGAAAAGTTAGCAAAAAGAACATGATCCAACTTATCCACTTGACTTTTGAGAGTATCACTAACCTCATCATTGCAGTGTCCAAGCAAATTGCACCACCAGGAGCTGATAATGTCTATATACTCCTTGCCATCTACATCATATAGCTTAACACCTTTTCCATGGTCAATTATTATTGGCGGAAAATCTTCGTAGTCTTTCATCTGAGAAGCAGGATGCCAAATATGAGCCAAATCCTTTTTTGCACATTTTTCACTTTCATTCATATTAAAACCTTATATTTGATAATAATTTTTCTAAAAATAGTTTTTAAAATTTAATTCTAAACTCTATTATAAGATTAGACTTTATATTAAATAAATTTTTAATTTTTTTATCTTGAATAGAAAATATACAATATACAAAATAATTTTCTCATGAAAAGAAAATTAAAAAAATGAAAATTAAAAAAAATACAAATTAATTTTCTCATGAAAAGAAAATTAAAAAAAAAAATGGAAAATTGTTAGAAAAAATTAATGAAAATTATCGCCTATGAAACAAGTGTAAGTTTAATTGATATAAAATATAAAATAAAAAAAGAAATTGAGAAAGACTATAAAATAATTATAGCTATCTCCAATATAATGAATAGCATTATTTGAAATATGAAATCAATTCTTTAGTATCTACATCAAGTCTTAGATTTAAATCATTTTGATAAACTTTTGCTATTACTGGAACATTACAAAGATCTTCAACCATTTTGATATTGTCATTTTCCATAAGTTCATCCTTGTAATTATTCATGATGATGCCGCATGCATGAATATTTCTGTTTTTCAAATATTCAACTGTGGTGACAATTGAGTTGATTGTTCCAAGTCCTGCATCTGCAATGAGTATAACATCAAGACCAAGATACTTTATTATGTCCTCAAGCATGATGTTGTTCTCATGACCTTTTCCTTCGTAACGTATAGGACAAACTATTCCCCCACTACCTTCCATCACGATGTAGTCATATTTTTGGGATACCCTTTCATAAACATCTTTCACCACACTTAAGTCAACAGGATTTCCTTCAATCTGACTTGCAAGATGAGGTGAAACTGCAGTCTCATAAATGTAAGGAACCAAGAAATCTGTATCTTCCTCCAAACCAGCCATTGCCAATACTTCTACAGCATCTCCAGGAACCAAAGAACCGTTCTCATCCCTTATAGCCCCACTTAAAGCTGCCTTAAAGTAAGTGGCATCATACCCATTGTCACGAATATACTTCAACAATAATCCAGTGACATAAGTTTTCCCAATATCTGTTCCAGTTCCAATTACAAACAGTCCTTTAGACAAAGTATCACAACCCCTCTATTGAGTAGGTTATTTCAAAACCCAATTCTTCCAAAAGTTCCAAGTCATTATCCAATTCCACACCCGGAGTGGTTAGCATATTTCCTAAAATTCCAGCATTTGCACCTGACTGGAATGCCTTTCTACCATTGTCTCCTAAGAGAGCTCTTCCACCAGCCATACGAATATATGCATCAGGATTGATGAATCTGAATATTGCAATTATTCTGCAGGTTTCATCATTGGACAATATTTCATTGTTTTCAACAGGGGTTCCCTTTATAGGATTCAAGACATTTATTGGAATTGATTTGACGCCAAACTCTCTCAATTGAAGTGCCAAGTCGATCCGGTCTTCAAAGTTTTCACCCATTCCAAAAATTCCACCACTGCAGATCATGACATTTTCACTGTGAATCATTTCTATAGTGTCTAGCTTTTCATCATAGGAGTGAGTGGTGCAGATTTCCTTAAAGTAATTTCTTGAGCTTTCCAAATTGTTATGAATCCTATCTACACCCACCTCATTTAATGTTGATATCTGGTCTTTTGTTAAAAGTCCTAATGAAACGCAAATCTTAATATCGCTATTTTCCTCTTTCAACTCTTCAATGAGATCAGCCATTATTTCAAAGTCCTTTTTAGTAACTTTTCTGCCTGAAGCGACATAGGATATTCTTTTGAATCCAGAATTGTAAATTGCCAATGACCTTTCCTTCAATTCCTCTTTGGATAAAAGCGGATAGATGTCTATATCAGTATCATAATGACCGGATTGAGCACAGAACTTGCAGTTTTCACTACATCTGCCGCTTTTTACATTGATTAACATACAAGCATCGAATCTGTTTTGGCAAAATGACTTTCTTATTTCATCTGCTGCACTTGTCAAATCTTCCAATGGAACATCAATGAGATTCATTGCATCTTCCTTAGTAACTTTGTAACCATTCAACACCTTTTCTTTTAACTCATTCACATCAAACATGATACCACATAAACATTACAATTGTTATAAAAATTAACTATTATGACTAAATAAAAAAATAATTCTAAAGATAAAATTTCAAAAGCTCATCTAGAGCTTACGTGCAAAAACCAAATAACCGCTATGGCCAACCATTCTTGTTTTTGGTCTGGTTCCTTGAGGCCTTATTTCCATTTCTCTCTCAAGGGTTTCAAGAATTGTAAGATCTCTAAATCCTAATTTCTTTGCAATTCTGTAAGCTGTTTCAGCTTGGTCAATATATGGAGCGTAAACCGCTAACCATCCTCCAAGCCTTAATGCCTTCTTAACATCTTCAAAAATCTCAAATGGCTTTGGAAGGTCTAGGAAAACCAAATCGATTTCCTCTTCATCGATTCCATCCTTGATGTTTTGGTTTTTGACTTCAATGTTCTTGATTCCAAAATCATCAATGTTCTTTCTAGCGACTTCTGCAAAGTCCTCTCTTATCTCATAGGTGAAGACCTTACCTTTTTCTCCAACAACATTTCCGAAGTTCAATGCAATAGCCCCTGCACCAGTCCCTGCATCTATAACTCTGTCACCTGAACCGAGTCCTGTGCGAGCAAGAACAGTTCCAATATCCTTTTGGATAAGAATTGAACAGCGTCTGTCCATTAAGTCTATGAAATCATTGACAGTTGGCTTAATGACTTTAAACTCCTTATTTAAATGAGTGATTATTGTATCACCAATAGTAGCTCTTTCCATTTGCTCTTTTTTAATAATACCTAAATCAGTTTGGAACTCTCTGTCTTCCTTGATTAGGTATTTTTTTCCTCTTTCATCCATTAAAATCTTCAAATAATCACCATCTAAATGAAATTTGTAAAAGTAATTGAAATAAAAATTATGTAAATAAAAATTATTTAAAACTAATACTTATTTTTAGATTTTATTATATATAATAATTTTTTAAAAATAGATTAATAATCATTTAAAATAAGAAAAATTTTAAAAAAATAGAAAAAATAAAGAAACCTGAGATTTATTTAAGTTTCTTTTGATTGTCATCCTTTTTGAAGTAGAGATACTTGCCTTCAACAACTTCCCTAATGTTCTTAGCTGTTTTCTTACCGATTCCTTCTACTTCCTGTAGTTTTTTCTCATCAGCTTCCAGAACAGCCTTGACTGAACCGAAATGCTCCAACAATCTTTTAGCATGAACAGGTCCAATGTTTGGCAATGATTCGATAATGAACAATTGCTGTTCCCAAAGGTTTTGCGGTTTTCTTTCAGTCCTGATTTGAATGCTGCGCTTTTCGCCTTTTTGCTCTCTGATTGCAATTCTCTTAAGCATTGCAGCTGTGTCTTCTGCAGTTCTTGTTGGAATGATGCTGATTCCGTAATCAAGTGCAATTGATGTCATTGCCCCTCTTATAGCATTTGGATTGATGAATCCTGAGTAGAAATCATCCCCTTCAAGAATCATGATTGGCTTTTTAAACTCTTCCATCATCATTCTTGCCTGCTTGAACAATCTCTTATCGACAATGGAATCTACAAAGTCTTTAGCGGTTTTTCTCTCTATTGCAACCTCTTCACTTACTTGATAATCTGCAACAGCCATTGTATTGACTTTAACCTTTACGCCAATGGTATCCAATGCCCTAATGACTTTTGAGTTTCCTTCTCTTGTATCAACATAAACAACCAATTCCTGGTTTTGAGGACTAGTAAGCTCCTCATAAATGGCATCCTCTAAATCCTGTTCCTCTTTAGCTTCCTTTTCCTTAAGCTCTTTCAACTTGCTTTTATTCTCGTTTTCCAAATCAATTTCTTCAATATCCTCATCACTGACTTCCTCTTCCAATGAATCTTCCATGTCTGAAGTGACCGGGTCCTCTACAATTGATTTTTCCCTTTTGCCTAAGATCTTAGCTGTACGTTCTGCTTCAATCTTTTCAGCAGCATTAAGCTTTAGCTCTTCAATCGCTTCCTGTGTTGCAAGCTGTGTCTTCATTCTGGACTCCCTTCTAACGCTGGTCCAGTAATATCCTTCATCTATTGTCTTTTTGGTTATCAATACCTTCATCCTACCAGATGATTTACGTCCAGTTCTTCCTCTTCTTTGTATCATACGGATTTCAGATGGAACCGGTTCATATAAAATAACCAAATCAACTGCAGGGATATCAATACCCTCTTCTGCAACACTTGTTGAAATCAAAACATCGTAATTTCCTGTCTTGAATGATTTAATGATGTTTTTCTGCTCTTTTTGAGTTAGTCCTTTCTTTCCGTCACTGGTTCCTTGACCATAGAATCTAACACTTTTGATGCCTTCCTTCTCACATCTTTCATGAATCATGTCTAAAGTGTCTCTAAATTGTGTAAACACTATGATTTTTGGACTTTCCTTATCCTCTCCATCATCTCTTAAGGATTTCAATCTTGTCTGGCCATCCATACCAAGTTCGATCTTAAGGAGTTCTATGAGCTTTTTCATCTTTGGATGCTCAAGACCATATTCCTCTGCCTCTTTTGCAAGATAAACTGCTTTTGAAAAGTTTGGATCAAGCAAGATATTCTTTGCAGCTCTTGTAGTTTTCTTTCTGAGCCTACCTACATAGTCATTGAATGGAGCCACCCCTTGGCTTTCCAATAATCCCAATGCATGCTGCAAATTGATTACTGCAGAAAGAAGGGATATTGCTTGGAAACACTCCTTAGGAGGATTTACAGATTGCCCTATTTTCCTTTGAACCCTAGACCTTGCCTTCAATATGTCTCTCTTGTTTACAGACACTGTGTTGATGATTCCCAAATCCTTAAGTCCTTTGAGACGAACCTTTAATGCCTTGTTTACCAAATCTCTGATTTTTTCGAGCCTTGGACCCATTTCAACCTTTATCCAGTCGATATTGATTGGATTGAAATATGGCTTTACATCAGGATCCTCTTCAGTCTTGATAGTGATATCCTGAATGAAAAGGTTTTCACAAACTTCCTTGATCTTGCTCTTATCGTGTCCTGGAGAAGCGGTAAGTCCTAAAATAAGATGATTTTGACATTCCTTGACGTATCTTGAAGCAAGATAAACGTAGGAATAGGAACCTACTGCATGGTGACACTCATCAAAAACAATAAGGGAAACATCATCTAAACTGTATCTTTCATTCAATAAGTCTGATTCAACGGTTTGCGGTGTTGCACAAATAACCTGTGACTCTCTCCATCGCTTTTCCCTTTCATCTGTTTTTACAGCCCCTGTAATTGAGGTGCAAGGAACATTTAAAAAGTGCTTGAAGTTTTCTTCATGCTGTATGGTTAATGGTTTACTTGGAGCTAAAATAAGAATTTTTGATCCTTTTAATTTCTGAAGCCTATCTGCAGCTACGAGTATTGCAATGATTGTCTTACCTAAAGCTGTTGGAGCTACAATCATTGTATTTCCATTTTTCAATACATCTGCTGCCAAAACCTGTTGATAAATCCTAGCTTCTGCTGAATTAGGCCTAATTAAAGGATGTTCTATATAAGTAACCATGAAATAATATATGTATTTGGGTATTATTTAAATATTTATAGAGAGCAGTTGAAAATTAATCAACTGAATAAAATCTTGATTTAAAATAAAAATTAAATGAAAAATAAATTAAAATAAAATAAAAAAAAGAATAAAAAAAAAGAATAAAAAAAGAATGGATTAAAAGCATTTAATCATTATCGCACAATTCACTGATAGCTGAATTGAATTTGAATGCAGCCTCACCTATAGCTATAACAATATTGGAATCTGTTTTCAAAGCTGCCTTGACACCTTCAACAACTTGCTCTTGGTTAGCTCCTAAAGTAAAATTAGAAGCTTGTTCTGGAGCTTCTTCAGTGAAAACAAAGGTTTTCTCTAAAGTTTCATAATCAAAATCGGCATTTCCTTCTTTTGCAGATGCCAATAATTCATCAACAACAAGTCTTGAATCATGAGAAGCGGGAACAATATACTTGACATTATCCAAGGCCTTTTCTAAAATCTCAATGTCTCCCTCATGGCCTGATTCAGAGGTAACTGTAATAACAACTGTTGTATCACCATAGATTTTAGTTATTTCCTTTAATACTGTTTCTACACCTGCGGGATTATGAGCATAATCAACCATAATTGTCTTATCTCCAACTTTACCCATTATTTCCATTCTTCCAGCAGTTCCCTTAAAGCTTATAAGTCCTTTTTGAATCTCTTCATCACTTAATTTAAGGAATCTTCTAGCTGCGATAATGACTCCAACTGCATTGTAAACATTATGCAATCCATCAAGGGAAATTGTGAAATCTGTTTCTCCTTCAGGAGATTCAAGAGTGAATGTCCTATCCTTAAGGGAAATGTTTTTAGCCAAATACATTGGCTTTTCATACTTTATTCCACACTCACACTCAAAGGTTCCGCAACCGGAAATAAGCTCATTAATCTCAATATCCCTGCCACACCAACATGGCTTAGTTGATACTCTGCATGGCTCATCCTCAAGACCGAAGCTGATTGCATCACCTTTAAAGTCAATTTCCTTGAATAAACCTACAATTGTTGGATCATCACTATTGTAGATTAAGGTACCGTCATTCTCTTCAATGCCTTTTACAAGCTCTCCTTTAACTTTAGCATACTCTAAAAAGCTTCTTGTGATGAAGTCTGTTTCATCATTTTCGTGAGGGTCCTGCAAGTGGTCAACTGTAATGTTTGTCAAGATTCCAAAATTAGCATGAGTCAAGTCAATGATGGATTTCAATCCTCCAGGTGTACCATCAGTACCTGTCTCCAAAATAGCTAAATCTCCATTCAATCTAGTCTGGAGTGATGGAATGAATTCATTGTTACCTTGCATTCCTTTCAAATTATGTTCGCAAGGATTGATACCTGCAGAATATGCAATATGCTTTAAAAGAGTTGTTGTAGTGGTCTTTCCATTGGTTCCGCCAATGCACATTACAGGTTTTTCTGGTGGGAATAGCTTAAAAATGTCTCCAAGCTCAATGACTTTAATGCCTTGATTAGAAGCCATCTCTAAAACCTTAGCATTTTTTGGCATGCTTGGAGGGGGAACGATGAAATCAATTTTCCTAAAGAATTCTTCAGGATGGCCTCCAAAGAATATTTCAATGTCATAGCCTTCAAAAGAAGAGTGGAATCTGCAATCCTCTTTAGATGAGATATCTGTTCCAACAACAGAATAGCCCCTATCCATAAGGATTCTTGCAACCAAGTTTCCTACAACTCCACAAACACCAATTACACCAAAAGTTTTATTTTCTAAATCCAATGAAGCCAATTCTTCATCAGACATAGAAGAGAGCTCTAAACTGTTCAATTTAACACCTTCATGAAAAGATAAAAATTAATTAAAAAAAGAAAAAATTAAAAGAAATTAATACTCCAAATAGTGGAAAAAATTTTGGTCAAGGTTTTAGCCGAAGGCTAAAAAGCTTGGCTATTCATACTTTTTACAGCCTTCTTCTAAACCGGTAACGATTTTTTCCATGATACCTTCAGGATCCTGCATGAGTTGTGGTCCTAAGTGAAGGATAGTGTCTCCAGGTTTAGAATATTTAATGGCTAGTTCTGCACCTTCTTCCATAGTTCCTGCAATTACCTTAACTGCATCAGAGTCTACTGCAGCATCAAGCAATTCCTGAGCAGGTTCCAAGTCAACTCTTTGGTAAACCTCGTTGAATCCAGTAGCTACCATTACATTAGCATACTTACCCATAAGCTTACCGGTTTCCTTCTTATCCCTATAAGTTGAAGTATCAAAGTTATCAAGCAATAGAACAAGACTTCTATCTCCTAAGAAATCAAGTGCAGCCGTAATACCTTCTATTAAGTAGGAAGCATCAATGTAAACTTCCCTGCCATTGTAGTCTCCAATGTATTCCATATGAACTGAAAGTCCTTTGAAGTTTGCAAGACCATTCTTGATGATTTCTACAGGCAAACCATAAGCCATTGCAATAGCTGTTGCAGCAACTGCATTTTCATAGTAATAGCTCATCATATGGAAGTCAGATGTAAAGCTGCCTTTTTTAAGTTCATTGGATTTGTTTCTGAATTTATAAGCGATATCAATAGCGCCTTTAGCGCTATCACCAATAAAATTACATACTTGACCTTCACCAATAGCAACTTCCTCAAAGTTTGCTACCTTATCAAAGTATTCGGATTTTTTGGATGGATCATATCCAGGTAAATCTTTAACCATTGCGTAAAAGATTGCATCAGGTCTTGCTTCTTTTACAGTGCCTTTACAATGAATGCTTGTAATGAAGTTTTCACTATTTTTAGCGATGAACATTTTTCTTTGGGTGTAACGTTCCATTGAGCCTCCAAACTCAGACAAATGCTCTTCATAAATATTCAGGAGTGCTCCTACCTTAAGCTGAAGTTCAGCCATTAAACCTGCAGTACCATGAGGAAGCTCCAAAACAGCAATGTCTGATTTTTCTGGAATTCCTTTTATGATTCCATCAACAATGACTTCACTAACAAGGTTTTGGGTCATGGAGGAACATATCCAAACTTGATATCCGGCAGTTCTGAAGATTTCAGTTACCATATGGGTTGTACTGGTTTTGCCTACACTGCCTGTGATACCGATAATATCAATATCAATGAAGCTGTCTGCCAATCTTCCGAAATCATCGTTGGAAAAGACATTGAGATTAGCTTCTTTTATGATTTTGTAAGCTGGAGCATTTTCCGGTACAGTTGGAGATAAGTAAACTGTATCGATTCCATCAAGATTTGGTTCAAATACGCCTAAATCTAATTCAACTCCTTCACTTTCCATAAGTCTTAAAGTCTTTTGAACATCCATGTGGAAGTCTTCAATTCTCTTTGGATCGGTTATCTTTACCGTGTGGCCAGCATAGTTTAATAATCTTGCAACAGGACGACCTGCATTTCCTGCTCCTACAACAATAACATTCATTAATTAACACTCCTTGAAGGTTTATGTAATTTTATTAGAATTTTAAATAATTTTTTTCAATCATAAATCATTTTGTCAAAAATATGACCTAGTTAATGATTCATAAATTTATATGATATTATTTATTATTCTTATATAACTTAAAGTTTATTAAAAAAATGGGGAAATGGATTTTTGTATAGTTAAATTTTATTAAAAAATCAAGCAAAATAGGATAAAATAATAAAAAAATAGTTATGAACGAAATTAAAAATAAAAATAAAAATAGATTGAAAAATAAGAAAAAAAAGAAGAAAAAATAGATTTAATCAAAATCCAATAGGTTCTCAATGAAAAATAAGAAAAAAAAGAAGAAAAAATAGATTTAATCAAAATCCAATAGGTTCTCAATGTCATTGTAGATAACCTTTAATCCACACATTGAAGGGACATAATTAGCTGCTTTAGCAGAATTCACTCCAATGACTTCATAGCCCATTTGCTCTATTGGAGCAACTACCATACAGGTATCACAGCAGATCTTACCTCCTGCATTCTCAATGGCATCAAGATAGCCTAAACGTTTAGCAGCTTCCTTTATGTTGATTGAGGTGCAAACCCAAAGCTCGTTTTTTATCTTCTTGCCTTTGACTATTTCTGCAACTTCCTTAACTTCCTCTAGGGAAGCATGAGGGCAACCTAAGCATACAAGGTCTGCATAACCTTCTGCACTGCTAAGTTTTTCTCTTGTTTCGATAATGTCATCTTTAGCAATGGTTATTTTGTCTTCAACATTACCAATGTCAGCAAACTTGTACTCTGGAGTGATGTCTTCAACATGGTATAAAGCCACTGCACCAGAAGATGCAAGCGCTGCACCAAGAGCTTTCAGATTACCGTTTTCTATCTTGTAAGGCTTGTTTTGCATTTTAAAGTAAGGAACTCCATCCTTAACAACTTGGCCCACTGCATAACCTAAAGCACCGAAATCAGCCCTTTCAAGTTCACATTCAACATCCACAATCAAATCAGCGGTTCTGTTTTCACCCAAATGGAATCCGTATAAAGGAGTCTTTCCTACAATAGCTGCAGCCAATGCTCCAGGACCTCCTTCACGATTGGTTCTTGCACCTATTACAGAGTTTACATAAGCAACTGCAGAGGATTCAGACCAGGAAACATGGTCACCAAATCGTGGAACGTTTCCAATCAAATAAGGAGTGCATGTACAGGTAGTGCTTATTCCAAGCGCTCCATAAGCATTGCAGATATCCACTTGCTTTTTAGCGAACTCTGGAGGAAAACCGAAATCTTCCCAGTTATCCAGATCAGTTCCTGCAGGGTTAAGAGTTGCAGATATTGTTGCAATTCCACTTTTATCGCTTATTGTACCATTTTCATTGTAAATGATTTCAGCAGTTCTAGCCAAGTCTTCAAGATATTCAAGACCTGCTTGGCCTATAGTCTTATAGGATACTCCAGACACTTGAGCAGACTTGATGTCTACGAATTTCTCTGCACCGTAAATGTCTCCCAATGCAATTAAGATATCCATACTTTTTCTAATGGTTTCTCCATATTCCCCACTAGCCATCCTTTCTTCTTCTTTAGTTAAAAACATGAAATTCCCCTTTTCTATGAAATTTTGTAAAATTGAATATGTTTAGTTAAATAACTTCAAAACCGATGAGTTTGATATGGTTGGAAATCAATTCAGGATTTTCATCAATAGGTTCAGACAATTTGGTTGTTATGTACTTCTTGTTGTCATCTGGGAAGACTGTTGCAATCTTCAAGTCATCATTGTCCATGATTACACTTGCCAAGAAGTTTGCACCGCTTGAAATTCCAATTCCCAATCCTAATTCCTGAGCAATCCTTTTAGACATGTTAATCGCATCACAATCATGAATCAAAACAATGTCATCAATCAATTCCTCATCAACGATTCCAGGAATAAAGTCATCACCAATACCTTCAATCAAATGGCTTCCTTCATCCATTCCCATCTTAAGAATTGACAATGTGCTTGGTTCCAATGCAAAGACTTTAGCATCAGGATTATGATCCTTTAATCTTTTACCGATTCCCATAAGTGTTCCACCGGTACCGATTCCTGAAACAAATGCATTGACATCTGGAATAGCATCAACTATCTCTTGACCTGTTTTCTTATATTGGGCTTCAACATTCAACTCATTGTCAAACTGAAGAGGCTTATAAGCGCCAATTTCATCTGCAAAATCATCTACAAGTTCAAGAGCTCCCTTGAATCCACCATCTTCTCTGGATACAAGATGGACCTCTGCACCATACATTTGAATAAGTTTCCTTCTTTCAAGAGATACCCAATCAGGCATGAAGATGTGCACATCATGGCCTAAAAGCGCTCCGATTGCACTGAAAGCAATTCCAGTGTTTCCGCTTGTAACCTCTATGATAGGTTGGCCATCCTTTAAGTTTCCTCGTTCCTTTTCTTTTTGGATAATGTATAATGCTATCCTGTCTTTAATGCTTCCAGAATAGTTGTAATATTCAACTTTAGAATAAATGCTTCCCTTTTTGCCTTCATATTCATAATCAATTTTAATCATTGGGGTATTGCCAACTAATTTATCAACATTCATAAGATTCCACCAATCAATAATAAAATAATATTAGCAATGATAATAATCATTAGTAAATTAATAAAATTCGTGATTAATTAAATTTTTTAATTAATAAAAGTTAATATAACACTATTATTTTTGTATTTTAATTATAAAATACTTTTTAAAAAAATAGGCTAAAAAATGAAATATTAAAGAAAAATTTGTAAAATAGTTAATTATGAAAAAGTCAAAAGTTAAAAATAAAAAACTCATGAAAACTTTTTAAAAATTTGATTAAAAAAAGAAATTTATTAAAAAAATAATAGCTAAGAATTATCTTAACTATTTAATTGAGCCTCAATAGCTTGGTCAACTAAATGCAAGAATTGATCCTTAGCTTCATATGGTATCATAGCACCAGCTGCGATATCGTGTCCACCACCTTGTCCGCCAAAGTTAACTGCGACTTCGCTTAAAGCTTTACCTAAATTAACTCCACGTGCAACCATTGGTCGTGTTGCCCTGCCTGAAACCTTGATGTCCTTATGAAGTCTTGATAAACCTAAAATAGGCTTTTCATCATTTAAGATTTTAGCAGACATTCCAACACCGGCAATTGTTCCCATAATACTTTTAAGAACCTTATCCTCACTGTAAAGGTATTGAATGTAATTCAATTGTTGGGCGCCTTCACGACTAATCCAATCGAACCCTTTAGTAAGGTCGTTCCTATAAGTCTTTTGAAGATTGAGAGCCTTTTCCAAAGCTTCATCTCTTTCACCAAGAACAATGCTAAGTGCTAATCCATACTCCTTGTTTTTACCACAAGCATCCAAGATTGCAGAATACTCCTCTAAATTACGCAAGACTGGATGCTCACGAGGAACACTGTAAACATCCCCAAATATTTGAGGATTTACCTTTACAAGTTCATCTTTAACAACATCCTTTTCCTCATCTTCTAATTCAATGAACTTAATACCATAGGAAACTCCCATTTTTTCAAGAAGTTCCTGAGAGTTCTCCAAACTTCCGGTTAAACCTGGAAGTGGAGGATTTAATGTATAAGCAATTGATTTGAATAAATGCTCTTGTGCTTTAGAGACTATCTTTAAGTCTTCATGGATTTCCAAATTGCCTGCTTCCAAACCATCCTTCAATATTAATTGGTTTACACCAACAAATCTGTTCTGGCACTGCATATCACCAAATGCACCAATAAGCGCCATATAAGCCAGATGCTTTTTATCCATGTCTCTAACTGACAAATAGCTAGATCCTGCACCACTTATTTCACGACTTCCGTCAACACCAAATAAGTGAGGGTTGACATGAACAAGATTGTCTTTAGGTTCGTGGGCGCTTGGCTGGTGATGGTCTGCAACAATAACATCAGCTTTTAGAGAATTAAGTTGCTTGATACAAGCACTGCCCATATCTGAAAAAACATACAATTCATATTTTTCCTTTGCAACATCCCTAATCACATCAGCTTTAAGACGAGGGACAATTGTAATGTGGAATTGTCCTCCTTCTTCCTTAATAGCATTAGCTATAATACCTGCTGATGACAATCCATCAGCATCATTATGAGAAATTAATCTAATAATGTTATCATTTTCGATATGCTTCTTTAGCATATCAGAAGCGTCACATCCTCTACTTAATAGAGAATCAAATTTTTCATTATCTCTATTTAACGAGAAGTGCTGCTTTTGTTGGATCGTATCTCCATCCTTCTGGTAATTGACCATTCTTTGCATAGTATCTACCTAATCTACGGATTCTAGATTCAATGATAGTTAATCCTCTTTTACCATGAAGGTCTTTTGGGTTTTCTTCTAAGTGATCTCTGATATTTACTGCTCTTCTGATTAAATTCATTAAATCTTCAGGGTACTCTTCAGCTTGACCGTTTCTTTTTAAGATTTGGGTAATTTTTTCACCAGTGACTTCTTTTACACTAGGAATACCGTATTGGTCTCTTAAAATTACTCCGATTTGACTTGCAGATTTACCTTCTCTTTTGAATTTTACAATAAATTCTTCGATTTCTTCGTTACTGTATGCGATCCATTCTGGTCTTGCCATAAATATCCTCTCCAATAAGTTTTTTGATTATTTATAGTAAGGTCCTTTGTAAAATAATTATTAATGAAAAATCATCATATGAAACCATTAAAAACTGTTTATATGACAATGATCATTTTAAAAAATTATTTTAAATTCATTTTTTGAAAAAATCTTTAAATTACCAAAATATGGCCTGAATAAAAACAATAAGTTTCAAATTTCATCAATTAAACTGCAATAAAACAGCCAATCTTAGATAAAATTGTCTATTCTAATTTTGTTAATTAAAAAATATTTGAAAATTTATTATTCATCATCTTGGTTTACATACCAATTGATAAATTTTTCTAAAGAATTTCTTCTATGTGAATACTGGTTCTTCTCTTCTGTAGTAAGTTCTCCAAAGGTCTTGCCCTCTTCCTCTATTATGAATAGGGGGTCGTAAGCAAAACCAAGATTGCCTCTTTCTTCAAAAGCTATTTGACCTTCGACACGCCCTAAAAAGACCTTGGGCTCAGAATTGGGTGTGCAATAGCCAATAACTGACCTGAATTCAGCGTATCGATCATCAACTCCATCCATAAGTTTTAAAATGTTTTGGTTTCCAAGTGAATTCTGTACAAATTTTGAGTAAGTTCCTGGAAAACCATTTAAAGCTCTTATGAATAAACCAGCATCTTCAACAATCACAGAGCGGTTTAACTCTTGGCAAGCATATTTAGCACCGAATCTTGCTACATCCTCAAGGGTTCCTTGAGGTTCCATGTAACCTAAATCAATATGCTCAAGTTCAACGCCAAAAAGTTTGAAAATATTCTCTGCTTCTATTACTTTATGTTCGTTCCCAGTTATAAATGTTATCATAGTTTTTATTATATAAAAAAGTTTTAATATATTTATCTGAAAAATAAAAACAAAATGAAAAATTTAAAAAGTTAAAAATCAGTACATGTTAAAAACCGACACCGAGGAAAAATTTTGGTCAAGGTTTTGCACCCCGAAGGGGTGGAAAAGCTTGATTAGTGAGTGTATCTTCCTCTGCCTTCAATCTCAGCTATCTTATTTGCCATTTTAGATTGATTTTTGGAATCATAAGCTTCTAGAATCCAATCAAATGTTTGAATGGCTATATCATAATCAATGCTTTGGAATGATTTCTTTAAAACCAAAAGATCTGCTGCCTTATCCTCCAAAAGGTCAGAATACTTTCCAAGGCCAAAGTCAAAAATAGCTAGATTGTCGCTGACATTGTCTAAATCATCATCAATCAAAATCATATTGGAACCTGTCAAGTCACCATGGATAATATCACCGTCATGGAATGCCTTGATGTTTTCACCGATTGCAATAGCCAATTCCTTTCTTTTGTCATCACTAATGTTATGCATGATATCCTTAACTAAAGAGCCATTTATCTTTTCCATGACAATTGATTTCTCTTCAAAGTCAACATCGTATAAAACAGGAGCTCTTACACCTGTCTTTTTAACATCAGACAATATTTTTGCCTCACTCTTGGTTCTAAGCTTTCTTATCTTATTGTCAATTTCAGGAATTCTATATGATTTGGAAACCCTGTTTTTTACAATAGCTTCCCTTCCAAGCCAAGTTGCTTCATAAATATCTGATTCAGCCCCTTTAGCTCTAAGCTCTTCAGGCAAGTCCAATTTATATTTTGTATTGTCAACCCATGGAGCATCCACTTCATCAGTCCTGAACCTTTGAATTATATTGGTGTCCTCTATCTTAAGTGGACCATATGCCTTATACATCAATTGGCCGAGCCATGCAATCATTACTCCATTGTCTCCAGAGTATTTCATCTCAGGCATATAGAACTTTGCATAGTGCTCTTCTGCCATTATCTGCATCATTTCCCTAAGTCTGCTGTTTGCAGAGACTCCTCCACATAAGAGAACTTCGTCCTTTTCTGTATGTGCGAGTGCCCTTTCTGTCACTTCAACAAGCATTGCAAATGCAGTTTCTTGGAGACTGTAGCAAATGTCCTCAATTCTTTCTCCATTTTTATGAGCCCTTAAAGCTGCACTTAAAAGGCCAGAAAATGAGAAATCCATACCCTTAACAACATAAGGCAAATCAATGTAGGAACCTTCTTTAGCGAGTTTTTCAACAACTGGCCCTCCAGGATGTCCAAGACCTGTTTCACGACCGAAATGGTCAAGGCAGTTTCCAATAGCTATATCCAATGTTTCACCAAAGATTCTATATCTGCCTGATTCATAAGCAATCACCTGACTGTTTCCACCGCTTACATAAAGGGTTACTGGATTACGAGCGCCAGTATCCAATTTTCCTATTTCAACATGCCCTATGCAATGGTTTACACCCACGATTGGAACATTAAGGCTCAATGCAAGTGTTCTTGCAGAAGTTGCAACAGTTCTGAGTGCAGGGCCTAGACCGGGACCTTGTGAAAAAGAGACGAAATCAATATCATTATAGTTAAGGCCTGCCTCTTCCATAGCTTGTGGAATGAGTTGAGGAATCCATTTGGCATGATGTTCAGCAGCCTCTCTTGGATGTATGCCTCCCTCTTCTGGATACAATTGTTTTCCAGCCATAGCCAATACATTGCCCTCGCTGTCTACAATGCCTATTCCAGTCTTTTCTGCAGTTCCTTCAATTCCTAAAGATATCAATTTCAATGCACCAGTTCTATAATTTTAAAAATGAATAAAATCAGTTCATATAAAGTATATTAACATACATTTATATAATTTTTACCAATAATATATTTATAGAATTAAGTTAATTAATTTAATCAAGAATTGACAATCAAATTGAAACAAGAATTGACAATAATTTAATTAAGTTATCAAAATACTTTAAAAAATTTATGAAATTCAAGATGATAAGATGATAGAAGGATTGAAAACTTACGGATCAGACAAACTTGTAAAAGAATTACCAGACTTAAAGAACCCTATTTTTATTTGTACAATAGCTACAACTGAAACCTCCAAAATTCCAGGCCTTACTGGTGCTGGAGCTACACCGGAACTTACCAAATACACTCCTGCTGGAGATGCAGAACTTATTTTGGATGGGGAAGTGAAATGCATGACAGACATCCCTCAAACAATCATTGGAGAAGTTGTAACCCCTACTCCATCAATGATTACAAAAGGTTCACTTGCACTTTGTGACTGTCCTGTTATGGTATTGGATGCAGGAAGTGAAATCAAGGCAAACTCTGATGTATTTGACATAAGCGATGGAAAGCATGGAAAAGACATTAGAACAGGCAAAGCTGTAGAAGACCCTGAAGAACTTTTTGAAAAAGGGTTTGAACTTGCTGAAATCCTATCTGAAAAGCATGACTACATTGTAATCGGTGAAAGCTTACCTGCAGGTACAACTACCGCTCTTGGAGTATTGGTTGGACTTGGCTATGATGCAAAAGGAAAGGTCAGCGGTTGCATGGATACAAATCCTCATGAAATGAAAAATGCAATTGTTGAAGAGGGATTGAAAAACGCAGGTTTGGAAGAATCTAAAAACAACAATCCTTTTGATGTTGTCAGAGCTGTTGGAGACCCTATGCTTCCAGTTGTTGCAGGAATCCTTATGGGTGCAAAAGTTCCTGTTGTATTAGCAGGAGGAACTCAACTCACCGCTTCATGTGCAATAGCTAAGGCATTGGATCCTGACTTTGACTTCTCAAACAGTTGCCTTGCAACCACCGCATTTGTAGTGAAAGACGAAACCGCAGATATCCTTAACATTACAAGTCAAATTGGTGACATCACTGTAAATGCTGTAAACCCTAACTTTGAAATTTCCCGTGTTGAAGGGCTTAAAAACTATACACGAGGATTCATCAAGGAAGGGGCTGGTGCTGGAGGAGCTATGTTCTTGGCTCTTATGCTTGGAAACAGCATTGATGAAATCAGAGAATCAATTGAAGACGCTTGCAGTTAAATTATTAATTTAATTTAACTATATTTTTTTAAAATAAGTAATTATTCGTAACTATTAAAACAGTAGTGAAAAATCTAAAATTGAATTTAAAAAGAGAATATGGAATAAAAACAGAAAAAAAATAGATAAAGAAAATAGAAAAAGAGAAATAGATTTATTCTTGAATAGAAATAAATGCTATTTTTCCGCCTTTAATAACTTTTAAACCTTCACCATCATCCAATACTAAGTTTAAAAAGTTATCAATGGTAATTATTTTTCCTTCTACTTCTTCCCAGTTTTTTAAACCAATAAGAACATCTTTGCCTTCGAATCTAGCAAATTGTTTGTTTACTTGGAAATTGTCACTCATTATATAGCCTCTTTAAATTATAAAAATAAAATTTAAATTTATTGAATAGTATTCGTAAAATATTATTTATATTTAATCCATTATAAACTTATTTAATTATTAAATTGAATTTGAAATAATTAGTTTAAATTTAATTCATTTAAAATTTTATCTCTTTCTTTTCTAAGTTCATTTAAAAGCTTTTCATCATTGCACCCTTCTTTTTCCAATTTTGCTAAAGTGTGTGTAACAGCTTGCAATGTAGCTTCAAGTTGATTTACAGGCATGTCGCATCTCCTTAAATTTTTTATAAATTGAAATTTAATTATGTCAATTAATTTAATTATAATTAATTTTTATTATGTATCTTATATTATATATTGTTTGTGTATAATGAAATAAAATTAGTCATTTGTCATACCATTCCCTTAATGCTTCCAAATCATGAGCCATATCCAATATCAAAGGAGTGAGTGTAGGCAAATTCTCTTCTAGAATAATGTAATCATCACTGTTTTCAGGATTGTTCATATATAACTTACCATTGATCCAATAATAAGGCCTTCCTCTTGGATCTTTACGCTTTTCCACAACCGGCTCATACATCCTGACTGCTAAAGGGCAAATTATAGGCTTGTATGAATGAGGGTCTTCAGGAACATTCAAATTCAATATGTCCACCCCTTCAGGGAAGCCATTGTCAATGATCTTTTGAATGAGATCTCTTAAAACCTTTTGGCTTGCTGAAAAGTCGATCTCGATTTTCCCCTCTTCGAACTTGATGTCATCACTTGGAATGTGTTGACTAACTGCAATTGTTGGAATGCCTAAAGAAGCCGCCTCTGATGCCGCACCTAAAGTACCTGAAGTTGAAAGCTCGCCTTTTCCAGTGTTCCTTCCAGTGTTGATACCGGAGATCACCAAATCAGGCTTTTCATCCATAAGCTCATAAACCGCAATGGTAACTGCATCAGTTGGAGTTCCAGAAACCCCATAGCCGATATCACCATCCCTTAAATTAACCTCATACACTCTAAGAGGGTCAAAAAGAGTCAATGCATGTCCAATTCCGCTTTGCTGTTTAGTTGGTGCAACCACATAAGTCTCTCCAAACTCATCAGCAACTTGCTTTGCCGCTAAAATTCCGGATGCATCTACACCATCATCATTAGATAATAAAATTTTCATATGAATCAACAAACAATAAAAATCAGAAAAAATACTGATTGAATAAATTTCCTCACGAATTTAAAATGATAAAAGAATAAAAAAAGAAGCTAATATAAAAACATTAGCTTTGAGATTATTTATTAGCGGAAATCAATTTTCTGGCTGCCCTCATATCATTGCTGTATATGTGGCCAGAAGTGGAATGGTAATGAAGACCGCCGAAGTTTAGTTTATCTCCCATTATTTCCTTATTTACTTCCTCTTTCATCTTGATTCCAATGTATGTTATGAAGAACATGTTGGAATAGAATGCTCCGAAAATGTCATTGGAACGGAAGAAACAGTGAATGGTTAATTCTCCATCCCTAACGAGAATCTGTATAACCTGCAAGCAAGGGATGTCTTCCCTATCTCCATCCAATGCAGGGTCGATGGTAACAGCAACTGCACGGTTACTGCCTGTAGCAGTTAGAATCCTTTGTTTCATGGTTTCAAATTGGTCTACACCAAAATGCTCCAAGATACGGTTAGGATAAGTGTAAACAAAACCTTGATCATCTCTGATTTCAAAGGATTTTACATATTCATACAATGCATCTCCTTTGATAGGGCATGAAGGAATATCAAATTTTCCGCTTTTAATCTCTTCCAACATCAATTCAGGAGTCATGTGCTGATATTTAGCTCTGAATTTCAAATCCAATGGATCATCAATATAATAATAATTACCAAGATTTTCTTTTAAATGATGATCACTGTCCTTATATGTTTCCTTCCCTTCCTTTAAGATTTTATCAACAAAATCCAAGTAACATTGACCAATAGATAACATAATAAACGTTCCTTAAAATTATGATTAAAAAAATAATATGAATCTTTTAAAGATTTATTAAAAATAAATAATTCTGTTAGATTATATACTAATATTAGTATATATTTTCATGATTATAAATATTATGAAAAAAAATTATGGAAATGAAATAAGAATATATGTGAATTTGATTGGTTTTTTAGAAAAATTTAATAAAAATTATATATTGAGAAAATATAAATATATTATATTAAAATTAAGATAAGGTGAAACCGTGGAAAAGCCACAATTAGTGAATTTTATAGCTAAAGTTCTTGAGGATTCTGGCTTTAAAGTTTATAAAAATTTTAAGACATCCCAACAGGTTGTAGACATATATGCAATCCTCCAAACATCTATGGGAGATTTTGGTTTAGTGGTTGGATGTAAAAACTACGATAAGGACTGGGAAGTTGGAATCGATGTTTTAAAGGAAATGGAATTTATAGGTAAAAAACTTAGAGCCTCCAAAGTAGCTATTGTAACCAGTTCCGGTTTTTCCTCTCAAGCAAAAAGATATGCTGAAGAGAGAAAAATCAAGCTCATTGATAGGAACAGCCTTGTCACTTTAGCTAAAAAATATTCAAATAAAAACAAAGAAACTAAGTCAAGATTAGACCGTGGAGCAAACAGATTAACAGATATTGATAGCGATTCATTCTATCATAGAGATGTTAACAGAGAATACATTGACAACACATCAAATTATAATAGAGATTATGATGATGACAGATTATATAACAGGCTTCAAGGTGCTTATGAAGGTTATGAGGAATTTTCTGAAGATATGGAATATTATGAGGATGAAGTCGGCGGATTGGAATTAAGTCATTACAGTGAGTATGATGATGACTTATACCGTGCTGAGTTTTTAAATAAAACTCCTAGGGACAACTACTCTGGTCCAAGCGGTACACTATTTGCAAGCCGTCAACAACAAGATCCAAAAAGAAGAAGAGCACCGTCCCTTTCAGGAAATAGGGGACCTGGCCCACTTAGCCAAAGAAGCAATAGGGCTTCCAGCAATAAGGGCTTCTTCTCATCTTCTGATAGTGCTTTAAGCAATTTTGGTGGACATGCCCCTCAAAAGCCAAGCAAACCTTGGGGAGAGATTTTAAAACCTATATTATCTAATCCTATAGCATCTGTTATAATGGTAGTCCTTATTTCATACCTAATCGGATTTATCCTTGGAAAAATAATAAGAGTCCCTACAGGATACTTAGGTATCGCTGAACTATTAATAGCATTGCTGCTCTCTTATGGTATTGTATTATACTCAGACAGGGAAGCAGATGTTTTAGTAAAAGGAACAATCGTGTTCTTTATTTCATTAGTAATAATCATGATATTGATTGTTGCTTTCTAGAATAGTGCTTTTACACAAAAAGCGTTTCAACCAAATCTTAATTTAATTTTTAAACCATCATTTTTCTTTTTTCATTATTTTTTAAAAAAAATCACTTATTTTATCTTTATTCATTTTTATTTCTTTTCCATCCCTTTCTATTTAAAAAAAATCAAAAAAATCACTTATTTTATCTTTATTCATTTTTATTTCTTTTCCATCCCTTTCTATTTAAAAAAAATCACTTATTTTATCTTTATTTTTATCTGATTTTTAAAATAAGTTTTTTAAAAAAAATAATTATTCCATCATTAACGAACATATGAATGAGAACTAAAAATAGCTAATTAAAAAGAAATGGATGATAAAAAACTTCAAAATAAAAAAAGTTGATAAGTGGTTCCGACGAGATTCGAACTCGTGATCCTCTCGTTGTAAGCGAGATATCATACCCCTAGACCACGGAACCATTGCAAAAAAATAGAATTAAAGTTTTTAAAAAAATTAATTCAAAAAATAAAGTCAAAAGAAAATTTTTTCAAAAAATGAAAAAATTTTGGTCAGGGTTTTGAGTAATACTCAAAACGCTGGAGAGTGGTTCCGACGAGATTCGAACTCGTGATCCTCTCGTTGTAAGCGAGATATCATACCCCTAGACCACGGAACCATACTACATAATAAGTATTGTTAACATCTTATTTAAAACTTTCGATGGAAAAGATTTGAAATAAAAATCATTAATGAATTTTGAAAAAATAAGCGAAAAATGAATAAAAAACAAAAATATCTTATGGAAAATCTTTATAATAAGCAATATATTTAAAATATAAGAAATAAATAACTAATAAAGGAATTATTTTTTAAAAACTATTAATCGGCCAAATAGCTGATTAAATAAAACAATCCCTTAAATTAACTACATTAACACAAAATTTGACATTGAATAAATACTTTTAAAAAACAAAAGGTGAAAAAATGGCATTTGATGAAAATTTAAAAGTTTGGATGGATGGAGAATTTGTAGCATTAAAAGATGCTAAAATCAGCGTTCTCTCCCACGTAGTCCACTATGGGACTGCAGTATTCGAAGGTATAAGATGTTATGAAACTGAAAATGGACCTGCTGTATTCCGTTTAAAAGAACACGTACAAAGATTATTTGATTCCGCTAAAATTTACAAAATGGAAATTCCATTTACTCAAGAAGAAATCTGTGATGCAATCATAGAAACCATTAAGGAAAACAACTTAAAAAGCTGTTACATCAGACCAATTACCTACAGAGGATTTGGTGAATTAGGTGTAAACCCATTAAACTGTCCTGTAAATACAACCATTGCTGTATGGGAATGGGGAGCATACATTGGAGAAGAGGAAATGGAACAAGGTGCAAACATCGGCATTTCCACTTGGAGAAAACCAGCACCAGGTACCTTACCTGTACTTGCAAAAGCTGCAGCTAACTACATGAACTCCCAGCTTGCTAACTTGGAAGCAGGAGAACATGGATACGATGAAGCTATTCAATTAGATTATCACGGACATGTTGCAGAAGGTAGTGGAGAAAACATTTTCATCGTAGAAAATGGTAAAATCATCACTCCAGATTTAGGTTCCTCCATCCTTAGAGGAATTACCAGAGACAGTATCATGACCATTGCAAAAGACTTAGGATATGAAGTTTCTGAAGAAACCATCTCAAGAGAAAGATTATACTTAGCTGACGAAGTGTTCTTCACTGGAAGTGCAGCAGAAGTTACTCCAATCCGTGCAATTGACAACAGACAAATTGGTATTGGATCAAGAGGCCCTGTAACTAAAGAATTACAAGAAAAATACTTCGATGCAGTATATGGAAAATCTGAAGACATTCATAATTGGTTAACTTATGTCGAATAGACATGAGTTAATTAAATTTTTTTAAAACTTCTTAAAACTTAACTGATTTAAAAAACTATAAAAAATAAACGAGGTGAAATAATGGATATTTTTCAAGCAATAATCATTGGACTTGTCCAAGGATTAACTGAATTTCTGCCTGTTAGCAGTTCTGCTCATTTGATCTTTGCCCAACAAGCACTAGGGGTGAGCGATGTAGGGCTTGCTTTTGATGTATTGATGCATGTAGGAACCCTTGTAGCTGTAATAGTGTATTTCTTTAATGATATTGTAAATATGATTAAAGGATTCCTATTAAGTCTTGTTGATTTAAAGAATGGAAATTTCATTGAAGAAATCAAAAAAGACCCTTACAAGAAATTGTCTTGGCTTACAATATTGGCTACCATACCTGTAGGTGTTGTAGGAGCACTCTTTAACGATTCAATCGAATCAATGTTTCAGGGATTGACTATACCTGCATTCCTACTTTTAGTAACCGGTTGTCTTTTATATGTATCCCAAAGAATGAACAGCGGCAGAATAGATGTTAGAAACCTTACCATTAAAGAAGCTCTCATCATAGGATGCGGACAAGCATTAGCTGTATTGCCAGGACTTTCCCGTTCAGGTACTACAATAGCTACTGGATTGTTTGCAGGATTGGATAAGGAATTTGCTGCAAAATTCAGTTTCATCTTATCAATTCCAGCAATCTTAGGTGCAGCGGTTTTCCAACTTAAGGATTTAAGCGGAGGAAGTGTTGAAATAGGTGCTTGCATTGCAGGATTTGTAGTTGCAGTTATTTCAGGATACTTAGCTATAAGCGTATTGCTCAAGATCGTTAGAGAAAAAAGCTTGGACATATTCGCATACTACTGTTGGATTGTAGGAATAATAGTGTTGATTGGTAGTTTAATACTTTAATCAACTTTAAAAAAAAAAGTTAGAGAATATTCTCTAAATTTTACTATTTTTATTTTTTATTTATTTCAAAATTTTATTATATGCTCATTTTAAAAATTATTATATCCTTATTAGAAAATAGCTATTTTTAATTTTCTATTGTAGAAAAAATTTTAGATAAAAAAAGGAAAATAATAAGTTTTTTAATAAAATAAAAATTTTAAACTCTTTTTTAAAAAAAAAATGAAAAATTGAAAAATAAGGAAAAAATAATTTAAAAAAAATATATGGTATATAATTTGTATACAATTAAAGCTCAACTTTTATACCCATGATTTCTCTTTTTCCATGAGCAATATCCCTTGCTATTTGTGCTGCACCAATAGCTCCGGATTCACTTGAAATGATCTTGGTTTGGTACTTGTTCTTGAAGTACTTGTTCAACTCTTTTTCAAAATCTACAGGATCTTTCATTGAACCCATGGACCCTGTAAGAACAATTCCCTCAATCTCATTTTTGCTTACTGCAATCAATCCTGCAATCTCCATAGCTACAGTCATTATCATGGTGTCAATAGCAAGCTTTGCTTTCTCATCACCATTTCTGTAATTGTTTAAAAGCTCATCCTTCATGAAAGCAACCTTATTGTCAATTCCAGCTATCTTTATAGCGCCAGCGTGTGAGAAGCATTCGTTTGCAGTGCGTTTTCCATCATCAATATCTCTAATCATTTCTAAATCGAGAGGTCCATGAACAACTCCCATAGCACCGCAACATGCATCAATAGCTCCCTTGATTATGCCATCCTCAACAAGCAAGTCAACACTATTGGAACTGATGTCTGCTACAATCATGTTTTCCCAATTGGTTTCAAGATAAGCGTTGTAGACAATGCTTATTTTTTCAGGGCTTGCATGATGGGAATAGGCTGCTCTGAATAATGGGCCTAGCCACTCGCAATTCTTATGGATTCCTGGAATCATCAATACAGGCAAATTGGCATTTTCAATTTCTGAATACACGGATGTTCCTCCACCAGTTACCTTACCTGCACCTCCAATTGAAAGGATTCCTCTGTTTTCAACCCTTTCCATTGGAAGAATGGTGCTGATTCCATCTCCCATTGCATAAGTGATAATCATTAATTCAATATCATCCAAATCTACACGCTTGGACAATTCTTCAATAGCTGACACTTTTCCAGCCTTACTATCTTCACGAGATATCTTAAAAACATCAAGAACTTGGCTCTCATTCATTATAGCAAATGAAATACCGGTAGTTCCATGATCCATACCTACATATACCATTTTAATCACAAATTTAGAATTAAATTAAAAAAATCTAGACTAATCTTTAGTTAATTTAGATATATTTGGCATAGTTTAAAAACTTTTATATAAATATTTAAAAAGCAGGAAGTTTTTAAAAGTTTGAAAACAATCAAAAATAGATAAAAATATTGTAAAAATAATAAAAATAGTTAAAAGTAGTTAAAAAGAAAAAAATAAAGAAGAGAAATTATTCGTCTTCTTTTTGTAATCCACAAGCAATTCTTAATCTTTTACCGACAACTTCGATGTCTTCTCTTTCTTCAGCAGCTCTCATTTCTTTTAAGTTTGCTGCATCAGTTGCGTTTTCATCCTCAAATTGTTTTTTGAATGTTCCATCTTGGATTTCAGTTAAGATTGCTTTCATTTCAGCTTTAGTAGCATCAGTGATAATTCTGTCACCTCTGGTTAATCCACCGTATTCAGCAGTGTTACTTACATCATGCCACATTCCAGCCATACCGTTTTCGTAGATGTCATCTACAATGAGTTTTACTTCATGACAGGTTTCAAAGTAAGCGATTTCAGGTTGGTAACCTGCTTCCACTAAAGTTTCAAATCCTGCTTTTATAAGTGCACTGAGTCCACCGCATAATACCGCTTGTTCACCGAACAAGTCAGTTTCAGTTTCTTCTTGGAAGGTGGTTTCAATTACACCTGCTCTGGTAAGACCAACAGCTTTTGCCATACCTAATGCAATTTGCAATGCGTCACCGGTAGCATCTTGTTCAATAGCTACTAAACCAGGAATACCGAAACCGTCTAAGTAGGTGGTTCTTACTCTAGATCCAGGCCCTTTAGGTGCAAACATTACAATGTTTACGTCTTCTCCAGGTTGGATTAATCCAAAGTGAATGTTGTAACCGTGAGAGAATGAAATAGTGTTTCCAGCTTCAACATAAGGAGCGATTTGTTCTTTGTAAACTTTTTCTTGGGTTTCATCTGGTAATAAGATGTGAATAATGTCTGCAGCTTCAGCAGCTTCTTCAATAGTTTTTACATTCATTCCATCATCAACAGCTTTTTGCCAGGATGAACCTCCTTCTCTAAGACCGACAATTACATTTAATCCACTGTCAGCCATGTTTCTAGATTGACCACGTCCTTGACTTCCGTAACCGATTACAGCAATGGTTTTGTCTGCAACGACTTCTGCGTCAACATCGTCATCATAATACATTTTCATTTTTAAGACTCCTATAAGTTTTTTAATAATTTTATAAAATTAATAGCAATGATTTATCGTAATTTTAAAACAATAAATCAATATATTCAATAGAGAAATTAGTTTATTGAAATATTTACTAATTTTAGTATTAAATATAACATTAATATATTTAATTTAATAGTTTATAAAACTTATTAAATTGGAATTTTATAAGAGTTTTTCAATGAAGATTTTAGAAATAATGGGAATTGAAGGAAATCATTAATGAAATTAAAGAATTATTTAACTTAAATAATTTAACTATTGCATATACAATTGTTGTTAATGCAACAGTTTATATACCATGAAATCCATAATATAAAAATGCTTATTGATTTTAATATTAAAAAACCTATTAAAAAACAGAAAAAAAAGATAAATGATTCTCAAAAGGAATTGGGAGAGAATATGTCTTTGGAAAAATTTAAAGAAAAGAATGCGTTGGAATTTCCACTTGGAAAGCTCATTACAATAATTGCAAGAGGCCATATCTTTTATTTGAATCACCGCCTAGAAGATTTGAACATAAACGCTTCACAATTACATACACTATTTGAAATAAAATGCTCCAACGGAATAAACCAAGACGAAATAGCTAAAAGATGCAATGTCGATAAAGGTTCCGTAGCAAGATCCTTAAGAAAATTAGAAGACAAGGAACTTATTGTAAAGGAAATTGATGAAAACAACAGACGTCAAAATAAAATTTCTTTAACCTCAAAAGGAGAATATGTGATTGAAGAATCATTGAAAATTCTAGATGATTGGGAAAATGAGATATTCAAGGAAGTGGATGATGAAGAAAAAAGGGTATTGCAAGAGTTTTTGAAGGATACTGCTATAAAAACAATATCTTTGAATATGGAAATAAAAAACAGCAAGTAAGCCAAAAGAGTTGAAATATCTCTAATCAGTGAATTAATAACTACATAAAAATTAAAGATCATTAAGAATAAATAGAATTAGAAAATAAGAAGATATAAAAATTTGTAAGGGGAACATTATGTCAGAAAATGTAGAAAAGAATGATAATATTAAAATGATTACTGGGGACCCTAAAAGGGCTATAAGAAAGCTAAGTGTCCCCATGATGATCTCAATGCTTTTAATCATGATGTATAACATAGCAGACAGCATATGGGTTGCAGGCCTTGGTGCAGACGCATTGGCAGCAATAGGATTTATTACTCCTCTATTCACCATACTTGTAGGACTTGGAAACGGTATAGGGGCCGGTGCCAATTCACTCATTGCACGTTACATTGGTGCAAATGACTTTTCCGAGGCAAACAATGCAGGCCTTCATGCAATTTTACTGTCAATTATTGTAAGTGCAATATTCACATTCATCATGATTGGTGCAATGGTGCCTATTCTCGAACTTATGGGAGCAGGAGATTCAATTCAATATGCTCTTGATTATGGGTACATCATATTCGGATTCCTTTTCATATTCGTTTTTTCTGGAGTGGAATCTGCAATATTCCGGTCCGAAGGGGATATGAGAAGAGCAACCATAGCAATTGCTGTAACAGCCATATTAAATATAATATTGGATCCAATATTCATTTACTATCTGAATTTTGGAATAACCGGAGCTGCATGGGCAACCATAATATCATGTACAATATCAGTATTAGTTATGAGTTATTGGATATGGGGTAAAAAAGATTTATTCCTTGATTTAAGCCCTAAAAACTTTCATTATAGCACTAAAATTATTTTAGACTCCCTTCAGGTAGCAATTCCATCCACACTTGAAAACGTGATCTTTTCAGCTCTTGCAATAATAATCAATTCCATGCTCGTGATTGTAGCAGGAACAAGTGCTGTGGCAGTTTATACAGCATCCATGAGAATTGTGCAACTAACCATGATTCCATTGATAGGTATTGGTACAGCTGTGCTTACAGTAACTGGAGTGGCTTATGGTGCCCACAATTATGAAAACCTAAAGACAGGACATAGCTACTCAATAAAAATAGGATTTGCCATATCAATTGCACTTGGGGCTATCATGGTATTATTCTCCAATCAAATAGCAGGGGCTTTCAGTTACACATCTGCAAGTGCGGCCCTTGCACCACAGATAGCAACTGCAATAAGCGTTTTAAGCCTATTTGTGCTTGCCATTCCTCACGGTATAATGTCTTCAATGATGTTTCAAGGAGTGGGAAAAGGAATATACTCCTTTATCATTACCGTGCTTAGGTCACTTATAGCCGAAACTGTATTCGCTTACATATTCTGTTTCATATTTGGATGGGGGCTAATTGGAATATATGCAGGTGTTGTATTCGGATGTTTCGTTGGGGGAACTGTTGGATACATCTGGGCCAAATTCTTTATCCACAAGTTTAAAGGAATATGTGAAGATAGATACGGAAGCATAGAAACACAATAGTTATAATAAATAGTTTGCTCTCTTCCAAACTGTTTATTTATTCCCATTCTTGAAAAACTTATAAAAAAAACTAAAAAATAATCTAAAACTAGTTTTAAAATAAAAATAATTTCAAAAGATCATTAAAAACATAGAAAATAAAATAATTTTTAAAAATTATTGATTTAATTTTAAAAAAATAAAAAAAGTAGTTCGGAGCATTTACTCCAACTATTAAACTATTTTTTGGCCAAGGTTTTTAGCCGAAGGCTAAAACGCTTGGGCATTAGTGATGACCTCTTGCAATAGCAGTAGGTCCAGTACGAGCTATTTTCTTGATTCCGAATGGCTTAAGCAATCTTAAGAAGGAATCAATCTTTTCAGGATTGCCTGTAACTTCCATTGTAATGAAATCATCACATACATCAATGATTTTTGCCTTGAAAATATCTGCATACTCTATAATCTCAGACCTTGATCTTTCCCTAGTTGTCTTAACTTTAACTAAACAAAGCTCTCTTTTTAAAACATAATCAGGGTCAAGATCCTTGATTTTGACAACATCAACAAGCTTGTGCAATTGCTTGATGACCTGTTCCAAGACCTTTTCATCACCTTTTACAACGAAAACCATTCTAGCCAAGCCTTCAACTTCAGATGTTCCTACAGTAATGCTGTCAATATTGAATCCACGTCTATTCAATAATCCTGCAACATTTTGAAGTACGCCTGGCTTGTGTTCAACTAAAGTGCTGATAACATGAGATTTTTCGCTCATTCTATTTTCCTCCTTCTGCATATTGAGAATCTTTAGAAAGCTCTTCATCATCTAAATAATCAACATCACTTTCATATTTATACTCACCAAGAAGGTCATTTATGCCTCCACCTGGTGGGAACATTGGAATGAACTCATTCTTCTCAACAGTAATGTCTACTAAAATAGCTTCATTATCTTTCAATGCTTTGGATAAGACCTCTTGAGTCTTGTCAACTTCTTCAACCCGTACTGCATTGATACCATAACTTTCAGCTAATTTAACAAAATCAGGAGTGCTTCCCATATCGGTTTGGGAGTATCTTTGATTGTACATCTTGTTTTGCCATTGGTAAACCATTCCTAATTTTCTGTTGTTTAACACAGCGATAACTACAGGAATGTCATACTCCTTGATTGTAGCCAATTCTTGGGAAACCATAAGGAATCCTCCATCACCTACAATTGCAAGCACTGCATCATCAGGACATGCAACCTTTGCACCAATAGCTGCTGGGAAACCGAATCCCATAGTTCCAAGACCACCTGAAGATATGAACTTGCGAGGTTTTGAAATGTCCAAGAAATGTGCTGCCCACATTTGGTGAAGACCTACATCAGTTGTTACAATGGTATCTTCAGTGATTGAGTTTGCAATTTCCTTGATTACCTGTTGAGGTTTTAATGGAATATCATCATAACTTACTCTTGGTATTGTAGATTTCTTGAATTCTACAATAGAATTTAACCAAGCATTCTTATCGCTTGGTTTTGCTTCAAGCTCTTTAATCAATTGATTTAATACAATCTTTGCATCACCTACAATAGGCAAGTCTACAGCAACATTCTTACCAATCTCTGCTGGATCAATGTCAATGTGGATAACCTTAGCGTTAGGTATGAACTCATCCAGTTTACCGGTAGTTCTGTCAGAGAATCTGCAACCAATTGCAAGAAGGCAATCTGTTTTATTGATATTTTGGTTAGCCACTTGCTTTCCATGCATACCCAACATTCCCATGGACAAGTCATCCTTCTCATCAACAATGCCTTTACCCATTAATGTGGTTGCTATAGGAGCATTGATCAATTCAGCAAGTTTCTTGACTTCCTCATCAGCACCTGATAATATGGTACCTCCACCTGCTAAAATGAATGGCTTATCTGCTTCAAGAAGCATTTTAGCAGCTTTTGCAATTTGTTTAGAATTACCTTTCACAGTAGGTTTATAACCAGGAGTTGGAATTGTTCCCAATACGTAATCATCCAATTCTTGCTCTTGCACTTCCTTAGGAACATCAATTAATACAGGTCCGCATCTGCCAGTTGAAGCTATTTCCAAACTGGTATTGATGATGCTTGGAATATCGTTTGCGTCTTTTGGCTGATAGGAATGTTTAGTGATAGGCATTGTAATACCCATAATGTCTACTTCCTGGAATGCATCATTACCGATTAAATTACTTACAACCTGTCCAGTAATTGCAATAAGTGGAGATGAATCCATATATGCATTTGCAATACCAGTGACCAAATTGGTTGCACCCGGCCCGGAAGTAGCTAAACAGACACCAACTTTACCAGAAGCTCTTGCATAACCTTCTGCAGCATGTGCTGCACATTGTTCATGTCTAACAAGTATATGCCTTAAGTCTGAATCATATAGCATGTCATAAAATGGAATTACGGTACCTCCAGGGTAACCGAAAATGGTGTCAACACCTTTATCCATTAAAGCTTTAATAATAGCGTCTCCGCCTCTCATTTTCAACCATCCTTTTCATTTAATAAATTCAATAATCATGATTTTAATTTTTGAAATCCTGTTTTGAAAAAACAAGAAATTTTCAAAAAATCTTATTCAATAATTTGTAATATAATAATATATATCCTAAGATAGATATAAATATTAACATATGTTTTTTAAAAAATATATACTAATAAAAACATAAAACATAATAATAAGGATTTTAATTTTTTTATTGACATGAAAAATTAATCTGAAATTTAAACTCAAAACTCTTGAATGGAGATTAAAAATGAAAGTATTAGTTGTTGGAACCGGTGCAAGAGAACATGCAATCTGTGATGCATTGATAAAAGATGATGTAGAATTATATGCTTACATGAGCAAGAACAATCCTGGAATCAGTAAAATATCCACTTTTAAGAAAGGAGATGAAGGAGAAGTTGATGAAGTGGCTAAATTCGCAAAGGAAAATGGAATCGAATTGGCTGTAATCGGACCTGAAGCTCCTCTTGGAAAAGGAATTGTAAATGCTCTTGAAGCGGTTGGAGTCCCTTGTGTTGGACCAGCACAAGAATCTGCAAGAATTGAAACTGACAAATCATTTATGAGAAACCTCTTTGAAAAATACCAAATCAAAGGATCATTGACCTACAAGGTATTTGATAACTATGAAGACATCAGTGCTTTCCTTGATGAATATGAAAAGGACGTTGTAGTGAAACCTGTAGGATTGACTGGTGGTAAAGGTGTAAAAATCGTAGGTGACCACCTTAAAGATAATCAAGATGCAAAAGCTTATGCAAAGGAAGTTATGGATAATGCAATGGGAGGATTTGCACAAGTGATCATTGAAGAGAAAGTTGTTGGAGAGGAGTTCACCATCCAAGCATTCTGTGATGGAGAAAACTTAGCTCCAATGCCTGCAGCTCAAGACCACCCTCATGCTTTTGAAAATGACCAAGGATTGATCACTGGTGGAATGGGTTCATACTCTGATGTTGGAGGATTGTTGCCATTCATGACTCAAGAGGATTATGATGAAGCTGTTGACATCATGAAAGAGACCTTAAAGGCAATAGCTAAGGAAACCACTCCTTACAAAGGAATTCTTTACGGTCAATTCATGTTATCAAATGAAGGCCCTAAATTAATTGAATACAACGCAAGATTCGGTGACCCTGAAGCAATGAACGTTCTTCCACTTTTAAAAACTTCAATGCTTGACATCTGTAAGGACATCGTTGCAGGAAATCTCAGCGAAGTTGAATTTGAAGACTTGGCTTCTGTGTGCAAATACATAGTACCTGACGGATATCCAGACACTCCTCATGCAGGAGAGCTCATTGAAGTGGATGAGGAAGCTATTGAAGCGCTCGGTGCAAAAGTCTTCTATGCAGCTGTAAGCCAAGAGGAAGATGGAATCCATCTTTCAGGTTCAAGAGCTTTAGGAATTGTTGCTCAAGGAGAAACCATTGCTGAAGCTGAAAAAATAGCTGAAGAAGCTTGTAATATAGTTAAAGGAAATGTTTACCATAGAAGAGACGTTGGAACTGCAGCTTTAATCCAAAAACGTATCGATCATATGGAAGCAATCAGAAACGAATAAGCTTTTAATCTGTTTTAGATTGATAGCTAAAGGTTAATTAGTTATTCATTAACTAATTAACAACTAATACTAGATATAACTTTAGATTATAAATATTTAAAACAATTAATTCGGTGATTTTTATGTCTAAATCAGCAAAGTCTATAAATGCAACCTTGAAAAAGGTAAAGAAATTAGAAAGACAAGGAAAATACCAAAAGGCATTGAAGCTTTGTGACGAATATTTAGACAGCACTATCGCTGAAACCCTGATTTTATTGAAAATAGATCTCCTTGTTGAATATTACAATAACAATAATTTTGTAGGATTGATAAATGAATACAAAATCAAGTTAACTCATTTTTTAGAAGAAGGCCAAGAGATAGAGCTTTTGAAAATCTACAATACTCTTGACAATTATCTTGAACTCAAAACCCAAAACTTGGCAAATGAAGGCATCGTAAAATCTTATCTTGCTGGTGGATTGTTGATTGATAATCTGGAAACCATTTTGGTCTTGAATGAAATGGTCAAGGACAATTATGAAAGCATAAAGAATGATGATGAGTTCATTGAAAACAAGGTGCCTCAAGAGTTAAAGAACTTTGTGGAAAACGTTTCTAAAACATCCTATCAATACCTTGAACTCATTCTAGAAAATCCTAGAGAGCAAATAGCAAGTTCCAATTTCAATCTCGATGCAATCAAATCTAAATTGAGACAATTCCTTGAACCTAAAAAAGAAGATGGCGAATTGGATTCAACTGAAGATAGAATTGATGAATCATTACCTGAAATTAGAAAAGAGGAAGAATATGGAGAAATTTCAAATGAAATATCTGAGATTGAAGAGAAAAGTGTAGTTACTTTAGGAGAAATAATCAACCCTATAGAGAAGGATGATGAGGACATTCTAGAAACAGAGGATAAGACAGAATTTGCTAAAGAATACAGCATTGAGGAAGAAATACAAGGCCTTAAAGAAATCATTTCATATTTGAATGACAAGAATCAGTTCAAGAAAGCTTTGATATATCAAAGACGACTTGTTAAATTAGCAAGAGAGGAAAACATAAAACCACATCGTGAAGCTGATTTGAAGCAAAGAACACTTTCTGACTTTTAATGTGATTGTCAGAAAATACTTTAATCTATTTTTAATGAGTGTAATCATTAATTTTTTACCCTTATTTCCAGCTATTTTTTTAGTATTTTATAAAAAGCATACGCTTTAAAGTGATAAGTTTTAATATTATTAAAAATAAATATTTAATTTTATTATACTGAAAATTAACATAAAGCCAATGTGCTATTAATTTTTTAGTGAATTTTTAAGATTTAAATAATTTTTATGAAGGAGTCTAAATGAGAAGTCTATTATCAGTAAGTGATATTGAAGATGAGGTCACTAGAATCTTAGATATTGCAAGTGACTTCAAAGAAGGTAAAATGGAGGAAAAGCCTCTAAAAGATCAAAAGTTAGCAATGATTTTCCAAAAATCATCTACTAGAACAAGAGTTTCCTTTGAAGTTGGAATGTATGAGTTAGGTGGAACTGCATTGTTCCTTTCCACTAACGATATCCAATTGGGAAGAGGAGAACCTATCAAGGATACTGCAAAAGTACTATCCAGATTCGTTGATGCAATCATGATTAGAGCTATTGAACACGATGATGTCATCGAACTTAGGGATGAAGCAGATGTTCCAATTATTAACGGTTTAACCAATCTTGAACACCCTTGTCAAGCTTTGGCAGACATGTTGACTGTCAAGGAACACAAAGGTGGATTTGATGGAAAATTCGTTTATGTAGGTGATGGAAACAATGTATGCAACTCACTTTTATTGATTTGCGGATGCTTAGGAATGGACATGGCTGTCGCTTGTCCAGATGAATACAAGCCAAATGCAGAAATTGTAGCTAAAGCAGAAGAATATGCAAAAGCAAACAATTCCACAATCACAATCACAAGTGATGTGAAAGCTGCTGTAAGCGGCGCAGATGTTATCTATACTGACGTTTGGGTAAGTATGGGAGATGAAGCTGAAGCTGAAAAAAGAAGAGCTGACTTTAAGGAATATCAAGTAAATCAGGAACTTATCGATTTAGCAGATGATGATGTGATCTTCATGCACTGCTTGCCTGCAATCAGGGGAGAAGAGGTAAGCGCTGAAGTGATTGACGGCCCTCACTCTGTAGTGTATGACCAAGCTGAAAACAGAATGCATGCACAAAAAGGAGTATTGTACTACTTCTTGAAAGAATTGCAAAACCAATAATCAATCTGATTTAGGAATAAAACATCTGATTAGACAATTTGACGACTCCATAATCATTTAAAAAATTTTCAAAAAACAATTTAATTATAGTATTTAGGAAAAGGGTGGAAACATGGACTTTAATGACCCTGCATTAGAACACTTAGTGAACAAAATTACAATTGCACTCCAAGAAAACAATAGGGAAGAGGCAGCAAGATACATGGATATCATCATTGAAGAGTATCCTGAAGTGGCAAACATATTAATGAACTCTATAGAATTCCAAACATTGATGGCTGAAAATGAGGAAATAGCTGAAAACGAATCTCATGCATTAAGTGACGAAGACATCATCAAGCCTGGAAACAGTATGGAAATCGATGAGCAAAGAGTCATTGATGACATGAACGCAATGTTGGATATTGAGCCTACAACTGCTCAGGAATTCATTCAAAAAGGAACTGTCTTGACTATTACCGAGCAATTTGAAGATGCTTTAGACTGTTTCAATAATGCATTGGAATTAGATCCGAATAACCTTTCTGCATTAATTTCAAAAGGAAACACTTACGAACTTATGGAAAATTACGAAGAGGCTTCCAAGGTTTATGACATTGTTATGGATGTGGAAGTAAGTGGAATTTACGATTTAATGAGTAAAGGATACGTCCTTGAAAATCATCAAAGATTTGATGACGCTTTACAAACCTATAATAAGGCTCTCAAATCTGACAAAAACAATTCAAACATTCTATTTTTAAAAGGAAGCTGTTTAATCAAGCTTCAAAAGCATAAGGAAGCTGTTCAAACCTTAGATAAATGCATTGAAAGATACAGCGACAACCCATACGAAACAATTTTCGAATTGGAAAATGCATACCACAACAAAGGTGTTGCATTGCATGCCTTAGAGGAAGATGACGAAGCTCTTGAAGCATTCTCTCTTGCACTTGGAATCAATCCAAACTATCACTACTCCTATTATGAGATTGGAATAATCCAAGAGGACAGGGAGAAATATGAAAGCGCTTTGAAAAACTATGAAAAATTCCTTGAATTCGACAACACTGACTCTGAAGTAGTGGAAGCGAAAGAAAGAGTAGAGAAATTGATATAATATTATCAAATTTTTGGCAAAATTATATTTTAAATATGGGTGGTAATGTGAGTTTTTTGAAAAATAAGCCAAGCCAAATGGAATTATATCCAATAATCACTGCATTATTTTGCGGATGCCTTATAATTTCAAATATTCTTGCTTCAAAAACATTTTCATTATATGATATAATATTGCCATGCGGCGTTGTCATATTCCCACTTGTATATATTGTTGGAGATGTGCTAACTGAAATCTATGGATTTACACTTGCAAAAAGAACCATTTATTTAGGTTTTATAATAAATTTAATAGCTACCATAGCATATCAGATAGCAATATTTTTACCGGGAACAGATCTTGCGACTTCAAATGCATTCAGCATTATTTTGGGAAGCACTCCAAGGATATTGATTGCCAGTTTAATATCATATCTTGTAGGGTCTTACGTAAACGCTTATTTTATGAAAATACTAAAGGAAAAATACACAGATTACTTATTTGCAAGATGTTCAATAAGCACATTGTTCGGTGAAGGATTGGATGCAATAATCTTCATTACAATTGCATTTGCAGGATTAATGCCTAATGAGGTTTTAATTACAATGATAATCTGCCAAGGGGCATTTAAAATAATTTATGAAATCATTGTATATCCAATAACCAGAACTGTAATCAATTGGATAAAATCCTTAGATGATGCACCACTCGCAAAAATAGCTTAAAATCCAACATCATCATAAAAATATAAAAAATATAAATTAAATCTATTTTTGAAAATTAATAAAAAAAGTAGTTGAAGAGCATATCACTCCCAACTATAGGAAAAAATTTTGATCAAACTTTTGCGAGTCGAAGACTTGGAAAAGTTTGGCTACATTAACTCAGGAGCATTAACTCCTAAGATATCCAATGCATTTCTTAAGGTGATTCTAGCCTTTTCAACTAAAATCAATCTTGCACTTTCCACATCAGAACCGATAACTTGTTCTGATTTATAGAATCTGTTAAATGCACCAGCTAAATCTTGGCAGTATTGAGCAATTGGATGAACTCTTTTTATGCTAGCTGAATCTTCAATCAAGCTAGGGAATTTAGCAATCAATTTTACCAATTCTTTCTCATTGTCATCCAATGACCAGTTTTCTTCAGCTTGGAGACTTGCTAAATCAATGCCTTTTTCTTCTTGAGCTTTTCTAAGTAATTTGCAAGCTCTTGCATGAGCGTATTGAATTGAAGCACAACCTCTTTCAAAGCTTAAAGCCTCATCCCATTTGAAAGTGATGTGTTTCTCTGGGGATAATCTTGCAATGTAATATCTGATTGCACCGATACCAATCTCTTCAGCAATCTCATCAATGGTTTCCTCATCGAGATCTGGTCTTCTTGATACAATTTCTTCCTTAGCTCTCTTTACAGCTTCATCCATCAATTCATCAACAGATATGAATACTCCTCTTCTTGTAGACATGGAACCTTCAGGCAAGGTAATGAATTCATAGAAGATGACTTCCATCTTGTCACTGTTAGGTTCAATCTCTTCGAGTATTTCAAGAGCAAGTTCCACTTGCCTTGCAGCTAACTTATGGTCAGAACCGAAGATATCCAATACCTTATCGCATTTCTTGCATTTGTAAATGTGGTATGCAATGTCTCTTGTAGAATATAAACTTGTTCCATCAGCTCTTCTTAAGACAAGATGCTTGTCAATACCATACTCAGTTAAATCCAAGTACAAAACATCCTCTTTTCTTGCATATCCTATTTCATACAATTCATTGGTGATCTTGTCAACGATGCCTGTCCTTACGAATTGACCTTCCCAAACGAATGCATCATGCTTTACATTCATTCTCTTCAAGGTTTCCTTTACCCCATCAAGACAGCTGTTTACAGCATATTCGAACTTTTCGTCAAGTTCAGATGGACCGCCTTCATATTTTCTGATTGTTGCATCTACGCCTTCACCTAAGGACTCATCCTCTTGGAGCATTTGATTGACTTTAAAGTATAATTCACCAACCTTGTGGTCGATTTTTTCAGCTGGCTGATCTTCAAGTTTCAATCCAAGCTCTTCCATACCGAAAACAATCATAGCCAATTGTCTTCCCATATCGTTTACATAGTATTGGGTATCCACTTCTCTACCTGCAGTGGTTAAAAGTCTTCTGAGTGAGTCCCCTAAAACAGAGTTTCTGATGTGGCCAATATGCAATGGCCCATTAGGGTTAGCTGAAGTGTGTTCCAAAATGATCTTTTCATCAACTTTTGGAAGTGCACCGTAATCATCATCTACAGAATCCAACAATTGCTTTGCAAAGATATCGTGATTGATGAAGAAGTTAACATAAGGGCCGGTAGCTTCCACTTTTGCAAATATTTCAGGAAGTTCTATTTTTTCTATAACTTCAGGAGCAATTAAATTTGGAGCCTTTCTTAAATGTTTAGCCAATTGGAATGAAACTGTACTGGCTAAATCACCTAACTCTGGATTAGGTGGAAACTCCAATTTAATTTCATCTTCAAAATCACAGTCAAATTGATCAACTGCTTTTTTTAAAGCTTCTTGAGCTTCAGATTTTATTTTAAAGTACATATAAACACCGATAAATATAAGTTTTCAATTAATTGAAAATGGATTCCATTAAAACCTTATAAAATAACTTTCAAGATAGACAAAAACTAAATCCATTTTCTATAAAAAATTATTATTAAAATAATAAAAATAACGATTAATTAAAATTGATTTAAGATATGAAACTATTATTTAAATTGCCATATACCCAATATAATTAATCATGAAATATTAAAGTCCTCTTATCCATATGGAGAGGTATCCTATTTTAGGAATAATTACAGGTTGACCATTAAAAGTTAAAACCCTAGAGGTAATTTGACCTTCAGTTACCCAATAAGGATCGGCAACATCATTATTATCCCCTTTTATCTTAAAGACTGTAGTGCCATTTATTTGGCCTTTTTCAATCACTCTGTGAATAACAGGTCCCTCATGCCAAGCTGCATTGTAGACTACAATGTCTCCAACTTCAACTTCAGCAGGATTGAACTCCTGCAATCCGAGTAAGTTTGCTTTTTCAAGCACTACAATATCTCCCCTATACATAACAGGTTCCATACTGCCGGATACAACCACATTCAAGTGTTGTGCAGCAATAAGAACAAAAATGATAAGGACAATATAAACTGCTATTTCTTTTAAATTTATATCCAAAATAACACCTTTTCATATTTTAATTATTAAGATAATTATAAAAATTAAAAATTTCCTTTTCAATCGAAAAATTTTTAATACTATTATAATATGAATAGTATATAATCTAAAATATTTAAATTTAATTAAAAATAGAGATAAATAAAAATAGTTATTAAAAAATAACTATTGAAAAATAAAAAAATAGAAAAAATTATTTACGTAATTTAAGCACGATATTTCTCTTTTCTGCAATATCATTTAAAAGACCTTTCATTGAATCTGATTTATCGGATAAATCCATACCTTCAGTCAATTCATCTGATTGATTTAATACAGCATTTAAATCATCCACTTCAAGCAAATTAACTGCAAGGCAGAAAAAACACATCCCTATGGCCAATATCATACTCTTTCAATAGCTTATTGAGAATTGCATTCTTTTCAATTTGCTCTTTATGATAGTTTTCAATCCCTATCCTTTTTGCTTTCTCCATATCCTTTTTCTGATTCAAATGAGAAATAAGAGAGTCATGCAAATCAACCCCATCATACTTTCGACAAGGGTACTCTTCACATTCAAAACAGTAATCCAAGTTTCCATGCTCGATGCTACAGGGAGCAAATTCACATATCTTGTAACAGGAACTGCCTTCACGACAACCTGTACATCCCCCACGAATGAACATAGGACATAAGCTACAATTGAGACCACATAGTGAAAATAAAATGTCATCTCTTAAGAATCTTTTCTCAGCCATACATAAAACTCCCTTAATTTCTTAGATTTCACAAATAAGAAACTTTATTTAATTAATTCAAATCATTATTGGAACAATTCCTTAGCATTATCCATTATTTCAACAATACCCACATTGAATGGGCATCTTTCTTCGCAGTTTCCACAGGCAATGCAATCAGAAGCATTGTAGGCTAAATCATTATAATGAGCCTTGATGGATTGTGGAACTTCATCATGATGCCTTGCAAGGTCATAGAACTTGTTCACCATTGCGATATTGATGTTTTCAGTGCATGGTGCACAGTGGCCGCAATAAGTGCATTGGCCTTCATAAGAGTTTTTAGGTGCATTCACGAGAACTGAGGCATAATCCTTTCCCTTATGACTTGCAGTTTCATATGCAATTGCATCTTCCATTTCCTTGACATCATTTGCACCAGCCATTATTGATGCAACTGCAGGCCGGCTAAGACAATAATCAATACATTGTATAGGTGTGAGCGCTACACCAAATGGAGAATCCTCATCTCTAAGCAATCTGCCTCCAGCATATCCTTTCATAACTACAAGAGGAATGTCCTTTTCCTTACAAACTTGATATAATTCCGCTCTTTCAGGTGCAAGACCCTCCAATTCCTTGTTTTTATAGGTATCATCCTCAATGTAAACAGCTATGTCATTAATGGATGCCAACATGTCAAATGCAGGATTTATGCTGAACATGATGAGCTCTATATCCTCAACTTCAGTAGCTAAAAGCGCAACGGTAGGGCTGTGGGTGCTTATTCCAATATGTTTTATTACACCGTCTTCCTTTTGCTGTCTCACATACTTGATGAATTCACCGTTCATTATGTTCTCAAAATCCTCTACCTCATCAACATAATGAATCATACCGAAATCAAGGTAATCTATTTGAAAACGTTCCATAAAGTCTTCAAACGCTGGAATGACCTTATCCATTTCACGTGTACGAACATATTGGCCATCTTGCCAAGTGGAACCGAAATGGCCTTGGATGATCCAATCTTTCCTTGTGTCCTTAATGGCTATCCCAATATTGGTCCTTACATTAGGTTCACTCATCCAACAGTCAAGGAAGTTTACGCCTTCGCTGTGACAATAATCGATCAATTCCCTTGATTCCTCCAATGTTTTGCCTTGAAGCCATTCAGCACCAAAACCTATTTCACTTACCTTAAGCCCTGTTTTTCCTAATTTTCTATATTTCATTGATTAACCCCTTAATGCATTTTTAAAGTATGAAATATTTCATTATTAACTCCATTTACTTTTCTATAATATACGAATAAATTAAAATTTTATAAAAAAAATAAAGAGAAAATAAAAAGAAAAAAGCTATCTTAAAATAGCTCCTTCATCTGCAGAGGAGACTGAACGTCTGTAGATGTTTAACCATCCTTTGACCTTTTTCTCAGGTAAATCTGCATTTGCAATTCTTTCCTTGATTTCCTCATCAGACAATTCAACATTCAAGTTACCGTTTGTGATGTCTATTTCAATTATGTCTCCATCCTTCAATGCTGCAATTGGTCCACCACTCATCGCTTCAGGAGATACGTGACCTATGCAAGGACCTCTGGTCCCTCCAGAGAAACGACCGTCTGTAATGAGACCTACATTCTTGATGCCCATTCCCATGATAGCGGAAGTTGGGTTAAGCATTTCTCTCATTCCAGGACCTCCTTTTGGACCTTCACATCTGATTACAAGAATGTCTCCTTCCTTAAGCTCATGATTGAAAATAGCTTCAACTGCATCCTCTTCACTATTATAGACTTTAGCAGGTCCTTTTAGTTGCATCATGTCTTCAGGTACAGCAGCAGATTTTACAATTGAACCATTTGGAGCGAGATTTCCTTTAAGTACAGTAAGTCCCCCAGCTTCGTGAATAGGATCATCAAGTGTGTGAATGACACCATTTCCAGTGACTTTTGCATCTTTCAAGTTTTCTTTTAAGGTTTTTCCAGTACAGGTCATGACTGAAGTGTCTAATTTAGACTCTATTGTTTTCAATACTGCAGGAATTCCTCCATCAGCATGCAAATCTGCCATGGTATCTTCACCTGCAGGGGATAAGAGGGCAATATGAGCAACCTTATCACTGATTTCATCAAATAAGTCCAAGTCTGCATGAACTCCTTTCTCTTCAAGTTCATATGCAATAGCTGGAATATGCAATGCTGTGTTACTTGATCCACCAAGAGCCATATCCATTGCAATAGCGTTTTCAAATGCCGCTTGGGTCATGATGTCAGATGGCTTTAAGCCTTCTTTTACCATTTCCACAATTCTTTTACCGCTAGCTACAGCCAATTCCTTTTTCTTATCACTTAATGCAAGAGCTGTAGCGCAAGTAGGCAAGCTCATACCAAGAGTTTCAGTGATACATGCCATAGTGTTTGCAGTGAATAATCCAGAACAGCTTCCAGCTCCAGGACATGCGCAACATTCCAATTCATATAGTTCCTCTTCAGTAATCTTTCCAGAGGACAATTCACCAACCGCCTCAAATACAGTGATCAAATCTGCATTCTTATCATTATATTTTCCTGGTTCCATTGGTCCGCCAGTTACAAAGATGGATGGAACATCAAGCCTTGCAGCAGCCATTAACATACCCGGAACAACCTTATCACAGCTTGGTATCATTACAAGACCGTCAAAGCAATGCCCCATGGCCATGCTCTCTACGGTGCTTACAACAATTTCACGAGAAGCGAGTGAATATTTCATACCGTCGTGGTTCATTGCAATACCGTCACAGATAGCCATGGTATCGAATTCAAATGGAATTCCTCCAGCTGCTCTAATACCTTCCTTTACATATTCCACTAATTCCCTTAAGTGAATATGACCAGGTACAATGTCTGTATAACTGTTTGCAATACCAATGAATGGTTTTTCAAAATCATCATCCTTCAATCCACAAGCACGTAAAAGAGATCTGTGCGGTGCTCTTTGGACTCCTGCCTTTACTTTATCACTGTTCATAATTATCATCCGTTAAAAAATTGTAAATTAGTTAAAATAATTTTTTAAATTTAAAATCAATGATTTAAAGATTTTACTAATTATTTATTAGTAATTAATCTTTATTAAATTTAATTTAAAATAGTTTAAAAATAGTAATTAAAAAGAGTTGAGATAAAAGATAAGAATAAATCTTGAAAAAAAGAAAAAATTGATTAAATCTAATCTGATTTAATCATGGTTAAAACCATTTTATATGGTTCGTTAACTGCTTGCAAGGCATGTGGGACATTTGCAGGCATGATTAGGAATTCACCTTTCTTGACTGTGTGAGGTTCTCCAGCCAATGTGATTTCCGCTTCACCATCGATTATTTGAACCATAGCATCAAAAGGAGCGCTATGTTCACTTAATCCTTGTCCTTTGTCAAATGCAAATACAGTTACAGTACCAAGTTCCTTTTTGATAATTTCCATGCTCACAACAGAGCCTTCCTGATATTCAATCAAGCTTTCCATTTCGATTGGTTTTCCTTTTAAATCCATAGTTTTATCTCCTTTTAATTTAACTAATCAGATATTTGTTTTTCAAAAAATAAAAAATATGGGAAAATTATCCCATTATTTTCTTTATATCCTCTTTTGGAGTAGATATTGGAGTCAAGTTGAAGTTTTCAACTAAAACATTCAATATGTCCTCATTAGCCCAAGCAGGAAGAACCGGTCCAATGAACATATCGGTTTTTCCAAGGTATAACAAGGTCCAAAGGATAGCGGCTGCCTTTTGTTCCATCCAACTTAATACAATGGTAAGAGGCAATTCATTCAATTCCATTTCAAATAATTCACATAATGCTACAGCAAGATCAATAGCTACGATAGCATCATTACATTGGCCTAAATCCAATAGTCTTGGAATTCCTTCAATGTCTCCTAAGTCAAGATCGTTGAATCTGAACTTGTTACAAGCTAGGGTTAATACAATTGTATCTTCTGGCAATTCCTGTACGAATTCTCTGTAATAGCTCATTCTTGGGTTTGGAGTGTCACATCCAGCAACAAGGAAGAATCTTTTTATTTTACCTGAAAGCACTAATTCCTTGATTTGAGGTGCTAAGGATAAAATAGTGCTTAAACCGAAACCAGTAGTTACAGTAGTGAGCTCTTCAGCTCCCAATCCGCCTAATTCAATAGCTTTGTCGATTAAAGGCTTGAAGTCATAATCTTCAATAACCTGTGCACCAGGGATTTTTACGATATCCATAGTGAACAATCTTTCAGCATACTCAGGTTTTGGCAAAAGCACACAGTTGGTAGTACCTAAGATTGCTGCATTGTACTGGGAGAATATTTTCTTTTGATCAATCCAAGCTCCACCGATTTGACCTGCTAAAGATTCATACTTATTCAACTCTGGGTAACCATGTGCAGGCAACATTTCACTGTGAGTGTAAACCTTTACATCGGTTCCTTCAGTTTGTTTTAATAACTCTTCTAAAGCCTTTAAGTCGTGACCGGTTACAATGATTGCTGGCCCTTCCTGTGCACCGACTTTTACTTCAGTTGGAACTGGTTCACCAAAGTTTTTGATGTGAGCTTCCTTAAGCATCTTCATGACCTTAAAGTTAGCTTCACCAGCATCAAGTCCTAACTGAACCAAATCAGCAACATCAAAGTTTACGTTTGTTAATGTTGAGTATAATCCTTTGGTTAAAAATTCATCTACAGAGTCATCATGGACTCCTAGTTCATTGCAGTGGTAGTTGTAGGCAGATATACCTTTCATTGCAAAGATTAAATTGTCTTGAAGTCTTGCAACAGTACCATTTTTACCGCATACCCCTGCATTTGTACATGCACTGCCTCTTGCAGTTTGGGAACATTGATAACAAAACATGTTGAAATCACTCATATAACACACATCCTTTTTCTAATTCTTTATAAAATTTATCCATTTTAGATAACAATTTTACATCTCTCAAAGACTAGAAAATAGAAATTTAATTAACAACATAGTTTTATTAAAATCAATAAATAGGCCTAAATAAGAATTTTAATATCAAGCTTTTCAATAGCTTAAATAGTTGCTTAAAGAGCTTGAACTATATAAGAAATTTTTTCTATTTTTATTCTTATGTAATTAAAGATATTTTTTATAGACTTATAAAGATTTTGTAACTAGCGTAGGGTAAAAAGTAACAAAATATATAGTAAAACAAAACAATAGAGTAATATTAGATAGGGGCATTATTAGATAGAGTATTATTAGGACAATTAGATAGGAGAGAATCATATGGAATCAATTATAGAATCTTTAGAGAAATTTGGCCTTACAAGATATGAGGCAGAGGCATACATAGGAATGACTAATATAATCTCAGGGAAAGCTGAAGAAATAGCTAAGGCATCTGAAATACCTCGATCAAAGATTTACAATACACTAAAGGAATTGGATAAAAAAGGATTCATAACAATAACCCATACAAGGCCTCTAAAATACCAAGTGGTTCCTCCAAGTGAAATATTCAAAATGAAAAAAGAGGAATTGATCAAGGAACTTGAATTATCACAAGAGAAATTAGATGAAATCTACAATGACAACATATCCGAAATACAGGCTCCTGTTTGGCTAATCAAAACCAGCGAGAACATTATCAATAAAGAGATTGAAGTCATAAAAAGGGCTAGAAAATCCATCAACATGAGAATAGGGTTCCTCCTTGAAGGAGAAGGGGAAGCACTTATAAAAGCATTCAAAGAGCTTCCAAGAGGTGTTCCAATAAAGATCCTTGCAACTCCAGAATGTTACATCGATGGTGAAAAGCTGGAAATCATCAAGATGTTTGAAGATGCCAAATTGGATAATTTGGAAATTATAGAAACAGACATCAAATTTGTAAAAATAGTTATTAGAGATGGAAAAGAGCTTTTCCGTACCATAGTAAAATTTACAGGAGAAGAGAAATCCATTCTCCCGGAGACATCTGTAGGTGTGCAAAACAGATATGAAGACATTTGTAAAAACTTTGATGAAAGATTTTTAACTCAATTTGAAAAGAAGAAAACTAAAATGAATAAAAAAAGAGAAAAAAGATAAATGAAAGATTTTATAATATACAAAACAAATTAGTTATAGGATAAATAAGATTATGGAGACCAAACATGGTAAATAACGACAAAAGTAACATGACAATCATTGGAGGTGCAGCGGTTTAGGGAAGTGGTTTGCGGAACACTTGAAAAATGACTTCAACATACGCATAACAAGTCGTGATGAAAACACTGGAAAACCAGTTGCAGATGAAATAGGGGTTGAATATAGCGACAACAACATTGAAGCAATAAATGATGCAGACATCATTGTCTTCAGTGTTCCAATAGAATATATGGCGGATACCATAAAGGAAGTTGCTCCGCATGCACCTGAAGGATCACTCCTAATGGATGTGACAAGCGTAAAGACAGACCCTGCAGAAGCTTTGGAAAAATATGCGCCGGAGAATGCAGAGATATTGCCATGCCATCCTATGTTTGGTCCAAGAGTCCCTACACTCAAAAGGCAAATCATCATATTGACTCCTATCGAAAACAGATCCCCTACATGGTTGCCTCGTGTAAAGGACTATTTGGATAAAACCGAGTGTGAAGTCGTAACCACAACACCGAATGAACATGACAAGTATATGAGCATCGTCCAAGGATTGACTCATTTTTCATACATTAGCCTCGCTTCAACAATAAGGAAGCTGAATATCAACGTCAAGGAATCCAGAAACTTTTCAAGTCCTGTTTATACAATTATGCGGGATATGGTCAGTCGTGTGGTTTATCAAAATCCTTACCTTTACTATTCAATTCAAAAAAATAATCTTGAAACATCAAATGCAAGGGAAGCATTGATAAAGGAAAGCATATACCTATCAAATTGATTGGGGAAGGGAAAGAGGACACTTTGTCAAATCCATAGTTGAATCAGCAAAGCATTTGGATGATCATGAAGATGCTTTGGCTCGCTCAGACAAGGCAATAAGCATGTTGACCCAAAAATCAAATGTCTTGGCAAAATCCATAGGTAAGGAAGTTGGATTAAAGCACCAGCACTCTGAAAACGTGCATATGGGAATAGTGAAGGAAGACGGTTCAAAGAATGTGATACTTGAAACTGAAAACAATGATGAAATTTGCTTTAAGCTTTCTAACGTAGACATAATGTCTGAAAATGAGGTCTTTGAATGGAAAAAGAATAACGTTAAACTGGAACACTTTGATTTGTCAGTGCTGTTTCCTTCAAACTGTAATGAGAAATACTTAATTGAAATGTCTAAAAGCATTGAACCTGTCATTGATGTGAAAATAGTGGATGTTTATAATGGTGAACAGATTGATGATTCTCAAACAAGCTATACATTCCATTACACCGTATTCGATAGGCAAGAAAAAGATTATGTTGAAGAATTCATTGAAGGAATTGGCGGAACAATAAGAAAATAATTTAATTAAAATTTAATGAAAATATTTAAGAAAAAATAGAAATAGAATAATTAAAGTTAATTAAATGATAGAATAGATATAGAATTATTTTAAATATCCGTCAACTATAGCGCAAATGTTTTCATCTACGTTTAAAATAGCTGTTCTATACTCATCTGTTCTTTTTGCAAACTCATCATAATTGTCCATGACTTCAAAAATCTTTTCATCCAAGTCCTCAAGGTCGCATTCTACAGTTGCCCCTTTGAAGATTGAAACCATGTCATGGTATCTGCCCCATTTTACTCTTTTTAATATTACAACAGGCAAATTGCACACCATAGCCTCATGAAGCATCAATCCGTCATTGGTTAAGACTGCAAGGTCAGCAAGACACAATAGGTCATTTACCCAATCAATAAAGCCAACATTAATCATTTTGCTTTCATCAATATAGTTAAGGACAGAGTCTTCTAAAGGATCACCACATAAAACAAGATTGTACTTATCAGAGTATTTTGAGAATTGATTGATTGCTTGAGCGGTCTTTTCAAATAATGAAGAACCAGATGAAAACACTATTGTTGGCTTGTTTTCGTCGAACTCAATTGCATCAGGATTTTTCTCTTTAGCCTCTTTAGAGTGTTCCTTAATCTTTTCCAACGCCTTGTTCTTATCTCCATGGGTAATGTTGTCATTAACTGGGGAGAAAGACTTTACCATATTGTCTGGAATGTCTTCAACTAAAAATAAATTGTTTTCAGGAAGTATGATTGGAGTTCCAATATGACTGCATACTTTAGTGTCAAGTGGAGTAATCAAAAGGCTTACAGTAGGAATTCCTGCTAATTTCGCACCAAGAGCACCGACAATAGCTCCTCCTCCAAGAATGCCTAATTCCAAATCGAATTTCTTGGATTTCAAAAGCTTCCTTGTTTGAAGAACACCTCTAATAGCACGAATACCTGCTTTAATTGTGGTCATGATTGTTGCAGAGTGACCTCCAGCCTGTGGTATGATAACCTTATTCCATCCTATATTATTCTTTTTGAATAATAATCCTGGAGCGGACTCATCCAAAGCGATTTCACAATCATATCCTCTTTTTTCAAGTGCATTGTAAACATTCAATGCTGTACCGGCATCTCCACCTATACCTCTTCCTGTTACAATGATCAATATCCTTTTCTTATCCACAAAGATTCCTCTCATATGCAAATAAAAATAAATACAAAGAAAATTTGATGATTTCAAATAATCCTAAATTAGCACAAATATAGATTTGAACTAATCATAAATCTGTACTATTAAATTTATATTCATAATATTTTATATACTTTAAGAAAAATTAATCCTATTAATAAAGTTTTTTAGAAAAATTATTTAAAAATAAAAAATAAATTAAGATTAGCCAATATTTTTATAAAATGAAAAGGGATTGAAAATGAAAAATTGGAAAATTATTGGATTGATATTGATTGTCTTGCTTGCTGTTGTTGCAGTAAGCGGTTGCATTGGAGATGATTCAGACTCTGATTCTTCTGCACTTGCTTTAGATGACATTAATATCTCCGAAGATGGAACTTATGACTCTAAGGAAGAGGTTGCAGCCTATATAAGTACATATCACAAGCTTCCTTCCAATTACATTACCAAAGGAGAGGCAAAGGCTCTTGGATGGCATGGTGGAAGCGTTGAAAATTATGCTCCTGGAAAATGCATTGGAGGGGACATCTTTACAAACCGTCAATCAATCTTGCCTATAACCCATGAGTATAGGGAATGTGATATTGATACATTAGGCGCATCTAGCAGAGGGCCTAAAAGAATAGTTTATTCAACTGATGACTTTGAAGTTTACTATACTGGAGACCATTATGCAAGCTTTGAACATTTAACATAAGCTTGTAATCTGCATATGCAAATTACTTAGAATGATACTATGACAAATAAACTATTGGAAAATAGAAGACTTAGAAGAAAACTGAAAAAGATGGTAGATAACATGAATGAAATAGTCTTGTATGGGGAAGAAATGAAAGAGAATCCTCATGAATACATTAAGGAAAAACTGGATTTCCCAAATTTTTATGGTGAAAATCTTGATGCATTATACGATTGTCTTTGTGAATTGCCTAATAAAATTATCATTATAAAGGACAGTTCAGTTCTTGATGAAGATCTAATAGCTACTTTTAAGGATGCATCAGTTGAAAATCCTGATTTGAAATTAATTTTAGATTAATGCTTATTAATCTAAATTCTTTTTTTATTTTTAATTAAATATCGTTAATGCAAGATTAAATTTTAGATTCATAATTACTTTATTTGAAATCACAATTATTATCATGATTATTATCCGATTATTACTAATAATTAAATAATATAAAAAATAAAGTTATAATATTATTGTGTATATAATATTTATCAATAAATTATTTTTAAAACAAAAACTGGTGAAAATATGAGAGTTTTACTTATTCACTCTGATTATATAAAATATCAAGTAAAAAACAAAACTCCAGTAGCTGAAGAAATCGAAGAAGCTCAAAAAAATGGGGCTTTTGATGAAGCTTTGGTTGTTTTCTCATCCATTGAAAAAGAGGACGAGGAAAACCCAAGCGCTATTGTCAAGAATTTAGTTGCTGAAGTTATTAAAACCAATGAAGAAGTCAATGCAGAAAAAATCGTCTTGTACCCATATGCTCACCTTTCTTCATCCCTTGGTGCACCTAAAGTAGCTGTGCAAATATTGAAAGATGCTGAGGAAGCACTTAAAGCAGAGGGATTGGATGTATTTAGAGTACCATTCGGTTGGTATAAGGCATTTGAAATTTCTTGTAAAGGACACCCATTATCCGAACTTTCAAGAACCATCACTGCAGATGTCGAAGAAGAGGAAGAAAAGGAAGAGAAAAAACCATCCACCTGGTTAATATTCAAAGATGGTGAAACCTTTGACCCTAAGGAATACAACTATGAAAGCAAGGATTTGGAAAAGCTTGTTGCATACGAACTAGGGGAAGGTGCTTCTGATGAAGGGGAACCTCCACATGTAAAGATCATGAGAGAAAAGGAATTATGTGACTATGAGCTTGCATCCGACATTGGAAACCTTAAATGGTATCCAAAAGGTAGATTAGTCCGTGACTTGCTTGCAGATTACGTTTACAACTTTGTAGTTGACTTAGGTGCAATGCCTATCGAAACTCCAATCTTCTATGACCTTGCAAATGATGCAATCAGGGAACATGCAGCAAAATTCGGTGAAAGACAATACAAAACCGCAACCAAAAAAGACTTAATGCTTAGATTTGCATGCTGTTTCGGTGCATTCAGAGTTCTTGGCGGATCTTTCCTCACTTGGAAAAACTTGCCTGCAAAGGTTTACGAATTATCCACTTACAGTTTCAGATTCGAGAAAAGAGGAGAAGTTGTAGGTCTTAAGAGACTCAGAGCATTCACCATGCCAGATATGCACAGTTTCTGTGCTGACATGCCTCAAGCACTTGAAGAGTTTGATGCTCAAGTTGACATGTGTGTGCAAACCGGTGTAGACCTTGACGTTAACTACGAAGCAATCTTCAGAGCAACCAAAGACTTCTACGATGAACACAAGGACTGGATGGAAGCAACCGCTAAAAGGATCGGCAAACCATTATTACTCGAAATCTTGCCTGAAAGAAAACACTACTGGTCCTGTAAAATCGACTTTGCAGCTATTGACTACTTAGGAAGACCTATCGAAAACCCTACTGTGCAAATAGATGTGGAAAGTGGTAGAAGATTCAACATCGAGTATGTTGACGAAAACGAAGATGCTCAAAACCCTATCATCTTACACTGTTCACCTACCGGTAGTGTAGAAAGAGTTATCTGCAGCTTACTTGAAAACACTGCAAAAGAAGATGGAAAAGCTCCAATGTTACCAATTTGGTTAAGCCCATCTCAAGTAAGAATCTTGCCAATCGGTGAAAAGCATTTAGACTATGCTAACGAATTGGCTGACAAGATTGCAGCTGAAAACATTCGTGTAGATGTTGACAACAGTGACGACAGAGTAGGTAAGAAAATCAGAAACGCTTCTAAGGAATGGATCCCTTACATCGTTGTAATCGGGGACAAGGAAATTGAAACCGACAATTACAATGTAACTGTAAGAAAGACTGGTGAGAAAGTTGACATGACTGCAGATGAACTTATCGCATCAGTTAAGGAAGAAACTAAAAGAATGCCATTTAGAAGACTTCCTTTACCAAGAAACGTTGCTGAAAGAATTAATTTCAAATAAGTTGATTAAATCAACTTATAATTTCTTTTTTTTTTGACATATTTTTATTTGTTCGTATAGGAACTAATTTATTTTTTATTATTGCTCTTTTTAAATATTGAACTGATTAACAATCCCATATTTAAATATTAAATTGAATAAATAGTAATATGAACAATTATTATTGAACAATTTATTCAGAAAAAATTTTTATTAAATATGGATTGTTTTAATTTTTATTGAAGGGGCTTAAGATTAATATAAAGAGAATTTTTATGGTTTTAACTGTTTTGCTTATTTCTTTTTTGATGATAAGCTCAGTTAGTGCAGGTTGGTTTGATTTTTTTAGGTGATGACTCCAGCGCTGAAAATAATGAAACCAATTTCGTTGTTGGATATTTCGTTGAATTTCCACCATTCGAATATACAGACGATAATGGTGAAGTGACCGGTTACGATTTAGACTTAGCCCAAGAAGTCTGTGACAGAAACAATTGGACATTAGTGAAACACCAGATAATCGATTGGGACACTAAAGAAGCTGAACTCGACTCCGGTGCTATAGACTGTATTTGGAGTGGATTTACAATCAATGGCCGGGAAGATGATTACGCTTGGACCAAACCATATTTCAACAATTCCCAGTATTCGTTGTAAAAGCGGATTCCAACATCTCTTCAGTTGAAGACTTGAAAGGAAAAGATATAGATGTGGAAATGGGAAGCAGCGCTATTGCAGCTCTTGAAAACAATAAAGACTTAAAAGACGATTTTGCAAATATCTATGAAATAACTGAATACGATACATCATTCATGGATTTGGAATCTGGAACCTGTGATGCTGTTCTTGGCGATTGTGATGTTATGAAATACATTATCAATACAAAATACAATGAGGAAAATTACAGAATCTTGGAAACCCCATTATCCCTTGAACAGTATGGTATTGGATTCGCTAAGGACAATACTGAATTGAGAGATCAAGTTCAAGAAACCTTAAATGAAATGTATGAAGATGGAACTGTCGATAAGATAGCTCAAAAATATAAAGATTATGGAGTCCCTGATGGGGTAATCTATCCATAATTCTTTTTCTTTTTTTAAACCAAACCCTTATTTTTTACAAAACATTTTTTCTTTTTTAATTTATTTTTAGACTTATTTATAGACTATTTTTAAGATTTATTTTTTAGAATTGATTTTTAAAATTATTTTTTAATTTTTCTTACTCATTTTCAAAATATAATTACTTAACTATATATTGTATTAAAATCATAAATTATATTGTATAAATACTTACTATATTATGAAAGTAATATTTGTAATATTTAAACTAAATAAATTCAAAAAATGACTTAAAAATGATTTAAATTAAAATCATAATTATAAAATTATTCTTGAAATTGGAGGATATGAAATGTTTATAGGAGAAGCTCTTATCGGAGACGGAGACGAATTAGCACACGTTGATTTACTTATTGGTGAAAAAGATGGTCCTGTAGGAAACGCTTTTGCTAATGGATTAAGCCAATTATCTGTTGGACACACCCCATTGCTCAGTGTAATCAGACCTAACTTAATTACCAAACCAGCCACCATCATTATTCCTAAAGTAACTGTTGGTGACTTAGATGATGCAAGCAAAATCTTTGGACCAGCTCAAACTGCTGTAGGTAGAGCTGTAGCTGATTGTGTAGAAGAAGGAATCATTCCTAAAGACAAAGCTGAAGATTGGGTAATTAATGCAAGCGTATTCATCAGCCCAGCTGCACAAGATTACAGAAAAATCTACCAATACAACTATGCAGCAACCAAACTTGCAATCAAAAGAGCATTGAAAGGTTACCCAGACATTGACAAAGTATTATACGAAAAAGATCGTGGAACCCACGCTATTATGGGATTCAAAGCAATCAAGCTTTACGAACCACCTTACTTGCAAGTTGCTCTTGACCTTGACAATGAAGAGGCAATGGCAAGAATCATTAAGCAACTCCCTAACAGAGAAAGAATCCTCCTTGAAGCAGGAACTCCTCTCGTTAAAAAATTCGGTGTTGGAATTGTTGGAAAAATCAGAGAATTGGCACCAAGTGCATTCATTATTGCTGACTTAAAAACCTTGGACGTAGGAAGAGTGGAAGTTAAGATGGCTGCAGATGAAACTGCTGATGCAGTTGCTATTTCCGGTCTCGGTACCATTGAATCCATTGAAAAAGCAATCCACGAAACTCAAAAGCAAGGTATTTACTCTATCCTCGATATGATGAATGTAGATAACTTCACTGACAAAATCAAACAACTCAACCCAGAGTTCATGCCAGACATTGTTCTCTTACACAGAAATGTTGACCTTGAAAGTAAACTTAGAGCAGAAGGTAAAAACCTTGATGACGTAAGTGCATGGGGTAACATTAAGGAAATTAAAGAACTTACTGGAGGTCTTGCTGCTGTTGCTGGAGGAATCACTCCTGAAAAAGCAGAAGAAGCATTTGAAAAAGGTGCAGATATCATAATCGCAGGTAGATACATCATTGGTTCTGGTGACCCAAGAAGAGCTGCAGAAGATTTCTTAGCCCATATGCCTGTAGATCCAAACCACATGAGAGTGGTAATGGAAGACGATGAGCAAATTTAAGCAGCGTCAATTGATTAAAATTATTATGCATTAGCTAATTAGATTAATTCTAATTAGCTATTTTTTTTAAATAATTTTTTAATATTCAACACGATTTAAATCATTTTAAGTGAAATTAATAGGTGAAACAATGGCATTTTGCAATTCTTGCGGCAGACCGATGGGAAGGAATGACTATGGAACCAATGAAGACGGAAGTCCAAATATGGATTACTGTAAAGACTGTTTCCAAAATGGAGAGTTCACTGAACCTGACATTACCGTAAATGAAATGATTATTAGACATGCAAAAAGAATGATGAAAAGGAATCCTGATTTGCGTGAAGAGGAAGCAACCGGATTGCTCTGTAATTTCCTTCCAAACTTGAAAAGATGGAATCCTAATCCTGATGACGAAATTGATGAGGAAGAGGAACAGGTCATGGGTTACAGAGGTAACGCAAGAGACATGTTCTAATTAAAAAAAGATTTTTATAATTTATAGAAGTTTTCATTAAAGTTTTGACTTCTATAATTTTACTATTTTTATTAAAAACTTTAAAAAGTGGAAAAAATAGTTATTACTGCTAATTTTGAAATATTAAATTTTAAAAAAGACTTTTAAGAATATTTTATAAAAAACAGACACTTATTGTATTCTTAAAATGAAGTTTTTGAATTTATCCAAGAAATTTTTATAGTGAATGACCTTAACTTTCTCATTGTATAAATTCTCTTGAGATCTTTCGTATTTTTTAAGTAATGAAATGTATTCCTTTTGCAATTCAACATAATCATCAAAGGAATATGAATTTGAACTGGAAGTGAACTGTTCATTGCTTATGAATTCAGAATCAAGCATAGGTTCATCATTTTGTGAATTCAATTTTTCATTCAATAGATCCAAGTCATCAGTTAAGTCTGAAATGATGAAGTTCTTATCTTCCAATTGTTTTCTTAAGCGGGAAATGGTGTTTTGGTTTTCTTCAAGCTGCTCTTTCAAGCCAGAGCAATCCTCTTTTAAAACAAGCAATTTTTTCCTGGATTCTTCCAATTCCTCTTCTTTTATAGCTAACTTTTCAGAAATAGCTTTCAATTCAGAAAAGGCAGCCTGTAAATCTTCATCAGCAACAGCGAATTTTTTGGTTAATTCTGTTTTATCTTGCACTAACATGGTATTATGCAATTCTAAAGCAGATAACATTTCATCAATCTCATTGAGTTCTTCTGCTTGAGCTGAAGAGATGATAAAGACTTCTTCCTTATCTTCAAAGATATTGTCAGATTTAGATACAGTGACCTGAACCTGTTCTGTCTTATAGGTCTTTTTAGTACCATCCTTCAATGTCCTATTGTAAGACCTAAAATATTTTTTAACAATACCTTTTACTAAATCCATAAAAACACCATTTTAGAATATAATCATTAATAAATAATCCAATAAAATTTAGAACATTATTTTTTATGACAAAAATTAGTCAATAAAATAACATTATAATCTTAATATATGATTTATATTATATAAGTTTTATAATTTTTTTTAAAATTTTTAAAAAAAAACTTTTAATGGAAGTTGATAAAAATAGTAGTGAAGATGTGAAAATTGAAAAATTTTCGATTATAAGTGAGGGAAGATAATGAAAATTGTTGGAATTTGTGGAAGTCCAAGGGAAGGTGCCAGCGAATACTTATTGAATAGGGCATTGAATGAACTGGAAAAGGAAGACTCATTTGAAACCACATTCATATCTGTAAAAGACAAAAGCATTTCTCCTTGCACCCACTGCAATGAATGCGCGGAAACTAAGGGAAAATGCTCAATATCTGATGATATGGATGAGATCTATAAAGCTCTTAAGGAGGCAGATGGAATAATAATGGCAAGTCCAATCCATTTCGGAAGTGTCTCTGCACAATTGAAGGCCGTGATTGACAGATGCCAAGCAATGATTATGGAAGACTTGGACATTTTCAAAAACAAGGTGGGCATTTCAATAGTTGTAGGTGGAGACAGGTCTGGAGGTCAGGAATTGGCAATTCAGCAAATAAACACATTCTACCTTTTGAATAAAATAATTCCATTAAGCGGAGGATCCTTTGGCGCTAATTTAGGTGCATGCCTATGGTCCCAGGATGATGGTGCAGAAGGTGTAAAGGAAGACGAATACGGGCTTAAAACATTGGACATGACTATAAGCCATTTTAAAGAGTTCCTGTTAGAGTTTAAATCATGATGCGGATTTATTGAAAAAGTATTCCTTATTTAACAAAAGTATAAATAAAAATTTATATAGGAATATCTAATTATATTATATAGTATAATTGCTATTAATTTTATTAAGTATTTTATTTTTATAAAATTTGATATTTTTATCTTTTCTTAAAGAATATGGTGTGAATATGGGAGAAGCGACTGGAAGTTCTAAAGTAGCAAAAGGAAGCGCTATTATCTTAATAGGAAATGTTATCTTCCGTGTAGGAGGATACCTTTACCGTTTTCTTATGGCATCACTCTTAGGACCGGCAGCATATGGTATACTTGGACTTACAACTCCATTTCAAGGAATATTCCAGGTCTTGTCTGCAGCAGGGCTTCCACCAGCAATAGCTAAATACGTATCTGAATACAATGCTCTTGATGAAGAGGATTTGGCTCGCCAAACTGTTTTTACAGCACTGAAGATAATGGTCTTTTTAGGATTCTTCTTTGGTCTGATTATGGTATTTGTAGCTGCACCTATAATTACAAACTATTATCATAAGCCAGAGGCATTATTGCCGCTCCAGGCTGTTGGTTTAATCACTCCTTTCAGTGTAATAGTTGGTGCATTTAGAGGTGCTTTCCAAGGTGTGTACAAAATGGAATACATCCTTTACACACGTGCAATTGAACAGATATTCATGATCCTATTTGCAACAGCACTTGTAATTTTAGGATTATCCACCTTTGGTGCAGTATTAGGTTCCGTACTCGGTTTTGCAGCATCTGCAGTATCTGCAGTCTATATCTTTAAAAAGTATATGGGAAAATACATCCCTCCTGCAAATCCTGACTTTAAGTTCACCTTCAGACAGGAATTGGGCCTTGCAAAAAGACTGCTTTTCTTTTCAATTCCGGTTACAGTCACTGCACTTGCTGAAATGGGTATTTACAGTATCTGTACCTTGATTATGGGAGGATTCCTAGCTGCATCTGCAATCGGTTACTTTACAGCAGCAGATCCTATTTCAAGACTTCCTTTAATCGTTTCAAGCTCACTTGCAACTACAATATTGCCTGCGGCATCTGAAGCATATGCCCTTAAGGATCAAAACCTTCTTGAAAAGTATGTGAATGCATCCTACAAATACGGAATGTTCTTTGTAATTCCAATGTGTGTTGGAATAGCTATCTTTGCAAAGGAAATCATGGGGCTTGTATACTTCACCAATTCCGCTTACATGAATGGTGCAATGTCTCTTGCAATTCTTGTTTTAGGTATGACATTCTATTCAATCTATACAATTTCAGGAAGTATTGTTCAAGGTATTGGAAATCCAAGAATTCCAATGTATCTTTTGATATTTGGCTGTATCATAACTTTAGGACTCGGATGGTACTTGATTCCAACTTATGGAATTGAAGGTGGAGCGCTAGCTACCACAATAGCTTCATTCATAATGATGATACCTATGTTCCTGCTTCAATTCAGATTAACAAAAACCCATGCCCCTTATTCATTCTTAACTAAAGTTACAATAGCTTCATTGATTATGGCATTGCCTGCATTTGTGCTTCCGAACAATAGCTATGGATTGATTGCAGGATTGATAATCTGTCCAATCATCTACATGATTGCAATTGTAGCACTTAGAACATTATCTCACGATGATGTAGCAGGATTTAGAAGATTCACCAGAAAGCTAGGTCCGTTAAGCAAATATGCAAATAAGTTATTGGATACCATAGATAAATACAGTTCCTAGATAATCCATAAACTTCATCTTTACTTTTTTATTAACTCTCTCTTTACTTTTTTTATTAACTCTCTTTACTTTTTTTATTAACTCTCTTTACTTTTTTTATTAACAGATTAAACATTATTCTGTTTTTTTAATAGATTCATATCGATTTTTTAAACAAATCACTTATAAATGATTTATCGATTACGAATATTTATCATAACGTGGCAAAATAAATATCCTTTCTTTTTTTATCTTAAAACTCAATTTAATCAAAGATTAATTTAAAAATTATGTACGATAGTAGATAAAAATGAATAAGTTTAATTAATAAAAAGCATATATTAAATATCAATCTGGGTAATTTTTGAAAAATAATTATAAGGTAAAAAGGGACGATTAAAATGACTGAGGTAAAAGCGGGAGTAGAATATAAGATTAATATAGATGGAAATTCTTTTCTATTGGATCAAAAGAAATTCAATCTGTTGGTTTATATAAATGAAAGCGAATCAATTACAGATGCTGCTAAGCGTTCTAAAATTTCCTACAGAACTGCTTTAAACTATATCGACAAGATAGAATCAACATTGGACATAGCTATTGTAAACACTAAAAAAGGAGGAAGCGGTGGTGGAGGCAGCACCACTCTTACCGAAGAGGGCTTGCAGATTCTAAAGGAATGCAAAAAGATCAATGCAATCATGGAACTTCACAGCGAAACAAATGAGATTGAAGCGGAGATTCTTGAAGTTGACAAAACAAAAGGAGTTATGAAAATTCAAATGAATGAATTGGTCATAACTATCCCATTGAAAAAGGAATATAAAGTTGGAGATAAGATTCTCGCTTTAATAAGCTATGACAATATCTTCATTATGTTGGAGCCTCAAGCATCCAGCATCAGAAACATCTTCAAGGGAAAAGTCACTGAAATGAGACTTCAAGATGAGATGGTTCGTGTAAGAATTGACATTGGTGGAGTGGACATCTTCTCAGACATCACCTTATCTGCTGGTAAGGACCTTGATTTAAGTTTGGGAAAAGAAGTTTACATTGGATTTAAGGCATTGTCAATAGCTACCTTAAAATTATAATTCATTTTAATGAAAAATATTTTTAAGGATTTAGCATAGTTTTATATAGATTAAATAAAATAAGATTATTTACAGATTTATTCATGGTGATATTATTTTAAAGATTATAGTTGATGAGGACAAATGCACTGCATGCGGAAATTGTAAAGAGATTTGTCCTAAAGGAGGATATATTTGGACTATTGATACTGTTGCACATGTATCAAACCTGGATTATTGTCATGTTTGTACATTATGTGCAATGAAATGCGGTCCAGATGCAATTAAAATTATGAGAAATGCACCAGACGAGTAAATAATTAATCGTTATTTTAATTTAAATATAGTTTAAAATTTTAGCATAAATTGTTTACTATGTTTACTATATGATACTTAAGAATTAATCAGTGAGTGATTCAATGACTAGAATAGCTAAAGTTTCAAGAAAGACATCTGAAACAGATATTGAAATAGAATTAAATATTGATGGAACTGGAAAATATGATATTGACACCGGCGTCAATTTCTTCAACCACATGTTGGAATCCTTTTCCAAACACAGCTTTATGGATTTAAAGATAAAGGCAATTGGTGATATTGAAATCGATGATCACCACACTGTAGAAGATGTTGGCATATTGTTAGGTGAAGCTTTCACAGAAGCGATTGGCGACAAGAAAGGAATCAGAAGAATGGGTCACGCTATTGTACCTATGGATGATTCAGTTGCAACTGTTGCAATAGACATCAGCGGCCGCAGCTACTGCAATATGGGCTTGGATTTCAAGCATGACAAGATTGGTGACTTAAGCAGTGATGTTGTAGTTCACTTCTTTGAATCCTTCGCTTCCAGTGGTAAGATCAATGTCTATGGAACCTGTAAAGGTGCAAATGATCACCACAAGGCAGAAGCTCTTTTCAAGGCATTTGCAAAATCATTGTATGATGGCTGTAAAATTGAGCATGATGAAATTTTAAGTACAAAAGGCGTTCTTTAAGTTAAAACTTATAGAACCTTATTCTTTCTTTTTTTTAATTATTTATTATCACTTATAAATTATTTTTAAATTATTTATAATTATTTACAAATTTTTACAATTATTTTTTTAAACTGTTTTAACTTTTTTTTAATAAAAACTCAAAAACAATATGTTAGTATTTTAACGAATTAAATATTCCGGCAGGAAATTTTAAAATTGAGTTAAAATAAAAGAAAAAAAGTAAATTTTGATTTTGATTTGAGATTTGATTTTTTGATTTGATTTGAATTTGTTTTAAAAAAGAAAAAAGAAAAATAAGTAGCTAAAGAGCTACTTAAATCCTCGACACTTATTCTGGTTTGCTGATTAAATCAACTTTGCAACCAACGTTACCTTCTTTCATGTGAGGGGTTCTTAATACAGTGTCGTTGGATTTTTCAATTTCTCTTGCTTCATCTGCTAATGCAGCTGCACATGCAGCCATTTCATGAGCAGCAGCTACTAAAGGAATGAAGTTTTCGAAACCTTTGGTCATGAAACAACCTTTCATGTCTAAACCTGCTACAGCGCCAGCCATTTCGTATGCAGCAATAGCTTTTGCTTTTGCGTATGGGTTTTGGAATTTAGCAGCTTCTACAGCTTTTTCAGCAGTTACAATGAGTTTAGGTAATTCGATTTCGTTACCTGCTTCAACAGCTTCGATTACACCGTCAATGGTTTTTTGTACTAATCTTAAAGCACCGGTTTCTGCTAATACCTTAATGATGTCAGCGTTGAAAATAGCCATTTCAGTTGGGTCTAACCATTCTCTTTTTGCACCGATCATTGGGTCTGCCATTACAATAATGTAACCTAAACCTTGTTCGTCCATTTCATCTTTCTTACCTTTACCAGGAGCGTCACCGATGATAATAGCAGGAATATCTTCTGCAGATAATAATTCTCTTGCTCTAGCTGGACCAGGTGCTGCTGGGTTTGGGCTAATGAAAATACAGAAGTCAGGGTCGAATTGTTTGAATTTAGGTACAACGTCTTCGACTTGTTCAGGGTTCATTTTTGCTCCAGATCCAAATACTCTTACGTCGATGTTTGGTCTGTCTGCTCTTTCGTCTAATAATAAATCTAATATTGGTGAAGTACCAATATTACCACTTCTTAATATAGCGATTTTAACTACCATAATATCACAAGTATATTTATATTATTTACTTATTATAAAGTTAATGTAAAAAATCAAAACAAAACATTTATATAATAGAATATGAGTTTTGTGAATTTACTGAAAAATCAATGAAAAATAAAGGGCAAATAAGGATTATTTTTAAGAAAAAAGAATGATTAAGGATTTTAAAGAAATTGAAAGATTTAAGTGAAAATCTAAAAGAATTTAGGTTAAAATTTTATGAAAAAATTGATTATTTCTCTAAGTAATTATCTAGCTTGTATCCGAAAGCCTTATTGTAAAACTGAATGATGAAACCAACTGTAATAGCTGAAAAAATGGTTCCTTCACGAACCCCCTCAAGGTGGCCTATGAATACCAATGCCAAAATGACACCTATGCTTACAACTGTAACATCGAAAAATGGCTTGACCTTACCCCAATCCTTGTTAAGCACTTCACCTATTGCCACTACAGCACCGTCTCCAGGGAGCATTGTAATGTCTGACTTTACTTCAATGACAAGCCCGAATGCAAGAACAAGACAGCTTACTATAAGCAAGATCCATTGACTTATATACATTGTTGGATTGATGAAATCAATAAAACTTAAGTTAAAGTCAATCATATAGCCAAATAGAATGCATACAAGCATTTGGGCTATTTGCGATAGTGTTATTTTTCTTAAAAGAACCATTTGGAATATGACAAGCAACGCATTGAAAACTATGGTGAATTCTCCTACAGTCCAAGGAAAAGCAACAGCTAGAACAGCAGGAATGCATGATATAGGAGGAGTGCCTAAAGTGGACTTAAGGGATAATGCAATGCCTAAAGACATTATAGTCACCCCGAGAATAAGTAAAATGTATCTGATGATTAATTTTTTATCCATTCTAAAACCTTTCCTATCAATTGAAAAAAAATAGTATTCCATTTTAAATTTAAAGGGATTATGATATTTAAAATTTTTTGATGAGGAGTTTAAGTATTGATTTGGTTTTGATTTTTAAAATATTTAAATGATAAGAGATAAAAAATAATTAAAAACAGACTAAAGTTTTTAGGTGAATGAGTTGAAAAAAGTTAAGATTACAGTCATGAAGAAAGTAAGGCATGATGACTTGATTGAAAAGTATGAAAATCCATTGGAACATGAATGCGATGTTGAATGTGGAGATGTCTTCATAGCTAATGGTTGGGAAAAGCCAGAAGATTTCTGCCCTAGTGCATGGGAAGTATTATCCCCATTTGTAATGGCTTTGGCTAATGGAGCAGAAGACCTTTACGATGGTTGGATGAAGAATAAGAAATCAGCAATGATCTCATGCAACGATGGATTCCGTCCTGTAAGTTTTTTGATTGAAACCATGGATGAGGATGCTGATTAAAAAAAGAAATTGAAAAATAAAAAAATTAGAAGAAAAGTGAAAGATAAAATCATCTGTATACTTTTCTACTGTTCCAAATTTGCTTAGTGGATTTAAATCCGCTTCTTTTGAATGATTTTTCATCAAAATCATTTATCAAATCCACTACCCTTTCAATAGCTATCTCACTATTTTTTACAAGATCTGATTCCTTTTGGTCTGGTAGATTCTCAAATGCCTCAGAAATTTCTTCTATTTTTACGATTGGTATGTTAAGTTCCTTAGCCAAATCCACACTTCCATGAGTTTTATGGAATCCTTCTATTTTTAATGATGGAATATTGAATACTCCTGCTTCAATGGTCATTCCCATACCTGCAGCATATATCAAATGTGATGCCGCATTCATGAAGCTTAACATATCAACATATTGAGGCAAAACCTTGATGTTTGGTGACAAGACCAATTCCTTAACCATATTCCTATCAAATCTGTAAGGTGCAATCAAGGCTTTTAGATTAAGCTCTTCAACAGCCCTAATCAATGGCTCAATATCATCATCCTTCAAATCTCCACCAAGAACAACAAGGACAAATTCCTTCATCCCATATTCTCCGTAGATTTCATCCTTATCGATTAAATTGTTTTCTTTTATATAGTCATCAACATATTTCGCCATAGGATAACCGTTGATATTGACAACATTATTAAGCTTATAGTTCTTCTCCAGATACTCCTCATATCCCTTGGAAGGAACTGTTACAAGATTCGCTTGTGAAATGACTTCAATAGGATTGTAGATATCCTGCTCAATATGCAAAACCGGAATTTGCAAGATAATTGCAGCTACAATGGCTTTTCTAACATCCCCTGCATTCCCTGCAGTGATCAATAAACCAATGCCCCCTCCCTTAAGTGCATTGAATGCCTTTAGGATATCCTTTGAAATGAGATATGCCAATTTTCCAAGAGAATTCTTTTTCCCTCTTCTGCCTTCTCCAATAGAATATGTTTCATCACAATAAGGTTCAAGGAAATCCCTTGAAGATTCTCCATGATAAAGCCCGATTATCTTATTGATCTTGAAGCTTAATTCACCTTCATTCTCCATCTCCCTTAACTTTTCAATGATTGGAATGATTGTTTTGGATGGAGTGATCTCTCCTGCAATAGCTATATTTTTAGATTTCATGATTTGCACCCCTTAGGAAATGGATGATGAGGAAAATGCCAATCAAATAGAATAGCCATACAACAATATCAGTTGGGCCTGTCTCTATCCAGATGATTGTTTGTGCAAGCAAAATTCCGTAAAATGCTGTAAAGATCTCTTTCTTGTAATTCTGTATGCTGTGTAATGTCTTTAGGATAAGGCCTAATAAAAACATTTGCAGAATCATTCCCACAATACCAAAATCAAGCAATGCAGGGCCGAAAATTGTAGATGTTATGGAATGAACCTGTCCTAATGTAGCCTGGCCAACCAAAACTCTTGCATCTGAATGTGTAAAGAATCCTGTCAATGTTGTGTAGAATAGATTGCCCATAGTGGCACATTGATTCTCGATGGCTTTTGAGAGTATATTCAATGTAAATGCTGCCCTATAAGACACCAATTCAATTGGATTTAAAGACCAGTGCTGCCAGGTGATGGCTTGAACTGCAATGAATCCAACTGCCAAAAGCACCACTGCAATAGCTAAGATAGCTAAAATAATGTATTTCACATCAATATCCCTTGTATAGTACAAGGTTATGAGTGCAGATAGCATGATTGCAATAGGAGTGGTCCTATATCCAGTTAGGGCAAACAAGACCAAGCCGATGAGCAATAATAGATAATGTGATTTTCTATTGTATTTTGCAAGCAGAACATTTATGGATGGCAGGAAAATAATGTAGGATACAAGCCAAATTTTTGTTGCAGCCTTCGCCTTTAATGTAGCAGAGAAAAGTGGTATGCCACCTAATAAAGCGATGTTTATAACCTGCAGCAAAATGCCTAATAAAACCAGTGCTACAATAATCAATTCATTTTTTGAATATGAATCAAATAATGATAATTTCTCAGTGCTGAAAATTTTTTTAGGGGTTGAATCCACATCGATTTTAAAGCTTTTACTTAAGATGTAGTTAGATGCAAAAGCGCTAAAAATAAAGAACAAGAGCCCTAATCCAATATAAAGATACAAATCTAAATTGGGAGAAGGCAATTCCTGGTAGAAATACCACATAGGCATAGCTATGATGAGGAACAATATTGCCATCACTACAACTATCAGTGGATTGAATAGATCAAAATTTCCGTTTTTAAAATTAAAGTTCATAAAAACCCCTTATATAAGCGTTATTTTAGAGTTTGTTGAAACTATTATATAAGTTTATTAAATGGGAAATTAATTAAGAAATTTTTAAATCAAGCTTAAGGATTTTGAATGTCATTGAAATCATCTTACTCAAAAAAAATTGGAAAAATTTTTCCATTGAACAGGAAAAAAGTGTATCGAAAAATATTTTGTGAAAATAAAAAGTATACAAGATATTGAAAAAAAGATGTTTTTTTTAGAAAATAATTTTAAAACTATAAAACAAATGTTCCAATAGATAAAAAAATCGCCAAGTAATACAAAAATCATGAAATTTTGATAAGGATCTTGAAAAAAATTGAAAAATTTATGAAAATTTCGTGATAATATCATTTTTGAGTGGAAAAAATCCTCAAAATAGATGTTATTACAAAAGATTTGAAATGATGATGAAAATAAATTAACATGATTATGTTTTGATAATGACATTTGAAAAATATTTGAAAAATTGCAAAAAAATTTACACTTGAAACTTACGTCAAGGAATTTCTGGCCCTAAAATTGGCAAAAAATGATAATAACAGGTTAACTCATTATACAGTTGAAATTTATGTCTAAGAGTTACAATGAAAATATGTGAAAAAATGCAACTCAATAGATCAAAAATGAATATGAATTGAAGATAACATGACATTGAAAAGTAGATGCAATATTTATAATAAAAAGAGAAATAAAAAGAGAATAAAAAAATAATGAAAAGATAATGAAAAAAGAATAATAAAAAGTAATATAAGTTAAAAATAGAAAAAAGTTTGGTCAAGGTTTTTGACGAGTCAAAAAGCTTGAATTAATCATCTTGTTTTTCAGCTTCCAAGACATAAGTTTCCTTTGGCTTGCTGTCAATTTGCAAGTCACTGTCATCAGGTTGTCTGTTTAAGAGACGGTCAATGAAGCTTCTGTTTTTATATCTGTCGATTAAAAGCCTATCAGCAGTTAACAATTGGTCTTTATAAGCGATTTCTTTAAGGCTGTCCTGAAGCTGCTGGTTAACATTATGCAACTCCTTGTCCTTTTCTAAAACAAGTTCATCATGTCTTTTCCTCTCTTCAAGGAGATTTTCCTCAGCCTTTTGCATCGCTAAATCTGACTTAGCCCTTTCAAGCCTAATCTCTTCATTAGCCTGTTTGATAAGCTGATCTTTTTCATCAATAATTTCATAGCATTTTGCAATGGCAGATTTGTTTTCTTCAACCAGGTCCATGATTTCCTTATTCTTATCTGAAATCTCCTGATTCCTTTGTTCTATAATTTCATTTATGGAAGAATCCGCTTCACTGCGTGATTGCTTCAAGTCTGAAATGGTATTTTTATTATCGTCAATTTTTGCTTTAAGATCATCGATCTCATTTAGGTAAGATTCATATTCACTTATCCTAAGAATCATTACTTTCTCCCCACCTTCAAAATTATCTTTTTTTGATAGGTCGATACGATAAGTGAAACTGTTTCCTCTCTTATATTGTTTGACTTCCTTTTCTAACATAAAATACCTTCGTATTGAAAAAATTGATATTATCAAAGAAATTTTTTTTAAATTGATAATATAATCATAAAATAAAAAATTATCAACATTATTATATATGTTAGCTCATTGCATATAAACTTAATTTAAAAAACTATAAAAAAAATAAATTTGTAACTCAAAAAATTGAAAAAAATTATAAAAAAATGATGAGGAGTCATAATGATATTACATCAATAGTTTAGCTGTGATAATTTGAGTTATCACTTTTTTGAGAAAATCTGAAAATTTGAAAAAAGGTGAAAAAAATAGCCGGTGCCATTTCAAGTGTAAAATTTGAGTTACAAAATGTGAAATGAAATTTTCAAAAAATCTGCAGAATCCCAAATGATATTAACATGAAGATTTATTGAAAAAATTGAAGATCCCAGCCATAATTTAAAAATTTAGAAAAAGTAGTAAAAAATACTGAATCCATATACATAAATGTACAAAAATATAGCATGTAATAACATTGAGTTAACGTTGTATCTACAAAAAGTTACAGAAGGCATTGAAAAAATTGATATAAAAAATAGTTTAAAATAATTATTTTAAAAAAATAAAGATTAATTATAGTTATTTAAAAAAATAGCTAAAAAAACTCAAGTTTCAAAATAAAATAATAAATTTAAATAGATTTTCAAATTTGAAAATTGAAAAGGAAAAAATCCTCATTGATCATAAAGTAATACTTTTTTATGAGAAAAATTTCGTGAAAAATTCGAAAATTTTGTATATTGTAAAAAAATTTAAGAAAAAATCGTATACATCATACTAAAATAAATTTTAAAAAAGTTCATGGAAATAAAAAAATAGAAATAGAAATAATAATATTAAAAAGTTAAAGAAAAAATAAAATTTCAGTCCAACTCTGCTATGTTCTTAGTGAAATTATATGCAAAGTTAGGACATGAACAAGCGTGAATGTGAATGTAATTGGCTAAAGTGTTTCCAATGCTTACTCCATCCATATTATTTAGCACCCCTCTTCCTCTGAGTACATCAAATACAAGCTCATCAGTTCTGTCAATGTTGAGTTTGGTGTAATGGAATTCATGTGCACGGAAAATATCTCCTTTTTCAGATATGAGATTATCCTTATTTGATCTTGCTACAACATAATTCAATCCTTGAACTCTAGGAGTCATTTCTGCACTGTATGGGATTGCATTAACCATTCCTAAGCCGTCAATAGACTCGGATAAATAAATCAATCCACCGCATTCACCATATATTGGCCTATGTTCCTTATGGAACTTATTGATGGATTTTAGCATGGATTCATTCTCAGACAATTCCTTCTTGAACACTTCAGGGTAGCCTCCACCAATGTAAAGGGCATCAACATCTGGAATTTCCTCATCCTTATATGGGCTGAATGGAACTATCTTAGCCCCATTTTCCTCAAGGGATTCCAATGTTTCCTTATAATAGAAAGTGAAGATTTCATCAATAGCTACACCAATCTTAATAGGTGCATTATTGCCTGTTTTCCACAGCTCTCCAGGTTTAGATCCATTGGTGACCTCAAGATTAATGGCCTCATTATGCTCCCTATTGAATTCATCCTCATGAATGGATAAATCTACACGATGGCCTTGATTATAATCATCTTCCATAGATTCAATGGACTTATTCATATTGTCTTTTACAGCAGATTTGCTGGATGTTTTCATAATATCCTTTAGAGCATCCAGGTCTATATATTCCTCAGCAATATGCCCCCAAAGTTCAATATTCCTATTGATCTTTTCCTTTTCAAGAGCTGGAACCAAACCAAGATGCCTTTCTTCCACTGCAATCTCTTCATTTCTTGGAATGCCTCCTATGACTGGAACATTTGCTAACTTTTCAACAGACTCCTTTGCCTTTAGGAAATGCCTTTGGCCTTTGACCTTATTCAAGATAACTCCTTCTATACGTACATCAGGGTCAAGAGCCTTGAATCCTAACACAACAGCAGCCGCACTTTTCACCAAGCTTCTTGAATCCATAAGAAGTACTACAGGAGCATCTAAAGCCTTTGCAATTGAGGCAGTGTTACCTATATCACTGATAGGACTGATACCTTCATATAGGCCTCTTACACCTTCAATAATTCCCATATTGGACTTGGATATCTTGAGTGCCCTTTCAAATGAATTGATTATTTGAAACTCATCCATGAAAAATGAATCCAAGTTCCTTGATACATTGCCTGTAGCAATTGTATGGTAAGAAGGGTCAATAAAATCAGGGCCAACCTTAAATGGTTGAACATTTTCATCTTGAAGTGCTTTCATGATTCCTGTAGAAATAGTTGTTTTTCCAACAGCACTTCCAGTTCCAGCTAGTACGACTTTCATAATATTAAATTAGCATATATTTTATATATAATTTTCTTATCCCTAGAATGAATTGTTTTAAATCTTAATTGATTTTTGATAAAAATAATAAAAATTAGGGATTTTTTAAAAAAAGTGATAATTAAAAAAAACCAATAAGTTGCATTGTTAAAATTTATTAATATAAATAAAGATAATAATTATAGATATTAATAATCAGAAGATTTATAAAAAAGCATCTTTATAAAAATTATAAAATAGAATAATTTTTTTAATAAAATTTCAGCACTTAAAAATAAAAATAAGAGGGAAATTATGTCTACATTAGAAAAAATGCAGGTTTTGGCAGATAGTGCACAATATGATCTGTGCGATTATGTCAGCCATAGCAAGAGCTCACAGGTGAATCTCCCTGGGATTTATCATGCCACTGGACATAATGGATGCAAGATACCCCTCTTTAAGACATTGATGACAAACAAGTGCAAAAACGACTGCAAATATTGCATAAACCAAAGCAAACGCAATTTCACCCGTCTTGAATTAAGTCCTGAAGAGCTTTCAAGAGCATTCCTTCACTACTACAACAACGGTTATGTAAATGGTCTATTTTTAAGTTCCGGAATTGGAGATACAATAGACAACACGATGGAAAAGACCATAGAGACTGCAAGGATACTAAGAAAGGACTATGGATATGATGATTACATACATCTTAAAATCATTCCTGGTGCATCAAAGGATTCCATCAGAAGGGCAATGAGTTTGGCAAATAGGGTAAGCCTAAACATTGAAGCCGCTACAAAAGATGGCCTTAATGAAATCACAAGCACAAAGGATTACAACAAGGATATTCTAAAAAGGCTTGATTGGATGAATGAAATAGCTAGAAAGAATCCAAGCTTTGCAAAATCCGGCCATACCACACAATTGATTGTAGGTGCAAATGATGAAACAGACCTTGAAATCCTTAAAAGAATGGAAAGCCTGTATAAGAAAGTGGACTTGAGACGTAGCTACTTCAGTGCATTTTCACCTGTAGAAGGAACAGAATTTGAGAAAAAGGAATCCTGCAATACAGATAGAACTGCAAAACTCTATCATGCTGATGCCTTGATAAGCGATTATAAGTTTGATGTGAAGGAACTTGTATTTGATGAGAATGACAAATTATCCTTAAAGGAAGATCCGAAGATATTGGCTGCAAGGGAAATGGACATTTTCCCTGTAGAAATTAACTACGCTTCCTATAAAAAACTTATACGAGTGCCAGGAATCGGCCCTAAATCTGCAAGGAAAATTATGGCAATACGCAAAAACAAACCATTCAAGAAACTGGAAGAGCTTCAAAGAATTGGGGTTGTTGTAAAAAGAGCTGAACCATACATTAAATTGGATGGTAACTACCAGTCAGCTTTAGACAATTATTAAGAATACTAAAAATAATAAATACTAAAAAATAAAAAATTAAGAGTATACATTATACTTATTATAGATATTAACTTATTAAATCAAAAAAGGATAGGGAAAAATGAATGCAATAAACATTGATGTTGTGAAGGAAGAATTGAAGATTCCTGATAAGATCAGAATCTTTGATACAACCTTAAGGGATGGGGAACAGGCTCCAGGCATCGCTTTAACAGTAGATGAGAAAATTAAGATAGCTCAAAAGCTGGATGAGCTTGGAGTGGACACCATAGAAATGGGTTTTCCAACTGTATCAGAAGGTGAAAGAAAGGCTGCTAAAAGAATGGTGGAATTAGGATTCAAATCCAATTTATGCGGTCTTGCAAGAGTATTGAAAAAGGATATCGATGCAGTGATCGACTCTGACTTATCATATGCACATTTGTTTATTGGAACTTCCCCACTTCATAGAGACTATAAATTGAAAAAGTCAAAAGAGGAAATATTGAATCAAGCTATTGAAGCGGTTGAATATGCTAAAGACCATGGGCTTACTGTGGAATTTTCAGCTGAAGACGCTACAAGAACAGAACTTAATTACCTAATAGAATTCTACAAAGGGGTTGAAGGTGTAGGAGCAGACATAATAAATGTACCGGACACTGTAGGAATTCTAGTTCCATCCACTACAAGAGATTTGATAAGGATCTTAAGAAAGAAAATCAATGTTCCTATAAGCCTTCACTTCCACAATGACTTTGGACTTGCAGTATCAAATTCAATCATTGGTATTGAAGAAGGTGCAAATCAGGCTCATTGTACAATTAACGGTATCGGTGAGAGAGCTGGAAACACCTCTCTAGAGGAACTTGTAGTGAGCTTAAAGATTGCTTATGAAGCAAATATCGGTGTGGATACAACTAAACTCTATGACACTTCCAATTTCATAGGATCCATTACAGGTATAAAGATGCCTCCTACAAAACCTATAGTTGGGGAAAATGCATTCGCTCATGAATCAGGCATCCATGTAGATGGAATATTGAAAAACAGTTCCACATATGAACCTATTCCCCCTGAACTTGTAGGTCACAAAAGAAGAATTGCCCTTGGAAAGCATACCGGCCATGCTGGAATAAAGTCCAAATTGGAAGAGTTCAATATAGAGGTAAGTCCTAAGCAATTCGAAAACATTTACAATCAAGTGAAAACACTTGGCGATAAAGGTAAATGCATTACAGATGAGGACTTGAAATCAATTGCAATTACAGAATTGAGTACAAGTGGCAAAGAGTACATCAAGCTACTTGGAATGAGTGTAATGACTGGGGAATCTGTATCTGCAACAGCAACTGTAAGGCTTTCAATTGAAGGAAAAGTCATTGAAACCTCTCAGATTGGAGTGGGTCCAGTTGATGCTGCTATCGGTGCAATCAAGTCACTTGTAAAGGAAACCGTTGACATTAACCTTGAAGAGTACAGACTTGAGGCTGTAAGCGGTGGTACCGATGCATTGGCAGAAACCTTTGTAGTGATTTCAGACAAGGAGGGCCATAGGGCAACAGGAAGAGCTACAAGAGAGGACGTAATCATCTCAAGTGTAGTTGCGGTAATCAACTCAATCAACAGATTATTGGCTATTGAGAAAAATAGCTAAACTTTTTTTTAATTTTAAAAATTTTCTTTTTTTATCACAAAAAATTTTTTTCTAATTCTATCTTTTATTTTTTTTCAAGGATAAAATAATTAAAAAAAATTATTAAATTTTAACTTATATTGTTGCGAGAGCCATGGTCAAAATATTCCTCAAACCTGGGGCTAATCCTAATACAAATACTGTTAATTTTAATAGATTTTTTATAGTTAAGTCATCGAAATATTGATCGATTATGTATAAGACTGCAACGATGACTATAATTTTCATAGGAAATAAAGTAAGATATGTATCGAATAAGTGATTTAGAGCATTTGGTAAAACATGCTGTTCTGAATAATTGAAGTATTCTACAGCAACATATGTTGTTGATGCATCGAACAAATGTGCTAGCACAATTGAAAAATTGATTTTATATTTTTTCATTTTTGCAATGAACTTGGAAAGGTCAATCTTATCAATACTGTCAAGAATATTGTTCTTAATATATAAAACTAAAAACACGAGCCCAATAAATATCAAAGATGTGAATATCCATGTCAATATGACATGAATTATTGCTGTAGAATTCACATTTGAGAATGAGATCATATTAGGCAATGAAAAAATTATTCCTATGGAAAACAACGAATACCTGTAATCAATCCCTTTTTTTGTAAATAGGCATATGCAAAATAAGAATGACAGGATTGTTATCAATCCTACAAGAATATAAAGTCCTGGAGTAATTAGAAAAACTGTTTTTGGATAAACTCCATTATCCACTAAAGCGCGAGTGGATGAACCAAGAAAAATAAATGGGATGATTGAATAGAAAATTGATAGCGGGTCAATCTCCAACTTCTTAAACATTTTGATAATTGCCAATATGAATACCACTAAAATCAAGGTATACACCACTGTATTGAAAACAGTATATCCAGAGAAAAAAGTGCTTTGTATAATGTCTGGAAGAAAAGTGTCTACAGTTGGCATATTATCAACAACACCTCATTGAAAATTTGATAATTTATAATTACTCTTCTCTTTTTGGATATCTTCTAAGGACTTTTTTTACAAAGACTTCCTTAGCTATCAGGAAATTGCTTGTTCTATGACCCATAGCCTTGCATCTTCTATGCTTAATGGCTTTTAGGATACCGTCTACAGAATCGTCCCCCTTGGTGTTGACTTCTGTAAATGCATCTCCAACTGACTTTAGAAAATGAGAGTCACTAGCACCTAAGGTTGCAAGCCTTTTATTGTATGCCAATGTTTCTGCCTGCTTGTTGGAGTATCCGAAAATGTACCTTGCATTTTTTGTTTCCACACCATCGACAACAAGATTCTTGTCAACATTGCAGAAAAGCCCATGCCTATAATATGAAAATGGATGAGGAACAATTGCAAGTCCACCTGCATCATGAATCCTGTCTACAGTCTCTACAGCAGATAGTCCCTTTGGAATGATTTCATCCACACCTAATCCTAAAATATGGCCTTTGTCAGAAGATATTTCTATAGATGGAACTACAATGATATTGCCGCCATAAGACCTTGCAAGTCTTGAACCTTCAATTTCATTATGATCACTGATTGCAATAGCATCTAGCCCTTTCTTTTCAGCTTCTATTAGAATGTCTATTACTTCTGAACGGGAATCACCTGAATAAACACTATGGATATGTGGATCAAATTTCATATTATGCCTCGTTTATTGTATAAAATAAAATTGTTATTAATTAATATTATCAATTGGTATATTAGTATTAATCCATTATAAACTTTTTTTATATATTCCCAAATATCAAGAAAATATCAATGATAATATCGATGAAAAATTTCACTGCTACTCAAAATATATTGTAAAAAAAATTTACTGTATATTCAAAAAAGTTGCAAGGAAAAATAAAAAAGTAACTGGGAAATGATGAAATTTTAGAAAAAAAATTACCGAATAAAGGATAAAAGTAACTGAAAAAAATAGAAAAATAAGAAAAAATGCATGTAAATATATAAGATAAATAAAATTATAATTAATTTATTTAAATTTATTTAAAATTATTAAATCTAATTATATTAATAATTTAATTATATAATTTATAATTTTATTTAATATTTTATTATTTTTTTATTTATTTTTTCTTAGGAATTCCATTGACTTTACAAGGCCAACAGTACCGGTCATCATAACATCTCCACCTGGAGCTGCATGATAATAGTCAAGATCTGTGCCTTCAATCAATGCTCTTTTTGGGCCAGCAACAATTACCTTTTCCAATTTAGATATAGGATTCAATGCAAATGCGCCGTGCCCTCCTTCACTATGGACATCCTCATGCTTGATTGTTCCGTCAGCAAGGGCTAAGACTAGTTCTTCAAGTCTTTGAGAGGTTAAATCTCTTGTGTGGTGCTCGAATACTCCTTGTATTTTACCGTCTTCAATTGATGCTACAGTAGTATGTCCATTGCCTATATCCATAACAACAAAGCTGTTTAGCTTTAGAACTTCCTTATCGTAGCATACTCCAGCGATTGATGCAAACTTGGTATCCATGAGAACCGGCTTGAATTCAGGATTCTCTTTAGCTAATGACTTGATGACGGATTGCATTCTTGTAAAGTATTCAGGAACTTCTTCAGCTTCCATTGCAAATGTTTCCGGCTCCATAGGTTCTGGAAGCTTTTCCTTGATTTTCTCGAATCTGAAGTCTCTATCTCCCATATCATCACTGTATCCATGATCTTGAACAGCTACAATGAGCTCATCCACGCTCAAGTCAAGGTCAAAAGAAGAGAATATGTCAATTAAATGGTTTACATCAACGTCTTTTAATGAAATTTTTGCATAATTGGAATAGGTAGGATCATTTTCATATGCATTATCCTCTGCTATTTCAAATCCATAAGACTTTACTTGATCTATATTGTCACGGATTGTTCTTGCCGCCAAATCTTCAAAAACGACCTTATATCCTTTTTCCATATGTTCAAGACATCTATCCTTGATCTTTCCCCCTCCCATGATGACGCCGCCAAAGTAAATGTCACTTTCACATTCTGATATCATCTGGCCAATGGTTAAATGGGGAGACGGAATGACCAATTTCATTGAATTTTCTATCTCTTTTTCACTGTCATACAATAAGATGTCTTCAGTACCGGTTCCTACATCAATAGCTAAAATTTTCATAGTTTTTTATTTATTTTGTAAATATTTAAATTTTTTTGAATTGATGAAAAAATGAATAAAAATCATTAAATTGAAAAATAATGCCTAAATATTTCTTTTTTCTTAAAAATAATGGTACAAATATAACTTAAAGAGATTAATATTTAAATACTATAATGTACAAATATGTACTACAAAGCTTTATATAGTACATTATACATAATATTAGTACAGAATGATTATGATTCCATTCTTTAAGAATTTTTACAATAGATTATTTAAAAAACAAAAAGTGATATTATGCAATACAGAATTGATTTATCTAATGACGAAGTACCAACCAAATGGTATAATATTAACGCTGATTTACCTGTAGAACTTCCTGCTCCTAAAAACAGTGAAGGAAAAGATCAAATAAGCACATTACCTCAAATATTCGTAAACGAATGTCTTAATCAAGAGTTCGCTACTGACAGATACATTAGTATCCCAAAAGAAGTAAGGGAACTCTACCAAAGATTAGGAAGACCTACTCCTTTAGTTAGAGCAAGAGGATTGGAAGAAAAACTTAATACGCCCGCAAAAATCTATTATAAGCGGGAAGATACATCCCCTACCGGAAGTCACAAGTTAAACAGTGCAATAGCTCAAGCATACTATGCTAAAAAGGAAGGTATTGAAAGAATTACCACAGAAACCGGTGCAGGACAATGGGGTACCGCTTTATCCCTTGCAGCTTCCATGATGGGAATCGATTGTACCGTTTATATGGTAAGGGTTTCATATAATCAAAAGCCTTTCAGAAAAACAATCATGCAATTGTATGACGGAGAGGTTCATGCTTCCCCAAGTGAACATACCGAAGTGGGTAGAAAAGTTCTTGCAGAACATCCAGACACTCCAGGTTCCCTTGGAATAGCTATTTCTGAAGCTGTAGAGGATGCTTTAACCGATGATAAAGTAAAATACACATTAGGAAGTGTATTGAACCACGTTATCTTGCATCAAACTACAATCGGTCAGGAAATTAAATTGCAGCTTGAAAAAGTTGAAGAAGAGCCAGATACAATGATTGCTTGTGTTGGTGGAGGAAGTAACTTCGGTGGATCCTTGTTCCCATTCATAAAGGATAAGATCCAAGGTAATTCCGATACTGAATTCATTGCTGTAGAACCTTCTGCATGTCCTACATTGACTCAAGGGGAATACAGATACGACTTTGGTGATGAAGTTGGATTCACTCCTCTCTTGAAGATGTTTACATTAGGACACAACTTCGTTGCTCCTTCTGTACATGCAGGGGGACTTAGATACCACGGTATGAACACTCAAGTATCCTTGCTTAGAGACTTAGGCTACATCAAACCTGTAGCAGTTCACCAAAGAGATGTATTTGCAGCAGGTAAAATGTTTGCAATGTGCGAAGGAGTCATTCCAGCACCTGAAACAAACCATGCAATCAAGGCAGCTATTGATGAAGCTAAAAAATGTAAGGAAACTGGTGAAGAGAAAACTATTGTTGTTAACTTCTCTGGCCATGGTTTATTGGACTTCAAAGGTTACGCAAGTTATATGGATGGATCTATGGAAAACTCCAAATAGATTTCCATTCCATTATTTTTTTCTTATATTTTTTTGATTTTTACATAGAATACTGATTTTATACAAACAAAAACTCTTGTTATCACTTATAAGTGATAACTTCTCTCTCTTTTTAATGAATTTTTTCTAATATTTTCTAATATTTTCGTCTATTTTTAGGTATTTTTTCTTATATTTTTCTTATTTTTTATGATAATTTATAATTATAAGTTATAAGTTATAACTAATAACTTATAAAATTATAAGGAATAACTTAAAACTAAAAACTTATAAAATTATAAGGAATAACTTAAAACTAAAAACTTATAAATGATAAATTATAAAGTAAAAGTAATAAGATATAACTTAAAACTTATATAGTATAACTTATAAATTATAATATATAAGTAATAACTGAGAAGTAATAATTACTAAGTGATAACTAATAAGTGCTAAGAAAAAACTTCTAAGTAATTCATTATAATTTAAAAAATTTAAGAAAAATCACTTTATTTTAAGAAAAAATACTAAGGAGAATTAATATAATGGGAGAAACTATTGCCGTAATGAATCAGAAAGGCGGATGTGGAAAGACTACAACTGTAGTGAATTTGGCAACATCACTTGCTGCTATGGGAAAGGCAGTTCTTGTAGTTGATATGGATCCGCAAGCTAACGCTACAACAAGTTTTGGAATAAATAAAACTGAAATCAAAAAAACTGTATACACAGCTTTAGTAAACGAATGCAGTGTTCAAAAAGCTACTATTCCTACAAAAATCGAAAACCTGTTCATACTTCCAAGCAATATCGACTTAAGCGGTATTGAAGTGGAATTGAGCAAGGAAGCGAATTATCATATAGCTTTAAAGAACTTGCTTGAACCGATTAAAGGCATCTTTGACTACATTATAATAGACCTTCCACCATCTCTTGGAATAATCACAATCAATTCACTAATAGCTGCAGACAGCGTATTGATACCGATACAAGCAGAATACTTTGCACTTGAAGGATTGGCTGATTTGATGAACACAATCAAGCTTGTTGAAACAAGATTAAGAAGCCCAACACCTATAAAGGGAATACTTCTAACATTATATGATGCAAGAACCAGGTTAGGAAGAGAAGTCTATTCCGAACTTAAAAAATACTTCAAGGACAAGGAATACGTATTCAATACAGTCATTCCAAGAAACATACGTTTGGCAGAGGCTCCAAGTTATGGAAAACCATGTATTGTATATGATCCGGAAAGTAAAGGAGCAATAGCGTACTTGAAACTTGCTAAGGAAATATTGGAAAGGGATGGAAAATAAGATGAATATTTTGATTTAAGAATAAAGATTTTAAAGATTATGGTTATAATTATACATTTTAAATATTTAACACGAAAGGGTTTGGTAAAATGGCTAAAAAGGAAAAGAATACAGGATTAGGAAGAGGATTGGATTCATTGATTCCAAAAATCGAGGAGACAGAAGTTGAAGAAGGAATAAGTCTTGAAGATTTACTAAGGGAATCCGAAGATGAATCAAAAACTTTTGAAGAATTGGTTGAAGAAGTTGAAGAGGAATTCGAAGGAGAAGATGAACTTCAAGTTTTAGAAAGATCTGCTGATGAGGAAGAGGAAAAACCGAAAGACTCATCTGAATACACAAATGTCTTGTTCAACGATGATGAAAAAGTGGAAGAAAATGGTGCAAAAAATGAAGTAAAAATCAGCTCTGAAAAAAGTGTAGAAAATATTGATTCTACAGTTAATTTAAATGAAGAAAATGATGCAAGTAGTGAAATTATTGAAGCACCAGATGATTTAAAAGAAGTAAGTAGTCTTCTTTCAGAAAAAGAAGAGAAACTAGTAGATGAAGTTATAGAAACTGTGGAGAATAATCCAAGAATCACCTTATGGTCTGCAAGATCTGCAGCTGTACTAAGGTACTTGAGAAAAACCGAACCTGAATTCAGCATAAGCAGTGAAGCATCAGACTTGATAGATGCTGCAATAGCTGAAAAGTATCCTGAAATCTGGACATTGTTTAATCACTTGTAAGATAAATAATTATTTAGAAATTATGATTATCCACATAACATCAATAAATCAAAGGAATTGGTAGGTAATAGGAATCCTAATGATTCCATTATCTATCAATTAAAAATATTAACATGTTTTATATTTATTTAAAAATTACTAAATACTAAAATTATAACACGGGGATTGAAATGAAATTAGGATTTTCACTTCTTTCACTTTTCATGAAAGATGTAAATGAAATGCTTGATATAGCAGTTGAAAATGGCTTTAATAGTGTTGAACTGTTGGCTGAAGGCCCATACAGACCTGATGAAATGCTTGGAAACAAGGAAATAACAGAGGTCTTCCACTCATATGACTTGGACATCTACATGCATGCAGTGAATGTTGATATTAACCTTGCAAGCCTTAATCCAGGAATACGTAAGGAGTCAGTGAAACAGACAAAGGATTGCCTTGACCTTGCAGAAGAGATAGGTGCAATAGGAATAACAGCACACCCAGGTAAAATCGGTAGACCAGAAAATTATCTAAGGGATATGGCACTTGAATTCTTGACTGAATCAACCCATGAATTGGTGGCCTATGCAGAGGACAAGGAAGCGAAAATATCCATAGAAAACATGCCAGAACGTTTTTCATACCTTGGAAACCGTGCTTATGAATTGGAAAACCTTACAAATGAGACAGGATGTAACATTACTATAGATTTAGGCCATGTCAATACCTGCGAAGATCAGGAAAGTTTCTTCAAGATTCCTAATATCCTATATAACCATATAAATGACAATGATGGAATAAAGGATAAGCATCAAGCCGTTGGTGACGGAACCCTTGACTTGAACCTATTGAAATATGTGAAGAATGGAATCATTGAATTGAATAATTTCGATAATGTGATGAAAAGCAAAAAGGCAATAGAGGATTTCTTAAGTGAAAATAAGTAAAAAAAGAAAAAATAAGAATTTGACTAGCTAAACAAAAACAATAGCTAATCTAAAAATCAATTTGAAGAACTTCTGCAATGTCTTCTATTACAAAATCAGCATACCCTTTCAATTTGTCTGGAAAATCGCCATCTTTCTGTTCAGTTGTTAAAACAGCACGATCAGCTTGCTCAAATGCCAAAATGTCATTTGGGCCATCACCAACCATCATGACTTTATATCCTTCATCCTGAAGATTAGATACGATTTCAGCTTTTCTATGTGTGCTTGCGGTAGCAAAGGCATGGTCTTCAGGTATTCCTGTGATGCTAGCAAGCCTTTTGATTGCACCGGACCTATCTCCTGAAGCTATGAAAACATCTATATCCTTATCCTGAAGCTTGGCTATTGTGTCCTTGACACCACTGAACAATTGGCCTGCAGAAGTTATTGTGTAAGCTATCCTCTCTTCTGCAATGTCTATGATGACAGCTGAACCGTTGCACAATTCCATTTGAGGCACCCTTTCCTTCAATAGTTGGAAAGTGTCTGTAATGTCCTTGATGACCGCAGTATCCTTCTCCAGAATAGCTGTGATTTCCTCTTTTGAAACATCTGTTGAATAATAGCTGATGTCAAATTCTATGTTGTTTTCCAATACAAAATCGCTTATCAATGTATTTGGATTCAAGTCCTTTAGACGAGTTGTATTGAATTGAAGAACTACAAGTGCAGCATTCAAGCAAGTGTCAATCAAGTCCAAAGAGTTTACGTGAGTGATCAATTCTCCTGTAGACACATCCTTAATAACCCTGAACCTTTCCAACAATGTTCCTGAGTTATCGAATACAATAGCTTTTTTAGTCATTATATCAGCTCAAACTAATAAGTAATTATAATTATGGATAAGTCATATATTAAATTTATTGAAAGAAAGTGAAAAATAAGATATTCGTGAAAAAAATGATGCTTGAAGAAAAATTAAAATTGAAAAACATTTGCCTTAGAAATCGTATAGTTATGCCTCCTATGGCAAGGGAAGCGAGCATTGAAGGAAAGCCAAGTGATGAACTGATTGATTACTACAAGAAAAGAGCGGAATATACTGGCCTTATAATTACAGAACATGCGTATATTTCTTTAGAAGGAAAGTCAAGTCAAAGGCAACTTTCCATGGCAGATGATTCTGTAATAGATAGCTTTAAAAAATTGACAGATGCGATTCACAAGGAAAACTGTTTTGCAATAGCTCAATTGAATCATGCAAGGCCTCAATCAATTGCATATGACAAGTCAAATATAAACAACATGACAAAAGCGGATATTGAAAAAGTCGAAAAGGATTTTGTAAATGCTTCCATAAGAACCAAGAAAGCGGGTTTTGATGGAGTTGAAATACATGCCGCTCACGAATACCTATTAAATCATTTTTATTCCCCCCTCACAAACAAAAGAACTGATGAATATGGTGGAAATCTTGAAAATCGCTTGAGATTGGCTAATGAAATCATTCAAGAAGTTAGAAGGTCTGTAGGTGAAGACTACATTGTAGCCATTCGTTTTGGCGCTTATGATTATTGGGAAGGTGGAAGCAAATTAGAGGAGATTCCAATAGCTGTCAGATCTTTCATAGATTCAGGGGCAGATTTGATTGACATTAGCGGCGGTCTTTGCAGATTCCAAAATCCATATAGCAAAGAGCCAGGATACTTTAAGGAAATTAGTAAAATAGCTAAGGAGACCTCTTCCGTTCCAGTGATCCTTACTGGTGGTGTGAAAAAAGCAAAGGATGCTGAAAATCTGCTGAAAGAAGGATATTGTGACCTGATTGGCGTTGGCAGGGCTATGATAATGGATGCTGAGTGGTCTAAAAAGGCATTGAAATCATTGGAAAATATGCAATAAGTACCCCCTTATCCTAATTTATATCTAAACTTATTTTATAACTAATAGTTTATATAACTTGAAAAATATAATTATATTATTATATAACAATCATTGTCAAAATTTATTAAAAATTTGAATAGATATTATTGATTATCGAAGATTACTTAATCATAATTACAATGTTTTAAAAGAAAGTAAGGTGTTTTAATGAATATCCTTGAAAAATTAAATGCAATTAAAAATCAAGAAATTACTGCAAAGGAAAATGTAGAAGCTTACATTAAGGTTATTGAAGAAAAGAACGATGACATTAACGCTTTTCTTGAATTAAATAAGGAAGAAGCTATCGCTAAAGCAGAAGAGATTGATGCTAAAATAAAGGCTGGAGAGGAAGTCGGAGCTCTTGCTGGTTTAGTGTTTGGTATTAAAGCTAACATAAATGTGGAAGACTTTATCATATCTGCTGCATCCAAAACCTTAGAGGATTATATCGGAAGCTATGATGCAACTGTAGTTAAGAAAATCAAGGCTGAAGATGGAATCATCATAGGAATCAACAACATGGATGAATTTGCAGCAGGAAGTTCAACTGAAACCTCATACTATGGAGCTGTTAACAACCCCGCTGCACCTGGAAGAATCCCTGGTGGTTCAAGTGGAGGAAGCGCAGCAGCAGTTGCAGCGGAAATGTGTGACATTGCAATCGGTTCCGATACCGGTGGATCAATCAGAAATCCATCTTCCCACTGTGGAGTGCTTGGTATGAAACCAACCTATGGTGCAGTTTCAAGACAAGGATTGCTTGACTTGTCAATGAGTTTAGACCAAATTGGCCCTATGGCTCGTGACATCACTGGAATCACCCTTGCTTTAGACACTATTCTGGGATATGACCCTACCGAATGTACCACATTGAAATGGGACGCTCCAAACTTCACTGAAATAGCTGAGTCTGTCAAGGACGCTGAAAAGCCATTGGCAGGAATGAAAATAGCTACCTGTAAGCAATTTAAGGAAGTCACTAATGATGAAATCAATGCAATCATTGACGAATCCGTTGCAAAACTTGAGGAATTAGGTGCTGAAGTTGTTGAATTGAGTTTCAACTACATCGACATTTGTCTTCCTACCTACTACCTTATCAACTATGTTGAATTCTTCTCTGCAACCAGAAAATACGATGGAAGAAAATACGGTTCAAGAATCGAAGAGGTATGTGGTGAGGAAGTTCTCAGAAGAATCCAAATGGGTTCATACATTTCACAAAAGGAATTCAGTGGCAAATACTATCAAAAAGCGCTCCAAGCAAGGACAGTCATTAGAAATGAAATCAATGAAATGCTTGAAGGCGTTGACTTGATTGTAGGTCCAACCGTTCCTAAATTGCCACACAAATTAGGTGAAAAGTTAGAGCCTATGGAAATGTATGCATACGACGTGCTTACCGTAATTGCTAACTTGGCAGGTATTCCAGCTGCAAGCGTAAAGGCTGGTGAAGTTGATGGCATTCCTGTAGGATTGCAATTGCAGGCAAAACCTCAAGACGATGCAAAAATTGTAAAGGCAATGGCTGCATTTGAGTATGCTAAATAAGTTTAAACAATCAATAGCTATTTATAGCTATTATCTTACTTTTTTTATTTTTTTAACATTTAACTGATCTTTACTTTTTTTATAATTTAATGAGGATTGAAAATGACAGAGAATTCATCAAATAAACCTAACAATTCCAAAAAGAGAAACAGGAACAATTCCAACAATTCCAATAAAAAGCTAATGAAGGAAATCAGCAGACTAAAGGAAGAGCTTGAAATCAAAAGTGAGCAAATTCAGGAATTGGAATATGAGTTATCATTGAAGGATGAGAAGATAGAGGACATAAGAAACGATTTGGAATTGAAGACTGTGGAAATTGATGAATACAGCCAAAAGATAGAGGAAAAGGATCAAAAAATCACCAATCTAAACAACACCCTCATTAAATACAAGTTTGAAAAGGAAAAGCTTGACTTGAAGCTAAAGAATGAAATCAACTATGAAAAGTCCAGAATGAAAGAGATGGATGACTTGGAGAAGAAAATCAATGAGAAAATTGCTATCATTGATGACAAGCAGGATCAAATCAACTATCTCAGAAGCCTAATCAATGACTATAAGGAACAAGTCAAAAGCAATACCGACAATTTGGAATTGCAGCTTAAGAAGATAACAAGAACCTATGACAATCTCCTCTCCCAAAAGGATTCAATCATTGAAAAGCAGGATAAGACAATTGAGGAAATGATTGATTCTGCAAAGCAACTGGCTAAGGACAATAATGCTACCATAACAAGTCTTGAACTCCAAATTGGAAATTACAGAGAGCTATTGAAGAAGTATGAATAATTAAATTTGCTTATTTTAAAAATAGATGGATAAAGCAATAGCTTCGATTTTAATAATAAAAAAATAGAAAAAATAGTAAATATTAAATTTACTATCTAAATCTTTAAACGTTATTCATAGAATAAATAAACGAAGGGAGCATTAATTCATAATAGCCCTCTTCATAATTCAAGTTCAAGTCATCTGGATTGTTTATGGAATATCCGCATTCAGCGCATCTATAACCGTTACCAGTGGAATAAATAGCTTCACTTCCACAGTTTGGACATGTTTCAGCGCCATCATAACTATCATAATTGCTTGAATAGCTATGACTGGAACTAGAGCTTGATGAGGAACTTGAAGATTTTTTAGCCCTTTCTTGAGCTTCCCTTTGTGCTTTTTCCTTTTGTGCCTTCAAATCCTTGAGATGATTTTTTACACTGATTACATAATGGTCATATTCTCCACCTATAAGCAGACCATTGCCGTTTTTATCGCAATCCTCGAAGATACTGTATAATTCAGAGTCTGAAACAGTGAATTCTGAATCATGGTCATAGTCTCTCACTTCATAAAAACTCAAACCGCCATCTCCATCAAGGTCTAAGTCTACAAAATCAGTGTAATCGGTCGGTGATTCCTCTGTAAATGAATCCCATGGAATTCCTAAAAATGCATGGCCTAAAAGAGTGATTATCATTAAGATCAAATAAACTGCACAGCATCCAACTATAATTCTCTTGATGATGTTCATTTCATTAAATTGATTTATCCAATCTTCTATGCTTGACATGAATTACCCCCCTTTTATAAAAGTCCTAATAAAAATCAGATATCAATGGTTAAAGTCACTTCATCTCCATCTTTGAAATTGTATTTGTCCCTTAACTTGTCCTTGGATATGAATTCCAAATAATTCTCATCATGGGTTGTCTTGTCTGGAAATACAATGGCTCCTTCAATGTCCTTGTTTAGATGAGCTCGAATATACCTTACTGCACCGAATCCTTGATCCGGCTTTATAAGATTCTTGCAGCTGTTTTTCATTAATCGTATATCCTCAAGCTTATCCTCTTCTACAATGAGGTTCAAGGTTCCAGGAAATGGGGTGAATCCGCATTTTTCCCTAAATTGGTCCTTATAAAAATCCTGGCCTAAAAAATATGCTGCCTTTCCCAATCCTGTTGTGACTATTCCTGTGATTTCCATTATAATCCCTATTAAAATAAAAAATTGTAAAAAAATAAATAAATGAAATTTTGAATCATTAAAGTGATTTTAGCTGTACAAATGAATCCTTATCGCTTGGAACATAATTTCTGATAGAAGTGCTGTTTCTATTTTCAAACTCTATCATTCCATCCTTTCCATCAAAGGTGAATGTGAGATTTCCATTTTTCACATCATCATAATCAAATGTGCACATGATGCTTCCATCATATGAAATTGAATAGCTTGAATCCTTATCAAAGTTTCCAACTGAAGACAAGATGGATTCATTATCTAAAGTCAAATTGAAGAAGGTTGCGTTTGTAGATTTTGAACTGATGTCGAATTCCACAAATCCTTCCATCACATCACTTAAGTTATTGAATTGAATATTATGCATTACGGTTATGTTCTGGAAAGATTCTGTCAAGTGACTGTTTGGTATTACCTCACCATCAGAGAGATCCAATTCACGTTTTACCTTTGAAGGCAATCTGAATCTGTCTCCATTATCCCCTTCTTTTATGCCGTTTATAAGATATGACTTGCCGTCAATAATCATTGTATCATTTTCAGACATTTCCAACGTACTCAATGCATCATGAGGAACCCTCAATATGTTTGTTTCATTCTCTAAAGCACTGTCAATAGTATATGGCCCTCTTACAGAAATGGTTTGCTGGTTATGGTCAGATGGAGCATAAACGAAGTTTCTTGATGTAAGCTCTACTGAGATTTTTCCATCATCGAAACTAGCTGCAGATAAGAATGTGGAAAGCATCAATATCAAAATCAATCCTGCAACAATCAATGGGAAATGCATTCTTACAAATGATTGCAATGACGCCCGAGTATTGCTTTTCTTTAGAATAGGTATGGACCTTCTAATAATACGCAAGAAATAAAATACAGCCAGAACAACACCGATAAATGCAACAAATACAGAGATTAAAACAGGTATGAATGGGACGAAGAATATCATGAAAAGCCCTAAAATGATTAAGGACAATCCCATAATGGCCATTCTAATATAGTTTCCCAATTTGTCCATCATTGTGACACGGCCGTATTCCACAGCTCTGTCAATAATGGTTCTAACAACTTCATTAGCCATCTTGTTTAAATCGGCAAGCGGGGACATGTCGTGGCAAATGTCTCCAATATCAACTTCCAAAATCTTTATTCCGTGAACATCAGCATCCAATACGATACCAACATCCACACCGTAATCCTTTTCAAATCTTATTTTATTCAATGCAGAGCGCTTACCTGCAAACTGGCCGCTTAAAGGCTGTTCATAATCAAGTTCTGGGAAGAATAACCCTAAAAGAGGCTTTGCAGTAAGCTCTGTTACACGGCCGCTTTCCCTTGCAAACTTGGTTTTTGTAATGTCTGTTCTATCCTCTAGAATCGGCCTGATAATCTTATCTATCTTTTCTGAAGTGAAGTTTGAAACGTCTGCATCAATAAAAGCTACAATATTTCCATGAGAGTATTTAAATCCTGTCTTGATTGCTGAACCTTTACCTTCATTCATTATGTGGCTTATTACAGTAGCTCCAGCATTTTCCGCTTCCTCTACAGTTCTGTCAGTGGATCCATCATCAACTACGATAACCTCATCTACATATGACAACTTGCGAGCTACGCTAACCACTTTAGCAACAGTAGCCTCTTCATTGTATGCAGGAATAACAATGGATACTGATTTGTCAGAACCCTTAGTTGTTTTGATTGAAGCAAGCAAAAACACTAAAATCACTACTAGCCAAGACACTTTTTCACCTCTTTAACATGAATTGATTTAAAATCTCATAGAATTTCAAAATACTATAATATTATTATTATGTTTTAAGAATGTATAAACCTTATTATTTTTTTTAAAAATTAGACGGGTTAAGTTCGTAATTATTGAAATGAAATAGTCAAAAATAGCTATGAAAATGCTTCGAAAATAATTGGAAGAAAATGAAAAAAATAGCTATGAAAGGTTTAAAAAAATTATTGAAAATAATAAAATAGAAAAAAAGAAAGTTATCACAAAAGTGATAACTATTTTTCTACAACTAGAGTCCGAAGAATACGTATAATGCGAATATGATTACCATAATCCACATAATCCAACTGAACTCTTTAGCTTTACCGGTAGCAATGGATGCAATTGCGTAAGTGACGAATCCCCATGCGATACCTAAGGAAATGGAGTAGGTTAAAAGCATCATGATGATTGTCATGAATACGGAAGCAGCTACAACCATGTTGTCCCAGTCCACTTCTTTTAATTGTACGATCATTAAGATACCTACAATTACTAATGCTGCAGCAGTTACAGAAGAAGTAAACAATGCTAAAACGGTAGGAGCAAAGATAAGTGCGAGTAAGAAGAAGATACCGGTGAATACAGCGGTTAAACCAGTTCTACCACCAAGACCGATACCGGTTGCACTTTCTACGTATGCAGTTAAGGTTGAAGTACCTAAAATAGCACCAATGATTCCACTGATAGCGTCCCCGAGGAAAGCTTTGTCAATACCTTCAGCGTTACCTTCTTCATCAACGAAACCACATTGATTTGCTAATGGAATCAAGGTTCCAGTAGTATCAAAGAAAGTCACGAATAATAAAGAGAATAAAATCATGATCAAGTTAGGGATGTTGGAGAATAATTGGGTAAATCCAGTTGCAAATGCACCAACTACAGAGGTATCAAAACTGAATGATACGAATTCTGCAGGAATAGCAGGCATAATAGGATCTCCAGCACCGAAACCGAATAAGGTAAAGATTACACCTAAAATTGCAGTTATTACTAAACCAAGGAATACAGCTGCAGGTACTTTTTTAATGTATAAGATTAAGGTAAGTAAAATACCAATTACTGCTAAAAGTGCAGGAGCGGATAAGATGGTACCCATACCTACTAAAGTAGCAGGGTCAGCTACGATAATTCCAGCACCTTTCAATCCGATAAATGCTAAGAAGAAACCAATACCAGCACCAATTGCTAATTTTAAGTCAAATGGAAGTGCGTTGAGAATAGCTTCCCTTAAACCGGAAATGGTAATTAATAAAAAGATTATACTTGAAACAAATACAGCTGCAAGTGCAGTTTCCCAAGTGTTACCCATAGTTAAGATAATTGTATAGGTAAACAATGCATTCATACCCATACCAGGAGCAAGACCAACAGGGTATTTTGAAATAAGACCCATGATGATACAAGAGACCCCTGAAGCAAGAGCAGTTGCGAAAAATACTCCTGTTGCAGGCATTCCACCTTCAGCTAGCATGTTAGGGTTTACACCTAAAATGTAAGCCATTGCTAAAAATGTGGTTAAACCAGCAAGTAACTCAGTTTTTAGATCAGTATTATTTTCGTCTAATTTAAAAAATTTGTTTAACATAAAACACCTCAAGTACGAAAACTATATGAGATAAAGTTTTCTACATCAATTATTTTTATTATTATTATTTATTAAATTTTTCATATTTTTGTAATAACTTCATGAAAAAAATTAAAAGAGTATGAAAATATGAAAAAGTTGAATATAGTGAAATAAAATAGAATGAAAATAAAATATGAAAAAATAAAAAATTATTATTCTTTCATATTTTTAATGTAATGTCTATGAATTTATTTTTTCATCTTTTTAATGAGCAATTTAGGCATTCTAATAGGTTTGGTGATTTTCCAACTAGTAGAGTTTAGAATTTCCTTGTTTTTATCATTAGATTTCTTTAATTGTGCCTTCAATTTCTCATTTTTCTTGTTTAAAGATTGGTTTTTGTTGTTTAATTTCTTATTATCCTTATTTAAAATCTTGTTTTCTCTTTTTAAATTCTTTTCACTTTCTAAAATATCTTGAATATATAAGAGTAATTCCTGTTTAAGTTCATGAGCTTTTTCAAAGGAATAAGGACATATATTAAAGGAATTTTCCTTGAATGATATAATTCTAGAATCTTCAACATAATAATTAATCATGTCAGCTAGTATACTAGACTCTCTAAATGTGGTTTTATTCTTCATCCAAATTTCCTTGTCATTTTCATTATAAAGTATTTTCAATTCGATTTTTGATTCTTCCTTTTCGACAGGTATTTCAAAATTGAAGTAATGCTTGAAATACCAATCAATTCCTAAAATTCTTATAGTATAGGAATCATCCCCTACAAATTCATCAACTTCATTAAAAATTTCCTTTTCTCCATTTGGAAGGGTTTTAATAGCTTTAAATTTTAATGTGCTGGAATCACATGAACTTGTAAAGGTTCCATAAATTCTTAAAATATTCTCTTTTATTCTTATGCTATCTATATAGATTCTATGATTATGTAAATTATTGATTGTATATTCTCCAGATTTTAGATAGATTTCACTTTGATCTTCAACAGTGTCTATATGGAACTCTTTTTTGTTTTTTAAATACATTAAAAAAGATCTTACATAATTTCTCCTGATAATGCGAGAATCATTTAAAACATCTTCATCAATATAACTTAAAACATGATAGAAAGTCTCCCAAAACTCATTTGTTTCATCTTTTGTAAAATACTCTGGAAGATTAGAAATTGTATAAAACCATTGCACATCATAAGCTACTACATATTGAATAAACTTAGGGACATTCCCTATTTTTTCTTTATAATAATCCATTAGATTAATATCTAAATTTTTTAAGCTATGAGTAAAAAATTCTCTATTTTGCTTATAATTATCGATGGTTGATGTAGCGTCCAATCTTTTTCTATAATTATAATAACAAGAGCTTATAACACCATATTTTTTCTTTTGTAATAAAATTTTATTAACCATTAAAGTATCATAACCGGCAATTAATTCCGTGTTAAATTCTAAACCTTTTAAGGATTCATTTTTTATAAATGCAGAAGCAATGGATAATTGTGGATAGTACGGCTCTTTAATTAAATCAATGACACGTGTAGAATCAAATTTATAATTTAACATGTGCCCTCCACTTCTTCTTTCAAAAAACATTACAGGAATAGAAACTAAATCAATTTCATCATAGTGCTGTTCAAAAAAATTATAAACTTCCAAAAGTGTGTTTGAACTAAGAAAATCATCACTATCAAGGAAACTAATATATTTTCCATGAAGATGATCTAATCCAAAATTAAATGCACTAGCTTGCCCACCGTTTGATTTAGAAAATACTTTAATGTTATTAGGATATGTTTCCTGATATTTTAATGCTATATCTTTAGAACTATCAGGACTTCCATCATCTATTATTACTAACTCTACATTTTGTTCAAAACCAATAGATTGGTTTATTAAAGAATCAATTGATTCTGAAAGATATTTTTCTACATTATAAATAGGCATGAGAACTGAAAATTTAAAATCATAACTCATAAGATCACTGCATTCTTAAATAATTAAAATATTTTAAGCGATAAAAAAATTAAAAAAACTGATAACAAAGCATTATTTTATATAATGTTTATTAATTATCTTTATTAAATTTAATTAAATGTTTTATTGATTTTTTTAATAAATAATTTTAAAAATAACCTAATTTGATTCTATAATAAATTAAATTAAATATTATATATTAGTAATAATAAATATAAACATATCGTAAATTAATGTTGTAATTTTCTAATTTGATAAAGTATAAAGGAGAAATTAAATGATTCCAAAAGTAATGATAATACTTGGAAGTGCATCTGATAAGGAAATAGCTTTAAAAGCTATTAAAATATTAGAAAATCTCCAAATTTCATATAGTATAAAGGTTGCGTCAGCACATAGAACTCATGATAAAGTTAAAAAATTGGTTATAGATGCGACAAAAGAAGGTGTAGAAGTATTCATAGGAATTGCAGGGCTTGCAGCACATTTGCCTGGAGCAATAGCTGCATACACTCACAGACCTGTAATCGGAGTTCCTGTAGACGGTGCAGTTGGAGGCCTCGATGCATTGTATGCTTGCGTGCAAATGCCTTTCCCTACAGCAGTTACAACTGTTGGAATAAACAGGGGAGACAATGCTGCAATACTTGCAGGAGAAATCATCGCAAGCTATGATGATGCTGTTGCAGAAAGGATATCTGACTTGCGTGTAGAATACCAGAAAAAGGTTGAAGCAGGTGAAAAGGAGCTTATTGAAAGTCTTGAAGGGGAATACTTCCAAAAGGACTTTTTGGCTGAAGAAGATTATGAAAAGATTGATTTTGAAGAGTTGGATGACACTCCAGATGTAATGATACTTGCAGGAAGCTATTCCGATATGGAAATAGCTAAAAATGTAGCTATCCTTCTTGAAAGAATGCAAATTGAATATAAATTAGATTATATTTCTCCTATAAGACATGCAAAAGACTTTGAAACTTACATGAGCAAAAGAAACAATGCTAAATTGTTCATTGCTATAAGCGGTTTATCTGCGCTTGTAGCCGGATCTGTTGTTGCATTGACTGAAAAGCCCGTGATTGGTGTTCCATGCTCCAAAAAACTAGATGGTCAGGATGCATTGCTCACTATGGCCAACATGCCTCCAGGAGTGCCTGTTGGAACAGTTGGAATAGACAATGGAAGAAATGCAGCAATAGTTGCAGGGGAAATCCTTGCAATTTCTGATGAGAAAATAGAAGAGAACTTGAAATGGATTAAGTACAAGAATGCTGACTTATGATTGTTGAAATTTTAATGAACTGATAAATGCTGATTGATAATTAATGGGGAGATGAGTGATTTTTATGACTAAAGACATTATTAATGTAATTCAAATTGACGAAGAGCTTGATGCTGAATATGAGGCTGCAAAGGTGCTTCGTAAGTATCCAAAGGACACTGTAATGCTAAACAACATAAAGGGATATGACATCCCGGTGGTTTCTGGTATCTGCAATACAAGAGAAAAGATAGCACAATCTCTTGGCTGTCAGGTTGATGAGATCTTATACAAGATAATCGATGGAATGAACAATCCAACCCCTGTAACAAAGTTCATCGACTTGGCTGATGAATACAACAGCAAAAGAGTGGATTTAGGAAAGATTCCAATCCTTACCCATTACAAGCGTGATGGTGGCGCATACATTACAGCTGGAGTTGTATTTGCAAGAGACCCTGAAACAGGAGTTCAAAACGCTTCAATCCACAGAATGCTTGTTTTGGAAAAGAACAAATTGGCTATCCGTATCGTGCCAAGAAACCTTTACACATACTTCCAAAAGGCAAAGGACATGGGCAAGGACTTGGACATTTCAATAGCTATCGGTATGGAACCTGCAATCCTTCTTGCATGTACCACTTCAATACCAATAGATGCTGATGAGATGGAAGTTGCAAACAGATTCAAGGATGGAGAATTGGAACTCGTCACATGCAAAAACGGTATCAATGTGCCTGAAGCTGACATAATCTTTGAAGGTAAGATACTAATCGATGAAACCGCTCCAGAAGGTCCATTTGTAGACTTGACTGACACTTACGATTATGTAAGGGAGGAGCCTGTTATAAAGTTAAGCAAGATGTACATCAAGAAGGAAAATCCAATGTACCATGCAATATTGCCAGCAGGATTTGAACATAAATTGCTTCAAGGCATGCCACAGGAACCAAGAATATTCAATGCAGTGAAAAATACCGTTCCTACCGTTCAGAATGTGGTTCTTACAGAAGGAGGCTGCTGCTGGTTGCATGCTGCAGTTTCAATCAAGAAGCAAACTGAAGGTGATGGTAAGAACATCATCATGGCTGCACTTGCTGCACACCCATCATTGAAGCATGTGGTAGTGGTTGATGAGGATGTTGATATCTTTGATCCTCAAGACATTGAATATGCAATAGCTACACGTGTGAAAGGTGATGATGACATTATTATCGTGCCTAAGGCCAGAGGTTCTTCATTGGATCCAAAAGCTTCTGAAATTGATGGAACAACCACTAAAGTAGGTATAGATGCTACTAAATCAATTTTAGAACCTGAAAAATTTGAAAGAGTTAGTTTTAGTGAATGAAATTAAGTTTTAATTAAATTGTTAAAAGATTATTGGCATTGAATTTAATTAATTATTTTAATATCTATGATATTTAAGGTGAAATCATGGAAAAAGTAGGTGTTATGGGAGCTGGAAGTTTAGGAACTGCCTTGGCTCAAACAATTTCTGAAAATGTTGAAGAGGTTTACTTGCATTTAAGGAGAGAAAAGATAAAAGATGCCATAAATGAAACAGGATACAACAGTGAGTATTATCCCAATACAAAATTGAAGGACAATATAATTGCAACTACCGACTTAAATGATTTGAAAGATTGCACTATCATATTCTTAGCAATCCCCTCATCTGCCTTTAGAGCAAGTCTGGAAAGTCTAAAAGGATTAGTTAGAGATGAGGTTATCCTTGTTACAACCGCAAAGGGAATAGAATATCCTTCATTGAAAACCATGGGAAAAATCATAGAGGAATACTTCAATGATAACTATGTGGCATTATCAGGACCTAATTTTGCATCTGAAATAGTCTTGAACCTTGCAACAGTATCAAACATTGCTTCAAAAAACAGGGAAAATTGTAAAAGAGTTAAATCCATATTGGCAACTCCACAGTTTAAGGTAAAAATCATTGATGATGTGATAGGTCTTGAAATTTGCGGTGTCGTTAAAAACATCAATGCAATAGCTAATGGAATCTGTGAAGGAATGAATATCAATGAAAATGCAAGATTTGCTGTTTTGACAAAAGGCTTTGATGACACTAAAAATATTCTAAGAAAAATAGGAGGCCAGGAATCCACTGCTGGAGAGTATTGCGGATTTGGAGATTTGGTAATGACTTCAACATCTCTGGAAAGTAGAAATCATACCCTAGGTATGCTATATGGTCAAAGACTTATAGTGGATGAAAAGGCAAGCGGAATAGTTTTTGAAGGCAAAAATTCAATTATGGCCATAAAGGACATTTGCGACAAAAACAATATTGAAAGCGTGACAGTCAATTTCGTTTATGATGTTATTGTTAGACAAATAAAACCAACAATAGCTTTTAATAGCTTATGGGAAAAAATAGAATAAAGTTTAGTTTAAAGAAGGAGAAATTATATGGTTAAATTTTCAGTAATCATTCCTGTTTACAATTCTAGTAAATATCTTAAGGAATGCTTAGACAGTGTCATAAGCCAAACATATAAGGATATGGAAATAATCTGTATTAATGACGGTTCTGCTGACAATTCTTTAAGTGTATTAAAGGAATATGAAGAAAAAGACAATCGAATCAAAGTTTATTCTCAGGAAAACAAGGGAGTGGGTTCAGCAAGAAACTATGGTATGGAACTTGCTAAAGGAGAATACATCACCTTTCTCGATAGTGACGATAAACTATCATCCAATGCTTTAAAATCTGTGAACAAATTCTTTGAAAACAACGAAGCCCTTGATGTTGTTGCCATACCCATACTCTTTTTTAGTGAATACAACCATGAACTAAACTATAAATTCAATTTGAAAGAGGATTCAAGAAACAGATTAATGGACTTGAATAAAAACTATGAATCTATTCAATCATCCGTAAGTTCTTCCTTTATTAAAGCTGATTCAATAGGTGATTTAAGATTCAATGAAGAATTATCCTACAATGAAGATTTGATCTTCATCAATAAGCTTCTGCTTAAAACCAAGAAAATAGGCTTGGTCAAAGATGCTGCATACTTCTTTAGAAGGGCCAATGATAAATCATTGACAAACACTGCAAAGGACAAAAAGGAATTTTATGTCTACAGATTAAAATGTTTAAGGGAACTTATCGACTATGCGTTAGAAAAAGATGGTGTTGTTCCTAAATTCATTCAGTGCATAATTACATATAGCCTAAAGTCATTTGAAGGCGTGAAGGATTTGCCTAGAAATTGGTCAAATGAAGAAACTGACGAATTTTGGGAAAGCCTATACGATATTTTAGATTACATTGAAGAAGATATTCTTACACATCCTCAAATAATCGGTTCAAAAATAGATTATTTTGGTGATTTCCTGGTTTACTTAAAAAATAGAAAGGATTTTCGTATAGAAAAGGATGAAGAAAACTATACTTGCTTGAAAACAGGAAATTACACAATCAATAGACTTGAAAAACATAGAATATTCTTTGACATTATAGAACTTAAAGATGGATTTTTAAACTTATGCGGAAATTATGTCAGCTCTTGCAAAAAGGATGTATTAAGCATAGAAGCAATTAAAGTTCATAATAGTAAAAAAGAAAGGTTTATTGGAAAATATGTTGAATATCCAAAAACACCTCGTGAAACAAGAAGATTGCTAGGCATTGACTGGAGATTTGACTATGGTTTCGAATTCAAGATCCCTATTGACAAAAAAGGGGAAACCAAAATTAATTTCCATATGATTCTTGATGAGGATGGCAATAAAGTGGTTATGAAAAACAATATCACATTTAGGAAATTTGCAGAAATATCAAGATTCAGCCATTACTACATTAGAAATTCACAAATATTGGCTGCTGTTAACAACTCTTTCCTTATTATGCCGTATAGTGCTAAAAAGGCCTTGCGTTATGAATTGACATCTATAAAATCCATGCTTATCACAAGACCGAAATACTGGGCAAAATCAATTTCCTACAGATTATTGTACTTGCTATCAAGGCCAATAATGAAAAACAAAAAAATCTATTTATTCATGGATAGAAGAGACAATACAGGAGACAATGGAGAGCATTTGTTCAGATATGCTGCAAATCAAAATGATGGAATTTCAAAATATTTCGCATTGGAAAAAGACTGCAATGAATTTAAAAAGCTTAAAAAGGAATATGGAAGTAAAATTCTTAATTTCGGTTCATTCAAACATAAATTCATCTATATGTTTGCAGAAAAGGTAATCTCTTCACAAGGTTATAAAAATCATTTGAATCCATTTGCAGACCTAAATCTAAAATTGGTTCAAGGAATTTCCTCTCCACCGATTTATTTCCTTCAACATGGTGTAGGAAAGTATGACATGCGAAGTTGGCTTAGAAAGTATGACATTAACTTTTCACTCATATTGACAGTTTCAGACCTGGATCAGGAGGCATTTGTCAAAACATACAATTATGATGAGGAAATCATTCAGGAATTGGGTTTCCCAAGATTTGACAATTTGACAAATGAAAACCTTAAAAAGGAAATCGTGATCATACGAGGATTTATTAAGTTCTGAATACTTTATGAGATGGAATAATCTATTGAATGATGAGAGATTGATAGAATCTGCCAATGAAAAGGGCTATAAAATTGTTTTTAAGCCTCATCCAAATTCAATGAGATTTTTGCATTTGTTCAATACAGACAACGTGGAAGTTGATACATATAGAAGATTCCATGACATCTTATGTGAATCTGCCTTAATGATTACTGACTATTCCTCTGTCAATTTTGATTTCGCATACCTTAAAAAGCCTATAATCTATTACCAATATGGAAGTGATTACCACTTTGAAGGAGATGCCTTAATCGATGACGACAAAAGTACTTTTGGTGCCATTGAGAAAGATGAAGAAGAGTTGATTGATAAAACCATTGAATATATCGAAAACGATTGCAAAATGGAAGAGGAATATATTGATAAGGTTGATAAGTTCTTTAAATATACTGATAAAAACAATTGTAAGCGTGTTTATGATTGGATTTTAAAACATTGAAAATAAAAAATATAATTACTTAAAAGAGGAATAAAATGATTGGTGTGATATTGGCAGCAGGAATGGGTACAAGATTAATGCCACTTACAAAAGACATTCCAAAAGCTTTGCTAAAAATTAACGGCATGACTTTAGTTGAAAGAATGATTAAAAACTGCATTGATGCAGGAATAAGTAAATTCATAGTAGTTGTTGGATATAATAAAGACAAGGTCATTGATTTATGCCCTGAATTGGAGGAAAAGTATGACATTGAAATAAAAACCGTTATAAACGAAAAGTTTGATGTCACCAACACTTCCGTATCAACTTATCTTGCAAGCAAATATATTGAAGAATATGATTTAGATGACTTCATTTTAGTTAACGGTGATAATGTAGTGGACCCTGAAATCATAAAAATATTGGCCAAATCCATTAACACTGGAATGATAATTGATAACTTTAAGGAGCTTAATGAAGAATCATTTAAATTAATTATTGATGATGAATCTTTCAATGAAGGCAAAACAATAGCTAACGGTAAAATCAATTCAATTGGAAAAGGACTGGATATTCCATCTTCAACAGGAGAATTTATTGGTGTTTCTAAAGTAAAGGCTGATGACGTTGCAGAATTCAATAGAATTTTAGAGGGATTGATTGAAGACAACCCTCAAAATTATTATGATTTTGCATATAAGGATTTGAGTCTTATCAAAACCATTGACTTTGTATTGACAAATGGACTGAAATGGACTGAAATAGATGATCACACCGATTGGAAAAATGCCCAATTGCTCGTCAAGGAACTTGAAGGCTAATCAATATTGAAAAATACCCAAATAATCCAAAAGGTAGAAATATGATAAAAAACATTAATGGCAGAAACAGAATATTCTATCTAGATGAAGTTAGGGCTTTGGCCATCATATTGGTTATATTATGCCATATTATAAGAGAATTTTGCCAAATTCGCCCATCAGGATCATTAGGTTGGTTATCTGTGGGAGTATTTATTGAATTGGGAGTTATGGGAGTCCCATTGTTTTTAATGATAAGCGGTTCACTGCTATTGAACAGAGAATATGACCTGCCAGACTTCCTAAAGAGAAGATTTACAAGAATTTTGATTCCCTTCATATTTTGGGCCTTGCTTCTTCCTATCTATAAAATAATAGTCAACAACGATCCAACACCTTATCTGACATTGTTCCTTGACAGACAGTACTGGTTCATTTATATGTTGATAGGAGTTTATTTGTTTCTCCCTATTATCAACTCATTTATTAGAGAATATAAAATGAAAGGAGTTGAATATTTCCTGATATTATGGCTAATCACAATTACTTTGAATACATTCGGATTATACCCTTTCCATGCATTGGAATTAAGCTATTTCGCGGGTTATGTTGGGTTTATCGTACTGTGTTATTATTTAACCAATAAGGAATTCAAATTAAGTGACAAGCATATGATATGGCTAGGCTTGATATTGTTTATAGTCTTTACGCTCATAAACTTACACTTTACCCTAACCCATTACAAAATTGGAATTTTCGATGATGGTGCATTGAAATACTATCACTATGAAACCCTTGTTGTTGCACTTCAAGCTACCGGCGTATTCCTGATGATTGAATACTATGCTAAATATTGTTCAAAACATAAAGGCACTTTCAGAAACAAGGCCTATTCATTCTTCAAGGATACATTCATGTCTAAAATAATATATTCATTAAGCGTCTGCAGCTATGGTATGTATCTGGTCCACTATTTTGTAGTCTATGGAATAAGGTGGGTAAGTAACAACATGTTCCCTATTTACACTGCAAAACCTGTCATAATGCCTTTGGTATGGATTATAGTTGTATTCTTCAGTTGGCTTATAATATATGTTTTAAGTAAAATACCTTATTTAAAAGAGGTAAGTGGTGCACATTAATAAATTAAAAAAATATTAAATATTTGACCAACCAGCAAAAAAATAAACTAAAAAAATTATTTGAATCTGATTAAAATTAGGAATGAATTTATTAAAAAAAGAGAGGATAGAATGGATAAGAAAACTTTAATCAAAGACTTAAAATTCATAATACTAACTTGTGCCAAATATAGTGCACGAGCATTATACCACATAGGAACTCATGTTCTTAGTCCAAAAGACAATATTATCCTCTTTGAATCTAGCAATGGCCGTAATTATACTGGAAATCCAAGATATGTTTATGAAGAAATCCTAAATCAGGGTTTAGAGAATGAACTCAAGTGTGTATGGGTCTTCATGCATCCAGAAGCACAAAAAATACCTGGAAATGGAATCAAGGTTAAAAGATCATATTTCAAGTTTTTATACTATGCGATTGTAAGTGGTGCCTGGGTATTTGATTCCAGACACCTTTACTATCTCAAGAAAAATAAGAAGACAAAATACATTCAAACATGGCACGGCACTCCTCTTAAGAAACTGGGACTTGATATGGATTATATAGACATGAGTGGAAATCAGGACATTGAAAAGTACCATGACGAATTTATAAAAAACAGTGCCGACTGGCAATATCTGATTTCACAAAATAGCTATTCAAGCGAGATATTCAAAAGGGCATTTGCCTTTAATGGAGAAATGCTTGAAATCGGATATCCTCGCAATGACATTTTGATAAATAACAACAATGCCGATTATATAGATAAAATAAAAAGCAAATTCAATCTTCCAAAGGACAAGAAACTAATTCTTTATGCACCAACTTGGAGAGACAATGAATACTATCAAAAGGGAGAATATAAGTTTGCAACCGAAATGGATTTCGATGCCATGAAAGAAGCATTATCCGATGAATATTCCCTTATAGTTAAATATCACTATCTTGTCAAGGAAAACATAGACTGGAAAAAATATGATGACTTTGTAATAGAATGTGATGCAGAGTGGGACATTCAAGAGCTGTATTTGATTTCCGATGTTTTAATTACAGACTATTCCTCTGTTATGTTTGACTATGCCATACTTAGAAGACCTATGATGTTTTTCGCATATGACTTGGAGCATTACAAAGACAGCTTGAGGGATTTCTATTTCGATATGTTTGAAGAGGTTCCAGGACCTATTGTTAAAAGTACAGAAAAACTCATTGAAGAAATCAAAAAACTAAAAGTGGAAGATTATGAATTAAAATATGGTCAAAAGTATGATGATTTCCAAAACAAGTATAATGAATTTGATAAAGGAATAGCATCTAAAACCATAATTGAGTTAATAAGAAATGGAAATTAATGCTTAATACCTTAAATCAAGGCAAAAAGAAAAAAATGATGATTAAAAGAATTAATCCGTTAAATAAATAAAATTTCAGTGATGATAGAATGGATGAAGTGAATTCAATTGATTATAAGGAATATGAATTGGAAGAAGGTTTTTCAGTTAGGAAAAGTAAAGAATATAATGCTCTTTTTAAAAATGGGAAACCTAATGTTGTATTAAAGGCTAATCAAAATGTTTACAATAGAATATTTGATTTTCAACCTAAGGCCCTATCCATCTTCATGAAAGAAGATAAGGTCATTATAGAGTTTACCGTTTTAAGCAAAAAATTTCAAAATTACGACTTAAGCAAATACCATGTCAATTTGGGTTACAATAATTACGAGTTTACAAAAAAATCTGAAAACAAATACCTGGTGGAAATACCATACAACAGCATAAACATTTCCGGCCGTTCCGCTGGCGTATATATAGAATACATTGATGAAAATGGATTCAGCTATAAAAAGAAATTCCTTTCAATGAAAAGTATCTATAAAAGGGGAAAAAACAAGCTCTTGAAAAAGTTCGGCATTTATGATGAACATAGAGACCATGACCTATATTACAGCGATTTGATTTACTTTGAAAACCATAGCATATTCTTGTATGAAACCTGGAAGGGATTCTTATCATTGGCATATAGGGAAATAAATGTGACAGATGATATTGGAGAGCAAAAAAAGATAAAATCAGCATATAAGGAATATATGGCTGATTTGAAGAAAGGTAAAAATACACCTTCAATATTGCTTTATGAAAAGTTTTGTGGAAAATACGAAGAGAGTGCAAAATATGTTTATGAAAGATTGATTGATGATGGCTGGGAAAATGTCTATTTCATACTTAGCAAAGACAGCGAATTTCAAAAGGAAGTTCCTGAAAAGTATAGGAAGAACCTAATCGAGAAATATTCCAAAAAACATTACTATGAGTACTTTAATGCAAAAGCATTCATTACTACAGAATCAATAAACCATGTGATTGATCTGACAACATATAATGCATTGACACGCAAAAGACAGTACTGGAAGGATTATTACTACATTTTCCTACAACATGGAGTCATGTACGCATATTCCCTAAAAGGTAGATGGGACTTTGAAAAAGGTGGAGGATTCGGTGATAATTCCTATGTGGTTGTTTCATCTGAAACCGAGGCAAATCATTTTATAGAAGATGGAAATTTTGATAGGCAAGATTTGATTAAATGTGGACTTCCTAAATTTGATCATTCCATTCAAAATGATGATGCCGATAAGATTCTCATCATGCCAACCTCAAGAAACTTCGAATATTCTACCATAAGAGATGACACTCTAAATTCAACATACTATAATTTTTCAAAAAATATCATTGAATGTGTGCCTGATGATTTAAAAGATAAGATAGTATTCATTCCTCACCCTTTAGTGAATGCAATCTTTGGAGAAACTGATTTGGATAAATATATGCCAACTGAGTACAGTTATGATGAATTATTGAAAAACACCCGTTTGCTAATAACCGATTACTCCTCAATCTCATACGACGCATTCTATAGAGGAGCCAATGTAATTTTCGCTTGGATGGAAAAGGAAATGTGCCTTGAAAATCTAGGTATAGATTTGAAATTGAATGATGATAATGCATTTGCAGACATTGCATATGATTATGAAAGCCTTGGGGAATTGATTTCAAAGAATTATTATGGAAATCATAGCGAGGAAAACATTGAAAAATACAATGATATAGTCGAATTCCATGATGGAAAGAACACCGAAAGATTCATAGAATATGTTTATGATACAAACATATTCAGCGAAAGGGCTGGAAAACATGACATCAACGATGCAATAGTGGAAGGAGTTGAAGATCGTCCTTATACCGGTAAAGCAATAGGAATTCCAAAGATTAAAGTAAGCTTTGATGGTAAAAAACTTATTAAAGGCCTTGATTTTGAAGTAAAATATCATGACAACCTATCAATTGGTACTGCCAAGTGCGAAATAAAGGGACTGGGCATATACCATGGAACCAAATTCGTTAATTTTGAAATTAAGAAAAACATGAAGAAAACCAAAGCAAAACTTGATGGAGACCATTTAACTGTTAAGGATGGGGATGAAACACTTATTGAAGGAAAAGATTACTCTATTGAAAAGATAGATTATAGTGTAGTGGACTTGGAAAAAATAGCTATTAATGGTATGGGAGATTATGTCGGTCAAAAGGGTATCCTAATCGATGCCTCAAAAAATTAATGTAAAAAAAGAAAAAAATCCTAAAAAAATGAAAAAACAAATAAAATAAATGTAAAAAAAAGAAAAAAATATGTAGAACAACAACCAATAAAAAATAACAATCAAAGACACCTTGGAATAATATGAATAAAAAGAGGATTTTCTATTATGATGCTTTGAGAGCTTTGGCAATATTTGGGATTATAACATGCCTATGACTACCAATTTCATCACAAAAATTAATGTAATTTCCATATATAATTTTGATTGGGTCTTTTTGTTAACTTTAAATCAATTTAGGCAATTTTGCATCCCAATCTTTGTTATGATAAGTGGTGCCTTGCTGGTCAATAAAGATTATTCCTTATCAAACTTCATAAAGAAGAAATTCAATAGAATCTTTATACCCTATATCTTCTTGGCAATTGTTCTGGTCCTTTTCTCATACATACTGATTAATTTGGGCATTAATGCAAACGTGATTGACTCCTTCTCAATGGAATACATCATTAAATCAATATTAGGATTTACCAAAGGATTCCAAAAGGGCGTATCTTTTGGTTCATATGGATGATTTTAACTGTATATCTAATCCTGTTTATAATGAATAAGATATTGAAGCCTTTTGAAGAGGAAAAGAAGAAAAAAATAATCAATCTGTTGGTACTCATTTTCACCATATACTGCTTAATTGTCATACCATTCGATTTAATCAACTTAAGTCCTTACAAATCATTCGTGTATTATTATATATCTTTCGCAGGATATGGAATATTGGGTTACTACTTGGCAAAGACCGACTTTACGAATATAGGTAAACTAAAACTCAGCAACAAAACAGTGCTTTTGGTTTCTTCAGTTTTGTTTATATTGTCATTCATCTATTTCCTAATAGATTTGACTAATTTAAGCATTGCATCAAATGAAATTTCAGGTGTAAACTATTTTACTTTTATAACACTATTACTCTCATCAAGCATATTCCTGTCTTTCAGGTATTTTGAAGAAGCCAATGAGGATGATGAGGATTCCCTCTTTATGAAAATTAAGAATGGAAAATTAGGCATGCTGATTAATTCCATAAGTAAATGCAGTTTTGGAATTTATTTTGTCCATCCCTTGGTTTACATATTCTATAAGGACATAGTGTTTGGTTCAATAGACATATTGAAACATAACCCGATAAAATGGTCTTCCCTGATGATAGTTTTGGTCCTGTTTACAAGTTGGGGAATAATTTGGATCATGCGCAAAATACCTTATCTTGAAAAGGTATCAGGTGCATGAGAAAAAGGCTATCTTAAAACGAAATTCAGTTTATGGCCACAATTTATACAATGCCCATCCCTTATTCTATTTTTATCACTGTTGCAATACCTTTCTCTTGCTATCAATAGCTCACCGCAGTTAGGGCAGTATGTATTGTTGTCAACTGGCATATTTCCCAAATAGACATATTCCACTCCCATGTCAATAGCTATTTCCTTTGCCCTAATCAAATAGTCAATATCTGTTGGGCTTTTGTCATTCATCTTATGCATCGGGAAGAATCTTGAAAAGTGAAGGGGAACATCTGCTCCCAACTCCTCTATAATGAAATTGCAGATTAATCTGATTTGATCCTCATCAGTGTTCAAGTCATTGATCAATAGGGTGGTTATTTCCAAATGAGACTTGCTTTGATGAATGGCTTTTAGATTGTCCAGAACAATATCCAATTTTCCTCCACATATTTCCCTATACAGCTTGTCATCAAAGAACTTCAAGTCAATGTTGAATGCATCAATAAAATTTAAAGTTTCCCTCAAGGATTCTTCACTCATATAGCCATTTGAAACATATACATTTTTAAGATTTTCCCTATGTGAAATCAAGGAGGTTTCACGGGCGAAGTCAAAGTATAGCGTAGGTTCATTATAGGTCCAAGAAATCGATAGGCAATTATCATTAATGGCATTTTTAACGATGGTTTCTGGCAGTATTTTAGTTGAGTTGAATTCATTGAAAGAATTCATTGAAAGCATATAGTTCTGGCAGTTCAAACATGAGAAATTACACCCAAAACCACCTATAGAGTATGTTGAAGAACCAGGAAGAAAATGATAAAGGGGCTTCTTTTCAATGGGATCAATGTGGTATGAAGCGATTCTTTGATAGTTGATTGAAAACAATTTTCCATCAATGTTTTTTTGTGTCTTGCAGAATCCCAAACCTTCATTGACTATCTTGCACATCCTTCCGCAAAGATTGCATTGGACTGCTTTTTCTTGTGATGAATTCCCTTCATATAGTTTAGTGTAAAAGCTGGATTCCTTCATCATAAAAACACCTGAAAAAATGAGTTCATTGTTGCTTATTTGAGATGTTGATAACCTCTTGAGCTTATTTTTTCAATTTGACCATTTGAGAGTACTATTTCAACTGTATTATTGTCAGTGATTTCACCTATAACATAATAATTCATTTCTGCTGACAATTGATCTTTTATTTCTTCATTTATTGTGAATAGGAATTCAAAATCCTCTCCTACATGGAGGAACAGGTCAAGATAACTTAAATTTAATATGTTAGCTATTTCCTTGAATTCATCCTCTACAGGAAGCTTTTCCTCATAGATTCTTATTCCTTTAGTATAGGAATTTGATGAACTGCTGTCATTAAGATTGGAATACTTCTTATCTGAATTCAATATTTCATAAAACTCGCTTGCAAGGCCATCTGTAATGTCTGTTGCAGAAACTTTATTGTCTAGTGTGTTGCAGTCTCTTAGAATATGGCCTTCATCATATTTTGCCTCTGGCTTCAATGCCTTTAGAAGAGCCAAATCAATTATTGTTGAGTCTATTTCCTTAATCTTTTCTATCTTTTCCTGATAGAGATCAGGGTCTTTTTCCTTAAGGGCCAGCAATTCAAATCCAAGTGCAGCGTATCCCAATTCATCGCTTATGCAAACAAGATCACCCTCTTCAAATCCATATTTCATCAAGGCCTTGTCCTTGTCAACCTGGCCAATGGCTGTTCCTGAAATTATTATCTCATTTGCCTCGTTGGTGTCACCGCCTATGAGTGGAATGTCGTAATTGTCACAGGCCCTGATGACTCCACAAATCAAATCGTCAAAGTCATCAAGCAGCATATCCTTTGGAATAGCTATGTTCAATAGGAATCCAATATTATCTGCACCCATGCTGGAAAGATCGCTTACATTAACCACTACTGATTTGTATCCCATCTGAAAATAAGTCATGCCTTTTGGGAAGTGGCTTGATTGAATCAGCATATCTGTAGAAGTGACCAAATAGCTATTGTCATCCATATCAACGTTTGTAAGTGCAGAATCGTCTCCAATTGATGTGGCGAAACTGGAAAGATCAATGTTGGTGTCAAATCCGCAAGAGGAACATGTTCTGGATTTCTCTATGATTCTTTCAATAAGGCCTTTCTCACCAATTTCAGAGACTTTGATTTGGCTTGATTTCATATGAAATTATTTGATTTTTTTAATATAAAAAATATTCTCAAATGAAAAATAATTAAAAAAAAGAAAAATAGTCTTAGATAGGATTAAATTAGAAAATCATGGATTTGAACTGTTTTTTCATGCATATGCACAAATCGTCTCCTTCAAAGATGCCGAAATTATCTACTATTTCATAATCCAGTTTTCTATATAGATTGATTGCTGCCTCATTGTCCTTGCCTGTTTCGATAACTGAATACTTGAAATTCTCTTCCATTGCCAATTTTTCAAGCTGCTTTATAAGCTTATATGCAATCCCTTTTCTTCTGTATCTCTTCTTGACATAGACCCTTCTGATTTCAATTGTATCCTTGTCAATCAATCTAAAGCTAGCACAAGCAATCGGCTTTCCCCAATTCAAGGCAAGAATCACAATATGAGGATCTGTCAATGCATTGTAGTCCAAATATCTTTCAACCACATCCCCAAGCTTGAAAAAGTATTCATTGTCCAACTGCCTTGTAAGCTCAATGAACCTTTCATCCTTTTCGTTTGTAATGACTGATTCCATATTATCACATCATTTCTTTAGCTCTGTAGTGCTTCCTACCCTTGCAAGCTCATGCTCCCAAACTCCTGGGTTTTCGCTTACAAACCTTTCAAATAGCTCCTTGCATCTTGAATCGTTTAAAACTATTATCTCAACATCATTGTCCTTCAATAGATTTTCAGCTCCCATCAGGGTTGTATTGTCGCCTATAACAACTTTTGGAATATTGTATAGGATTACCGCTCCTGAACACATTGGACACGGGGAAAGTGTTGTATAGAGAGTGCATTTCCTATAATCCTCATAATTGAGGCCCTTTGCATTTTCAATTGCATCCATTTCACCATGAAGAATCACAGAATTGTTTTGAATAAGTCTATTATGGCCTCTGGAAATTATTTCATTATCCTTTACAAGGACAGCGCCGATAGGTATTCCACCTTCTGACAATGATATTTCGGCCTCCTTGATTGCTTCATCCATAAACTTCATATGCATAAGACACCTCTAAAACATTTTTAAAAAAATTGAAAATCATCTATTATAATGTTTAAAAAAAGAAGGATAATAATTTTACTAAAGTGTTGTGAAAAAAAGAAAAAAGAAGAAGATTAAAGAATCTATCTAAAGAGCATCTTTAACCATGTCTTCAAGGATTTCGATTAAAATATCATCATCACAGATTGGGTCTGGGTATAATATTTCCCCATCAAATTCCATTTTCACGTCATCATGGCCATGATGATGGTGATGATGTCCATGAGAATGACTATGGCCGTGATCATGTGAGTGTTCATGGTCATGAGAGTGAGAATGTCCATGGTCATGATGATGGTGATGGCCAGTTCCATCATCTTCAATGAATCCTAAAATTGTTGGAATGTCCCTTGTAGTGTGTGCTCCAGGAGCAATGAATACAGGTACAACAACCAATCTGTCCACTTCGTTTTCGCTTACAAGCTTGTTGATTGAAGTAGGGATGTTAGGGTCTACAAGTTCCATGAATCCAAAGTCACATGGATAATCGGTTTGAGCTTCAAATTGTCCGAATAAGTCTGTGATAAATTCCTTACTGTAATTCAATCTGCTTCCGTGCACCACCAATAAAACTCCGGTTTTTGCATCTGCATCAAGCTTGGATTCTTCAAGTGCACCGCTTATTTTATTGTTGATTATTTTCAATAGCTTTGGATTAGGACCTATAGGACCTAATAATTCTAATTCTCCATCGAAATCAACCTCTTCAAGGCCGTATAAGTAATGTCCTTCAGGATAGATTCCATCAGGCTGTCTTGGATCTGTTTCCTTAGGCTCAAGGCCAAGAATGATTGGTATGTCAATGTTAGTGTGAATTCCAGCAGCTAAAAATACTGGAGTGGCTATAATGCGTTTTAAGTCAGGATTGCGTTCTTTTAAAATCTTTATTGCCTGTGGCAAATTTGGCTTTGCAACTTTCATGTATCCTACTTCAGCATCAAATTCTGTCGCTTCCTTAAATTTAGCGCATATATTTTTAAAAACTTCTTCTGCATAGGGAAGAGTACTTCCATGGCTCAATAACAATACAGCAGTATCTTCATAACTCATAATAATCACATAATTTTACAAATATCTTTAAACACATAATAATTAATTTTAATCTTAATCTTAATTTAACTAAATAAAAAATGTATTACTTTTAATAAAAATTTAAAAAAAAGTATTACTAATGGTTTATAAAAAAATAAATAGCTAAAAAGCTATTTAAAAAAAATTGAATTATTTTACAATTTTAAACTTGAATCCGTATGAAATTACACCATCAGGGCCGTCTTCACGGATTTTTCTAAAGACCATTTCTACAGGGTCTCCAATTTGAATATCATCAACATCTGCGTCAACGATTTGTGCAGTTACTTTAGCACCTTCTTCAAGTTCAATGATAGCTACAGCATAAGGAGCTATTTTCTTGAAGTCAGAAGTAGGTGTTCTAATTACAGAATAAGTAAATATTTTTCCTTTTCCTGAAAATTGGATATCTTCAATGTTTCCTTTTCTTCTACAATCAGGACAGATTACTCTTTGTGGGAAAAACACTTGACCACAAGTAGTACATTTGGATCCAACAAGGTTATATCTTTGTTGGATATGACGCCAGGTTCTTACAGTATCAGACATTAAATTCCTCCTAATATAATAAGCATGATAAAAATGATTAAATTCTTTGATTTTTTTAGTAGTTTTTAAATATTTATTAATTTTTTAGTTAATAAATATTATCTTTACTTATAATATTATTTTATTTATAATTCATCTATAATAAAGTTTTAAGTTAAATGGCTATTCTTTACCAAAATAAGTTTCTTAAATAATTAAACTATAACAAAAGTGAAAACTTATAATTAAAAAGTAATTTACACTCTTTTTATTAAATTATAATGATTTAAAAAGATTAAAATTAAAATTGAGAAAGATTTAAATATTATTTTTAAATATAAACCAATTAATGAAGATTAATAATAAAAATAACGAATATGAAAAGGATAAAAAGTATAGAAATGATTCTACAAGAAAAGAATTGTTGAATGATGAGAAGGGAAATTTTTCAATCATCCTCACAAGCCTGATTCTAATCGGCTTTTTACTATTGTCGATAATCATTTTAAATGTTGCAATTAATCAGGAAAGGGAAAATGGAGAGATTGTTTCATCCAATAACTTTCAATATATTGTAAATGACTACATAAGAAACCTTCCACTTATTGAACATGAATCATTGGAAGACTTAAGTGAGGAGATTATAAAAGACAAAAGGCCATCTTTAGACTCCAAAAGCGATTTGAAGGAAATAGTTGATGGAAAGCTAAGTGCAAAAAACCAGGAATACTATGAAAACTACGGTATCCAAATCAATTCATCACTAATAGCTATTGAAAATACATCAAATCCCTTCTCATATAAATTCAAGACTCACATCTTAAGTGTAAAAGGAGATTACTCATTTGAAAAAATCGTGTCATCTGATGTTGACTTCATTGGTTTAAAGGATCCTGTTCCTATTCTTTATTTGAAAGATTATCATGGCCTTTCATACAATGAGAGCTTCTACAATTATGGTAATTCATTGTCTGAATTCTTAAGGTCAAAAGGTGTTGAAAACTACTCTTTTTATATTGATGCCAACTCTCCACTGATTATAAGGAAATGTCCATATGACCCTTACAAGCATCATGGAGATGACCAAGGAAAGATCATGAAAAACTGCAGGGACAATGGATATTATCATGAAAGCAGAGATGGAGCATGTTATCTATGCAGGCTTGAAGGAAAAAGCGGATGCGAGCATTATGGTTTTGAAACATTTATAAATCCTCAAAAAACAAATGAATCTGGCCGTGTGTCAGCATGTGGATCAGACCATGTAATATTCAGCGATGATATCTATTCTGGAGTTGAAGTCATCTACAATACTGAAAATGGATTGAATGAGATTCTCTATCTTGACTCTCATGGCCATAAGGTCAAGTATGGAATGAGTGGATTCTAGGGGTTATGTTGATGAAGAATTTAATAAAAGACCAATACGGCCTATTGTACTCCAGTGAACTGCTTCTGTCTATCATACTTCTTATTTTCATAATAGGAGTGGTGGCCAATTTAAGTGATGGGCTGAATGAAAAAATCTTAAGTGAAGAGGAAATTTCATCTCTTGAAGCTATTGCTATTGAGTCATCTGATTATCTATTGAATAATCCTGGAAATCCTGAAAATTGGGAAGATGATGAAGGATTGAAAAATGGAATCGTGTCAAAAAATATCATTCCAGGACTTGCAATAAAGAATAAAAATGTGGAGAATGGTGAGTTTTTTGATGAAAGTGCAAGTGATGAAATGATAATGTCAAATGCGATTTCCTATAATAAGCTGATTAAGATAAAAAACAATTACGATTCGCTTGTAGATAGGAATCTGTTTAATGATAGTGTCATGAGTTCAATGGTTATTTATCCTTTAAACAGTCAAATAAGGCCTATAGAGATGGGATATGATTTTGATAATGAGAATGATAATGTCAATGATAATAACATTGTAACAGTGAATAGAACAGTGAAATGTGATTTCTATTCCAACTTTGTAGTGTACAATTTCAATGATTTTGAGCTGTTCGGAGATGATTACAATAAAGATATGTTTTGTAATCATGACACTAATCCTAATTTAACTAATCATTCAAATGATGGAAGATCTCTTTGGGTATGTAAAAGCTTTAGAGTATATAAGGAATCTTTAGATGAGTATGAGTATTATCTGATAAGCGATGAATCTGTTAAAGACACTGGCACTTACTGGATTTTTGAGAGTCTAAATAGAACAAAGGAAAATAAGGAAATATTAAATCAGGAAGTCATTGACTTAAATCCGTTCTTTTTGGAAGATTTGGAAAATTCATCTGATGAAATCTATTCAATACACTTTAATGTTCCTAAAAATAGAGCTAATGATTTTAAAACAGTTTTAGTAGCCATTCCAAAGAACATGACAGATGTTTTAATATCCAATGATGGGTTGAATTATGACTACTTTAGAGTACAGGATGTGAACTTTGTATTAAAAGCAGGTTATAGATAAAATAAAATAAAAACATGAAGAAAAATGGTTAAAAAAAGAAAAAAAGATTTTTTACTCCCAGTTGGGGTAAAAATTTTGGTCCAGGTTTTGCGCTCCGAAGGAGCGGAAAAGCTGGGCTATAAAACACTATACAAATTCTCTTCCAAAAGATCTGTATCAATTTGCAAGTTAATGATATTGGTTCTACCTTTAGCTCTGCCTTTTGATACAGTATTTGTGGAAATGATACCTAACATCTCCAACTCATTTACAAAGTCAAAGATTCTTCTATATGTAACTGCATCTCCTTTTGAAATCTCCTTATAAGCCTCAAATAGCTTACCTGAAGTGATTTCCTCTCCTTCTTGAGTCAACCTTAAGATAGCAGCAAGAACCCTTTGCTGTTGGGTAGGCAATGTGACAATTACGTCCTTGACCTTATTGTACTCAATGACATCTTTAGCTTCACGCACATATTGGCCTAAAACCTTTTCAGATCCCTTGTCGATAGCAATGTCTCCTGCACTTTCCAATAAGTCAAGTGCGTATCTTGCATCCCCTTCCTCTTTTGCAGCCATAGCTGAACATAATGGAATAACGCTGTCTTCAAGAGTGTTTTCATAAAATGCAAGTTCGGACCTTTCATTCAAGATGTCAGCCAATTGCTCTGCATCATAAGGTGGGAACACAATCTCCTTATCCATTAGACTGCTTGCAACTCTTGGCTTAATGAATTGCTTGAAGTTAAGGTAATTACTGATTGACAAGATTGCAATGTTGTCTGTTCTGGTAAGGGTATACAACAATCCGTCCCCATCCTTTTCAAGAAGAATGTCAACTTCGTCTAAAATAACAATCAATATACGGTTTCTTCCAAATACGTTTCTTTTTAGGACATCCCTAAATGCATTTACAATTTCACCTTTTGTCCATCCACGATTTGGAACTTCCCTTCCTAGCTTTTGACATAAGTAAGTGAGAACCTGATATTCTGTATTGAAATCAGTGCATCTGACATATTCCACTGAAAGTGTAACAGGCTTATCACGAGCTGCTTCAATCAATTGCTCTCTTGCAAACTTTGCAGCTGCTGTCTTACCGGTTCCTGTCTTTCCATAAATAGTAATGTTAGATGGAGTACTTCCTTTCAATACCTCTACCCAGTATCTTGCAATGGCTGTAATCTGTTCTTTCCTATGTGGCAAGTTATCAGGTAAATAACGATGATCCAAAGGTTTCTTATCCTTGAAAATGTTATCGTCAAGAGGCAAGTATTCATCAAGCCCTTCGAAAATGTTGTCACTCATAATAATCATCTCATAAATAAATAATGTGTTTTTTAAAGTCTGAAATGTTGCAGAATTTAAAATATTAACCCTTTTTAATAAAAATTAAGCATAAGATCTAAAATTGATTTTGAAATTTTAGAAAAATTAAGTTAAAGATATTAAAAAATAGAAATTTTCATTTTCAATAGTAAAATTTCAACTGTATTACTATTGTTTATCAGATAATATATTTAAACTTTTTTATTATTTCAAAATAAGGGAACATTCTCAAAAAATCAAACAATGGAAAAACTTTAATAATATTAGCTAAATTGCAAGTGTATTAAAGAAATGAAAATGATTTAAAATGAAATTTACAGTTGAAATGATAGTCTATTTTAAAATAAAGTCAAATTTTTATTTCAATTGAAATAATAAAATAAAAGTATTATGAATTTTTAAAATCAATGATAATTCATGACTTGATTTGAAAATAACATTATGATTATAATTTAACAATTATTTAATAATTTCATAAGGTTTAGAAAGTAAAATATTTGTAAAAAATGGTTAAAAAAAAGACAGAGAGTATCATTTCAAGTGAAAGCAAATTTGGTAAAAAACGAAAATGAAGGGATGTATTTCAAGTGTAAAATTTTTTCATTGAAAAATCTAAAATAATTATTTGAGCTTTAAATCGTAAATGAAGAATTTTAACGCAGAATACTTTAAAAAAAGATAGAGAGGAAAATTTCAAGTGAATACAAATGAAATATACCTGTCAAGTCTTTCAAGACCCTCAAAATCGTTTCACTAGAAACACACCTCTCACTCTCTAAAAATCATGGAAAAATCGTTATTAAAACATGAGAATATAATCAAAAAATAGGGAATGAATTCGTTGAAAAAATAATTAAACATAAAAATACGTTAAAAATAATAAAAAACATTAATAATAATATAAAAAATTGATAAAACATTTATAAAAATAAGAATAATAAAAATAAAAAAATAAATAAAAATATTATTTTATTTATATTTCAGGAAGTGTAGTGTTTTTAATGGATCCATAAGTCTTACCAAGAATCCATATGCATTGTAGCTTTCCCTTAAAGACTTTTTTTATTGTTTTAATAAGAGTATGTTTTGTAAGTCCATCTTCAAAGATGTCTTCTGTTATGATGAATCTGGTCAATTGATCATTAGGATGTTCCAATTCAAAATCTAAAAACATTTCATTTAATGAAAATCTTATTTTCCAAATGAATTCCTGATTCATTTCTTTAGGACTGCTTTTGATAATGTTTTTCTCTTCCTGTGAAACTTCTGTTGCACATCCTATGATTAAAACATCCTCTTTTGTTTTAGGATTGATTATGTCCATTGTATTGTTGTTTGGAAAGTTAATGAGATAATGGAAATTAGCGTTTTCATCATAAATCTTTTCACGAAAGAGATCCTCTTCCATTAACCAGTTTCTGACTTGCTCTTCATCTATTGCCATGTTATCATCCATAAAATAAATATAAATATTTTTTTTAATTAAATCATGATTAAATTTTAATAGAATTTTAATAAAATTTTTAATATCAATAAATTATATATAGTTTGCTAATATATTTAATTTTAATGATAACTGAACTTTACTCAAATTCAATTTACATGCTGCTTACAATACTTTTATTTGCTTTGGCATTTGATTTGCTTATTGGAGAATTTCCAGCTAAATTGCATCCCGTTGTATGGATTGGAAACATCATAATCTTTTTCAAGAAATATCTTATAGGATATGACAATAAGATTTCCGGATTTATCGTTTCTATCTGTGTAATAGCTGTTTCTTCACTTGTCGTTTTAGTGCCAATGCTAATCATCAAGCATTTCATGTACATTAATGATGGAATGATTTATTTATTTAAATTAGCGGCTTTTTTATTGTTGTCATCTACATTTTCAGTGAAACTGCTACTTGATTCTGCACGTGATGTGGAAAATGACTTGAAAAACAACAATCTAAACAAGGCACGTCAGGCAGTTAGTTATTTGGTAAGCAGAAAAACAAGTGAATTGAATAAGGAGCATGTCATATCAGCTGTTATTGAAACATTAACTGAAAACATTCCAGATTCATATGTTTCAACTATTTTTTACTATTCAATTGTTGGTATAATAGCATTCCTTTTAGGATTCAATGATTTCACTGTTGTCATATTGGCTATACTTGCAGCATTGATCCATAGGGTTGTCGATACCATAGATTCCATGCTTGGATACAAGACAGATGAGCTTTATAACATTGGATTTGTTCCTGCTCATTTGGATGATATATTGAATTACATTCCTGCCAGGATATCAGGATATTTGATAATAATCTCTGCAGCATTCTTGGCTCTCAATTGGAGAGGAGCCTATTACATTATGGGAAGGGATGCTAGAAACTGTGACAGTCCAAATTCAGGATACACAATGGCAACAGTAGCTGGCGCATTGAACATTCAGCTTGAAAAGGAGGGAGTCTATACTTTAGGTGACAATTTGCATCCACTTAAAGTTGAATGCATTGACAAGGCAATTGACATTGCAAGACTTAGCATATTCCTGATTACAATATTTTTCTTTTTCGTATTTATGGATTTGATTCTTCTTCAATTATAGAAGAACTACTTTTTTTATTTAGTTTATTTCTTTGAAAAAAAAGAATATTTTTAACTTATATTTTCTAATCAATGATTATTTAATAATAAAAAATAGTATGGTGTAAAAGGATATTACTTTTCAAGTGATTAATTGATGCAAAAAGAGTTTATAAAAATAAGAAAAATGAAGTTATATGATAACTTCATTAATTACGAAATCCTTAAAGAAAGTCATGTGAATCAGTTCATCTTCCCAAACGAGGCTTGAACCTGATCCGAAATCATTTGAAAACTTGACATTGTCTCCAAGGCCAATTGATTTTTTAGACTTGAACTCGCTATGTGAGATGTTTTCCATAACCTTCACGAATTCCAATCTGTCTATATTGTCAACGGATTTCTTTTCGACAATAGCTTCTATGATATAGCTTCTGCAGAGCTTTTCATGATACTGCTTGTAAATGCTATGATTGTAGAACAATTCCAATCCTTTAATTTCACCATTTACAATGAAGATAACACCATTTTGGCCATCTTCAATATGGAATTTGCTTAAGTAGTCATTTTGCTTATCCTTAAGGTTTTCATAGCTGTCATTCAATGCACTGGTCATGGATTTGAAATTGGATCTTGATTCAAATTCACTGATGGAATCCCAAACTTCTCCTTGATAGTCACGTTCCTCATAGGAAGCTCTTGATTTTCTGCTTCTTGTACTGTGATTTGCAGAATACAATGATGGCTTGAAGGTTCTTGATGCCTCACCTTCTCCTCTTGTGTGCCATCTTCCATGTTCAGTGCAGCTAACAGGAATATTAACGGTTGACTTGGCAGGAATGAGTAAAGTGTCATTAATGATACGGTTTTGCATTGCACCGGTGATTTCATCTCCATCAATCAATATGAGTGGAGCTACAGAATCGTTTTTGCATGAAACGGCATTTACAGTTGAATGGTCCAGCTCCTTGATTTCAACAAGGTTCATCTCATATCCTTTCTTAAGAGTGAGGAAATCCTTTTTCCCAAAGAAATCACTCCTGATTGGAATTGCCTCAACATTTTCGTACTTTTGGCTTTCCAATATCTCAATGGATATCTTAGCGCCGTTTAAGTCAATGAATGCAATGTTTTCAATCTTGTTTAAATCTTCTATAATTTCGCTGTTTTCAATTTCCTTGTTTGATTTTTCCACCTTATCACCCCATATTTGTTTTATACTATTCAAACTAATTTTTATTAGATGCCTTATAAATTTAATTTTTGATAAAAAGCTTTAAATGAAATTCACATCATTTCCAGGATCTTTTTTAAGTTCAGCAAGTTCATCTTCCTCGATGACTTTAGCAATTACATTCTGATGAGAAATGAACTTTACGATTGCATATGCGTTTTCATCATCGATTTTATCATAAACCCTTCCTGAACTCATTGTACCTCTAACAACAGTTTTAGTGCTGTTAGCCAAGTATCCCACTTTGCCGGCATATCTCATTTCAACTCTTATTGCTTCTGAATCAAGATTGTTGTCCGGCTCTTTGATAAGCTTTAAAATAGAACCAATCTTGAATATCTTCTTTCCATGAAATTGGTTAAAACAGATTACAGTTACATATTTTTCATTAAATTTTTCATCGTTCATACATTTCACCCCTATAAAAATAGCATGTACACTATGTTATGAAATCGTTACTTATAAAGGTTATCAATTTGTAAAAATTTTTTATAGGAACCAATGAAATCAATATTAAAATTTCTAAATTTTACACTTGAAATGCACGTCTAGGTTTCCTGTAATTTGACCTAATTGAAATAGAGAAAATTAGAGCAAACATAATTGTCTTATGAATTTGATAGAAAATGAAAAATAATGATAACTTATTGTAAAAAATAGAGAATAGTTAAAAATAATTAAAATAATTTAAAAAAGTAAAAAAAGAATAAATAAATTGGAAAATTTAAACTGTGATAGATTCCAATTTAGATAAGATTTCCCAAATTAAGGTTCTTGCATGAACTGGGATATTAGGATCGTTACTGATTTCATCTAACTTTAAGATTACAGCACTAGCTCTTACAGTTGGATCTTCACTTTCATCATTTAATGTTTGGAAAGATTCATCTGCAGCTCTTCTGATATTACGTGGTACACTTGGGTTTTCCATAATATGTTTTAAAATTGCGGATACTTCTTCAAAAGTTTCGTTTACCATAATAATTCCTCCCTATTCATCAATTTTTGAAAATATTATCAAAATAAGTATAAATCAGTTTCAAAAAAAGTAAATAGTCAATAACAATATAAAATATGCTTTTTAAAGTATATATATTTATGGTATATTGTTAGTAAATTAAGAAATGATTATCTTTTTTAAGTTTTAATGAAAATTTTCTTTTGGATTAAGAAATCCTTATTCCTGTTTTTTAAGTTCAAATAAAAAGTTTTTAATAATTAATAGGTGAAATATAATTTCAAAGAGGGTTTAAAATGGACTTTGATAAGGATAAATTCAAGAATGTATTGCATTTCATCATCTACAAATGCGGTTTTAGAAATACTGTTGGAAGAACAGTGATTCACAAGCTGCTTTACTTTTCAGACTTCAATTATTATAAGGAGTTCAACCAATCCATAACAAATGAATCCTACATAAAGAAGGAAAGAGGTCCTATGCCAATTCATTTTGAAATGGCTATAGAGAATTGGTTGAGGAAAATAAGATAAGTTTAGGAAAGAGAAGATTGCCATGCGGCAAGATAATGAATAGATACTTTTCCCTAAAAGGGCCTGAAATGGATTTCAAAAAAGAGGAATTGATTTTAATCAATAAGGTCATTAAGAAATTGAGTCATTTAAACGGCAAGCAGATTGGGGAATATTCTCTATCAGATTACCCTGTAAAAAAGACTGAAGATAATGAGATCATTGAATATGGATTGGCATTATCTGGCAAGTCTAAAAGCAGAGATAAGGTTTTTGTAAAAATAAATTGAAATATTCTATTGAATGTAACTTATTTTCATATTAATAAAACTTCATAATATCCTTATTTTTTTAATTTTATCAAAAAATTAACTTTTTTTCTTTCATTGATAAGAATATATTTATATATTGTAATACATATTTTAAAACACTGATATATTATTAAATGATTTTTTGAATTACAGGTGTTTTTATGGATATATTAAGTGCATTATGGCAATTAGGTGTTTTTGCAGCTGTTATTTTATTTGGCACAAAGCTTGGAATAGCCAGTGGATTGGCAAATCTCTCAAAAAGGAATTTGGCTCTATTGTGTTTAGCTTATGGTGGAGGAATAATGCTTCTATCCGCTATCGCTTCCTTGTATACAAGCCAAATGACAGAAATAATTAACAGCTATAACTCTATTATTTACCTAATCATGGCCATCATCATGATTTTTTCAGGAATATATACAATTAAGGAGTGGAAAAAACATGAAAACAACACCATGAGAACTACTAGAATGATTTTAGTTGCTCCTTGTCCCTGCTACTTTGGATCTATTTTAGCCAGCATTATAATGGCAGCTCCTACAATTGGATTAGGTGCATTTTCACTAAGTCAGTATGTTGCCATTGCAATGGTTTTGGTGATATTGCTAGGATATTTTGCATCTAATTTAATAGTTAAATTCCTTAAAAAGCCTTATCCAATCGTTATTGGAAATTTCATGCTGTTTTTAGGAATTTATTTCCTTTTGTCCTCTATATTGATACCTAATATAATTCAAGCATTCAATCAATCCATGAGATACATGACAATTCCTTCTTTAACTTCCTTGGCCTTGACATTTTTGCTTGCTATTGGAATTGCAATTATGGGAATCATGATTTCTCGAAGGAATGATTTTTTAATAAAGTTTTGATTTTTTATAATTTTTTAAATTTATTTATTATTTTTTTGGTGGTGAAATGGTAACGGTAATTCCAGGAAGTGATTTATTAACTTCTGCATTGAATGTCATATCTCAAAGTTTGCAGATACCAGTAATCATATTTCTATTGGCATTTGCAGTATTCGCAGTTTATATTATAGGAAGCCTTATCTCAGAATACAGTTCTCATAAGAAAGTGCCTGTTAAATTAGTCAGAGATTTGATTTATAGGATAGCTAATTGTGAGGACATAAATGATATTCAAGGCATTATAAAGAATGCTCCTATTCAACATTCTCAAAAAGTGGTTTTAATAGAGATTGCTAAGTCAAAAGACTTAAGAGAAGACACTAGACGTGCATTGGCTAGAAAGCTGTTTGAAGAGGAACAGGATAAGATTGAAAAGAATCTTCAAAAAACAGACATTGTAACAAAAATTGGACCTACCCTTGGATTGATGGGTACACTCATTCCAATGGGACCAGGGCTAGCTGCACTTGGAAGCGGAGATGTAAACACTCTTGCAAGCGCTATCATAGTTGCATTTGACACTACTGTTGTAGGTATTGGTTCAGGGGCAGTGGCTTATGTGGCTGGAAAGATTCGCAGACGATGGTATGAACAGTATCTTTCCAATTTAGATGCTTTGGCTGACACTGTTTTGGACAGGTTAAAGAAAGAGGATGAGATAAGAGGTAAATAATTTTTTTTAATGATTATTATTCGATTCTTATACTTAATCTATATTTTTGGTGATGAGATGGTACGTCGTCAAGGTGGAAAGAGATTGTCTGAAGATACTGAGGATCCTATGGCTGGAACTGCAAATCTAGTTGATGCAATGCTGGTTATTGCCGTAGGGCTTTTGGTGTTTTTGGTTATTTCATGGAATATGCAAGGTGTCATTTTCTCTGACATGACTCAAGAGGAAAAGCAGAATGTCATGCAACAGATGAGTGAAGTCAGTGAAGTGGATCAAGGCCAGCAATTGAACGAGACTCCGGATGTAAGCAATAAATCCGGTCAAGGATATACTGAAATGGGTAAGGTATATCAGGACCAGTCAGGAAAATTGATTATGGTAGAAGAGTGATTTCTTCTATCCCTTTTTTTATTGAGCTTAAAAATAGTTCGTTAATGTTAAAATTATTAATTTATTAATTAATTTTTTATTTATCGAGTATTCATTATAGTTTTTTGTAAAATGATAATAAAAGAAAAAAAAGAAAATAAGATTTTTGAGAAATTCCCAAAAATCTAATCATATACTTATTTTACAGTAAAGTAAGCTTTTTTGCTAATTGCTTTGTAGGTGCTGTCACCTGCAAATTTAGCTGTTGCAGTGAATTTGCCTTTTTTAGTTACTTTTACTTTGATGGTAGCTACACCTTTAGAGTTGGTTTTAGCAGAGAAGGTTTTACCATTTACTTTAATGGTGATTTTTTTGCCTTTAATAGCTTTACCTTTAGAATCTTTAAGAGTGAATTTTACTTTTTTAACTTTTTTCACTTTTAAAGTAGCTTTAGCAAAAGTAGCTTTAACCGCTTGTTTTTTGACAGTTACCTTAACGGTTTTAAATGATGCTTTATAATCATCATCACCAAGGAAACAAAGTGTATAGTAGTATGTTCCTGCAACTCTGTTTACAGTGATTTTAGCCACACCGTTAGCATTTGTAGTAGCTGTTTTTGTAACGCCATTCACTGAATAAGTAATTACTTTGTTTGCAATTGCATTTCCATTTGCATCTTTCAAGGTAATGGATAAAGTTTTGGATATTTTTGCAGTTGCAGTCATTGCATTAGCATTTATAGCAGTTGCTGTTAATGTTTTAACTTTTCCTTCATCGCTTTCACCGATTTGTAAGATAGCACTCCAAGTGGATTCCTTCAATCCGTTGTAACCTGGATATTTCACTGTCATATAATGTTTGCCTTCTTTAAGTCCGGTAATGTCTACATATACTGCACCAGTAATGTCAGATTCTCCACTGTAGTCAACGCCATCGATAGTTACATTGATTAACTCCCCTGCATCTATGTGGTTGTTGTCATCGTTTCTCCAGATTTTCACTGTAATGTTATTGTTTAATTTAAGGAGAGTGTCGGTGATTACAGTAGTTGAATCAGCACTAATTTCCATTGGATCCATAGTTTCCTCATCGCCTATACCGAAGTATACTTGAACATATGTGGTGTTGGTAGCTTCTGTTTGAGAAAATGTTCCGTTTGTTAAGGATACATAATCGGAGTTAGCTTTCACTATGTTATAGGTGAAGGTAGGAGGCATTGGAACAAATACCAAACCGGAGTAATCGTTGTTTTCTCCAATGACAATATTACTGTATCCGCTTGCAAGCAAGAACCCGATTTTAGTTTGATTGGTGAATTTGTTTCCATCACAGAAGATGTTTGATGAACCATAACAGGTAATTCCTACATCACAGTTATTAAGAGTGTTGTTGATTGCCTTGTGCCCAGCACTGTGCATGAGATATATACCTTCCCTTGCACCAATGATAGTATTGTTTTCAACGATACAATTAGGGCCAGATCCATGTCTTACATCAATACCATGATTTTTTGGATTGATAACAGTATTATTGTAGATGTGAGTGCGAGCAGAACCAAAGGAAATAATACCCATATCGCTTACACCAGTAATGGTATTGTATCTTACAATGGCGTCGTAGTTTGGATTGGTGAATTTACTTCCAACGTAAAGACCAAAACGTCCACCACTGATGTTGTTGTTTTCGATTATACCATTTGTGGTGTTGAAGATAATTACACATGATGGTGTTTTCATATTAGCTTGAGTGACACCTTGACAAATGAAGTTAAATCCGCTAAGGGTAAATCCATTCACATTTGCAACTTCGAAAATACCATCATAATAGTTGCTCATTGGAGGTTGTCCGATTAATGTTGCACCATTACCATTGATGATAATGTTGTTCAAAGTTGTTTTTTGAGTCACATTTTTCTTAACAGGATTTCCATCATCATCCAATACAGGATTTCCCTCTTCATCTAACTCAGTTTCTTCAACAACTTTATCTTTGGTTATTTTTAAATTAACATCATTATATTCTCCTGGAGCAAAATTGATTTCAGCATTATCTTCCAATTCTGCGTCTAATTTTGCTTGTATCTCTTCATTAGTCATTGAATTGTCAATATCTATGGTTTTTGTAGTGGCTTGTGGGGTTTCGCCATCTCCATCAGCCAATACAACATCTCCAGCATCAGATGTAACAGAATCATCGATTGCAGAAACATCTTCAGATGCGGAAATACTACCAAGTGAAAGGATAGTCATAATGACTAAAGTAGCAATTAGTAATATTTTTTTATTCATAAAATTTCCTCCTTTTTGTTTAATTATAGTTATAATATTACAAAATAACATATAAAATAATAAAATTATTTATTTTTAAAAAATAAAAAATAATTGTTAAATTAAAACATAATTAACAATTTTAAATAATTTTTTTGATACACGATATGAAAAATTATACATCTTGCATCTTGAGTAATTATTTATTAGTTATTCTATTTAAGTTTTTATTCTTATGAGTTTTAAATTTAAAATAGCTTTTTTATAATTTTAAGGAATTAAATTGGTAAAATCTATATATATAAAGATTTAAATATTTGTTTATCAATAAAATTAAATATAAATCTTTTAAATATATTTTTTTATTTTTAAAGGATCTAATTTTTAAAAAAATATTTTATTTAAACCTATATTTTTCTTAAATAATATGTTATGGATTGGTAATATGATTTTACAGATAGGAAAATTGAATAATTTAAAAAATAATCATTTTTTATTTTTAATTTTTCTAATTATCTTAATTTTTTATTTAATAAGTTCTGTATCTGCATTAAATAACTTAAATAATGAAAATTATGATAATCCTATCGATTTAGAATCAAATAATGATTTAAATTTAGATGATTCACTTTTATCCGATAATAATCTTAAATCAAATATTGAATTTGAAAGTGAAAATAATATCAGTTCGATAAATTCAGTCCATAATATACGTTCTAATACATCAAACGATGATATACAATTTATCTTCGATAATTCTAAAGATGGAGATACAATTCAATTTAATGATAAGGAATATAACAACATTTCCATCGTCGTAAATAGAAAATTAAATATTATTTCAGAAAGCAATTCCCTCATTCACACTTCAAGCTCTATAAATGATAATGCAAACAAAAATGGAATGATGGATTCATTTGGCTTTTATTTCACTGAACTTGCTAGAGGATCTACAATTAAAGGAATAAGATTACAGGTGAATTCCGATTATGGAATCATTGTTAAGGATGCAAGCAACATTATCATTAGTGACAATATTGTTTCAGGTGGAAAAAAGGCAGGGATCCTTTTGGAAAATTCCAATTTCAATACAATAAGCAATAATAATATTACTAAAGGTTATGATGGATTAAGACTCGAAAACGTTAACAGAACCAATATTGACAATAACAATATTTACTCCAATAAACGCGATGGCTTGGTTCTTGATAGTGTTTTTCTAAACAATATCACAGGGAATTATATTGCAAAAAACAAATTGGATGGTTTTGTTTTAAGAAATGCCAAATCCAATCGCATTCTAAACAACACTATAATTGACAATGCAAATAGCGGATTAAGGCTTGAGGGAAACACTACCAGAAACACTATCCAATATAACAATATTTCATCTAATGTAATGAACATATATGCAAATTCATTGACAAATGGAGATATTATTTCTCAAAACACCCTTATGTATGCAAAGAAATCAAGCGACACTTATACCACATTGGACAATACAGGTGCAGCTATTGTCTTCGCTGAAAATTACAGTTCATCCCCATATGGGAAAATGCTGTTTGAAAGGAATTCCATTGGCTTTAATGAGCAATGGGATGCAAAAAGCACTATGGATCATCCAGCGGTAGATATTGGTGCTAACTGGTACTTTGATAATGATGGGGAATATGGATTGGGTCACATATGCCCTATGGTATTTGGTAAAGCTTTAGACCCTGAAGACTTTAAACACTTGTCTATGGGTTTTGGAGGAGATGAAAATGGAATATTTGGCCAACTATACAATGGAAACACTCCAAGTGGAGCCGGATTATTTTACATTGATAATGTCAATATCAATGGAAAGGATTATGGGTCCGTTATGGTTGGTGAGGATGGCCGTTTTGATTTGAAAGATTTGAATCTTGATGAATTGCCATCAGGGTCTGTAATAACCATTACAATTGGCAGCCATAGTTTCAACGTCACCATTGATGAAAAAGTGTCTTCAAACAAAACAAAAGATTTTAATGAATCCAGCAAAAACCAACAGAACAATAATATTCCTAATGATAGGGATTATTCTAAAAAAGACGGGAATAACCCAAAAACCATAGGCAATGGTACCGGAAATGGATTAGGAATCAATAAAGGTTCAGGAAGTGGAGAAGGCAATTTTACAGGTAGTGGAATTGCAGTTGGAGACCTTTCAGGTCAATCTAATGGCGGTACAGGAGACTCTGGCGAAAACGGTGGTGGCAGTGCATCTGAAGGAGCGAAAGCTTATGAGATCTTAAAGGAAGAAAATACTCCAGTCACAGCTAAAAACAGTCAATTGATTGCGGTCTTTGGTGTTGCACTTGTAATATTGATAATTGCATTAGGATACAGAAGCAAAAATAAGGATGATTTTGCAGATGATGGAAATTATAATCTATAAAAATATTATTTTTATTTATTTGTCATTTATAAAACTAATTAGATTTTTATAAAAAAAAGAAATGATAAATTATTTGAAGAATCTATCATCTGCCTTTTGGTTTTTAGCTTTTTGATGCTTGGTTTCAAACCATCCGATCTTGATGTCATCAACTAAAGTGTCTTCAAATAGCTGAGGAACGTATGGCTTGATGTCAAGAAGTGGAGTGCCGTCAAGAATGTCTACATTTGAAATATAGAGAATGTCATCTTCAACCTTATCCAATTTTACAGTTGTCATTCCAATATTGTTAGGCCTTTTAGGAGATCTTGTAGCAAAGACTCCATGTGTTTTATTGTCCATGAATGGTTTCACTTCGAGTGCATTTCCATTTGTCTTATGCAAGTGATATATGAGTATAAGATGTGAAAAACCATCAATATCCTTTAATCCAGGCTTGAATTCATCTTTAAGACATATTTTACCTTCAATTCCTTTTGCACCAGTTGGTTGGATTGGCATTCCCTCTAACTCTTTAAATGGGGAATGGATTGTTCCAATAATATCAAATTCTATTTTCATACTATCCTATTTTATTTTTGATGTATATAAACTTTTACAACGGAAAAAAATCATGATTGATTTGGTTTCAATCAAGCATTCTATTCAATTGAATTCAAGACATGAGTCACAAACTGTGTTTTAGCTATTTCCTCAACGAATTCAACAAGAGCTGCAGCTTCCTTCACTGTCTCTCCAGTTGCTATGACTCCATGGTTCTTCAAGATGATTGCATCTTCTGTCCTTAGAGCTTCACTTGCAGCTTCAGCAAGCTCCTTGCTTCCTGGCTTGAAGTATTCAATGTCCTTCAAGTATTCGGACTTAATGGCTCCAAATCCTTCAAGACGTTTAATTTTCTTGGCAGAAAATGCAAATCCTGTTGCATAAGGTGAATGTGTATGTGCAATACCGTAAACATCAGGCTTTTCTCTGTATATTGCCAAGTGCATTCCAACTTCAGATGATGGCTTTCCTTTTGTCAATAATTCACCCTTTTCATTCACGAGAACAATGTCCTCTTCCCTTAAGTCTGCAAGGGATTTTAAGGTAGGTGTGATGGCCACTATGTCGCCGTTTTCACCTTTGAATCTTGCACTTACATTGCCAGCTTTTCCAGAGACCAATCCTCTTTCAAATACATATGCTGACATTTCCACTACGGATTTTACAATTTCCTTTTCCATATTATCATCCTTATAAATATTATAATTCATAAAAAAAGCAGATGTAAACAGCTGTTTAAATAGCCAAACATCTGAATAAGCCATTTCAATTAATTTAATCAATAAATTTCAATTGCTTGTAATTTCCACCTACATCAATGATAGGAACCTCTGCAGGTGTTGGCACGATGTTGTAAATTTTCTGGAACTCTGTTTGAGTCTGGAAAGTACCTGAATTTATACAGTGAATTCCATTATAGTTTGCATAGGTGTTAATATGAACATGGCCTGTATGCAATACGTCAGGTACCCTATCAATAACCAAGTGATCCTCAAGCTCTGAAGCAAGTGGGGTTCTTTCACCATACAATGGAGCCAAATGTCTTTTTCTTAGGAATTCCTTCATTACGAGGTCATTGCGTTCATGTGAAAAGTCATTTGATCCCATCACCATGTCATCTATGCCTCTTCCATGGTAAATCAATACTTCAAGGCCATCCAAGCTTACTGTACTAGGATTTGAGAGGAATTCAACGTTATTTAGCTTGTATAATGATTTAGCATACTTTTCAGGAACAGCAGGCTGTGGCTCTGCAACTCTTGAAGCGTCGTGGTTTCCAGGAGTGATGATGATTTTAATGTCACTTCTGATATCACCAACCAAACGAGCTGCCTCATCATATTGGGCTGTAATGTCCTTAATGGACAATTCCTTATCCTGATTTGGATAAACACCGATTCCGTCTACAATATCTCCACCGATAATCATATACTTAACGTTATTAGCCATTTCCCTTTGCTCTTCGTTACCATAGTCACCATTAAGCCATTTGGTGAATCTGACAAATGCATCTTCAAGGAATGTAGAACTTCCTATGTGAATATCTGAAGTGAATACAGTACCGAAATCAACCTCTTTTCTATCCTTTCTTGGAACATCAGGATCAATTAGATTTTGGCAAATTGCCAATTGGTTTTCACTTTGGCCAGCTCTCTTTTGTGCAATGACACCAATCACTTCATCTCTCATCAGGTTTCTTGCAGCTCTTATGAGCTCATCATTATCCTTGCTTACTAAAATAGGCAAGGAACCTGTATCGTCTTCCACTTCAATGAGATAATGGCCGTTTTTAGTGCTTCTGATGTCTGTAATCATTACGATTAGGTTCAAGTCAGTTTGGTTTTCAGTGATTTCATTGATCTTTTGCCAGGTTCTAAGTTCTGGCCTTTTTTCCAATATTCCAGATAATTTTTTGTATCTGTTTTGGAAGTAATCGATTAGATTTCTAATCTCCCCGCTAGTGTATGATTTGTTGCTTGTGTCTTTCAGGACCTTGAATTTGTCAAAGCTCACTTTTGATTCGGTCAAGTTTCTTTTATATTTCACTTCAACCTCTTTTGAAACTTCAGCATCTTCAATCTTAACTACATGTTCACTGGCATAGTCAGGATTTACTTTAGGCTCAATTTCTTCCTTAGGCTTTTCTTCAGCTTTAGGTTCATTAAGCCCGATACCTTTTTCTTCTGTAGTTTTAGGTTTTTCAAGTACAATGCCTTTTTCCGGTGTAGCTTGAGGTTTTTCAATTTTTTTGCCTGTTTCTTCTTTCATTTCAGGTTTTTTAGCCTCAATACCATCTGGCTTGTTTGTTGGAGCTTTAGTCTCCAGTGGTTTTTCTTGTATATGTGGTGGCTTTTCAATTGATTTAGGCTTTTCATCATTAACAGGGCTTTTCATTTCTAAATTGAGCCCTTCCATTTTCATTATGGTGTCAACATCAACTGGAACCATATCTTTAGAATAATTTCCGCTTTTCAATTTCACGATAATTTCTGAACTTAAATTTATGGGATTTTTAGAGTTTTTGATTAAATCATAAGCCTCTGGAGATAATATTATCCCTTTCCTCGCAAATTTAATTAGAATTTCAGCAGTCATGTTCATTACTTCCTTTATTTTGGCAAAACCATCTCATATCATTAAGATTTTGCTTTCTTGAAACAGTTCCATTACATTCGTTAATATTTTTGATTCAATCTTATATTTATATTATCTTTTTATTGTTAATAAAATAATCTATATTGCATTATTTTTCGATAATCTTATTATATATAAATAATATAAACTATATCATTATAAGATACTAACAATATATCTTCATCACATTTAAAGCTTATTGAAGCCAATGAAAAGTATAAGTCTTGTGATGAAATATAGAAAGATTTGCTTATAAAAAGATAATTTAAAACAATTTAAAAATTAATTCATAAAGGGTATAAAAATGAAAATTTCAAGAATAATACTTATCATATTGTTATTTGTTGTATTTTTTGAAATAGGACTTTTCAGTTCCTATACTTTAGCAACTGGAGAAGTTCCTGATCCAGGAGAATTAATAAATATGCAAGTCAGCACTGTAACCTCATTTTTCAGTCCTGACAATGTTGGCGGATTGCTCATTAAAGATCCGGACAATGTAAATGTTACAAATAAATTTGAATTGGCTGATAAGCTCTCAGAGGTGGCGGATGTCGATGGGGTCAATGTAGAGAACATGACCGTCACAACTGTAGATGACACTGACAAGGAGGAGTTCAATGTAACCGTAACCGCTTTCGGTTATTCCAAGCCTAGTGGAAAATCCGGTTCAATCATCATTAATGGTGAACCTGATTATAAGATCATTGCTACAGCTACTGCTGAACACACAATAAATGGTATTGAAGTTAAGTTGGATACATTGAAGGTTGATTCCATCTTGAAAATATTTGATGCTGATGACAATAGCTATTCCATATTGGATGAAGGCAATTCCAGTTCCAAATCAAGTTCCAGCTCAAAGTACAAGTCAAGTTCAAGTAGTAGCTCAAGCTCTAGTTCAAGCTCTAGTGGTTCCAGTTCATCCAGTTCCAGTTCCTCTGATTCAGGATCTAGTTCCTCATCTGGCGGAGGATCTTCTGGCGGTTCATCTGGTGGCTCATCTGGAGGTTCCTCATCTGATGGCGGATCTTCTGGCGGTTCATCTGGAGGTTCCACTGAATCTACAAGCGAGCTATTAGCACCTTTATTCTATTTATTTTAGTTTAGCTATTTTTAGCTAAATCAATTATTTATTAAAGATTTTCAAAAGATAAAAACAATAACAGAAGGTCCCTAAAAAGGTGATATGATGATTAATCTTATTAGCATGGGTTCTGATATAGGAAACATTACTGTAAATGTATTTAATGCCATAATTGAAGCAGATATCATAGTCAATTATGATAATATTGACTTAAGCGATTTGGATACATATATTAAAGATAAGGAAATCATTGCCAATGGCTTAGAAGAGCAAAATGAAGTAAGCATTGGTTTGGATGAGTCAGAGTCTATTGACGAGACTGGCGATATCTATTCCAAACTTGAGGAATCTTACTTGAAGATAGAATTGGCCATTTCAAGGTCTCAAGACAACAATGTGGCTCTAATCTGCTCCAACAAGAGAAACATTTATGGCATAGCCAATCTTCTGATTCAAATGAGTTCAAAACATAGTGATATTGAATTGAAGATTTATCCAGCTGTTTCTCCAATAGATTACAGTTCAGCTGTATTGGGAGCTCCATTGAATGATTTTGTAGCTATTGACTTGAACAACCATCTTGTATCAGACAAAGAGCTTAGAAATAAGATTAAGTTTGCCTTAAAGAATGACTTTGTTTTATTTATTCATAATCCAATTGGCGAAAATGGCGATAAATGCAATTTCAATATCTTGAAGGAAGTCATGGATGACTTCAGCAATGAATTATTGGTTGGCATTGTGAATGATGGCTATAGATATGAAATCTCAAAGTTCAATGAGATCAATGAGGATAACATTATAGAGAATTCCACTTTGATTATAGGAAACAAGTTGACTTACAGGCTTGAGGATTATATGGTAACTTCATCTGACTATGTGGTCAAGCCTAAGTTCATTTCACAAAACATTGATTTCTTTGAAAGGTACTTGAAGGACGAGACACCTAAGGGTCTTGACTATGATTGCGAATATTTGCCATGCCATAAGGAATTGGAGGCATGTGATTTCTGTTATTGTCCTTTCTATCCATGTGCTGATGGATTGACAGGCGGTGAATGGATTAAGGACAAGGATGTATGGAGCTGTCAACATTGTGACTGGATTCATCTTGAAGAGCCATGTCAGGCTGTAAGAAAAGGACTTGAAGACATTTTGGAAGATAAGAACGATTTGAAAATAAAGCATATGGAATTATTGAAATTGAGACGTGAATGTCTATTGAAAACTTTAAAATAAATTTTAATTTGATTTTTTATTTGAATTTTTAACTTATATTGCGAATTATGCTTATTTATTACATATTAATTAAAGAAGGTTTTAAAAATGCCAAGTGTAAAAGATATTTTAATTGAAATGAAAGACATGTCGGAATTAATGGTTGATTTGGCTTATTCTGCTGTTTTATTCAACAACAAAGCTGCAGCAGAAGAGGTATTGACCCTTGAAAACAGACTCAACAGCATGAATTATGAAATAAAGAAGCAATCTCTTGTAGCTGCCCGTTCACTTGAGGATGCAGAAAAATTGACTACATTGCTTGAGATTGCAGAAGCTGCTGAATCCATGGGAAACGCTGCAAAGGATTTAGCTGACTTGACATTAAAGGGATTCGAACCACACCTTGTATTCAAAATGGTTATGGAAGAATCCGAAAGGAACATCATTCGTGTAAATGTTGAGGAAAGCTCTGCTTTAACAAACCAATCCTTAGGAGAATTGCTATTGCTCAACCGTACCGGTATGAGAATCATTTCCATCAGACGTGGGGATTCCTGGATTTATGGTCCTGACAAAAACACTGTTATCCTTGCAGGAGATGTTTTGATTGCTAAAGGATCCGAAACAGGAACTGAAATTATTGAAAAATTAGCAGATGGAGAAATGCATTTAGAAGATTTAGGAAATATTGAAGAATTTATCGATGACGATTAATTCAATTTTGATTTATTGTTTGTGTATTTTTAGAGTTTATATGAATTGATCTTTATTGTTTGTGTATTTTTAGAGTTTATATGAATTTGATTTCAATTAAATTATTTATTTAATATGTATGGATGTGACACTATGATGATAGGAGGTGAACCAGTTGAAAAGTCTAATGAAGATGGTACGTCAATTTGGGGAATCTCTCATCACATTGGTTGTTAGCATTATTCTATTTTTATTCAATGCTGTAAAGTTCATTGTTTCACTTCCAGCACGTTTTCTAAGCTACATAAGAGAATTTTTAGCTGACACTGATTCTGTTTTGAAGGAAAGCCTAATTGCCCTTTCCATTTGTGCTGTAGGTGACTTGTGTGCAGGTATCATTTTAGGAAACATGGAATTCTTCCTCCAGACCTATCCTGGCCTTATGGTAATCATTCCAGGAGCTATTGGAATGAGAGGAAACATCTTTGGGTCCTTCGGATCAAGATTAAGCACTCACCTCCACATCGGTACAATATCTCCAGAATTCAAAAGGTCAGACCTTCTGGATGAAAACATTACAGCTTCAATTATCTTGACTATGGTCCTTTCAGTCTTGCTTGGAGCCATTGCAAAGTTAATCTGCATATTATTCAATTTCCCAAGCATAAGCCTATTTGACTTTGTATTGATTTCATTCATCGCTGGATTGATATCAACAGTCATCATGCTTCCTATTACAATGTTCATTTCACTTAAGAGTTTTGAAGGGGGTTGGGACCCAGATAACATCACAACACCTTTCATTGCAGCTGTAGGAGACTTCTTCACCTTGCCTGCAATCATTTTAAGTGTCTTGATTGTCAATCTAATTGGCTTTGACCCGATCGTCAAGATGGTATTGTTTGCCATCATCATATTGATTACACTTGTCTCATTGATTTCAGGATACACAGCTGACAATGAGGTAAGGTATATAGTTAGGCAATCCACTCCAGTTCTGTTCGGCTGTTCCATATTGGGAACCGTTGCTGGTGGAATATTGAACAATTCACTCAGCACACTCCTAAAGAACCAAACATTGCTTACATTGGTTCCATTGTTCTCTGGTGAAAGTGGCGGTTTGGTAAGTATCTTAGGTGCAAGATTGTCTTCAGGTCTTCACTCCGGTTTAATCGACCCGGTATTGAGACCTAAAAAGCACACTATGGAAAACTTCATAGCTATTGTGACATTAGCTATTGTAATGTATCCTTTAATTGGATTCTTGGCTGAATCCTCAACAATAGCTTTCAATAACATTGGTGTCGGATACCTTCAATCAATATTGATAAGCCTTATTGCAGGTATGATCTTGATTCTAATCATGTTGCTTGTAGTCTTCTATATATCTACCATTTCATATAGAAGAGGCCTTGATCCGGATAATATTGTCATTCCATTGTCTACAAGCCTTACAGATTCAATATCAACATTGATTTTGATTGTAGTCTCTTTAGGTCTTTTAAGCTTGATTTAATCTTGAATAGTTATTTATAATGTTTTTAGGTATTAAACTTGATTTAATCGGAATAGTTATTTATAATGTTTTTAGGTATTAAACTGGATTTAATTTAAAAAATAGTTGGTTTTATTGATTAGCTATTTTAAAAAAAGACCTATACTTTTTTTATTCTATTTTTCATTCCAGGACTTTTCCATCTCGCTTTTAAAGAACTTATAGACATTTTCAGAGCCGAATATTTCCTCTTCCAATGACCATTCACTTGGATATAGGATAAATGGATATTGCTGGTTTCCTCCAGCTCCTCCGTGGCTTCCGATCAATTCCTCAAATGCATAGACCTCCTCACTGTCAATGTCATATGCACTGTTTACCAAAATGTCTGGAACATGTGCGAATTCATCTGTTCTTTTAAGCTTTCTGATGGTGTTTTCTCCAAAGCTGTCGAGGAAATGATTTCCATAATACTCCTCTGTATCAAGGTAAAGCACATCATCGTTTGACAATACTATTGTATCATATATATCTGATTTCACCATAACGAATCCTATTCCTTCATGATGAGCTAATCCACTGATGAGTCCAGGAAATGCATCTTCTATCTGCTCATATGTCATTCTATTGGACCAGTCTGTGAAATAAATCAATCCTAAATTTCCGGAAGAGAGAACCAATGTTTGAGCGGTTTTCTCACTGACTTTTGTCTTGTTTGAAAATAGTATATTCAGGTTCAAGTCAGTTGAAATCTTATTGAGTCTTTTGGTGAATGGCTCATCGCTGTTTAGGAAGCTTCGTTCGCTTTTCAGCTTATTGAAATACTCCAATGTTGAAGAGTTGTTCTTTATCTCATTGAACTTTTCACGTGGGCTTATTTCAAAGTCAAGCCTTGAATCTATTCTTTCCTTGGTGTTGTCTATTCTGGTGTCTATTTTTTCTTTTGTGTTGTCTATTCTTTCCTTGGTGTTGTCTATTCTGGTGTCTATTTTTTCTTTTGTGTTATCTATGGATCTTTCAATTCTTCTATCCACCTTTTCAAGATTGTCTTCAACATATGGCTTTAGAGAGTATTTTTCCCTGAAGTGGTCATCATTTGAGTGAAGAATACTGTGAACTGAAATGTCATCCGGCAAGAGATCCTTTACCAAATCATTCAAGCTTTCACCGTATTTTTCCTTGAATGTGAATCCATTGGATTGGCCATGGTCTGACAATACAATGACCTTGTATGTTCTTGCAGATTTTTCCATTGCCTTTTCCAAACGCTTGAATTGCCTGTCTATTTGCCTGAGTGCATAAAATGAATCGTAATCCTCTACACCTGAGTGGTGAGCTATTTCATCATATCCCATATATGTTGCATAAATCGCATTGTAGTTTCCTGCAAGGATATCCCCGATTAAGGTAAGTGTTGTAGCTTCCCTCATGGCCACATTTGTACCTGCACGTGCAACATAGTATGCCAATCCTCTCCATTTCAATCTAGGCTGTATGTTCTTGAATAAATGCCTCATCCTTGAGGCGAATTCCATAATCATGTCAAATATGAAGAGTATCAGGATTCTTGTGATTGCATAAGGCTTTGAGTACAAGTAATACCAGCTTCTTGACTTGATAGCCTTGGAAATTGCGAATTTGCTGAATGTCAATATGTGGTCTGTTGCATCACCTGAAAAGAGATTGCTTCTGCTTGCTCCATTGTTTGAAAGAAGACCTTTTCCATTAGATATTCTCCTTTCAATAAGCTCTGAGTTATCCCTTCCATTAGAGGATATTAGACGATTGTCCTTTTCCTTTTCAACCCAACGGAATGCTGGAATGTTATTGTTGTTTCCATGAAGTATCCCTGCCTGTGATGAGGATGTCTGGCTTGACAGGTCTGTTTCCCATCTTGCAAGCTTATGGCTTCCATCACTTAGCCATTTGGATAAGGTAGGCATGTCTCCATTTTCCAATGCCTTTCTTAATGTATGATGGGAAAGCCCATCTATTTCAAGGAATATGAAACCTTCCTTCTCATTAGTTTTGGGATAGATTGCCTTCATTTCCTTTTCAAGAATGTTGTGGTAATAGCTGTCGTCATCATCAATGTTCAATACAAGTGAAACAAGAGAAGAAATGAGTCCAATCAGAAGGGGAACTGAAAACAATGCTATTCCGCTGATATGAACGCTAGGAATGAATAGGCTTATGATGTAAAGGAGTATTCCGTCGATAAGGAATGTTCCAAATCCAAGTGTCACCACAATGAATCTAAGTGAAAAATAGCTTAAGAGAGGCCATAATATGGCGTTTACTAAAGACAGCAGAATTATGACCAGAAATGCGGTTCTAAAGTCAGGTATACCTATTCCTCCAAGAGTTTTTGTAATGATGAAGAAGATGCTTACCTCTAAAATCAAGTAAACGATAAACATTATGGCTTTCTTTACATCTTCCCTGATTGAGCTTGTCATAAAAATACCTGTCTTTAGTTTGAACTCTTGAAAGAGTTTTTATTTCTATTTATATTTATTTTTTATTTATTTATAATTTTTTAGTTATTGATTAAGTATATTAAGCATTTTCTCTATACTATTAATAAGAAGTTTTTGCATGCCTTAAAAGATTGCATATGACCTTTTAGGAAACTTATGATTTATTGAAAATTTGAAATTTTTTATATATCATAATATTTTGGTATACCTAAAAATTTATATAATTTAAGAAATAAACTTTATGATGAGAACAATTTAATTTGATAAGAATCTTGTTAATTAATCATTTAAGAATGAGGGTTGACATGTCAACAATGATAGAATTTGAAAACGTATCCAGAATCTATAAAAGCGGAGACCATGAATTGAAGGCCTTGGATAATTTAAGCCTTAAGATTGAAAAAGGGGAATTCGTTGTTATTTTAGGTCCATCCGGTGCAGGCAAATCCACCTTATTGAATTTGCTCGGTGGTTTGGACACTGCTACAAGTGGAAAGATAATAGTTGATGGGCAGAATATTGTAGATTTCAATGATGATGAGCTTACAAAGTATAGGGCTAAAAGTGTTGGCTTCATATTCCAGTTTTATAACCTGATTCCAAACTTGACTGCAAAGGAAAACGTTGAATTGATGAAGGATATCACAGATGTGGATGTCAATGGTGATGAGATCCTTGAATCTGTAGGCCTTACAGGCCATGGAAACCAATTCCCAGCTCAACTTTCAGGTGGTGAACAGCAAAGGGTATCAATTGCAAGGGCTTTGGCAAAGGAACCTGCAATGCTACTTTGTGATGAGCCGACAGGAGCTCTTGATTCAAATACAGGGGTATTGATCCTTTCATTGCTTCAAAACAAGTGCCATGAAAAGGATACAACTGTAGTTATTGTAACACACAACTCAAAGCTTGCTGATGCAGCAGACAAGCTGATTAGAATCAAAAACGGTAAGATTGAAAGCATTATGGTCAATGAAAATCCCTTGGATGTACATGAGATAGAGTGGTAGGAATTCTCGTTTTTTCAATAAGAATATTAGAGTTTTGATTGCTCAATTTAAATGATGAATTATAGGTTAAGTTCCTTCTATTTTTGAAAAGTGATAATATGAAAATGCTATATAGGAAAATGCTACGTGATTTCAAGGATCATAAGGCCCAGTTTCTCTCTATTTTTTTAATGGCGCTTATAGGAGTCTTTGCATTTACTGGAATCAGCGGTGAGGCTGTAGGTTTGGTTGATGTGTCAAGCAGTTATTATGAGAATACAAACCTAGCTGATGGATGGATCTATGGAGAGGAAATATCTGATGATGTATTTTCCGAAATAAAGTCAATGGATGAAATCAAGGATGCTCAAAGGGAGATGGTAGTGGATACGGTTGCCAATTACTCATCAGATCCAGAGATTACATTGCATATTGTAGAGGGAAATCAAAACATATCCAAATTCTACCTTTTCAAGGGGAAAGACTTTGACCCTAATGATGAGGAAGGAATCTGGATTGACAAAAGGTTTGCAGATGGCCGTAATCTGGATATTGGAGATAAGATCACCTTAAAGTTCGATGGAAAGGAAGTATCTAAAACAGTTAGGGGAATAATGTATTCACCGGAATATGTCTATTATATCCAAGAAGGCAGTTTGCTTCCAGACTTTTCTCAAGTGGGCTTTGCTTATATGCCATCTAAAGGCGCTGATTTTGACATCGAGTACAATACAATAGCTCTCGATGGCTATGATGAATTGGATGAGAAGGACTTCAAGTCTGCATTGGAAGAGAAATTAGGCCAAAAGGCATATGTTCAGTATGTCGACCGTGACAATAATGTTGGGATAAAGACATTGCAGGATGAGATATCACAACACCAGATGTTTTCAGGAATTTTCCCTGCGATATTTGTGCTTGTATCACTTTTGACTTTGGTTACAACCATGTCCCGTGTCATTTCAACTCAAAGGATGCAGATAGGTACCCTAAAGGCTATGGGTTACAGCAACAAGTCAATAGTCCTTCACTATCTCTCTTATGGATTCGTATTGTCCTTAACCGGTTCTGTTATAGGGCTTATTATAGGGCCTTTGACCATACCTTATCTATTCTACCCAACAATGTCTTCAACCTACTCTCTTCCACATTGGGGACCTTCATGGGACATCAGCTTCTTTGCTGTAGCAGGACTTATGGTTGTATCTTCAGTATTGATAAGCTACATTTCAGTAAAGGGAATCAGCGATGAGAATCCTGCAGAAACAATCAGGCCAAAGGCTCCAAAGCTTGTAAGTTCAGGCCTCATTGAAAGGACAAAGATATGGAAAAGGTTCAGCTTCAATGAAAGATGGAACTATAGGGATGCAAAAAGGAACAAGACCAGAGCTATCATGAGTGTCTTTGGAGTGTTTGCATGTGCCCTTTTGGTAATATCTGCATTTGGAATGGTCGATTCAATCAACGATGTTGAGGATTGGCAGTACAATCAGATCTATAACTTCAATTCAAAGTTGATATTGGAGGAAAACATTACAGATTCACAATTGGACCACATCCTGGATGAGACCGGTGGTGAAGGAATCAGGGAAGAGGCTATTGAATTGAAGTATAAGGGAATCAAGAAGACAGGAACCCTTACGGTAATGAACGATTCAGAGTATTACAAGGTCACAGATGCTAATAGAAACTATATACATCTTGATCCTGATGGAATAGCCATTTCAGACAAGATGGCTGAAGTTCTTGGATTGAAGGTCGGAGATAAGGTAAGGTGGCATGTTGCAGGAAACCCTAAATGGATTGATTCAGAGATTACAGAAACCTATTCCATTCCATTCGGCCAAGGATTGATAATGTCTCCTGAAGTCTTTGATGAGATTGGAGGGGATGACTACAACTACAGCACAAATGTTGTCTTAACCCAAAAGGACGTGAAGGAAAACTATGCTGGAGTAAGCAGTATTACAACAAGTGAAGACATCAGAAAGGGATGGAACACAATGACTGAAGCATTGGACTTGATGGTAAGTGTCCTCACTACCTTTGCAATTGTCTTGGCAGTTGTGGTATTGTATAATTTAGGCCTGTTGTCATTCACTGAGATTCAAAGGGAACTTGCAACCCTCAAGGTTCTTGGATTCAATTCAAAAAGCTTGAGAAGGCTTTTGCTTACTCAAAACCTATGGTTCTCAACCATTGGGTTTATTCTAGCTATTCCAGGAGCTTATATCTTGATGGGAATCATGATGGGGTCAACTGGTGATGAGTATTGCTTCCCAATCAACATTTACTTATGGAATTTTGTTGTTAGTTTCCTCATTACCTTTGGATTGTCTGTTCTTGTTAATCTAGCATTTTCAAGAAAGATCAAGAAGGTGAATATGGTTGAATCCTTGAAGAGCAATGAATAGATTTCCATAATTTTTCTTTTTTTATTTTTATTATAATTTTTTCATTTTCCTATGGTTTACTATATAAAACTATATCTGTTAAAATCACTCTAATTTTACTATATCAGTATAAAATTGATTTAATTTCGTTAAAAAGACTTTTTAGTTTAGTTACATTTAAATATAACTTTTTTTAAACTATTATTTAAGAAATAAGGATATTTAATTAATTTTTAAAAAAGGTGATATTTTGATAATACATGAAAGTAAAAAGGGGTGTGTATTGGATAATTTTAAATTGATAAATCGTGATGAGATAATAAATTTTATAAGTTCTCATAATGGTTTATTGGAATTAATAGAAAAGCATATCCTTTGCTAAAAAGCTATTTTCCAAAATATTCTTATTGTTTATTATATTCAATAGATTCTGAAATTATCAATCTCGAGCATATCATGCTATTTATTAATGGGGATGAAAAAGTTTATGATGAGGATTGTTTGAGATTAAAAGAATTAGAAAATGAAATAGAGAAATTGAAAGTTTCTAATTGTAATGTTAACCATTACTTTTAGTTGATATATGATTTGATACAAGTGATAGTATGTTAATTGAAGAAAATAAAAGAGATTGCATATTAGATAATTTTAAATTAATCAATCAAAAAGAGATTATTGATTTTATTCGTTCCAATACTGGGTTATTGGAGTTAATTGAGAAAGTCTATCCTTTGCTTGAATCTTATTTTCCAGATTATTTCTATTCATTATCATATGCAACAGATCCTGAAATAAAGGATTTGGAAGATTTGATGCTATGCATTCATGGTGATGAAAAGGAATTCAAAACCAATCGTAAAAAGTTGCATGATTTAGAAAGGGAAATAGATGGCTTGAAAGTCTCTAACTGCAAGGTAAAGCGTTTGCTATTAGTGGAGGTATTGTTTTGACTTTCACTTGGGATAAATTTTATGATGTTGGAAGATGTATGAAAAATATTTCCAAAAAGGAAGAGTATCAACGTTCTGCTGTAGGCCGTTTTTATTATGCAGCTTTTGGCTTAGTGAAGAATTATTATGAAGATAAATATCAAAAAACAGTTCCTTCCAATTGTTCTCATTCATTTCTAATAAATGAATTGGAAAAATCTTATGGTGATGAGAAAGCCTTAGGTGAAAACTTGAGAAAAATTAGAAGATTTAGGAATTACGCTGATTATGATAGCAAATTCTATATGAAAAATGTAGGTGTCAGTGAAGAAATCTATAATGAAATTATTATATTATTGAATAATTTAAATAAAAAAAGTAAAAGGTAATTACTCATACCTATGAGTAATCAAGTTTCTTAAGATAGCCATTCTTACTGGAATTGCATTTGCAGCCTGTTCAAAGTACTTGTTGTACTTTGTATCGTCAACATCATATGCAATCTCATCTATTCTTGGAAGCGGGTGCATGACGATAAGGTCCTTTCCTTCAAGCAATTCCTTATTGATTAGGTAAGCTCCCTTGATTTCCTCGTATTCCTCTTCGTCTGGGAATCTTTCCTTTTGGATTCTTGTGACATAGAGAACATCAACATCATCAATTACGTCCTTAAGGTTATTAGTTTCCTTGAACTTGATATTGTTCTCTTCAAGGTCATGCAATGTTTCCTTAGGCATCTTTAGCTGGTCCGGTGAGACAAATGTCATTTCCACATCATACATTCCTAAAGCGTATGATAGGGAATGTACGGTACGGCCGTATTTTAAGTCTCCAAGAAGCGCTATGTTCAATCCGTCTATTTTTCCGAAGTGCTTTTTGATTGTGTAAAGATCCAATAATGTCTGGGTTGGGTGTTGGCCTGCACCATCTCCTGCATTAATGATTGGAACATCCACGATATCTGATAGGAAACGTGACACTCCTTCAAGGTCGTGTCTTATTACAATTGCATCACAGTATGATTCAAACATCTTTGCTGTATCAGCAATGCTTTCCCCTTTAGCAACTGAACTGTTGGAAGCGTCTCCAAGCTCAATGCATTCCCCTCCAAGCCTTTTCATGGAAGTTTCAAAGGAAAGTCTTGTTCTTGTTGAAGGCTCGTAGAATAAGAGTCCTAATATTTTTCCTTCAAGCTCTCTGGATAACTTCTTTGATTTAGCAACATCTTCAAGTTTGCTTGCTTCATCTAAGATGAATTCAATTTCATCCTTTTCAAAATCCTTTAATGAAATAAGGTTTTCATGGCCAAATATAGTATTACGCTCCTTAGATTTTTACACTTGAAACACAAGTCTGCATTTGTATTTTAATGGTTTTATAATAGTATTCCTAATAATATGAGAATGATGAATAAGACAACTCCTATAGAGAATATTCTAATGCCGATTTTCACCATCCATTTTAGGATACCAAAGATGATCATTAATATGATTGCAATAATTATAAGTTCAAATATCATTTTTCCACCTCATTCAATTATTATTCTTTTATTAATATTATAATAACTTATCTATTCCTTGATTAGATAGTTCTTTAATGTTCCTATATCCTCAATGGACACTTCAACAATTGAATCTGCATCCATTGGCCCTACTCCAGGGGGTGTTCCTGTAGCTATTACATCTCCTCCATTCAATGTCATGGTCTCGCTTAGATAGGATATGATTTCTTGCGGAGAGAATATCATTTGTGAAGTGTTTGAGTTTTGCCTTGTTTTACCATTTACCTTGGTTATGATGTTTTGATTCAGTGGGTCAAGTGATGTTTCAATATATGGCCCCATTGGAGCGAATCCGTCACAGCTTTTTCCTCTTGTCCATTGGCCGTCTCCAAGGGTGAAGTCCCTTGCTGTAACGTCATTTATTATTGTGTATCCGAATATGTATTCATCTGCTTCTTCAACGCTTACTTGCTTGGTTTCCTTTCCAATTACAACAGCAAGCTCTCCTTCATAATCTATTTGCTTGGAGACTTTCGGATAGAGGATTATGTTGTCTGTTCTGTTTATTGTTGTTGATGGCTTGATGAAAATCACTGGACTTTCCGGCAAGTCCAGATTCAATTCCTTAGCATGATCCTTGTAATTGAGGCCAATGCAGACTATCTTGGATGGTTCAGTTGGAGACAGTATTTCAATGTCATCTAAACTGTGTGAGGATACCATATTGTCTAAAATTGATTTTATGTCCTTATTGAAATAGTCTAGAATGTCTCCCTTCAGTTCGATGACTTTGCCTTCATCGTCTAGGAAACCTGATTTGGTTTTTAAGTCATTGTTTAGACTATCCGCCTTGTTCTTGAATCTTAGGAATTTCATTTAACCACAATAATTTATTGAATGATTCTTTCTATTGGAACGACTAAAATGTCACGTGCACCTGCATTTCTAAGCTTGTTTACAAGCTCGAACACTTCATCCTCTCCAACCACTGCCTGAACTGCCATTGTTTCCTCTTTTGATAACACTTCAGATACGGTTGGTCCGCTCATTGCGGGCATGACCTTTTGAACTTCACATAGATCCTTTTTAGCCACATTCATCATAAGCAATTTTTTTCTTCCAGCTTCAAGCACACCTTGAATGGAAGTGCTTACAGCTTCCACAAGGTCTTTCTTCTCTTCAAATGACTTCTTGTTTGCAATTAATTTGATTGAGCTTTCAAGGATTGTATCAACAATCTTCAAATGGTTCATGTTGAGTGTGGTTCCTGTGCTTGTAAGGTCTGTGATTGCATCAGCTATTCCAATGAATGGAGCTATTTCAGTTGATCCTGTAAGCTTTACGATCTTGATTTCTAGATTGTTTTCATCCAAGTATTTCCTTGTAAGGTTTGGGAACTCTGTAGCTATTGTCATTCCGTCTTTTAGGTCTTCCTTTGTTTCTATTTCACTGTCATCAGGGGAAGCCAATACAAGCTTGGTTGCACCGAAGTTAAGGTCAATGAGGATTTCAACATCTGCATCGTTTTCCTCTATGAGGTCGTATCCTGTGATTCCCATGTCACAGATTCCTTCATCCACAAATTCCGGTATGTCTGCAGCACGTGCAAACATCACGTCTATATCTTCGTTGTAAGTTTGTGAGAATAATTTTCTGTTTGTGCTGTCCTTGAGGCCAAGCCCTGCCTTCTCCAAGATTCTTACTGCAGGATCACTGATTCTGCCCTTTGACGGCACTGCAATTTTAAGTTTCATGATTTCATCCATTTAATTATTTTTTATCTACAATTATTTTAGTTTTATTTCTATATAATATTAATCAATTTTTCAATATGTTTGAATTTTGAAAATTTCTAATGTTTTTCCATAGTTTGTAATGTGTTGAAATAATAAATTTTACTTTTGTTTAGTTTCAATTTTTAAAAACTAATTTTTTATATGCTATATGAATTGCTAGAATTTTATTTGTTGTATATATAGTTAATGATTTTTAATTATAAATCATTACAATTACTGAATTCAAATTCTATATCCTAATATATCATATTTTGTTAATTAAAGGCGTTATAAGGGTTATTTTTTAGAAACCTTTATATACTAGTAAATTATAAGTAATATTGTACTTATGAAAAAAAGCTTGTTTAGCTAGTATTTTTTAAAAATATGAAGTCTGAATAAGTTTACACTAATTATTGCATTAGTAATAAGTATAGTTTTTTAAAATAAAATTATGGAGAATGATATTTATGGCAATTCCTGTAGCTCCTATCGGAAGAATCATTAAAGATGCTGGTGCTGAAAGAGTAAGCGAAGACGCTAAAAAAGAATTAAACGCTTACGTAGAAGCACAAGTTGCTAAAATTGCTAAAAAAGCTATTAAATTCGCAGAATTAGCAAAACGTAAAACCGTTAAAGCTGAAGACATCGAATTAGCTATTAGCGAATTATAGACCCAGCTTTTCCGCTCCTTCGGAGCGCAAAACCTGGACCAAAATTCTTATCACTATTATTTAGTGATAAGCATTTTACTTTTTACTGTTTTTTTATATTTTTTTACATTTTTTTCAAGATCTTATTTTCAGATTTATTTTGAGCATTGTTGTTTTAGTTTTTCATACTTATATTATTTATAGTTTTATCACCATCCAAGGTCTTAAACGATTTATAAGGTATAGTAAACCCGTCATTATTGTGCCAATTGAATATAAGCTCATCATTGTCATTATAATGAGTGCTAAGGACTAATGTGTGGACTTTTCTTCTATATTTAGTGCTCATATAACATGCATAGTCAAAAAATTTTTCCTTATCTTCCTTTCTTATTGCAGTTGAGTGTGCCTCTAAACTAATTATGTCCTCATTGTCCAATTGCCCAAAGAAATCTGCCCTTCTTTCCTTTCCATCATATGTTACGATTTTGGTTGGACATGGTCTCACTATTTTATATGGAAATCCAAATTTTCAAGAATGGTGTTTATTCCAGGATATAGAAGGCAAAAGTACTTGTCTTTTAGTTTTTTCTAAATCTGTTTTTTCATTATTTTTCATTTTTTCGCCAAGATAATCTATAAATAACCCCAGTTTAAAGTTTATGTTATTTAAATGGATTAGTTTTTTTAAATATTGGATTTTAATTGTTTTTTAATATTTTAACGAAATTAAAATAATTTTTCAAAATGAAATTAATTTATCGAAACATTTAAATATAACAATTGTTATATTATAGTATAGAAAAATATAACAATCGTTATATTTTTTCTAAAGAAGAAATTTTAATCATTTCTAAAATTTCTTTTTTTTTAAAAACATACCCTCCTTAATATGCAATTTTATTGCTATAGACATAGTTTTATCGCTCTTAAAACGCAAATCATAACACACACTAAAAACACGATATGATTAAAATAATGCAATCTCCTAAAAAGTAATTTCTTCTCAAGTCTTTAAATCTCAATCATTTTATTATTTTAATCATATTAATTTCTTTTTTCATTGCTTTTGTATTTCTTTTTTTGCTTTATCTGTTACTTTTTCTATAAGTTCTGATTCTATTCCGATTTTTTCAAGTTCTATTGCAACACTATCTATCCCTTTTTCTCCATATATTCTTTTCATTTGTTTTACTGTGTTTTGTATCATTCCGCCTTCCATTTTCACCAACCTCTCTATTTCATCAAATTCTTCATCCGTATCAGTATATTTGGTAGCTAGAAACAATAATAAATTTTTAATGTCATTTAATTTGTCTCTGTTTACAGTTCTTATCTGATTTGCTAATGTAATGCATTCAACAATCAATTCCTTAGGTGATTTGTCCGATTCCATAAATGGAATCAGCAATAGATCATTAAGTTCCTGGGTTTCATCATCTATTCCACCCTTTTCCAATAGATTTTTTAAATTTTCCAGATGCTCTTCTCCACTGAATTCCTTAAAAGTCTTTAATGGAATTTTATACTTGTTTTCGTTATGCCACTCATCTTCGTATTCGTTATTTTTCTTCTGTACTGTGCTGATGAAGTAGCTGTTTGTTTTCTTTCTGTATTTTATTCTAAGATATGTTGCATAATCTAGAGATTTTTCTATATCCTCTTTTTTGACATATGTTGATTTAAATTCTAGATTTAAGGTTTCCTTTGATTTCAAATCAAATACCAGATCCATTGTTTTGGTTTCATCTCTATAATTTTGATATTCATTTGGAAGAATTTTAACAATTTCCCCAGGTATGCCAAGTACATTCAATAATCGATTTAATCCAGGAATGCTTTGCTTGAAATATTTATCTTCTATTTTGTCTTTATCTCCTGTATTTTTTTCTTCATGCATATAATTTAAAATCCTCCATAAACTAATATTTATGTTTATTTTGAATTTTATCTTATTTAAATGCTTTTAATTAGTATTTTAATTATATTTTAATAGTTAAATTGAAATTTACAACTTTTATATAATTTTTTAAAGATTTTAATAAATTATAACAAGAATGAAATAATTTTACAGGTTTACATCAATTTGGAATACATTAAGAAGACAGATTTATTAGTCTTCGTTTCTTCAATGACTTTCATTGTATCATCTCTATTTAATTGCTTATTAAAGGATGATTAATTAGTTATATTATGAATTTAATCTTATATAAGCTTTGTTCATTGAAAAAAGTGGTTTACTATTTGTAATGGATAGTTTAACAATTATCTGGGCTTTTTAAAGTCATCAAATCATTTGAAAAAATTTAAATAAGCATTTAAAAGAACTATTATTAGGTGATAAAATGAGATTTAAATACTTGTTTTTAGGATTAATGCTTTTGATATTGGCAGGAAGCATGACAGCTATTGCAGCTGCAGATGACTATGCTTCCTTAGGGGATTACACTTTTGACATTCCAGATGGATATCAAGTTGCAGATAAGGCAGACAATATGCTCACCATGCAAGCGGATGATAATCATTCAGTAATTGTCTATGCTCTTGAAGATGCAGGAGATCTTGATATTTTCAAATCACTTCTTGATTCCCAAGGATGTGAATTTGCAGATGAACAGACTTTCCAATCAAGAAGTTTTGATGTGAATCAATCCACTTTCACTTACATGGACATTCAAGGATACTTGTACATTTGTGATGATGGAAAAGGGACTCCTGTTTTAGTTGCTAATGCAGTTCCAACATCTGAAGAGCTTCCAGCTCCAGATGACAATCCAGGAAGACAAGTTGTTGATTCTTTAGAATAAGTTGATTCTTATTCTCTTTTTTTCTTTTTTTTCTTTTCATTTTTCTAGGTTCAGTCTAAATTTGATTAAGAAAAATTTTATAGTCTAGATTTTGAATATATTAAATTAGGTGATTGTATGAAATTCAAGCATTTGTTACTAGGCTTAATGATTCTAATGGTCGCTTCTAGCATTGCAGCCATTTCAGCTGACGAAGCCATCATTGAGGATTTTAAATTTACAGTGCCAGACAATTTCACCATTGTAAACAGCACTGAGCATTTTATCAGTTTGGCAATGGATGATGATCATTCCATCGACTTGTCTGTTCCAGATGATGCAATGACCGCCGACCAGTTCAAGGCAAACCTTGAAAGGGAAGGGTACAAATTTGACAACGAATCAATGGCAAACTTCACAAGCGACATTTTCAATATAGATGCAATAAATCTCACCCAAGGAAAATCCCACGGAGTTCTATATTTTTGCGATGATGTTGTAGATGTGGATGAGGATGATGATCTGTTTGTTGTTTATCTCTATCCAGCCGATGAAGGGGACATTGATCCTTTGAACAATACAGTAACCGACATGATTGGCAATATTGTAAATGTGGATGACTGATTCAAATATTTTTTATTTTTTTTCTTTTTTTCTTTTAGTTAAAACTTTTTTTAATAGGTTCATGTCAATATTGCTTTTATTTCGTAATTTTTATTTTTGGGTCAATATTATAATTAAACTGTGAAATTATATTGATATGGTTAAAAATAATTAAAACTAGGAGAGTAAATTTATATATAGTTTTATATGGTAAAAGGTAAAATCTTTCCTCATCATCCTATTAAATTGCTCTTAAGATATCATTTAGAGAGAAAATGTGGAATTAAAATTCTTCATCATCGGATAATAGGAAGTCTATAATGTTCAAATGGATAAAGCTTCCCAGATTTTGCTTCATGTTATCTGCTGTGATGAGGTATTTGGGATAATTGTCATCAATTCTCTTCAAAGGTTCCAGTTCCCTCATCTTTGTGGATTTCTCAAGGATGCTCTCAGATACCTGTATATAGATTATTTTTTCGTTTTTCCTGCACTTGAAATCAGCTTCAAGGTCATTGACTTTAGCTATTGTAAGTTGATATCCCCTTCTAAGCAATTCTATATAAACTATGTTTTCAAGGAGACTGCCCATGTCCCAGTCATCTTCCCAGTTAAGCATGTTATAGAAACTTGAATCAACTACGTAATATTTTTCCTGTGACTTCAGAATGTTTTTTGTTTTAACATCCTCTCTTTTGGCGCAGTAGATCAAATGAGAGTTTGATATGTGCTCCATATAATTTAAAATGGTCTTTGGGGATGTCTTTATCCCTTCGCTTTTTAGGAATTTATAAATGGAAACATCTATTTAAAAAGTTTTTTTTTTTACTTGTAGGTAAAAAACTTTTAAAAATTAGATTTTTTTACTTATAAGTAAAAAATTTTTAAGTTATATTTTTTATTTATTTTTAAAAATAATCTGTTTAAGATGTTATATAAAGCTTTTCTAAAATTTAAAGTCAATATTCTAATTAAAATGTGAAATTATAATGAAACAGTTAAAAATAAGTAAAATTAGGAGAGAAATTTATGTATGGTTTTATGTGGATTAGCATCAGCTCTAAATTTCGCATAAGGAGATTTCAGTACAAGTTAGACAATTGCACTTATCTATATCTTTAAGGGCAGTGATCAATTTTAAGATATGATTTAGAGCTTGAGGGGTATACAAGTGAGAATGTATTGATAGTGCAGATTTAAATAAAAGGTCTTTTATAGTGAGATTTGAATATTGTTATAGGGATTCTGGTTCTGATTTTGGCAGTTGGTGTTGCAGCTGCTGATGACTATGAATCAGTGGGAGACTATACCTTTGATATTCCAGATGGATATCAAGTTGTTGACAAGGATGACGTTTCTGTTGGAATGGAATTGGATGAGAATCATACTGTTCTTGTTTATCAGCTGGATTCAGATAGTGATATTAGCTTATTCAAGGCAATGCTTGAAACTGCTGGATGCCAGTTCAGTGATGAACAGGACTTGAAAGTAGGCAACTTTGATGTAAGTCAATCCACTTACAAACTTGAAGACACTCAAGGATATTTCTATACTTGCAGTGATGGTGGAAAACCTATTGTAGTTGCTGAAGGAATGCCTGCAAGTGAAGAGCTTCCAGCAGCTGAAGATAGTCCTGCTTATCAGGTTATTAATTCTTTAGAATAAGTTAATTCTTATTCTCTTTTTTTATTTTTTTTACAATCTTTTTTTACAAAATTTTATATTCAATTAATTTTATATTATATTTTATAATGTAATTGAGGTTATTTAATGAAAGAGCTTTTTGTCGTTGCCGCTATTATAAAAAAAGACAATAAAATATTAGCTACCCAAAGAGGATACGGAGAATTTGAAGGTCTTTGGGAATTTCCTGGCGGCAAGATAGAAGAGGGTGAGACCAAGGAAGAAGCTTTAGTTCGTGAAATAAAGGAAGAATTAAATGCTGATATCCTAGTTGAAAAATTTGCCTTAGATCTAGAATGGCAATACCCTAATTTTTACCTTTACATGTCTTGCTTTGAATGTGTTTTAGAAAGCGATATTGAGCTATTGGAACACATGGGAGCTAGATGGCTATCTTTAGATGAGCTTGATTCAGTGGAATGGATTCAAGCTGACATTAAGGCCGTAAATTACATTAAAGAATCATTAACTTTCTAATTTTTTGGTGTGCAAATGAACAAAGATATAGATAAAATCATCTTGGAAGGGGCAGAGACTGCTTTTATCAATGGAGATTATGAGTCCTCTTCAGAATATAGGCCAAGACTATTGGTTAACGGTAAGGGCCATAAGGTCTTGAATTCAATTAAAGATGAATTAAACAACTGTGAAGAGTTCTATATTAGTGTTGCATTTATCACCATGGGAGGCCTTACTCCACTTTTACAAGATCTAAAGGAGCTTGAGAAAAAAGGAGTTAAAGGAAAAATTATCACTACTGACTATTTATTTTTTACAGAGCCTGAAGCTTTAAGAAAGCTCAATGATTTATCAAATATTGAAATAAAATTGTATGAAACGGATGAGACTGATGGTTTTCATACTAAAGGATATATTTTTAAGAATAATGATATTTATAAGGCCATTGTAGGTAGTTCTAACCTTACTTTAAATGCTTTAACAATCAATAAGGAATGGAACATTGGATTTTCTTCCCTCTACGATGGAGAAATTTTAAAAAGTTTAATTGAAGAATTTGATGATCTATGGAAAAAATCTTCAAATATAGATGATATCATAGTGGAATATGAAAATATTTATAATTATAAAAAGAACTTTAGAGATTTCAATAGAGATTATAAGGAAATCAAAGAAGAGACAGAAGAAGAGTTAGCACCAAATTCCATGCAGAGAGACTTTTTGAAAGAACTTAGAACTCTAGTTTTAAATGGGCAAGACAGGGCTCTTCTTGTATCAGCTACTGGTACTGGAAAGACTTATGCAGCAGCATTTGCTGTAAAGGATTTTGCCCCAAGGAAATTCTTATTCATAGTTCACAGGGAACAGATTTTAAATCAGGCCATAAAATCATTTAAAAGAGTTTTCAATGGTGAAGATGATAAATTTGGCCTTCTTTCAGGTAATTCAAAGGAATATGAAAAGGATTATTTGTTCTCAACTGTACAAACCATGTCTAAGGATGATGTCTATACAAAATTTGATCAAGATGAATTTGATTTCATTGTCATAGATGAAGTTCATAAGGCGGGAGCTTTCAGTTATAAAAAGCTATTGAACTATTTTAAACCTCAATTCTGGCTTGGAATGACAGCTTCACCTGATAGAACAGATGGTGAGAACATTTATGAATTGTTTGATTATAATGTGCCCCTTGACATCAGGCTTCAGGATGCTTTGAAAGAGGATTTATTATGTCCTTTCCATTACTTTGGAATAAGTGATTTAACTGTAAACGGTGAAGTCTTGGATGATGAAAGTGATTTCAGATATTTGGTATCCAATGAACGTGTAAATTACTTACTTGAAAAGTCTGAATATTACGGCCATACTGGAGACAGGTGCAAAGCCCTTGTATTCTGCAGCACTAAAAGAGAAGCAAGAGAATTGGCGGATGCGTTTACACAAAGAGGCCATGATTCAGTATTTTTAAGCGGTGACAATAGTCAAGATGAAAGAGAAGAAGCTATTTATAGGCTGACAAGTGATGATGCAAGGGATCCAATTGAATATATTTTCACTGTAGATATTTTTAATGAAGGAGTAGACATTCCAGAAGTCAATCAAGTGTTGCTTGTTAGACCTACTCAATCTTCAATTATTTTCATTCAGCAATTAGGAAGAGGGTTACGTAAATTTAAAAACAAGGAATATGTTGTTATAATTGATTTCATTGGAAATTACAAGAACAATTTCCTGATTCCAATTGCTTTATCCGGGGACAGAACCTATGATAAGGATAATATTCGCAGATACCTAATGGAAGGATCCAAGATTATTCCCGGACAATCCTCCATTAGCTTTGATAGCATATCCAAAAAGAGAATCTATGAAGCTATTAACAATACAAACTTTTCCAGAATTCCTTTATTTAAAGAAGCTTATGAAAACCTTAAATTTAGGCTTGGAAGAATTCCTTATTTATGCGATTTCTATGAAAACGGTGAACTTGATCCATCTTTAATTTTAAGTCACAATAGTTTTGATACATATCATAATTTCTTGAAAAAGGTAGAAAAGGAATATAAAGATGAATTAAGCACAGAAGAAATCAGATATTTGAAATTCATTACAGATGTATTCTCTGATGGTAAAAGGCCTCATGAACTTTTAATTTTGAAATTGCTTATTTATAACAAGTTCTTCACTATAAGAAAACTAGAAGAATGCCTTAAGGGTTATGATATTGCAGATGATTTTAAATCCATTGAAAGTTCCTTTAATATATTCAATTTGGATTTCTTCATCACTAAAGATCAAGAGAAATATGCAGGTATTGAATTTTTCAATTTAGATATTCCTTTAACATTTATAGATGATAGTGGAAATAATTTTGCTAAATTTGATTTGTCTAATAGATTAGAAGAAAGATTTGAGATTTCTGATAAATTTAAACAGTTTTTATCAAATTCTATTTTTTATCGTCACGTTAATGACTTGATTGATTATGCTTTAAGTAAATATGAAAACAATCATAAATTTACAGACGGCCATAATTTGACTTTATATGCTAAATATTCAAGAAAAGATGCTTGTAGATTATTGAATTGGCCACATGATGACAGTTCTACAATGTATGGATATAGAGTAAAACACAATACTTGTCCTATTTTTGTCACTTATGAAAAAGAAGAGGATATTTCAAGCAGCACTAAATATCAGGATGAATTTATCTCTAGAGATATCTTTAGCTGGATGACAAGAAGTAGGGTTAGATTAGATAGTCCTGAAGTTAAAAGAATTTTGGATGAAAAAACTGAAATTCATATGTTCGTTAAACACAGTGATGGGGAAGGTAAGGACTTCTATTATATTGGTCAGGCATATCCTATGGATCATGAGGAAACTACTATCGATGATGATCATGGAAATAAGTTGCCTATTGTTAACTTTAAGTATAAATTAGCTCACATATGTAAGGAAGAGATTTATAATTATTTTATGGATAAATTGGATGAAGAGTAGACCTTCATCAATTTAATTCCTTTATACCAACTTCTTTTAGAATTTCATAAACAGGGTCTAATTTACTGTCATTAGGTACAAATACTATAAATCCATCTCTACCTCTTGTAAGCAGCACTCTGTATGTATTCCTTCTGTAGGTATTTCTTTCACTATCTTCATCCTCTTTTAGTATATACTTCTTCCATTCATTTCCAGTCCAAAGCATATCCATTTCCCATCCAATTATTGGCATATCTAATTCTAATCCTTGCACTCCAAATTCTGTCACAACTTTATTGAGTGCACAACATGATTTTGGATCATCTGATGGGTTATTAAACCATTTTCCATAATTTATCCTTGTTGCTTCAAACCTGTTGTCCATTCCATATTTAGGAAGTATTCTGCTTTTTGAGGATGCTATTAGGCCATATTTTTTATTAGGTTCTTCTTCATATCTCTCTTTGCAGTAAGATTTAGCAGATTCAAGATCTCTTGTGCAATACATACTGTATCCTTCATCAAAAATACTATCCGATAGCTTTGATGCATTTTCCAAATCCCCATCAATGAAATAATTTACGAATTGACTGACTGTTCCTGATAGATGGGAACGCAGTGAAATAGTTAGATTGAAGCTTGAGTTATCTATATTGTCAATTAAGGATTCATTTTCAAAATAAGAGTATAAATTAGGTGGACATATAATATCCCAATCTTTTGTTCCATTATTTATTGCCTTATTCCACAATTTAATTCCTGAATTTTCTCCAGTGTTTATTTCTTGTCCTTCACCTACTAATATCAAGAGAACGCACCAGTCTAAACGTTCTTCGCAAAGTTTTATCATTACTTCAGGTTCTGATAGCTTTCCTTTATGTTTATTTTCCATTTGTTTATTATCCCAAGCACGTTGTCCTTCATCGAATACGATTACATTAGTTTTAAAGTCATATGCTCCGCTACGTAAATACTCATCAATAATTGTATGTAAGCTTCTTACAAAAACTCTACTTTTTAAAGCATCTGTCAAGACATCGACAAGAGGCCCATTTCCGGATAAGTAAACAGAGTTTACTTTTTCTATTTCATATACATATTGAAGGCCCAAATAGGTTTTTCCAGAACCTGGAACCCCTGTAACGAAAGCTATTGCATGCTTTTTATTTTCTCTTGCATAATCAGTAAGCTCTTTTAAGTTTTCCAATGTTTGTGGAATGCAGGTACTGTTTACTCTTCGAATATTTGGAAGCTCTTCATTTTTCATAAATGTTCTAGCTGCATCGACAATAGTAGGCAATGGCTCGTATTTAGAATTTATCCATATATCCAATGGTGTTGGATTAATATTTTCAGTATAAATTTTATCTAATGTATTTTGGAGCAGGTCATCTGAAATGCAGATTACATTGTTTATTTCTTCATTTAAATTTGTAGTTTTTGTTAAAACAAGAATTGGAATAACTTTTTTATCTCTTGTTTCATAATGGTATTCCCTTAGATCTCTTGCATAAGCAGAAACTTGGTCAATATCCTCTTCTTTTATTCTGTTTTTCATTTTAAATTCTAAGACTATGACGAGTTCTTTTGATAATAAAATAACATCAGGCCTTCTTCCGCCTTCATAGGGAAGGACAAATTCAAAAATAATATTAATATTAGGATCAAGAGAAATTTTTTCCATAACCCTATATGAGTCTAACCATGCATATATTTGCTCAGGCTCCAATTTTAATACATGTTCTTCTTTAAAATTTGTCCTGATTATCTGCATAAAGTCTTTTTCATTTGTTTTATCAAAATTAGCTATTGAATCAGCATAACAGCATCGTTTTTTTAGCATAGATTCAAAGGTGATTGTAGTTTTTTCGGAATCATTTGTATTTTTTCTATTATTTCCTTTATAGTAAACCATGGTTTCCCCCTCTTAATATTTTACATAATTTAATTGGGTTTACTATACATAACTATATTTGGAACGTTTTATTTTAAACGAATTATTTTTTTAAAAATCGATTAAAAATTAGATATATTTTAATTAAATTTACAGTTGTTTAAATAATAGAAATAATATAAAAATCTATTCTAAAAGAAGCTAAATTCAATTTAATTAAGTCTAAATTAAAAATTATTATTTTTAATCTACAACATGTATAAAAAACTTCTTTTTTATCTAATTTCCTTATATTTTAAATACTTTACTTAACCAATATATTCTTATATAATTTGTTTTCTAATGAAAAATATTTAAAATAAATGACGGCCGGATCAATGGAAATTATCAACCAAAAGCAAACCCCAAGAAGAAGTTTTAGGAGAAGTCTAATGGTATTTATCGGAAACATCCTGGGAATTTACCTAATAGGTTTTTTAGGTTTGGGAATCAAGCTCAGTTCATTTGATGACATACTCCTTTTAGTACTATTCATAGGTTTGTTAAATGCAATCCTCTGGCCTATACTAACAAGAATAGCAATGCCGTTTTTAGTTTTGACCTTCGGATTTGGAACATTGATACTAAACGGTTTTCTCCTTGAGGAATTCGCACCATTGTTTGGAATAGAAATCCAAGGCCCTGCAATAATTCTTGCTCCATTAGGGATGGCTGCAGTTACAACCATACTGTCTTCCTTGATAACAATTGATGATGACAGCTCCTATTACCGATCTGTTTTTAACGCTGCAAAAAAGAAAATGAAAGCTGAAGTCAAGGATTATCCTGGAGTGATAATCGTTGAAATCGATGGGCTTGCTTATGAAGTGCTATAAAAAAATGAGGAATGACTTTCAACTTCAAATAAATGAAGTGATAAATTTGGTTGTCAATTGATTAAACTGGGTTGCTTCTTTACTTATGAAATAAAATTCACTGAAAATAAGTGGATAATTTATTTTTTTTAATGTAATGTTTTGTGTGTTTTTTTCATCATGATGTAATTTCCATTACATAATGGCAAGTGTGTTTTTTTCATTATAATGTAATTTCCATTACATTTATATATATTGTTTAACAAAATATTAACTAATTTGGGTGAATATTTATGGCAAGTTTACCATTAGGAAATGATAATGATTTAGATGACTCACAGTTTTTCAATAGGGTAGATGAAATTTCATTCATCTCTGATAATCTAGAACTAGCTAAAAAAGGTTCAACACCAACAATACTGCTTACAGGCATTAGGGGTGTTGGAAAAACTGCATTAATGAAAAAATTAAAAAAAGACTTTCAAAACGAATATTTGGTTGTCTATATGGATTTATCCGCAATGGATAAATTTAAAAAAGATAAGCTTGATCGTTTTTGCTTTATGAGATTATTTTACGAATCCATTATAAAGGCATGTGATGAATCAAACATTATTACAATTGATGCAAAAATTCTGAAGTATTTTAAAACTCGCAATTTCATAATGGACAAAATAGAGTCAGTAGGCAAAATCCCAATTCCTATTCTTAAAACAGAAGAAGATTATACTAAATTTACAAGTTTTGTGATGGATTTGCCTCAACAGATATATGATGATTGCAAAGAGCATATTAGTGGCATTTTAATATTTATGGATGAATTTCAAATCCTAAAGCAGCTTGATGAAGATGTAAATGGCTTTTTATGGTATATTAGAAGCGTTATCCAATCACAAAAAAATATTGGTTATATTTTCTCAGGAAGCATGAGCGTTAAAGATGAACTGATATCAGACATCGCTGGTCAAAAAGGCGCTTTTGGGGGTAGAATCCTCAATTATGAAATCAAAACATTCTCATATGAAACAACAAAAGATTACCTGACTGAAAAAGCGGATTATCTTGAATTCACGGATGATGGATTTAAAAGATTTTATAAATGCACAAATGGAATTCCTTATTACATCAATAGCTTTGCTAGACTCTTGCCGCCTAATGAAGAATTGAATGAAGAAAAAATAATTTCGGAATTTAAAAAATCCTTGCCTTACTTATTGGTTCATCTTACTAATGAATGGTATAAATTAACTAAACAGGAACAAAGAATTATTGTGGCTCTTGTTGAAGAACCATTAAGGAGAATTGATATAGCAAATAAATTAGGTGTGAAAAGCGGAGCTATTGGAGCATCATTAAAAACTTTACAGAATAAAATATTAATAGAATTGAATAATGAGAAATATCAAATTTATGATTCTATATTCAAGGCATGGTTAAAAAAGGAATATGAAGAAAAAGGGGATTATCCCTATTAAAGTTTTAATCAATTTTTATTTTTTTTTTTATGAGGCTGTAAAATTTCATATTTTAACTTTCGTTGGCATGAACTCTATTTATAATTTTAATACTTTTCATTTAACTGAAAACAAAATTGGTTTTATTATTTGCTTTTCATTTAACTGAATTCTTACTTTGCAAAAGAAAATCATGACAATACCTTACTGGATTAAACTCAAAATTATTGTCCGGAGAGTTTGCCACATATCTGTCCGGTCGCTATGTGGAATTAAACATTTATCCATTTTCATTTAAAGAAATTTTAAAGCATCACAATGAAATTAACAATATGGAATGGATAAAACTAAAATATATGAATATAATTGACTTTTTATTATGCTAATAATCTTATTTTATTCTTTTCTATTTTTAACCAATTATCATAAAATACTTTAGGCACTTTCTATAAATCATATCTTGTGATATAATCTAATATCCGAATTAGAAAACATATCACTTTAGTTATCAAATCATGTTAAGGGCAGCATTTTTTGCTGCTCTTTTAAAAAAAGCTTGATTGAATCTTTTTTTACCTATTATTTTTTTAAAATTGATATTTTTATGCTAGTTTTGATATTGTTGTCAATTAATAATTAAAAAAATTTATATGAAATAAGCAACATATAATACATAAAGTATAATGGATATTTATTCAATTATACTTTATATAGATTTTTAGCTAAAGACTTAAGATTAAATTACCCTAAAACTATATAATTAAAAAAATTTATTAAAACTATCGAACTATATTATTTTTCCTAAGATATATGTTTATAAAGAAAAACCTTTTACTATCATAATTAAAAATGGGTTTTCTAAACACAGATCTTTTTATTCGTATATTTTAGTCTTAATCTTTCTTTAGCTATTAATCTATTTTAATCGGTTCGCTTTTTTTCAATTTATTTCTATAATAAAAATCTTTAAATTTAATCTAATCAAAATATAATATAACAATTAGAAAATTCTTAAAAAAAATAATATAATATAATTAAATTCAGGTGTTTCAATGGAAAGTCAAAACATATTAATCAAAAATGCCACTATACTAAATCCATTGGGAAATGGAAAAACTGAAGAAAAGAATGCGGATGTATTGATAGTTGAAGATAGGATTGCAGAAATAGGAAGTGAAATCGACGAATCAAATGCAGAAAAGATTATTGACGCTACTGATAAGATATTGATGCCAGGGCTTGTCAACACTCACACTCACATTTCAATGTCACTTTTACGTGGAATAGCTGATGACTTGGAATTGGACACTTGGCTTAACGATCATATCTGGCCTATGGAAGCACACTTAAGCAGGGAGTACTGTTACATAGGTGCACTTCTTGGTGCGGCTGAAATGATCAAGAGCGGTACAACCACATTTTCAGACATGTACTTCTATATGGATGGAGTTGCACAGGCAGTTGAAGAAATCGGAATGAGAGCGGTATTGTCATATGGTATGATTGATTTCGGCATTGAGGAAAAACGTGAAAATGAATTCAAGGAAAACATATCTTTAATAAAAAATCACAACAATACTGCTGATGGAAGAATCACTACAATGTTCGGTCCACATTCAATCTATACCACTTCAAGTGAGCTTCTCGAGAGGGTTAGAAAGGAAGCTGATAAGCATCAAGTTGGTATCCACATTCATATGAATGAGACAATGAAGGAAATTAATGATTGTAAGGAAGCTCATCAAAATAAAAGGCCCTTTGAGTATTTAGATGACTTGGGCATATTAGGTAGTGATATTGTTGCTGCTCATGGTGTATGGTTGGACCAAAATGAGATAGATTTGATTAAAAAGTATGATGTCAAGGTTTCACACAACCCATGCAGTAACATGAAACTTGCTTCAGGTGCAGCACCTATAGGTGAACTCTTAAGTCAAGGTGTATGCGTTGGATTAGGTACTGATGGTGCTTCAAGCAATAACAATCTTGACATGTTCGATGAGATGAAGTTTGCAGCACTTCTTCAAAAGGTTTCAACACTCAATCCTAAATTGGCAACAGCTGATGAAGTGATTAATATGGCAACATTCAATGGCGCAAATGCATTAGGAATTGATGCAGGTTCAATTGAAGTTGGCAAGAAAGCGGATCTTATTCTTGTTGATACCAATCATCCTAACATGACTCCAATGAGCAATGCGATTTCATCCAATCTTGTCTACTCTGCTAACGGTTCCAATGTTGACACTACCATTTGTAATGGTAAGGTATTGATGGAAGGTAGAAAATTGCTTACTGTAGATGAAGGCCATATCTTAAGTGAGGCAAAAAGAGCTATTGCAGAAATGAAAGGGTTAAGAGAATCAGAATCTGAGGAATAGGCAATTTTCTATTCCTATATTTTTTAGTTTTTTTATTTAATTCTATATTATACGAACTATTTTTTCCAAGATAAAAAAGTGGAGTTGAACTCCACAAAAATTAGAATAAATAAGATTGATAAAAATTAGTCAATCTTACTAACGTTTAGCAAATCTGATTTTATTTGGTCCCATGACAATGCTCTTTTTCCAAAGCTCATCATTTGTTTCTGGGAAGTCTTCTCTGAAGTGCGCTCCTCTACTTTCTCTTCTGAGTATTGCAGATTTTACGATAAGGATGCAGATTTCAACCATATTGATTACTTCAAGAGCGGTAAGGAGTGATTCATTGAATTGGGTTCTCTCATCAACATTGAGGTCATTCAATTCCTCTTTCATTTCAAGAAGTCTTTCAAGAGCGGACTTTAGGTTTTGCTCATTTCTTACAATTGAAACTTTTTCCCACATCAATTGCTGAATTTCCTTCTTCATAGCTATTGGATCGATAGAACCTTCCTTCATCAATGATTCTATTCTTTCCTTTTCCTCTTCAACAGCTGTGAAATTGTACTGCATTGTAGTCAAGTCACATGCAAGGGCAGCCGCAAATCCTGCTCTTTTACCGAATACCTGAGTGTCTGCAAGTGCATTTCCACCGAGACGGTTTGCACCATGGACTCCTCCACACACTTCACCGCAAGCGAATAGGTTTTCAACAGTGGATTGGCCATCTTCGTTGATTCTGACCCCTCCCATATGATGGTGTGCAGTAGGTGCAACTTCCATTGGTTCGGTTTTTATGTCCACTCCAATGTCTTCAAACTGAAGCACCATGGTTTCAAGCTTTTCATCAATCAAGTCTGGGTCGAGGTGGCTTACATCAAGATATACTCCGCCATGCTCTGTTCCTCTTCCTTCCATGATCTCATTATAGATTGACCTTGCGACAACGTCACGGGTAGCAAGTTCCATACGATCATCGTATCTGCCCATGAACCTTTCACCTTCGCTGTTGATGAGTCTTCCGCCTTCAGCCCTTACCGCTTCAGTTACAAGAACTCCCTTTCTTGAATCCGGATAGACCATACCTGTTGGGTGGAACTGTATCTCTTCCATGTCAATAAGGTCTGCTCCAACATTCCATGCAAGTGCAAATCCATCCCCATTCTTTTGGGTAGTGTTTGAGGTTACAGGGAACAATTGGCCGGATCCACCAGTAGCAAGAACAACAGCTTTTGCTTGGAAATAGATGATATCATTGTTCTTGAGGTCAAGTCCAACTGCACCGATCACTTTTGAGAGGATGTTGTTTGAGTCATCCTTGATAAGTGCTGTAATCATCACTTCATCAATGGTCTTGATGCCACGCTTGATGATTTCTTCCTTAAGTGCAGTCATGATTTCATGGCCGGTTCTATCTCCTTGGAAACAGGTTCTTCTATAGGTTTGACCACCAAATGGCCTTTGGTTCAATTCACCGGATTCCTGTCTGTCAAAGAGAGCGCCATACTCTTCCAAGTCATGGAGCCTGTCAGGTGATTCATTGATTAGAATGTCCACTAATTTAGGGTCATTAAGGTAGCTACCACCTTTTAAGGTGTCTTTAATATGCGCTTCTACACTATCCTCTGGGTCTACAAGTCCAAGTGCAGCATTGTATCCACCTTCAGCCATTCCAGTACAGCCTGATCTGAAAGTCAATCCTTTTGAAACAATCAATGCTTCCTTTCCTTGATTGGACACTTCAATTGCTGCTCTACAGCCTGCACCACCAGAACCTATAATCAATACATCAGTTGTGATAGTTTTAATTTCCATAATTTCCCTTCTTAGTTGTTTTTAGTAATTTGAGGAATTTTGGTCAAGGTTTTTTGCCGAAGGCAAAAAAGCTTGTCTATAATTTCCCTTCTTAGTTGTTTTTTTTTTTAATCAATTGCTAGTTTTTTAATTTAATTGCAAAAAATTTTGGTCAAGGTTTTTGACGAAGTCAAAAAGCTTGGTTAAACGTTATTTTCTTTACGATATTGTATAATATCTTCAATTGTTACAATAGGCATGTCATGCTCTTTTGAGAACTCAATTACATCTGGCATTCTTGCCATGGTTCCATTTGGCAATGTGATTTCACATAATACTCCACAAGGATTAAGGCCAGCAAGTCTCATCAAGTCGATGGTTGCTTCAGTATGACCATCTCTTTCAAGCACTCCCCCTTCTTTAGCTCTAAGTGGGAATACGTGACCTGGGTGATTCAAATCACTTGGCTTTGCATCTGGATTGGATGCAGCCTTTACGGTTTTCACTCTGTCTGCTGCAGATACGCCAGTGGTCACCCCTTCTGCTGCTTCAATTGTTATTGTAAATCCAGTACCATAAGTACTTGTATTGTTTTCTACCATTAAAGGAAGTTCTAATTCATCTGCCTTTTCAGGGGTTAAGCATAAGCATACGATTCCACTTCCTTCTCTTATGAGAAGTGCCATTTGCTCTTCAGTCAAGTGTTCTGATGAAAAGATCATGTCTCCTTCATTTTCTCTGTCTTCATCATCAGTTACAATGACTCCATTTCCTGATCTAATTGCATCCAATGCTATTTCCACTCTTTCTTGAGGACTTCCTTTTAAACTTTCTTCATGATTCATAGTAAAGCTCCTTAGTTGTTTAAATTAAAAGTTTTCTAATTCTAGTTACTAGAATCAGGGCAAAAAAAGGATATTTATTTTTAAGTAAATATAATTTTTTTAGATTTTTAGCTATTCTCTATTAATCAAACATAGAGTTATCTGGACCTATTTACTTTAAACTCATATTCTCTTCCATCCGGACTATCACCGTCGGTTTTGGACTTTCACCAAATCAACACCAATGTGCTCGTGGACTTATCATTTTAAAATAGATTTTCTTCTTAATGAATCACCACCGGTGGAGAATTTCACTCCGCCCTGAGAATTGTATATTAAAATATATTGTAAGTGGTTAAAATACTTTTTTATATATAATCGTATTCTTATTTTATTATTATTTTAACAAAGTTAATCCTGTTAAGAAAAATTTTTTAATTGTTTTTTTTTTACAAATATTATTATAATAATGTTTAATTCATGTAATTTATGTTAAGATAGTATGGCATCAAGAGAAGAAATAAAGGAAGCTAGTCAAAGGATCAAGGAAATCCGTAACGTTGCTAAGAAGTTAATGTAGGACATTTGATATCTGAATCTAGAAAACCTAAAAATCCGGCTCAAGGCGAATATGAAGATGAATTGGATTCTTCAGGAATTAGAATGGCCTTAGAGGAATTAGGTCCAGCTTATGTCAAATTAGGTCAGCTATTATGTACAGGGCCTGACCTTGTAGGCAATGATATTGGAGAGGCACTTCAAAGATTCTCTAAAAAATTAGTCGTCAATAAGTTCAATCCAGTTAATGTTGCAAAGGGAAGCTATGACTATCTTTTGGATGTTGAGCATTTAATGAAGGATTTGCCTGATAGAATAAACTCAACACTTACAAAAGTGGAAAAGGGAGAAATAAAAGTCAATCTGGAACTTGCAGGATTGACTGAACTTAAGAATCAACTTTCAGCATCACTTATCATATCTGCGCTTATCATCGGGTCATCATTGGCTATCTTGTCAAACAGCGGTCCAAAAATGTGGGACACTTCTGCAATTGGTCTATTTGGGCCTATATTATCTAAAAATGTCTATTTGTTTACTATTTTTAATAAATAGTTTAATCATGCTTTTTTTGTATTATTGCAACATCCCCTCAAGAAGAAAAATAATTATTATATGAATGCCGCCCTATATTTTTAAATCTTATAAGCGGAATGAATTATATATTTTCAAAATAAATATATTTTTAATAATGTAAAATTAAAAGATCATAACTGATTAATATGAAGTGGAAAATTGGAAATGTTGAAATAGACAATCAGATAGCTTTGGCCCCTATGGCAGGAGTATGTGACTTCAGCTTTAGAACCATTGTAAAGTCAATGGGCTGTGGGCTGATTGAAACAGAAATGGTTTCAGACAAGGCTATTATGTACGGCAATTGGAAAACCAAGGAAATGCTGTACATGACTGACTATGAACATCCGATTTCACAGCAGATTGTCGGCTCAGATTTGGAATCTCTCACCTTTGCATCAAAGTACATCTGGGAGAATACAAATGTAGATATCATTGACATTAACATGGGATGTCCAGTAACTAAGGTGACAAACAGGTCAAAGGCAGGATGTGCATTGATGAAAGACCCAGATAAGGTAAAATCTATTGTAGAATCTATTGTAGACATTGTACCGATTCCAGTGACTGTAAAGATTAGAAGCGGTTGGGATAAGAATACAATCAATGCTGTGAAAATAGCTGAGATAGTTGAAGATGCAGGTGCATCAGCCATTACCGTTCATCCAAGAACAAAGGATCAAGGATACTCAGGAAAGGCAGATTGGTCCATTATAAAAGAAGTTAAGGAAAATGTGAACATCCCCGTTATTGGAAATGGTGATATCAAGTCTTGTTTTGATGCAAAAAGAATGCTTGATGAAACATCTTGTGATGCAGTAATGATTGGAAGGGCATCACTTGGAAATCCATGGCTTATCAGGGATTGTGTCAATTATATTGAAGATGGCACACTTCCATATGAAGTTACAATGGAAGAGAGAATGGAAACATTGAAAAAACATATAGATATGCTCATTGAAGTCAAGGGAGAGGAATTTGCAATTCCAAAAATGAGAACTCAAGCTGCCTATTATGTTAAGAAGTTGCCAAGAACAATTGAATTAAAACAGCAAATATTTAAAATGAATACAAAAGAAGATCTGTTTAATCTATTGGATAATTATGTAAAATCAATGGAAAAAGAGCAATATAAATAAAAATAGAAAGTTAAGAGTGAATACTCCCAACTAGTGAAAATGTTTTGGTCAAGGTTTTTGAGCCGAAGGCTCAAAAAGCTTGGTCTAGTAATAGACTTTAACAGCCTCATCAACATCATCATGAAGACCTAAAGCTGCAAGTGCACCTACTTTACCTTGGTCTCCTGTAACTGCAATAAGTGGAATGTCCAATTCTTCTGCAAGCTTTTCAGCAGTTTCAACATCCATCATGCCGGTTTTTGTAGCCAGTGCATATTCTCTAAGTTTTGGTGGGATTCCAATTCCTTCGAGAATAGATATTGCAGTCTTATCGGATAATGTGTCGTGCTCTAAGATTTCAATAAGTCTATTGATCAATCTTTCCTTATCTTCAGCCATTACAGCGAAGGTAAGTGCAATTGAAACACAGTTTTGAGTTTTGTGAGGATTATGTGGGAATAACTGAACGATAATATGGTCAAGATACTCAAATCCTTCCTCTTTTAATTGAAGGCCAATGTTATGCGCCATAGTCCAGGTTGCTCCAGCATCCTTAACGTCTGTGTCGTCAATTCCAATGACTAGTTTTTCGTATTTTGGAGTTACAACAGTAGCTTTTCCTTCCTTACTTCCTCCTCCAACTTCAAGGACATCCACGTATTTGACACCTTCCCCCATTCCTCTGCACATTCCAGCACCTACACCAGCACCAGCAAGGCCTCCGTGGGTTACCTTAACTTCCTTTGCCTCTTCATCAATTGCCACTTCTTCAATTCCAGCAGCGTTGATACTTGCCTTAAGGTCAATTGGCTTTTTGCCTACTTTACAAAGGTAGGTGTGCTTGTTTCCATCTCTTTTAGCGTCAATGATAAGTTCACTGCTGTGTTGGTATTGATAAAGAAGCCAGTTGGAACCGCTTGGGCATGGGTGGTATTCAATAAGTTCTACAATATCTCCATCTGCCATTGTAATGACTTTCTCATATGGAGCAATCCATGGGTCATCAAATTTTTCCTTTAACTCTTCAGGTTTTAAAATTGCCATATTATCATCTAAACTTTTGTGATGAAAGTTTAATCAAAATTTTTCCAATAATGATTAAATCAATTAAATTTTTTAAAATAGTAAAAATAGTTTAAAAGAATTGATTGAATCAAATTCTTTTAATAAATTAAATTTTCAAATTTAAATGTCTTGTAATCTGTCACACATTTTAACAGCTGCTTCAACAGCGTTTTTACCATAGCTAACTCTTCTGTGTGCATCTAATCTGGTCATTCCAGGACCGCTGATACCAAGGGAAATTGGTTTACCCCATTCTAAGGATAAGTCAGCAATTTTACGGGATGCATGTTGAGCTACGATTTGGTCGTGATCGGTTGCACCTTCAATTACAGTACCTAAAGTGATTATGCAGTCAAGGTCAATTTTACCTTCTTCGTCTGCTTCAGTTAATTTCTTGATAGCGAGTGGCATATCGAATACGCCAGGAACCATTACGATTTTTGTAATTTCACAGTCACGAACTTTAGCTTCTGCTTTTGCAAGTTCTAACATCATATGAGTAATATCATAATTAAATTCTGCAACTACTGCACCAATATTATATTTTACCATTTTTTATCCTCCACATTAAAATTTTCTTGTAATTGATTAGATTTAATTTTTTATTTTCATTTACCATTTTCATCATGAACTATTCTTGATTTAGAGCACATATGCAATGAAAGTAGCCACTGCACTGAAAACCATAATAAAAATAATAAACAATGCTGCAATTTTTACTGCGTCCATTTTAAATCTCCTTTTTTTAGATAATTAAATTTTGTAATTTTAATCTTCTAATATTTTTATATATTATTGTAATTACTTATAAATGTTTTATATTATTTAAATATTTTTTAAATTTTTCATTTTTTCATTCATAAAAATTATCAAATGGGAAATCATCAATATTCAGGATTTTCCTTTTTGAATTCAGAATAGTTGTCATACTTCAAGACATCCAGGAAGAACTTTTTCTTCTTCGGACCTAAATTATCCAAGTAGTCTTGATAATATTCAGTCTCTTTAATCTTTTCATAATCTTCCTTTATCAGATTGAAAAGAGGCTCCTTAGAATCCTCTGTAATGTCCATAAGTGCCATTCTCGGACCATTGATCTTGTAAGCTAAAAGGTCGAACTTGTAGTCTTCGTAGAACCCATTGTCCACCATTCTTCTCATAAGTTCGCAACCTGCTTCAACAGTATCCAAATAGTTTGCATCAACCACATGAGTAATTGAGGCATTGTGCTTTCTTCTGTAATAGAAATGCTTTCTGATGATTGAAATCCTTTCTGCCTTTAGATAAACGTAAAAGAAAAATGGCATGTCCTCAAAGTATATTCCCTCTGGAAAGCTTGCGTCAATTGATTTCAAAAAGCTGTTTCTATAAATCTTTTGGCAGCTGCTTACAGATAGGTCAAAGAGAAAATCCTTTGTTTTCTCAGGTGAAAACACAACATCATCAAAGCTTTCATCAAGATTATTTAAGTTAAACCAATCGTTTTCATAGACCCTTCCGGTTTCATCATCATAATTGATCATCTGATACATGGTGATATCTGTATCCTTAGCCTTTGCCTCATTATAAGCGATTTCAAAGGCATCCTCCTTAAACCAGTCATCACCATCAAGAAAAGTGACATACTCTCCTTTAGCTATTTTCATGCCCTTGTTTCTGCTTGCACCAAGGCCGATGTTTTCCTGGTCTATGACTACTATTCTGTTGTCCTCGTTTGCATAGCTATTGATGATGTCTAAGGTATCATCAGTTGATTCATCATTGATAATGATAATTTCTATATCTTTCAATGTCTGGTTCACTACACTTTCAATGGCTTTACTGATGAATTTCTCTTCATTGTATGCAGAAAGAATAACGGATATTTTTGGATCGGTCATTTAAAATCACTTTTTTTATGAACTAATATTAATTCAATGCATTGATTATTGCTTCAGCCACTTCACTAGTGCTTGCTTTTCCTCCAAGGTCTGGAGTTAAGGTTTTTCCTTCATTCAAGACTTCAAGTATTGCATCATTCAATCTTTCTTCAGCTTCATATTCCTTCAAGTAGTTTAGCATCATGCAAGCTGATAGAAGCATAGCCATTGGATTTGCAATTCCTTGGCCTGCAATGTCTGGTGCAGAACCATGAACAGGTTCAAACAATGCCCCATCCTCTCCAATGTTTCCAGATGGAATCATGCCTAATCCACCTACAAGGCCTGCTCCCTCATCTGATAGGATATCTCCAAACAAGTTTGTGGTTACAATGACTTCAAAGCTTTCAGGCCTTGTGATGAGATACATTGCAGTGGCATCTACATAGAAGTCTTCCACTTCTATCTCACCTTCATAGTCTTTAGCCACTTCGTATAGTATTTCCTTGAACAATCCATCAGTGACCTTCAAGACATTTGCCTTATGAACTCCAGTGACTTTAGACTTGTTGTTGTTTTTAGCATATTGGAAAGCGTAATCGATAATCCTTCTTTCAGCTTTTTTGGTAATGATTCTTCTAGCTATTGCCCCTTCTTCAGTATATTCCTCTTCCTTGGCAATATACATTCCTTCAGTGTTTTCCCTAACTATCATAAAGTCAAGGTTGTCAAAAAGGGCATTTGTGTTTGGATATGATTTCACTGGCCTTAGGTTTGCAAACAGGTTCAATTCCTGTCTAAGCCTTACAATTACGTCTGCTGCAGTTTCTCCTGCAGCTCCAAAAAGACATGCGTCTGCACTTTTTGCAAGCTCTATTGTTTCATCTGGCAAAGCTTCTCCATTTTTTTCAAGGCATTCGTCTCCAGCTTCACCGTAATTGAAATTAAAGTCAATATCCAATGAATTCAATACACTTATGCATGCATCCATAACTTCCTTACCAATTCCATCTCCTGGAATTACAGCAATATTATACATTTTTTAACCTCATTGATGATTAATAGTAAAAATAATAATTTTCTAAAATAGTTTTTTAAATAATTTTAAATAATTTTTTGATAATTTTTAGAACAATTTATAAGAAAATTATAATCTATTTATTCGTTCTTTTGATTCTTTAAATAATTGATTAAACCACCGGATTCAAGGATTTCAAGCATGAATGGAGGTAATTTCTTAAATTCAATTTCCTTTCCGCTTTCTGAAATTATCAATCCATTTTCCATATCCACTTCGATTTCCTCGCCATCTTCAATAAGTGCAGACACTCCAGGAGCTTCCAAAAGCGGAACTCCAACATTTGTTGCATTTCTATAAAAGATTCTTGCAAAGGATTCGGCTATTACAGCAGATATTCCACATCCTTTAATGGCTATTGGAGCATGCTCTCTGCTTGATCCGCATCCGAAGTTTGTTCCTCCAAGAATGAAGTCTCCCTCATTTACCTTTGACTTAAAGTCAGATACCAATCCTTCCATGCAATGCTCTGATAACCTTTCCTCATCAGTGTAAATCAAGTATCTTCCTGGAAGAATAATGTCTGTATCAATGTCATTTCCAAATTTCCAAACTTTTCCTTTCATATTATTCCTCCTTAGGCACAGCAATTCTTCCTTCAATAGCTGACTGTGCAGCCACTTTAGCTGAAGATAAGTAAACCTTTCCTTCTGGACTTCCCTGTCTTCCCTTAAAGTTTCTGTTGGATGTTGAAAGACTTACCTCATCAGGTCCGATAAGGCCAGTATGGCCTCCAAGGCAAGGTCCACAGCATGGTGCTGAAACAAGGGCTCCAGCTTCTACAAATATCTTGATTAATCCTTCATCCAATGCCTTAATGTAAGTTTCCTTAGAGGCAGGAATGACCAACATTCTAAGTTCATTCGCTATCTTGTTTCCTTTCAAAATCCTCGCAGCATCTCTCAAGTCTTCGATTCTTCCATTTGTGCATGAGCCGATAAAGACTTGGTCGAGTTCAACATCATCAAGCTCGCTTGCAGGCTTTACATTATCCACATTATGAGGACAAGCTATTTGCGGTTCAAGCTCGCTAACATCAATATCCATAATTTCAAGGCTTGGAGAGTCAAGGTCGCTCTTAAGGTTTGATTTTTCAATAAATGCCTTAAGTCTGTTTTTGTTTTCACCGCTTACACGGTCTTTAAGGTAATCATATGTCTTTCCATCAGGCTCGATAAGTCCTGTTTTTCCTCCCATTTCAATTGCCATATTTGATAGGACCATCCTATCTGAGATGCTCATGTTGGAGATTGTTTCCCCTGCAAATTCACATGACTTATAGGTTGCGCCATCCGCTCCAACCTGACCTATGATGTTCAAGATAACATCCTTTGCTGATGTGTTCTCTTTAAGCTTTCCTTCCACATTGAATCTGATTGTTTCAGGCACCTTGAACCATAACTGTCCGGTAGACAAGACCATTGCCATATCTGTAGAGCCGATTCCAGTTGCAAATGCACCAAGAGCTCCATATGTGCATGTATGTGAGTCTGCACCTACAATAACGGTTCCAGGTATTACATGGCCTTTTTCAGGCAAGACCTGATGACAAACCCCTTCCTTTACATCGTAGAAGTTTTCAATGTTCTGTTCCTTTACAAATTTTCTCATCAATATATGGTTATTGGCGGAATCTAGAGAATCTGCTGGAACCTGATGGTCAAAGGGAATTACAATTTTAGAGGAATCCCATACCTTTTCAGTTCCTATTTTATTGAATGATTCAACTGCGAGAGGTCCAGTCAAATCGTGCATCATAGCTATATCGATATCTGCCATGACAATGTCACCAGCTTCAGTTTCTCCTTTGCCTGAAGCTCTTGCAAATATCTTTTCAGCAATTGTTGACATATTTTCACCTCATTTAAAAAGAGTTAATGATAGTTAGTTAGCATAAACTTAATTTTGAATTATTTATCTTATATTGCATTTTAGAAATTAATTTTAGAAATCAATTATTTGTTGTATTTATACAAGTTTCCATAATTTATTAAAGTAATCTCATCCGGCACTTCCTTGATTATGTTTTTGGTGTCAAAGATGATTCCTGTTTTCATGTTTTCAGATAATCTTTCATAATCCAAGTTTTTGAATTGGTCATGGTCTGTTAATATCAAGACCAATGATGAGTCTTTAGTGGCTTCATCGAAATCAAAGTAATCCGGATTGTCAAAGTGTGGGTCATGGATAGCTATTTCATATCCTGCTGCCTTCAATCCAGTTATTATTTCAAATGCAGGGCTTTCCCTTGCATCATCGGTATTTCCCTTATATGCCACTCCAAAGACAGAGATCTTTTCTGCATCAGCATCAAGCTTGGATAGTATCTTGCCGGTGTTTTCAATTACGAATCCCGGCATGCTGTTGTTTGTATCTCTTGCCAGCTTGATTATCTTAGCGGTTTCAGGTGCCTTTGCATAAATGAAATAAGGATCAATTGCAAGACAGTGTCCACCTACACCAGGTCCTGGGCTATGGATATTCACTCTTGGGTGTTTGTTAGCCATTTCAATTACATCAAGAGCATTCACTCCGATTTCAGCACCTATCTTTGCAAGTTCATTTGCAAGTGCAATATTCACATCCCTAAAGGTGTTTTCCATACATTTGGACAATTCTGCAGTTTTCGCTTCAGTTTCAATTATTTCCCCTTCAACAAAGGTTCTGTAAACATCAGCTGCCTTACGGCTGCACTCTTCTGTTATTCCACCTACAATTCTGTTGTTGTTTACCAATTCTTCCATGATTTGTCCAGGGAGAACTCTTTCAGGGCAATGAGCAAGGAACAAATCTTCTCCAATTGCAAATCCTTCATTTTCAAAGATTGGCTTTATTATTTCATCAGTGGACATAGGAGCTATTGTAGATTCAATGATAACAACGTTTCCCTTTTTCAAAACAGGCAAGATGGATTGGCATGCGGAAATCACATAGCTTAAGTCACAACTCAAGTCCTCTTTCACATAAGGTGTAGGGACTGTTATGATAAATGTGTCCGCCTCTTCCGGCTTCAATGAAGCGTGGTAGTGTCCTTTTTCAACAGCATTACTAATGGCTTCTGTAATTCCAGGCTCTTCAATATGAGCTATTCCTTGGTTTAACTTATCTACAATTTCCTCATTCACATCTACTCCAAGGACTTCACAGCCATTTTTAGCAAACAATGCGGCTGTTGGCAATCCAATGTAACCTTGACCTACAATACAAATTTTCATAAATATCGCCCTGATAATCTTCTTTGCAATTGATTAAAATTATTATAAATTTTTTTTTAAAATTATTTTTTTAAAATTATTTCTTAAGTTATTTTAAAATTTTTAAGTTATTATTTTTTAAAATATTAACAGTTTATACGATTTTATTTATGATTTTTATTTAATATAAATATTTTATTTAATCGCTATTTTATTTTATAGAATATATTTATATTTTATAAAACTAAAAATTATATTATGATGTTTTAATTAATGCTTTAAAATTAATGCTTTAACCAATATTTTATGTAACTTTAAAGTTTAATTAATTTTTAATTTAATTTGAGGAATTTTATGAAAATAATGATAACTGGTGCCTATGGAATGTTAGGTTCTGATTTAAGAGAGGTTTTAAAAAACTTTGAATTGATCTGTACCGGTTCTAAGGATTTGGACATAAGCGATGAAGAGAAAGTGATGGAGTTTATCAGTGAGAAATCACCTGATTTAGTCATAAATGCTGCAGCTTATACTGCTGTCGATGATTGTGAAACCCATTATGATGAGGCATATGCTGTAAATGCATTAGGCCCTAAAAATTTAGCCATCGCTTGCAAAAGCATTGATGTTCCTTTAGTACATATCAGCACAGATTATGTCTTTGATGGAAGCAAAAGAACTCCTCTTGTTGAAACCGATAACTTAGGTCCTCAAAGCGCTTATGGAAAAACAAAATTGGAAGGGGAGAAATTAATCCAGGAAAACACTGACAAGTATTTCATTCTTCGTACTGCATGGCTATATGGCCTTCATGGAAACAATTTCGTAAAGACCATGTTGGGCCTTGCAGAAACTCATGATGAGATCACTGTAGTGAATGATCAGATAGGATCTCCAACATATTCCTTGGATTTGGCTGTAGCAATCACAAATCTATTGCATAGTGACAAGTACGGCATTTACCATGTGACAAATGAAGGGGAATGTTCCTGGTATGAATTTGCAAAACTGATATTCGAATTGTCCGATGTTGACGTTAATGTCATTCCAGTAAGCACTGAGGAATTCCCAAGGCCTGCTCCAAGACCTCATTATTCAGTTTTGGACAATAAAAAGTGGAATGCGTCAGGTTTTGTTGCAATGAGAGATTATAAAGAGGCTTTAGGCGCATACTTATCATTGTATAATTTCTTCAAGAGACTTAGAAAGATTTGATTATTTTAAAGAAATTAAAAAATAAACTAAAAAAAGAAATTAAAATAAATCTAAATTAGTTTACATGTTTCATAATAAGATTACTGCAAAATAATTTACAAATAATTTTACAAAAAATATTACAAAATTATATTACAAAATAATTTCTATAAGTGGGTGATTATATGAAAGGAATCGTATTGGCTGGTGGTGCTGGAACAAGATTGTACCCAATTACAAAAGCTGTTTCCAAACAGCTATTGCCTTTATATGATAAACCAATGATCTATTATCCAATATCAGTTTTGATGTTAGCTAACATTAAGGATATTCTCATCATTTCAACTCCAAGAGACTTGCCTATGTATAAGGAATTGTTAGGTGACGGGTCTGATTTGGGAATGTCCTTCTCTTATGCTGAACAGGAAAATCCTAATGGTTTGGCTGAAGCATTCATAATCGGTGAGGAATTCATCGGCGATGACAAGGTTGCCCTTATCTTGGGAGACAATGTATTCCATGGACACAGATTCACTGAAATATTGGAAAGGGCATATAACCTTGAAGAAGGAGCAGTGATTTTTGGATACTATACAAACAAGCCGGAAGCATTCGGTGTTGTTGAGTTTGATAAGGACTGGAATGTATTGTCAATTGAAGAAAAGCCAGAGCATCCTAAATCCAATTATGTGGTTCCTGGACTTTATTTCTATGACAATGATGTAATTGAAATAGCTAAGAATGTAAAGCCATCTGATAGGGGTGAGCTTGAAATCACTTCAGTGAATGAAGAGTACCTTAAATGCGGCAAGCTTAAAGTTGAGTTGCTCGGTAGAGGAATGGCTTGGCTTGATACAGGAACTCATGACGGTTTGCTTGAAGCAAGTAACTTCATTGAGACCGTTCAAAGAAGACAAAGTTTGTATATTGCTTGTTTAGAAGAGATAGCTTATTTGAAAGGTTATATCAACAAAGAGGACTTATTGAGATTGGCAAAGCCTCTTGAAAAGACAGAATATGGCCAATATTTAATTGAATTGGCTGATAGAAAATTCTAGGAGTGTAAAAATGGGTAAATTCAAGATTACAAAAAGTGAAATTGAAGGAGTCTTCACTGTTGAGCCAACAGTTTTTGGTGATGAGAGAGGATACTTTATGGAAACCTATAATGAAAACGATTTCAAGGAGGAAGGAATCGACTTGACCTTTGTCCAGGACAATCAATCAAAATCATCAAAAGGAGTTTTAAGAGGGCTTCATTTTCAATACACTCAACCTCAAGGAAAATTGGTTCGTGTAATAAGAGGTGAGGTTTTTGATGTAGCTGTTGACCTAAGGAAAAATTCTGAAACCTATGGAAAATGGGTTGGAGAGATTCTTTCTGAAGAGAATAAGAAACAGCTTTTTGTTCCAAAAGGATTTGCTCATGGATTTTTGGTCTTATCTGATGAAGCGGAATTCGTTTACAAATGCACTGATTTCTATAATGGCGAGGATGAAGGAGGAATCATTTGGAATGATCCGGATATAGCTATTGATTGGCCATTGGAAGGAATCGGTGAGGAAAACATCCTTTTATCGGATAAGGATAAGTTATGGAAACCAATGAAGGAAACTGAAACTGATTTCTAATTGAAAATTATTATCAAATTAATATTACAATCATTATCGATTACTATCAATTATTATCAATTATTATCAATTATTCAATATGTGATTTATATGACTAAAGTTTTAATAACAGGCGGAGCAGGATTTATAGGAAGCAATTTTGTAAAGTATATGCTTGAAAAGTATCCTGATTATGAAATTATTAATTTAGATGCCCTTACATACTGTGGTAATCTTGAAAATTTAGAGGATATTGAAGACAATCCTAACTACACCTTTGTAAAAGGGGACATTCAAGATGCAGAATTGGTTGATTCCATTGTTAAGGATGTTGATTACATAGTCCATTTTGCTGCTGAAAGTCATGTAGACCGCAGCATTGAAGATCCTCAAATATTCATTAAAACCAATATCATTGGAACTCAAGTATTGCTGGATGCAGCTAAAAAGCACGATATTAAAAAGTATTTGCAGGTTTCTACCGATGAAGTGTATGGAAGCCTTGGCAAGGAAGGATATTTCACAGAAGAAACTCCTCTCCAAGCAAACAGCCCATATTCCGCCTCAAAGGCAGGTGCAGACCTAATGGTTAGGGCTTATGGAGAAACATTCGGATTGCCAATCAACATTACAAGATGCTCAAACAATTATGGTCCTTATCAATTCCCTGAAAAGCTTATTCCTTTAATGATTTCAAATGCTTTAGATGATAAGGAATTGCCTGTTTACGGTGATGGAAAGAACATTAGGGATTGGTTGCATGTCTATGACCATTGTACAGCCATTGACCTTGTTCTTCATAAGGGAAAATTAGGTGAGGTCTACAATATCGGTGGCCATAATGAAAAGGAAAACATTGAAATCGTAAAGCTCATTTTAAAAGAGCTTGGAAAGAGCGAATCCTTAATCAAATTTGTTAAAGACAGATTAGGCCATGACAGACGTTATGCAATTGATTCCACTAAAATCACAGAGGAATTAGGATGGAAGCCTAAATACACCTTTGAAACAGGAATCATAGAAACAATCAATTGGTATTTGGATAATCAGGATTGGATGGAAAAGGTAAAATCCGGTGAGTATCAGGAATACTATGAGAAAATGTATTCCAAAAAAATAATTTTTTAGGATTATCAATAATTAAAAAATTAAAATAAAAGATTAAGATAAAAAAATTAAAAAATAATCAAAGAAAAAATAAAATTAAAATTTTTGCTTAAAAAGGGATTCTATGAAAGTATCAGTAGTTACACCAAATTACAATGGTTTAAAGTTCTTGAATAACTACTTTGAAACATTATTGATTCAAAGCAGGTTTATTGAAGAGATCATTCTAATTGACAATGCATCTACTGATGGAAGCATAGAATTCATTGAAGAGTTTATTGAAAGCTCTAACTATCCTATTGACATAGTCCTTATCAAAAATGAGGATAACTTAGGATTTGCCCCTGCAGTCAATCAGGGAATAAGAGCCGCAAAGTGCGAGTACATCTATTCTGTAAACAATGATGTTGAATTGGAATGGAATGCTCTGGATGAAATCATCAAGGCAATGGAAGAGTCAATCGAGTTAGGTGAAAATCCATTTTCAATACAGTCTAAGATGATTCAGCACTACAATAGAAAGCTGATTGATGATGCTGGAGATGAGTATACCATCCTTGCATGGACAAAGAAGATTGGGGATGGCCAGCCTGTAGAGAGATACAATGAGAAGAAGGAAATATTCTCCTCATGTGCAGGTGCAGCATTGTATAGAAAGTCAGTCCTTGAGGAAATAGGGCTTTTTGATGATAATTTCTTTGCTTATGTTGAAGATATAGACCTTGCATATAGGGCTCAAATATATGGATATAAAAACTATTTCTGCCCAAATTCAATTGTTTACCATTATGGGAGCGGAACAAGCGGCAGCAGATACAACGAATTCAAGATCAAATTGGCTGCCCGTAACAATGTGTTCCTGATTTACAAGAACTTCCCAATTTTACAGAAGATTATCAATTTCATATTTTTATTCCTAGGATTCTTAATCAAGTACCTTTTCTTTGTAAGGAAAGGATACGGTTCCATTTACTTGGATGGGATCAAGGAAGGATTAGGAAATAGGAAAAAATTAACAAAAACTCCATTCTTAAGAAAAAACTGGAAAAATTACTTTAAAATAGAATGGAAACTCATAAAAAATACTTTTGCTTATTTAAGAAAATAATTAGATTTAATGAAGAATAGTATGTTTAATTAATAGTAGATTTAATGAATAGTATGTTTAATGAATAGTGTATTTTGCTTATTTAAGGATGATTGTACTGATATAGGTGTGAAAATGAGAAATTTAGATTTATCAATTATCATTGTTAATTACAATACATTTAAATTAACAAAGGAGACCATTGATTCATGTTTGGCTGAACCCACTCATTATACCTATGAAATCTTTCTTGTAGACAATAAGTCAACCGATGACAGCTTGGAAAAATTGGAAGACTACTTTAAGGATGAGATTTCAAGAGGAACAGTTAAGGTTATAGCCAACTCCAGCAATGGCGGCTTTGCAAAGGCTAACAATTTAGCTATTGAGCAAGCTGGAGGAGAGTACATTCTCCTTTTAAACTCAGATACGCTTGTAAAAGAAGCTACAATCGACAAATGTATGGATTACATGACTAAAGGCACAAATGCTGATGTCGGTGCATTGGGCTGTAAGGTATCACTTGAAGACGGATCTCTTGACAAGGCTTGCAAACGCAGTTTTCCAAATCCTGCAAACGCTTTCTATAAGCTATTCAATGTTAAGACAAGCAGTGGAAAGGACGATTATAATCTGGATGACCTGGATGATGATGGAGTCTATGAAATCGACTGCTTGGTCGGGGCATTCATGCTTGTTAGAAGAACAGCAATTGATGACATTGGCCTTTTGGATGACACTTTCTTCATGTATGGGGAAGACATTGACTGGTGTTACAGGATAAAGCAGGCTGGATGGAGAATCGTTTACTTTGGTGAAGCTGAAATCATTCACTACAAGGGAGCAAGCAGTGAAGATAAAAAGACCAAAAAGAGAAATCCTAAACTTATTTATGAGTTCTATAGGGCGATGTATATTTTCTATAGGAAGCATTATACCAAAAAGTACAATGTTTTTGTAAACATTGCAGTTTACATTGGAATAGCTGTCTTATTAGTTTTCAATTTAATCCGTAATGCTTTAAGGTCCTGAAGTATCCGCTATTCATAAAGTGGCTGTCAAATGTTTATCAATTGGACATAAAAATTTAGGTAATTTTATAAGCAATATATTTTAAAATTAATATTGTATAATCAATATTGTATAATTAATATTGTATAGAAATGTTTAATTATATAATTAATTCTTATTAATGTAATCAAAAGTAAGGAGTGGTAAAATGATTAAGGAAAATCAAAGAATATTGAATTCATTGCTTGTTGTAATAGATGTTCTTGTAATTCTATTTTCATTGGTTCTAGCTTACTATGTTAGATTTAAAACTACTCTATTCGGTTCTTTAGGAGGATCTTTGCCATTTATTGATTACTTTTTATTTACTGTTTTAGCGATTATTCCAACTTATCTCCTTTTATACTACTTTTTCGGCTTGTATAAGCCATTCAGGAATAAGCCTTCCATACTGTCTGGTGCAGAGGACATAATCAAGGCGGACATAATGGCTTTCATCATCTTGGTAGCTATTTTATTCGTTATCAATCAGCCTGATTTCTCAAGGATCATGCTATTTCTCTTGAGCATATTCGGCATGGTTTTTGCTATTATCGAAAGGGCTCTTGTGGTTTTTGTCTTAAGGTTTATGAGAGTGAACAATCGCAATTTAAAGCATATGCTCATTATTGGGGATAATGATTTGGCATTCAATTTTGCACAGAAAATCAAGTCAAAGACCTATTTAGGATACAGCATTGGCGGTTTCTTAGGAAGAAAAGAGCATTTAGGAAAAACCTTTGAAGGAATAAGATTCATAGGAACCTTTAAAGACTTGTCTGATGTCTTGAAAACCCATAAGTTCGATAGGGTTGTCATAGCTATTCCTTTGGAATACTATTATCACTTGAATGAGATAGTGGATGCATGTGAGGAAGAGGGAATCAAGGCGGAAATCATTCCCGATTATTACAAGTACTTCCCTGCAAAGCCTTCTGTTGACATGCTTGATGATTTGCCAATCATAAATATACGTTATGTTCCTTTAGATGATGCATTCAACAAATTCAAGAAGATCATTGAGGATTATTTTGTAGCTATTGTTGCAATTATAATAACCTCTCCAATCATGCTGATTACAGCTATTGCAATTAAATTGGAATCTCCAGGCCCAATTATCTTCAAGCAGGAAAGAATTGGGTATAATGGAAAGCCATTCATGATGTATAAGTTCAGAAGCATGAAGGTTCAGGATGAGGATGAAGAGAAATCCCAATGGACAACTCAAGACGATCCAAGGAAAACAAGAGTTGGAACATTCATCAGAAAAATGAGTATCGACGAATTGCCTCAATTCTTCAATGTATTGAAAAGGGAGATGAGTGTTGTAGGCCCTCGTCCGGAAAGGCCATACTTTGTTGAGCAGTTCAAGAAGACAATTCCTAAATACATGGTTAAGCACCAGGTAAGACCAGGACTTACAGGTCTTGCACAAGTCAATGGTTATAGGGGAAACACTTCAATTGAAAAGCGTATTGAATACGATATTCGTTACGTAGAAAACTGGAGCTTGGCTTTAGACATTCAAATCATGCTAAAGACTATTTTCAAAAGAGATGAAAATGCATATTAATCATCTTTTTAGTCAATTTCATAATCTTTGAAATTTCAATTATTATTCTATTTTTTTATCTCATTTTAAAATTGTTTCAATCTTGTTATTTTTTAATTAAATTGTTTTTATCACTTAAAATTGCTAAATTAATGCAATTTTGTATTATTTTAATGAAAAAAAGCATATCTTTATATATTTAGTTATTTAATTGATAATTACAGACTTAATTTTTAAAAATTTGCCACATAGATTGAAAGTTTTGAAATTAGAATAAACAAAAAATTTTAATTTGCGATATGTACATAACTTTTATAAGCTACAATGTTTTAATATTTATACTTGAATCCTAATGATTTTCGTTTAAGAATTTAACATGATTTGATAATTATTGTGATTTGTTTATCTAAGAATTTTTTAAAAATTCCAATATTAAAAATATTAAAATAATATAGATTATAAATATATAATTATAATGAATTTAATGATTTGAAAAATAAATTTTAAAAAATAAAATGTTTGATAAATTTTAAGAATCGTTTATTTTACAAATGTTTGTTTTATGATTATTTATTCTTATTTCATTATTTGATTATCTTATATGGTTACATTTTTAAAAGGCTTTGGGGATTAATGGGCCGTTTTGTTGTCCTTTATTTTTTCAGTTGAAAGGGTACTATTAGTTTTCAAATGCTCTGTCTTAATTATTATATATAGCAAAAATTAAATTATAATTTAACTTGAAAAAATTGTGATAAAATAATGATCATAGTTAATCAACACTTATTTCAAAAAACTTTAAGTGAATGGCAAATTGTCAAATGATCATTATTTTATTTGATTATTTTTACTAAATTTATAATTTAAAAAAAACGAGGGTTTGGTATGGATAAAGAATTTTTCAATGGAATGAATTTAGCTGAAGATATTAGTGAAGAAGATTTCCAATACATTAAAGATGGTTGGGAAAAAGTTCAAGACGCTTTATCAAAAGATGAATTCATAGACAAATTTAATAAATTTAAAGAAGAATACAAAGATGCTTCCTTTTTCAGTGATAAAGATTTCATAGATATGGTGGTAAATCCATTCACTGGTGAGGAAACTAAAGGCGAAACTGTATCTAATTTTGATGTTGACACTCCAAAAACAATTGCTGAAGTTGAACCGGGTCGTCAAGGATTTAGTGTTATTGCAAGAGTAATGTCTATTTCCAATCCGAAATCATTCACTTCAAGAAAAGGAGAGGATGGACAGCTTGCAAATATGCAAATTGCTGATAATACAGGTGAAGTAAGACTTGTTCTCTGGTCTGAAAACATTAAGCATCTCAAGCATATCAGTGAAGGAGACATTGTTGAAATTTCAGAGATTGATTGTAAGGATGGTTTCAGAGGAGGCAAAGAGTTTTCATTACGTCCCAGATCTTTGCTTAGATCAATAGATGAGACAAGTGAAAACTATCCAAACAACATTGCGGAGTTCCCGGTTTATGAAGAAAAAATTGTTTCAATTGCAGATATTGTTCCTGATGAAAAGGTTAGCATTATCGGAAGATTAATCAGGGTTCCTACTCCTCATTCATATGAAAGCAATGGTAAGAAAGGAAAAGTGACTTCACTTGAAATTCAGGATAAGACTGGAAAAATCGCTTACACATTATGGAATAAGGACGTTAAATTAATTGACACTCTTGATTTGAAAGAAGGAGACATTGTCAAAATCCTTAATGAGCAATCCAGAGAAAGAAACGGTGAAATCTCATTATCCCATTGGGACGGTAGAATCCTTAAGGTTGAAGGAGACTATGACATTCCTGAATATGAGGAAAACATCATCAAAATTGGTGGAGCCCAAGAAATCAAGGATGTTACTTTGATAGGTATTGTAACTAAAATCCAAGACACTATCCAATTTGATAGACAGGATGGAACCAAAGGTTTCGTGAAATCAATTGAAATCACTGATGAAACTGGCTCCATAAGAGTCACTCTCTGGGGAGATGACACTAAACTAAAAGTATCCAAAGGAGATATCCTTAAAGTTATGGGCGGTAATATCGAATACGATGATTATGCAACCAGTGGATACAGAGTAAACACCAATTGGAATACAGAATTAAGAGTTAATCCTGAAGAAAATGAAGATTTAGCTGAAAGTTTAAATGAAATTGCAAGTAAATTGGGTCCAATCACCATTAGAGAAGTTCAAGATCATGAAGATGATGGAGAGGAAGTTGATATCATTGGTAGATTAATCACCCTTAACGATTCCCATTCATTCCAAAGGGATGACGGCACTACCGGTTTTGTTCGTTCTGGAGATATTGCAGACTCAACTGGAAAAGTGAGAATCTCATTCTGGGATGAGAAGGCAGAAGCTTCCTATGGCATTGGAAAAGCATATCAAGTTGAAAATGCCAGAACCAGATTAGGAATGTACGAAGTCGAACTTAATGTTGGAAAAACAACTAGAGTGATTGAGCTTACTGATGCTGAATCATCTGATTTGCCTTCATTTGAAGAGTTAGAAGAGCAAATCTATGAAACTAAGAAGATCTTTGATATAGATGAAGATGACATGAACATCAAAGTTGTAGCAAGAATCTTGGAAATTGAGGACACTCGTGAATTCGAAAGGCAAGATGGAACTAAAGGTTTAGTTAGAAACATGACAATCGGTGACGATTCAGGCTTCATACCAGTAACATTATGGGACGATAAGACCAATTTGCCTTATGATATCAATGAGGCAATCAAAATCCAAAATCCACGTATCAACTACAATGATATGAGCAATCGTGTAGAGTTGTCCATAGGCAATTCAACTAATATATTGCAGCCGTCCTACAATGAATTAACCAGTCTTCCAGACATTGAAGAATTGCAAAACATATTGTACACTTCAAAAGACATTGCAGGTCTTGAATTGGAAGATAGAAGCGTAAAAATAAAAGGTACATTCTCAGATCCATTCATAGAAAGGATTTTAATGCCAAAATGTCCTGTCTGTAACCGTACACTTGAAGATGAGGATGAAGAGGAATGTCCTCATTGTGGAAATTATGTAGATAAACCTAAATATCTATTGATGCTTCCTGGAAAACTCACTGATGATACTGGCGAAATTCAAGTAACTTTCTTCAATGAATTGGTTGAACAATTATTGGATATGAAACATGATGATATAGTTGCCTTATATGAGGAAAGTGAAGGGGATATTGGATTCTTGGAAACTAAAGCAATGGATCTTGAAGGAAGAACCTTAGAATTGCTTGCTGATGTAACTTACAATAATTATGATGAAGAAATAAGGCTTAGACCTAAAAAGATTTTTAAAAATGAGTTTTAAGCCTTGATTTATAGTATGATGAACTTTAATAAATTTGTTTAATGGGTTGATATTTATGGTAGAACTTGAAGACTTACCTAATGTTGGAGAAAAAACTGCTGAAAAATTAAGAGAAGCTGGTTTTGCTGATATGATGAGATTAGCTACTGCTACTGCTAAAGAATTAGCTGTAAAGGCAGAAATCGGTGAAGGAGTAGCTGAAAAAGTTATTGAAGCAGCACGTAGAGCTGAAAAAATTGATTTTGAAACAGCATTTGATGTAATGGAAAGAAGACGTGATGTTGGCCGTATAACCACTGGAAGTAAAGGTGTAGATGAGTTAATCGGTGGTGGAATCGAAACCCAAGCTATTACTGAAGTTTTCGGTGAATTCGGATCAGGTAAAAGTCAAATTTCTCACGAATTGGCTGTTACTGTCCAATTGCCTAAAGAAAAAGGTGGTTTAGATGGAGAATGTGTATTCATTGATACAGAAAACACTTTCAGACCTGAAAGGGTAGAACAAATCGCAGATGCATTTGGGCTTGACCATGAAGAAGTCTTAAGAAAAATTCACATTGCAAGAGCATTCAACTCTTCTCACCAAATCTTGATGGCTGAAAAGATCAATGAATTGATTCAAAGTGGTGTTAATGTGAGATTGGTCATTGTTGACTCCCTTATGGCACACTTCAGAGCAGAATATGTTGGAAGAGAATCCTTAGCTGTAAGACAACAAAAATTAAACCAACACTTGCATGCATTGCAACAAGTTGCAAATACCTACAATGTTGCAGTTTTCCTTACAAACCAAGTTCAAGCAAGACCTGATGCCTTCTTCGGAAGTCCAACAAAAGCTATTGGTGGACACGTATTAGGGCACGCTTCCACTTACAGAATCTGGTTGAAGAAAGGTTTAGCAGGTAAGAGAATCGCTAGATTAGTAGACAGTCCTCACTTACCGGAAGGAGAAGCTGTATTTAAAGTAACTACTGATGGTATTGTGGACTAAGCAAACTTTTAAAAAATTTGATTAAAACATTTTCACTAATTGGGAGTAATAACTCCTAATTATTTCTTTTTTTATTTTCATTATTTTTTTTCAATTTTACAAAAACTATTTTAACTTATTTTAATAAATTTAATTTATTAACATATTTTATTTTTTTAATTATTGAATTATTTAGTTGGTTGTATGGACTATAGGATTATTATTGTTTCAATCATTGTGATGATATTGGTAGGGACCTTATCTAAAAAGATTGGTCTTTTGAAAGAGGAGGATGTCGAAACACTAAATAATATAGTAATCAATATGGCTCTACCATGTATGATTTTCAATGCTTTGTATACTGCTGATGTTTCCTTGCTTCCAAGATTAAGTATTTTAACAGTTTACATGTTAATAACTAGTTTAATAGTGGGAGTATTAACTTATTTGCTACTTAATTTTTTAGGATGGGACAAGAGGAAAATTTGGAGTCTTGTCATAGTTGTGGTTTTAGGAAACACAGGTTTTTTAGGTTATCCTATCACTCAAGGAATCTTTGGTAATGCCGGCATGATAAGGGCTGTATTCTGTGATATTTCCACTTCAATAATTTTTGTAGTCTTAAGCTTTATTTTGATATTGATTTTTGATGGTGAAATTAAGGTTGGTATTCGAAAGATCTTAACCTTCCTGCCTCTATGGTCAATCATATTGGGAATAACATTCAACATATTCAGTATTCCAATTACCTCTGTCGGGTCTACTGTGGTGACCTATTTGGCAGGGGCTACCATTCCACTCATTATGATATCATTAGGATTGTCCTTAAAGATCGATGGCTTGAAGCATCATTTCAAGGAGGTAGGTTTGGCCTCAATTATAAAATTGATCATTTATCCTTTAATCGCATTAGGAGTATTGTCTTTACTTCACATAACCGGATTTGAACATACTATTGGATTTATTGAAGCTGCTATGTCATCTGCAATGTTGGGATTGGTATTGGCCGTTACCTATAGATTGGATTGGGAACTTACTTCTGATTGCATTTTCACATCCACAGTATTCAGTCTTGTAACAATTCCTATATTCTTAATGTTTATCCTTTAACGAACATTTAATGGATTTTCATCAATTTTTTTACTTATTTTAATTGGCATAATTTCATGGTATTTTGGTGTTGCATAAAAGGTTACACTACTTTTATTATGATTTAGATTAGCTTAAATTTTAAAATAATCTTAATTTATTACTATTTAAGCTTTAAAATTATCAATAATCATTTTTTTAACTTAATAATAACTATTTTTTATTTAAATTAATTTTTAATTGATTAGGACTCTAATTTTTGTTCGGAAATTTTTCAATTTTTAAAGGCTTTTCCACCCTTTTTTGAAATTTTCATTGTATTTTTTTTATTTTTTAGGCTTATCAAAATCTATTTTATTTTCCAATTAAAAGATGTAAATTTATTTTATTTCTTATATAACTCATTATTTAATATTATTTAATTAAAATAATTCTAAATAATCGTTATTTGTTAATTTATCCACCTTTAATCAATTTAAAATTTCTTCATATATATACTTTACTCCTACTTATTTATAGAAACCTTTATATATTCACTTTTTAGAAAAATTAAACTGTCTAATATTTTATATATAATATATTTAAAAAATTAGATCAAATGATTAATCATTTTACTTGTACAAGGTGATTTAATGGCAGAAGAAATTAATAACGAAGAAATTAGAGTGGGAGTATATGTTTGCCACTGTGGTGTAAACGTTGGTGGAGTCGTAAACTGTCCTGAAGTAGCAGAATACGCAAAAACTTTACCTAACGTAGTTATTGCAAAAGATTACAAATACATGTGTTCTGACCCAGGTCAAAGTCTTATTCAAGAAGACATTAAAGAACACAACTTAAACAGAATCGTAGTAGCAGCATGTTCTCCAAGACTTCACGAACCTACCTTCAGAAGATGTGTAGAAGAAGCTGGATTAAACAAGTTCTTATTTGAATTTGCTAACTTAAGAGAACAAGACTCTTGGGTACACATGACCCAACCTGCTGAAGCAACTGCAAAAGCAAAAGACTTAACTCGTATGGCTGTTGCAAAAGCAAGATTATTAGAACCTCTCGAAGCTTCTAAAGTGGCAGTAGACAACAAATGTCTTGTTATCGGTGGTGGAGTAGCAGGTATTCAATCTGCATTAGACTTAGCGGATATGGGATTCAAAACCTACATGGTAGAAAGAAACCCAACTATCGGTGGAAGAATGGGTCAATTAGACAAAACCTTCCCTACCTTAGACTGTTCCATGTGTATTCTCGCACCTAAGATGGTAGACACAAACAAACACGAAAACATTGAATTAATTACTTACGCAGAAGTAAAAGAAGTAGACGGTTACATTGGTAACTTTACTGTAAAAGTTGAGAAAAAACCAAGATACGTTAAAGAAGATGACTGTACTGGATGTGGACAATGTCAAGAAGTCTGTCCTATCGAAATACCTAACTACTACGACGAAGGTGTAGGTATGGTAAGAGCAGCTTACATCCCATTCCCTCAAGCAGTACCTCTCTGTGCAACTATCGACAAAAACTACTGTATCGACTGTGGTCTTTGTGAAACCGTATGTGGTCCTGACGCAATCGACCGTAACATGGAACCAGAAGAAATCGAACTCCATGTTGGTACCATTATTGCAGCAACCGGTTACGACCCATATGACCCAACCGAAAAATACGAATACGGTTACGGTAGATACACTAACGTAATTACCGCAATGGAAATTGAAAGAATGATCAACGCATCTGGTCCTACTGGTGGTCACGTACAAAAACCATCTGACGGTAAAGAACCTAAACGTGTTGCATTCATCCACTGTGTTGGTTCAAGAGATGAACAAATCGGTAAATCCTACTGTTCAAGAGTATGTTGTATGTACTCCATGAAAAACGCTCAATTATGTATTGACCACGAACCTGACACTGAAGTAACCTGTTACTACATGGATATCCGTTCATTCGGTAAAGGATTCGAAGAGTTCTACAAAACTTCCCAAGAAAAATACGGAATTGAATTCATCAGAGGACGTCCTGCTGAAATCATCGAAAACGATGACTTAACCTTAACTGTAAGAGCAGAAGACACCTTACTCGGAAAAGTAACTGAATACACCTACGACTTAGTTGTATTATCTGTAGGATTAGAACCTCCTAAAGGATCTAACGAACTCAGACAAACCTTAGGTTTATCCAGAACTTCCGACGGATTCTACATGGAAGCTCACCCAAAACTCAGACCTGTTGACACTTTAACTGACGGTGTATACATTGCTGGTGTAGCACAAGGTCCTAAAGATATTCCTGACGCAGTAGCACAAGGATCCGCAGCAGCATCTAGAGCAGCTATCCCAATGGCTAAAGGTGAAGTAGAAATCGAACCTATTACTGCTGACACTGATAGTACTGTATGTGGTGCATGTGAAGTATGTGTAGAATTATGTCCATTCGGTGCTGTAAGTATTGAAGGTGAAGGCGCAGACAAACACGCAGCTATTAACGTTGCATTATGTAAAGGATGTGGTACCTGTGTAGGTGCATGTCCGTCTGGTGCTATGAACCAAAACCACTTCAAAACCGAACAAATTATGGCACAAATTGCAGCAGCTCTCGAAGATGTTGCAAAATAGATTAAGAGATTTATTCTCTTTTTCTTTTTCTTTTTTTTAAACAATTTTTATTTGTTCGTATATTATCAACGTTTTTTTTTAAGATTATTTTTCTTATAGATTTTTTTCAAAAATTAGGATTCCTTTTTCAAAATCTATATAAAATTCATCATCTAAATTCAAAAAACATAAAAAAATAATATAAATTATAATATATTTAATAAAAAGTTTTATTTAATTAAAAAATTATATTATATATTAATAAGAATTTTATAAGATTATATTTTTTAGATTTTTAGATTTTTTTTATTATGCTTCTGATTTTTATAAACTTTTAAAATTTTTAATATTTTATCAAAAAGATTTAATTTATAATTATATTATATGATTACAATTTTTAGAGAATATAGGTGTTATGATTATGTATCAATATGAAGAAGATATGAATAAGATTTATGACTTGATGAGAGTTCATAATGACTGGATGAGAGACAGCGTTAACCTTATTGCAAGTGAAAATACCACAAGTAATGCTGTTACAACAGCAATGGCTTCTGATTTGGCTCACAGATATGCTGAAGGACAAGCTTACGAAAGATTATACCAAGGATGTACTTACATTGACCAAATTGAAGACATTACAAAACAATTATCATGTAAAGTTTACGACTGTAGCTATGCAAACGTTCAACCAGTTTCTGGAGTAACTGCAAACCTCGCTGCTTTCTTCGGTTTCGCTAAAGCTGGAGACAAGATGATTGCTATGAACATTCCTTTTGGAGGACACATTTCCCATGCAAATGTTAGTGCAGCAGGTATTAGAGGATTAAAAACTTTAGAACATCCTTTCAATTCAGAAGTAATGAACATTGATGTTGATGCATTGAATAAAATGATCTTGGAGGAAAAACCAAAAATCATTCTCTTTGGAGGAAGCTTATTCTTATTCCCACACCCTGTATCTGAAGTTGTAGATGCAGCTAACGAAGTGGGAGCAACCATTATGTACGATGGTGCTCACGTGCTTGGATTGATTGCAGGTAAACAATTCCAAGATCCTTTAAAAGAAGGAGCTGAAGTTCTTATGGGAAGTACCCACAAGACTTTCCCAGGTCCTCAAGGAGGAATCATCTTATCCGATAAGAAAAATGAAAAATTGATTGACAATGCTGTATTCCCTGGTGTAGTAAGTAACCACCACTTACACCATTTAGCTGGTTTAGGTATTGCTACCGCTGAAATGTTAGAGTTTGGTGAAGATTACGCTAAACAAACCATCAAAAACGCTAAAGCATTGGCTGGTGCTCTCGCTGAACAAGGATTCAATGTAATGTGTGAAGACTTAGGATACACTGAATCTCACCAAGTGGCTATGGATGTAAGAGATGTCAAAAGAGCTACCATCTTAGCTAAGGAATTAGAGCAAAACAACATCATTCTTAACAAAAACCTCATTCCTGGTGACAATGTAAATGACAGTGATGACCCATCTGGTATCAGAATCGGTACTCAAGAAATCACCAGAAGAGGAATGAAAGAAAAAGAAATGGAAGAAGTAGCTGAATTTATCTGGAGAGTTGCTGAAGGTGACAAAGTAGACATCAAGGATGAAGTAACTGAATTCATGTCCGGGTACAGAACCATTCACTACGCTTTCACAGAAGAAGAAGGATACAAGTTCATTGAACATATATAATCCAAGCTTTTTGAGCCTTCGGCTCAAAAACCTTGACCAAAACTTTTTCCAAACTTTTAGAAAAAGTTTGATCAAAATATTTTCACTAGTTGGGAGTAACTTCTCTTAACTTTTATTTTTTCATTTTTTTAAATCTATTTTTTGGAGATATTTTATGAAAATAGGATGGGCTTTTACCGGTGCAGGACATTTGCTTAAGGAAAGCGTTGAAGCTATGGAAGAATTGGCTAAAGACAATGATTTGACTGTCTTTTTATCCCAAGCTTCTGAAGAAGTTTTAAAAATGTATGGGCTCTATGATAGGGTAGTTGCTGTAACCGGTGGAAGGTATAACGAACTTGCAAGCGATTCCAATCAAAAATTCAGCTTCCCAATTACTGGCAGGCTTTCACTTGGAAAATATGATTTGCTTATCGTATCACCTACTACTGCAAACACAGTTGCTAAGATAGTTCATGGAATTTCAGACACTCTTGTTACCAATGCTGTTGCACAAGCTGGAAAAGGCAGGGTAAGAACTCTTATGGTTCCTGTAGACATTGAACCAGGAGATGTTGAAACAATATTACCATCAAAGCTTGAAAAGACAAAATGCCAAAACTGTGATGAGTGTGAGGCAGCTTTAGCTTGTCCAAATGGTGCAATCATTCCTCACGCGGAAATTGATCTATTGAAATGCATTGGCTGTGGAACCTGTAATGACATTTGTCCATATGATGCGGTTTCAACAGGAAAAATCATAACTATGCATATGAGAGAAATAGATATTGAGAACACTCAAAAACTCCAAAAAATGGAGGGAATCGAGATTTTCGACACTCCTCAAAGTCTTTTGGATAGTTTAGATTTATAATTTCACTATCCATTAATTTTTATCCATTTAATTTTATTTTATATATTTTCTCTATTTCATCACCTATTTTTAACAATAATTAATTAAACTTCAACTCTCATTTTATTTCTATTTCATCACCTATTTTCAAGCAATCATTGAATTCTCTTCTATCAAATTCCACTATATATTTTGCTGGTTTTTTAGGAACATAACAATTCCATGGCTTCAATTCAGATATTTCGTAAACTGCATTGCTTTTGTCTATAAAAACTAGTACTATCTCAAATCTCATGAAAAAGCTATGGATTGAAGATCTTTCCTTCTTATTTATTTTCTCAGGAATTTCAAACAGTAGTGGAACTTTAGCATTTTTTTTAAACATCAGTCCCATTAAACGACTAAAAAAAGTATTGGCTATCTTAATCTCAGCAATTTTTTCATTTGAATTTTTAAGTGTAATTGACTTCAAATTTTTATCCGTTTCATTATTCTTATTTTCCAATATTTCTATCATAACTCTATTATTTTCTATTTATTTTGAATATTTATAAATATTTTCATTATTAAAATGTTTATTATACTTTAAAATCAATTTAACAAGTATATTGTTGTTTTTTAATTTCACCATTATATTACAATTATAATGTAATTATTATTTTTATAAATATTATTAATAATAAAGTTTATTTACATTCAAAATAAGAAATATATATCATAATAATATATATTCTATATATTTTGTTTCAATTTATTAAAATCATTAAGATAATCTATTTATCTTAAATTTTTATGATATTTACCATTTTAATAAATTTAAAAAATCACATTTATTAGGAGAATCGATATGCCGTTAAAAGAGGCAGATAAAAACTATGACTTTAAGAAAATAGAAGAAAAGGTCCAAAACTTTTGGGCAGATTCTGACATATATGAAAAGACTAATAAGCTACGAGCTAATGGTCCACAATATTCCTTTTTAGATGGGCCACCATATTGTAGTGGAAAAATCCATTTAGGTACTACCTGGAACAAGGTTATTAAGGATACCTTATTGCGTTACAAGTCCATGAATGGATTTAGCTTAAGAAGACAAGCTGGATGGGATACTCACGGATTGCCTATCGAACATAAGGTAGAGCAATTGTTAGGCATTGAATCCAAGCAGGAAATTGAGGAAAAATACGGCATTGACAACTTTATTGACAAATGTAAGGAATTTGCAATGGAAAATAAGGTTGCAATGACTGAACAGTTCAAAAGCTTGGGAGTTTGGATGGATTGGGATAACCCTTATATGACCTTGGATCCTAAATATATGGAATCCGCTTGGTGGACATTGAAGAAAACCCATGAAAAGAATTTGCTTACCCGTGACCAAAGGGTAATCAGCTGGTGTCCTCACTGTCAAACTGCACTTGCTGCAGCTGAAATTGACTATACTGAAGGAGATGACCCTTCCATTTATGTACGTTTCCCATTAAAGGAAAACTTCTTAACTGAAGAAAACTGTGATGATTTTGAAGCTTTAGCTGATTTAAGACAATCTTTCTTGGTATGGACAACCACTCCTTGGACACTTCCTGGAAACTTAGCTATTTGTTTAAATGAAGATTTCGATTATTCATTCGTTAAGGTAGATGAAAGATTAAATGAAAGTGAAGAAGAAATCCTCATCATAGCAAAAGAGCTCTTGGAAACAGTTTTAGGTCCAATTGAAGTTATTCACAAAAACAAATTGCCAAATCCTAAATACGATCCTGATGATGAAGAGTCAAAAGAGAAAAAATACATCATAGAAGAAGAGAAAGAAGTGATGTATGAAATCATCAAGACTGTAAAAGGCTCAGAGCTTTTAGGTTTATCTTATGTTTATCCTTTAGCGGAGCAAGTACCTAAACAAATGGGAATTGAAGCTGAAAATAAATTGGTGCACACCACTTTCCATGGAGACCATGTTGAATTAGGTGAAGGTACCGGTTTTGTACACACTGCTCCTGGACACGGTCCTGAGGACTTCGAAGTCGGTCAAAAAGTAGGACTTCCTATACACTGTCCAGTGGATGAAGCAGGATGTTTCACTGAAGAGGGTGGTATCTATGCTGAAGGCTTTACCAAAGACTTGAATGACACCATTATTGCTGATTTAATTGCTCAAGATTTAATGTTTAAGCATGATACAATCAACCACAGATACGGTGTCTGTTGGAGATGTAAGACTCCTATTATTTACTTAGCTACTGAACAATGGTTCATTAAAGTACCTGAAATCAAGGAAAAAATGCTCTCTGAAATTGATAGAGTGGAATGGGTGCCTAAATGGGCTGGTGAAGGAAGATTCCATGATTGGGTAGCTAATGCTAAGGACTGGACCATTTCAAGACAAAGATACTGGGGTATTCCAATACCTATTTGGATTTGTCCTGATTGTGGTGAAATCAAGGTAATCGGTTCAGTTGAAGAGCTTAAAAATGAATCAATCAATGAAATCACTGCAAGTGATGAAGATTTAGTACACAGACCTTATGTTGATGAGGTATTGATTAAATGTGATTGTGGCTGCGATTCACCAATGAAACGTATTCCTGATGTATTAGATGTATGGATTGACTCAGGAGTAGCAGGTTGGGCAGCTTTATACTACCCTCGTGAAGAGGAAATGTTTAATAAATGGTATCCTTATGACTTTATTTGTGAGGGACACGACCAAACCAGAGGATGGTTCTATTCCCAATTAGGAACTGGTGTAATCGCTTTGGACCAAGCTCCATATAACAAGGTTTTAATGCACGGATTCGTATTGGACGAAGAAGGTAAAAAGATGAGTAAATCCTTAGGTAATGTAGTTCAACCTGAGGAAGTAATTGAAAAGTATGGTGCAGATGTATTAAGATTCTACCTTTTATGGGCTTGCAAGCCATGGGATGACCTTAAGTTCGTATGGGATGAATTGAACAATGTCAAAAAGATGTTCAATATCTTCTGGAACGTATATGTGTTCTCAACCACTTATATGGCTCTTGACGAATTCGACCCTGCAAAATGCATAGTTGATGGTCCTGATGCAAATGTCACTTTAAGAAATGAGGACAAATGGATCTTGTCCCGTGTAAATTCACTTGCAAAAGAAGTGGGTGAAGCAATCAATGATGTGCACTTCCACTTAGCTACAAGAGCAATCAACAATTTCATTCTTGAAGACTTAAGCAGATGGTATGTGAGATTGATTAGAGGAAGAACCTGGGTGGAAAGCGATGACCCAGACAAATTAGGTGCATACTATTCACTTTACACTACACTTAATACCTTAATCCATTTAATGGCTCCAATTACTCCTCACTTATCTGAAGAGGTATATGAAAACTTGGTTAAAAACTTGAATGCTGAAGCTGTAGAAAGTATTCATATGGATGATTGGATGTATGACGAATCATTAATCGATAATGAACTCGAAGCTAAGATGGATAATGTTAGAGATGTCATCGAAGCATCTGCAAGAGCTAGAGATGTTGCAAGATACAAATTAAGATGGCCTGTAAGTGACATCACTGTTGTATCACAGGATGATGAAGTCTTGGAAAGCATATCCTCACTTGAAGATATTATTAAAGATCAATCCAATACAAAAGAGGTTATTACAGCTACTGAATTTGAAAACCTTACATTTATTGCAAAACCTAATCTCAAAACCTTAGGTCCAAGACTTAAGGGAGATATGGGAATTGTACAAAAATTCTTCGCACAAGCTAAAGCAGATGGAACAGGAAATTCCATTAAGGATAGCTTAGATTCTACTGGCAAGTATGTTGTCAGAGGAGAAGATAGGGAAGGCAATTTAAAAGAAATTGAACTCTCTGCAGATGATGTTCTTTATGAAACTGAGCTTCCTGACGATGTTGTAAGTGCAGAATTTGCTGGAGGAAACGTATTCGTAAATACTAAAATCACTCCAGAAATCTTATCTGAAGCTATGGCTCGTGAACTTATTAGAAGAATCCAAGACATGAGAAAGGACATGGACTTGGATGTTGAGGCTAATGTCGGTGTTATGGTCAATACCAATGCTGAATTCAAGGAATTGGTTGAAAAGCAGTCTGATTTAATAAGTGAAGAGGTAAGAGCTAAGTCACTTGTAATATTTGATGGTGAAGCTTGTGAAGTATGTACACTTAAAGGTACAGAAGAGAATGTGGATGAGGATATTTCCGTTGAATATTCAAAAGAATGGATTATTGAAGATAACAAAGTGATAATTTCTGTTGTTAAACTTATCTAAGGTGTTTTTATGACTTTAACAGATTCTGAAGTAAAATATATTGAAGGAATTCTTGGAAGAGAAATGAACGAATTGGAAGAGGGAATGTTAGATGTAATGTTCTCTGAGCACTGTTCATATAAAAGTAGTAGGCCAATTTTAAAATTGTTCCCTACTGAAGGAGAAAACATAGTTTTAGGGCCTGGAGATGATGCAGGTCTTGTATCCATTACAGATGAATATGCTCTTGCTGTAGGTATGGAAAGTCATAATCATCCTTCAGCTATTGAGCCTTATGGTGGAGCAGGAACTGGTATTGGAGGAATATTGAGAGACATTATCTCTATGGGTGCAATGCCAATTGCACTTCTGGATAGTTTACGTTTCGGCCCACTTGAAGACCAAAAGTCCAGATACTTGTTTGAGCATGTTGTTGAAGGAATATCTGACTATGGTAATAGGGTAGGTGTTCCAACTGTTGCTGGTGAGATTGAATTTGATGAGTCCTTCAGAACCAACCCTCTTGTAAACGTATTGTGTGCAGGGCTTGTTAAAAAGGACGAAATCGTAATGGCAGTTGCTCCAAATATTGGAGATGTTTTCTTGCTTATGGGTGGAACCACTGGTAGAGATGGTATTCATGGAGTAACCTTTGCATCTGAGGAGTTAACTTCCAACTCTGAAACCGAAGACCGTCCTGCTGTGCAAGTTGCAGACCCATTCACTAAAAAGAGAGTGCTTGAAGCTTCACTTGAAATCCTTGAAAAAATCGATTGTTCCGGTGTAAAGGATTTAGGTGGTGGAGGTCTTACCTGCTGTGTTTCAGAACTTGTGGACAAGTCTGGAAACGGTGCAGTTGTAGACCTTAGGGCTATTCCTCTTCGTGAAGAGGGAATGACCCCTTATGAAATTATGCTTTCAGAATCACAAGAACGTATGATTTTTGTCATCAACCCTAAAGATGTTGAATTGGCTCAAGCTATCTGTGACAAGCATGAGATTCCATCTGCAGTGATCGGTGAAGTTACTGATGGAAACCATATGCTTGTAAAGGATTTCGATGCAGAAGTGGAACTCCAAACATTATGTGATGTTCCAACTATTCTTTTAGCGGATCCACCTTCACTTGATAGGGAAATGAGAGAACCTGCTAAACCAACCGATTTGGTTGAAGTGGTTGATGGTCCAATAGATGAATCATTGATTAAAGTATTGTCCTCCCCTAACATTGCAAGCAAGGAATGGGTTTACAAGCAATATGACCATGAAGTTCAAACCAGAACTGTAGTAAAACCTGGTGATGATGCAGCTGTATTGCAAATTGATGATGAAACCGCTGTTGCAATTACTGCTGATTCCAATACAATCCACACTAAATTGGCTCCATACGATGGTGGAGCAGGAAGTGTTGCAGAAGCAATCCGTAATGTAGTTTCAATGGGTGCTAAACCTTATGCTGTTGTAGATTGTCTAAACTTCGGTAACCCTGAAACTCCTGAAATCCTCTGGCAATTCAAGGAGTGCATTAAGGGAATGTCTGACATTGCAAGGAAATTCGAAGCTCCTGTAATCAGTGGAAATGTAAGTTTCTACAATGAAACAGAAGGTATTAAAATCAACCCAACCCCTTCAGTAGGGGTAATCGGTGTTGAAAAGCTTTCAAGCATCAGAACACTTCCATTCAAGGAAGAAGGGGATAAAATCATCATTATCGGTAAAACCTATGATGAAGTTGAAGGTTCCGAATACCACAGAGCTGTACATTCTCTTGAACAAGGGGATGCTCCTAAAATCAGAATCGATGATGAATTGGCATCTGCAAACACCATTCTTGACTTAATTGAAAATGATGGGGATTATGTAAAATTCCTTGAAGGCGAAGATGAACTTGCAATAACCGCTACCCACGATGTCTCTGCTGGTGGAATAGCTATTGCTTTATCTGAAATGGCTATGAGCGGCAAACTTGGTTGTGAAGTTGACATTAGCAAGGTTCCAGCTGAAGAGGGCATCAGTGACAATAACTTGTTGTTCTCTGAATCCCATGCAAGATTTATCATAACCGTAAGTGCTGATAAGGCAGATGAAATACTCGATTCCATTGATGTGGATGCTGCAATTATCGGTGAAGTCAAGGGAGATTCATTAGTCATTAAGAAAGATGATGAAACCATTGTAGATTTAGCTGTAGCTGACTTGGATGATGCTTATCATGGTGTCATTGAAAAGTACATGGCTTAATTTATAATATTTATCATTTCTTTTATTTTTTTATTAAAAATTTAATCTTATTTATTTTATTAGTTTATTTATTAGTTTATTAATTTATTTTATGGACGATAATATGAAGTTTATATCAAATTTAATTCCATTGGAAGACGCTTTAGCTAAAATTGATGATAATCAAAAGCTTATGGATACAGAAAAGATACATTTAAAAGATTCTCAAGGTAGAGTTTTAGCTCATTCCATTTCCTCTTATCACAATTCCCCTCCATTTGACAAATCTGCTATGGATGGATATGCTGTGATTGCAGAGGACACCTTTGGAGCTTCCAATAATGTCATTAAAGAATTAAAGATCATTGATAGGATTGGAGCAGGGGATTTTTCAGATAAAACCTTATCCAATGGTGAAGCTATTGTTATAGCAACCGGTGCACCTATTCCGGATGGCGCAAATGCTGTTTTAATGAAGGAGTTCACCTATGAAGATGGTGATAATTTAGAGATTCATTCACAAGTGACTCCTGGTGAAAACATTTCTCCAAAGGCTGAAGACATTGCTGAAGGAGATGAATTGTTAGGTGAAAATGTTTTAATCAGACCACAGGAGATGGGATTGATTGCTTCAGCAGGTCACAGTGAAGTTGAAGTTTACAAAAAGCCAAGAGTTAAATTGCTAATAACAGGTAATGAATTGGTTGAACCTTCTCCAGAGCTTGATAAGGCTAAAATAATTAATTCCAATCAATTCAGCATTGCTGCATTGATTAGAAGTGCAGGAGCTATTGTGGATATAGGACATGGTGCAGATGACTTTGATGCAGTTAAGGAAGCTATTGATAAAGCAACTAATGAATATGATGTAGTCATCACCACTGGAGGAACAGCTATCAGTAAAGGTGATGTGGTTGTTGAAGCTGTAGAGGAATTAGGCGAAGTCCTATTCCACGGTGTTGCAATGAGGCCAGGCAAACCTGTAGGTGCTGGTATAGTAAATGGCACACAAGTATTCATGCTTTCAGGTCAACCAGTAGCTGCTATGGGTCAGTTTGATATAATTGCAAGGCATTACCTATTTAAAATGCAAGGACTCGATTATTCCCATAAAGTGATTAATAGGGTATCCAAAACCAAAATACCCTCCTCTCTTGGAAGAACAGATTATATTCGTGCAGTAGCTGATGACACTGGCGTTCATCATGTATTGAATAGAGGTTCTGGTATCATCAGATCAATGGTAGAGGCAAATTGTTACATTATCATTGATGAAAACCATGAGGGAATTGAAAAAGGAGATGAAGTTGACTTGATCTTCTTCAATGATATGGCATGGCCTAGCCTTTAGAGATTTAAAATTTAATTTTTTTAAATAATATTATATTTTTTATATTTTAAAAAAAGAATTTAGATAAGAATTATAAATCCTTATCTTTGCTATTTTTAGGATTTATTGTTTATTTAATTTTTTTATTTCTTTATTTTTTATTTTAATAGATTCTAATTAATCTATTTTTGATTATTTCTAAGTTAACGACTTCTTTTTCCTAATCTATAGAATAAGTAGTAGGCAAAGTAGTCATCATGATTATTTCTGCTGTTCAAGCTTCCTTGAGCATATCCATTATTATAACCTTGGTCATAGGCAGATTGCTCTTCAGCTTCTTTTTGCTCTTCAATATACTCATCTTGAAGATTGTTTAACTTTTCATTGAATTTTTCTTTAGTGAACTTTGATTTAGGACTAAAGGAAACAATCTTCTTCATTGTATCATTAACATCGTTTCCATCATAGCTCAATGCATAGAATGTCTTGTTTGATTCAAAGTAGAGATAGGTTACGTCATGGTCAACTATGCTTCTATGGCTGTAATAGGCAACTGCATGATGGCCGTCAATTTCCATCTCTTCAACGTCATAAAGTTCATCAAGTGTGGATTCGTATCCATAGTTGTTTTTAAGGGACTTGTCATCTTCCAAAGCTACAAGCCCAAATGTGAATACATTTGTCTTAACATAGTTCCCTCCAGATTCGCTTCCTCCCCCATACTCTGGAGGAATCTGAAAATTGGTGTTGTATACAGTTATATTCACCCAATCTGAAGTGTCCACATCACTTTTTTCAGCACTTGTTGCGCTAATGGCAAAAAGCGCTATAATCCCAATTACACATGTTAAAAAAATTATTTTTTTATTCATGTTTTATTCTATTCTCTTCATGTCTTTTAAAAATTTCTAAAATGAGTACTTTTTTATATTATGAAAACTTAATAATATTATTCAAATAAATAAAAATTTATTCAAAAAATCTTATTAAAGAATAATTTTTTATAATATTTTAAACTTTAAAAAAAGTTTATTTATATTTTAAACTTTTAAAAATCTTTATTGTGTTATTATGAACGGTATATATTATTATGTGATAGCTTTCCTTCTCATATGGACTATTGCAATTGTATTTAAAAACCAGCTTACAGACCATGGAGTTGAAGTTAATTTTCCTATTTTGATGTGGAGAACACAAAGGTTAAGAGGTTTTATAGATAGATTGGCCAATCGTGCTCCAAGATTTTGGAAATGGTACATGAATTTAGGAATCGTTATCTCAACCGGATTCATGATTTTAATGGCTGGTGCCTTGGTCTATTCATTAAAGACATTGGTGGATGCTCCTACAGTTAGTTTAGTCGTTCCAGGAGTTGAAGTCCCAGGCTCCCCTATATTCATTCCATTGCTTGCTGGACTTATTGCTATTGCAACAGTTCTGATAGTTCATGAATTCAGTCACGGAATCTTATCAAGAGTGGAAAAAATCAATATAAATTCAATAGGGCTCTTGTTGTTTGCGATTATTCCCGGGGCTTTTGTAGAACCTGATGAAGAGGAATTGAATGAATTAAGCCGCCCAGCCAAGATGAGAATTTATGTAGCAGGGTCTATGGCAAATTTAACCTTAGCAGCTATTGCAATGATTATCATGATGGTCATTTCTTCATTTATCGTGCCTATGGTGTTTGAAGATGATGGGGTTGTCATTAACAGATTGACTTCAGATGGAAATGCCATTAATCATATGTCTGAAGGGATGGTAATCAGATCAATAAATAATCTCACTGTAAATGACATGGCGTCTTTTCAGAAAGCTACAAATACCTTAAAGCCAAATGAAACGGTTAATATTCACACGGATCAAGGAGATTACAGTTTCCAATTGAAATCAAATCCTATGAACAGATCCTTAGGCTTTATGGGAGTCCAAGTCAATACAAACAACGTTATTGCAGATGGCTTTGACAATCAGTTCTACACTCCTTTATTATGGATTTTAATGCCTTTAAGTGAGTTATTGTTTTGGATTTATTTCCTGAATTTTGCTATCGGCACTTTCAACTTGCTTCCAATGAAACCTTTGGATGGAGGTCATTTGCTTGAAAATCTCTTGTCCTACATAATGCCTGAAAGCGCTTATAAGCCAATTGTAACATTCATGTCTTTCTTTATGGGAATAATTATTGTGGTTAGTCTGGTTGTCGGAGTGGTTGGACCCCCATTCTAATGTAATTATCATTTTTATTTCCATTTATTTTTTCAGTGGTAATTTTGTTCGTATTCTATCAAACCAAAACTTTATATATGTAGAAAAACATATAAATAGATGTTTAAGCATTTACGAACTAATATTACTTTAGTTAAGAAAATATGCTGAAATGTAATACATAAGATTTTATGTATTAAGATTATTCAATTAAATATTTTGAGGAATTGAAATGAAAGCAAAAGCACAAAAAATAGGTGATGGAGTATACTGGATTGGTGTACTTGACTGGGACTTAAGATCTTACCACGGATACACTTTAGATGGAACCACTTACAATGCTTACATTGTATTTGGTGAAAAAGTAGCTATTATTGATAACGCATATCCTGGAAAAACTGAAGAAATGATGGCTCGTATCGAAGACGCATTTGAACAAGAAGGTAGAGAAATGAAAGTAGACTACATCGTTCAAAACCACGTAGAAAAAGATCACAGTGGTGTCTTATACGACTTATGGAAAAAATTCGACGCACCAATTTACTGCAGTAAGATCGCTCAAGGCGGATTACTCAGACACTACCCTAAATTAGAAGGTGCAGATTTCAACATCGTAGGAACTGGAGATGCACTTGACTTAGGCGGTAAAACCTTAGCATTCTTAGATGCTTTCTTGCTTCACTGGCCTGACAGCATGTTCACCTTACTTGCAGAAGATGGAATCTTATTCCCTAACGATGCATTCGGTCAACACTTATGCTTCGCTAAAAGATTTGACACTGACATTCCAGAAGTTGTACTTATGGATGCAGCACAAAAGTTCTACGGTAACTTAATTACCCCATTATCTAAAAAAGTACTTAATAAATTTGATGAAATCATTGAATTAGGCCTTTTAGAACAAGTTAAAATGATTGCTCCTTCTCACGGTCAAATCTGGACTGACCCAATGAAAATCATCGGTGCTTACAGTGACTGGGCAACCGGTAAGAGAGCAGAAGACAAAGTAACCATTGTTTACGATACCATGCACTACTCTACCCAAAAAATGGCTCACGAAGTTGCTGAAGGAATCATTGCAGAAGGATACGATGTGGAAATGTACTTCTTGCATGAAGATGAAAGAAGTGAAATCGTAAAAAGCATCTTAACCAGTAAGGCAGTTGCTTTTGGTATTCCAACCATCAACGATTTCCCATTCCCAAGCATTGGTGACATCATTTACTACTTGAAAGGTCTCCACTTCAACAGAACTGGATTCAAAAGACCTGCTGTTACCTTCGGTTCCATGGGAGGAAGAGGTGGAGCTGTAGAATTCATCGCAAACGAACTCACTGAATGTGGATTCGAAGTTCTCGACCAACAGGAAATCTACTACGTACCTGATGGAGAAGACGATGACACCAGCTTCAAATTAGGTCAAAAATTAGTTGAAGAAGCTAAAAAATTAGAACTTTAATTTCAGATCTTGATGATTTGAATTAAGTATTTGTAAGAAATATTAATTATTGTAAAAAATTTTTAAATTCATTTCTTATGAATACACTTTTTTATTTATTTTCAAAACTCTCTTAACATATGTTATTTTTTTAAATTTGTTCGTATTTTTTCCCTATTTTGGATATTTTATAACGAATGTTCGTATTTTTTAGTAAAAAACCACATAATTTTTAAAAACTATTCGTACTAAAATCTAAGATAATAAAACATTTTGTAAACATAAGAACAAGTATATATGTAAGAAAGTTTATACTATAATTATCAAACAATTTTTGTTTATACTGTTTAAGATTTTTTATAAATCTTAAAAAATTTTATACAGAATTATATAATATTAAAGATTTTTATTTTTTGAGGGTTTATTATGGAAAATGAAGAAAAGACTATCAGACCAAAAGCAATTCAAATTTTTGCAAAGGCTCCTGGTGAGCTTGGTGTAAAGGTAGTTAAAAGTCCAGTGAAATTAACAATTCTTTCAATGTTGAAAGACACTGATATGGAATTTGACGAAATTGTTAAAAACACTGGAAAATCCAAATCTACCATTTCCGTTCATTTGAAATCATTAAGGGAAGATGGAATCGTAAGTTACAGATTCGATGCAAACGATCACAGAAAGAAAATCTTCTTCATCAATTCAAAATTCTTAGGTGAAGTCCAATCAGGAGATGAAAAGGAATTGGAAGAAAGACAAGCTGAATTCTTGGTTAAAAATATCATGGATGTAGACAACTTCAAGTTCTCTTTCCTATTGTTCCATACCTTGAGATCTAACTTAATTCAAGAAGGAATCAACATAAACCCTGTATTAAACCAATCAGGTAAGAATATTGGAGCAGCAATGTATGAAAAGCTTTATGAAGAAGACATCAACAAGTTCTGTAACAATATCATTCAATTCTGGGATGACAATGGTTTAGGCAAACTCGAAATAGAATTGGGAGATATCATTAACATTACTGCTTATGAATGTTTCGAATGCAGTTTGCTTCCTAAAAAAGGTAAACCAACCTGTTACTTAGATGCAGGTATTTTTGAAGCATTATTCTCAAACTATCTTAAAAAGGATGTTGACGTAACTGAAGTTAAATGTTTCACCATGGGTGATGACTGCTGCAATTTTTTAGTGGAATCCCCAGATGGGGAAGCTTTCGCTTTCTAAATAATTAATTTTTTAATTAATTATTATTTTTTTATTTTTTTCATTCAGTTTACATTTTTCTGCTGTTTTTATTTTTTCATTTTATTTTTTCTATTTTCACTGATTCTTCTATTTTAATTATAATTTTTCGATTTGATTGGAATATTGCATTTAAAAACAGATATAACAACTTAAAATCAATTTTTTATAATAAATATTACCTTTCACTCGCTCTTTCTAAAACCTTTTTATATAACTTAATCCTAATATAATTGTAATGTCAGACTCATTATTTTGTCCCAATTGTGGGATGCTTAAGAAAAATTGCGTATGTGGAAAATACGTTGCAGATAGAACAAAAAAGCCTTATGTGAAAAAGGAAAAGAAGAAAGGGGGCACTTTTTTCAGTAATCCTAATAATTCCAAAAGCTCTTCTTCAAGCAATAAAAAATCTACAGGTGCTAAAGGGATTTATCAATATGAAAATCGTAAACCTCTAACTGTTAGTGAGGATTTGGATGTTCCTAATGCAGAGATTTATGATATTGCAGAGCATGATCTTCCTCAAGATGTTATTGATAAATTAAAAGAGGAATATCCTGAAATTCCAGAACAGATAATCGAGAATTTTCCATTTGAACAGCCAAGGGAAGGCCAACTGGAGATTATTGCAGATATTGAAGAGGCAATTTCAAAAGGATACAAATACATCATCTTGGAAGCAGGTACCGGAACAGGAAAATCAGCTATTGCCTCCACATTGGCCCGTATGTATGAATCTGCATATATTTTGACAATGACAAAGCAGCTTCAAAAGCAATATGCAGATGAGTTTGATTTTCCTCTTGTAAAGGGAAGAGGCAACTTTGACTGTTTAAAGGATGGATTTGAAGTTACCTGTGATATGGGGGCTTGTAAAACAGCACCAAAATCCTCTAAGTTCTTCTGTCCTTATGGAATAAGCAAAAATCCAACATTAACTGGAGAATTGGCTTTCCAGGATTCCTTTGGAAGTGATGTCTTCTTCCAAACAACTGATCACTGTAAATACTGGCAACAAAAGGCAAATGCAATCAATTCCCCAATAACCTTGATGAATTATGACTATGCCATATTGGAATTGAATTATGTAAAGCACTTCGGAAAAAGAAGCCTATTGATTCTTGACGAGGCACATAACATTGAAGACAAGTTAATGAGAACAATGGAGATTAATTTATACAATCGCCAGCTTGAAAAGGACATCAAGAAAGTCATAAGTCCGCAAACTCTGAAAAGTGCTGAAAAAGGCGAATGGATAATGGAAATTGATGCAATTCAAGGCCATTACTCAGATATTGAAATAAAGGATTTGCCAACTAATAATGCAGATAGGATCAACTCCACTATAAGAAAATTAAAGGCTCTTAAAACAAATCTTGAAAAGGAACCGGGAAATTGGGTGATTGATGCAGATGAGCATGGGGTATCATTCAAGCCACTAAGAGTAAATCATTATGCTGAAGATTATCTATTCAAGCATGGTGATGTTGTAATCTTCTTAAGCGCTACAATATTATCTCATAAAATGTTTTCAAAATGGTTAGGGCTCGATCCTCGTGACGTTTATCATATTCAAGTTGATAGTCCCTTCTCTGTTGAAAAAAGGCCAATTGAATTGAATTTAGCTGGAAAGATGTCTAAAAATAGAGTAAAGCAATCTGCTCCAAAATCCATTGAAATAATGCAGAAAATATTGAAAAGGCATGAAGGGGAAAAGGGTTTGATCCATACCCACAGCTATAAGTGCCAACAGTACATCATCAATAACCTATACAACAACAGATTGATTGCACATGGAACCAACAATAGGGAAAGGGTCTTGCAATTCTTTGAAGAGGATGAAAATCCATTGGTTCTTGTTAGCCCATCCATGAGTGAAGGGGTTGACTTGCCTTATGACAAATGCAGATTCCAGATAATCTATAAGATACCGTTCCCATACCTTGGTGATAAGCAAATCAATATGAGAATGAAAAAGGACCAAAGATGGTATGCATATAAGACTGCAATGACTTTAGTGCAGACTTATGGTAGAGGAATGAGAGCAGATGACGATTCATGTGTAACTTATATCCTTGATTCAGATATCCAAATGCTCCTTAAAAGTCCATTGTACAAGTCATTGATTCCGGATTTCTTTAAGGAAGCTATTGTAATCAATGATGATAAAATAATATGATTTTCTCTTTTTTAAGTGATAATATGGTATTAAGAGAAGAAATTGAAATTGAAGGAATTCCTATAATTCTAGAGAGGAAGAATATAAAGAACCTATACCTTCGAATCAAGCCTGATGGCACTGTTAAGGTTTCTTCTCCAATGAGTTTATCCGATGAAGCCATAACTGATTTTGTATTGTCAAGAATAGATTGGATTAAGGATACAAGGGCAAGGATGCTTGAAAACCCATCGAAACCTAAAGTGAAATATAAGGATGGGGAAACCCACTATATTTGGGGGGAGCCATACACTCTTCAATTAATTAGCAATGAAGATGCTAAAAAAGCTTTTTATGACAGTGATAAGTCAATAATTTATCTTCCAGTTCCTAAAAGGTCCAATATAAAGCAAAGAGAAAAGATATTATTTGAACTTTATAGGGATGAAATGAACAGAAATCTGGACTATTTCCTTGAAAAGTGCACTTATTTTGTTGGAAAGGAACCAAAGGAAGTTAAAATCAGAAACATGAAGAATTGGGGAAACTGCAGGAAGGATAAGAGAGTTACCTTAAACATAAAATTGGCTAAAAAACCGCCAATCTGCACAGAATACGTATTGATTCATGAATTGTGCCACTTGATTGAATTCAATCATGGGCCAAGATTCAAGGCACTTATGGACAATTTCTGTCCAAACTGGAGAGAGATAAAGAAATTGTTGAATGAAGAGCAATAATTGAAAAATAGAAAGAGAACATTTATATAAACCAATACTATTAAAAGTATAAAGAATTTTGGTGATATGATGGAAGTATTAGGTTATAAACTAATAAAAATAGACAGTACTCATTATGATGCAACAGTACTTGCCAGATATGAAAAATTGGAAGATATTCTAGAGGCATGTATAGAAAAAGGATTAGACATTGTATTCTTTAATGAGGGAAAGTTGATTTTAGAATCAATAGAATAATTAATTTGACTTTCTATGGTTTCTTATATTATTTTTTTTTAATATTTTTTAAAAATAGCTATTTTTTTTTAAACGGACCTAGGGGGATTTGAACCCCCGACCTTGGGATCCGAAGTCCCATGTCATAATCCTGACTAGACTATAGGCCCAAAAGAAACAGTTTATTATTTCATTTTAGATTAATAATTTGATTTATTCAATAACATTATTAATCTACTATATTAGTTTATTTATTATCTTTTTTAAAATTTTAGTTTTTATTAACAATAAATTTTTATTTTTAGTTAAAAATATTAATTATATTAAATAAAAATAGTGTTAGATAGAATTTTTAATAATTTAATAAAATTTAACTAAATAAATTTATTAAAATGAAATATAATTTAATTAGAATTTTTAACATTTGTGATTATCATGCTTACTAAAAGAATTATTCCTTGTTTAGACTGTGACCTGCATGTTCCGGAAGGCAGAGTGGTTAAGGGAGTTGAATTTAAACAAATCCGTTATGCTGGAAATCCAGTAGAGCTTGCTACCAAATATTATGAAGATGGAGCAGATGAGATTGTAATCTTGGACATCACCGCTTCCCATGAACGCAGAGGAACAATGGTGGATGTTATAGAAAGATTAACTGAAAACGTATTCATTCCAATTTGTGTAGGTGGAGGAATAAGAAAGGTAGATGATTACACTCGCATGCTTAAGGCAGGTGCAGACAAATGCTCTACAAACACTGCAGCCATTCACAATCCTCAGCTATTGACAGATGCATCTAAGGTTGTAGGTTCTCAAGCGGTTGTAATAGGAATTGATGCTAAAAGAAGATATGTTGAAGAAGACAAGGAAGCTGCTAAAGGCAAGACCATTGTAGATACAGACCAAGGTGAAGTATGGTTTGATTGCAGTATCTATGGTGGAAGGGAGTTCACTGGCATGGATGCCATAGCTTGGGCTCAGGAATGTCAAGATAGAGGTGCAGGTGAAGTTCTTCTCACTTCAATGGATGGAGACGGAACCAAGGACGGATATGATCTTGTCCTTACAAAAGCAATCAACGATAATGTGGACATTCCAGTAATTGCATCTGGAGGTGTAGGTAATCCGCAGCACATCCTTGAAGCTTTTGAAATAGCTGACGCAAGTGCAGCGCTCGCAGCAAGTATTTTCCACTTTGATGAGTATCCAGTTCCAGTAGTTAAAAAGTTCTTGAAAGAAAAGGGAATTCCAATTAGGGAAACTTTCTAGTTTACATAACATTTTTAAGATAATGATTTAAGATAGTGGTGGCATGTCTAGTTTTCAATTCAATTCATTAATCAATATTAAGTTGACCCAAGAGTCAGGTCAAACTTCTCAGTCTCCATGGAAACATAATTCAGTTGGAGATACGGATGAGTTTAATGAATTAATTTACTTAAAAGTTCCTTTAATTATTAATGAACTTACTGATGAAACTATTAATTTAAATAACCTTCCAATTCTTTTAAAGCTATCACAAGATAGATACGATTTTAATGAATTTTCTTATCTATATGAGTTTCCTAAAAAAGTAGGAAATCGTCAATTTTCTAATATTTTTGATAAAAATAATTTATCAAATAATGAAATCAAAACCATCGAAAATGAAATCAAAAAGGAATTGACCAAAATCTATGACTTGGATTTTGACTTGGAAAAATTCTATGAATTCCTATTGGATGATGAGAAATTAGCTCCTTCTGTAGATTTCTGTAATGGCTTGAGATTGTTCATTGCAAAAGATCCATTTGAATGCATTATATCTTCAATATGTTCTGCAAACAATTCAATTGCACGCTGGACAAAATCAATTGATAAGATAAAGCGCAATTGGGGTGAAAAAGTTGAGTTCGATAGTGGAATTTTTTATGGATTCCCAAATCCAAATCAATTCCGGGACTTTTATGAAACTCCAATAGAGGAAGCTGATGCAGATGGGCATAGCTATGAAATAGATTGCTATACTCATAATTTAAAGGCATGTGGTGTTGGCTATAGGGCACCTTATATGAAAAAGGCAAGTCAAATGATTCTTGATGAAATGGATTTGAATGATATTTTTAATATGAATTATGATGAGGCATTTGATTTAATCTTAAAGATGCCGGGTGTAGGCCCTAAAGTTGCAGATTGCATTTTATTGTATGGATTCGGTTTCAAAGAGGCATTTCCCTCTGATGTCTGGATTAAAAGAATCGTTTCCCATTTATACTTTGATGGAGAGGAGATTTCTGCAGATAAGACAAGAGATTTTGGAATTGAGCACTTTGGAGATTATGCAGGTTATGCTCAACTCTACTTATTCCATTATGCTCGTAAGTCAGGATTAATGGAAAAAATAAAGAAATAATTTTTTTATGGATTATATTTTAATGGATTAAGGGTTTTTGTATGAATAAACTATTTTTAGCATTGGCATTATTCGGAATTAGCTTATTTTTATTGGTGTCTTCAGTTAGTGCTGAAGAGATATGTTCTGATGATTCTAATGAAAGTATGGAAGTCGTTAGTGGGGAGCAATCAATTGAAACTTCTGAAATCTCTAATGATAGTGCTAATTCAGATATTTCTTTGGATGCTACTGGCAATTCCACAGGGAATGCAAGCAACAATACAACCATTGATTCTTCAAAAGGCCATTATAAGTTTTCATCCACTAAAAATATCAGTTCACAATATGGAAAAAGGCCAAATTCTCTGTTAAAGTACTGAATAATGAAGGAAAAGCTATTAATCATAGATTAGTGACTTTTAAGGTTTCTGGAAAAACATATAATCGTTACACAAATGCCAGTGGAATAGCTTATGTTTATCTTAACTTGAATGCAGGAAAATATGCAATCAATGATAATGCAAGCGGCATTTCCGGAAAAAACTACTGCATTGTAAAGAATCACTATAAAATAACCAATTACAAATGGAAATCAGGAGTTAATGTCTTAAAGAATAAAAGGATTAAGGCAAATGTTCCGAAATCTGCGCTTGTAAGGAATATAATTAAACTTGCAAAATCAGGCACTCCTGTAATAAAATTCAAGGGAGGAAACGGAAAAGTTGTATTCATTACATCAGGATGCCATGGTAATGAGATACCTTATCAAGTCGCTGCAATGAGATTGATTAAGTATTTGGAGACCCATTACATTAAAGGAACAGTTTATGTGATGCCTTTCATGAATCCTAAGGGAACTGCAGCAAATGTCAGGGATTACAAAGGAGTTCACTTGAATAAAAAGGCTAATAAGAAAGGAACCACTTCCTATAAGACAGTCAAACTAATCAAGAAGTTCAAATGTGATGATTATGGTGATTTTCATGCTACAAGACCAGGTGGAAAGCCAGGCAGGAATCTTGTTTTTGGATCATATAAGCCAACTAAAAAAAGTGCAGCAATCGCTAAATATATTGCCAAAAATGCAAAAGTCAAATACAAAATTTATAAAAGGTCGGGGGCGGAGTATCCTGGAGCTTTAGAAGACGAAGTTAATTTGAAAGGAATTCCTGCTGTAACCTGTGAAGTCCTTAGTCCTCATGGAAAGATTAAAAAAGGATCTGTTTCCAAGTCATTATTGATGATGAAAACACTTGAAATACAATAAAATTCTTTGATTTAAATTTAAGGCCTAGATGGCATTATTGCTATTTTTTTAAATTAAACTAACTGTTTATTTTTTATTCTTCAAACTCTTTTTCAAGCAATATGGTAACTGGACCATTGTTCAATAGGCTTACTTTCATGAATGCTCCAAAGACTCCAGTTTCGCATGGGACATCTTCACTGCATTTTTCTACAAAGTAATCAAATAATTTGGTAGCTTCATCTGGTGCCAATGCCTTATGGAATGAAGGCCTGTTCTTTTTGGTCTTTCCATATAATGTAAATTGAGGAACAAGTAAAAGTTTTCCGCCTATGTCTTGCACCGACCTATTCATTCTACCTTCATCATCAGGGAATATTCTGAGTTTGCATATTTTTCTTGCTAAATATTCAACTTCTTTTTCAGTGTCTTTCTGACCAAAGCCGACTAAAACCATTAATCCTTCATCAATTTGGCCTGTGATTTCCCCTTCAACCTCTACGCTGGCATTTGTTACTCTTTGAATGACTAGTTTCATTATTATTCTCCAAAATTCTCTATATATTCTTATTTAATTTTCATGATTTAAAATTTTACTCTTAGCTATTGTTTCTTATTTTTTATTTTTTTCAGTTTTCCAGTTTTTTCACTGTTTCATTATTAACTGTTTCAAATGAAACATTTATATCATATAGAATACAATATAATCTTGAAAGTGATTACTTGTTAAATTTTTAAATTAGGTGAAATAATGGAAAGTGAAAGCTTTCAGGGTATAATGAATAGCTCTCCTTTAGTTGCATGGATTCATAATCTATCTAAAAATCATTTTAAATACTTAAAGTCAAAGATTGCTGAATTTGATTTAGGTCACGAAGTGAGATACATCATGATGATTTATGATAACCCTTGCATTTCACAGGATGATTTGGTGGTAATGTCTGGTCAAAGCAAGGGAAACATTGCCAAATCCTTAAAGAAATTAGAGGATGATGGATTCATTAAAAGGGAAGTCAATCCGAAAAACAGAAGAAAATACATGTTAAAGACCACTTCCAAAGGTGACGAATTGGTTCCTAAGGTTAGGCAAATATCTAAGGGCTGGGAAAAGGAAGTGGGAATAACAGAAGAAGATTGGGAAGTCATTGAAAGAATTAAGGAAATAGCCATCAATGGCATGAGGTTAGTTGAGGATTTATAATTTTTAAAAGATTTAATAATATATTTCACGATTTACGTATATAAAAGAGGGATTGTTATGAAATTTGATTTAGAAACTGTAGTAATAGCGGTGTCATTCATCACTTCATTCTTTGCGGTTTTCTTATCCAATGGAATCATTATAGGTGTTCCGGCTATTGCACAAGAATTTGCAATGAATAACGTTATTCAGAATTGGGTTCCTACCATATTCTTCCTTGTGGTTGCTGTATTTACAGTTCCTGCAGGACAGATATCAGGTAAGTTTGGTGTTAAGAAGTCTCTGCTTGGTGGAGTATTGCTCTACTTATTCGCTTCAATAGGTGCGGTGCTTTCATTTTCAACAGAATCATTCCTGATTTTCCGTATGCTTCAAGGTGCAGGTGTGGCATTCTTGAATGTGTCCGCTATGGCAATGGTAGTTCAAGCTGTTAAACCTCAAAACAGAGGCAAGGCTTTAGGGTTTACTGTAACTGGTGTTTACTTGGCAACTTCATTGTCTCCTGTAATCTGCGGGTTCCTGGTGCATAACTTAGGATGGAGATCAATGTTCTACTTTGTAATTCCATTCCTAGTGCTCTGTATTGCACTTATGATTTGGAAAATTACCGATGAATGGAAAACATATGAAAACGATAAAATCGATACAATAGGTTCCATCTTATATGGAATAGGAATTTTATTGTTCATTTATGGATTCACAACTTTAACAACAAGCACTGGTCTTATCTTGACTATTCTTGGACTTATCATATTGGTTGTATTTGGAGCTTATGAGTTTAGGCAAAAATCTCCTGTATTCAATATGAACTTGTTTAAAAACAAGAAGTTCACTTCATCCAATATTGCAGCTTTATGCAGTTACATTGCAGTTATGGTAGTTACAACAATATTGAATTACCACTTCCAGTATGTAAGGGGATGGGATGCTCAAATGGCTGGCATGATCTTGATTATCACACCTATTATCATGGCGATCATGGCTCCTAATTCAGGTAAGCTTTCAGATAGGATACATCCTCAAAAGTTGGCAGCTATTGGTATGGGAATTGCAACCGTAGCGCTGTTGATTTTGACATTCTTGAATGGAAACACTCCAATCTACTTGGTCATTTTAGCTATGGTGCTTCAAGGTATCGGTATGGGTCTATTCTCAAGTCCAAACATGAATGCAATCATGAGTTCAGTTCCACCAAAAGACGCTCCAACAGCATCAGCATCTCAAGCAACCATGAGGACAATTGGTCAGACCATGAGTTTAGGTCTTCTTACCCTTGTATTCGCTTGGGTCATGGGAACCTTGCCTCTTGCAACCAAATATGCTGGAATGGTCGTTCAAGCATCTCAAATAATTTGTGGAATCTGTGCAGTAGCTTGTATCCTTGCTGTATTTGCTTCATTGGTTGGTGTAAGGTCCAAAGATAAGTTCAATACAGATAGGCCAACTTAGAGAGAATATAATTATTTTAATTATATTCCCTTTTTTCTTTTTTTCATTTACTGTATTTCTTTTGTATTTCTTTTTTATTTATTTTTTCAAACATTTTTTGGTTTTTAGCATTTCTTTAAACTTTCTTTACTTTTTTTAAAACTTTATTAAATATATTCACTAAAATAATATTATGAATAATTTGAAAGACGGATTTTTAAACTTTTTTAAAAAGGAAACAATCTTCTCCATTTCTTTGATATTGGCTATTGTTTCATGCTTTTTTGTTTTACCAAATAAGGATTATTTGAATTACATCAATTGGGAAACAATCATTCTTCTTTTTGCAATAATGATTATAGTGGAGATCTTAAAGAATCTGTCTGTATTTGAGATATTGGTTCGTAAGCTATTGGATAAAGTTAAAAACACTCGTGGACTTGTTTTGTTCTTGGTTTTCACTTGCTTCTTCAGTTCCATTTTTATTACAAATGACGTTTCACTGATTATTTTTGTGCCATTTACATTATTGGCCTTAAAGAAAATGGAAAGGGTTGACTTAATAATATTTGCAGTTAGCTTAGAAACCATTGCAGCAAATGTGGGATGCATGGTTCTTCCTATTGGGGCTCCACACAATATTGTAATGTATACTGTGTCCCATATTCCATTTCAATCATTTTTCCTTCTGCTTCTGCCTTATATAATCGTATCAGTGGCCTTTTTGATTATTTTGTCATTCTTTATTCCAAGTGATGAAGTCAGTTTGCCAAGGTTTGGAAAGATTGAAGTTGAGTGGGAAGGATTCTTGAAAAGGGTGTTTTTAGGTGTGGACTATTACTTGCTTTTAACATTTATTGCATTGTTTGTTTTGATAGGAAATCTGCAATGCATTCCTTTCTTCAATTCCCTATTTAAGCAGTGGATTATAGGTAATGAGGTCATATTTGGTATTATTTCATCACAAGTCATTTCAAATGTTCCTGCTGCAATATTGCTCAGTGGCTTCAGTTCAAATTATGAATCCATTATTGTTGGAATCAATATCGGGGGATTAGGCACTCTCATTGCGTCAATGGCTAATCTTATTTCCTATAAGATACTTGCTAGAGAGTTCAATGATTTTAAAATCAGATATTTGACAGTATTCACAGTTCTGAATATAGCTTTGCTCTTAATTTTATTAGCAGTATATTTTTTAACTAATTGATCTTGAAAAAATAGAAATAAATTATTATTTTTAGGAAATTTTATATTGAAAAAAAGTATTTTATAAATGGAATTACTGTAGTGATCCACATCATAGATGCAGAAACACTTCTTACAGTAATTAAGGTTGATAAAAAAATTAAACAAATTTTTTAATTTTTTACGAATTTTTAAAGGTCTAATATATGAATTCTTTTTTGGATATAGTGTGATTATAGTTCACACTACTATATTTAAAAACCTTATTATATAAAGATTTTCGAATGTAAGTGCTTACTTGCATGTTAAAATGCTAAAAACAACGATAAATAGTCGTTATTTGATTAATAAGTAGTAATTTAGTCTTTAATTAAGGTTTTATTCCATTAAAGATGATATCGAGATAGTCATCAGCGAAAATGTCTGAATCAATATCTGCATTGTTTCCGTATATCTGCCATAAAATAGTGGATGGGAATATTATGCTAAAGCACATTACGGATATTGCTTTGGAGTTAACATTTTTTATAACGCTTTTTTCCAATTGCAATTTAAAGAATTCTTCCATTTCATTGATAATTGTATCAGTGATGTGGGAAATTAAAAGTTTTTTATCTGTTTCTCCTGTAATTTCTTGCATAGCAACTCGGATAATGCTAATATCCTCTTGTGAAAAATCTAGAATTCCATGAAAACAGTGTTTAAGATAATCTTCGATGCTTTCATCCTCATCATAATCGAAGGTTTCTTCCAGTCTGGAAAGAAGCTTTGACATATAGTAATCTTTAGTAGCCTCTATGAGATTTTTTTTATTTTCAAATTTCCTAAAGACAGTTACCTCATTCGCTCCGGCTTCAGCAGCTATTTTCTTAGTTGTTGCTTTTTGAACACCTTCTTTTTGAACAATGTTAAAAGTAGAGGTTATGATTTTTTCTTCTGTGTTTTCCTTTTCGAATAATATAATTATAGATATGATTTTATATTATTTAATGTTGTTTAAAAATTTTTTAAAAAAAAGACGAGAAATAATGAGATAAATTGTTTAGAAAAATTAAAAAAAAGGGAATGAAGTTAATATTGATTTTTGGATGGTTCAAATATTAAAAAAGAAAAAAAGTTTATTAAATAATAAACTTTTTAAAATTTTTTATTACATTATCATTATTATCCGGTGCTTGTTGGAATAAATGGGATTATTGCTTCAGCTAATTTGCTGATAGGCATGGTTTGAATCCAAACTTTTCCTGGGCCTTGTATTTTAGCGAAGAAGAGTCCTTCACCGAATAATATGTTTTTAGCACCTTTGACTCTTTCAATCTCATATCCAACAGTTTCTTCCATTGCAGCGAGATGTCCCGGATCTAAAAGTAAGGTTTCTCCTTCTTGGAGGTCATGTTCAATTACTTCACCATCAATTTCCAAGAATACTAATCCTTCTCCAGAGAATTTTTGAAGGATAAATCCTTCACCACCGAATATTCCGGTTCCAAGTTTGTTTTTAAAGTATATCTCAATTTCAACAGAGTCTTCTGCAGCCAAGAATGCATTTTTCTGACCGATTATGGTATTGGTACCATCCAATTTGAAAGGTATGATTTTTCCTGGGCTGCGTGTTGAGAACCCTATTTGCTGGGTGCCGTTCTCTGCAGTAAAGAAGTTTAAGAATAAGCTATCTCCAGACAATGCTCTTCCAAGTCCTTTTAAAAGGCCTCCTCCAGTATTGGTTTCCATTTTCATTCCAGAGGTCATAAAGGACATTGCCCCCGTTTCATTTTTAATGGTTTCCCCTTCATGCAATGTGCATATTACAATAGGGAAAGCTCCTCCACGTATTTCATATTCCATATTTTCACCTTTATTATTTTTATTTAATTTTGTATTAATTTTAATAATATATAATTGTTTTTATAAATAAATTTTTTCTTCGAGATGAAATTTTTTAGAAAGTTTTATAAACTGCAAAGCATATAAAATAATCATTCATTAAAGGAGGGTGATTAATGGCAAGATGTCCAAGATGTGGTTCTGAAGCTATTGAAGAGATCAACTACAATACATACAAATGTCATGAATGCGGATATATGATTAGAAATCCTGATGATTTGGATTTAGCCGATGAAGAGTATGGCTATTGATTTTGATTTCTTATTAATTTTTTTAATTTTTATTTAATTTTTATCTTCTTTTTTTTCATTTTTTCTCTTCTATTTTTTCATTTTTATAGTATTGTAATGTTTTTAAAAAAAGTTTTTATTTAAATAATGCATGAAAAAATCTTAAAAAAAAGAATAAGTAGCAGTTAAAAACTGCTTTAATTTTTAATCTAACCTTGAATGGTTACTTTTAACATTTTGTCTCCAGCACGGATAGCATTTACAACATCCATACCTTCGATAACTTGTCCGAATACGGTGTGAACACCATCTAAGTGAGGTTGTGGACTGTGGGTAATAAAGAATTGGCTTCCACCGGTGTCTTTACCTGCGTGAGCCATAGATAATGCTCCAGTTCCATGTTTGTGTGGGTTTCCTTCAGTTTCACATTTAATGGTGTATCCTGGTCCTCCGGTACCGTTACCAATAGGACATCCACCTTGAATTACAAAGTTAGGAATTACTCTGTGGAAAGTTAATCCGTCATAAAATCCTTCATTAGCTAATTTTTCAAAGTTTGCTACAGTTCCAGGAGCTTCATTAGGGAATAATTCCAATACGATGTCTCCTTTTTCAGTTTCAATAATTGCTTTTTTCATTATAATCACGTTTCAATTTTTTTAATGAATATTTTTTTTTTATTTGTTTAAAACATATTTTAAAAAATACTATTTATAATTTATTTTACTTAATATTTAAACTATTTTAAATTAAAATTAATCTACTTTTATCTCGCCAGATAAGATCTTTTTGTAGTCTTCATAGTTTTTCTTTAAGAGCTCTGGGATGTCCAATTCGTATGGGCATCTGCTTACGCATTGCTTGCATTCTGTACACTCTTCAATCTTCTTCATCTTTTCTTGAGACTCTGGAGTCAAGCTTGGAGCTGATGGGAATCTTCTAATCCATAAGGACATTCTTGCGCATTGGAATATTTCAATTCCTTCAGGACAAGGCATGCAGTATCCGCAGCCTCTGCAGAAATCTCCTTGCAATTCCTCTCTTTCCTTTTTGATGATTTCCTCCAATTCGTTATCAAGAGTTGGTTCATCTTTCATATAGGATAGGAACTCATCAAGTTCAGACATTCTTTGAACTCCCCAGATAGGAACTACATTATCAAAGCTATTTATGTAAGCATAAGCCGCTTTAGAGCTTCCAATCAATCCTCCACTCATAGCTTTCATTGCAATGAAACCTACATTGTTCGCCCTTGCCATCTCAACAATGGCAAGTTCCTTAGGGCCTGTAAGGTAGGAGAATGGGAATTGGATTGTTTCGTACAATCCACTTTCAATAGCTTCCATAGCAAGCTCTGCCTTATGGGAGGTAAAGCCGATGTGTCTTATGATTCCTTCATCATAAAGATCGAATAATGCATCATATGCCCCACTTCCATCACCTTCAGTAGGGCAGAATGATGGGTTGTGGATTTGATAAAGGTCAATGTAATCAGTGCCAAGATTGTCAAGGCTTGTTTTAATGTCCTTTTCTATATCCTTTCTGTTTTCCCCTTGGGTTTTTGTAGCTATTATGATGCTTTCCCTCGGATATTTATCATTGAATCCTTCAAAGGCATAGTTTAGCTTTTCTTCACTATCGGTGTATGCTCTTGCAGTATCATAAAAGTTAATTCCATTAGCATAAGCCTTTTGAACGATCTCTTTAGTTTCATCAAATGAAGTCCTTTGGATAGGAAGAGCTCCAAAACCATTCTTTTCTATTTTCAGTCCAGTTTTGCCTAGTATTATCTGTGCCATATAATCAATCCAAATATAAATATGTGATATATTATGGAATTTATCCTATTTCTTATCACTACATTTCTAATTCCATATATCTTTTCATTACTTATTCTTTTATATAATAAACTATAAATATAATTGTGTTCAATCTTTAATAGGCAAAAATTTTTGATTTTAATCTTATTAACGATTATTTAACTAACAATTATCTGTTCATTAAAAAATTAAAAATGAGGGGAATTTTCATGAAAACACAAGAAATCATTGATATTGAAGATAAATATTTCATTAATACATTTAATAGAGTCCCAATTGTCCTTGACCATGGAGAAGGAGTTAAGGTATGGGATATTGACGGTAACGAGTATTTGGACTTTTTGGCAGGGATTGCTGTAAACTGTTTAGGCCACAATCATCCTAAGCTTGTGAAAGCTATTCAAGATCAAGCTGAAAAGCTCATTCACATTTCAAGCATTTACTATAATGAACCTGCTACACTTTATGCTAAAAGATTGGTGGATGCAACCAATTTTGACAGAATCTTCTTTGCAAACTCCGGTGCTGAAGCTAATGAGGGTGCACTTAAGCTTGCAATCAAATACAGCGGCAAGCATGAAGTATTGTTCTGCGGAGACTCATTCCACGGAAGAACATTCTTGACCTTATCTGTAACAGACCACCCAGAATACAGTGCACCTTACACAGAAAACTTGCCAAGAGGATTCAAGAAAGTTGAATTCGGCAATTTGGGCAGTGTTAAGGAAGCAATCACTGAAAACACTGCAGCTATTATCATTGAGCCTGTTCAAGGTGAAGGTGGTGTTCATGTAGCAAGCGAAGAGTTCTACAAAGGATTAAATGACTTATGTAAGGAAAAAGGAGTATTAATCATTGTAGATGAAGTGCAATCAGGTTTCGGAAGATGTGGTGCATTGTTTGCTCATGAATTATTCGGCATAGATGCAGATATCATGACTGTAGCTAAAGGTATTGGTGGAGGATTCCCAATGGCTGCATTCTTGGCAAAAGAGGATGTTGCTGGCGGTTTTGTACCTGGTGACCATGGTACAACCTTTGCAGGAAGTCCTCTTGCAGGTGCGGCAGCAAATGCTGTTTTTGATGTCTTTGAAGAGGAAAACCTTGTTGAGCACAGTAAGGAAATGGGAGAATACTTCCTTAAAAAATTAGCTGAATTGAAAGAGAAATATGAGTTCATTACCGATGCAAGAGGCTCTGGTCTTTTGGTAGGTTTGGAACTTAACTTTGAAGGAGCAGATATAGTTGGCAAAATGCTTGAAGAAGGATTCTTGATTAATTGTACCGCAGGAAACGTATTAAGGTTTGCTCCTCCTTTAGTGGTTAAGGAAGAGGAAATTGATGCACTTGTGGAAGCACTTGATAAGGTATTCGCTTCCCTTTAAGCAAGTCTCTTTTTTCTTAATTTTTCTTTTTCTATCTATTTTATTCTTTTATTTACTTATCTATTATTTCCTAGTTTTGTCTGTTTTTTCTTTTTTAATCTTTAAATCACTCAAATAGTTATTTTAATCCTTTTTATCATTATTATTTAAACTTAATTTACTTAATATTCAATAATTTTTTAGTTAAGTTTAATTATTTAAAAAGTAAAATAATAATTATTTATAAGGGGATGTTATTATAAGATTCATTAATTTAATTTTAAAAAATCCATTTAGGAATAAGACCCGTAGTGCATTGTCCATTATTGGCATTGCTATAGGGATTACCACTATTGTGGCATTGGGCCTTATTACCACTGGAATGGAGGACTCAGTTCAAACTTCGCTGAATGATGTTGGTGCTGAGATAACAGTTAGCAATTCCAGTTCTGTCAGCACAAACACAGGTATGATAGACAGTGAAATAGTTGAAGAGATGAAAAATAGGACTGGAGTCATAGATGCTGCTGGTTCGCTAACGGTTACTGAAATGAATATGGATCGGCTGAAATCAGGCAGTTCAGATTCCAGAAACAGTTTTGCAACCACTGTTGTAGGATTGGCACCTGAGAAACTTTATATGATGGGGATTAAGAGCATTGATGGAAAAGTGTATGAAAATGGCTCTAGAGATGCAATTGTTGGAGCGGAATATGCTGAACTAAATAATGTAAGTCGTGGAGATGACATTACCCTACAAGGCAAGGAATTTAATGTTTCAGGAATCTTTGAGACTGGAAGCCCATTTGTAGACAGTGGAATTTATGTCCCATTGGATACTTTGCAGGATATAACAGATAAGGATGGAGTTTCACGTATCCTTGTTAAAACAGGTGAAGATGTAAACGATTCAGCAATCAGTGAAAAGATTGAAGAGGATTATGAAAACTTTACAACATTGACCAGTGAGGAAATCTCTTCAATAGCCGATGATGTTTTAGGAATATTGGATACCGCCACCCTTGCAGTTTCAGCTCTTGCAATTATTGTAGGAGCTATTGGAATCATAAATACCATGGTCATGGCAGTTTATGAGAGGACAAAGGAAATCGGTGTTTTAAAGTCAGTTGGTTGGAAATCAAGAAAGATCTTAACCATGATTCTAGGGGAGACATTGGTACTGACAACCTTATCCGGAATAGTCGGATCAATATTTGGAATATTGATACCTGAAGTGGGTCTTAGATTATTTAATGTTACAGATTTTGCATTGGGTTACTCTCCTAAGACTTTCATTCTTGCATTTGGAATTACAATTATCGTTGGAATAATCGGTGGAATCTATCCTGCTTATAAGGCATCCAAGCTTGCTCCAACAGAAGCATTGAGGTATGAATAGGTGATCTTATGGATGGTTACATAGAAAATGAGAATGCATATCCTGATGAGGAGTATATCTATAATGAAACCTTCATCGGTGAGGATGGCGAGGAATATTATTATGAAGAGCCATTAATCAGCCTATTTGATGTTGTAAAGGAATACGACAAAGGAACTGTTAAGGCATTGAATGGAGTAAACCTGGATATCTTTGAAGGGGAATTCGTGTCCATCATTGGACCTTCAGGTTCTGGAAAATCAACACTCCTAAATATGTTTGGGGCTTTGGATAAGCCTACTAGAGGAAAGATTTATATCGATGGCATCGACCTTGTTAAAGAGAAGGATTTAAGCGAATTCAGACAGGAAAAAATAGGTTTTGTTTTCCAATTGCATAACCTTATTCCTAACTTGTCCGTTTTTGACAATGTTCAGATTCCATTACTCCCTACCGGAATGTCCAATAAGGAGATGAAGGAAAAGGCAAGCGAAATTATTCGTGCTGTAGGATTGGAGGATAAGAAAAAGCAAAGGCCTAATAAGTTGTCTGGTGGTCAACGTCAAAGGGTAGCTATTGCAAGGGCATTGGTAAATAACCCTTCCATTATCTTAGCAGATGAACCAACAGGTTCTCTTGATTCAAAAACAGGAGAAATGATATTGAATTTGCTTATGGAAATGCATGAGCGTTATAATGTGACTTTAATTATAGTTACACACGATAATGGTGTTGCTGCTTTGGCAGAAAGAACCATAAAGATCAAAGATGGTCAAATAATAGAGGATAAATACAATTACTAGTATTTTCTTCTTTCTATTTTTTTAATATTTTAATTTCTAATAGAATATAGTGATAATTATGAAAGATATATTTGATGAATGTAGTTTAGGGGATTTAAAGTTAAAAAGCCGTATCATAAGAACAGGGACTTGGGAAAGACAAACAGAAGCTGGCGGATTTTTAAAGAGTGAAGTCTTTGACAGATATGAAAAGATGGCTAAAAGCGGTGTAGGTTTGATCAATTCAGAAATGTTTGTATTTGATCCAAGAGACAGATTTGCTGAATACTGCAATAATGTGAACTATAAGGGTTTTGTAAAGGATTATAAGGAAATTACAGATATCTGCCACAATCATGATGTGCCTGTTCTTGGCCAATTAGCATTCTTTTATTATAATGATGGATTGAATCAAAAGGTTGAAGCAAATGACATAAGCTTGGAAGGAATAAGACGTCTTCAGGCAGATGTTATTATGGCAGCTAAAAAGTTCTCTTTTGCAGGCTTTGATGGTATGCAGATAGACATTGGAAACAATTTTTATCTTGCAAAGTTCATCAACCCTTATTTCAACCAAAGAAAGGACCAATATGGGGGAAATACAGAAAATCGTGTAAGAATTTGTTCTGAGATAATCAAGGTTCTTAAAAAGACTATGGATTTCCATGTTAGTTGCAGAATAAATCCTTGGGATGTAAGGAAAAATGGAATGACTCCTGAAGAAAGTATCAAGGTTGCAAAGGAACTTGAAAAGGCAGGTGTTGACAGCATTCAATTGACTGCAAGGACAATATCCTATCTTTATGACGGCAATGATAGAAATCCTTTCCTTGTGTATGTGGATAAATTGATTGATGAGATTGATGTTCCAGTCATTTTAGGCGGTTCAATGAGGGATATGAAATCAATGAATGATGTTTTAAATGATTCAAAAGTGGAATTCTTATCCATGTCCAAGCCATTTGTTGCTCAGCCAGACTTTTTAGCTGATTGGAAAGCAAATGGTGATGGAGTTTCAATTTGTCAAAGCTGTAACAATTGTTACTCTAAAAAAGAGAGCACTTGTTTTAAATTTAAATAATCTATTTTTTCTCTTTTTTCTTTCCTTTTTTATTTTTGTGCTGTTTTTATTAATTTTTATTATTTTTGCGCTTTTTTTTATGTATTGAAGTATCTTATAAGTAAGTTTTAAATAACTTGTCTTTTTTATACTATTTTTACCTAATTAATTTGTATGAAAAGCATATTTGATAAAGTTAAATTAGGAGATTTAAGTCTCAACAGTCGGATTATGAGAACTGGATTATGGGAATCCCAACAGAATGACTCATATTCCATTTATGATCGTTATGATAAAATAGCTTCAAGTGGTGTAGGTTTAATTAGTTCTGAGCTATTTTCCATTTATCCCAAGGATAAATTTATTGAGCATTCAAGCAGGATGCATAATCCTAATTTCATGAAAATGGCAATGAAAATTTCTGAAATATGTCATGATTATGATGTTCCTATCTTAGGTCAGGTCGAATTCATCAAATATAACTGGGGAATTGATTTGGACATTCCCGTAAATGACTTAACAATTGAAGACATTAGGAAAATACAATCAGACATCATCTCATCTGCTCAAATGTTGAAATATGCTGGTTTTGATGGCATTCAATTATCCCTAGGAAATAATTTCTACCTATCAAAGATGATCAATCCTTATTATAATCAAAGAGAGGATAATTATGGTGGAAATGTATTCAATAGGCTAAGATTGATTTTGGAATTGATTAAAGTAATGAAAGACAATTTGGATTTGCACATTTCATGTAAGGTTAATACATTTGATGAGAGAAAAGATGGTTTTGATGCAAAAGAAAGTATTGAAGCATGTAAATTGCTTGAAAAGGTAGGTGTTGACAGCATACAGGTTACAAGACCTCTATCACCTTTATATTTCACTAAGAAATTATCTTCTGAAGAGGAATTGATTGACTATACCAATGTATTGATTGATACTGTTAAGGTTCCAGTTATTGTAGGTGGCGGATTTAGAAACATGGAACATATGAATGAATTATTGAATAGAACCAATATTGAATTCATGTCCATGTACAGGCCATTTGTAGCAGAGAATGATTTCCTAAAGAATTGGAAAGAGGAGGGCTCTGGAGAATCAAGATGCTTGATGTGCAATAATTGCTATAGGACTAAGAAAAGCACTTGTTATCATTAATTCTTTCATAATTTTATCTTTTCTTTTATCTTTTACTTTTTTATTTTACTTTTTTGCAACATTTTCCTTATTTTTTTTAAAAAATTATTTAAGTATTTTAAAGCAAACTATATTTTATGCAAATAAAAAAGATTTCAAGATACGTCATTTACTTATTTTCACTGTTTTTAATATCCTTAGGTGGAGCAATATCAATAAAAGCAAATTTGGGGACTTCCCCTATCATTTGTCTTCCTTATGTTTCAAGTCTGATATTGAAAATGAGTGTTGGAACAGTATGCTTGATCTTTAATGTTATTTTTATAGCTGTACAGATAATCCTTCTAAGAAGCGGATTTGAAAAGAGACAGTATCTTCAGATAATCGTGGGAACAATCTTTTCCCTTACCTTGGACTTTTCAATGATGTTGGTAAGTTTCTTGAATCCTGCAGATTATTTAAGTCAATTTGCAACACTTCTCTTAAGCTGTGTAGTGGTTGCTTTTGGTGTGATGCTGGAGGTTCAAACGGAAGTGGTTTATCTTCCTCCGGATGGAATAATCGTAGCCATTTCAAAGGTTTTGAAAAAGGAGTTTCCAAAGGTAAAACCTTTTGTTGATACTAGTTTTGTAATTACCGCAGCTGTTTTGTCAATTGTATTCTTGGGATACCTTGCAGGAGTCCGTGAAGGGACAATCATTTCTGCTCTAATAATTGGGCCTATTGTAAAGGTTATTCAAACTCATTTAAATCCTTATGTTGGACGCTTATATGAAAAATAGTATGCTTAATTTAAAAAATTTTAAGATTAAAAAAAGTTAAGAGACTAAAAAAGATAATGGGATTTATTCAAATCTCAAAATCTCTTTTTTCTAAAGTTTTTCTAAGTGTAGGAGTAATCATATCCTCATTGTAAAGCTCTTTTAATTCTTCATTGCTTACCCATTTGAAATCATCATGCTCATCGCTTATCTGAAGCTCTCCACTCAATATTTCAAGATTCATCATCAATTGAACTGTGCTTATTGGTTGATTTGTTCTTCTGCTTATGAATTCATCTTGAACAACTTCAAACAAGCTTTCTATATTAACATCAAGGTTAGTCTCTTCCTTGAATTCCCTTATCAATGCCACATCAAAGAACTCGCCAGGATCCACTTTTCCTCCAGGAAGCTCATACTTATGAGGATTGTTTCTTGATTTTGGATGTCTTCTAAGGATTAGTATCTTATCTCCTTCTCTAACTACTCCTCTTACAGTCAATCCCCAGTCCTTTTTACCATTCATTTTCTCACCTATAGTATTATTTGTTTCAATTTCCTAATAAAATTAATTTTTCGTCGGAGAATCAATTTCCTTAAATAATTTTATATATTAGTTTAAATAGAATTTTATTGAAAACTTATTTTTAGATTATTATAGATAATTATTAAAGATAATTATTCATTATATATTATTTTTATCGGAGGCACAAAATGGATTTAAATATAAAAATAAATGACAAAGGCCATTTAGATATTGGCGGTGCTGATGCATGTGATCTTGTAGAACAGTATGGCACTCCTATCTATGTAATTGATGAAGAAAGAATTAGGGACAACTACAACAGATTCTATAACGCTTTCACTAAATTTTATCCTAAATTCAAAGTATTCTATGCTTGTAAAGCAAATACAAACATCGCTGTTTTAAAAATCCTTGAGGAAGAAGGATGTTGCATTGATGCTGTATCTCCTGGAGAAGTATACATCTGTAAAAAAATGGGATTCTCTGGAGACAGAATCCTATTTACAGGAAACAACATTAGAAACGATGAAATGGATTACGTAAACAGTGAAGATGTAATCTTGAACATTGACTCAGTTTCCGCACTTAAAAGACTTGCAGAAAGCATTGATCCTAATGGCAAAAAAATCTCATTCAGAGTAAACCCTATGGTAGGTGCTGGTCACCACGGTCACTGCATTACCGGTGGAGAAATGAGTAAATTCGGTATTATGGAAACCGAAGCTGTAGAGATTTACAAATTAGCTAAGGAATTAGGATTTGAACCTGTAGGTATGCACTCTCACATCGGTTCAGGTATTTTAGACCCAGAACCATTCAAATTAGCTATTGAATCCACTATGAACATTGCAGGAAAAGTTCACCAAGAAGCAGGAATTGACTTTGAATTCATTGACTTCGGTGGAGGAGTTGGAATTCCATACACTCCTGATGAAGAATTGCTTGACTTGGAACACTTTGCAGAAGAAAACGTCAAATTATTCAAAGAAAAATTAGAAGAGTTTGATATGGGAGAACCTACCTTATACCTTGAACCAGGCAGATACATTGTAGGTGACGCTTCTGTTATTTTAGTTGAAGTAAACAGTGTAAAGGAAAGCTACAGAAAATTCATCGGTGTAGATGCTGGATTCAACACCTTGCTCAGACCTGCTATGTATGATTCCTACCATCACATTGTAGTTGCAAACAAAATGAATGAAGAGCCAACTCAAGAAGTGGATGTTGCAGGAAATGTCTGTGAATCCGGTGACTTGTTTGCAAGAGACAGACCTCTTCCAGATATTGAAGAAGGAGACATTTTAGGAATCTTGAATGCTGGTGCATACGGTTACACTATGGCTTCCAATTACAACTCAAGACCTCTTCCAGCAGAGATTCTTGTTAAAAATGGAGAGTCTTTCGTAATCCGTGAAGCACAAAGCTACGATGACATCTTTGAAAAACAATCTGTTCCTGACCACTTACAATAGATGTTAAGGTGATAGAATGGTAGATTTAAAAGGTTTAAAATTCTCTAAAATGCATGGTATCGGTAATGATTTCCCTATTATAGATGAAAGTCAAGGGGAACAAATTCCAGAAGCAGACAAAGCTGAAGCATGCAGACAATTATGCCACAGAAACTTTGGTGTGGGTGGAGATGGAGTATTATTTGTAGTGCCATCTGAAGTGGCAGACATTGGATACAGGATGTTCAATCCAGATGGATCTGAAGCTGAAATGTGTGGAAATGGTATCCGTTGTTTCGGAGATTTCGTTTACAGAAATAAAATCGTTGAAAAGGAAACAATGACCGTTGAAACCAAATCAGGTATCAAGACCATTGAAATTACTGTAGAAGATGGTGAACCTGTTCTCTTTAAGGTCAATATGGGCAAATCAACATTCAAAGTTCCACAAATTCCAATGATTGCAGATTCAGAGGAGTTTGTCGACGGTGACCTTGATGTTATTGACACCACCTTCAAGGCAACTTGTGTCAATGTTGGAAATCCTCATGCAATCCTCTTTGTTGATGATGTTGATGCTATTGACATTGACAAATATGGCCCAGCTATTGAATGCCATGAAGTATTCCCAGAAAAGATCAATGTTCATTTTGTTGAAGTTATAAGCAAGAATGAAGGAAAAATGAGAACTTGGGAACGTGGTGCTGGTGTTACACTTGCATGTGGTACCGGTGCAACTTCAACGGCCCTTGCTGGTGTAAAATTAGGTCTTTTTGATAATGAAGTTCTTCTTCACTTACCTGGTGGAGACTTAGAGTTTAATGTCTATGAAGAGGACGGAGAACTCGGAGCATTCATGAAAGGACCTGCAGCATTGGTCTTCAATGCTGAAATCCAATAAATTTATTTAATTTTAAATAAATTTTTCTATTTTTTTTAATTCTTTTTTTATTCTTATTATATTCTTTAAACTTTTAATTATTTTTTAAAATTCTTTTGATATTTTTATTATATTCTTTAAACTTTATTTTTAATTATTTTTTCAAATTGCAATTTATTTTCATATCTTGTTGAAATCATCTATAATTTTGAATTTCTCTAAAGAAATCTGCATAAGGCTGCAAACCTTTATCTGCCCAAAGCTTCCAAATATTCAACTCATTTTGAACAACACCTGCCTTAGCGCAAGCTTCTTCAAGTGTTTTTCCCTCTTTCAAATAATTCAAAATGTTTCTTGATAAAATCGTGAATCTGGGCAGTTCTTCTTTGTAAAAATCTAATGGACTTCCATTAAAAATAGCAAAACCCCCTATAACGCCTATTCAAAGAAGCAAATTAAAATTAATTAGATTTTAAATCATATTTCCTTAATTAAATCCCTGTCGGTTTCTATTCCTAAGTATTCTTTAGTGTAAGGGCAAGCCAGACCACATTTTGCACATAAGCTCTTTCCATGAGTTCTTTGCATTTCCTTCTTTATGAATTCAAAGCATTTTTCTGCATCGAAGTACTCTTCCCTTTCTTTTCTGGAGTCCCATTTAACTTCATGTATTGCATCAACCGGACAAACGTCTTGGCAATCTGTACAGTCATCACATAATGAATCATCTATTGGGGTGCCTACTTTTATAGGCATGTCAGTAAGAATTGTGGATAATCTAAGTGCTGCCCCATAAGTTGGGCTGATGAGCAATGCACATCTTCCTATCCAGCCAAGTCCAGATCTTGTACCTGTTGTCTTATGAGGGATTTTGCTTGCCAAACCCTCAAAATCCTTAGCAATCCTTTCACGTGACATTGCCAATGCATTGTAATTCATGTTTTCCTTAATGTAATCTTCACCTTCAAGAACTATGTCATTCAGTTTCAATGCCAAACTTTTCATGGCTTCAACATATGTGGACTGGTCATCGGTATAAATGGTTTTCAATGCTTCCTTTTCTATTGGGATACCTATTAAAATGCTGTTTGGATACTCCTTTGGAACGTTTCTTATACCTTCTAAACTAGCAAAACCAACTACTTCTGCACCTTTTGATTTAAGAAAGTCTTCTATTTCTCTTGAATTTTTCTCCTCTAAATTCATAAATCATCCATCTCCAATTTTGATTAATTTTGCTAGATTATATGATTAAATAGGATTTTTAAATTTTTAAATATTTTCTTAATTAATTTAATATATACAATTATGTTTAGTTTAATATATCTAAATCAGATTTTTCATATTTATTGTGTCCTTTAATGCTTTTTTTATATTTCCAACATTTTATGGCATCATTTAATGTTTTATCATCATTATCGTCGAAAAAATCACGTATGTATTGATTGTATTGGAATTGCTTGTCTATTTTGGTTTTCTCATTTGAGTTTTGTAGTTCATGATAAGCATTGATTGCATCCTGATATGTATTATCCGGATTTGTCTTTAACCATTTTTGGAACTTTACCTTAAATTTGAATCCTTCTCCTATTTCTTTTTCAAAGAATTCTCTTTTATCTTCACTGCATTTGAAGTTTTCACCTAAAATGGAATCCAATGTGATTTCTTCAGAAGTGGTGGCTTTGTTTGAATTAGATTTGGAATAATTATTTTTATTTTTGATAGATCTTGAATTATCTAAGGATTTCCCAGTATCGAGATAGTAAATAATCCTTTCTTCTAATTGATTTTTACTTCCGCTAACCTTTAACCCCTCTTTTTTACAAAAATCTTTTAATTCCTTTTTTAAAAAATAGTATTCCTTAAAGTCTTCACTTTTTAGGTCTTTTGTTAACTGTGGTCTTGTATTGGTGTTTTCAGAATTCATTTTATCATTAGAATTTTGATTTTAATGTTTAGATTTTATATGCGTTTATCAAGACAATCTCTTCAAAGAAGAACTTCTCGCTTTCAGCTATTTCTGCAACGAATCCATTCCTATCAAACATATCCAATGTCCTGTTATTGTCAGATAATGATGATTGAATTATCTGCACAATTCCTTTATCATTTAAATGATTGGAGACTTCATTAATGAACCTGTCAATGACTTTCCTTCCATCTAATCCACCGTCAAATGCATAATTTAAATCGTCATTGATAATGTCATCTGAATCGGTAGGGAGATATGGAGTATTAAATAGTATAACATCAAATTTCTTATCTTTTACAGGCTCAAAGAGATCACCGAACTCAAGTTTTATGGTGTTGATATTGTTGAGCTTGAAATTTTTCTCTGCAAGTTCAAGGGCATTGTAGTTGATGTCAGTTGCTGTAACATCATCGGTTAATAGGCTTGCATACATTGAAACAAGGCCTGATCCTGTACCAATTTCAAGTACGCTCTGCCCTTCTTTTATTTCAAGATTTTCAGCCAAAAGGAAAGTGTCATCTGAAGGGATGTAAACCAAATCATCAGTTTCTATTTCAAATTTTCCCATTCTCATAAATAATCCTCAATTAGGTTTTTAGCATTTTGAATTTTCATTCATGCCCTTAGTCAATATGATCTTTTAATAAGATAGATAGTTCCATAATGCTTTTTGGAGATAGATTAATTGTTCTTTCTAATAACAATTCCTTGATTCTTGGATTTTCATCTTCCAAATCGTTTAAGATAGATTTCAATTGCTTTTTGTCTTTAAAGCCAATTATATGTCTTGAATCAATTAATGCATTCCGTGCCTTTTTGTTTCTATGTTGGAATAATGCCTTAACGACTTTTGAATAGACCTTAAAGTCATCATCTGCTATTTTATTTTCTTTTCGCTTTAATTCCACAACAGAAGAGTCTACCTTAGGGGATGGTATGAATGATTCCGGTGAAACTTTTGTTAGGAACTTGACATTCGCTTTAAAGTATAGCATGGCAGAAAGTCTGGAATATTGCTTTGTTCCCACTTTTCCATTCATCCTATCTGCAAATTCTTTCTGATACATTAGAATTGCAAGGTCAAATTCATGTTCCAGGAATTTAAAGCTTATAGGGGATGATATTTGATAAGGAAGGTTTGAAACGATTTTATTGAATTCTGGGAAATCTACCTTAACTGCATCGCCGTTGATAAGTTCCACATTATCGATTTTCTCTTTTTCCAAACGTTTCTTTAATATGTTAAAAATAGCGGTGTCTTGCTCTATAGCTATTACTTTTCCTGCTTTCTTTGCAAGTTCAATTGTCAAGGTTCCGATACCTGGACCAATTTCAAGTACAGTATCCTCTTTTGTAAGCTTTGCATATTCAATGATTTTCTTTCTTTTGAAGTCATCTATAAGGTAATTCTGACCTAAATTCTTATTTAAGATAATCCCATTTTCCTGCAATATTTGTTTAGTCTCTTTAGCTAAGGATATTCTTTCAGTCAACTAATCACCTTTTTAGCCATTAAAATAGTAGTTTATCATATGAAAATCATTGATGATTACATTTTAAAAAAATAAAAAATTAAAAAAATAGAAAAATGAGTTCAACTCTTTTTAGAGTTTCACTCAGGAATTTTATTCCTTGTTTTCGGAATTTGGTTTGTTTTGAGGTTTTTTGCCTCTGTTATTTGGTTTTCTACCTTTGTTCCTATTGTTTCTACCTCTTCCTCTGCCTTTGTTGAATTTTTTCTTTCTGTTGGAAGGGTGTCTAGAAGGAACTTGGGTAAAGATGTAATACTTGTTTTTACCTCTTTTGACGGTAGTTGTATCAAGTTCTAATCTGACTCTTTTTGCAAGCATATCCACAGGTTCTCCAAGGAGAGGGACTCTTTCCTTCAAGTCTTCAAAGCTTTTGAAAGGCTCTTTTTTACGCTCTTCCAAAATCATTTGAGTGTGCTTTTTACCAATACCTGGGATTAGCTCCAATTTATGCATTTTAATGTTAAGTGAATCGATTTCATTGAAGAATTTTACATAAATGTCTTCATGAGCCAAAATGATTTCCTTAATTGCATATTCCAATTCGATTCTACTGGTTGCAGTTAAGTTTTCAAAGTCTAATAATCCTTTTACTCTGTTCACTTTATCTCTTTTTCCAGATCCTATATAGACTTTGTCATGAATATCTAAATCAACACCTTCTTTAGGGGTAACTTCGATTAATGTGAATTTGTCTACTCCAATAGCTTGTGCAATAGGTTTGCCATGAGCAGTTGGTCTTTCTGGATTTACATACCCAAATTTAAGATAATCTAAAATAATTACGTACTCCTCTTTTTTTGGATTCGGATTATCAATGTTTGGATTATCCATATTTTCACCTCATTTTAATTTTAATGTTTATTAGTTCTAGCAAATCTTCTTTTTATTTTGCTAATTCCTTACGATTAATTTTTTGTAATAATTTATTTTTTTAAATTATTATTTAATTTTTTAATATAATATTAGTATATTTTAATCTTATTAATATTTATAATTTTATTCTTTTTTGTTAAAAATAGCAAAATTAAGTGAAGTTTAATGTGAATTTTAAAAAAATGAAATTAGTAAAATAATTAGTAAATTAATTAGTAAAATCTAAAAAAATTAAGAAATTTAAAAAAATATTTAAAAAATAGTGAAATTGTATTTTCTAATAAAAATAAGAAATAGCTAAGAGTAGTAAAAATTGTTAAAAAGTAATCTCTGCATTGAAGAATAAAAATAGAAAAATAATTTGATTTAAAGAGATTTATAAGAATAAATCTTCTTCAATATCATATTTTTCTAAAATTTCAAGAATTTCCTTCATTTCATCGTTTGAAGGGGCATTTCTTTCTTTTGCGAAAATTAATCTTAAGTCCGCCATGTCTCTTGGCACAATGTCTGCTATACGAACAGCTTGCTTGTGGTCGACGTAAGCTTCAAGTTCTTCGATTAATTTTTCAGTATCTTCAAGGGAAAGTTTATTTAGATTAGTTACATGAGCTAAAGTTAAATTTTGTTCATAACTAAGTTCATGTTTTTCTGAAAACTCTTCAAGAATTTCTTTCACTTTAGCTGCAGGTATTGGTTCTGTTTCTAATGTTTTTTTCCCAATCATTGTACTCACTCTTGTAATTTTAAGTGTTCTGGAGTAACGATTAATTCTTTTGCTTTATTACCATCTTTTAATGCAAGTATGTAAGCTTTACCTTTTTTGTCCACTACTTTAGCGGTTTTTCCATGGAATCTGGAATGAGGTTGGCCTTTTTGGATACTTGGGTCGATGATAATGTGTACCATATCACCATTTTCGAATTGTTGAATTCTTCTGGTAATTGGATTTGCACGACCAGGTCTTACTCTTTTGGTCAATTTTTTTCTACTTCTACTTTTAAATCCTCTGGATCTTTGCATTTTTATACCTCTTTAATATTTAATTAATTTTGTGGTAAAAATATAAAACCCATCATTTTATATCTTTTTAAATAGCTAGTAGCCCAGTACGATATTTAAGTTGAATACCATAGCTTAAGCCCTTCGGTTTAGCTATTCATGTAAAAGCCAATATATAAATTCTATTTAGACTTAGCCCTAACCGTAGGTTTAATTGATTAAGACATATCTAAATTTTATATATTGAAAGAAAAAAATATCAAAAATATTATAAAATATCATAAAATTTTAGTGACTGGATTTCAGCAATAATCCAATCTTCTATTTTTGATAGTAATAAACTATATATTTTAAGATATTAATAAAGTTTATGTTTTTATAAGATTTTTTTAATTATTTTTAAATTTTTAAAAAATAGTTTTTAATTTTAAAATTGGAATCATTTGATTCCAACTTCGATCACATCCAATTCTGCACATATTGCCTGTGTGCCAAGAACTTCAGTCACGCTAGGATTGGACCTTCCCTCATCACTTGAGATAAGCTCCTTGATATACAATCCACCTTCTGTTTTAATGATCATTTCAAAGGTTTTTGAATCAATGAACTTAACTTCAATGTTTTTGACTTCCTTTTCTCTAATCTTGTCTGCCCTTCTATGGGAAACTCTTATCGGAGTTCTTTGTTGAATCATATGAAGTGATTGTAGCTTTTCCAAGTCCTCTTCCTTGATGTCATCTTCGCATTTGACCAATGCTCTATAAACCTTATAGGTGTCTGGTGAGGATACTTTAATTTCCGCTTTTCTTTTCCTTTCGGAGAACTTGAGATTCAAGTATTCGGTTTTCCCTTCAGCGACTTCAGCAACCTCTTCAGATATCTTTTCAAGGTCTATTTTTCTAACCTTTGGCTCCTTGATTTCAAGTACAAACGGCCTGCCAGTACCTAGCATTCTAACGTCAATGTCCTCTCTTCCAGCACCGTGGAACTTGGCTTCGTATCCATTTGTGTGCTTTAAGACAGTTTCGGATAAGAGCTCTTCCACTGATTCAGGGTATTGCTTTCCTGTGAAATTGCACTCTTCACAGCCTCTTCCCTTACATTTAGTGCATGGCCATTTGGTTTGAGGAATGCCTCTGACAAGCTTTCTATATCTTCCTTCAATGAAAATAGGGTTGATTTGAAGTCGGACTTTCACTGGATTTTCCATATCTTCCTTTAGGATTCTTCTAAAATCAGCCATCACCAACACATCTTCACCATCAAAGTCAACATTCTGCTCGAGATTTGCTTCAAGCAATTTGCCGATTTCCCTATTGACTTCCTTTTTGATTATTTCAACATCAAAATCAAGTTCATCGCTGATTTCCTGGTCCTTTTCCACTATTTCCTTAGGCAATTTACAGCCAACAACAAATGTGTCAAATTCAACTTTCAAGAGTTCTATTTTTTCATTTACTAAATCAAGAACATCGTTTTCAATATAATTGAAGATATTGTGGCATATTTCACATTCTCCATCGTAAGCTTCCAAATTTAGGGATTCTCTAATTTTAATCCCTCTATCCTCATTGCCATTTCCTTCCACACAGTCTGAAAATTTACGTCCGAGACAATGATTGCAGATTTTTCCATCTGTATAATCAATTAATTCCTGTGCCTTATCCAATGTTTCTTGATTCATTAAAATCTCTCTTTTAAAAAATGAATATAAAAATAAAAGTAGTTTAGTTTGGGGTTTGGAATATTTATTTCATGAATTGACCCATGAGTCTATTCATGGCTCCTCCGCCCATTCCTCTACGTCCAATACCTTTCATGGCTTTTTTAGTATTGTTATAGTATCTTAATAATTCCTTTACGCTGTTCTCGTCTACACCAGAACCTCTTGCGATTCTTGTAATACGGGAAGTCTTGATTATTTTAGGGTTGAGCATTTCCTCTTCAGTCATTGAAGACATGATTATCTTGAACTCATTGATCTTGTCTTCAGTCATTTGACTTGCCTCTTTAGGAATCTTGCCTCCTAAACCTGGAATCATATTCATGACCTGTTGCATAGGACCCATGCTGTTCATCATCTCAAACTGGTTTTGCATGTCCATAAGTGTGAACTTTCCGCTAATCATATTGTTCATGGTTTTAGTAGCGACATCTTCATCAATAACCTCTTCAGCCTTTTCGATAAGGCTTCTGATATCTCCCATACCTAATAATCTTGAAATGAATCTCTCAGGGTCGAATGCCTCAAACTCATCGATTCTTTCACCAGTACCAATGAACTTGATTGGTGCACCGGTTTCAGCTACTGCAGAGAGAGCACCTCCCCCTTTAGCAGTACCATCTAATTTTGAAATGATTATGGAACCGATATCGGTTGCTTGTGAGAATGCTTTAGCTTGCTCTCCTGCCTGTTGACCTATAGTACCGTCAATAACGAGAATGGATTCATCAGGTTCAATGATCTTATCCAACTTGTTCATTTCCTCAATTAAATCCTCTTCGTTCTTATGCCTACCTGCAGTATCGAAAATAATGATCTTTTGATTCTTGAACTGTTTTAAACCCTTTTCTGCAAGGTCTAATGCATCCTTATTGTTAGGGTCACCGTAAAGTTGGATTTGCATATCTTCAGTAAGTTGCTTTAACTGTTCATATGCTGCAGGTCTCCATGTGTCTGTACAAACGACTGCTGGAGAGAAACCTTTTCTTTGCAAGTATTTGCATAATTTACCGATGGTGGTAGTTTTACCACTACCTTGCAATCCTAAGAACAATATTTTGAATGGTTTTTTATTGACTTCAAGCTCTTTAGCTTCACTGCCGAGCAAATTAACCATTTCTTCATAGATAATTGTAATTACATGTTCCCTTGGGGTAATTCCTTTTGGTGGCTCTTCATTAAGTGCACGGTCTTCGATTGTTTTGGATAATTTTAATACAAGCTGGATGTTTACGTCTGATTGGATTAAAGCTCTTTGAATATCTTTGACTACTTCCTTTACAACCTTTTTGTCAATAACACTCATTCCAGCCAATTTTTTCATGGTGTTTGTAAGGTTTTCTCCTAAACTTCCTAACATTGACATAATATCTCTCCGATATTTTTTGATAATGGATTGAAATAATTATATTTTTTTAAATCACTATTTTGTTCCAGTCCTCCAAAACAAAATAATAGTTTATCTTATTAACTTTAATGTATAAATTAATATTATATAAAAGTTTATTTATCTTTTATTATAAAATTATTGATATAGATACATAAATTTGATTTTAAGTTTTTTATTTTTTATCATTAATTTAAAATTTTTAATTGAAATTATGTTAAAAAGATATATTTATAGTAGTTGAGGGTTTAAAAATGCTTGAAAAATTAGTAGAATCATTAAGAGAAGCACCAGTTGTTAAGAAAGGAGAATATGATTACTTTGTTCACGGTATCAGTGATGGAATTCCTGCAATGGACCCAGCAGTTTTAAAGGAAATTGCTAAAGTGATAGATGAAATTTTAGATTTGTCTAAAATCGATAAGATTGTCGGTGTTGAAGCAATGGGTATTCACATTGCAACTGCATTATCTTTCGAGACTGGCATTCCATTTATTGTTATTCGTAAAAGGCAATACGGATTGCCTGGTGAACATGAAATAGTCAAATCCACTGGTTACGCAACTTCCAAATTATACATCAATGACTTGAATGAGGGAGATAATGTCCTTTTAGTGGATGATGTAGTAAGTACAGGAGGAACTCTCACTGCTGTCATCAATGAATTGAAAGGCATTGGTGTAAACTTAGTTGACACTGTTGTTGTTGTTGAAAAAGGTGAAGGTAAAGGTGTTGTTGAAGAAGCTACCGGTGAAGACATCAAGACTCTTGTAAAATTGGATGTTGTTGATGGAAAAGTTGTGGCCGATTCATTGTTATAATCCCTCTTCTTTTTTTTAATTTTTTATTTTTTTAAATTTTTTAAAGTCTATATTTAAGGCTAATCCAATTATAGATTAGTCTGGTTGATGGATTTTAATATTTATTTTTTTAAATTATTTTGATTTTAGTTGATAAAATGGCATTATACGATATGGAGCTTAAAAGGGTTATAAAGAAAATCAACTCTTTAAATGTTAGGAATGTGGGATTGCAGTTTCCAGAAGGACTTAAGATGCAAGCTGTAGCTCTTGCAAGGGAAATAGAAAAGCAAACTGAAGCTACTGTAATTGTATCCGCAGATCCTTGCTTTGGAGCTTGTGATGTTTCAGACAGAAAGATGAATGGAATAGTTGATTTCATTGTTCATTATGGACACACTCCCCTTCCGCTTAGATACAGCATTCCTACAATGTTTATAGAAGCTAAAGCCAATGTTAAAATCAAGGATTATCTTGAAGAGGCATTGGAACAATTGGAGGGTTATTCCAAGATAGCTATTGCAACAACTGCACAACACTTGCATTTGCTTGATGAGATTGTAGACTTCTTAGAGGATAATGGCAAGGAAGTTGTTATCGGCTCTTCAAGAAGCACCAGAAAGGGGCAGGTTTTAGGTTGCAATTTCACTTCTGTAAAGAATTTAGGGGCAGATGTTTACCTATTCATTGGCAGCGGTAATTTTCATCCCTTAGGAATCTATTTGTTTACAAAAGCTCCAGTTTTAGCTATTGATCCTTATAGTGGGGACATTCGTGAAATGAGTGCCTATGCAGACAGGATCTTGAGAATCAGATTTGCAAGAATCGTGAAGGCACGGGAAGTTACAAAATGGGGAATTATAGTTTCCTCAAAGGAAGGCCAATACAGGATGAAATTGGCTAAGGAAATTAAGAAACTTCTTGAAGATGAGGGAATGGAGGCCTATATTCTCCTTATGGATCATGTAAATCCTGATGTATTGCTTCCATATATGGAACTTGAAGGATTTGTTGTAACCGCTTGTCCTAGAATAGCTATTGATGATTCCCAAATGTATAAAAAGCCAGTTATAACTCCTAAAGAGTTAGAGATTGTCTTAAACAAAAGGGAATGGGAAAAGTATCAATTGGATGAAATATTGTTTGAAGATAGGTATTATCAATAATTGGCGTTTTATTCTTTTTTATTTTTTCTTTTTTATTTTTTAATTTTCATTTTTTTTTAAAAATTAGATTAGTTTTCATACTCCCTTTTATTGTTCTATAATTTTAAAACTATTTCTTAAAACCGAATTTTTTATATATTACTAAAAAACATAAATAACTTACATATAAATAATTGATAATTTTATGAATGATTTATGAATGAAAATTTTTCAAATTTAATTTCATATTGTTCAAAAATCAAAATAAATTTTATAAATGGAATTATGAAATTTATTTCTTGGATTAATTGTCCTAGTTCTATAAACGGAGTTATAGGGTTGTTTGGAGGATTGTCCTAATTTTATAAACAGAATTATAAAATGTTGAACTTGGCAAAATTGCCTGTTATGAGGTGTTTAGATGAAAATGGAATCTGGAGATTTTGTAATGCCTGGTGACTTTTTAAGTGTAAGTGAACAGTTCTTACCAGGTCAAGGAGCATACGAAGATGATGGAAGCGTAAAATCTGGTGTTCCTGGAAATGTATTGATTGATGAAGATGAAAAGGAAATCTCTGTAATATCAAAATCTGGTGGTCCAAACCTATTGAAAGTTGGAGATATTGTATACGGTGAGGTAAAAGATGTACGTGGCCAAAGAGCTTTAATAACTATTTATTCTAAAAAGGGAACCAGACGTGAATTGGCTCTTCCTTATTTGGCAGCGATTCACATCTCCCAAGTAACCCCTGGTTACATCGATAAGCTTACTGACGCTTTTAGAATTGGAGATTTAATTGAAGCAAAAGTAGTTAAGATTATGGGAGATAACCTTGATTTGAACACAGAAGACATTACTTCCGGTGTTGTAAAGGCTATGTGTACCAGATGCAGAACCTTTATGGATCCTTGCAATGAATCTGAAGTATACTGCCCTGTATGTGATAGAAAGGAAAAAAGAAAAGTTTCTAAAAATTATGATTATTAATTTTTAATAAGAATGCAGATTTGTAGTTGTTTATTTAATTTTTAAGGAAAAGATAACATGGAAATTGAAGTTGTAAAAGATACCAAATTAGAACTCGAAATGATTATTCACGGAGAAAACCACTCTCTTTGTAATGTTTTAAGAAAATATCTCATGGAAGATAATGATGTAGAATATGCGGTTTATGGTATTGATCACCCTCTTACCGGTGAACCTATCATGACCATTAAAACTAAAAGAACAAAAAGACCAAGAGACTCTCTTTTAAGAGCAGCTCAAAGATTAAAAGAAGAAACTGCCGAATTTAAAGAATTGCTTGAAGGAATCTAATTTTGAATTCTTTCTTCTTTCTTATTTTTTTTATTTTTTAGTTTTAATTATCTTTTTTTATTATTTTCTTATCATTTTTTAAATTTTATTTTATGGTTTTGTTTTAAATTCGATTTATTATAATTTTATTTATTATTTTTATGCGGGGTGAGAGCATTAAATATAAGATTCCATCATTGACTGTTGACATTTTTATTTATAATGAAAATCATGAATTCATATTGATTCAAAGGAAAAATCCTCCTTTTGAAGGATCCTGGGCATTGCCTGGCGGATTTGTTGATTATGGTGAAACAACAGAAAATGCTGCTATTAGAGAAGCTAAGGAAGAAACTTCCATTGATATTGAATCTGTAGAATTATTCAAGGTATATTCAGATCCAGACCGTGATCCAAGAAGACATACAGTGTCTATAATCTATTTGGCTCATGGCAATTTTGATGATGCAAAGGCGGATGATGATGCTAAGGATATTGGGGTATTTTCATTTGATGTTTTAAAAGAAAGAAAACTTGCATTTGATCATGAATCAATCTTAACTGATATAAAAAAACATTTAGAAGAAAATTAATTTCTTCTCATTTTTTTAAAAAAAACTAACTGATTTTTGCATAAATTTTTTCAAAAAAATTGTAAATTTTTTAGTATTTTTCAATCTACTAACAATCTGTTTTTATTATTATTTTTTACTAAATTTTTACAATTTTTCTTAATTTTTAGGCGTTTTTTACCCTATTTTTAAATTAAGTTTAAATACTATGACTGAATAATCTTTATTTATAAGTATGTTATATATAAAGTATTTAATCATTTACGAAATTTATAAAACTTAAATTTCAGAATTTTAATTAAGTTGAATTATTATAGGAAAGGTAAATGTTTCGATTATAATTATTGGAGATTATAATCAATGTCTATTGTGTTTAAATTTAATTTTAAAATTTTTTAATTTCTGTTTTTAAAGAGTAGTATCTTATATTGGAGGTAAATAATGGAATTCTGTCCAAAATGTGGTGGTATGATTCTTCCTCAAGAAGTAGGGGATGAAGATGATAAACAGATTGTATTAAAATGTTCCACCTGTGGCTATGATTCATCTGAAGTGGATAAAGCCGAATATTCAATTGAAAAGAAAGTGGAATCCAAAGAAACCGTTATAATGAGAGGAGATGAAAGTGGTTTACGTTCTACTGTAAGAGAAATTTGTCCGAAATGTGGACACGATCGTGCTTCATACGAATTGCTTCAAACCCGTAGTGCTGATGAAGCGCCAACTCGTTTCTTCACTTGTGAAAAATGCGGTCATAAATGGAGAGGCTATGATTAATTAATTTAATCATTTTTTAAATTTTTTAGTTTTAAATTAATATTTACATTTATTATTCATTTAATCGTATTTATAGCGATTTTACTAAGGGTATTATAGTGTGTTAATTATTGATGAGTGAGTATTCTTAGTATTTTTAAGTAAGGGGATAAAATGACTAATTCAAAAAATAGTAATTTGGAAGGTGTTTCTAAGGGAAACGATGAATCAGCTCCCAGAGCTAACGATTCCACTTCTGATAAAAAAACTAGATTCAATAAATCCAAATCTATCTCTAAGGTTTTCAAGGAATTAGAATTTGAAGATGATGAATCTTATAAAGTTTCTAATGACTATGAAGATGATGTAGATGAGATTATTCCTATTCATAATGAATATGGGGATTTAGAAGAATCTGATGCTTTCGATGATGAATCTATTGAAGGAGGAGTTATCATTAATCCTAATGTAGATGATTCAATTGAAGTAAATGTTATTGAATCAACTGAGAATGTTGATTTAAAAGAAAATGCTGAGTCTATTGATGATGAAGCTAGTGATGAGTCTAGCGAATCATTTGATGGTGATGAAGAGATTGATGATGAAGACTCTTTTATCGCTCAAAAAGATAGTGATGTTGCATTAGCGGATGAAGATGTGGGAGAAAAAATTGGCAAATCTTCTGCTCAAGGTGTATTGATAAATAATAAGGAAAAATCTTCTGACTCTAACAAATCTTTAGATATTTTTGATTCCTCTACAATGTTAACCTTTGTTGGTTTTATTGTAGGTTTGGCAATCCTAATCATTGGAATAACTTATTATGCTTCAAGTTCTGATCGTGTTGTGGATAATGTTTTATCCGGTGAGACTGCAGGACTTGCAATTTTCTTGGTAATTATTGGACTTATTATTATCGGATTTTCTTTATTGAAGTTCTTCTCCTCTTCAAAGTCTTCGTTGATTATCGATACATTCAACAGCATTAAGAGTATTGATTATGACGAAGTAAGCGAGGACGGTATTACTCGTGAAGACTTTGATGCTATTTTTAGCGTCTTGAAAAGAAAAAAAGATTCTAATTTTTCCGGTAACGGCGATAAAGACAAATCTGTTGATTCCTCTAAAGATTTATTTGAGAATGACAAGGAAGAAGAACTTTCTGATGATGATATCAATTCTTTATACTCTGATTCAAATCTAACATCTCAAAAAAATCAATCTTCTTTTAAAGAGCATGAAAATGCCAATTCAACAGAAATTTCAGATGATGAAACTGATGATGACTCTGATGAGATCATTCCTATTCATTCTAGATTAAATAGGGAATCTGATGGGTCTGATTTGGAGGATAAGTATTCCAAATATGATTTTGAAGATGATGAGGATGAATTTGATTCAGCTGTTGAGATTTATGAGGATGTTCCTGATGAAATTCCTGAGGACGAATCTGATTTAGTTGAAGAAGATGAATTGATTATCTATGAGGATATTGAAGGGCCTATAGATGAGCCTGTTGAAGAGGCTATTGAAGAAAATCATCTTGAGGAAGATATCGTTGAAGGGTATCCGGATTCCAATTTAGAGGCTGAAAAGATGGATGGTTTAGAAGAAAAATATTCCAAATATGATTTTGAAGATGATTATGATGAGACCTTTGAAGAATCTAAAAGTTCTAAACCTCAATTCAAAAAGTCTGTTGACTTGTCAAAGTTTGATGGTGATTCCTTAAGTGAAGAGGAATTGGCTGAAAAGGAAAGGAAAGCTCAAGAATTGGAAGAGAAAAAAAGAAGAATCATTGAAGGAACCAATTTTGATAATAGTTTAAGAAAACATTAACTTTTCTTAAATTTATTTTTTCTTTTATTCTTTCGTAAAATCCATCATCTATTTTTTATTTACTTAGCTATATGCTCGTTTTTTTCACACTTTTTTTAATATTTTTCAATATTTTTTCATTTTTTCATATAAAAATTTTTAAAAAATTTTAACTTTTGATTAGATTTATAAATGATTAGATACTTATATAATATTATAATAAAATAATATGATTTTATTAAATTTCAAGAATTTAAAAAATTAAATTATGCATTATTTTAATAAATTTTTTATAAATAAAATATGGCTTAATTTAGGTATTTTGATTTATAAAATATATAATCAATGCTTAAAATTAAATCAGAGTTGATTTTTAATGTTTAAAGCAGAGTTAAGTGATTCTAGTATTTTAAAAACCAGTTTCGATGCTATTTCATCTATTGTAGATGAAGTACAAATCCAAACTGACAGTGAAGGTTTTCGTTTAGATGCCTTAGACCGTAGTCATATTACTTTTGTTCATCTCGAACTTAAATCTAGTTTATTTGATGAGTTCATTTGTGATGAACCAGAAAAGATTAATATTGACACAGATGAGTTAATGAAAGTATTAAAACGTTCTAAAGCTAATGACCGTGTCTTAATGTCATTAGATGAAGGAAATCTTATTCTCACTTTTGTTGGTGAAGCTACAAGAACTTTCAAAATTAGATTGATTGATATGGAATATGATTCTCCTGCACCTCCTTCATTGGATTATCCAACTGAATTTGAGATTCCTTTCACACTCTTAAAAGACTCAATTCAAGATATGGATATTTTCTCTGATAAAATCACTTTAATGGTAGATCAAGAAAACTTCTATGCATCTGCTGAAGGTGAGTTTGGAGATGCAAACATTGAATATTTACATGGTGAAAAAATAGACACTAAAGCTAAATCCATTTTCTCTTTAGAAAAAATCAGAGAAATGCTTAAAGCAGACAAATTCTCTGAAATCGCTACTATTTGTCTTGGAAACGATATGCCATTGACATTAAGTCTTAAAATGGTATCTGAAGATGGGGAACTCAGTTTCTTGCTTGCTCCAAGAATAGAATCTGAAGACTAAATAGAAGATTTAAGCTTTTTAAATAGTCTTTTTAAATAGCCAATAAATTAATTTATTCTTAAATTAATTTATTTTATTTATTCTTTATAGCTTTAAAGCTATTTACACCCTTTAAATTTTTATACATTATTAACTTTATTAAAACAATCAGTATTAATTAAATCAGTATTAAATCAGTATTAACTAAATTTTTAGTTTCTTAAGTTTTGGCGAATTTATTTTAAATTTATGATTTTTATGCAAGGCGACTTTTTTCAAGTATTACGCAGAGTTCAAAAGGAAGAACGTAATAAATCCTCTCTAGCTAGAGTGGATAATGATTTCTATAAGCAGTTACGTGATTACATTAAGGACTTAGAGCGTTCTGTAGCGAACGATCCTTTTGGAAATGAGCAATTGTTACTCAATAATGCTCAAAGGATTGCTACTGAAATTTGTGAGCTTAGGGAATCTAAAATTACTCAAGCAGCCAATAACAATATCTACAGATCTTTTCTTCTGTTCAAAAAGGACAATCCTCAATTTGACCTCTTGGATACTACTCCTTTGAATCTTACAGATGAAGAGGAAACCTTATATTTCTTATTGATGGATGCTCTTAAAAATCATAGATATAGAATTTCCTTAGATGAATATAGCGAAGAAACCTCTATTGGAGGAAATTATGAAGATTCTGAAGAGAATGATGGGGATTTTGATGAGGATGAAGAAAGCTCTTTTGTAGAGGATTCTTATGAATCAACCAGTTCTGTTGAAGAGGAAAGTGATGTTTCTGATGAGATGGAAAATGAGATTTCTGATGCTCTTGGAGAATCTAATGAAGTTTTAGATAGGTTAAATCAGATCAAGAATGCAAAAGTAATCACTGATGAAACTTATGAAAACATTGATAAGCAGGTAGCTAATCAAAGGTATCCTGGCCAAGGCACTGTAGACAATGATCAAAAGCTTGCAGAAGCTGAAACTGGAGAAGTGGAAGATAAACAAGAGGAAACTCCAGTTATTACTCAAGAGTCTCAAGAATCAGCAGAAGAATCAGTAGAAGAATCAGTAGAAGAATCAGTAGAAGAATCAGTAGAAGAATCAATAGAAGTCCAATCCAATGTGGAAGAGGATACTAAACGTGAAAGTTATGTTTCCACCAATCCAGAGGACTTTTACAAAAATCCGGATAGTCAGTTTGTAGATTTGGACAAATTGGAACCTAATTATGATGATGACTATTATGATTCAATAGCTGCAGGGTCCAATTATGCTGCTCCAAGTGAAGATGACTTCAATCTGATTTTTGCAAAGCCTAAAAAGCCTAAAGTTGAGTCTGCAAATGCTGAAGAAAAGACACCAGTTAATGATGAGTCTGCAGAAACTAAGGATAATGCATCAGCGAAGATTGAATCCAGACAATCTGAATTAGGATTTTCATCCGGGCTTGATGTAAAGGGAAAGAAAACTACCCGTACTGATGGTTTTAATAAAGCTATTAATGATAATATTGATGTTAAAAAGGGTAATGCTCCTAAAAAACCAGTTGATAAGACAAGAGGAGGATTATTTGCTAGAGGCGAAATAGAGAATGCAACTGTTGTCCTTAGTGAAGATGTCGGTGAAATGGTAGGCATTGATGGAAAGGTTTATGGCCCTTTCTTGGCAAATGATGTTGTTATCTTGCCGAATATAACTGCTCAAATTCTCATTGACAACAATAAGGCAAGTTTAGTAAAATACTAAATTCCATTTCTATTTCTTAAACTTACTATTTTTATAATTATTTATAACATACAAAACCTTATATATAGATAATAATCATATATAATTAATGTATCTATAATAATATGATATTTTCTTATTTTAAAATATTTTTTTAATTATTAGATTCCAAGATTTACAGTTTGTTAAATCTTTTTTATAGTTTTTAAACTTTCAATTTAGTTTATCCTATGAATGAATAGGGACTATATTGTTCAATCTATTAGAAAATGTTTAAATAAAAATATTTTTTATAAGAATGTGTAGATGCGCTCATGCTCGTAAGAAACTGAAAAATGTTCTTATTAGTATGTTATAATTTATCCTCATGCTAAATGGAAACCTAAACAGTTCCAAGTGGTTTGTTGTAATTATTTATTATATAATCTGTTAATTAAGTTCTAAAAGTCTTTTAACAGAGAAATCAATTAAAGGTGAAAAATATGAAAATGCCTAAAGAAAAAAGAACTTACTGTCCACATTGTAAAAAACACACTATGCATGAAGTGCATACTTCCAAAAAGAGAAAAGCTAGTGAATTAAAATGGGGACAAAGACAATTCAGAAGAGTTACTGCAGGGTACAGAGGTTATCCAAGACCATTACCAGGTGGTAACAAGCCGGTTAAAAAATTAGATTTAAGATACAAATGTAAAGAATGTGGAAAATCCCACATCAGAAAATCTTTCAGAGTAGGAAAACCTGAATGGGTATCTAACTAGGTGATTTGTATGGCAAGTAATGGAAGAGGAAACTTTTTAAGAGTTAAATGTTTAGATTGTGATAACGAACAAATCATTTTCGATCGTGCAGCTTCTGATGTAAAATGTATCATCTGCGGTAAAACTATTGTAAAATCCCGTGGCGGAAAAGCTAAAATCATGGCTCACATCGATGAAGTTTTACAATAAGCTTAAAATTATTAATAGCCAATTACTATCAAAACATGCTATTTTAGCTGAATATGTAATTGGTTGTTATGTGATCTTAGAATAAAGATTGGTTATAATGATTATTTTATTATTCTTAACCATATCTTAACTGTTTTTATTTCGGTGTTTTAATTGGTAAGAAAAAGTCAAGAATGGCCAGATGAAGGAGAACTTATTGTAGGAACTGTCTACAAAGTTGTTAACTATGGTGCATTTGCTAACTTGGAAGAATACGCAGGTAAGGAAGCTTTCATTCATATTTCTGAAGTTTCTTCTGGTTGGGTAAAGAATATTCGAGATCATGTAAGAGAAAATCAAAAGATTGTTGCTCGTGTTTTAAGAGTTAATCCTAAAAAAGGTCATGTAGACGCTTCTTTGAAAAGAATCAGAGAAGACCAAAGGACTAAAAAGATTCAACAATGGAAAATTGAACAAAAAGCTGAAAAATTCTTGGAATTAGCTGCTAAATCTTTAGATAAAGACTTGGATACCGCTTACGATGAAGTGGGATATGAACTTATGGATATCTTTGGAGATATCTATGGTGCATTTGAAAGCGCTTCTGAAGAAGGGGCAGGCACTCTTACTGAAGAGGGAATTAGCCAGGAGTGGGCTGATGCCATAACTGAAGTTGCTGTCAAGAACATTCAACCTCCTGAAGTTCACATCAGCGGTTATGTAGATATTAAAAACTACAACCCAGATGGTGTAGAGGTTATTAAGAAAGCACTTATGGCAGCAGAAGCTGAAAACATTGAAGTTCAATGTGTTGGAGCTCCTCGTTACAGGATTACTGTAACTTCTACTGATTATTTGGTTGCTGAAAAGCAATTGAAGGAAGCAGCAGAAAAAGCAATTTCTATCGTAGAATATGCAGATGGAACTGGAGAATTCTTACGTGAAATTGAAAATTAATTAGTGAATCAGATGAAAATGAAAATGAAGAAGTGTCCTGTTTGTAATATTTACACACTTAAATCCCAATGTCCAAATTGTGGTGGTGAACTTAAAGTGATTCACCCTCCAAAATTTTCCGTTGAGGATAAGTATGGTAAATATCGTAGACAATTAAAGAAAGAGATGCTTAATAAGGAATAAAAAGTTCTTGATTAGCAAGCTATTGTTAGTTTAAAAACCATTATTCTATTTTTTTATTTTTCTATTTTTATGATTTTACGATTACGATTATTTGATTTACAATTATTTGATTTGCGATTATTGATTATATATAAAATGTTCTTAGAGGTGATCTTATGAGAACAACTCAATTTAAAGTATTAGAAGAAGTTAGTTTAAACAATCCTATATTTATTGAAGCACTTCCTGGAATCGGTCATGTAGGTAAATTAGCAATTGATCATGTTATTGATGAACTTGATGCTACTAAATTTGTAGAAATCTATTCTCCTTATTTCCCTCCACAAGTTCTTGTTGGTGAAGGTGGAGTGGTAGAGGATATGACAAATGAAATGTATTACTTGAAGTCTGCAGGTGCAGATGAAAGGGATTTCATATTTTTAGTAGGTAATTGTCAAGCTTTAGCGCCTGAAGGTCAATACGAACTCTGTGGTTCTATCCTTGACTTCGTTGAATCAAAAGGGGCTAAAGAGTTTTACACTTTAGGTGGTCTTGCTACCGGTCAACCTGTAGAAGGTACTGAAGGTCGTGTTTTAGGTGCTGCTACTGACGAAGAGCGTATTGAAATGCTTAAGGAAGCAGATGTTGAAATCAGATCTGCTGATGGCGGTATCGTTGGTGCTTCTGGTTTATTCTTAGGTTTAGGTAGACTCAGAGGAATGAAAGGAGCTTGCTTAATGGGTAAAACTCCGGGTTATTTCATTGATGCTGAAGCAGCTGAAGCTATATTGCAAAAATTAGCTATTCTCGTAAAACTCGAAGTAAGTACTGAAGAGTTAGAAGCAAAAGCTGAAGAAATCCGTGAAATGATTAGCCAAGCTCAACAAATGGAGCAAGAAATGCTTCAAAGAGCTATGGGTCAACAAGCACCACAACAAACTCAAGATGACCTCAGATACATAGGTTAATTAAACTTTTAAATTTTAAAACGATAGCTTTTTAGCTATTTTCTTTTTTTATTTTTTTCAATTTTATTCTACTATTTTCTCAAATTTTAAAATTTATCATGCTATTTTTTAAATAATTTTTTATACTTTGTAAAATAGATATAATAAAGTATTATAATAATATAAGTTTATTAAAAAACAATAAACAATTTTAATCTTTTAAAAATTACAAAAATCAAATAAAAATTAATTAGATTTACATTTTATAATAATTAGGAATGATATTATGCTTCAAATTGCAGTTACAGGTAAACCGAATGTAGGAAAATCCTCATTTTTTAATTCAGCCACTGCATCTCAAGTGGAAATGGCTAATTATCCATTTACAACCATCGATGCAAACAAGGCTGTTGCTCATGTTATCAGTGAATGTCCATGTACGGAAATGAATGTCACATGCAATCCACACAACTCCCAATGCATTGAAGGGACAAGATTGATTCCAATAGAATTGATTGATGTGGCAGGGCTTGTTCCAGGAGCTCACGAAGGTAAGGGACTCGGAAACAAGTTCTTGGATGACTTGATGCAAGCTAAAGTATTCATTCATGTGATTGATGCTTCAGGCTCTACTGATGCAGAAGGAAACCCAGTTGATCCAGGTTCACACGACCCATTGGAAGACATTGAGTTTTTAGAGCATGAAATCGTCATGTGGATGTATGGAATCGTTAGCAAGAACTGGGTAAGGCTTATCCGTAAGGTTGAAGCTGAACACTTGGACTTTTCCAAAGTCATTTTTGATCAGTTATCCGGTACCGGTATCCTAATTGAAGATGTGATTGAAGCTTTAAGAACTGTAAATCCTAATTACGGCAAATGGGAAGATGAAGACTTGATTGAATTTGTACGTAATCTCTTGAAAATTGCAAAACCTTCCCTAGTAATTGCAAATAAGGCGGATTTGCCTGGAGCACGTGATAACATTGAAAGAATGCAAGAGAAGTATCCTCGTGTAATCCCAACATCTGCTGAATCTGAACTTGCACTTATGAATGCTACAAGAGCAGGATTGATTTCATACATTTCTGGAGACAGCAGTTTTGAAATCCTTGAAAAGGACAAATTAAACGCTAATCAAATCAAGGCATTGGAATACATTCAAACCAATATCCTTGATGTTTATGGAAGCACAGGCATTCAAGAGGCATTGAACACTGCAGTCTTTGATCTTTTAGACATGATTGTTGTCTATCCTGTAGGAGATGAGCATAAACTTACAGATCAAAAAGGAAATGTGCTCCCAGATGCTTTCCTAGTGCCTAAAGGTTCAACTCCTCGTGAATTTGCATATATCATTCACACAGATATCGGTGATAAGTTCATGCATGCAGTAGATGCAAGAAAGAGCATGAGAATTGCAAGCGATTATGAGCTTCAAGACAGAGATATTATTAAGATTATTACACATTAAATGTACTTTGATTAATTAAAAACAAATTAAGATTATTTTATTATTTATTAGGTGAATAAATATGATGCATCCACGTCCAAGTCCAATAGCAGCTTCATTATACACTTTAAGAGATTTAAATGCAGATGTAATTGTTATGCATGGGCCACATGGCTGTTGCTTTAGAACAGGAAGGCTCCTTGAAAGTGATGGTGTTAGAGTTGTTACAACAGCTATGGCTGAAAATGATTTTATTTTAGGTGCAGGCGAAAAGCTTCAGGAAACCTTGCAGGAAGCTTATGATACATTCAATCCAAAATTAATGGGTATTGTAGGAACTTGTGCAAGTATGATTATTGGTGAAGACTTAAAAGAGCCAATTGAAAACCTTGGCCTTGATTGTGTTATCTTGCCAGTGGAGTCTCATGGAGGTTTCGGTGAAGGAGACAATACAGAAGGAGCTATTGCAGTGCTTAATGCTGCTGTGGAATATGGTGTAATCCCTCAAGAGGAAACTGATCGCCAAAATGAAATGCTAAGACTTGCAACATATGTTGAAAAGACTCGTGGAATGGCACAAGGAAAATACATCAAGCCTAATTTTGGAGAAAGCAAGGAAAAGGTAGCAAAGATTATTGTAAAAGCAATTCAAGAAGGCAAAAAGGTAGCATTTGTGTTGAATGCTAAAAAGGAAACTTCATATCTCTTTGCAGACATTCTAAATTGTGATTTTTCCAGATTATTTGATGATGCTAATATTAATTCTAATAAGGACATTGAAAATCTTCATTTCATTGCTAATTTGGATGAAAACATAGGTCTTCCAAGAATCAGACAGCATGCAGTGAATATAACTAAAGAGCTTAATGAAACTGGTATTGAGATTGAATGCATCACCGGGGGCCTTGATGAATATCCTATCACCCCAAGAAAGGCAGAGGAATATCTTGAAGAAATCAAGCCAGATCTTGTAATCGTTGCTGGTGTTCCTCATGCATTGTATGTTGAAGAGCTTGACTGTGAAACCATTGCTGTTACAGATGGTCCAAGACTTGTTCAACCACTTAATGAATTAGGTTACTCACATGTCATAGCTGAATTAGATGCTCATTCTAAGACATTAGGTGTAGATGAGATAGTTGATTCTGACTTTGGTATGATGATACGTTCAGTTATTGAATGGGAGCTTGAATAAAACTAATATTTATTTAATTAACTATCAGTTTAATTAATCGTTATTTTAATTTAAATTATAGAATAATTTTTTCAAAAAATAGTTTAATATATTAAACTAAAATTTAATATCTAAAATTTCAATATATTAAAAAATTTAAAAATTTCAATTTAATATTTATTTGCAGGTAATTTTTATGATTACAATTATTGATTATAAAAGTGGAAATCTCAGAAGCATTTCCAATAGTTTTAAAAAAATAGGTGTTGAAGCCATCATTACAAGCGATCCAATTGAGATTGCAAATGCTAAACATCTTGTTCTTCCAGGAGTAGGCGCTTTTGGAACAGCTATGGAAAACATCGAACCTTTTAAGGATGTGATTTTCGAACATATTGATGATGGAAAGCCATTTTTAGGGATTTGTTTAGGTCTTCAAGTGCTTTTATCCTCAAGTGAAGAGTCTCCGGGTGTAAAAGGGCTTGACATTTTCAAAGGTCATGTCGCTAAGATTCCTGAAGGCAGAAAGATTCCTCATATGGGATGGAATCAATTGAAGCAAGTTAAGGAATGCCCTATTTTAGATGGTGTTGATGGCAAGGACTTTTATTTTGTACACTCCTATCATGCTGTACTTGATGATGATAGTAATTTGTCTGCTGTTGTGGATTATGGCATTGATTTAACTGCTGCAGTATCAAAGGATAATGTATTTGCAACCCAGTTCCACCCAGAAAAAAGTGGAGTCCCAGGTTTGAAGATACTTAAGAACTTTGTTAATTTAGAATAATTAAATTATTCTATTTAATTTACTCATTTTTTCAATTTATTCTATTTCAATTTTTATTCAATTTTCTTTTTTTATAAAAAACTTTATTTATTATAAAATCTAAGTATATTTAGAAATCTAAGTAATTTTAGAAATCTAAGTAATTTTAGAAATCTAAAGATATTTAGAGTATATTGGGGGTAAAAAGATGGAATTAAAAAACTTAGCATTAATTTCAATCATTTCACTATTTTTAATAAGCGGATTTATTGTATCTGTTAGTGCGGAAAATTCTTATGATGACAAATATATTGATGGGTTGAATGTGAGTTTTGATTTAGATCAATCTTTGAAAGATGCTAAATTAGAAAATAAAACTATTATGATTATTTTCGATCAAAGCTCTTGTGTTTATTGCGACATGCTTAAGGAAAATACTTTAACTGATTCTAAAGTTCAAGAGGCTATAAATGAAAAATATATCCCTGCTATTGTGGATATAAATAAAAATCCTATGATAGCAAGTAATTATAATGTGTATGGAACTCCAACTGTGGTATTCGTAAGTGGAGATGAAGAATTTGTTTATCAAATCGATGGATATTTAGATCCTGAAGAATTCCTAGATGAACTTAAACAAATTGAATAATTTAGTTTTATACGGTGATGTTATGGAGATAATGCCGATTATTTCATTTTTTACAGGAGTTATTTCAATATTGTCTCCTTGCATTATACCCACTATACCTATAATTGTAGGATTTAGCTTAAAAGCAAAGTCAAAAGCGGAAATATTGTCATTCATACTTGGATTATTCAGCATTTTCACAATAATCATATTTATGACAGGATTCTTTACAGCTATTCTCTATAAATATATTGGTTATGTTAGAGTCATTGCAGCAGTTCTTTTGTTGATTATTGGAATATTGATGTTATTTGATTATAAATTGCCATTTAAATCAATCAGTGCTAAAACAGGTGAAGGCAAACTCAATTCATTCATATTAGGATTTCTAACTTCGATCGCTTGGGCAGATTGCTATAGTGCATACCTTATTTCTCTTATAACCTTGCTTGTAAGTTCAAACAGTCCATTATACGCAGTTGGGAATATACTTATTTACGTTTTAGGATTTGCATTGACCTTGCTTGCCTTATGTTTGGCAATTTCAAGAATAGATTTGGAGAAATTGATTTCAAAAGCAAGCTATATCCCTAGAATATTTGCGATTTTGATTATTATTGGAGCTATTTATTTGTTCTACACTTCAATACAAGTATTTTTATAATTTTTTACTTTTTTTACTTTTTTATTTTTTTCACTCTTTTCACTCTACTTTTTTTAATTTTAAACTTAAAAATCAAATCTTATATAATTAATAAAACAAATATAATTACATAAAGATTATAAAATTATTAAATTTTTTATCATTTTTAAATAATTTTAATAATTAAATAATTTTAACATAATTCTAAGATTTTAAGTGGAGATTGAAATGATTTACTCAAAAGAAATTGAAAATATGTGTCCTGTTCATAAGGGAGCAGACCATGGTCCTGCACCAATACCTGAGGAAGGCAGATGGGTAAAATCCAAGGAAATAAGCGATATTTCCGGACTCACTCATGGTATCGGATGGTGTGCACCTCAACAAGGATGCTGCAAATTAACCTTAAATGTTAAGGAAGGAATCATCGAAGAGGCATTGGTTGAAACTCTCGGATGTTCTGGTATGACTCATTCTGCAGCAATGGCTGGTGAAATTCTTGTTGGAAAGACAATCCTTGAAGCATTGAATACAGACCTTGTATGCGATGCAATCAATACAGCTATGCGTGAATTATTCTTGCAAATTGTTTACGGTAGAACCCAATCTGCATTTTCAGAAGGGGGTCTTCCAATCGGTGCTGGCCTTGAAGACTTAGGTAAAGGTCACAGATCCCAAGTTGGAACCATTTACTCAACTAAAGTGAAAGGACCAAGATATTTGGAACTTACTGAAGGTTACATCACTGAAATAGGTCTTGATGAGGATGATGAAATCATTGGATACAAATACATCAATATGGGTGTAATGCTTGACTTAATCAAAGATGGTGTAGATCCAATGGAAGCTATTGAAAAGGCAAGTGGTCAATACGGCAGATTTGAAGATGCTGTTAAAAAGATTGACCCAAGGAGGGAATAGGAGGAATAATAATGAGTTTATTTGAAAGTTATGAAAGAAGAATAGATCAAATTGTTCCTGTACTTGAAAAATACGGCATTAAAGACCTTGAAGAAGCTAAAGCTATCTGTAATGAAAAGGGATTCAATCCATATGATATTGTAAAGTCTGTTCAACCTATTTGTTTTGAAAACGCTTGTTGGGCATACACTTTAGGTGCAGCTATTGCAATCAAAAAGGATTGCAAAAAGGCAAGTGATGCTGCAACTGCAATCGGTGAAGCATTACAGGCATTCTGTATTCCAGGAAGTGTAGCTGATGATAGAAAAGTGGGATTAGGTCATGGAAATCTCGCTTCAATGCTTTTAAGTGATGAAACTGAATGTTTTGCATTCCTTGCTGGTCACGAAAGTTTTGCTGCAGCAGAAGGTGCAATAGGTATTGCAAACTCTGCAAACAAGGTTAGAAAAGAGCCTTTAAGAGTTATCTTAAACGGTTTAGGAAAGGATGCAGCTTTAATCATCTCAAGAATCAATGGATTTACTTATGTTCAAACTGAATTCGACTACTTCACCGGTGAAGTGAAAGTGGTTAGAGAAAAAGCATATTCTGATGGGGAAAGAGCAAAAGTAAGATGTTACGGTGCTGACGATGTAAGGGAAGGTGTAGCTATCATGCACCTTGAAGGAGTTGATGTATCAATCACAGGTAACTCAACAAACCCTACAAGATTCCAACACCCAGTAGCTGGAACCTATAAGAAGGAATGTTTCCTTGAAGGCAAGAAATATTTCTCAGTCGCTTCTGGTGGAGGAACCGGTAGAACCTTGCACCCAGACAATATGGCAGCAGGTCCTGCTTCCTATGGTATGACTGACACTTTAGGAAGAATGCATTCTGATGCTCAATTTGCGGGTTCAAGTTCCGTACCTGCTCACGTGGAAATGATGGGATTAATTGGTATGGGAAATAATCCTATGGTCGGTGCAACTGTAGCAGTTGCAGTGGCTGTAGAGGAGGCTTTAAAATAGTTTAAATAACTTTTAAACTATTTTTTCATAATTATTTTTATTTTTTCTATTCTTTCTATTGTTTTATTATTTATTCTGTATTATTATATTATCCATTTTTTCGATTATTAACTTATTTAACTTTACCTATATTGTTATATAATATAAAAACCTATTTATATATGAAAGATATTTTCATCTTCAATATATATAAAAATATTTTTCAATATCCTCAATTTAATTTTATCTAAGGAGGTTTTTAATTGGAATATTTAGATAAAGATGAATTTGAAAACACTAACACCTTGGGGATTGGCATTCCAAATGATGCTTATGCACAATATTTTATAGGAAATTCCTATTTGAATCCATTAAATGAAATCGGTGAATCTGCTGTTTTTGTAGCAAATGTCACTTTTGAACCGGGATGCAGGAATAACTGGCACATCCACAAGGCAAGTAGTGAGGAGGTCAAATATTGCTCTGCACAGCTGGTGAAGGTTGGTATCAGGAAGAAGGCAAAGATCCAGTCAGTCTTGTACCTGGAACAGTCATTACAATCCAACCTAATGTGAAGCATTGGCATGGAGCAAAAAAGGACTCTTGGTTTGCACATATTGCTGTTGAAGTTCCTGGTGAAGATGCTGAAGCTGAATGGCTAGAAAAAGTTGAAGATGAATATTATAATTCATTAGAATAGGAATAAATTATATTCAGAATGAATAATTAAAAGGATGATAAAATGGAATGTGAAAAATTAGAGCTAACACAGGAATGGGATAAGGTTTTCCCAAAAAGAGATGATGTGGACCATGAAAAGGTCACATTTGTAAATAGATATGGAATCACTTTAGCTGCTGATTTATACAAGCCAAAGGGTGAGGCAGGCAAATTTGCAGCTATTGCTGTAAGTGGTCCTTTTGGTGCTGTAAAAGAACAGGTCTCTGGTCTTTATGCCCAGGAACTTGCTGCAAGAGGATTTTTAACAATAGCATTTGACCCATCATTTACAGGTGAAAGCGGAGGACATCCTCGTTTTATGTCCTCTCCTGATATAAATACAGAGGATTTCCAAGCAGCGGTTGATTTCTTGTCTTGTCATGATGAAGTTGACCCTGAAAGAATAGGCATTTTAGGAGTCTGCGGTTGGGGAGGAATGGCATTGAATGCTGCAAGCATTGATACAAGAATCAAGGCTACAGTAACTTCTACAATGTATAACATGACTCGTATAAATGCTAAAGGGTATTATGATGAAGCGGATAATGCAGACGCTAGATATGAAATGAAAATTGCATTGAACAACCAAAGGACTGAAGACTATAAAAATGGTGAATATGCAAGAGCTGGTGGTGTGGTTAAGGAACTTACAGATGACCTTCCTCAATTTGTGGTGGATTATCATAACTATTATATTGAAGAATTAGGTTATCATCCACGTTCTCCAGGTTCCAATGATGGTTGGAATGTAATCGGTTGCATGTCCTTTATTTCACAGCCTATCATTGCATACAGCGATGAAATCAGAACTCCTATTTTGATGATTCATGGTGAAAATGCTCATTCAAGATACTTTTCAGAAGATGAATTTGCTAAATTGACTGGTGACAATAAGGAATTGGTGATAATTCCTGGTGCTGTTCACACTGATTTGTATTATAATGTGGATGTAATCCCATTTGATAAAATAGAAGAGTTCTATAATAAATGTTTATAGATGGTTTTTTATTTTATTAATTTATTTTTTCTTTTTTTATTTCATATTTATTTTACTTTTTTCTTTATCATGGTGTCTTTTTATCTTAATATTTTATTTTTTTTTCTGATCACCATTTTTTATCTTAATATTTTATTTTCTTCTTTTTGCATTTTTTTTTTAACTTAATTGATAAAAACTTATTAATTTGTTTTAATAAAGTAAGTTCATGGGATTATTTTCATTTTTTAAGAAAGATAATGTTGAAGAAAAAAAGAAGGAAAAAGATTTAGCAGAATCTCATATTGAAATCAATAGAGAAAACTGTAAAGCTTGCCAAAGATGCGTTTCAGTCTGTCCAAACAACAGTTTTGTTATTATGGATGGGAAATCATCACTTAAAGAGGATTACATTTGCAGAGACTGTAAGGTATGCGTTGCAGCTTGTCCGAATGAATGTATAAATTTCGTTAATTTCAAATCATAATTTTAATCATATTTTTTAAATTGTTAATTAATATTTTATCTAAATGGTGTAAACATGGATATAGAAGGTTTTGTAAGAGGAAGAATTACTAAAGGTGAAGATGAAGAAGAGCTTAAGTCAATCCTCGCAGAAAGAATAAAGGAATTTAAGGACATTTCAGATGAACATTCAATATTGATGGCTGAAAGTGTCATTGATGAGGTGAAAACCACACTTGAACTCAATAATATTGAAGATGAACTCTTAAAGGACATCATCACCGTGCCAAAGGCTAATGTTGGCATGGGAAAGATGGGTGTAGGTTCACGTGGTGCAGGTGACTTCTTTGTACACAGAAAGATTGCAGAGATTGTTAAAAGTACAAAGGTTCAGTCTGTAGTGGATCCAAATGCTCAAGATGATGGGGGAGTGGTAAAAGTACCTGCTCCTGGAGATGATGTTTATATAACCACTGCTGTTGATGGAATTCATTCAAGATTAAGTGAATATCCATTTTTAGGCGGATTCCATGTTACCAGAGCTACTTTAAGGGATGTCTGTGTAATGGGTGCAGATCCAGTGGCTATTCTAAGCGATCTTCATCTTGCAGATGATGGGGATATCGGTAAATTGTTTGACTATACTGCAGGGGTATGTGCAGTATCTGAACTAATTGATGTTCCTCTTGTAGCAGGAAGTACCTTGCGTGTAGGTGGAGATATGGTGCTTGGTGATAGGTTAGTCAGCTGTGTTGGAAGTGTAGGAGTTTCACAGTATCCTCCAACTGCAAGGAAAGGAGCAACTGAAGGAGATATCATTCTTATGACTGAAGGTGCTGGTGGTGGAACAATCACCACAACTGCACTTTATAACGGTTACTTTGATGTTGTATGGGATACAATGAACATCAGTTTTGTAAAGGCATCCAAGGCATTGTTTGCAGCAGATTTAGTAAAAGACGTTCATGCAATGACTGATGTAACCAATGGTGGTCTTAGAGGTGATGCTCACGAGATTTGTGAAACAACTGGTGTAGGATTGGAGTTCTATCATGACAAGATCAAGTCCACTGTAGCGCCGAATGTATTGAATATGCTTGAAGATTTGGATATTGATCCTCTTGGAGTTTCCACTGATTCACTTATGCTTGTAGTTCCTCCAGAAATTGTTGAGGATGTTAAAAAGGTAGTTTCTGATGTGGGAGTGTACATTACAGAAATCGGTGAGGTAAACAATAAGGGTTCTCCTATACTACTTAAGGAAGATGGAACAGAAGAAACTTTAGTTCCCTTATTTAGAGAAGCTGCATACACTAAAATCAAGAAATTGGTTGGAGATACGACCCCTGAAGACTTTGAAATCATGAAAGAAAAGGTTCAAAAGGCAGCTGATAATTCCATTAAGAAAAAAGAAAGAGTTATTGATTATATTTTATCTAATAATAAATAATTTTATTTATTAATTAATTTTAATAATTTCAATGGTTTATTATTTTAATTTTTTATAAATTTTTTATTTTTATAGATTTTTATTCTTAAAATTAAATAGGTGATATAAATGGCAGAAGGTGCAGAAAGAATAGATGAATTCATGAATGAAGCAGGCGTATTTTTCTTGGCAACTGTTGATGGAGACAAACCAAAGAACAGACCTTTAGGTTTCCATCTCCTCAAAGATGGTAAGATTTACTTCGGTGTAGGAAACCATAAGGACGTATACAAACAAATGGAAGCAAATCCTTATGTTGAAATTGTAGCGCTTGTAGAAACTGATTTCTTAAGATACTATGGAAAAGCTGTATTTGAAGAAACCTATGATATTGCAGATGCTATAGTTGCAGGAAATGAGTTCTTGCAAGGAATCTATAATGATGAAACCGGTTTTAAAATGGCTATTTTCCACTTGGAAGAAGCTACTGCTGAAATTCGTGATGTAACCGGTAAAATCAATGAATCATATAATTTCTAATTAATTTACTTTTTTTATTTTTTTATTTTTTATCTTATCTTTTTTTAATTCTTTTTAAAAAGGCGTTATTTATGGGCTTAATTGGAAACATTATTGGAAGCTTTAAAAAATATAATGAATTGGATTTGGCTAGAGACTTTAAAGCAGAATATGAAGCCAACAATTTGGAAAATATGAAATCAATTGTAGATAAATTTGTTGATCATTTCCATGATTCCTATTTTGCCTCCTGTTCCATGGCGATTTATGTAATATTATTGTACAAAAAGGATCCTATGAAGGTACCTCCAAATAGGCTCAATAACCTAAGCATTATGGAACGCAACATAAAATATTTTGATACCCTTGATACCAGTTCATTAGATGATGAGGAGTTGGAATTAAGGCAATGGTATAGAACTGAAGTTCAGAAAAATGTCAAGTTAATGGAATCAGAAGGATTAAAATTTTCATCTGATTAATAATCTTTTATTAAAACTTTAGTTTAAGAACAAATGCGGCTCTATTTTTTTTTTTATTTTGTATGCAAAATGTTCCTTATTATATTTTTATTAAAGTCATAATATATTTATTCATAAATATATTTAGGTATACCAAAACTTTATATTCTATTATTTAAAATATTTAATTAGATGTTAAATTTTCTATATTAGACAAAGAAATCTAAATTAAGAAATTATATTTATAGGTGTCAATATGGGCTTTTTTAAAAATATGGGAAATCCACAAGGTAAATTAGGTAATATTCAGCTGAAATCAATGAATAAGGAACACACTCCCGTTTCTCTATGGGGATTGAAACATTTAGATATCTCTCCAGATGATGTTATATTGGATGTAGGCTGTGGTGGAGGGATGAACATTAATCGTATGGCTCAAACTGCAAAGAAGGTTTATGGTGTAGATTATAGTATTGAAAGTGTAAATCTTTCCCGTGAAGTAAATAAAGATCTGATTATCCAAGGTCGTGTAGAAGTTTTAGAGGGCAATATTCAAAGCTTGCCTTTTGAAGACAATACATTTGATATTGTAACTGCATTTGAAACTGTCTATTTCTGGCCATATATTGAAAAATCATTTGGTGAAGTTAAAAGAGTTCTTAAACCTGGAGGAATGTTTTTAATTGGTTGTGAAACAAATGGTGCAGGGTTCTTTATGAGGTTATGTGGAGGATTAATGAACATGACCGCTTATACTGATGCCGATTTGTGTCAATTTTTAGAGAATAATGATTATAAAGAGATAAAAACATATTTAAGAGATGGAAAATCCAAAAAAGAGACAATCAAATATGATGGAAAGGAGATTACAATTGATGATGATTATGATCACTTTTCACTTTCAGACAGATTCGTTCAATGGATGGCCATAACTGCTATAAAATGAGTTAAACATTTTTAATTATTATTTTTTTTTTTAAATTTTATTTTAATTATTTTATTTATTTTATCTATTTTTCTTTATTTTATTTTTATTTTTCAATTTAATCATTATTTTGTAATTTAAATCAATATTTCAATCTTAAATCAATATTAAAGTCATTTTAATGCTTTAAAAAGCTTTTTATAAGATTAAATCAAATATAATTTTACAATATTTTACAATAATTTATGTGAGCTTATGTTTAATTTAATCAAGGACAATAAGGGATTTGTATCTTTGGCAGATGCAATGCTTTCCATTTTCATACTTTTAATGGTTTTGATGGCTTTAAATATGATGATTGATATAGAAATTCCAAGTTTAAGTGAAGAAAGCAATGATTTTAAGACAAGCCAGGACATTATGGAAATCATGTCCTCAAAAGTAGATGGCAGGGATTACACTGTCTTAGAGAGAATAACTTATATCTTATCTGAAAACAATAATTCAATCGCTTCAAGAAGGGAAGTTAAAGCTATTTTGGATGAGCTCTTTATGGTTTATTTTGATGATAGGCATCATTATTCCTTTGTTGAAACCAATCAGTTGAATGGAGAGATATTATCTTCAAATGGAGATTATTCAAGTTCAAGGAGAGTTAATGTAGCTATTAGGAACTATGGAAACTATTCCTATAAATTGTATGTCTTTTGAGCAATTCAATCATTAATTCTATCAAATCTTTAATTTCTTCTACCTAAGATTTATATATTTGAATTAACATATTATAATAAGTTAAAGGGTTAAGAGAATTAATCTTTTTCATATTCAAACTATTTTTCATTTGTTCCTGCCCTGGTGGTGTAGCTTGGATAACACGTGGGACTGCGGATCCCATTCCCCGGGTTCAAATCCCGGCCAGGGCATTTTTTATATTTAATGACTGATTTTAGCTTTTTTAAGGAATTAATAATCTTTTAAGGAATTAATAATCATTAATTTATATTTATCATTTTATTCAAGAGGAATGGCTATGCTTAATGCAAACACTTACGTAACAAAGGAAGAAGGTATCGGTGGAACAATAAGAAACAGATGGGAAGACTTTTATGTTGAGGAAATCCCTGAAGTGATTCCAGATGGAAAAGGTCCAAACATTTACATTTGGATTGAGAAATTGGGAAGAACCACTCTTGATGTTTTGCTTGATATTGCAAGAGACCTTCATATTGACAGAAAAAGAATGGGTTTTGCAGGAATGAAAGACAAGAAAGCCATTACCCGCCAATGGATCTGCATAGCTAATATGGATTCTGAAGAGCAGTTCAATCAAGTCAAGGCATTGGAAGGAACCATTCACAACACAGAATTCCTAAAGGTTGTAAGAGGAAGAAAAAAGTTAAGAATGGGTCAATTAAAAGGAAACAAATTCAGAATCCTTGTAAAAGATATCGATGGAATGGAATCAGAAGATGCTGAAGAAAGAAGATTAGCTATTGAAGATGCAGCTAAAAGAGCAGATGCCATTTTAAAGACTCTTGAGAAAACAGGCGTTCCTAATTACTTCGGTTGGCAAAGGTTTGGAAAGCCAAGAACCAACACTCATTTGGTTGGTGAGGCTCTCATTCAAAATGAATTAAAGGAAGCTGTAAGAAGATATATTGGTAATCCTTCTCCAGAAGAAGGTGAAGAAGCTAGAGCAGCTCGTCAAGCTTATGATGATGGAGAATGGGAAAAGTCCTTGGAATTGATGCATCCCGGAATGCGTTATGAAAAGATGATGCTTAAGGTTATCATCAAGGAAGAGAAAAGAGCGATTAGAAAGATTGCTGAAAAGGAAGGAATCGAACCTGATGAAGTGGATAAATCTCAAGTGGAATTATCAGATAAATCATATAAGAATGCCATTCATGCACTTCCAAAGCCGCTTCAAAGAATGTTTGTTCATGCTTACCAATCATTTTTGTTCAATGCAGCAGTAAGTGAAAGGGTAGCTATGGGAATGGACAAATACATTGAAGGCGATATCGTTATAGACAAAGAAGAACGTATCGTAAGGGATAAGACCAATGAAGAGTTTCAGGAAATGGTATCCTCCTTTGAAATAAACCAGACCTGTCCATTATATGGTACAAAAGTTCCATTTGCAGGTGGAGAAGTAGGTAAGATGGAAGAGGCTATTTTAGACAGTTATGGACTAACTAAAGCTGATTTTGAAGTTCCTAAAATGCCTCGTTTAGGAAGTCATGGCTTGAGAAGAGCTATGAGATTTCAGGTATGGGATGCAAGTGCTAAAGCTGTGGAAGATGGTGTAATGTGTGAGTTTTCCATTGACAAGGGTTCCTATGCAACTGCAGTATTAAGGGAAGTCATGAAGAAGGATGTTTATTAATTATATTTAAAAATATTATTTTAAATATCATTTAATCTCTTAAAGAAGTGATAATAGACCTGACTACTGTTATTAGACAACATATGCTAATTGCAATTGGGTAACCTAATAAAGCTAAAGTAAATCCAAATGCAAATATCACTAAAGGTGTATGCAATGCTTCTTGGATACTGAATGCTTCTTTTATATTATCCTTGTTCCCGTCGTTGATTTTTAGCAATGATTTTGACATTATAAATAAAATAATATCTGCAATAATAAAGTCTAATCCATATAATGCTTGTGGAATGAATGAATTTGGATTATTAGCTACAAAGATTGTTAAATATGGAACCAAAGAGAATACAAGCATTAGCAATATATTCAACCATATTATCTTACTATTGATTTTTTCAACGTGATTATAGATTAAATGATGGTATTGCCAAAGGTTAGGACATACTAAAAAACTTAGCAAATATGCAAAATAAGATGTCATTAAGGCCCAAAGTTATGCAAGGGTTGGGGCTGCTGGTTGAGGCAATTCTAAAACTAGCACAGTTACAATGATTGCAATGATTGCATCATAAAATGCTTCGAGCCTACCTGTTTCCATAAAATTTTCTATAGCCATAATTATTATTTTTTATCAAAGCATATTTATACATTTCCAATACACTTTCATGCTTCAATTAAATTGCTTGAGACTTATTTTTTACTAAAACTCCGATATAAGCAAGTACAGCAGATACAATTATGGCAAGCAATGTTGGACCTAATGGAATTGAATCAAGTCCTACAGTCACTTGATAGACAATAAATCCTGCAAACCATGCAAATAGGTTCCAATACCAAGTCTTTGCATTTCCACTCTCCTCTTTTGAAAGATAAAATGAAACCAGAAGCACTGCTGCCATTGGGGCAAACACTGAAGCGATAAGATATAAAAATCCAATGTAATGATCCATGATTCCAGAAATGGCAAGTACACAACTTAATATGCTCACTACAACTCCTGCAATTCTAGGATTGATTCTATTAACGATAGCTTTTGCAGATTCTCCTGCTGAATTTGCTGCTACAAAGTTGGAAGTTACAGTTGAAAGCACTAGGATAATCACTCCTGTAGCTCCAAGACCTGCCATAAGTATTGACTGTGCAATGCTTGTTGTTCCAATTCCAACGATTTGCATACCTAAAATGTACATCCAAAGGCTTGCTATAGTGTATGCAACTGCAGAAATCATTGTTCCGTTGACTGGATTTTCAACATCCTTAGTATAGTCTGAAATTACCGGAAGCCATGAGATAGGCATAGCTATTGATATTTCAAAGATGTTCCAAAAGCTTAACGGTGCTGAATTTGTGCTTGCAAAGGATGCAATAGGCAATGAATTTGTTATGTTTCCTCCCAATAGCTTAAAGGATAGGATTGCCAACAATATTGTCAGCACCACCATCATTACAGTGGTTACTTTTGATAAGCGGTAAAGTCCAATATAAACCCATATTGCAATGATTAGAGAGAATTATGCATGTTAAAGTGAAGGATATCGGCAAATTCAATCCCATCATAGCTGCTGCACCTTGGGCATTCAGCACAGCGACCCATGCTATAAGCTGCATCACATTCAACGAAGAAAAGAATTTGGAACCATATTCCCCAAAAGTAGATTTGATGGTCTCCATAGCATTCACTCTTAGGCGTGCACCTACCAATCCAGTGAAAAATAGCAATATTCCACCTATAATGTGTCCAAGCACCAATGGAAGCCAAATGGAATCAATTGGAGATGAAGAAGCAAGTTGTATCCCTGCTTCTATTTCTGAAACAGAGACTGCAACCCCAAACCAGATAACTCCATTTGAAAAAAGGCCAGTACGATTTTCCATAGTATTCCCCTTTAAAATTAGTTAATTTAAAGGGTTTTTAATAGATTATACAGTTCTGGAATTGCTTGTTCAAATTTAACTCCATATGTATGAGTCTTATCCCCAATTGTTTTTTCAATTGCCTTTTTAGTAAATTCTCCAGCCACTTTTGCTGCAGATGAAGGGGATTTTCCTAACATTACAGATCCTACAAATGATGAAGCAAAGACATCGCCAGTACCATGACTAACATAGTCTATTTTATCATTGTATACGATTTCAATGGTTTCCTCTTGCTTATCTAAAACAATCATTTTCATTTTCTCATCGCTTTCATAACCTTTTAGGATAACATATCTTTTAGTGAATTGTGAAAGCTCTTTAGCCATTTCAAGCATTTCCTCTTTTGAAAATGTTTCCTTCCACGGTTTGTGAAGTATATAGCAAGCTTCAGTTGTATTAGGAAGAATGTAATCTCCTAACTTACAAAGTTCTCCCATTGCATCTGCGAATTCCTGGTCAAACCCATTGTAGAACTCTCCATGGTCTGCCATAGCAGGGTCAACGAAGACCAGTCCATTGTCATTTAATCTTGAGTCTATAATGTCTTTAATGTAATCCAATTGTTCTTTTGATGCAATAAAACCAGTATAAATGGCATCAAAGGATATTCCTTCCTTTTCCCAATGTTTTCTAATTTCAGGAAGGTCTTCAGTTAAGTCTCTCACAGTAAAGTCTGTGAAACCTGAAGTATGTGTAGATAGAACCGCAGAAGGAAGAACTGCAGTTTCTATTCCAAAAGCAGAAATTACAGGAAGTGCAACAGTTATTGAGCACTGCCCATAGCATGAAATATCTTGAATAGTTAAAATTTTTGTTGTTTTACTCATTTTCTCAAACCTAATCTCATTTTAATAATTACAGTTAATTAGTATTTTATTTTTAGCATATAATAATTTTCGTAATTAACTTAATTAAATCTTGAAATAAAATTTATATCAAATGTTATATCACTTATGATATCTAAAACTATTGTTAAAGGGGTTAATTATAATAAAAGAAGTTGTAAATAGGTTTTTTTCGATATTGTTTATTCTACATTATTGAGTATAGTAAATATTGTGTCCATTGCATCAAGAAATTTCTTTTTATCTTCTTCATTCAGTTTTGATACAATATCATTAAAAACCTGATTACTTATTTCAACATGTTCATTTAGGAATTCTTGTCCTAATTTGCTAATAGATACAAGGTTTGCTCTTTTATCATTTGGATTGCTGACAGTTTCCACATATCCATCTGAAATGAATTCTTTTAAAATCAGTGAAACATGCTGTTTAGATATATTCAATTCCCTTGCAATTTCTGATGCCTAAGCAGATTCAACTTCTGAAAGAAATACTAACACTTCAACTTGAGCCCTGCCATATTTTCCTTTGAATGAGGACCAAAAGGCAGCAGTAATCTTTTTATTAAATATGCTTCCAGTTTTAAAAGCCAAATCTGCATCAGTCATAGAAATTTCACCTATAAAAATATTGGTTGTTAATCTTATTAAAATTTTTGATAAAAATTTCTTTTTATTTTTTACCAGGTTCTAGAACTTAGTTCACGGAATTGAGCAACAGTAGGTACGTGTGAGTTCATACCACCATCAACATTGATGATTTGTCCAGTGACATATGCGCTTTCATCTGATCCAAAGAAAACACAAGCATGTCCGATATCTTCTGGGCAACCATATCTATTTACTTCAATATTGCTAAGGAAGATGTCTTTTAATTCCTGTGCAACAAGAGCTTCATTTTGTGGGGTTATGATAAGGCCTGGACGAACACAGTTGCAACGAATGTCATCTTTACCATATTGGAGAGCTACGCAAGAGGTTAACATATCAATACCTGCTTTTGCACATGCATATGCTGTTGCACCGAGGTCCCCTCCGGTAGATGCCATAGAACCAATATTGACAATTGAACCTCCTCCATTTTCCTGCATGTATGGAATAACGGTTTTTATTGCAAAGAATGTTCCTCTAAGGTCACTGGTAAACATAGCATCCCACATTTCAAGAGTTAGTTCAGTTACAGAACCGTCTTGGAGGCTTACATTAGCTGCATTGTTTACGAGAATGTCGATTTTTCCACATTTTTCATTAACATCTTTGAACAATGTTTCAATTGAAGAAATATCGTCAAGGTCCATAAAGTGGAAGAATGCTTCTCCCCCTACTTCTTTGATTTCATCAACGATTTCTTGACCTCTTTCTTCTCTTCTTCCACAGATTACAACTGTTGCACCTTCTGCAGCATAGAGTTTTGCAATACCGATGCCTATCCCACTTGTTGAACCTGTTACAATTGCTACTTTATTTTCTAAACGATTCATGATATCACCTAATTTAGTCATATTTTTATGACTATTATTTTTAAATATATTTTAATAATTTATAAATTTTTTTAAATTTTTTAAATAAAATTTTTAAAATTTTTATAATAGAATTAATAAATTAATTATGATTAAAGATAATTTTTAAGGAGTTATCAATTTTTTATATAAATTTATTTTCATATGTGATTTTATGATTGAATGCAGAAATATTTCTAAAGGAAAAGCAGAAGGGGAATTAATTGTATCTGGTGAGGCTATCAGTTTTTTAGGTGGAGTAGACCCTGAAACTGGTGTAGTCATTGACCCAAATCATGAACTCAAAGGGGAATCCATTAAGGATAAGGTGCTTTTCATTCCAGGAGGGAAAGGCTCTACTGTCGGGTCTTATGTAATATTCCAAATGATGAAAAACAATACCGCTCCTAAAGCAATTATTTGCCTAAAAGCAGAACCTATTATAGCAACTGGTGCAATCATGTCTGATATTCCAATGGTGGATTCTCCATCAAGCGTTGAAGAATTGGTAAATGGACAAATGGTTGAAGTAGACAGTGATAACGGTAAAATAACTTTATTATAATTAGTTTAATTTATTTAATTTATTTAATTTATTTTGCACGGATAATTAGTTGGATTATTTTTATTTGATTATTTTATATTTATTTATTAGAGATGAAAAAATGTCTTCTATTTATATTAAAAATGTAAACATCATCAATCCTTTTAGTGAGGAACCTCTTGAAGAGCGTCATGTATTAATTGAAAATGGCAGAATCAAGTCATTGCATACAGAGGAATCTTCCCTTTACAAAGACCATATTGTAATAGATGGTGAAGATAACTATCTTTTGCCAGGTTTTATAGATTCACATGCCCATGTCATGGCAAATGGATTTCATAAAGAGGATATGATGAAAGATCCTTTATCCTATTACTTTTATAATGCTATTTCAAATATGAATGCAACCATTGACGCAGGTGTCACTACAGTTCGTGATACAGGGCTGGCAGACATTGGAGTAAAAATGGCACAGGAAAAGAAGATTTTCCCAGCTCCAAGATTGAATATTTCAATAAAGCCTTTAGCCATTACAGGAGGGCATTTTGACCATTATCTAAATTCAGGATTTGATATGGAAATTGCATATCCTGGTTTTCCAGTAGGAACCTGTGATGGAATTGAAGGAGTTTTAAGGAAAACCCGTGAAGTCATTAGGGCACGTGCTGATTTCATCAAGATCATGGCAAGTGGGGGCATTCTATCTCCATACACTTCCCCAGACATTGCACAATTCAATAAGAAAGAGCTTAAAACAATTGTTGATGAGGCTGAAAATCATAATTTGAAAGTAGTTGCCCATTGTCATAGTTTGGAAGGAATTGAAAGATGTGCGAAAGCGGGTGTAAAATCCATTGAACATGGTACTTTCATTGATAAGAAGATTTCACAGCTACTTGCCAAAAAGAGAATGTATCTAACTCCAACATTGGTTGTACACCACACATTAATTAAAGAAGGTTTCCCAGTTTGGGATAATTTTGCAGATGACAAGGTAAAAAAACTTAAAGAAGTTGTTAAAATACAAAAGGAAAACATAGCTACCGCTTATGAAGAGGGAGTGAGTTTCCTAATGGGTTCTGACTGTGGTGTAATAGACCATGGAAGAAACCTCGGTGAGTTGAAATACCTTGTTGATGTAGGATTAAGTCCACTTGAAGCTATTCAAGCAGGAACAATTGAAGGTGCAAGATTCTTCAATCAGGAAAATGACTTAGGTTCCATTGAAGTAGGTAAAATAGCGGATATGATTATTGTAAAAGAGAATCCAATTGATAAAATTGAGTCTTTAGAAAATAATGATAATATTTTGACTGTAATTCAAGATGGAGAAATCCTAAAGCATAATCCTATTTTTTAAGCAGCTTAAAAATAGTTTTTTAAATATGGATGAAGTTAAAATCAGAAAAATAACTTATTTTTTTAAAAAAATAAGAGATAATAAAATTATTATCTCTTAAAAATTCCTTTAATTTTGTCCAAGATACCAGTAGTAGTAAGAACAGTCACACCGATAGCGTAAATGTCTTTAGCTCTTGCTTTATCTACTCCTAGTTTCTCAGCAATCAAGTTAACTATCACGTCTTCCGCTCCACCACCTGCGGTGAAGTTTTTTGTGCAAAAATATCGCTAACGATATTTCCTTGGTCTTCTGTCAAGTTAGCTTGCTTCATAAGTTCTTGAATAAGATCTGCGTTAGGCATGATAAATTATTTATATTTAATGCCATACTATTTTTTTAATATGATGGTATTTTTCTATTTTTATGAATTGTTTTCAATTTATTTATAAATTCTTGAATATTGTTTAAAATACTATTTATAAGATATTTAGGCATACCAAAACTTTATATTATGTTTCGATATATATAATTATATAAAACAATAATAGATTATATATTAAGAATTTAAAGGTGAAAATATGGCAATCGATAAAAAAGAAGTAAAAGTCGTCGGAATGCACTGTCCTTCATGTGCAAAAGCAGTTGAACTTTGCATGATGGATTTGGATGGTGTAGAATCTGCTGTTGTAGATTTAGATGCTAATAAAGTAGAAGTCGAATATGACAATGAAAAAGTATCCGATGTGGACTTAGCAGGTGCTGTTAAGGAAGCAGGATTTGATGTAGAATAATTAAAATGGTTTTTTAAACTATTTTTTTTTATTTTCATTAATTTTTCTGTTCATATTCCGATAATTTATTTATAATTTTATTTATTTCAAAAACTAATTTTTTCAGATGATTAATTGGGAGGAGTAATATGGCTCAAAAAGAATTGGATATTCCAGTGGATGGCATGCACTGCTCATCCTGCTCATTGCTTGTAGAAAAATCACTTGGCAAGCTTGAGGAAGTGGATTCCATCAATGTGGATTTGAATACAAACAAGGCACATATTGTCTTGAATGATAAGATTTCTCCTGATATAATCGATAAGACCGTTGAATCAGTTGGATTTACAGTTCCAAAAGATGAAGTTGTAATTCAAATTGATGGCATGCATTGTGCATCCTGTGTAAACAATGTTGAAAGATTCCTTCCACGTGTTGATGGTGTTGTAGAGGCAAATGCTAATTTGTCCAATCAAAAAGTCACCATAAAGTATTATAGGGATATGCTTAATCTCAAGGAGATTCAAAAGACCATTGAAATGTTGGGATTTGAATATCTCGGCCTTGATGGTGAACTTGATGTGATGGATGAAGAGGAAAGATATCAAAAGGATCTAAGAGGCAAATTATATAGAATCATTGTAGGTCTTGTATTTGCAGCAATTTTAATGGCTATAATGCACTTCCATATAATGATTCCTCCACTCACTATGGGTCAACTTTCATTGATTATATCTATTTTCCCATTTTGTTATGTAAGCTATCCAATTTTAAAGGCAGGATGGAATTCCCTTAAGCATAAAAACTTGGATATGGATGTAATGTATTCAATGGGTATTCTCGTAGCATTTGTATCAAGTGTATTGGGTACTTTTGGCATTGTTCTCAATTCAAGTTTCATGTTTTATGAATCTGCAGTGATGTTACCTTCTTTCTTGACAATAGGTCGTTATCTTGAAGCAAGGGCTAAAAGAAAAACATCCTCTTCAATCAAAGAGCTTATTGGTTTACAACCAAAAACAGCTACTTTAGTAACTGTTGATGCAGAAGGAAATCCAGTTGAAAATGAGATAGGTATTGAAGATATCAATATCGGTGACATCTTGCTTGTTAAGCCTGGTGAGAAGATTCCAGCAGACTCCATTGTAGTTGATGGTGAAAGCTATGTAGATGAGGCTATGATTACAGGTGAGCCTGTTCCTAAGCTTAAAAAGGCAGGAATTGATGTTTTTTCAGGAACAATCAATCAGGATGGGGTATTGAAGATTGAAGCGCAAAAGATTGGTTCAGAAACAGTTTTATCTCAAATCACTCAACTTGTGGAAAAGGCACAAGGGTCTAAACTTCCTGTGCAAAGGCTTGCAAATAAGATAGTGACTTGGTTCATACCAGTTATCTTAACAATAGCTATCATTGTATTCCTATTATGGTACTTTGTTGCATGTTCTGGCTTGCTGTTTGCGCTCACATGTCTCATATCCGTGCTTGTTGTTGCATGTCCATGTTCACTAGGTCTTGCTACTCCAACTGCAGTTACTGTAGGTGTTGGAAGGGCAGCTGAATATGGAATACTCATTAAAAACGGGGAAACCTTGGAAAGCTCTAAGGATGTTGATGTATGTGTATTTGATAAGACAGGTACAATCACTGAGGGAAAACCTGAAGTTGCTGACATTGAAAGCTTTGACATAGATGAGGGCAAATTCCTTCAAATATTGTCAAGTGTTGAAAACAATTCAAGCCATCCAATTGCAAAATCCATATTAAACAGATTCAAAGCAGACAATATTAAATTGGCAAATGAAGGAAAAGAAGACCTTAAATTATTGGATGTGGAAGACTTTGAAAATGTCACAGGTAAAGGTTTAAAGGCAAATGTATCAATTGACGGTGCCGATTCTTCAGTACTTGCAGGAAACCTTAAGCTTATGGAATCAGAAGGTGTGGAAGTTAGTGAAGAGGTCTTAAATAAGTTCAATGATTTTGTTTCAGATGCTAAAACAACCATTGTAATGGCAGTGGATGGTGAAGTCAAGGGAATAATCACTTTAATGGATAAGATTAAAGGCAGTTCCAAATCAGCCATTGATCACTTGCATAAGATGGGCATTGAAACATATATGCTTACAGGAGACAATGAAAAAACCGCTTCCACTGTGGCGAATGCAGTTGGAATTGACAATATAATGGCAAATGTGCTCCCTAATGATAAGCTTGATAAGGTTCGCCAACTTCAAAAGGAAGGAAAAAGAGTCTTGTTTGTTGGAGATGGAATCAATGATGCTCCTGCATTATCTCAAGCGGATGTTGGTGTAGCTATGGGCAATGGTACAGACATTGCTATGGAAAGCGGTGACATTGTCATTATGGAAGGGGATCTTGAAAATGTGGTTGCTTCAATACAGTTCTCTAAAAAGGTCATGAAAAGAATCAAGGAAAACCTATTCTGGGCATTTGCATATAATATGATACTTGTTCCTATAGCTGCAGGTATACTTTATCCTATTTGGGGCATAGTTTTTCGTCCAGAATGGGCAGGCCTAGCTATGGCATTAAGTTCAGTTACAGTAATTAGTTTGTCACTATTGCTTAAACGTTATGTGCCACCAATTAAAAAACAAGTTGCTTAGTTATTTCATTGTTTAATTAATCGAACTTTTAATTAAATGGATGGAATTTTATTTTCTATTTTTTAATCTTATTTCTTATTATTCTTATTTTTTATTAATCTTATTTTTTATTATTCTTATTTTTTATTAATCATCTTTTTTTAAATCATCAGCATTTTCATCGTTATTGTTTTTGATTAGCTTTTCCAATTCTTCAAATCTCTTATTGAAGTGTCTTGAGAGAAGTGCAGTAGTTAATGTTGCAGTACCTACTCCTGATAGGATATATCCTCCCCAAACAAGGAATAGGCTATTCAATTTACCTATAGGGGTGTCTCCTAATACCGCATAACCATTACTTGTGAATGCATTTGAAACCATTACCAATGAGTCTAATAAATTTTTTCCTTCTGCAAAGGAGGTAAAAATAAAACTTACAAATACAAGTCCAAATAACAATAAGATACTTATTCCCAATCCATTTGATTCAGTGAAATGAATGAATTTGCCATAATAGACTTTAATTACATAAGCCAATCCTATAAAGTGGACAGCTAATAATATCACTAATAATATTGCAGGGTCATCAAGGGTAGAGTGTAGCAATGAAGATAGGAGGATTAAGAATATCATGATTATTTTTTCTGTTAGGGTATCTTTTTTAATTGCCAAACAGCCTATCAATGATACAAGGACATCATAGAAAATAAAATGCCTGTAAAAGTCATCTGATGACCAAAACACTAAGGAATAAAGGATATCTACAAAACAAAGTGTTATGATGATGAGATAAAAGACTTGTTTCAATGTTTGAGTCTCTTCTTTAGGCAAATATTCTGTTGAGTTCAATAATCTCTTATGCCTATTTCTCTTGAGATATTTGAGTATATATGAACTCACTAAATAAACTCCAAAGAAAAATGCAATTCCTAAAATATGTATATTATTTATATAGCCATGTATACGAGTTGTGTTTCACTAACCATTAATTTTCCCCACTTAACTTCTCAATACTAATAATCATGATTTTATGAGTAATTAACTTATGTATTATCTTAAGTTAATTATTCTTCTGAACTTTCTTTTAGCTAATTTTAAGCTTTGGTCAAATGTTCTGAATCCTAATTGTATTGTAAGTAAAATAGGGATGATTTCCAATCTTCCTATCCACATTAGGAATATTAGCATTATTTTAGGGATTGTTGCTAAGTTTCCATTAATAATGCCAGTGCTTAATCCAACATTACCTATTGTGGATGTAACATCAAACAATGAATTGATAGGGTCATTTGTATAGAAAGTCATTATTACCCATGACACAATTAAAAACATTAAATAAACTGATATATAGGATGAAGCTTCTTTTATTTCCCTTTGAGTAAATGTTCTGTTGGCTATTTTTGTATTCACGACCCTTTTAGGAGCAATTACATTTGTAACGGTAAGGTTTATGCCTCTAAGGAATGTAATTACCCTAATTATCTTTACAGCACCTACAGTTGATCCGGAAGAACCGCCCATCACCATCAATACCATTATGATAATCAATGAAGCAGGGGCCCAGGAAGCCAATTCACTGGAACTTGCAATATTTGCGCCTGTTGTTGTCACTGCTGAGACTATATGGAATATTACATTCATTGGAGTCATGTGAGTTATTGCCGCAATTAATATTCCACTGATTATGATGCTTAAAATGATTGCTTGGGATTGTATATCTTTTATTATGGATTTTCCCTTTGTCTTGATTATATTATAATGGACTGCAAAACTTGTAGCTCCCAACAGCATTAGGGCCATTGTGATTAAATAGACAAGATTGCTGTTATAGAATCCCACATTCGCATTTTTTATTGACATTCCTCCAGTGGAAATAGTGGTAAAAGTAAGATTTACGGAGTCAAAAAGAGGGAGTCCTGCCAAAAGATATAGGATGATACCGAATAAAGTGTAAATAAGATATATTTCTATTGTCTTATTAAGGGTATTCTTAATGTTTGGCTTGATCTTATCGTCTCTTGCCTCTGATTTATACAATTTGAAAGCAGAAGTTCCAGGTTTGATGAGAAGGCTAATGAAAATAATTACTACACCTAATCCTCCAATCCACTGTTCAAGGCTTCTTAAAAATAGTATTGATTTTGGCAACACTTCCACATCATTGAACATGGTCAATCCACTTCCTGTCCATGCGGAAATGTTTTCAAAAAAAGCGTCTATAAATGAAATGTCCAACATCAGCATCATTATGATGGCGCCTACAAATCCTGCCCATAGCCAAGCAACACTTGATATGAACATTCCATGCTTGAATTTAAGCTTATCGTACTGCTTAAACTTTTCAGCAAATAAAAAACCTAATCCAATTGATAGGGCTGGTGGAATCAAGCCAATAATGTATGAATGTTCAAGGTAGTAAAGGTCGATGAATATTGGTAGCATCAATATTGCACCTATTCCCGCCATAATGTATCCAAGATAATGCAAGATGATTTTTATATCTTGTCGTGATAAGTAATTTATCCTCATAATTCCGCCTTAATAATTAATGGATTTGGACTGGATTTCTAATGAATTCATTCCTTAATTTGCTTTTTTATCATATTATAAAATAAATGAATTAAAAATTAAATCGATTATTTTTAAAAAGATTTATCTTTTTAAAAGTATATTGAATAATGTTTATAATTATATTAAAACATTATTTAAATTTTTTTATTGATTCCCCAATTTTCAAGATATTAAAATAATGTACATTTTTATACAACAAAGATTTAAATAGTACATTATACATAATAAAATATACATTATTAAAATATTAATATTATAAAGGAGATTAAAAGTGTTTTTTCCCAATATTGAAGAAGCAAAAGAAATAGCTAAGGACCCTTCATATAAAAGGATTCCAATCAGCTATGAGATATTTTCAGATACAAAAACTTCCATTGAAGTTTTAAGAAGACTTAGGATCTTAAGCAATCATTGCTACATGCTTGAAAGTGTAGAGGATTCTAAAAATTGGGGAAGATACAGTTTCTTAGGTTTCAATCCTATTCTTGAAATTACCTGTCAAGACGGCAATCTCTCCATTAAAGGCAAGTCAAGTTTCAGTGATTGTGAAATAGAAGATGATGAAGACAAATGCTTTAAAGTCAAAACTGATAATCCTGGAGAGTATATCAGAGAAATTGTGGAAGAGAACAAATCCCCAAAGATTGAAGGGATGCCTCCTTTTTCAGGAGGGCTTGTAGGATATTTCTCTTATGATTACATTAAATACAGTGAACCTTCACTTATCTTGGATGCACAGAATCAGGATGCATTCAAGGATGTTGATTTGATGCTTTTTGATAAGGTAATTGCATTTGACAATTTTAAGCAAAAGATTGTTGTCATTGTTAATATGGAGATAAGTGAAGATCAAAGTTTCATTGAAGAAAACTATGCTGAAGCATGCAAATCCATTTTGGACATAGTGGATATCATTAAGGCAGATAATATTGTGGATTTGCTTGATGATGATTTCAATCATCATTTAACCAATAGGAAGACATTGGAAGCTAGTCAAAAAATGAAGGAAATAGATTCCTTGGAAGAAATAGATAAGATTAGAAAGGAAATTACCAAGCATTTGCCTATTGAACTCAAATCCGATTTCAGATACTTGTTTTCAAAAGATGAATACTGCGAGATGGTGGAAAAGGCAAAGGATTACATTACAGAAGGAGACATATTCCAAGTTGTGCTGTCAAATAGGATTGAAGCGGATATTGAAGGAAGCCTATTTGATGTTTATAGGGTGTTAAGAACTACAAACCCATCTCCTTATATGTTCTATTTCTCAAGTGATGACATAGAGATTGCAGGTGCAAGTCCAGAAACCCTTGTAAAGCTTGTTGACAACCAGGTCTACACTTTCCCTCTTGCAGGAACAAGGCCAAGAGGAAAGACAGTTGAAGAAGACAGATTACTAGAAGAGGACTTGCTTGCCGATGAAAAGGAATTGGCTGAACATAATATGCTCGTTGACCTAGGAAGAAATGACATTGGCAAAATAAGTGAAATTGGCTCTGTTAAGGTAAATCGATATATGGATATTGTAAGGTTCTCCCATGTGATGCATATAGGATCAACTGTTGAAGGAATTCTAAGAGAGAATTATGACTACTTATCCACAATTGATTCAATCCTTCCCGCGGGTACATTATCCGGAGCCCCAAAGATAAGGGCTTGTGAGATAATCAATGAGCTTGAAGACAATAAGAGAGGAATTTATGGTGGAGCTATTGGATACATCGATTTGACAGGCAATCTAGACACTTGCATTGCAATCCGGATTGCATTTGCAAGGGACAAAAAGGTTTTCATAAGAGTTGGTGCAGGCATTGTTGCAGACAGTGTTCCTGAGAATGAATTTGTAGAATGCAACAATAAGGCAAGGGCAGTTATGGATGCTTTAAGGATAGCAAATGGAGGGATAGAATGATTCTGCTTATAGACAATTATGACAGCTTTTCATATAATCTATTCCAATTGATTGGTGAGGTCAATCCAGATATAATGGTTTTTAGGAATGATAAAATTAGCATTGATGAAATAAGGGCTTTGAATCCTGAAGCAATCATATTGTCTCCAGGTCCTGGAAGATGTGAAAATGCAGGAATCTGCATAGATATAGTTAAGGAATTATACAGTGAATTTCCAATATTAGGTGTCTGTTTAGGTCATCAGGCAATCTGCACAGCATTTGGAGCTAAGGTTTCCTATGCAAAAAGACTGATGCATGGAAAATCTTCAAGAATTTCCTTAGATTCAGATTCCATTTTTGAAGGATTGCCAAATGAGATAAGCGTTGGAAGGTATCATTCCTTAAGCTTGTTGGAGGATACCCTTCCAGATTCATTGGAAATCATATCAAAATCAGAGGATGATGGTGAAGTCATGGCTGTAAAGCATAAGGAATTTGATGTTTATGGACTACAATTTCACCCAGAATCAATATTGACACCCGATGGATTAACAATTATGGAGAATTTTTTAAATAAGGTATAGTAATTGATTGTTTAAAAATATTATTCTAAATAAAGTATGGTAAAACTGATTAATTGAAGACATTATGAATTTTTAAAAAGCAAGAAAAGTGATTTTTATGATTAAAGAAGCAATTTTAAAGGTATATAAACATGAAGATTTAACTTATGAGGAAGCTTATGAGACAATGGATGAGATCATGAGCGGAAAGGCAAGTGAAGTTCAAATGAGCGCATACTTAACAGCAATGTCAATGAAAGGTGAAACAATTAATGAAATCACAGCATCTGCTGAAGCTATGAGGGCTCACTGTGTAAGATTATTGAATGAGGAGGAAGTCGTTGAAATCGTTGGAACTGGAGGGGATGGTTCAAACACATTCAATATCTCCACTACCTCTTCCATTGTGATTTCAGCTGCAGGTGTTCCAGTGGCAAAGCATGGAAACAGATCAGCTTCAAGCAAATGTGGTGCAGCGGATGTGCTGGAAGAATTAGGAGTCAATATCCATATTAGTCCTGAAAAAAGCTTAAGTTGCCTAAAGGAAATAAACTTATGTTTCCTTTTTGCTCAAAACTACCATCTCTCAATGAAATATGTTGCAGGTGTTCGTAAGGAACTTTCCATTAGAACAATATTCAATATTTTAGGGCCATTGACAAGTCCGGCAGGTGCTTCAATGGAAGTTTTGGGAGTATATGAAATGGAGTTATTGGAGCCTCTTACATATGTTTTGAAGAATTTGGGAGTTAAGTCTGCAATGGTCGTCTATGGATTGGATGTGATGGATGAGATCTCTGCAAGTGACAAGACCGCAGTATGTGAACTAAAAGATGGCAAGATAAGAACATATGAACTTTCTCCAGAAGATTTCGGAATGGATATCTCTTCTAAAGAAGATCTTGTTGGAGGGGATGCAAAGGAAAATGCAGAAATCACATTAGCTGTCTTAAATGGGGAAAAAGGCCCAAGAAGAAATGCGGTTCTCTTAAATTCCGCTGCAGGATTCTTTGTCGCAGGTAAAGTTGATTCATTGGAAGATGGAATCAAGTTGGCTGAAGAGGTCATTGACTCTGGCAAGGCATTGAATCAGCTTGAGAGATTCATTGAAGTTACAAATAGATAAATACCTTTGCTTACTAAATAGATGATTATATGCTAGATAAGATTGTTGCAAAAACTAAAGAGAGATTAGTTGAATCAAAGAGGAATAGGTCTTTAGATCAAATAAAAGAGGAAGTATCAAAACTTGATGCCAATGATGATTTTCCATTTAAGAAAGCCTTAAAAGACCATGAAATTGCAATCATTGCGGAAGTCAAGAAAGCTTCTCCTTCAAAAGGATTAATTGCTGAAGATTTTGACTACATTAAAATTGCTAAGGATTATGAGCAATCAGGGGCTTCTGCAATTTCAGTTTTGACAGAGCCATACTTTTTCAAAGGATCTAACGATTACCTTAAGGAAATTGCTGAAAATGTTCGCCTTCCAATTTTAAGAAAGGATTTTACAATTGATGAGTATATGATATATGAAGCTAAATCATTAGGGGCTTCAGCTATTCTTTTGATTGTTTCAATACTTGATGATGTTCAATTGAAGGAATATTTGGACTTGGCTCATGAATTAGGTCTTTCTGCAATTGTTGAAACTCATGATGCAAAGGAAATCAGAACTGCAATGGATGCAGGTGCAGAGATCATCGGTGTAAACAATAGAAATTTAGCTGATTTCACTGTTGATATCAATAATAGCGTTAATTTACGTAGATTAGTTAGTGATGATATATTGTTCATTTCTGAAAGTGGAATTAAAACAGCTGAAGATGTAAGGAGATTGAAGGAAAACAATGTTGATGCAGTTTTGATTGGCGAAACCTTAATGAGAAGTGATGATAAAAAAGCTATGATTGCGGAGTTAAAGAATGGTTAAGCTTAAGGTTTGTGGAATGAGAAGGTCTGAAGATATAGAAATGGCAAATAGTTATAAGCCAGATTACATTGGATTCGTTTTTGCTGAAAGTCCACGTAAAGTCTCATATAATCAGGCTAAAGAATTGTCCGGTCTTTTAAGTGAAGATATTGTTCCTGTAGGGGTGTTTGTAAATGAGCATATGAAACTCATTGTAGACTTGTTCAAGGATGGAATAATAGAAATGGCTCAGCTTCATGGAGATGAAGATGAAAAGTATATAAGGGATCTAAAAGATAAATCAATTGAAGAAACTGGAAAACAAATACCTGTTATAAATGCAATTGAAATAAAAGAAGGTGCTGATTATGATGATGAGTTATTGAAGTGGCGAGATTCAGCATCTGACTATTTTATATTAGACAGTGGAAAAGGCTCTGGAAAAACATTCGACTGGAGTCTTATAGATAAAGAGAGTGAATTCTTTAAAAATTCCATTTTTCTAGCGGGAGGTTTAAACAGTGAAAACCTGGCTTTAGCTATTGGGGAATTCAATCCATTTGCAGTTGACTTAAGCAGTTCCGTTGAAACGGATGGATTTAAGGATGAAAAGAAAATCAAGAAAATCATTGAAATTATGGAAAATTATAGATAATATATTATTACTAATAAATATTTGAATTTTATAATGAGATAGAATTGGAGATAAAATATGAGCAGAGGACGATTTGGAGTTCATGGTGGCCAATACATGTCTGAAACATTGATGAATGAACTCCTGAACTTGGAAGAGCAATATAATCATTTTAAGGAAGATCCTGAATTTGTAGAGGAATTAAACACTCTATTGAAGGAATATGCAGGAAGACCTTCATTATTGTATTATGCAAAGAGAATGACCGAAGATCTCGGTGGAGCAAAGATTTACCTCAAGCGTGAAGACTTGAACCATACTGGAGCTCATAAAATAAACAATGTGCTTGGTCAATGTCTTTTGGCTAAAAAGATGGGAAAGACCAGAGTCATTGCAGAGACAGGTGCAGGTCAGCATGGAGTGGCTACAGCTACTGCAGCAGCATTATTGGGTATGGAATGTGAGGTCTTCATGGGTGAAGAGGACACCAAGCGTCAAGCATTGAATGTATTTAGAATGGGACTTCTCGGAGCTAAAGTGCATACTGTAACAACCGGTTCGAAAGTGCTTAAGGATGCAGTGAATGATGCATTCAGAGAATGGATTTCAAGAGTTGATGACACTCACTATGTAATTGGTTCAACAATGGGTCCTCATCCATTCCCAACAATTGTAAGGGATTTTCAAGCGGTAATCAGTGAAGAGATAAAAGAACAGATATTGGAGCTTGAAGGCAAATTGCCAGATATGGTCATTGCCTGTGTTGGTGGTGGAAGCAATGCTATGGGTGCATTCTATAATTTCCTGGAAGATGAGGAAGTAAAGCTTGTTGGTGTGGAAGCTGCAGGAAAGGGAATTGACACTAAATTTCATGCAGCAACAATTGCTAAAGGGGAGCTTGGAATTTTCCATGGGATGAAATCTTATTTCTGTCAAGGAAACTATGGTCAGATTTCTCCAGTTTACTCTATCTCTGCAGGACTTGATTACCCTGGAATCGGTCCAGAACATGCTTATTTGCATGATATTGGAAGAGCAGAATATGTTTCAGCAACTGATGATGAAGCAGTTGAGGCATTTGAATACTTATCAAGAATGGAAGGAATCATCCCCGCTATTGAATCATCACATGCAATAGCACATGCCATGAGAATTGCAGGTGATATGGATAAGGATGATATAATTGTCATCAATGTATCAGGCCGTGGAGATAAGGATGTGGCAGCTATTGCTCGTTATAAAGGAGTTGAATTATACGAATAATTGTAGGAGTGTTTGAAATGAGTGATAATAAAGATATAAAGATTGCTGATGCATTTAAGGATGGAAAAGCATTTATCGGATTCTTGACTGCAGGAGACCCTACAATTGAAAAGACTGTAGAGTATGTTTTGGCTATGGAAGAGGCAGGATGTGACTTGGTTGAGATAGGAATTCCATTTTCAGATCCTGTAGCTGAAGGCCCTGTCATTCAGGAAGCGAATATCAGAGCGCTTTCAAACAATACAAATACTGATGATGTTTTTGAGGCAATCAGGCAAATCAGGGAAAAGTCAGATGTTCCTTTGGTGTTCCTGACTTATATCAATCCGGTATTCTACTATGGCTATGACAAGTTCTTCAAGAGATGCCAAGAGCTTAATGTATGTGGAATTATTTCACCTGATCTACCATATGACGAGAAGGATGAAATTCTTGATGTTACTCAGAAGTATGGCATTGACATTATCAGTTTGATTGCACCTACTTCAAAAGAGCGTATTCAGATGATTGCAAGGGAATCAAGCGGATTTATTTATGTTGTTTCATCATTGGGAGTCACTGGAATGAGAAGTGAGATTAGGACAGACTTAAAATCCATTTTAGAGGATATTAAGGAAGTTACTGATGTTCCCGCTGCAGTTGGTTTTGGTATAAATGCTCCGCAGCAGGCAGAAAATATTGCAAAAGTGGCTGATGGTGTTATTGTAGGAAGTGCAATTGTTAATATTATTGCAGAGCATGGAGAAAATGCAAAAGAGCCTCTTGCAAATTATGTCAAGTCAATGAAAGATGCTATTTCCTAACATCTTTCTTTAATATTTTTTATACTTATTTTCTTTTAATTTATTTATCTAACTTTTTCTTAAATTTATGATTCATTTATCATTTTACTAAATTTTTTTAATTTTATCTAATCTACTAATCTTTTCTATTTTTTTGCTATTTCTAAATATTTCATCTAACTTTAACTAAATGCAAAATTTATAATAAATGTTTTTTATATATTAACAAAAATTATTAACAAAATAATTATGTGGATATAAAATAAAAACTAAAATATTATGGAGTTAAATCATGCATTATACTGGAACAGTTTATAGAAATCCTTATGAGCCTCCTTCTCCTTTGCTTGAGATTACCCAAGGATGCAGTCATAATAAGTGCAAGTTTTGCAATATGTACTCTGCCGTTAAGTATAACCATTCTCCTATGGAGTGGATTGAAGAGGATTTGGCTGAAATTGCATCTTTTTATCCTGAAACCAATCGTTTGCAATTGCTTAGTGCGGATCCTTTTGCATTAAGCTTTAAGAGATTGGATGCAATTTGTGATTTGGTGCACAAGTACTTGCCAAACATTGAAATAATGACCATGGCAGCACGTGTAGACAATATAACTGACAAGACTGTTGAAGAACTAAAGATACTCAAGGACAAGGGAATATTGGAGTTGAATATCGGTGCTGAAAGCGGTGATGGCTGGACCTTGGATTTTGTAAATAAGGGTTACAAGTCTCAAGATATTCTAGAGCAATGTGAAAAATTGGATAAGGCAGGGATTGAATATTGGCTAACATTCTTGAATGGGTAGCTGGTCAGTCCCATACAAAAGAGCATGCTCTAAATTCTGCAAAGATATTCAGTCAGGGTAATCCTACCGTCGTAGGTACAGGAGGGCTTGTCTTATTTGAAGGAACCGGTTTATTGGGATTGTATAGAAAAGGCAGATTCCAGCCATTGTCTGAGAAGGGACTTATGGAAGAGTTGAAACTTTTCATTGAAAATCTAGACTTTGATGGCAGATTTATCACTCATCATACAATTTCAATGGATTTGAATAATGTGAATTTTAGAGAAAACAAGGAAAACATATTGAAATCTCTTCAATACGGCATTGAAAATTTTGATTTGGACAAGTTATCTGAAATCAGATCAAGCAAAAGAGGTTTGTAATAAGAGGATTTCTAATAAAGTGAGTTGTAATAAATGGAGTTGTAATAAGGTGATTTGATGGATATTGTAGCTATTATGGGTTCTCCAAGAAAGCATGGAAATACAGACATGCTATTGGATGAAATGATTAAAGGTGCAGAAGAAAAAGGACATAATGTCAAGAAGTATTATATCAGTGATTTGGAGGTTCATCCTTGCCGTGCATGTGGAGTTTGCATGCAAGGAAAAGATTGTGTCCGTGATGATGGGTTAACAGTAACTCATGAAATCGCAAAGGCAGATGGGCTCATTGTTTCAAGCCCTATCTATTTTGGCCAAATGACTGGTGCATTGAAGGTTCTCATTGACAGGTTTTATGGCATAACACACAATCCTTTGATTCCATTATCCGGTAAAGTTGTGCTTATTTTCACTCATTTAGGTCCTGAAGGATATTATGACTCTTACATTGGGCTTTCAAAGATACAGCATTTCATGATGAATATGGGTTATGAAGTGATGGATGTCTTGGATGTTGGAAGTTTAGGTGATGTAAGGACTCAGCCAAAAAATTGAAGGAAGCTTATGAAATTGGAAAAAGGTTCTAATCCTCAGTTATTTAATTAAATTGAAAATTAGGTGCCGAATTCCTCTCTCACTTTCTTGATTGTATATCTTGCAAAGGAGAAGTTTAAGATACTTGCAAGGATTCTTCCTGTTGCAAGGCCTGTCCAAATACCGACGAGTCCCCATCCTAATGCTATTCCGAGAGTGTATGTTGCGGTAACTGTAAAGATTACTTCTCTGATGATTGTCCACATCAAGCTCATGGTTCCCTTACCCATTCCTTGATAGAGGAAACTTGAAGTCATTCCCGCTCCAGTTAGTGGAAGGCAAAGGCTAGCTATTCTCAAGAATCTTGTAATCTCTGGAACTAAAACCGCTGTTTCTTTTGTGTATGCAAACAATGTTGCAAGCTGTGGTGCAAATGCAACAAGTATTATTGTAACAGCTGTTCCAAATGCTACACCAAATTTAACACCATATAAATGAGCCCTTGATAGATAATCTCCGTTTTTAGCACCATATGCGCTTCCTGAAACAGCAGCAACTGCACTACCTATTGCTGTAAGAGGCATTATTGCAAAGAGGTATAACCTTTGTCCTGAAGTGAATGATGCAATACCGTATTCTCCTCCAATTGTTGAGATGAAAACCAGATATAAGCTTACTGCAAGGGACATCATGAACATGTCCATAGATGCTGGAATTCCTACCTTCAAGATGTCTTTAGTTATTTTTAAGTCGAATTTAAACTCTTTTAAGTTGACATTCACATAGGTGTCCTTTTTGATTAGTATCCAGTACAGGATTACTGATGCAGATCCAAGAGCACTTACAATTGTTGCAAGGGATGCTCCTGCAGAACCTAAGCCCATTACATAAATGAAGATAGGGTCAAGAATGGCATTAAGGACTACAGAGACAATCATTGCATACATTGCCCTTTTCATATCACCTTCACCACGAAGGATACCGCTTCCTCCGTTACCGAACATGAATGCAATAAGGCCTAAAAATAGAGGGGTTCCGTATTTAATACCTTCAGCAAGGTTTTGTCCGCTTGCCCCATAAGTTCGAAGCAAAGGTTCCTGAACGGATAATAGGATTACTGTAAGTATGATTGAAGCCACTAAAAATATTAAAAGAGAATGTGCTGCAGATTTATTGGCACCTTCATGGTTTTTAGCTCCTACAAAACGACTTATACTACTTGTAGCACCACTTCCAAGACCTACGCTCACACCATTCAATATCATGAAAATAGGTGTTACAAAACCGATTCCAGCTATTGCAGCCTGTCCAAGTCCTGCTACCCAAATACCATCTATGATATTGTAGGATGCTGTAAGTAGCATGGATATCATGATTGGAATAGCAAGCTTTTTAACTGCTATTTCCGGTGCTCCTCTCATTAGTTCTACATTTTTATTTGCCATATTAATCCCCAATCTTTAATGATAATCATTATTTTAATATTTCCTCTGTTTTTCTAGCTATTTCTCTTAATTGGTCTTTTGCATAGTCATCTAATTTGTCTATTCCAACCTGTTCTTCCCAATTATTCAAATCATTTTCTAATAGAATAGCTAATTGTTCTCCTTTTTTCGTTATATTTAAGATGTATTTTCTTCTATTATTTTCATCAATGACTCTTTCAACATATTCATGGTCTTCCAATTTTCTTAAAGCTTTAGCTATTGTTCCTTTGCTTTGACCAAAAATAGTCGCCAAGTCATCCTGAGACAAATTTTTCCTTTTATAGATTTCCATCAAATATTGGCCTTCATGAACCATATCTATATGGTTTGGGTTTTTCTGGGAATATCTTAATTTATTTCTTGATATGTGATGTATCAGTGCAATAAAAGGCATTGAATCAAATTTATCCCGCTGCATTTTCTTTGCTGTCATATTTGATAGTTGGATTTTGAAATATATAAATGTTTCCTAAGAAACTGTTTATCACTGAATGATATTTGGAATATTAAAATTTTTTTAAAAGAAGCTAAAAATAGAAAATAAATTATTTAAAAAGAGTTTGCTGGCCCTTAGATGAGTTATTGATTCTCCAATCAATTTCTTCTAAATTGTTTTCTTTGAGGAATTCATTAGCTAATTTGAAATGATTGCATCCAAAGAATCCTCTTCTTGCAGAAAATGGGCTTGGATGAGATGATGTGAGCACTAAATGATTAGGATTATCAATTAATTCCCTTTTGAGCTCTGCCTGTTTTCCCCATAACAGGAAAACGATATGATGATTCTCTTGGTTTAAGATGCTTATTACATTGTCTGTAAATGTTTGCCATCCGCATTTGCTGTGTGAGTTTGCATTTCCCTCTTCGACAGTGAGTACAGTATTGAGTAAGAAAACTCCTTGTTTTGCCCAGGATTCAAGGCATCCTGATTCTGGAATTGGATAACCGTATTCTGATTCTATTTCCTTAAAGATATTTTTTAGAGATCTTGGGATTGGATGTCCTTCAGGTGTTGAGAAAGCAAGTCCATGTGCCTGTCCTTCTTCATGATAGGGGTCTTGGCCTAATATGACAACTTTCACATTGTCTATTGGACATAGCTTGAAAGCATTGAATATTTCATCTTTTGGAGGGTAGATTGTTTTGGTTTTGTATTCTGCTTCTACAAATTCTTTTATTTCTTGGAAGTATTCCTTTTCAAATTCCTCTTCTAAAACATTATCCCAACTGTTTCCAATCATAAAATCACTTTTTTAATATGCATTTTTATGTAAATTTCAAATATTTTTTATTTATTATTTCTTTCCAGTTACCTTATCCAAATATGGAATCTTATCTAAAATAGATAGAATTGCTAAACTGATTGCTGTTGTAAGAATCACTAAAAGAGGTATCCAAACCAATGAGCTGCCTTGAGTGAAATTGATGAATTTTATTAAATTGATTTTTATGCAATATAAAACCAAGTAATGAATAAGATAAATTCCATAACTGTAATTGCTTATTGTTGTAAATGCATTTCCTAATTGATTATTTTCCATACTAATGAATGCTTTGGTCTTTGATAGGTATTTAAACAGCAAGAACGCATTTGCAGACATGAAAAGTATCAATAGATTGAAATAGCTTAATCTAACGAATTGATGTACTAAATGAGACCTTGGAACTACAAAACAGAATATGTACCAAAGGTAAGATCCTATAAATAACAAAGTTGTGGTTGCGATAAGATATTTTCCATCAATTCTTTTTTCCAAGAAGTCACATTTTGCCAAGAAGTATCCAATTATTATATAAGCAAGGAAAGAAAGGTAATATGTTAATTGGGGAGTATATGGATTGATAATGTAGTAATGGCTCAAGCATATGTAAATTACAGAAAGAATTGCTAAAATTGTGATGAATTTCTTATTGAAATCATTTATGTTCATATCTAATTGCATCACTTTGTTTATTATGAATATTCCAACATAAGCTATTATAATCATCCAAACGAACCAGAAATGAACTCCCAATGTTCCCGCTGTTCCAAAGACTATCTTAAGTGCACTGTCTAGGTTAAATCCATGGCTCATTGCGCTTGTAAATATTATGTAAACCAATACCCAAAACAGGAAAGGTATGAATAGTCTTGATAATCTCTTTTTAAAGAATTTTATTAAAGTGTCTTTTTTACCTAAGAGCAAGGCTCCACTAAGCATTACAAAAATAGGGATTGAAAAGTCTCTAAAACAGTCGAAGAATACAGAAATATAAAGATTAGGGCTATTTATATCTCTTGATACGTATGAAACTGAGACATGGCAGAATACGATTCCAATTATTGCCAATGCTCTAAGTACATCGTAATAGAATATTCTTTTTGAGGGTGTTTTAGATAATTCAGTGTTTTTAGATTGATTCATAGGATTACCAAGAATTATTTTCTCAATAATCTTTATATTTTTAAAGACTTTAATAATTTTCTAGTATGATACTGCCTTTCAATTTATGCATTTTATTTCATCACTTTTTTAAGTATGGAAAACATTATTTTTGCAAAGGCCTTCTTCAATATTCCCAAGTTTATATTTGGAGCAAAATCATGATTCACCAAGCCAGTGTTTTCCCAGTATTTAGCATCAGCTTCTATTGGGTCTTCACTTAATGCCATAGCTCTCCATACATTGTAGAAAATCAAATCCATAAGTTTTGGTGAATGAAGTTTCTTGGAAGATACATCCTTATGGAACTTTTGAGAAATCTTGTTTATTTCTTCCCTATTGATGTCGTCCTTTCCGCCACAGGCATAAGTTATCTTATAGTTTTTATTGAATCCCCAATGCCTTAAGGTTTCGTCAATGTATTTTGCAACATCCTTTTGGCCAGCTCCTGCTGTAGATACAACAATCAATGCTTTCTTGTCAAAGAATTCTGGCCTATGGTATAGGTAAGCGGTATGGTCGAAGAAGTTCTTAAGCAGTCCAGTAACATTCATTGCATAAACTGGGCTTGCTATAATTATTCCATCTGCCCATCTGATTTTATCTATAATTGATTGTACAATCTCTTTATGAGGGCAGTGATTTTCACCTTCCATTATGCATTTGAAGCAGCCATTGCACATTGGGATTTTAGCTTTCATCAATTGGATTTCTTCAAATTCAGCATTTTCTCCTAAATTGGTTTTAGCTTGCTTAACCATGCTCCATGTATTCTTCTTTCTTGGAGATCCATTGATAATAACGTATTTCATCATAACACCTTTAAAATAATTTTATATGTCTAATTGTCCTTCAAGAACCTTCTTTTCCTTATATTCAAAGTTTTCATCAAATTCATCTACCATCTTCTCATCAACATCAAATACTTCTGGATTGTAGAATATTCCCTTATCATAATCCAGATTCTTTAAAGTATTCTCATTTCCATTCAATATTTTTATCATGAAAAATGGATTTTCATCTTCAGTGTCTGTTTCTTCAAGGTAAATATTGTATTTTGATGCACTTTCGAAACCGAATCTGCTGTAGTATTCCTCATCACCTATTACAAAGATAAATGGGATGTTCATATCTTCTGCGAGCTTTAATGTATGTCTTATTAATTTTGATCCATAGCCATTGCTTTGATATTCCGAATCGATAGCTATTGGTCCAAGGACAGTTGCCTTTCCACTTCCTTCACTGACTTTAATGTCCACTCCATATCTATTTTCCTTATAAAGATTCAATCTGCCGTTTGAATAGTTTATATGGCCGATGATTTCATCATTTTCCTCTATTATGTATGCCAAGTCCTTTATGAAACTTGAATCATCTCTTAAGTTATGGACTATATAATGCTCATAAGCTCCTGGGCGATAAACGTTCCAAAAGGCATCTCTTACAAGATTTTCAACTTTTAGATAGTCCTTTTCCTCTTCCAATCTGATTGTTTTATTGTAGGATTCATCATTTTCCCTATTTTTTAAATCATAATCCTTGCCCTTATCTTTAGCATCAATCTTTACGGAATTGAAGAGTATTTTCATATGATTTGTTGTTCTTCTTTTGAAATCAATTAGGAATTTCTCATCATCTTCTGGATAATTTATTATGAAGTGTTCGTACAATAGGAATAATCCATAGTAATAGAATGATTCTGCAAGTTGTTTTATGTCAGCATCCTTCTTGATGAAGTTCATTTCTTTCATCAGATTAAAGAGGTCTTCCCAGCCATTGATTGCATACCCTATAATTGCTTCCTTTACAAATTTCTTTATCTTTTCGTTATGATAGGATTCAACCAGGAATATTCTTGTAATCTTCATCATCTTCTCTTCAGAGAGTTTTGAGATGAATCTATCGCTTCCTTCCTTATAGAAATGGTCAAAATCCATATTCAGATTTTCCTTAGGTTGCATTACAGGAGCCTCTTCCTTTAGCATTTCGTTAATGTAATAGCTTAATATGGATTCTAATATTGATTCCTTGCTTTGATAGTGATTATAAATGGAGCTTTCCTTTATTCCAACTTCCTTAGCTATTTGCCGTATAGAAACCCCATCATATCCATATTGTGAGAATAAGTCAATGGAAACATCAAATATCTTTTCTTTTGTATTCTTTTTAGCCATATTATCATCTTTTTTATTAAAATGAAATTATTAAAATGAAATTAAAAATAAATCATAAAACTAACACTTGTTAGTTAAGATTGTATTTTATTATGTTGGCATTGATATATAAAACTAACAATTGTTAGTATAATTTTAAAAAAGATTATGGATCAGGTGATTTCAAATAGCTTTTTTGCATTTTCTGCAGTTATTTCAATAACTTCAGACTCTTCAATATCCAATTCTTCAGCTATTTTTTTAATGACGTATTTTATGTTCAGTGGTGTATTCATTTCCACTCTTTTTTCTTCTGGAGGTAAATATGGTGAATCTGTTTCAAGAAGCACATGGCCAATGCCTATCTTATTCAGCATTTTTCTTGTTTTCTTGTTGTTTTTATGAGTGACTGTTCCGCCAACTCCTATATAGAAACCTAATTTGATGAATTCCACAGCCATTTCACAGGAACCTTGATAGGAATGCATGGATCCTACTACATTGTGCTTTTTCAAGATGTCATATGTATCTTGCATTGCCTTTCTGGAATGGACAATTATAGGAAGTTCATGTTTTTCGGCCAAGTTAAGCATTTTTTCAAAGAGTTCAATTTGCTTATCCTTATTTTCTTTTCCTTTGTAATAATCAAGGCCTATTTCCCCTACAGCGATGACCTTATCCTTTTCTAGTTGATTATCCAATATCGCAATGTCTTCATCTGTGATTTCATCTGCAAGAGTGTAAAAGTATCCTAAAGCGGCATAGACATTCTCATAATCTTCTGACAATTTCAATGCTTCTTCATTGCTTTCAAGGTCAGTGCCATTCAATATTAAGATAATATTGTTCTTTTGAGCCTCTTTTATTATTTCCTCTGCATTTTCCATTTCACTATTGTAAATATGGCAATGTGTATCGATGATCATTAAATTCCTCACATAAGAGATTATTTTTTCTGTTGATTAGAAAATTATTGCATTAAGTTTTTATTCTTTTAACCTCAATTATTATATAATCAATTAAATTAATTTAAATTTTTGGTGAACCTGGATGGATGAGAAGTTTTTAAGAACAGAAATGTTAATTGGAAAGGAAGGGATGGAAAAACTAAAGAATGCCAAGGTAGCTGTTTTTGGCCTTGGTGGTGTCGGTTCCTTCGTTTGTGAAGGACTTGCAAGAAGCGGAGTAGGCAATTTTGTTCTGGTGGATTTCGATAAGGTTGATGAGAGCAATATCAACAGGCAGATAATAGCTACAACAAAAACAATCGGCAGAAACAAGGTTGATGTCATGAAAGAGAGAATCTTGGATATCAATCCTGAAGCCAATGTTGAAATTTATAATGAGTTCTACTTGGCTGATAGCGAATCTGACGTCATTACAGAGGATTTGTCATATGTCGTTGACTGTGTTGACACTATAATGGCAAAGATTGCAATCATATGCAAATCCAATGAAATTGATGTTCCAGTCATGTCCTGTATGGGAACTGGAAACAAGTTGGATCCTACAAGTTTTGAAATAGATGACATTTACAAGACTTCCTATTGTCCGCTTGCTAGAATAATGAAAAAAGATTTGAAAAAGAGAAATATAAAGAAGTTAAAGGTATTGTATTCAAAGGAACATCCTATAAACACAAATGATTGTGAAATAAATCAAAATGAAAAGAAGCATAAAGTCAAGGGCAGTGTTTCCTTTATGCCCCCTGTAGCAGGATTAATGATTGCTGGTGAGGTAATAAAGGATATTGCCATCAGATGATTTAATTATTTTTCTTCAACTATCTTTCCACTCATATGCTCTATTGTGATTTCATAAAGTTCTGTAACATCCAAAAGCTTGTCTATTTCTGACTTGGTCTCTTCTTCACTTGGGAAGAACTTGTTTCCTAAATGAGTCAATTTTTCTATTTTTGTATCTTTGTCCTTGATTGTTCTCATTTTTCCAAAGACAATCACGCTTTTGAATGTGTACCACCAGCTGTCTGATTTTACTCCTTTGTCTATTATGCAATAGGAAACCTTATCCTGCTTTTCGATTGCATCTCTTTTATGGCTTTCCATTACAGTTCCATGGAAGTATATCTTTCCATCTACATAAACATGACTTAATGGTACAGCATAAGGATAATCGTCATCTCCAAGCACTGCTAAGACACCACGAGGTTCGTTAATTAAAATTTCTATGCATTCCTCTTCACTTAATGCCTGTTTCTTTCTTCTCATTTCTCTAAACATATTTAATAGTTTAGATTTACTTATAAAAATAGTTAATTAAAAGAATATTTTTTTTAAAATAAAATATTTAGAAATAGTAAAAAATAGGAACTAGAAAAATAGAAAAATAGAAAAAAATAAGTAAAATTGTAAAATTAAAAAAGAAAAAAAGTAACTGGTTAATTAAAACCAGTCTTTAGATGATTCTATAATCTCATCAACGATTATTGGTGCAGAACCAATGTAGGTATGAGGATCCATGATTCTTTCAACATCTTCTTTTGTTAAGAATTGGCTTGCATCAGGATCTTCAAGGATTAGGTCTGCAAGTAGCAATTTTTCCTTGTTTGCTTTGATGGCGTTCTTTCTTGCTACTCCATAAGCGGTTTGCTTACCCATTCCTGCTCTGGTAAGTTCTGCCATCAATCTTTCTGCCATGATCAATCCATTTGTGAAATTGAGGTTTCTTTCAATGTTTTCATCATAGAAGATGAGATTGTTCATTAACTTGATTGTTAAGTTGAGAATGTAATCAGTTAGAATACAAGCTTCAGGGAACATGATTCTTTCACAGGAAGAGTTAGTCAAGTCCCTTTCGTGCCAGAGTGGGTTGTTTTCCATTGCTGCATTTACATATGATTTCACGATTCTTGCAACACCACAAATACGTTCTGCAGTAATTGGGTTCATCTTATGCGGCATGGTACTACTTCCAACTTGCTTTTCAGGGTCGAAGAATTCTCCTAACTCTTGAATTTCAGTTCTTTGCAAGTTTCTAACCTCAAGAGCTATTTTGCTTAAGGTAGTTGCAATGTTAGCAAGGGTTGCTACGAATTCAACATGATTGTCCCTTTGCAATACTTGGTTAGTGATTGGAGCAGGTTTGAGTCCAAGAATTTCAGATACTTTCTTATGAACTTCCCAACCTTGGGTTCCAAGTGCAGCGGTGGTTCCTACAGCACCGTCCATCATACCAAGACAGACATTTTCCTTTGCATGCAATAATCTGTCGTATTGCCTGTGCAATTCATCTGCCCAGATTGCAAATTTCATACCATAAGTGGTTGGAAGTGCATGCTGACCATGTGTACGGCCAATGCAGACTTTCATCTTGTTCTCTTCAGCTAATTTAAGAATAATTTTAGTTAATCTTTCGATTTTCTCTTCCAATACTTCAATTGAATCCTTTAAAAGCAATGAGTTTGAACTGTCTACAATATCATTGGAGGTTGCTCCAAAATGAACATATTCTCCTGCTTCTCCTTCGCATACTTCACTTAATCCTTTTGAAAGGGAAGCGATATCGTGTTTGGTTTCTGCTTCAATTTCACTTACACGTTCTACGGTAACAAATTTGGTATTTGCTTTTGCCTTGATTTCATCTGCAAATTCCTTTGGTATGATACCAAGCTCTCCTTCAGCTTGAGCCAATGCAGATTCAATATCTAACATTCTTTGCTGCTTGTTTTCTTGTTCCCAGATTCTTTTCATTTCTGGAGTTCCATATCTAAATTCTATTGGATGTATTGCCATTTAAACTCTCCTTTAATTGTAGATAATTTTGATTAGATGTAATTTTTTTAAATTAAATATAATTTTTAAATTAAATATTATATTATATTTTTTTTTAAAATACATATCTATTTTTGAATTTTTGATTAAATATATTTTATTGATTTTCATATGATTTTTTCAATTAATTTATAAAGATTTATTAATAACCATAATAAATTATTATTTAGAGAATTAATATTAACGATTAATAATTTAAAAGTTAATTTTCTAAAATAATTATTAACTATTATTTCTTTATAGGGTGATATGTATGGATTTTAGTGTTAAAGATTTCAATGTAAGACTGCGAACAATTAAACTTTGGGAAATAATCATTGCAGTAGTCATTTCTTTTTTCTTGACCGGATTTGTTGAGGGATATTTTAATATTTCTTCTGCAGAATTGGAATATGTCCTTTTCTTCTGCTTTATGATGGTATTCTTTTTGATTGCCACATATGGTACAACAGGATTCAATAAGAATGTTAATGACTTGTTTAAAGCCAGTAGCATTCTAAGGGTTTTGATTTTAGCCGTTTCAAACATGTTTGTGGCAATTTTCATTCAAACCATGTTCTTCCCTTTGGATTCCCTTTTAAATATGGTCAATTCAATTTCCCTGCCTTTATTGGATGTGGTTACTGGAACAAATGATTCTTTGCTTTTCATTTTTGAGATGTCTTCAGCAATTATCATTGCACCAATTTCTGAAGAGCTGTTCTTTAGGGGAGTTTTATTCAATAGACTGAAAATCAGGAAAGGGTTTGTCTTTGGTTTAGTTGTTTCTTCAGTCATTTTTGGATTGTGTCATTTGAATTACCCTGATCATATTTCACATGTTATCTATACTTGCATAATGGGAATGACTCTATGCATTTTGTATTCAAGAACAGACAATTTGCTGTTGAATATGGTTGTGCATTCTGCATATAATCTTTTATCATATCTCCTTGTGTACACTCCATTGCAATATTTGATTTTAGGTGGAGAATTCAGTTCATTAATGGGTTTGCTCCTTATTTCATCATTGATATTTATTCCAGTTTATATTATTTATTTCACTTATAAGATGAAATAAGAGCATATTTAAAATTAATGGAAAAAGTTTATTAAGGGTAGTATGTAATATTAAAACACTTATTCAAAATGATTTTTAAATCTTAGGTGCATAAAATGGACTTTAATGTTACTGACTTTAATGTAAGGCTTAGAACAATCAGGTTAAGGGAGGCAGTTTTAGCTATTGCAATAGGATTTATCTTAAATGTAGTTCTAATTGGAATATTTCCTTCATTAGGGAAAAATGATAATTTAATGATCATGCCTCTTTTCATTTTTGTTCTCTTGTTCTTCATTTGGGCCTTAAGAGGCACTCAAGGCTTAAGTGATGACTTCTCAAAGCTTTTTGAAAGGGATAATCGTAGAGAGATATTCTATATATTCCTAATAAATCTTTTATTTGTATTCCTGATAGTGGCATTCTTTGCAAATTTTGACATACTTTACGGTTCAGTATATCCTGATATGGAGCCCTTGTTGGATTTCACTCCAACACCTTTTGATCCAATATCCTTCATTTTTGATGTGATTTCTTCAGTCATACTTGCACCTATTATTGAAGAATTGTTCTTTAGGGGAGTTTTATTCAACAGACTCAAAATAAGAACTGGCATAATAGCTGCTATGATCATATCTTCAGCCCTCTTTGCTATTGGACATGAATTCGGTGGAATAACCAGTGCATTTCTCTTTGGAATCTGCATGTGCATAATCTATTTAAAAACAGACAATATCCTTATGACAATGTCAATCCACTTCTTAAATAATCTGGTGGCTGTACTTCTTGAAGTTGGCAATGCAGACGCTTTCCTATTCCAAATGCCGGTTGCACCTATCACATTGTTGCTTTCTATAGTTTCAGGACTTTTAATATTAGTTTACATCGTTGAAGAGATGAAGCGATTAAGGGCTTAGATTGTTTTTTCACATGTTTTTGCATTAATTCATATACTTTTTTTATCTTTTTATCTTTTCTTTCTTCTGTTGTTTGTTTCGTAAACCCTCTTCCAATTTTTGACTATTTTCATAGAAACATTTATATATGATGTAAAATAATTTTTACATATAGGAATGTAAAATAATTTTTACATTTGGAATTTATTTATTACATTTGGAATGTATTTGTTACATGTTTATGTTTCTATATTAATCAGATATTGTTTAAGTGATCATATGAAAACAATTATAAGATATTTGAGGCAGGAGATTAAGTTAAGTCAACAGGATTTAGCTGAATCTGTTGGTGTAACTCGTCAAACAATCAATGCCTTGGAAAACGGACGGTATAATCCCTCTTTGCTTTTAGCATATAAAATTACAAGAATCTTGAATGAAGCCACTTATGGTGAAGATAGGGATTCCTATTTGAGCATAGAGGATATTTTTAAATTTAGTGATGACGACTTTAAAAATTAAACGTTTCAAAGTTTGAAAGCTTTGATTTAAATTTTTTTATTATTACTTGTTAAAGGGGTTAAAAAGATGATATTAGATATTTATAAGGATTCTTTAGAATATTCTGCTAAAGACTTAAAGACTTTATTGGTATTGGGAGTAACATACTTCTTAAGTTTCCTTTTGCTTCCAATGTTCTTGATTTACGGTTATTCATACAGAGTTACTAAAATCTCTGTAGAAGGTATGATCAATGGAAATGATCCATTGCCTGCATTTGATAACATCATTGACATGTTTGTAGACGGTATAAAGGTGGTTCTGGTCTATCTGATTTACTTGATAGTTCCATTTATAGTATTCATCTTGTTTGCAGCAGTATCCAGCTCAATCGGAGGATATGGTGAATCTGCATTAATGGCAATAGGGTCTGTTATCACTGTTGTGCTAATCTTATTCGCTTACATTATGAGCATGTTTGGAGTGGCACATATGGCAAATAATGGCGATTCCTTATCTAAAGCGTTTGATTATAAGGAAATAATTGAAATCATCAAATCTGTTGGAGTTACAAGAAGCTTAGGAGCTTACATTGGTTTAATCATTATTTGTGTAGCAATTTATGCAGTTGTTTTCCTCTTGATCTTATTCGTATTCGGATTCTTCGGGATATTTACCGGAACTTTAGGATTTGATATGGCAGCTGGTGGAATATTTGTTGCAGGATTCTTTATAGCTTACTTCGTAATGTTGTTTATTGTAGGTCCTTACACCATGATAATGCAATCAAGAGTAAGCGGATTGTTATACAATCTCAATTAGATAATTAAAAATCATTAAAATTAAGAATAAACATTAAGAATAAACATTAAGAATTTACATTAAGAATTTACATTAAGAATTAACATTAAGAATTAAAATTAATTATTATTAATTATATTTTATTATTTTCTTTATTGGTGATTTTATGGCTAGTATTACTGATGTAGTTAAAGAAGGATTGAAATATCCTTTTAATGATGGAAAAAAGGTCTTGACTTTAGGTATCATATTCCTTGTTTCAAGTCTTGTCTCATTGGCAATGGAATATTTGGTCTTTGACAATATGAGGATTTTAGCGAACTTAGCTCCGGTTGATTCAGTTCAAGCAGCACTATCCGCTCTTCCTCCAAGCAGCTTGGCTTTGATTGTCTTGTCCTGGATTGTAACATTTGTATTGATGGTATTCGCTTCAGGATACATTTATGATGTTATTAAATATGGTATAGAAGGAAGATCTGAACTTCCAGAGTTCAGTGACATTAAAGGATTATTATTGAAAGGGCTTCGTGCATTCGTTGTTGGATTGGCATATTCCATTTTGCCTATGATTCTTTTCTTCCTTGGATTGATGTTAACTGTAAACGAATCTGTAGGCACTTCTGTAAATGCAATTGGTGGAATCATATTATTGCTTGCTATCATATTTGCTATATTCGTTTCTTTAGTGAATGTAATGGCATTATGCAATATGGTGGATAAGGATGAATTTGCTGCTGCATTCAGATTTAAGGAAATCTTGGGCTTAATCAAGAACTTAGGATGGGGAAGATTCATAGGAATTTTACTCTTCACTGTTATAGCAGTTATGATTATCACCGTATTCTGCGGATTCATATTCGGGGCTATTGCTGGAATTGTCAGCATGATTGTGGGCTCAGCATTTGTAATGGCTTTAATCAATATGATTCTTAACTCATTGCTTATCAATCCATTTGTCAGCATTGCAATCAGCAGAGTTTATGGATCAATTTACAAAGAAGCAACTAAAACTGAATTAGAAACTATCTAAAATAAGAAAATTAGAAACTATGGGTGATTTAACTAATAATTGTAAAATGGGTGATAAATTGAAAATCGATTCAAAAATTTCAACTGTTTTATCTGCACTCTTTGTTATTGCAATAGCAGTTTCAAGCGTTGGTGCAGTTGATTTGGTAAGCAATGGTATAGATAGCGCTAATTTTGCAATAGATATTCCATCAGGCAGTGACTTTGCTGAAGAGGCTACAACTAACTTGAATGTTGGAGATATGGCTATGAACATGGAAGTCTTTGCAAATCATGGGGACAATGCAAATAATCTAAGCACCATTGTGTATTTGAAAGATGATTCTAAGGATCAAAGCATTATTTCAGATGTTATTAATGATTTGAAAAAGGATGATCTTATCGTAGAGGAAAATGACAAGTATTTCATTGTAGAAACCAAAGATGCAAATAATTGGGATTTCCTTAATCTTGACATTGGAAATGGTATTGACAATTTATGGAACTTTGCTACTGGAATCTTTTCAGATGATTCCAATGTGAATGTCACAACTGGGGATGCTGATGTGCAGGTTTCTAAAGATGAAGGAATTCAGATTGTTGGTGATGACAACAGCACTGTTTCATTAAGCACTAAAGGATTGGCTGTTTCAGATCCAAATGGGGATAATGTTTCCATTTCAACTGATGGTGTAAATGTCAATGATTCAAATGGTGAAGATTCAGTGGATGTCAATTCTTCATTTGATGAGGATATCATTTCAAATGTTGATAATGCAGACTATGCAATTTGCATTGAAAATCCAGATGGCAATCAGGTAATTGTAATTGCGGGTAACGATTTGGAATTGTTAAAATCAATTGCAGAAACTGCTTCTTTTACTAATTAAAATCAGTATTTTAATTAGTTTTTATTTTTAATCTTTTATTTTATTTTTTCATTTTCTTTTTTATTCTTTTTTTAATTTTTATTCCAAGTCAATCAGTTCTTCAATTGACTTATATAACTCTTCTAAAACAGAATAAATCTTATCACCAATGACTATTTTAGGTTCCATATTAGCTCCATAGCTATTGAGCTCTTTGGATTTGTAGATGATCTTTACACTCCAAGTGAATCCTCCCTCTAAAGTGCAAGATTGATATTCCTCTTCAAGATCCCAAAGACCTATTCTTTCAACATCTTCCCAAATTTGGATCCACTTATCCTTGCTTATTCTGCTTATATCAATTAGCTCTGGATTCGGATTGTTTACCAAAAGGGAATTGTTCAATAGCTTAATGGATTTTGTTCCATTTAAATCGTGCTTGTAATTGATTTCAAATTCTTCTGGAATGTAGTCGATTGTCATGATTTGATTTCCTGAAATCTTCTTATTTTTATTAAAAATATGTTCGTTTAAACTTATATATTATAAAACTAAAAATTAAAATGAATATTAGATATTTTTTATATATTTTTGAAAGGTGAACTTAATATGATTCGATTAAATGATTTTTTAGATAAATTATCCATAATTAAGGTTTTATCCTTCTTTTTATTGATTATATTAGTTTTTACCTTGATTCCGATGGTCTTTAAGATTCATTTGGGGAGCTTATTTTTCAAATTCATCTTGTATGGAATCATGCTGCTCTTTTTTGCTTATGAGTTAAATAAAATTGATTTTGATGAAATCTCATTTAAAGCTGCTTTAAGAAAAGAGTATGATTCTATATTCAAGGTCTCTGATATTTGTCATATTTCATTTATTGTAATCGCAAATATCCTATTTGTTTCAGCGGTTTATTTTATATTGAGATATTTAAGCCATTTGTCAATAATCCACTTCAATTCTCCTCTTTTTGGAGATTTCAGAGCATTGGGCATTGCAATATTGGTTCTTTACCTTTTCACTGTAGTTATACTCGCTCCGATTATAGAAGAGTTATTGTTTAGAGGATTATTCTTAAGAAGATTCAATAAGGAATTGAATGTGACATCAGCTATTTTAATCTCTTCAGTGTTGTTTGGTATTTGCCATAACTTTGGAGGAATTTTAGGAGCTATACTATTCGGTATTTGCGTTTCAATTCTTTATATAAAGTCTAAAAATATATTGGAGCCTATATTTGCTCACTTTTTGAATAATCTCTTATCATTCCTTCTTGCATTAAGCGGAGTCGAATACTTGATTCAGTCCAATTTGATAATAATTTTCTTGATAATCATTTTAGCCATTGTCTCTAATTTTGTCTTGTTTAAGGCAATTTTCAGTGAATGGCCTGAGAGTATGGAATAGAATGATTTGTTCAGGAGAAATGTCTTTTGATTTATTAATCTAAATTAATTTTTTTATTTTTCATATTATTTTTTTATATTAATCATAAACTTTATATGACTATAAAATATAATTTAAGTTATGTTTAGATTTACAGGTAAAGAGATAAGAGATTTAATCATATCCTTTATAGTGATTGCTTTAGGATTTACCATTCTCTACTCCAATGGTGATTACAGCAATATAGGCTTGGTTTTCCCTATAGTTATGATTGGAGTGGGAGCAGGTTTCATTTTCCACGAATTAGGGCATAAATTTGTAGCAATGCATTATGGATATTATGCCGAATATGGGTTATGGCCTACAGGACTCATTATTGCATTGGCCAGTTCATTTTTCGGATTCATATTTGCAGCTCCTGGAGCAGTTGTTATTTATAGTAATGGTATGGAAGAGAAAACAAATGGTATCATTTCCATTGCAGGACCAATTGTAAATATCATTTTAGGTTTAATCTTCTTCCTTATTTTAGTATCTCTTGGGGATTTCGCATATACTGAAACTGGATATCTTGTCGGATTGACATGCGTTCTTGGTACAAGAATCAATTTCTTCTTGGCAGCTTTCAACCTATTGCCTATACCTCCTTTAGATGGTTCTAAAGTAATGGCTTGGAGTGTTCCTGTTTGGTTGATAACATTTGCAATCGCTGCACTTTTAGTTTTAATCTTCGGAGGATTTTTATAATTCCTCTAAATTAGAATTTTTAGCTGAAAATTTTATAAACTAAAAGTTTTAATATAAGAAATGATAGAAATAGTTAATACTTATAAAATTTATATTAATATTATAGTGTATTGATATAGTATATTGATGCTTAATTAATTAATCAAATTTAAAATTCAATAAAAAAATTCAAATTTATTCAATTATTTTAACGTGATATTTATGGCAAAAAAAGATAATAAAATCGGCATGCCTATGAGCGGGGCAGGTTTAGTAAGATATTTTGATGACGAAAGTGTAGGTCCAAAAATCGCTCCAGAAATAGTCATCGCACTTAGTGTAATTTTAGGAATCTTCTGTTTCATCTTAAGATTCTCTGTATAAACAAACTTTTAGAAAGTTTGATTAAACTTCTTTTCACTAGTTGAGTATTTGCTCTACTAGTTTCTTTTTTTAATTTATTTACTTTTATTCACTAGATTTACTTTGATTTAATTCTATTTTTTTTTAAATTATTCGTTATCTATTTTTTATATTTTTTCATGATATTTCTCAGGATATTTCAATTTCATATTAGTTTTTATATGCTCTCTTAATATTTTTAAATATGATAAGGAATATAATAATATTAGAGAAAAAATAAGGAAAAAATTAAATCATTACTTCACTTATTTGTTAAATTATTAGTAAATTTTTAGTCAGATTATTATTTTTATTTATCAGTGATTATAATGGATGCTGGAATGGATTATTTTGAAAGATTGGAAAGTGAAACTCTCAAGCTCTATGAGATAGCTAATGAGGCAAGATCCAAAGGGTTTGATGTTGAGTTAGAGACTGAAATTCCATTGGCAAAGGACTTGGCAGAGAGAGTGGAAGGGCTTGTAGGTCCTAAAGGCATTGCAAAGCGTATCAAAGAATTGGAAAAGGATATGTCTAGGGAAGAGGTTGCATTTGAAATTGCTGCTGAAATTGCATCTCAGGAATCAAATGAAACTGGTGCTAAGTTAGAGGCTGAAAAACAGGCTTTTGCTGACCAGGGACTTAGAACCGCTTTAGCTATTTTAACAGAAGGGGTGGTAGCGGCTCCTTTGGAAGGTATTTCAGGAGTAAAGATCAAAAGCAATTCTGATGGAAGCAAATATGTTGCGGTATACTTTGCAGGTCCTATTCGTAGTGCAGGAGGTACTGCAGCTGCATTATCCGTTCTTTTAGGTGATAAGATACGTGTAGCTACGGGCCTTGACATTTATAAGCCTACTGATGATGAGATAGAAAGATATGTGGAAGAAGTTGAGCTTTACGAATCTGAAGTTACTAACTTGCAATACTCTCCAACTCCTGAAGAGGTCAGATTAGCTGCAAGAAGCATTCCAGTTGAAGTCAGCGGTGAGCCAACAGACCAAGTGGAAGTGTCTCACAGAGACTTGCCTCGTGTAGAAACCAATAACATTAGAGGTGGGGCTCTTCTTGCGATGGTTGAAGGTGTTATCCAGAAATCCAAAAAGATTTTAAAATATGCCCACACACTTAATTTGGACAGTTGGGAATTCTTAGAGGAATATGCTAAAGGTGTAGGTTCATCTAAGGAAGAAGAGAGTTCTCCATCCGAGGGTGAAGAGGTTGTTGAGGAAATTGATGACAATATCATTGATAAGGATGAACTCTTTGAACATTCAAAGTATGCGCACGATATCATTGGTGGAAGGCCTGTTTTAGGATACCCTTCTGAAAAAGGAGGATTCAGACTCAGATATGGTCGTTCAAGAAACACAGGTCTTGCAACTATGGGTGTTCACCCTGCAACAATGGAGCTATTGGAATTCTTGGCAGTTGGTACACAACTAAAGATTGAAAGACCTGGAAAAGGTAACTGTGTAGTTCCTGTAGACTCAATTGAAGGTCCAACTGTTAAGTTAAAATCAGGTGAAGTCCGCAGATTGGATTCCATTGAAGATGCAAGAAAGGTTAAGGGGAAAGTTGTTGAGATTCTTTTCCTTGGAGACATGCTTGTTGCATTTGGTGAGTTCCTAAGGAATAACCAGCCAATGTTAGGTGCTTGCTGGTGTGAAGAATGGTGGATTGAAACAATAAGAAATTCAGAAAAATATCAATCATTCACCGATGATGAGAAAGAGGCATTCAATTTGAATTCATTGCAAACCAAGAAATTCACAGTTGAAGAGGCATTTAAGATCACTGAAGAGTTTAATGTGCCTTTGCATCCTGAATACACTTATTATTACAATGACATATCCATTAAGGATTTAGTTGATTTAGGCCAGTGGTTAGATACAAGAAGGGACTATCTGGAAAATGGATATCAAAATGGAGAGGATTTAGAACTTGAATTATCTTATCAAAAGAGAATTTTAGAAGTTATGGGCTTATGCCATAAGCTTAATGATGGGAAGGTAATAATTGACAAAGATCATGCTTATAGCTTACTTAAGACTATAAATGGAGACTATTCCAAGTATCTCTCTGATGAGTATTACAAGATGAAAGTCGTTGACATCATCAATGAGAATATAGATTTCGAGATAAAGGATAAGGCTCCATGCTATATCGGTACAAGGGTTGGTCGTCCTGAAAAATCAAAAGAAAGATTGATGAGACCCGCTCCTCATGTGCTTTTCCCTATTGGAAACAATGGTGGAAACAGACGTTTGGTTGCAGAAGCTGCCAAAAAGAAAAAGATTAAAGTCGAATTTGCAAGAAGGGAATGTACCAATCCTGATTGCAGATTAAGTTCATTCCAAGCTATTTGTCCACATTGTGGATCTCCTACTGTTATCGGCAAGTCCGGTCAAAAGGATATCAATTTGGCACATATGCTTTCAAAAGCTTCCAATAATGTAGGGGTTCGTAAAGTTGATGAAGTTAAGGGAGTTATAGGTTTAATCTCTGAAGACAAGCTTCCAGAACCTTTGGAGAAAGGTATCTTAAGAGCAAAGAATGAAGTGTTCACCTTTAAAGAAGGAACTATTCGTCATGACTCCACTGACTTGCCACTAACTCACTTCATCCCAAAAGAAATTGGAGTAACTGTTCCAAAATTATTGGAAATGGGATATACTAAAGACTGCTATGGTGAAGACATTGTCAGTGAGGATCAAATCATTGAACTTAAGGTTCAGGATATTGTAGTTTCTGATAATTGCGGTGAGTATTTGGTAGGTGTAGCTAATTTCGTGGATGATTTGCTTGAGAGATATTATGGAATGGAAAGGTTCTATAATGTAAAGGACAAATATGGCTTGATCGGGCATCTTATTGCAGGTCTTGCTCCACACACATCTGCAGGAGTATTGGGCCGTATAGTCGGATTCACCAAGGCATTAGGATGTTATGCACACCCTTATTTCCATTCTGCAAAAAGGAGAAACTGTGACAGTGATGAGGATTCCGTGCTATTGCTGTTGGATGCATTGATCAATTTCTCAAAATCATACTTGCCAAGCACTCGTGGAGGAAGTATGGATGCTCCTTTGGTTTTATCCACCCGTATAGATCCCGAGGAGATTGATGATGAATCACATAACCTTGACATATTTGAAAGATTCCCATTGGAATTCTTTGAAAGATCTCAGGAACCTTTAAAACCTGCAGATATGTTGGATTTGGTGGATAATGTTGCTAAGCATTTAGGTACTGACAGGCAGTATCATGACTTGATGTTTTCACACCATACTTCAAGCATTCATGCAGGGCCAAAAGTTTGCTTATACAAACGTTTAGGTTCCATGAAGGAGAAAGTGGAAGCTCAAATCAATTTGGCTGAACTCATTAGGGCAGTTGACCAAAGGGGAGTTGTAGAAGGAGTATTGTCCTCTCACTTCTTGCCGGACATTATGGGAAATTCAAGAGCTTTCTCCAAGCAGAAGGTTAGATGTCCTAAATGCGGTGCAAAGTATAGAAGAATGCCTTTAACCGGTAAATGTAAATGTGGTGGAGACCTGATTTTAAGCGTATCCAAGGGATCTGTAGTCAAGTATCTTGAAATTTCACAGAACCTTGTAAACAGATATCCTGTATCTCACTACCTTGAGCAAAGATTGGAAATTCAAGAATTTGGTATCAATTCATTATTTGAAAGTGATAAATCAAAACAAAGTTCATTAGATGTGTTCTTTGGAAAATAATTGTTGTTTGTTTCGCATTTGGGTAATGATTTCTATTGGATTCTTATTTCATTGATTAAGCTTAATACTAATGTTAATTCCTTAATCTATAATTTTTTATTTATTTAATTTTTTAATTTTTTTAAATTTGTTTTAAATATTTTCCAATCATAAGTATTACAATATATTTTGTTCGTATCAAAACGAATGATTTATATACATCTTATCACATATATTATTTCGTGAAGTAACTAACTTTTTGTATAGTTACTAACTTTCGTATAATTTCTAACGGATATTATACATGTAAGTACATAATTATTAGTAATCACTTTGAAAGTTTTATCTAAATTTTCATGATTACATAATTATTAAATTAATTATTTATTATTTGATTTTTTATTAAAATGAAGGTGTTAAAGTGGAAAAAGTCGATAATGTAGAAAACGATATTAGAAGAGCTAAAATCACCGTTAAGAAAAACAACGGTGTTTGTGAAGCTTTCAGTTATGAGAAATTGTTAAAGTCTTTAGTTATGGTTGATGCTCCATACTTTGAATCTGAAAGAATTGTCTCAACTGTTGTTGAAAACTTATACGATGGAATCAGCACTAAAGAGATCAAAAAGATTGTTTACGAATGCTTGGAAGAAGTAGATTCTGAATCAGCTAACAAATACTTAGCAAAAACTACTTTAAAAGTACGTTCTTCCAGAGATAAAATTGAAGCATTCGACATGGCAAAAATTGCAAGTACCTTAGTTGAAGAAACTGGTGCTTCCCAAGAAACCGCTTTTGAAATTGCTACTGAAGTTTGGAAAGAACTTAAAAAACTCAATGTCGAATACCTTACCGCTCCAATGATTAGGGAAATTGTAAACACAAAACTTGTAGAATACGGATTAGAAGATTTAAGAAGCAGATACACTCGTTTAGGTATTCCTGTTTACAACATCACTTCCTTAATTGAAAACGGTTCAAGAGACAATGCAAACATGATGCATAACCCTGAATCCATTCACAAATATGTTGCTGATGAAGCATTAAAACAATATGCTCTCTTACACATGTTACCAGCTCACTTAGCTGATGCACACATGTCTGGTGACATTCACATTCACGACTTGGAATTCTTTGCTGGAAGACCATTAAACTGTCTCCAACATGATATAAGAGCATTCATCAAACATGGTCTTAAAGTAGACGGTACTGGAGACCACACTTCAGTTGCTGCACCTCCTTCCCATATGGAAACATTAATGAACCATACTGGAGAAATCATGTTAGCAGCACAGCAAAACATGTCTGGTGGACAAGCTATGTCTCTCTGGAACGTATTTGTTGCACCATTTGCAACCGGCAGAAGTTATGATGAAGTAAAACAAGCTATTCAAATGTTAGTTTACAACTTGAACATGGCTTATGCAGCAAGAGGTTCCCAAGTTCCATTTACAAGCATGCAATTAGAATTCGGAGTTCCAAAATTCTTGCAAGATGTTACTGCATACGGTCCAAAAGGACAAGTAGTAGGAACTTATGCTGACTTTGAAGATGAAACCAGAATGATCCAAAAGGCATTCACTGAAATCTTGCTTGAAGGAGATTCCGAAGGTAAACCTCACTTATTCCCAAATACTATTTATACTTTACGTGAAGAGACCTTAAAAGGGGACTATGAAGACGATATCCGTTTAGTTCATGAACTTTCTGCAAAATACGGATCATCCTACTTTGTAAACATGTTACCTAAATACAGAGGTCAAATGGCTAACTATATGGGTTGCAGAACCTGTCTCCAAGACACCTGGACTGGTGACTGGGAACAAGACTGTTTAAGAACCGGTAACTTAGCTTACGTAACCTTAAACTTACCAAGAATCGGATACCAATCCAGAGATGAAAACGATGTATTCGAATACTTAGACAACTACATGGATTTAGCTGTTGAAACCTTAATGATTAGAAGAAACCAAGGTCTTAACTGTTTAAACAACTTTGACATCTTACCATTCTTAAATCAAGATGTTGATGGTGAGACCTATTACAGAATCCAAAACTCCACTTTATCCTTTGGTTTCTGTGGTCTTAATGAAATGTTGCTTGCATTATTCGGTGAAGGTATCGACAACCCAGATGCAAACAAATTCGGTATCAAATGTTTAGAATACATCAATGCAAGAGCAAAATCCTTACAAGAAGAAACTGGACTCAGATGGTCTGTATTGCAAACTCCTGCAGAATCAACTGCATACAGATTTGCAACCTTGGATAAAGAGCAATTCGGAGATAAAGCAATCTTACAAGGTGACAATGGAGCTAACTACTACACTAACTCCTCACACGTACCTGTAAACAGTGACATTTCCTTTGCAGACAAAGTTAAAATTGAAGGCCAATACCACAAATTAACTCCTGGTGGACACATCTTCCATGCATTCATGGGTGAATCATACTCTGATCCTGATGCATTAATGAGCTTAACCAATAAGATTGCAAGAAAATCTGACATTGGTTTCTGGGCTTACAGTTCAGCATTCAGTTTCTGTTTACACTGTAAAACCTTAATGAAAGGATTAAGCAACAAATGTCCTTCCTGTGGTGAAACTGCTGATGTGGAATGGTATGACAGAATTACTGGTTACGTACAACAAGTAGGTCACGCTAAATCTGCAAACGGTGGATGGAACGCAGGTAAACGTCAAGAATTAATCGACAGACGTAGATTTGAACAATAAGTTCAATCTACTTATCTTTGACTTATTGATTGATCTTGAAGTTTAATTGATTTATTAATTAATTAATTTTCATAGGCATTGTTTTTTGCCTATTATTTTAAATTTATTTTTATATAGAGCTTGACTCTATTTTTCCACTTAATAGGGTTCTTATTTTAGAATCCTATTTACATCCTTTAATGGCTATTTTTATAAAATTTCTATAAATTTTTAAAAAAATTTTCCAAATCTATTTTTTATTATAATTTTTTCCAGATTTTTTTGATTAATCTCTAATTTTTGTAATTAATTTTTTATAAGATGATAATAAAAATATATAATATAATAAATTATTAGGATATTTATATTGGATATTTATTATCGAAATATTATCAAAATAGTATCAAATTCATATTAATTTATTACTTCATTATTGCTTTCATATATAGTTTGGAATATTAAACACATTAAATTGAAAGCAGCTTTTATAATTATTATGGTGAAACAATGAAACATTGGATTGAAAGAATCGCTGATGAATTAAATGAAATAGATGTAGAAAAACATGTCATAGCAAGTGGTACATCTATATCAGGTTCTATACATATTGGAAATTCTTGTGACGTATTCATTGCAAATGCTATTGGAAAAGCATTGCGTGAATTGGGAAATGATGCAGAAACCATCTGGATTGCAGATGACCATGACCCTCTCAGAAAAGTTCCATTCCCACTTCCTGAATCTTATGACCAATACTTAGGTATGCCATACTCTATGATTCCATGTCCTGAAGGATGCTGTAAAAACTTTGTAGAACACTTTGAAAAACCTTTATTCAAAGTTCTTGATGCTTATGGTATTGAAATAACCCCTAAATCCGGTTTTGAAATGTACAAAAATGGGGATTACCTTGAATCAATCAGAATCTCCCTTGAAAAGCATAATGAAATCAAAGCCATTTTTGACCAATACAGAAGAGAGCCACTCGCAGACCACTGGTTGCCATACAACCCAATCTGTGAAAAATGTGGAAGAGTAAACACCACAGAAGCATATGACTTCGATGGAGACATTGTAAAATACAGATGTGAGTGCGGTCACGACGGTGAAATGGACATCAAATCTGGTAACGGTAAACTTACCTGGAGAGTTGAATGGGCAGCAAGATGGAAAATCTTCGGAACCACTTGTGAACCATTTGGAAAAGACCATGCAGCAGCTGGTGGATCTTACGATGTAAGTAGCGTTATCTCTGAAGAGATTTTTGATTACCCAGCACCATATCCAGTTCCATATGAATGGATCACATTGGATGGTGAAGCAATGAGTAAGTCTCATGGTGTATTCTTCACTCCAGAACAATGGTTGGAAATCGGACCTGCAGAAAGTCTTAACTATTACTTATTCAGAAGCAAACCTATGAAATCCAAAGACTTCTCTCCAAAAATGCCATGGTTAGACTTCATGGACACCTTTGATAAAGTTGAAAGGGTATTCTACGGAGAGGAAGAAGCTCCATCTGAAAAAGAAGGCAGAAAATTCAAAAGCATTTATAAGAATGCTCAAATCAAGGCAGATGCGCCTTTACCATTCAGACCTCCTTTCAGATTCTTGGTAAATGCTTATCAAATTGTTGGAGAAAAGGACCTTGAAAAGATTTTTGGAATTTTGAAAAAGAATTCCCAATTGACTAAAAGCTTTAAGGATAAGGACTTCTGTGACTTAACCGAACTTGAATTGGCTCAATATGAAGAAAGAGTAGATAATGTAGTCGCTTGGTTAGACAAATATGCTCCTAAATTCGTCAAGTTCCAAGTTCAATACAACTCAATTCCAAAATTACCACTTCCAGATGATCAAATTGCATTCTTGAAAGATCTTGCTGATTTGATGGAAGAAAAAGAGTTCTCATCTGCTGAAGAATTGCATGATGCTATGTATGAAGTTTTAGAAAGCCATGGATTAAAACCACAAAAGGCTTTCCAAGCTATTTACAAATTGATTCTCGGTCAAAAACAAGGGCCAAGAGCAGCTTCATTCTTACTCTCTTTAGATAAGGACTTTGTTGTTAAAAGGTTAAGACAAGAAGCTTAAACCCAGCTTTTCCGCCCCTGTGGGGCGCAAAACCTAGACCAAAATCTTTTCTAGTAGTTGGGGGTTATCTACTTTAAACTATTTTTCTTATTTTTTTTATTTTCTATTTTTGTAAATTTTTCCATTTTTTCAAAATAATCCCACAATTATTTGTTCGATTATATTAAAACTTTATTTTTAAAAATAGAATTTTTTCTAAAAAAATAATTACTTAAAAAATAATTACTATAAAAAATTATTATTCTAAAAATAGTATAGTGTATAAAATTTGTAAAAAAAGAAAAGTGATTAATTAATAAAAATTAATTAATCTAATTATAATTATCTGCCTCTGATTTTGCTAAAGAATCCTTTGTTGTCTTGGTTCTTAAGCTGTTCAGATAATTGTTGGTTTTTGTTTTTAAGAGAGTTAATGGTTTTGTCTTTTGCATTCATTGCAGTGCTTAACTTATTGTAATCTCTCTGTTTGTTATCTAATTTTTCGTTTAGGTCTTTAATTTCCGCTTCTAACTTAGCGATTGTTCCTCCAATTCCTGCATTCTCAGCTTCATGTTCTGCATCTTTAGCTTTCATTTTAGCATTGATTTCAGCAGTTTCAGCTTTGAGTTTAGGAATTAGATTTTCTTTCAAGTCAGCTATTTCAGAGTTCTTGTCTTTTAATTGGTTTTGTTTTCTTATGATTTCCTTTTCCTTATTGTCAATAACTCTGTCTTTTGCTTCTAACTCTTTGCTTAATTTATCGACCTTATTGTTAAGTTGATCAACAATTGATTTTTCTTCATCAGACAAGTCTTCTGTAGCGGCAATTTCTGCTTCTTTTTCATTAGCTTTTGCTTCAAGTTCAATAACTAGCTTTTCAATTTCTTCCAATCTGACTTTAGCTAATTGAAGACCAGCACCTTTTTTAGCAACGCTTTCACTTAAATCCGCATTGATTTCTAATTGATTAAAATATTTTTTTGTGCTTGCTTCCAATGCTTCAGTAAGTTCTTTTTTAACTATTTTTAGTTCTTTGTTCTGTTTTTTCAATTCAGGAATGACTTCATTTGTTAAATGATTCAATTCGCTTGCCTGATTTTTAAGTTTGTCATCTTTCTTAGCTAATCTTTCTTTTAAAGTTTCAATTTCTTCTTCGGAAATAAAAACCACCATCCGCTATCAATTATCCAATATATTTTCATAATACATCAGACAATCAATTATTTTTCAAATTTTCAGTCGCATTACAATTTAACCACTAATTTGATTTAACCGCTAAATTTATAATAAAATAAGATTTTATAAAAAATTTATAAAATAATCTATATTATTACATATTGTATCTGTTTATTTATAAATTTTCATATTTATTGTGCATTGTTTCAATATTTAATATTATTTTTCCATAGAATAAATATTGAATATGTCATGACATCTTCTTAATTCATATTATTTTAAGTTTTTTAGCTGTTGTTTCATCCACTTTTCCTGTAACTTTTAATCCATTATCTCTTTGGAATTCCTTAACGGATCTTTCGGTATGGCTTTGATAAATCCCATCAATCTTTAGGTAATGTTTTTTATAAGTTAAGTAATATCCATTTTTCTTCAATGCCTTTTGGATTTTTTTAACTGTTGATTTATCTTTGCTTCCTCTTGAAACGGTTTTAAAAGACTGTTTAACTGTTATCTTAACTTTTTTGTTTACTTTGCTGTAGGATTTGTCTCCAGCATAGCTGATTTTTGCGCTAAATGTTCCTTTTTTAGTTAATTTGTTTATTTTAAAGACAGCTTTGCCGTTTGCATCTGTTTTAGCATTATAAGTTTTCCCATTAACTTTTAAGGTAACTTTCTTATTCTTCAAGGTCTCTCCTAAACTATTTTTAAGTACAACACTATACTTTTTAATTTTAGTTTTATCCTTAAAGCTTTTATTTTTAGCATTTATGGAAGGCTTATTTTTCAATATAGTTATTTTCACGGTTTTCTTTTGATTTCTGTAATCATCATCCTCAAAACTTATTACTGCATTATAGGTTCCTGGAGAAAGATCAATGCCTAAGTTAATCATTCCCTTAGTGTCTGTTTTCTTTTGATACTCTTTTCCAGATATTTTTATAATGACTGTTTTTTCAGTAAGGGATAAATTATTTGAATCTGTCAATTTAATGGTTAACGGCTTGTTTTCCAAATAATATTTTGTTAAATTATTCACTATAAGCTTGGATTCATCTTTCATTTTAACTGAAATGTTTAATGTTTGGTTGTTTAACTGAGCATAAACATATCTCACATTAAGTTCCGGCTTGTAGTTGAGAACTGCAGTACCGTTTTTCATAATTACGTTATCTATTACTTTTCCAGTGCTTGTATAGAATTTAACTGAAAGAGGCAAGTTAATGTCTTCATCATAATCGTAAATTTCTTTAGTTTCATTATCAAAGAATTGGTGCAAACTTACAGTCAGCACATTATTTTTATCTTGGGCTATGATTTCATTGCTTGATGTAAAGGTCATGATTAACCATTTTGATGCATTTATTTTCCATGCTTCCCAAGCGTCACTATGTGGGGAATAGTAATTGCCTATTTCATTTTGTCCCCACCAGCAGTATAATAAGGAAGCGTTGTCATCCAATGCAACATCTCCATAACCTTTCACACCCATTGTAAGGATGTAATTGTTTACAAGTGCACAATTTTCCATTTTAAGTTCGGTGTCCTTAAAGTTGTTTGAGACTGCAGCATGATTGGTTACATGATTCCCATCAAAGACAGTATTGTAAACTTCAGTTACAACATGCTGTCCACTTGGAGGTGCAAGGATTGCAGCTGCATAAAATCTTGAATATCCATTTATAAATTGGCTGTTGTTGATTATCATATAATTGTGATTGCTTATTGCTCCTCCAGTATATTCTGTGGTCTGATTAATAAAGCTGCAGTTGTTTATTGTGGTATTTGCTAGGGAGAGTATTGCTCCTGCAGAATATATTGCATAATTCTTAAAGAAGACTGTGTCTTCGATATGTGCAATTCCTCCACATGCAATAGCTCCTCCCACTCCCTTTTCAGCTGTGATATGATTTTCTCTGAAATATGACTTTTCAATTTCTGTTATTCCTGATGAGTAGATTGCCCCTCCATATTGAACTGCGCTGTTATTTATTATATTTGATTTAATTATGGTCAATTTTCCATTATTATTGAATATTGCTCCACCATACAGGTCTGCATAGGAGTCCTTTATTGTGCAATTGATTAAAGTCAATTCACCTCCATTATTGTAAATGGATCCTCCTACTCCTGCACCATCAGCAATAATGTTTCCATTGATTAGGTTTAACCCTATCAATGTTAATTTGGCATCGGAGTTCATTATGAATATTCTAGCGATATTTTTAGCATCAATTATGGTCTTATCTGTCTTACCCTCGATAGTTAATGTTTTATCTATTGTAAGATTGAATCCTTCAAATTCTCCTTCAGATAGATATATTGTTGATCCATTTATGCTATTATCAATTCCTTGTTTAATGGTTTCAAATGGCTTATTTTTGCTTCCATCACCATTTATATCATCGCCATCTGTAGAAACATAGATAGAATTGGAATTACTCTCTTTAAGTTGATTTAAAGAGGTTTCATCTTGGATACTTTCTGAATTCAGACTTTCAATTTCAATTGTGTTTGCAATGTCATTGTTTTCTTCACTTGTTTCGATAGTATTTATTATATTATCATCAATATTTTTATTTATATCATTATTAGATAATTCTACTGCACTAATAGAACTTATAAGACAAAATATTTCCATAATAATAAAAAATAATGTTAAAACACTTTTTATTTTATTAATCTTGCTAATAATTTAGTCCCCATTTTATAAAATTTATAATCAAAAATAAATATTATTCACTTCGTGATATAATTCTAATTTTAATGTTTAGTTTTTATATATTTTTCTTTTTAAAAATTGAAATTTAATTAAATTTTTTAATTTAATACAATTTTTTTAATATTTTTAATTTAGTAAAGTTGAAGGAATTAAAAAATATTAGTTTTCAAATGCTATCGCAAGTTAAAATTATTATAAAAATAAAATATTCATTACTAAATGTTGATGATTTTTTGTTTCGATTCTCTCGAAAAATTTTACATAACATATGTTAATAAAAATCATTAAATATTGGGAAGTCTAAAATAATATTGTACTAATTTTAGAAAAAAATTTTTCAATTCAATAATATTTTATGATTGAATTTTTTCTAAATTTAAATCAGTAAATATTATTTAATTCATTAATAAGATGATAATTGGCATTATTTTTTAAAAGATAATCATATTTAATCTTATTTTATCTAAAAAAGTCATAGATTAAGTTTTCAATGCTTTTTCAGTGATTTTTTTACTAACAGTTAAAACGGTTTAAACAGTTAAAAACAAGAGCGAAAAGGGTTGTATTTATTTGAGTGTAAAAAAAGATTTATTAGCAGTGGGACATACTGCATTGGATTACATCATCACAGTTGATGAGTTTCCTAAAGCCAATAATTCCGCACCTATGAAAACCATGAAAAACTTGAATGGTGGTGCAGCAGCAAATGTTGCAATGATTGGTGCTACTTTAGGAATGAAAACTGGTTTGATATCCGCTGTAGGATGTGAATTTATTGATTCTCATTACCATAAGAATATGCAAAAATTAGGTGTGGACACTGAAGCCTTGATCATTTCTCAAGAGGAAAACACACCAACTGCATTTGTAATGACAAACAACAATCAAGATCAAATCAGCTATTTCTACTGGGGTGCTGGAAAGGAATTCCATGACAGTGAAGTTCCAAGAGATAAGATAAAAGAATTTAAGGCAGTTCATTTGGCAACAGGGGATCCTCATTTCAATTGCAAAACAGGGATTGTTGCTAAGGAAGAGGAAAGATTGGTGTCATTTGATCCAGGACAAGACCTTGGAATGTACAGTCCTAATAAATTGAAGGAAGTCATTTCCAACGTCAATATTCTTTTTGGAAATCATCATGAAATCAAGCGTATTCAAGAGTCTATGAATGTTGATATCAATGGCTTGATGGATTTAGGTCCAGAAGTTGTTCTAATGACCTGTGGTTCTAAAGGCAGTATCATTTATAGTCCGGATGAAGGCAAAATAGAAGTCGAATCTATTTATAGGCCTGCTGTTGATCCTACTGGAGCAGGAGATTCTTATAAGGCAGGATTCGTATCTAGGCTTATTTATGGTGCTTCATTAGAAGAAGCTGCTAAATTTGCTTCATCAGTTTCATCCTTTGTTGTTGAAAAGCAAGGATGTCAAACAAATATGCCTACTTATGATGATGCATATACTAGAATGATGGATTTTTATATATAATTCTATTTTTCTATTTTTTTCTTATTTTTTTCTTATTTTGACTATTTTTTACTATTTTTCATTATTCTCATTTTCTAAAATTTTTCATAATTTCTGATTGTTAATTGAATTTCATTTTCTTTATTGTTTTTTGATTTTTAGAATTTTTTCATCAATTTTTAAAAAAACTTAAAATTTAATAAAATGTATTTGATATATATCAAAGCTAATTGATAAAAAAGGCCTATAAATGCTTTATTTTCCAAATAAGGGCTGTATAAAATAGATATCTTTATATTAGATAAAATACATTAAATAAAATTATAAAATCAAGTAAAATAGAATTAAATTAAACTTTACTTTAATAAAATATATTTGAATTTAAATTAAGCGATTCCTCAACATAATTTAAGGAAATAAAGGATTCTAATAAAATTTGATTTTATGATAATCTAGCATAATCAAAAACAATGGAGATTAATGATGACACAAATAAGTGATGCAAAAAAAGGTATTTTAACAGAAGAAATGAAACATGTCGCTAAGATTGAAGGAGTTAGCGAAGATTTTATCTTAAGGTCCGTTGCAAACGGTACTATTGTAATCCCATCTAATGTAAACAGGGATATTGAAGCAGCAGGTATCGGTGCAGGTCTTAGAACAAAAGTAAATGCAACTGTAGGAACTTCTACAGATATCGTAAACTTTGATGAAGAGGTATTGAAAGCACAGATTGCTATTGACCATGGTGCAGACTGTTTGATGGAATTGAGTATTGGTGGAGATTTGGATGTAATAAGAAACAGAGTTTTAGATATGTCTCCACTCCCTGTAGGTTCAGTACCTGTATACCAAGCGGCTATTGAAAGCATTAGGGAGCATGGTTCTGTAATTTATATGGATGAAGATGACTTATTCAATACCATTGAAAAGCAAGCAAAAGATGGTATAGACTTCATGGCTGTTCACAGCAGTATCAATATTGAAACATTGACAAGACTTAAAAGACAAGGTCGTGTAACTGGACTAGTATCCCGTGGAGGATCATTCATGTCCGGGTGGATTGTAGAAAATGAAAAGGAAAATCCATTATACTCTAACTTTGATTATGTATTGGAAATTGCAAAGGAACATGATGTTGTTCTTTCCCTTGCAAATGGTATGAGAGCAGGTTCCATTGCAGACTCTACCGATAGGGCTCAAATCCAAGAATTGATCATTTTAGGAGAATTGATTGACAGATCCCGTGATGCTGGTGTGCAATGTATGATTGAAGGGCCAGGTCACATACCAATCAATGAAATTCCAACCAATGTAATGATTCAAAAGAAAATGTGTTCCAATGCTCCTTTCTACATGTTAGGACCTATTGTATGTGATGTGGCACCGGGTTACGACCATATTGTATCCGCTATTGGTGCAGCATCCTCTGCAAAAGCTGGAGCAGACTTCATATGTTATGTAACTCCTGCAGAACACTTGGCTTTACCATCTCCTGAAGATGTGAAAGAAGGGGTTATTGCAACTAGAATCGGTGCATATGCAGGTGACTTGGCTAGCGGTCAAATCGATGGTTCACAAGACTTGGCTATGGCTGAAGCAAGAAAAAGATTAGATTGGGAAGCTCAATATGAATGTGCAATGTTCCCTGAAGCTGCACGTGCAAAAAGAGATGAAAGACCTCCTGAAGAGGAGGACACCTGTACAATGTGCGGTAACTATTGTGCTGTAAAAATAGTAAATCAATGGTTGGACCAATCTGATTCTGAATTAATTAAATAGACAAGCTTTTTAGCCTTCGGCTAAAAACCTTGACCAAAACTTTTTCCCAGCTTTTGAGCTGAAGCTCAAAACCTGGACCAAAATTTTTTTCTAATAGTTGGGAGTAATTTTCTACTTTTCTATTTTTTTTAATGATAATCTGAATTATAAAATTTAAATGTTTATCTAGTTTTCCAGGGTTTCATTGGTATAAATCCTTGTTCTCCTATTTTAGTTTGACCATCAAATAGCAAATATTCGATTAAATTATAAATATCATCTTTTGTATCGTTAATCTGCACTAAACTGATTACGTGACGGGTTTCGTTTTTCAATATTTCATTTCCATTGAAATAGCTTGCATTTAAAAATGTGTAATACTCATCAGAGTTTCTCACAATCTTGAATGCATCAAATTGTGATTTTACTTCCCTTTCAATAGTGAAATTGATGTTTTCCTGTCTCAAGGTGCTCCATGCCAACCTTTGTGCACTTCCTTTGACTCCAATGAATTTCAATCCTTCTAAATCAGAGATCCTTTCAATTGTCTTTCCATGATTTGGAGATATTAATACTAAATGGTCATATGCAATAGCTGTAAAGTTCAAGTCATTTTCAAAAGCAAGCAACGGGTCATCCAATGCTAAAATGTCTACCAAATCCTGTTTTGCAAGTTCATATGCGCTTTCGTCATCACTGCTGTAAATCAATGTCTTAAATGGCAAGTCATAACTGATTGCCTGGAGAAGGCCTGTAATTATGTGCCCTCCAACGATTATGATTTCTTGTCTGTCTTCCAATCGGTTTTTGTATTTGTAGTAAAGGTCTAATAGTTCGTATCCCTTTTTGCTTAATTCAGAACCGGAACCTACTGTAATGACCAGTTTCTCTCCAAGCTTGTCCTCAGCATTTTTGATTCTTCTGTTAAGCACTGAATGAGACACTTTCAATTCCTTTGCGGTTTTTCTTTGGGAATATGTTTTTGACAATGATTCCAAGGTTTCAAAGAACTTGTAATTAAAGGAGATTCCATCTATTTCAATTCCAATCTCAGGCTTAATGCTATTATTATCATTTGTGAACACTTCTTCCTGATTTTGATTTTCGTGATTTGCCATTCAATCCCTCTAAACCCCATTTTTGTTTTGAAAATATATGTTTTCTTTTATTGAAAATATTAAAAAAACTTTTTGATTTTGGCACTGATTAATTTTAAATATCTTAATGAATATAATATTATTATCTAATTTCAAAATATTTATCAATTTAATTTTTGTTTTTTTAATTAGTTTTCATATGCTTTTTAAGTTAAATAATTATTGAAATTATGTATTAAGTTTAGGTAGAGATTTAAATGGAGTTAATGATATCAGCAATTGAGGCAATTATAAACAATATTCATGATGCAGAAGAGTATTTAGTTGAAGAGGATATAGCGAATTTTATTGAAATTATCACAACTGCAGACAACATTTTCGTAACTGGTGCAGGAAGATCTGGACTTGCAGCTAAGGCCTTTGCAATGAGATTGATGCACTTAGGTTTAAGCTCTTATGTTGTAGGTGAGACCATTTCCCCAGCTATCAATGCAGGGGATTGTATTTTAGCTATTTCCGGTTCTGGTGAGACCAACACTATAGTAACCGCTGCGAAGATTTCTAAAAAAAGAGGGGCAAAAGTATTGGCATTAACCTCTTATCCTGAAAGCAGCTTAGGCCAATTGGCAGATGGAATCATTCATGTTAAAGGTAGAACAAAAGTTGAAGTGGATGATGAAAACTACCTTAAAAGACAAATTAAAGGAAATTACACTTCCTTGACTCCTCTTGGTACTGCTTTTGAATTGACTTCATTGGTTTTCCTTGATGGATTGGTTTCCGAATTGATGGAAGCTATGGGAAAAACCGAAGAGGACTTGAAAAATAGGCATACTGTTTTAGAATAAGCCTACTAATTTTTCTTTTTTCTTTTTTTTAATTTTTCATTTCCAATAGATTGGATTCCATTTTTTTTATTTTCCAATTTTTTTCTAATTTTCTATGATTTTTATAAAGGGTGTTAATATGGTAAGTGTAGAAGACTATGAGGAACAATTGGCTAAAGCAGGGGAATTTCATGGAGAAATCTGCGGAGGAATAGCCATTGGGACTAAGCTTGCAATGTATGGTATGGAATTGATGGGCTTTGAATTAAACAAGCGTCATAAGAACCTGATTGTATTTTTAGAAATTGATAGATGTATGGCGGATGCAGTTCAATCCGTCACCAAATGCACTATGGGGAAAAGGTCCCTAAAGCAAATGTATTACGGCAAGTTTGCTGTAACTTTCTATAATATGGATACTGGTGAAGCAATTAGGGTTTCCGATGCAGATGCCAACAAGCAAGAAAAAATAAAAGAAACCAAAGATGAAATGATTGAAAGGTTTAAAAGAACTCCTGCTGAGGAATTATTCAAAGTTGAAAAAGTTCATGTTGAATTGAATCCTTCCCAAATACCAGGTAAGCCACATACCAGTGTATTCTGTTCAGTTTGCGGTGAGAAGATCACTGATGGCCGTCACTTGAATCGTGGTGGAAAGCCAGTATGCATACCATGTGCAGAGGGAGCATATTATGAAGTCATTGATGATTAAGTAAATTTAAAAATTTCTAATAATCTTCTTCTAATCTTTCTTAATATTTTCTTTCTCTTTTCACTGTATTCTTTCTTAATTTTTTCTTTATATTTTTCTAAATATCATTGTTAATGATTCATTGCTATTTATTAGGTTATCTCATCATAATTTTTCATAATTTATCATGATTTTGGGGATAATGTCTCATTCAACAAAAATTATTTTTTTAAAATTTTCTCTATCGTTTTATAAATAGCTTTCATGTTGGGGTATTTTCCTTTATTTTAGCCAAATAAATAATTTAATCGGGTTAACTGTTTGTATTTATTCAAATGATTCTAAGGTTTTTTAATACGTTATTCCCATTGATGTGTTTTTTATGTTCGTAAGGTATTTGCTTATTTATGTTATTTTATTGATATGAAATTTAATTATATTCATAAAATAACTGTTATTATGATTTTTTAACATTTTTAAGTGTTTCTATTAAGCTATTTTAATTTATCATGATTTATAAATATGAATATATTTTCATATTGGTGTGATTTATTCATTTTTTATCTAAAAATAATTCTTGTTAGTTTTTCATTTTTACTTTATTTATTAATTATAAATTGAATAGATTGAATATTTTTTAATTCATGCTTATTTTTTATCGATATGAATTAAATTTCTTTTTGTAAAAATGAACATTATCATTATATAAATGTTTTGTTTTCATTTTAATAGCAAAGTCTTTTTATAGGTATGATAAATAATTATAATTAATGCTCTCTTTATGTAAGGTTTCATATGCCTCGAGAGTATTGATTATTATATGGGATAATTTAAAAAAGAGGTTGAGATATATGAGTTTTAAAAGTCCTGCAGATACTGCAAAAGCAATTGCATCTGCAGCTACCGCAAAAGGTGAAATGCCTATATTAAAACTTGCTGTTTTAGGTTTCTTAGCAGGTGCTTACATTGCATTCGGTGGATTACTTGCAGAAGTAGCAAACACTGGTGCAGTAGCTGGTGGCGTACCAATAGGTATTTCTAAATTGATCTTCGGGGGCGTGTTCCCTGTAGGTTTAATTATGGTTGTTATCTGTGGATCTGAGTTATTCACTGGTGACGTAATGTTTATGACTATGGGTCTTTTAGATGGTAAAACTGATATTATGGGATTACTCAAAAACTGGGTTGGATCTTGGGTATTCAACTTAGTCGGTGGTCTCTTTGTTGCTTACGTACTTGCTTACGCAACTGGTATTATGGTACCTGAAGCATTCGCTGGCGGTGCAATTACCATTGCTAACACCAAAGCTTTAGGTGGAGCTACCTTCATGGCAGCTGGAAAATCAACTGCTTCTTTAACTTGGGTACAATGTTTCCTTAGAGGTATTGGTTGTAACTGGTTAGTATGTTTAGCAGTATACTTAGCTAACGCAGCTGATGATGTAGTAGGTAAATTCTTCGGTATTTGGTTCCCAATCATGGCGTTTGTATGTATTGGATTTGAGCACAGTGTCGCAAACATGTTCTTCATCCCATTAGGTATCTTCTTAGGTGCTGAAGTAACCTGGGCACAATTCTTCCTCAACAACTTAATACCTGTAACCTTAGGTAACATCGTTGGTGCTGCAGTATTTGTAGCATGTGCATACTGGTTCGTATACTTACGTGACTAAATGTACAAAATCAGTTTGAATCTAATATTCTATTAGTCAAACACAAAGGATTTTTTATTAAATCCCTAAATTTGTATTTACTTATTGAAATATTTGAGCGAAACCTATTTAATTCAAATATCAATAAGTATTTACATAATTTATTAAAGTTTTTAGAAATTTTCTTAAAAATTTCATTTGAATGAAAATCATCCTTATATGGAATTTCAAATTCCAAAATAATCTTTTAGAGACATAAAATGTTTCTAGATTGCGTTTAGATCTTTTTTTAAAGTTCTAAATATCACATTTCATGATAATATAATATTATATTATTTATGTACTTCGAATATTATTGTCAATTCTTTTATTGGATTATAACAATAGACACAATTCACAATATCTAGAAGTTTTAATAAATATATAATTATTTAAAATTTCAGTTGTTAGTCAATAATTGAATTTGCCAATATGTAAACTAAACAAAAATAAAACCTTGATTTTATTATGGAGATTATAAAATGGTTGAGATAAAATATGTACCATCTATTTGTCCTTACTGTGGTACCGGTTGTGGTATTAACTTTGTAGTCAAAGATGGAAAAATCATTGGTGTCGAACCATGGAAAAGACACCCTGTTAATGAAGGAAAAGTATGTCCAAAAGGTAACTTTGGATGGCAATTCATTAACCACCCAGACAGATTAACTACTCCGTTAATCAAAGAAAATGGTGAATTCAGAGAAGCTTCCTGGGATGAAGCTTTAGACTTAGTAGCTAGCACCCTTAAAAAATATGCTGACACTGACCCTAACAAATTAGGTTTCTACGCATGTGCTAGATCTCCTAACGAAAACATTTACATAACCCAGAAATTAGCAAGAGCTGGATGTGGTACTCAAAACGTAGACCACTGTGCACGTATCTGTCACGGTCCTACTGTAGCTGGTCTTGCAACCACCTTCGGTTCCGGTGCATCCACTAACGGTTATGACAGTATTGAAGAAGCTGATTTCATCTTCTGTATTGGTTCTAACAACATGGAAGCACACCCATTATTCGGTCGTAAAATTATCAGAGCTATTAAAAACGGTGCAAAATTAGTAGTAGCAGACCCAAGATTCACTCCTACTGCAAAATTAGCACACGAATACATGCAATTCAAAACCGGTACTGATGTAGCTTTAATGAACGGTATGATCAAAATCATCATTGAAAACGGTTTACAAGATGATGAGTTCATTAAGAACAGAACCAAAGGTTACGAAGAAATGAAAGAAGTTGCAATGAAATACGACCTTGACAAAGTAGCAGAAATTACTGAAGCTGACCCTGAACAAATTGAACGTGTAGCTATCGAATATGCACAAGCTGAAAACGCAGCTATTGTATACTCCTTAGGTATTACCGAACACTCTCACGGTGCAGACAACGTAATGTCCACTGCTAACTTAGCAATGTTAACCGGTAACTTAGGTAAAATCGGTGGAGGAGTAAACCCATTAAGAGGACAAAACAACGTACAAGGTGCTTGTGATATGGGTGCATTACCTTCTGACTATGTAGGTTACCAAAAAGTTGCAAACCCTGAAATTACCAAAAAATTCTCAGAAGCTTACCAAATCGACTTACCAACCACTCCTGGTTTAACCTTAGTCGAAATGATGAACGCTGCTCACGCTGGTGACTTAAAAGTATTATACATCCACGGGGAAGACCCTGTACTCTCCGATGCAGATATTAAACACACCAAAGAAGCAATTGCAAACTTAGAAATGTTAATCGTTCAAGATTTGTTCATGACCGATACCGCTGCTGAAGCAGATGTTGTATTACCTGCAGCAGGTTGGGGTGAACAAGAAGGTACCTTTACTTCTGGTGAAAGAAGAGTTCAATGGTTACGTAAAGCTCAAGAACCACCTGAAGGCGCTATGCTTGACTGGAAGATCATGGAAGAAATTGCTGTTAGAATGGGCAGACCAAGAGAATTATTCCACTACGAAAACGCTGCTGAAATTTGGGAAGAAATCAGAGAACTCGCTCCTTCCTACTACGGTATTACTCACGAAAGATTACTCAAACCTGAAGGTGTCCACTGGCCATGTCTTGACCCAGAAGATCCTTGTGAACCTTTAATGCACAAAGACAAATTCGCTCACCCAGACGGTTTAGGTATATTCCAAGCATTAGAACACAGAGGTCCTGTCGAAGTTGTTGATGATGAATACCCATTACTCTTAACTACTACCCGTGTCTTGTTCCACTATCACGCTGCTATGACCAGAAGATGTGAAACCTTAGATAAAGAAGTACCTACTGGATTCATCGAAATCAACACCGAAGATGCAGCAGAAAGAGGAATTCTTAACAATGAAATAGTAAAAGCATACTCTAGAAGAGGAGAAATTGAAATTCCTGCTCGTGTAACTGACGACATTAAGAAAGGTATTGTGAACATTCCTATGCACTTTACCGAATGTGCAGCTAACATGTTAACTAACTCCGATTCTTTCGACCCTAAATGTAAAATGGTTGAATTAAAAGCTTGTGCTATTCAAGTAGAAAAATTATAAGGTGAATAAGGAGTAGATAATATGGCTGTAAATGTAAATGATATGTTTTATGCATACTCTGGTAATGAAGCAATTAAAGAAAAAGGAGAATACGGCGGAGTCGTAACTACTATCATGAAATACTTACTCGAAGAAGGTATTGTTGATGCAGTAGTTGCTGTAGAAGAAGCAGCTGACTTATACGATGCTAAACCTATTCTCATCACTGAACCTGAAGATGTAATCAAATCTGCAGGATCCCTTCACTGTGGTACCTTAAACTTAGCAAAATTCGTATCCAAATACTTAGACGGTGCTAGAGATATGAAAATTGCAGTTACCACAAAACCATGTGACGCAATGACCTTAAAAGAGTTAATGAGAAAAAGAAAAGTTATCGAAGAAAACGTAATCATGATTGGTGTAAACTGTGGAGGAACCATGCCACCTGTACCAACCATGAAAATGATTAGAGACGTTTACGAATTAGACCCTGCTGATGTCATCAAAGAAGAAATTTCCAAAGGAAAACTCATTATGGAAACCGCTGATGGTGAAAAAGCAATTTCCATCGATGAACTCGAAGAAGACGGAATGGGTAGAAGAGAAAACTGTCAAAGATGTACCATGAACATCCCTACCAACGCTGATCTCGCTTTAGGTAACTGGGGAGTTATCGGTGACTTAGCTGGAAAAGCAACCTTCGTAGAAGTATGCTCCGAAAAAGGTGCAGACATCTTAGGAAAAGTAATTGATGCGGGATTAATTGAAACCCAAGCACCACTCGAAAAAGGTGTAACAATCCGTGCTAACATCGACGGAATTATGGTAAAACAAGCAATGGCACAAAGAGAAAAAGACTTTGCTGGAACCTCTGGTGACATTTTAGAAGTATTTGCAGAATACAAAGAAGAATTCTCTAGATGTATGAAATGTTACGGTTGCCGTGAAGCATGTCCTCTCTGTTTCTGTGACGACTGCTGTCTCGAAGCTGAAGGTCCTGAATGGGTACCTGGTGGATACACCCCTGCAGCTCCATTCTTCCACTTAACTCGTATGGTGCACATGGTAGATGCATGTACTAACTGTGGTCAATGTTCTGAAGTATGTCCTTGTGAAATTCCAGTATCCAAAGTATGGGCTACTGTAAACCAAAAAGTCAGAGACATCTTCGGTTACTACAGTGGTGTAGACAACGAAGAACCATTACCATTCACTGAATTTGGTCCTAAATCCTACAGACAATACTAGGATTGAAGATTTAAATCAAAATGGTTAAACACGATAGAATAAATTAGTTGTTGTAAAACTTTGTAATGAGCGTTTTGCTTATTATATTCGTTTTACAATTTTCTATTTTTATTCTCCTTTTTAATTAAATAATTTTTAAAATAGTCACCTCTTATTCACTCATTTCCATGAAAAACTATTTTTTAAATTATTTTTTTTAAAAATAGCTATTGATTTATTTTTAAATTTAATTTATTTAGTGAAATTTCACTGTCTATTTTTATGATGAATCTTGATTTAATAGTTAATCTAATCTATGATTGATGATAAAAGTTTTATTTAGATAAATTAAATAACAATAGATTAAACTTTTATTAATTTAATTAATTTAAGTAATTAATTCAAATAATTAATTTAAAAATAATTAAAAATTTTTTTAATTGGTGTAAAGATGAGAATTATTTCAATTGTAGGTTTAAAGAACACTGGCAAAACATCCCTTACAGGCAAGATCATTAAGGAATTAACCAATAGGGAATTCAAGGTAGCAAGCATTAAGCATTCTCATCACCAGATGGAAATGGATCATGAGGGAACCGACACATATAAGCAAATGGAAGCAGGTTCTGGCTTTGTTGTAGGAATTGGTGGAAGAACTTACTTCAATATTGATGAAAGGTTTGATTTAGAACGTATTTTATTCTTAATAAAACTTATTGAAAATCCTGATTTTGTTGTTATAGAAGGATTTAAAGCTTATCCTTATGCTAAAATAGCAACTTGTGAAGAAGTCAAGGACGAGTATACGATAAAAGTGGTGAATTCATTTGAAATCACAGATTATGAGCTATTGGAATTGGTCGACCTTGTTGAAGAAAGATCCTATGACATTTTGGAAACATTATTTGTTAATGAATGCGGATATAATGATGCAAGTCTTATAGGTCAGGCTTTTGCACAAGGAAAGCTAGATTACAATCCTGAAACTCAAGCTGAAGTCAATTTAGCTATTGATGGAGTGAATATTGGATTGAATAGATTTGTCAGCGATTATCTCAAGCAAACCATATTGGGAGTATTGGCTCCACTTAAAATCAAGGAATATGGTGTAGAGAACTTTGAGGATATTGACATAACAATTAAAAATAAAAAAGAATAATATAATAATATTTAAAAATATTTAAAAATAATTCATATATTTAAAAATAAATATATTAAAAATAATTAATGTTTAAAATATGTGATGGCATTATAAATTAGGTTTAGGTGATTATGTGAGCGATAATAAAGATTTTGAAAACAAAGTTAGTTTAGTAATCAATGGAAATGATATTGAATTAAACAAATTCACAGATGATATCATAAAAGAAACTATTCTCGGATTATTGAAAGCTATTAAAACTTCTGAATATGGTGTAGATGAAGTAAAGAATGTTGAAATTTCCATTGATAATGAATAATCTTAAGATTATTTTTTTAAAATTGTTCATATTAATATAATTATTTTTTTGGAATGAATTTTATTTTGGGGTTTATGGATGAAGGATAAAGTAAGAGACGATTATGAAAGACCAATTATTTCACTTAGGATTTCAATCACTAATCGTTGCAATGTAGATTGCATATACTGTCACCATGATGGGATGTTGGAATCCTCTTCAGAAATGACTCCTGATGAAATTTATGAAATCTGCAGAATTGCAAAGAAATTAGGTGTTGAGAAAATACGTTTGTCTGGAGGCGAACCTTTAGTCAGGCCAGACATTGTTGAAATTGTTGAAAAAATTAATTCACTTGATTTCAAGGATATTTCAATCACTACCAATGGTATATTTTTAGAGAAATTTGCACAAGATCTAGTCGATGCAGGATTAGACAGAGTTAATGTCAGTTTAGACACACTTGATGAAGAAACCTATCAAATGATTGTAGGGAAAAACGTTTTACAAAGAGTTAAGGATGGAATTGTCAAATCTTGTGAAGTTGGTATGTATCCAGTTAAGATAAATATGGTAGTTATGAATAATATCAACAATGATGAGATTATGGACATGTTTGAATTCACTAAAGAACATGGTGTAATCTTGCAGCTCATTGAGATCATTGAGTCTGAAAGCTGTGATGACAATGACTTCAACTCCAAGTATCATTACCCCCTTGCAGAATTTGAAAGACACTTGGCTGAAATCGCAGATGAGATCAAGGTAAGGGAATTCATGCAGGATCGTAAGAAATATTTCATTGATGGCGGTGAGATAGAGGTTGTCCATCCTGTAGACAATACCAATTTCTGCAAGAATTGTACAAGACTCAGAATCACTCCTGAAGGAAAGATCAAACCTTGTCTTCTTAGAAATGATAATCTTGTAGACTTGGTTGAGTTCATTAGGGATGGAGTGTCTGATGAAGAACTTGTAGATATTTTCTTAAAGGGAATCCATAATAGGGAACCTTTCTATAAGGAAGAATAAATAGTATATTTTTTACTATTTTTCACATTTTTTATATTTTTAATTTTCTTGAATTTTTCACTATTTTCACTATTTTCACTATTTTTTTCTAAATTTTTTATAGATATTTTTTAGATTTTTTTATTTATTTTTCAAAAATTTTCTACAAATTTCTAATTAATTTTCTCTTATTTTTGTTAATTTTTTATAATATCTTGTGCTTGTTTTTTAGTAAATTTTTTCTATTTTTTTATTAGTTTTTATCTTTAGAAACCACTATGTGTACTTACTACACCTCCTTTATGTGTATTTGCTACACATTTTTTTGTTTGGCCTAAAAGTTTTAAAAATTTTAAAAAATTCGATGTAAATTTACTTACATATTGGAGATATAATTTAGCTATCTTTGATTAAATTTTGACTATTTTTATTTTATTAAAATTAGTTTAATTTTTATAATTTAATTAAAAAATAATTTATTCAATAAATAACTAATTATTTGATTTAAAATTATAAATTAAATTATTATTAAATGTTAATTTTTAAAAATAAAGATTATAAATTAAAATTAATATTTTTATAAATGTGTAAATAATACACAGCCATATATAAATCTTTATACTTGAGTCTAAGTATGTGCCTTTTATAAGTATATATAATATATATTATAATGTACACATGGTGAATTTATGCCAAAACATATAGTATCTGGACTAAAATATTTAGAAAGTGTTGAACTTAGAAAAAGAGGTTTGTCCCAAAAGGAGATTTCATCTCAAATTGGTGTAGACAGATCAACTATTTCCCACTACTTAAATGGTAGGAACATTTCTATGGATTCAATTGAACTTGCTAAAGCTATTTTAGAGTTAAGTCCTAAGGATTTTATATTAATTACAAAAGTTTTATTTGGAGATTATAAAGAAATTCGTCAAATCGTGACTATTTTTAATATGAATCATTATGACCCACAGATTAACGATGGATGTATTGGTTGTGGATTGTGTGTAGATTTGTGTGAGATGAAGACTATTAATTTAGATTCATTGAAAGCAAAGATAAACCCCCGTTATTGTTGTGGCTGTCTTATGTGTGTTGAGAACTGCCCAACAAAATCAATTGAAATTTTGGAGGTAAAAAATGGTTAACGTTAAAGAAATTGAAGGCAAAGACTTCAATATAAAAAGATCAGCAGAAGAAGACAGAATTTTGTCCTTTAAAGATCACGTTTGTATTGGTTGCGGACTTTGTGAAGCAACTTGTCCTGTAGAAGCTATTTGTCTTGATGAAGTAGCTCCTATTGAACGTAAATACACAGAAACCTATTTCAGTGGTCATGAAAAGATTTCTCAAAATTATGCTCTTTTCAAAAACGATAATGAAGGCAAAGCAAAATTATGTATTGCTGAAGACAAATGTGTTCTCTGTGGTATGTGTAGTGGAGTATGTCCAGCAGGTGCATTAGACCTTACTATTGGCGGCGTCTCTATTAAAGAAAATGAAGCTTATCCAACTCTCATCGCTTCAGCTGAAATCGATGAAGACAAATGTTTATTCTGTAAAAAATGTGAAGCAGCTTGTCCTAGAGCTTCCATCACTATTGACAGAACTTTACCTAACAGAGCTGACTTAGTAACTGGTGAAATCGAAGTATGTGAAGACGACTGTATTTACTGTGGTGCTTGTGCTGAATTATGTCCTGCAGAAGCTATTGTAGTAGACAAAACCACCGGTGAAGAAAGCATTGTTATTGACAAAGAAAAATGTGTATACTGTCTCGTATGTAAAAAAGCATGTCCTGTTAATGCTATTAAAGCAGTATGTAGATCCTGTTCCTACGGTGAATATGACCTCGACCCTGCTAAAGCAGCTATTACCGGAAATGCAATTATTGACAAAGAAACCTGTATTAAATGTGGATGGTGTGAAGGAGTCTGTCCTGCAGACGCAGCTACTGTAAAACAAGCATTTGAAGGTACTCTCGAAATCGATGAAGAAAAATGTGGTACCTGTGGTGCATGTATTGATGTATGTCCATGTAATGTTTTATCCTTCCCTAAATCATCTGGTCCTGGAGACAGAGGAACTCACTTAGTTAAAGAAGAAGATTACTGTATCCACTGTGGTGCATGTGCTAAAGCATGTCCTAACGGAGCATTAACCGTAACTAGAACTGACATCGATTACACCCCAACTAGTTCTAAATCTTGGATTGCAGCATTCGAAGCTTTAAAAAATTAATTTGATTGGTGATTATTTATGGAACTTAAAGTAGATCAAGATAAATGTTTAGGTTGTGGAGTATGTGTTATCGCATGTCCAGTAAACGCTTCTATCAGTCCAGAAAACGCTGGTGGACATGGTTCCAAAACAACCGAAACTATTATGATGGTTGAAAACGGATTTATTAAATTATTCAGTGTGGACAAATGTGATAAATGTGGTACTTGCCAAATGTTCTGTCCAACTGAAGCTATATGGTTAGAATAGGAGTGATAACATGCATTACGCAAATACTTATTTAGAAAGACCAGTAGTTGGAGATTTAGAAAACGTAGCTCAAGAAGGTACTACCAAAGTACTCAAATGTATGTTAAACACTGGTTCTGACATATATCAAGGAGCTTGTAAGAAAAGAGGTTCTACCTTAAAAGAAGAATATAAAAACGCTTCTGGTACCTGTTACATGGATCCTCGTGACATGGTAAAATTAGGTGTAAAAAACTGGGACACTGTACTTGTAAAAACCGACTACGGTGAAGTTGTTTTAAACGCAGCAAAATCCAGAGATGCTCCTCACGAAGGTACCATCTTTGTATGTAAAGGTCCATGGGCTAACACTATTGTAAGCCACGAAACCTACTGTTGTTCAGACCCTACCTACAAAGGTATCCACGCTACCGTTGAAAAAACTGACAGAAAAGTTTTATTAATGGCAGACTTAATGAGATGGGTATACAAAAAATATGTTGACGAAGAAGATGATGATGTTGTAGAAAACATGGAATCATTAGGTGAAAGACCAGTTTATAACGGACGTAAATGGGAGGAGTTGATTGATCATGACATATGAACCACCTGTAACTGATTACGATCACATTGTAGAAAATTGTACTTGTGCATTTTGTGGATGTAACTGTGACGACTTAGACTTCTTAGTAAAAGACGGTCACGTAGTTGCTGTAAGACACGCATGCAGATTAGGTGCAAGTAAAGTTATGGAAGATATGGACCAAAGATTACTTGTACCAATGGTAAGAAACGAAGAAGGAGTTCTTGAAGAAGTAGACTGGGATACTGCTTTAGACACTGCAGCTGAATATATTGCAAACTCTATTAGACCAGTATTCTACGGATGGTCTGAAACTTCTACTGAATGTATGAAAGAAGGTGTAGAATTAGGTGAATATATTGGTGCTGTTTTAGATAACCAAGCAACTATCTGTCACGGTCCAAGTTTACAAGCTATGCAAAACGCAGGTTACCCTATCCAAACCTTAGGGGAAGTTAAAAACAGAGCTGACGTTATTGCATACTCTGGTAGTAACGCTATGAACTCTCACCCAAGACACTTAGCAAGATATGCAGCATTCCCTAGAGGATACTTCAGACAAAGAGGTAGATTCGACAGAACCGTTATTACTATGGATCCAAAATTCTCAGACACTGCAAAAATGTCTGACAAATGGATTGGATTTGAACAAAACGGAGACTACGGTTTCTACAATGCTTTAAGAGCTGTATTAAAAGGTAAAAAATTACAATCTGAATCTGTTTCCGGTATTCCAGCTGAAGACATTTATGAATTAGCTGCTGAAATGGAAGCTGCAGAATTCGGTGTTCTCTTCTTCGGTTTAGGTTTAACCCACACCTTAGGTAAACAAAGAAACATTGACATCGCAATTAAATTAGTACAAGACTTAAACACCAACAGTAAATGGGGACTTACTCCAATGAGAGGTCACTTTAACGTAAACGGTTTCAACATTTTCATGGCTTACGAAACCGGTTGGGCATTCGGTGTAGACTTCTGTAGAGGATACGGAAGATATATGATGGGTGAAACCAACACTATTGACTTACTCGTAAGAAAAGAACCTGACTGTTTCATGGTAATTGCAGCAGACCCTGGTGCTCACTTCCCTAACGGAGCAAACCAACACTTAGCAGACATTCCAGTTATCCAAATCGATATTCACTGGGGACCATCTACCGAACTCGCTGACGTAGTACTTCCTGGATCCTTCATTTCTGTAGAATGTGGAGGTACCAGTTACCGTATGGATGGTGTTCCTATCTGGATGAAGAAAGCTATCGACAAACCTGAAACCTGTCGTGATGACGAATGGATTGTACGTGAATTGAAAGAAAGAGTAATGAAACTCAGAGAAGAACCTAACGTAGCAGATGAATACGTTCCTAATGAAGGTCTCGCATGTCTCTTAGATAAGTAAGGTGATTTTAATGGAATATATACTTAAAAATGGTATTGTTTACGACCCTGCTAATGAAGTAAACGGAGAAAAAATGGATATCTGCTTCAAAGATGGTAAAATCGTTGAAGATGTATCCGCTGACGCTGAAGTATTAGACGTCACTGATAAAATTGTAATGCCTGCTGGTGTAGACCCTCACGCTCACGTTGCAGGACCAAAATTGGTTGTAGGTAGATTATACAGACCAGAAGACGAAAGAAGAGGAGTAGCTCAAAAAACTAAAGTAACCAGAGCTGAAGCTGGTTTCTCTATCCCAAGTTGTCCTACAACTGGATACAGATACTCAAGAATGGGATACGGTACTGTTTGTGAAGCAGCTATGCCTCCTTTAGAAGCAAAACACACACACGAAGAAATTAACACTATTCCAAACATCGATATTAACCCATTACCATTATTTGGTAACAACTGGTTCGTAATGGAATATGCAAGAGAAAACAGAATTGACGACTTAGCAGCATTTATTGCAGCAATGTTAAGAGTATCTAAAGGATACGGTGTAAAAATCGTAAACCCATGTGGTTCAGAAGCATGGGGTTGGGGTATGAACGTACACGGATACGATGACAAAGCACCTTACTTTGACGTAACCTCCAGAGAAGTTGTAAGAGCTTTAGCAAAAGCTAACGAACAATTAGGTCTTCCTCACTCTATACACATCCACCCTAATGATTTAGGTCACCCAGGAAACGTACCAACTACTATTGCAACTTTAGACTCTATCAAAGACATTGCAAAATCTACTAAAGCATCTGCTGGAGTAAGGGATCAAACTATCCACTGTACTCACGCTCAATTCCACTCTTACACTGGTAACAGTTGGAAAGATGCAGCATCCGGTGCAGAAGAAGTTGCTGACTTCATTAACAAAAACCCATACGTAACTTGTGACGTAGGTCAAGTAACTTTCGACGAAACCACAACCATGACTGCAGACGCTCCTATGGAATACGACTTGTTCAAAATTTCTGGATTAAAATGGGCTAACAAAGACATTGAATGTGAAACCGCCGCTGGTATCATTCCATGTATTTACTCTCCAAAAACTCCAGTAAGTACCTTACAATGGGCTATTGGTCTTGAATTGTTCTTGCACATTAAGAACCCATGGCAAGTATGTTTAACCACTGACCACCCTAACGCAGGTCCTTTCATCAGATATCCTAAGATCATCTCCTGGTTAATGAGTGCTGAGAAAAGGATGTCTATGATTGACAATGGTGAAGTACACAAATGGGCTTCCAAAAGAACTGGCTTAGCTGGTCTCGAAAGAGAATACGACTTCTACGAAATAGCTACTATTTCCAGAGCAGCTCCTGCAAGAATCCACGGATTCCAAGACAGAGGTGCACTTACCCCTGGTTACAACGCAGATATTGCTGTATATGACATTAACCCTAATGACTTTGACCCATCCAAAGATCCTGAAGGTGTCGAAAAAGCATTCAGTAACGCTTACTACACTATCAAAGATGGTCAAATCGTTGTTAAAGATGGTGACATTGTATCTACTAAACAAAGCCACACCATTTGGACTAACGTCATAGGATACGAAGAAGAAGAAAAACAAATTATCGACAGTATAATGCCATTCTTTACCCAATACTATTCTGTCAAATGGGAAAACTATCAAGTACACGACCACTATGTACCAAACCCAACTAGAGTGGACGTAGAAGCTAAATAAGGAGAGTGTTTATTAATGAAAACTATAACTTTTGATCAAAAGAAAACTTCTTCAATTGCTTTAGAATTTGATGAGTTAATCACTGATAACATTTACTCTTGGACTGAAGAAGACTTTGCAGAGTACAAAGTACCTGTAGGAAACTCCAGATTCCCAATCACTGATTACTTTGACATCACTGTTGAAGGAGAAGCAGAATCTCCAGCTGAAGTCAAAATGATTTTAAACGGAGATTGTAACAGAGTAAAATACATCGGTTGTAAAATGAGTGCTGGTGAAGTAGTTGTTAACGGTGATGCAGACCTTCACGTTGGTGCAGAAATGTCTGGTGGAGTAGTTACTGTATTTGGTAACGTAGCAGCTCATGCTGGTCGTGAAATGAAAGGTGGTAAACTCGAAATTATGGGTAATACCAAAGAATTCTGTGGTGCATCCTACATTGGTGAATGGAGAGGTATGTCCGGTGGAGAAATCATTATCCACGGAAATGCTGGTAAACAATGTGGTGAATGTTTAGTCGGTGGTAAAATCCACGTTTTAGGTGACTGTGATATTCTCGCAGGTATCCACATGACCAAAGGTACCATTGAAATTGATGGTAACGTAAACCGTTGGCCTGGTGGACAAATGAAAAACGGTAACATCGTAATTCACGGAAAAGTTGGAAGATTACTCGAAGGTTTCGTAGAACAAGGAATTGTAACCGATCCTGAATTAGATGGTATTGTTTACCCTGGTAGATACATCGAATACAAAGGGGACATTGCTTTAAACGGTAAAGGTACCTTAATTATCGATGCTGAGAAAAACAGAGACAGATTATCTACTTGGATTGAAGAAGACGACGAATATAACGCAATTAGAGAATACAGAGCTCAATAAGCTCTTTCTCTTTTTCTTATATTTTTCTTCTTCTTTTTATTTTTTTATTTTTCTAAAAAAATTACGGGTGATGAATCATAATTTAATCAATTATGAATTGATAGATATTTTCATTTTATTTAATTAATTTTTCAATTGATTAAATTATCATTTATTGATATTAAGTATAAGATTATTAATCATAATTTTAATTTAAATGATGGTATGTACAAAAGGTGTTAATATGGTCAAAGAGATGGTGATGGACCCTGATGATATTATAGAATATGTAAGAAATAATGTAAAAGTTGATGATATTTTTGAATTATCATATAACAGAGTATTTGCTCCAGGTACTGTACTTGGACTTACTCCAGAAGATGAGGAAACCGGTGAAGGTTTAATACTTTCCCTTCAACTAAATGGGGAATTGTTAAATCAGGCTGTAGATATTGATTTGCATAAGGTAAAGGACGAGATCATTGAATTCCGTCATATGCCTGGTGGAGATGAAGATAAGCTCATTATTGTTGAAGCTACTTTATAGCTTCAATTCCATTTTTCCATTATTTTTTTATAAAACCTTAATTAGTTTTAGTAAATACAAATGATTTTATATATTAGAAACAATATATTATTAATCATAAAATAAGTATTTGATTTTCAAAAATTTTATAATCTCTATGGAGGTCAAAAGAATGGTCGATAAGGAATTAACAATGACTTCTGATGAAGTTCTTGATTACATTAAGAATAATTTTGAAGAATTCGATAAAGTTGACATTGCATACAACCGTGTTTCTGCAAAAGGAGATGTCTTAGGAGTGGATCTTTCTGACTTTAGAGGAAAGCCAAGTTGTAGAGTGATGATTGCTTTAGATGGTGAAATTATTTCTGATACTATCGAGGTTGACTTTGAAGAATATAAGGAAGATATTATAGAATTACATCACTATCCTAAAGATGAATCTAAAGAGTCTGTTTATATTGAAGTAATCTAAATCTTCTTATTTCTTTTTTATTTTATTTTTCTTTTTATCTGTTTTTTAATAATTTTCACTATTTTCTCATTTTTTAATTTTAAAATATTTTTTAATATATTTTTTTTAATTTATTTTTCACTATTTTTTTTTAATTACTGTTCATAAATTAATTCCATATCTTCTATTGGCAATATGGTTTCAACTGCTTTTGCTTCAATTGCTATTCCCTTTTCCTTAATTGCAGCTATTGAATTCAATCCGCTTCCTGTAACGATACCGAAGTTGTAATTGTCCACTTTTGCATTGTATACCAATTCCCTTGGTTTACCTACTTTAAAGATAGGGAATCCATTTTCATTGATTTTATCCAAAATCTCTTCGCATTCAGGTCTTGCTATGTAAGGAACCTCTTTTATTGAAGCGAGAATCTTCTTAGGATTTTGACGTTTGGATATTGATGTAAGATTTTTGAAAATGAAAATTTTATGAGGATCTATTGAGGAACCGTCATATGAAATCATTTCTACAAACAATGGAGGTTTTCCAAGTTCCAATAATCCCCCATATCTTGGTGTGCTCATAATACCATTGTTGATTAGAATGCCGTCAATTGACAAGCTGCAAACGGTAGCTATTCCAACTTTACTCTCATCACTTGGATGGTCTACAATATTGAATAGAGGATTCATGTATTTTGGAAGGCTCTTATATGTTCTTTTCATGACAGCCAATGCATCATCAAGGTCCTGCTTATTCAAGTAGGATATGTTTGCAACTATGTTTCCTTCATTTGTTTCAATATCGTAATCCACTTGATTCATTCTATTCAATGATTTTGTAAGTATGAAAGGTGTTTTCTTATACTCTATTTTCTTTGCTTTTTTGATTTTGTGTTTAGATGATTCAAGCTCTTTCAGTTTATTGTAATCAATGAATTCCTCTCCAGTCTTGATATCAACTTTATAATCCATTTCCTGAGTTGCACAGAATGGTGTGATTCCCCCAATGATTGATATGCCAACCATTCCTTCAGGTACTGGAATTCCTAAAACGTTTTCACTTGTCTCTCCAATCTCTAAAACTCCTCCAATTCCCACTTTCTCAAGTTTTTGGATAATTTCCTTTGCCTTTTCGACGCTGGTTCCAGGAATTATCCTAAAGTTTGCAGGAATTGTTCCTGTACCATGTTCTGCAACTTCCAAAACTGAAGTCATGTCTTTTGCTATAAATGCATCTAATGGAGTGATTGAAGTTTTCTTGTAGGAAATCAATTCTGAGAATTTGGTAGGATAGTAATCTTCAATTTCAACTAGCCCTCCATATTGGGGGATGGAAGGAATTCCATTTTTTAAAAATACCCCGTCAATTGTTGTACCGCAGATGGTTTTCATCACATATCCCTTTTTGCCATTGATTTCAGTTTTTTTAGCATTGATCAATGGGCTTACGCAAACTCCTGCAGCAAAGACTTCCTTTATGATGTCAAATGCCTTGTTGTCAAGGATATTTGAGGTATTTACGATTACATTTCCACACCTTTTATTGTAATCAAAATTAGTTAAGTATATCCTCTCTTCGAATTTTGAAAATGTGAAGTCAACTTGGTCGTAGATTAATCCTTTTTCAAGTTTCGCTCTTCCAAGCTCGGTGATAACTCTGCCAGAATATCCTTTTCTTTCTGTGTATCCCTTTTCATCAAGAATTTGCATATGGTAACGCACTGCTCTCTCACCAAGGTTATACCCTTTTGTTTTAAGTTCGTCCGCTATTACTTTTGAACCGATTGGCTTTTCTTGGACATTAAGGATTCTTAGAATTTCTATCATTCTATGTTCAGATTCTGACATGTAATCTCCTACTTTCTAAACTGGAATTTTTTAAAAATAAGAATGTGTTTTGTTAAAATAAGTCTTTAAAAATAAAATAAAAATAGCTATTTAATTTTTAAATAGCTATAGGTTCTTAAATCTTAAATTCAATTAGATAATTGGATTATAAGTTTAAGTATTTCTTATGTTCGTAATTGAATACTTGGACTCTGTATTCGTCCCATTCCTCATATTTTGCACTGAGGAATGCATTGAATATGTGGTCTCCAAGTGCTTCTTTCATGATTTCGCTTTCTTCAAAGGTATGGTATGCTTCCCATAAACTGGAAGGTAATAATTCAATACCCATTTCTTCCCTTTCTTCATCGCTTAACTCATAAATGTTAAATTCAATTGCTTCTCCAGGGTCGATTTTGTTTTTGATACCGTCCATACCAGCTTCCAACATCACTGCAAATGCAAGATAAGGGTTACAGGTTGGGTCTGGGCTTCTGTATTCAATACGGGTAGCTTTTCCACGTGCAGCTGGAACTCTGATTAAAGTGGATCTGTTTTGAATACCATAGGAAATGTATACTGGAGCTTCATAACCTGGAACCAATCTTTTGTATGAGTTTACAATAGGGTTGGTAACTGCGGTGATTGCTGCAGAGTGTTTTAATAATCCTCCAATAAACCACATTGCTTCTTGGGATAATCCGGTTTCACTGTTTTCATCATAAAAGATGTTTTCTCCATCTTTGAATAAACTTTGGTGACAGTGCATTCCACTTCCGCTTTCTCCGAAGAATGGTTTTGGCATGAAGGTAACTCTGTAGTCAAATCCATCGAAATCAGCCATATTTGCTACAATAGCTTTAATTGCTTGTTTGAATGTAATTACTGCATCTGCAGTTTTTAAAGCGTCATCGAATTTGAATGCAATTTCATTTTGACCAGGACCTACTTCGTGGTGGCTTGCTTCAACTTCAAAGCCTAATTCCTGTAAGTTAGTTGTAATTTCTCTTCTGAAGTCAGTTCCCTTATCAACAGGTTCCACATCAAAGTATCCTGCATCATCGTGAGGAATTGGGTATCCGTCATCATCAGTGTCTACAATAAAGAATTCAGGTTCTGGGCCTATGTTATAGGTGTAACCTTCTTCCTTGATTTTAGCCAATGCTTTTTTGAGGATTCCTCTTGGATCTCCTTCAAATGGTTCTCCATTAGGTTTGTAAATGTCACAAATAAATCTGCAGGATGCAGATTCTTCAGGTCTCCAGGATAAAGCGGAATAAGTGCTTATATCTGGTTTCAATACAAGGTCACTTCCTTCAATTCCTACGAAACCTGGTATTGAAGATCCATCAAATAGGATGCCGTCAGTTAATAAGTCTTCCATATTTTCTAATTTGCATGGAATAGATACATTTTTTGGAATTCCATGTAAATCAACAAATTGGAGTCTAATAAACTTGATATTGTCTGCTTTCATTCTTTCAATTACATTTTTGATTCTTTCTTCCATTAAATCATTCTCCATTAGATTTGGAATAAAATATAATAATTATTTCAATTTAATAATTATTTTTTAATATTAGTTCGGAAATAGATTTCCACCTAATAATATATCTATATATTTTAATATATTATTTTATCTATTTTCTACTTTTTAAACCTTGTCTAATAATATATTTTTTTTAATATTTTTCATTTGAATATTTAATTTTTTATTAAAATTTTAAAAAAAGTTTATTTTTATAATAAAAAATTGAACAAAAATATATTTTGATATATTTTTTCATAAAATTTTGATAAGAATAGTTTAAAAAATAGCAAAAATTATTAAAAATCATTGGGGAATTTTATCTAAAATAAGTAAAAAAAGTTGTAGTTTTAGAATTGTTACAATTCCAAAACTTTAAAAGATTCTAAGTTTAGTAAATCAAAATTAAGTATTTTTGGAGCGTAGTTAACTTCTCCAATTCCAGTCACGAGTTTGTAAGCTTCAAACGCTTCTAAACATCCAACAATATTTGGAACAGGTCCGATTACTGGAGGAACTCCTTTAGTTAATTTTGATATTTCCTTCTTGGTTTCCTCTCCCAATTCCTTTCCAAGGGATGGAAGGGAGAACAATTCCTCATATGATGGAGTGTCTTTAGTGAATACGCTTACTTGCCCTTGTGTTCCATGGATAGCTCCATGAACGAATGGAATATCATTTTCTCTAGCAAATCTGCTTACAATGATTCTTGTGTATAGGTTATCCAATGCATCTATGATTATATCCCTATCGCCAAAGACTTCTCCAATATTGTCAGCATTCAATTCTTCATTAAAAGCATTAACTTTTGTATAAGGGTTTGTTATTCTGACTCTTTCCTTTGTTGCAATTGATTTGTCAACACCTACTGTTTCTAAACTGGAGATTGCCTGTCTGTTTAAGTTTGACAGATCATATGCATCCTTGTCTATTATTGTTAAGTCTCCAAGTCCCATACGTGCAAGCATAAGAATGGTTCCTCCACCTATGCCTCCACAGCCAACTACTCCTATTTTAGCATCTTTAAATCTTGTCTGTTGGCTTCTAGTTACAATACTCATTTGACGAGTTGCTATATCCCAGTATCCAAATCCTTTATATCTTTCTGGCATATTTCCACCTTTTCACATCTAATAATATATTATCAATTATCTTTTATATCTTTATATCTTTTTGAATCCCTAGTTCTATATTAAATCTTATTGTATATAACAATTGTTATTTTTTATGATCACTTTTTTAATTATTAGAAATAAGTGTATTATTATTAGAAATAAGTGTATTATTATTAGAAATAAGTGTATTTCTTGCCAAAGAACTCTTCAACTTTCTTTAAATCTTCAGAGATATTGATCATTTGAGTGCAATGGTTTAGGCAGTCATCGCAATGAATGCAACTGTCTGCTCTTGTGCCGTTTTCAAGTGAGAAATAATGCATTGCACTTCCTGCAGGATTATCCAACATTTTAGCCACGTTGTATTCCCTAAAGCATCCTGCAATATCCACTCCATTAGGGCATGGCATGCAGTAGCCACAACCTGTGCAGTCATTTCCTCTTCTTTGCTTGTATTCCCAAGAAACCTCATAAATAAGATCCAAGTCATTTTCACTGATGGAGTTTATTTCGGACCTGTTGGCTATTTCAATGTTCTCCTTTACTTGTTCTATGCTGTTCATTCCACTAAGGACTGTGTTCACTTCTTCCATATTCCAAAGGTATTGGAAAGCCCATTCAAGAGGGGTTCTCTTTTCTTCAGCCATATCCCATAATTCCATAATGTCTTGAGGAACATTTTGCACTAGTCTTCCACCTCTAAGAGGTTCCATAATCATTGTTCCTAAATTATGGGAAGCCAAATACTCAACTCCCTCCCTTCCGGATTGGTATCTTTCATCAAGGTAGTTCAATTGGGTAAGGCCAAATTCGAACTTGTCATAGTCATCTACAATATCCACTATCCAATCCATCTCTGTATGGGCTGAAAATCCCATATGTTTTACTCTACCAGAGCTTAAGAGATCATCCATGAATTCAAAGACATCAAGTTCCCTAAACATTTTCCAATAATCCTCGTTGAGGCTATGCAGCATATATAAATCAATTGAATCTGTTTTCAAATCCTTTAGTTGCTGTTCAAATATGTTTTCCATATCCTCTTTTGACTTAATGAGCCAACTAGGAAGCTTTGTACTTAAAATGATTTCATCCCTATATGAATTTTCATACAAGAAGTTTCCAAGATACTCTTCACAATTTCCTTTTCCAGATAAGTTATTTGCATGATAAGAATAAGCGGTGTCAACAAGATTTATTCCATTTTCAATCCCATAACTCAATATTTTATCTGACTCTTCAACATTTATTTGATTATTGTCTTTAAAATGAGGCAATCTCATTGCTCCGAATCCTAAGATAGAAACTTTCTCTCCAGTTTTTCCTAAAGTTCTATATTTCATTGTATAACCTATAAAATTTTATTAATTTTTAATATTCTTCTATTGATTCTCTAAATAATTATATTTTTCAGATATTCTAATATTGTTCTTTTTAATTAATATCATTTTTTAATAGCTTAATTGATTGAACTTTTAATAATGAAATAGATGAATCAAAAAAAAAAATAAGTTGAACCAATCGATAAGAGAAGTTGAATCAATAAAATTGGGTAAATAAGTAAAAATAGTTTATTAAGTTGTCTATTTGTGTTGAATTGAATAAAAATAGTTAAAAAAAGTTATGATGTTATGATTCCTGGGATTGGATGCCGGGGGCGGGATTCGAACCCGCGATCTCACGGTATCCCAGGAAAAAAGTCAGAGCACGCTTAGTTACCCTATGAGCCGTGCGCTCTAACCAGCTGAGCCACCCCGGCATCAGACAGTATTAAAAGTTATGTTTTTCATAATTTATATAGTTTTTGTTTGTTAGTAAATCTTATATTATAAAAAACACAATTAATATTTATATTGAAATTAATAAATTATAATGATAAAAATTATGGTATGAATTATAATATGGGATTATGATATAAAGTTATGATTTGGAGTTATATTATAATTATTTTATTATGATTTTTTTAAAATGATTATTATTTATTTTGTTAATTAATTGTTCATGTGATATTTATGAGTAATGTTAAAGACATGTCCCTTGCTGATGAAGGGATTAGGAAAATCAAATGGGTTCAAAAACACATGCCTGTTCTTGAACACATCAAAAAACAATTTGAAGAAGAAAAGCCTTTTGAAGGTATTACCATTGGATCATGCTTACACTTAGAACCTAAAACTGTCAATTTAGGTTTGACTTTAAAGGCGGGTGGGGCTGAAGTGGCTATGACTGGTTGTAACCCTCTTTCAACCCATGATGATGCAGCAGCTGGAGCAGCTGCTCTCGGTTTGCATATCTATGGTTGGAGAGAACAAACCGATGAGGAATATTACGAAGCTATTGACAATGTTTTATCCCACAAGCCAGATGTAATCATTGATGATGGTGCAGATATGATCATGTACCTTCATGAAAAACGTCCTGAACTCTTGGCAAACATTAAAGGTGCTTGTGAAGAAACAACCACTGGTGTTCACAGATTGGAAGCTATGCATGCTGATGGGGCTCTTAAATTCCCAGTTATTGCTGTAAATGACGCTTATACCAAATACTTGTTTGACAACCGTTACGGTACCGGCCAATCTTCCTTGGATGCAATTATGGGAACCACCAATATGTTGATTGCAGGTAAGAATGTAGTTGTCTGCGGTTACGGCTGGTGTGGTCGTGGAGTTGCATCCCGTGCTGCTGGACTCGGTGCAAATGTAATTGTCACTGAAGTTGACCCAATCAGAGCGCTTGAAGCAAGGATGGATGGTTACAGAGTAATGAAAATAAGAGAAGCTGTAAAAATAGCCGACCTTGTTGTTACTGTAACAGGTAACATTGACATCATACATGGAGATGACTTCAAGTACATGAAAGACGGATGTATGTTATCCAACTCAGGACATTTCAATGTGGAAATCAACAGACAAGACCTTGAAGCTCAATCTGTAAGCTGTGAAGAGGTAAGGGAAAGTATTGAAATGTTTACCATGAAAGATGGAAGAAAGATCTATCTTTTAGCAGATGGAAGACTTGTAAACCTTGCAGCAGCAAGAGGCCAAGGACACCCAGCAGAAATCATGGATATGAGTTTTGCTGTTCAAGCGTTGTCTGCTAAATACATCGTTGAAAATGACTTGTCCTTAAGTGTTGAAAAGGCTCCTGACAGTATTGATGATGATGTTGCAAGATTAAAGCTTAAGGCTATGGGCATTGAAATCGACGATTTATCAGAACGTCAAAAAGATTACTTATCCGATTGGAGAGAAGGAACCTAATTCTCTTTAATCTTTTATTTTATTTTTAAATAAATTATTTTTTTAAATCTTTATTTACTTTAATTTAATTTTTTTTTAAATTTTTATATTTCATTTTCTATTTAACTATTGGACTGATATCATGTCTTATTTTCGCTATATTGATAATGGAGAAGGGCCTACAAAATTATTTATTGGAGGAGTTCATGGCGATGAAGGTAATGATGTATTGCCTTTGATTAAGCTTTTATCCAATGATGATTTCTCAAGCGGACAGATTTATATCTATAATTTCGACAAGACTCCATATGTTTCCACAATTCATAGGGAATTTTACGAGTCTGAGCAAGGAAAGAAGATATTGGATTTGATTGATTATTATAAGCCTGATTTTTATACAGAACTTCACTCCTACAATATTAAGCATTTTGATAGATTAACAAGCTTGGAAAGACTTGATAAGGACGGAATTCCTCCATTGATCGATTGCAGCCAATATGTCTTATGCAGTTCTGTTTCCCCTTTGATAAGAAGAAAGCATTTCACTAAGGAAAATATTTGTCAAACTTTGGAATTTCCTTCATTCAGAGGTGAAGACTTAAAGCTTAGTGATGATGAGCTATTTGAAAAATATGATTATGATTATGATGCTTCAGTTCAAGAATACATGTCATTTTTAAGGTTGATTACACTCAGCAAGAATAGGGATGACTTTGAGAAAAGAGTGTTGAAGGATTATAAAAAACAAGCGGATCTTGCATTAAAGTATGTAAAAATAATTTATGGCTTGGATTTCCCACGTTATTAAAAATAGCTTTTTTTTAAATTCAATTTATTTCAAATTCAAAGTTTAATCGATTCAACTTTTATAAAAATAGCAAATAAATAGATAAGATTGGTTTTAGAACCAATCCTCTAAACTTTTTTGTGTTGAACTTAATTTTTTCAATTTTTCTGTAACATTCAGGACTCTGCTTTCGGAAAATCCATGCTCTTCACACATGAATTCAACAAGCTTGTCCTTTTTCGCACTTTTGAACTTGATTTCATAATCTGTGTTCACATCATGCTTTAAGAAGATGTCTCTTAGTTCATCTGGTTCAACATTCACTTCTGTGATTCCCTTTTGAACTAAAATGTCTTCTAAAGTGTTGTTTCTGATTAATTTTAATCCGGTTTTTGCACCGATTCCATGGATTCCTTCGTTGAAGTCGGTTCCTACCATCAATGCCACATCGATTAGCTGTTCTCTTGTCAAGTCTATATCTTCCAAGACCTTTTGAAGTTCAAGATATTCAAGGTTTGACAATCCCCCACTTAATGTGAGATTTCTGATGATACGTGGAGCGCCGAATAGCAAACAGTCATAATCCTGTGAAGCTACAGCCCATGCATCTCCTTGCTCTACCATATATGCTCCTTGAGCTTCCCCTTCTCCTTTAGCTTGCACATAAGGTATTCCCATATAATCAAGCAGTTTTTTAGATGATTCAAGGATATAAGGAGACATTCTGGAAGTTCTTATAGCAAATTTCCTTGCTTCTTCAATGTTTCCTGCAGCTTTAGCCTCTTCCCATTTTTCCATAGCCTCTTCTTTAATGGCCTTTCTTTGTTCGATGGTTTTTGCCTTATGCTCTGAACTGTCTCCATCAAAAACATAGATAGGTTTGATTCCTTTATCGACTATTGATGCAGTTCTATAGAGGATTCCACTTAAATGGGAGGTTACATTGCCGTTTTGATCCATCAATGGGCTTCCATCTCTTTGACGAATTCCTGATAAAAACTGGTAAATTGTGTTGTATGCGTCAATTGCTACGGTTCTTCCTTCCAAATCTTTTAGACTAATTTCCTCTGGGGAAACTATGTCCTTGAATTTTACTCCCATATCATCCACCTAATTTCTCTTAAATTCATTGTTTTTATTTTAACCATTTTCAATATATTTATTTTGTGAAATAGAGCATTTGAAATCTATTTTTCATATTTAGTTAACTATTCATGGCTTAAATTATATTTTTAATGCTCTATATTCCACCATCCTTATATCAGCATAACTTATATTTCAGTAAAGTAATTTATTGGGAAGAATTCCTTAATCCACATTAGGATTTCACCATTCATAATAATGGTGTAGTCTCTTGTCAGGAAATCCTCTTCAGTATTGTATAGCTCTTTAAGTTTGTCAGTTGCATTTTCTATCTGTATAACATTTATTTCTCTTCTGGTTTCAGCATTGTATTTTTTTAGGATTCTTCCAATAGGAATATCTGCCCTAACCAAATCGTCTCTCATTTCTTTGCTTAATCTTTTTAGTGGAATGTAAGAAACAGCATAGATTAAAGGATAATCATCCTTATGCATTACAATTTCCCTATAATTCACTTCATCTCCAGCATCAACATTTACCAATTTGGCACTTTCTTCAGTTGCCTCTTCGAAATGTTGTTCTAATGTTTTTAAAGCGATTTTTCCATATAAAACATCTAAAATAGCTGTAATTGAGCCATCAGTAGTCATTAGAATTTTCTGAGTGTTTGAAAAATTCTGATTGTATTTCTCTTCAACCTGATTGATCTTTTCAATCAATCTTACATTGATGTCATTGTCACTATGTTTTGACATAATTTATTCTCCGTGTTGTTTATTAAGGTTTAGAAATTTGATGAAGTTTCAGCTTATGGATTTATAAGTTATCTGGATTTTCTATAAATCCTGAAATTGCAGATGCAGCAACCACTCCTGCATTAGCTAAATATACGGATGAATTAGGGTCTCCCATTCTTCCTTTGAAGTTTCTGTTTGTAGATGAAATGCTTGTTTCACCTTCAGACAGCACTCCCATATGTCCGCCTAAACATGGTCCGCAACCTGGGTTGGACACCATAGCTCCAGCATCTAAGAATGTCTTTATATATCCTAAATCCATTGCCTTTTGGTATATTTCCCTTGATGCAGGGATGATGATTAATCTTACATCATCATGGACTTGCTTTCCTTCAAGCACTGCTGCCGCTTGTGCAAGGTCGGATAATCTTCCATTGGTACATGAACCAATGAATCCTTGGTCAATGTGAGTTCCAGCAACTTGTGATAATGGCTTCACATTATCCACATCATTAGGGCAAGCTATTTGTGCTTCCATATCATCTACATTAAATAGGAATTCCTTTTCGTATACTGAATCCTTATCGGATTTAAGGATATTCAATTGATCCTTTGTCTTGCCGGTTCTTTCGCAAACATATTCAATAGTGTCCTTGTTAGGTTCCATAATTCCATTCTTTGCACCCATTTCTATTGCCATGTTTGTCATGGTCATTCTGCTTTCAACATCCAAACTGTCGATTGTCTCTCCACAGAATTCTGCAGTCTTATATGTGGCTCCAGCTATTCCAATCTCACCAATGATATTTAAAATCAAGTCCTTTGAAGTGATGCCCGGATTCAATTTCCCTTCAACTTCTATCTTGAATGATTCAGGAACCATGAACCATGTCTTACCAGTGGCATAAACAATAGCTAAATCGGTAGCACCCATTCCAGTGGAAAATGCTCCGAATGCACCATAGGTACATGTATGTGAGTCTGCACCAACAATGATTTTTCCAGGCTCAACATGGCCTTTTTCAGGAAGCACTTGATGGCAGATTCCTTCTCCATGAATGTAATGATTCTTAATTCCTTGAGTTTTAATGAAGTTTCTAGCTACCTTTTGAAACTCTGCAGATCCTATTGTGTTTGCAGGCACATTATGGTCAAAGACAATGACTATCTTTTCATTGTCCCACACCTTATCGCTTATTTTTTCAAAGGTTTTTATTGCAGGAGGTGAAGTTCCATCATGTGACATTGCCAAATCAACATCCACTTCGATAATTTCTCCAGGAATTACTTCACGACCTATTTTCTGGGATAATGTTTTTTCTGAAATATTCAAATTTAATCTCCTAAAAATTTATCAATATTTTAAATTAAAATTTTATCAATATCTTTAATTAATTTAATTCTATATCTATTTTTATAATTTAATCTATTGATTTATAAATTTATTTATATTTAATCTCAATTTTAATAGGTTTGAAAAATAAGTTGGATGAGATTGGGTTTAAAATCAAGATAGAATTTAACAATGGGATAAGTGGCTTAAATAAAATTTAAATTAAAAAAATAGTTAAAATAGAATTTCGGGATTAAAAAATAAAAAAATGAATAATGTTGATTATATTATAAATCAACATAATTTGAATCAATGCTTCTTACAATGTCTTTAAATACATCGTCATCAATGTATTTTCCTTCTTCTCTGCTTTCCTTTACCTTTTTCACGATTTGGCAAAGTTGGTCATTGGTTACTTTAAATCCACATTCATCAAGTTTTGCCTTAACAGCTCTGCAACCGGAATGTTTTCCTAAAACCAATTGTCTTCTTTGACCCACGAGTTCAGGTAAATATGGTTCGTAGGTAAGAGGCTCTTCGATTACTGCATCCACATGGATTCCGGATTCATGTCTGAATACGTTTCTTCCTACAATGGCTTTGTTGTATGGAATTTCCAAACCGGTTTTCTTGGATACCAATTCAGATAACTCTTGGATGTATTTGGTCTTGAAGCCTAAGTCCTTACCATACAATAATTTTAAAGACATGATTAGCTCTTCAAGGGAAGCGTTTCCTGCTCTTTCTCCAATACCGTTAACAGTTGTTGAAACAGCACTTCCTCCTGCAAGCAATCCATAAATTGAATTTATCACCGCTAATCCAAAGTCATTATGACAGTGCATAGCTATTTGAACATCAGTCACTTTTCTAAGTTCCTTAATTAAAAAGGTAATTCCTTGTGGGGTGATTGCTCCAACGGTATCTGCAATATGCACTCTGTCAGCACCATAGCTTTCTGCTTTTGAGTAAACTCTTTTCAAGAAGTCTAAGTCAGTTCTTGTTGCATCCTCTGCTGAAAATGCTACAAACAATCCATGGTCTTTAGCATATTCAATTGATTTCATGCAGATGTTCAATGCTTCTTGCCTTTTGATATGCATCTTATGTTCCAAATGAATGTCGGAAGTTCCCATAAATGTAATGATTCCATCCACATCACAGTCAAGAGCTCTGTCAATGTCTTCTTTTTTGGTTCTTGCTAAACAGATGATTTCAGCATCCAATCCTTCGTTAGCTATTGCTTTTACAGTAGATGCTTCTCTGGATGAAACAATTGGGAAACCTGCTTCAATCTGGTGGATTCTTAATTGGTCAAGCTTTCTAGCTATTTCCAATTTGTCTTCCTGTGAAAAGCATACTCCAGGAGTTTGCTCTCCATCTCTTAAAGTTGTATCATAAATAGTAATATCCTTTGGGAATTTGTATTCTTCTTCCTTGTTGAAAGGACTTGTATAATATTGCATTTTTTTATCAACTCTTTATGTCTTTTGTATTTTAGTTAGTTTTATGTTTTTTTAATATTGTTAAATTTAATATTCTTAAATTTAATATTCCTAAATTTAATATTCTTAAATTTCTTTAGTTTAAATTTAATATAATAAGTTATGTATTTTTGTTTTATAAACTTTTTTATAATTTTTCAAAGCATTGGAATTCAATTGTCCAGTTCCTCTAATAATTCCAAGTAGGAAGTTCTTTCGAAGCCCTCTGTAATTCCTAATTTTTCAAAGAGTTCAAATATGCTTTCCTGTGCTTTGGAATAGTCTGAATTGTCCTCTAGGCTTATTTCTATTTCCATATATGGTTTAAGTCCGTGAACATTGTCCAGGCTGATTTCATAGTTTTCATATTTGTAGTATTCACGGTCCTTCACAACAGTTCTCACTTCCTTGAAACCTAAATTCTCAAATATTTTAGATGCTTTGTCTGCATCTTCTATTCCCATTTCAACCTCTTCTCGAGTCTTGCTTTTTGCATCGATTTTAGGGCCTTTGTATGTAATGAACAAGTTGTGCTTTTCATCTGATTTTGTTTCCCTTATTCTCAATGCCTCATCGGTTTGTGCAAAGTCACGGACTGGGCTGTTGAAATACCTGTCTTCCTGATGTTCGGTTTTGACCTTTACGGCATTTATCTCATCAAGCCTTTTTCTCATTTCATCAAAGCTTCTAATTTTTGCTTTCACTTCTACTTCTATCATAGGAATTTCTCACTATCATTAATATTTTCAAACTCTTTTCTAAGCAATTTTCTAAACCGCTTTTAAACATTTTTTAATTTTTAATTCAATTTTTATATTTGTTTCAAATACCCTTATAAATAATCCTATTCAGTTTTTATTAATACTTTATATGTAGAGAAGTATTACCATTTATATGCTTTATAAACATTAACTTTATATACTATATAAATGATATATTTTATTAGTAAAAATTTTAATCAAAAAATTATTAATTTTAACTGATTTTTATTGTCAATTTTCTTTATTTGTCAAAACTAAAATTATATTAATTTTTTAAAATATTTACTTACTTTTTTTAAATAATTTTGGAGGTAATAAATTGACCGATGTTGATATAAAAATAGAAAACATTGTAGCTTCTGCAAGCATTGGTAAAGACATTGTTCTTACTGAAGTGGCAAAAGCTTTAGAAGGTGTCGATTTTAACAGAGAACAGTTCCCAGGATTAGTATTTAAACTTCAAGATCCTAAAACTGCTGCTTTAATTTTTAGTTCCGGTAAACTTGTATGTACTGGTGCTAAATCAATCGATGATTCAAAATTAGCTATTAAAAAAACTGTCGATCTTATGAGAACTATTGATACTGAGATTCCTCATGAGTTTGATATTAAAATTCAAAACATTGTTGCTTCTGCAAATTTGCAATCTACTTTAAATTTAGAAGCAGTTGCTTTGGAATTGGAAAACACTGAATACGAACCAGAACAATTCCCTGGTTTAGTATACCGTTTATCTGATCCTAAAGTTGTATTATTATTATTCGGTTCCGGAAAAGTTGTTTGTACTGGAGCTAAAACCAAAAAAGACGCTAGGTTAGGTGTAGAAAATGCAAAAGCTAGACTTAGCGAATTGGACTTAATATAATTGGTGATATTATTGATTAAACTTGTAGTATTTGACTTAGATAATGTTATTATTGATGGTGAGGGCATAGACGAGATTGGAAAATTAATTAATATTGAAGATCAAATTGCAGCAATCACTGAGCAGGCTATGCAAGGTGATATTGACTTCGAAACATCCATTAAGAAAAGAGTAGGGCTTCTCAAAGGAGTTGCTACTGACGATATTAGGACATTAGCTAATGAAATGCCTCTAATGAAAGGAGCTAAAGAAACCGTCTCTACTTTAAAGGAAAATGGTTTTGAAGTAGCTATTATTAGCGGTAGTTTTGATATAATCGCCGATACTATTAAGGGAAAACTTGATGTGGATAACATATTCACAAATTCATTAGTTGAAGAAGACGGGGTCTTAACTGGTGAAGTCACTGGACCATTAGTATCTGGTTCAAAATTAGATGTTCTATCCAAACTCATAGAAGAAAAAGGTTACACATTAGATGAATGTGTTGCTGTTGGTGATGGAGCAAATGATATCTCTATGATTGAATCTGCTAAATACGGAATTGCTTTTAATGCAAAACCTGCTTTAAAAGAAAACGCGGATATTATTGTAGAAACCCGTGATTTAACTGACGTTTTAAATGTCATCATTAATTTAAACTCTGAAAACACTGAAGGAGATGCTGACGTGGATAAAGAAGTTGCTGTAGAAACTGAAGTAGTTGAAACTACTGATGTAGTTGTTGAAAACCAAGAAGAACAAGTTGCAGATGCAACTGAAGAAGTAGTTGAAGAAATCGAAGAAACAGAAGAAGTTGTTGAAGAAGCTGAAGAAGAAGTGGCTGAAGAAGAAACTGCTGAGGAAGAAGCTGAAGATGTGGAAGAAGAAGCAGTAGAAGAAGAAGTTGCTGAAGATGAGGAAGAAGCTGAAGAGGAAGCTGCTGAGGAAGAGGCTCCTGAAGCTGAAGAAGAAGTGGCTGAAGAAAAACCTGTTAAAGAGGCAAAACCTAAAAAATCCAAAAAGAAAAACGCTCTTCCAGAACCTGATTTTGATTTAGCTGACACCATTGAAGGTGTAAGAGTTCAAAAAGATGAAAGAGAAGAACGTATTGCTAAAGTTGCAGATGAAAGAGAAGCATTTAACAGGGAAGCTAAAGAACAACGTAAAATACGTGATGAATTAAATTCTGAATTAAAAGAAAACTTAGCTAAAGCTATTGAGTTCAGAGATCAACGTAATGAAATCAACAAGCAAGTTGAAGAAAACAAGAATGCACGTAATAAAGTCAATGACGAAATTAAAAGTCTTGAATGGTCTTCTGGTAAAAAAGATAAAATCAGGATTGAAGCTGAAATCAAAAAGATTGATAAAATTATCGAAACCAGAGTTTTAGACATCAAAAAGGAAAATCAACTTGTTAAAAATGCAAATGATTTAAGAAAAGAACTTGCAGAAATCAAAGAAGACGATAAAGTCAAAGAAGAAGCTGCTGAACTCAAGAAGAAATCTGAAGAATACCACGCTAAAGTAGTTGAACTTTCAGAACAAGCACAAGAAGCTCACGAACAAATGCTTTCTTACTTCAGAAAAACTGATGAAATCAGAACTGCTGCTGATGAAGCACATAAGTTATTCATCCAAGCAAGAAAGAATGCTTCTGCAAAACATGAAGAATTTAAAATGATTTTAAGTGAAATTCATGTTATCAATAAAAAGTTAGGAAGCAACAAAAACAGAAAACGCAGATCTGATAAATCTGGTGGTTCTTCTAACAATAAGAAAAATCGTGAAGAAAAAGAAAGAGCTGAAAGTATCTTTGATAAATTCAAAAACGGTAAGAAATTATCTACCGAAGAGCTTTTACTCTTGCAAAAATACGATATTAATTAATTAAATTATATTTAATTAATTTTTATTTTTTCTTTTAATTTCTTTTTAATTTCTTTTATTTAGTTTATTTTATATTTTTTTTAATTTACTTTTTTTATTATTTTATTTTAATTTATTTTATTCTAATTTTTATTTTAGTTTATTTTAATTCTTATTTTGTTTATTTTTCATTTGAGCTTATTTATTATAGTTATTTTCATGCTGATTCTTTAATAGATTTAATAGAAATATAATAGACATATAATAGTTAAGTAAATTTATATAATAGTTAAATCTAATTTTATTATAATTGTGATGGAAATTTTATTAATAATATGTGGGGATACGATGGCAGAAAATGAAAATAATGATAAAAAGGAAGAAAAAATAGAAGTTTGTTACACCTGTGGAAAGGAATTTGACATGAACAGTGATGAAGGTGCTCATTATCACTATGGAAAATATCCAATGTGTGGATATTGCAGCAATTTCTATGGTTTTTATAAAGAGGATTTGATGGATAAAAAATAATTTTTGTTTATTTCTTTATTATTTTACAATTTAATAAAATAATTATTTTTTAATTTTTCACATCTATTGGTTTTTTCAAAAACTTTGTTGGTAAACTGGATTAAGTTTTCGATTGTGGTTCTAAATTAGATATTTTCAATAGATTCTCTTTAAAACTCCACGCACACTCTTAAAAGTCTTTTTCCTTGATTTAATATGTTTTTTGAAAAGCATTTTTAATTTTATTGCTGGTTCTTTCAATTTTTGAATCTTTTAAAGGATATATGAAGATTTTACATTGGTAAACATTTGATTTTATAATAACTTCATAAATAATTTTATGATAAATTTAATTATTTTTAATTAAAAAACATAAAAAATTCAAATGAACACTATTTTTTAGAAAAATTTTTCAAATCAACAAATTTTTTGAAAGACTCGAAATGAAAAATCTGTGAAAAAGCATGACTTGCAGATATTGAAAAACTTTGGCTGATAAATTTTCATCACCAATAGAAACAGTTCGCATTTTTAAAAATAAGATTAAAGCAAGTAATTTGACAAACTAATCAATAACTGAATTAATTGATGAATGACATGTTTTAAGCAAATATTCATATTGTAAGGATATGGATTGAAAAATTATTTATATAATATCATATTTAATTATTATCAATGCAGATTGATTAATTAAAACATGAAAAATTAAATATCGTTTAATGATTATCAAAGAGTTTTTACATATTTTTACTTAAAAAAATATTTTTTTAGAAAATATTAAAATAAATAAAGAAATGTTTATTTTTTTAATTAATTTTTATGATAAAAATATTATTTTGTTCAATAATAATGTTTTTATAATATTAATAATACAGAAATCTTTAGATTTTAATTGATATTTTGACACCATTAGACTTTTTGGCCCTTTGAAAATTCATTAAAATTTGAGGATATTCCAAAATAATGATTTTCAAGATTGCCCATTGATTAAATATTAATTCAATAGTTAAAAAAAATAGTTACATTTTTTTAGTGATTTCTATGAGTTTTAGATATGGATTTACGAATAAGATTTTAATTTTAGCTTTAGTTTCAATCTTATGCTTATGTTGTTTAAACTCTGCTTTTGCAGCGGATGATGCTGAAAACAAGAGCATTGAATCATACTTAAGTTCTGATTTGCCATATGATGAAGGTTATGATGCTTTAAAGATTGATATATCTAAAAATATTGGCATTGATGATCAAGAGCATATTGATAAATTTTACTTAGAAAATAATGATGAAACAGACGATAATCTTAATGAGGAAAATTTAGTGTCTAATGCAGATTCCACTAACTCTTTTAACACTTTGAAAAGTGATGTTCCAGTTGTGAACAAATCTTCTGTTGTTGATGGAGGGTCTGTTAGCACAAAAGGCACAAAGACTAAAACCAAGATTGTTGCTTCTAATTTG
>SFKZ01000028.1 GCA_004553595.1 Methanobrevibacter ruminantium | reverse complement strand
TCTCGTTTCGATCCCAGAAGTTAAGTCTTTTCGCGTTTTGTTTGTGTACTATGGGTTTCGGTCTATGGGAATTTCATTTAGCTGCCAGCCTTTTTTTATCTAACATTATTTAGTTTTATATTTTACGAACTTTTTATTATCTTTTTTTTATTATCTTTTTTATTACCATTTTTTATTATCATTTAGTATTGTTGATCTATTTTTATTTAATTTTTTAAACGATTTTTCTATATTTTTGTATTGTTTTTTCTTTATAATTTCTAGAATTATCAAAAACTTTATATACTATGTATAACAATTGTTATATAATGAATATTTTTCTTAAAATTTATTTTTAATAATCTCCCTATTTTTAATATTTTTCATTAAGAATAGAACACTTGTAAATATAAAATATAACAATTGTTATTTTTTAATGATTATATTAAAAATATTTCAAAAAGAATATTTTTAAGAATTTTATTAAATGTCTAATTTATTAAAATCCACTAGTATTCATTATATTTATTAATTAATTTATATTATAGGTGATAAAATGGCTAACAAAAATTATGGATTAAGTACTTTAGGATTACATGCAGGACAAGAAGAACCAGACCCAGCAACAGGATCCAGAGTGGTTCCGATTTATCAAACTTCATCTTATGTATTTAAGGATACGGATGAAGCAGCAAATAGATTTGCTCTTCAGGAATTTGGTCAAATTTACGGTAGATTAACTAACCCCACTTCAGATGCATTTGAAGCAAGAATTGCAGCAATAGAAGGAGGTAATTCTGCAATATCTGCTGCTAGTGGTTTAGCTGCTATTACTTATGCATTATTAAACATTACCCAACCTGGTGATGAAATAGTTTCTGCAGATAATTTATATGGTGGAACATACCAATTGTTTGATTACACTTTTAAAGATTTGGCACGTAATGTTATCTTTGTAGATTCTCAAGATTTAGATGCTTTTGAAGCTGCTATTACTGATAAGACAAAAGCAATTTATGTGGAATCTATCGGAAATCCAAAATTGGATGTTCCTGAATTTGAAAAACTAGCTGAAATCGCTCATTCTCATGATATTCCATTAGTGGTTGATAATACTGCTGCTGTTGGATTAGTAAGACCTTTAGAACATGGAGCAGATGTAATTGCAGCTTCTGCAACCAAGTTTGTTGGAGGTCATGGTACTGCTGTAGGAGGATATATTGTCGATAGCGGTAAATTCAATTGGGGTAATGGTAAATTCCCTACCCTTTCTGAACCAGATCCAAGTTATCATGGTCTAAACTATTGGGAAGTATTCGGTGATTTCCCAGGTCTTGGAAATATTGCTTACACTCTTCGTATTAGAGCAAGATTATTAAGAGACTTAGGTGCAACCCTTGCTCCAGTTCACAGTTTCATATTCTTGCAAGGTTTAGAAACTTTATCCATCAGAATGGCTAAACATTCTGAAAATGCATTAAAAGTAGCTAAACATTTAGAACAACACCCTGCAGTAAGTTGGGTAAGTTATCCTGGACTTGAAAGCCATCCAACACATGAAACTGCTAAAAAATACTTAGGAGATCAATATGGTGCTCTATTAACATTCGGTGTTAAAGGTGGACTTGAAGCAGGAAAAGAATTCATTGATAATGTGGAATTGTTATCTTTACTTGCTAATATTGGTGATGCAAAAAGTTTAGTTATCCACCCAGCTTCTACTACACACCAACAATTGACTCCAGAAGAACAGGAAAGCACTGGTGTAACTCCTGACTTGATTAGAGTATCTGTAGGTCTTGAAGATGTAGAGGATATCATTGCTGATATTGATCAAGCTTTAGATAAAGTTACTGCTAAATTTGGAGAATAATTAAATTCTCCAATTTTTTTAATTTTTCAATACTCTCAATTTTTATTTTTTTTTAAATTTTAATATTTTTTCACTTATTACTCACTTATTTTTTCAATTAATTCTTCAATTTCCATAATGCTATTTTTTAAAAAAATAAGTTAAACCTAAACTTTATATACTAAAACTTACTAATAATAAATTAGGAAATATAACTATAGTTATATTTTTTAAAAAATTATGATGAGGTAGTTATTTTATCTTTAAAATAATTAATGTAATTACTAAAAAAATAATTTTTATTAGAGGAAAAATCGGAGAGCTAACTATGATATATATGGATAATTCTGCTACTTCTCCAGTAAAAGAAGAAGTATTTAATGCAATGGTACCTTATTTAAAAGAAGAATTCGGAAATCCTTCCACTTTTTATAAATTAGGTAGAAATGCTAAAAAAGCGGTTGAAGAAGCTCGTGAACATGTAGCAAAATTAATTAATGCTGATACAAGAGAGATTATATTTACAAGTGGAGGTACTGAATCTGACAATATGGCTATTAAAGGGGCAGCTTTAAAATTTGAAGATAGAGGAAAGCACATTATTACAACAGAAATTGAGCATCCGGCAGTACTTAGAACTTGTGAATTCTTGGAAACAAGAGGATATGAAGTTACTTATTTGCCAGTGAATGAAAATGGGATCATCAGTATAGAAGATTTAAAAAATGCAATTAGGGAAGATACAATCTTAATTTCTGTAATGCATGCAAATAATGAGATAGGAACTATACAACCAATTGAAGAAGTAGGTAAGATTGCAAAGGAAAATGGAATTATCTTCCATTGTGATGCAGTGCAATCTGTAGGTAAGATTCCAGTTGATGTTAAAGAAGCAAATATTGACTTGTTGTCTATTTCCTCCCATAAGATTTATGGTCCAAAAGGTGTTGGAGCAATATTCATTAGAAAAGGAGTAAAATTAGAATTATTGATTCATGGAGGAGGTCAAGAGAACGGCCTTAGGTCAGGTACTGAAAATGTCCCAGGTATTGTCGGTTTTGGTAAAGCTGCTGAACTTGCATATGAGCATTTAGATGAAAACATTGCAAAGCTTACAGAACTAAGAGATTCTCTTATTGAAAAGATTGGCGATAGAATTCCAGAAGCTTACTTGAATGGTGATAGGGATAATAGACTTCCGAATAATGTAAACTATAGATTTGCAGCAATTGAAGGGGAAGGATTGATCTTAAGATTAGATGCAAAAGGAATCAATGGTGCAACTGGTTCTGCATGTTCCTCAAAAAGTCTAAAGGCATCTTATGTATTAAGCGCTTTAGGTTTGGAAGATGCGGAAATTCACGGTTCCCTCAGATTAAGTTTAGGTACTGAAAATAGCTTAGAAGATGTTGACACAGTTGTAGATGCATTGGATGAAGTTGTTGCAGGATTAAGAAGAATGTCTCCTTTATGGGATAATGAAAATAATGAATCTTTAGAATTAGATGAGTCTAAGTTTACAGACCCAGACCATTAAAAAAAATTAAATGTTATAATTATTTAAAGAATTAATGTAAAGTAATAAGGTGATAAAATATGTACAGTGAAAAAGTTATGGATCATTTTGCAAATCCAAGAAATTCAGGTATTATTGAAAATGCAAGTGGTGAAGGAACTGTTGGGAACCCTACTTGTGGAGATTTAATGACCATTTACATTGATGTGGATGACAATGAAGTGATTCAAGATATAAAATTTGAAACTTTCGGTTGCGGTGCTGCAATAGCTACAAGCAGTATGATAACTGAAATTGCTAAGGGCATGACTGTTGATGAAGCTTTAGAGATTACTAGAAATGATGTTGCTGATGCATTGGATGGTCTTCCACCAATCAAGATGCATTGTTCTAACTTAGCAGCAGATGCATTGACTGAAGCAATCAAGGATTACAAATCTAAAAAATCAGAATAAAAAATTTTTTTATAATTTTTAAATTTTTTATTCTTTTTTTATTTTAATTATTTTTCAATATTTTTTATTCTATTATTATAAAACTATTTTTATTATTTTTTATAATTTTTCAAATTCATTTTCTTTTAAGATTTTTGTTCTATGCATTTGAAACTTTTTTTAAATTTTTTCTTAAAATTTTTTTATAATTTTCATAAAAATTTACATTTCAGCACAATTTTGATAAAAAATTTTTCCAATTTTTTCCAATTTCATTTTTGTGCAAAAATTATATAGTAACATTTCATTAAATGATACTTTATTCAAAATGAATTAATTTAATTAATCATAAAATCAATTTAATTAAATTGTATCATCTTGCTATAAAAATGAATTTAGTATATCTACATCTAACAGTTTAAAAATAGTAATTTAATAAAATTTTAATTTTGAGATATCATAAAAAATAGAAATTTTAGAAAAAAGTTAAAAAGTTAAAAAGTTAAAAATTAGAAAATTAGAAAATTAGAAAAATTTGAAAAAATAAAAAATAGAAAAAAATAACTAATGAAAAAATTTATTAAAAAAATTATTTTTCAATTGAAATTATTTTTTTATTCATTAGTCATATTTTGGATTTCACTTAGAAGTTGATTTAATACTTCCTTGCCAAGACCCTCAATATATTTTATGGATCCTGCACATTCGTGACCTCCACCATCAATACCTGCTTGAGGTATCTTATCTGCAAGACTAATTACTATATTGTTTACATTAAATCCAAAGATCTTATGAACAGAATCGGTTGCCCTTAAAACCCCAAAGTCAGGACCATGCCCAAGGGTAATGATTGGCTTATCTTCACCAATCTCTTTTACAATCTTATCATGGACAAATCCACAGGTTTTTCCCGGAGCAGGGAATGTAAACTTATGAGCATATTTCTCAACATCCAAAACATTGAAGTAGATTCCATTTTCCAGTTGGACTCTTTTTATGTTAGGCAAAGCCGCTTTCATTTGGGTATCTACACGTTTTAGGTATTCTTTATATAATGCTTCAACCATCTTAGGATGCTTATCAAGATTGTCTACACCTAAAATTGTATCGATAATTCCTCTACCATTCATGAATCTAAGGAAGTAAGCTTCAAAATCAATGCATTCTGCAATTTTCTTCAATTGCTCTCTATCATATCCTTTTTCAGATGCAAGCTTTACATATTGTTCCACTTCATCCGCTTCTGCACGGTCTCCTAAAACCGCAACAGCAGGCAAGTGTTTCACTAGGTCTTCAACATATGGATTTATGATATGTGCAACCTCAGTAGCTAATGCTCCAGCGGTTATTTGTGAATCCCCTCCAACAAGATAAGGATTTACATGAGTGTCAACATATTCATCCACTGCAACAGTGCCTGCAATGATATCCTCATTATTGCACTCTACGCTTCCATCAATTGTTTCTCCACTTTTCAATGTTTTTGTAATTAATTCTCCAGGGAAGTGATGGTCAATAACCACTATTTCAATATCATAGATTTTTGCTTGCATCAATGATACAATGTCTTCCTCTGTAGAACCATTATCCAATAATACAATTAGTGGCAATTTTTGCCCATGCCTATCAAAGTCTTCCAATGCAAAGGATAAGTCTTTGACAACATCTTCCAATTCGTAAAATGGAGCTTTACTAGGTGAGCGTTTGAAGTAATGATATTCAGCATCATTATCTGGATTGAACTCTTTTAATAAAGGAATCACTGCTTTTTCCATTGCAACTCCTGCACAGATACCATCTGCATCTGCATGGTGCCTGACAAGGATAGATCTTCCATCTAAAATTGCTCTTCTGATGACTTTTGCAGCTTCTCTCATTTTAGGCTTTAACCTATCTAAAACTGGGCTTTGGATTAAGAAATCAACATCTTCAGGTTCTGCCTTTTTATCTAAAGCAATATCAATGAATTCCTTCATCTTATTTGTTTCTTCCTCACCAAGCTTTTCAATGCTGCTTGATTCTATTTGAATTTCACCATTATGTTTATTGACTTCTCCAATTACCTCTACAATATCCCCTATTTCAATTTCAGGATACATTCTAACTCCAGGTTCATTAAATGCTGCAGCCCAGGTAATTGCAGTTTCATCAGTGATTGTAAAAATAGTTGGTCCAGAAGTCTGTTGGATCTGTATAACTTCTCCATGGACTTTAACGACATTACCCATTGAAGAATCATCAAGAGTTTCGATTTTGGTTCTTTTGATGTTTTTCTTGACTTTTTTAATTACATATTCTCCTTTGAAAACGCTTGCAGGAGCCATATCCACTTCACGTTTTCTCTCTTTGATTTGGGTGATTCTTACGAATACATAATCTCCCACTTTATTTGAGGAATTGCGTGTTCTCATGAGTCCCCAAACTTGATTGTTTAAGCTTACAAAAAGACCATATCTTTCTACTCTTGTAACTTTACCTCTGTAGATGGAATTAAGTTCCAAATCACTCATTTCACATAATCCATCTAATTCGTAAACAATTTCCTTACCAGAGATGTCAGATTCCACAACAATTTTTTCCGGATTTTTCTCTCTTTCCAATTGTTTTTTTATCTTTTCTGCTTCTTGCTTTTCTGCACATTCGTCGCAGTAATTCTTATCAGAGTCAATACGTTTTCCACAATCATTGCAAACAGTAATTTCACCGGTTCCATTACAGTAGGAACAGTCTTCCAAGACATCCACCATTCCTTTGCCATCACAAACTTCACATGGAACATCTTGGTCTGCATCTAAATCAAATTTAGCTCTAGCATTACTGTTCACGCCTTTAAAGTGACTTTTCATTTCAAATGTATCTACATAACCGGTTCCATCACAATTTTCGCATATTTTTGTATCTACAACTATGGATCCGGTTCCATTACATTTAGGGCATGCTTTTTTCATTTTTCCCCCTCACAGATTTCTAATAAATTCAATAAATTAATAATTTGCATGGAACAATAATCTATTTAGATTATTCCTGCTTTTTTGAATAATTCTGAGTTTTCTTCAACTAATTGATTTCTTTCACCTTGAAGTATCACTGCTTTTTTCATTTGATTATTTGCTGATTTAGCATATGAATTTCCGGAATAAGGATCATTATTTGCATAGTATTGAATAGCTAAATAAAGCTCATCGCTTGCCTGTTTCTTTAATGACACTTCTTCCTTTATCAAATCAATATACTCTTTATATACACTTTCATTCAAGTCATCTTGATACTCTTCAATTTCTGAAAGTTTTGTTTCTGCGTCATTAAATTTTTCCTTTGCAATTTGAATGTTATTGTTTCCACTTGCATAGTCACGGCTATTGATGGAACTTATTGCAGCGTTATAATCGTTATCTCCTTCAGTGATATCAGTGTTCAAATCTTTCATTCTACTGTTTATGTTATCAATAGGATCATTAATGCAACCGCTTATACTAACGACGGCTATCAATATCAAAACAATTAATACAATATCTTTTCTCATGCTATCAAATTTAATTTTTTTAATTTTAAACAATCTTTTTTAATTAGTTAATAATTTGATAAATTTAATTTAAAAGATTTAACTTATATAATATTAATATTATGAATTTCATATTTAATAAAATTTAGTAATTTGATGAAAAATAGTTAGAATAGTGGAATATTAAGTAAAAGTGATAATAGTAAAAATAGTAAATTAGAAAATAATGCAAATTAAATGTTTTAAAAAAATAAAAAATAGAAAAGTATTATTTAAAATAAATAATACTTAGGAATGCCATAAACCGTGGATATTACAATATTCAATAGCTTTTACATCTTCAACTTCTGCATTTACATCGAATACTGCTTTAGGTTCATCACCAGGTTTTAAGTTTGCACGGTAAACTTGATCCCCAACAATTAATTCAACAAAATTAATGTAGTGTTCTTCTAACATTGGGTGAGGTTCTTCTCCCATAGTTACGACAATTTTGCCGTCTTCTTTGGTAATTACAGGGATGTGTTTCACTCCACCTTCTGGTAATTGTCTAGGTTCTAAAAGTTCCATTGCTTCTCCACAGCAAACTAATTCTCCAGCGCCTTCAACAATAACTTCCACCATGTTTCCACAGTGGTTACATCTGTAAATTTCATTAATTTTAACCATATAATCGCCTCCAAATAATAATTAATTCTACTTTGTTCATTACAATATTTAAAGTTTTATATAATTAAAACATTTAAGGTTTCAAGTGAAAATTTTCATCGATTTTTTATTATTTTCCCTTATTTTAGTTTAAATTTTAAAATATTTTATAAAAACTTTTTATATTTGTAAAAATATAAATATAAAATAAGATATTAAATTTCAAAAAAGTTGTAGCGGAAGGTTGAGTTAATCCTTCATTTTTAATGTTTTTATAAGTTTTAATATGCTTTTTTGAGATTTGAAATTTTTAATTGATTTAAAAAAATATAAATTTGAAGGCATAGATTGAAATTATTATGAATTGTAAAGTTAAAATTTAATATGCCTATTATTAAGCGATGTGAGAGTATGAGTTTAATTATTGCTTATGTTGGAAAGAAAGGATGTGTAATGGCAGGAGATAAGAGAAGAATTGCCTATTTTGGTTCTAAAGATGAACGTGAACTTTTAGAACAAGAAATTTACACCGGTGAAATCACTAGTGATGAAGAATTATATGCAAGAGCGGAAGAGCTCGGAATAAGCTTAAAAATTACAGATGATGCAACTAAAGTAAAAAGTGTAGAAAATGTAGCTGTAGGGGAAGTAAGTTCAAGAGGAACTATGGAAACCAAAAGAAAAAGAATTTATGGTACAACAAACGGTTTCCAAATTATTGAACTAACTGGATCTGAAATAGTCAATGCCAAAAGAGGAGAATCTTCCATAATTGTATTTGGAAATAAGATTACAAAATCTTTAGCTAATGAAATGCTTAAAAACAGATGGAAACCTAGTTTCAGCTTAAAATATATGGGAGATATTTTTGGTCAGATAATAGATGATATCTCTAAAAAAACTCCTTCATTAGGTACTAAATATGATGTTGTTATTCAACAAAACAACTTATCAAAAGACAAGGTTCAAGATTATTTGGATGAAGTCATTGAAAGAGATGTAACTCTTTTAGCTAAGTTTAGAACAAAGCTTAGGGAAGATTTATTAAAACAAAATGAAACAATTAAATTAGCTTCCACAATTATCGATGAAGGTCCTGTGGGAATTGTTGATTCAATTGATGAAAAGATGATTCAAGTGAAATTAAATCCTGATGTAAGGGCATTTGACATCAATTGGAAACTTCTTGCAAAGCCTGGTGAAAATGTTATCATGTTTGTTGAAGAGGAAGATGATGCATTATTAAAAGACCAAGTTGTTATTGAAAATGAAGTTTTATGCATTAAACGTAATAAGGCTAATTTAAAATGTGATATCATATTATGTCATCTTAAATAAGTAGTGTTTATTATTGATTGTATTTGGATTGAATGTATTATTTGTTTTTTTAAAAGGTGACAATAATGAAAATTACATTTTTAGGTTCTGGAGGTGGTAGGTTTGCCACCATCAGTCAAAAGAGAATGACTGGGGGCTTCAGAATTGATGATTTTGGAGGAAAGAATTATCAAGTTGACCCCGGTCCTGGAGCATTGGTCAGATCTTATCAGTTTGGTGTAAATCCCACTAAAATTGATGGAGTTTTTATTTCTCATTCTCATACAGACCATTATAATGATGCTGAAATATTCATTGAAGCAATGACAAGAGGAATGACAAAGAACAATGGTATCATTATGGGAAGCCAATCTGTTTTTGAAAAATTCCAACGTTGGGGTCCTGCTATTTCAAGTTATCATAAAAGCAATTCTAAAAATTTGATCTTGACTCCTAATAAGATAGCACGTTTTCCTTCATTTACCATTAAAGGTACTGAAACAAGACATGGAGACCCTACAGGTGTAGGTTTCCAAATAGAGAATAATGGGTTTAAGATTTCATACACTGCTGACACTGAATATTTTGATGAATTGCCGAAATACCATAAAAATGCAGACATTTTAATTGGTAGTGTCTTAAGGCCAGGACCAAGATCCATTAGGGGACATATGTGCACTGATAATTTCATTGACATTGTTGAGCAGGTCAAGCCAAGTTTAGCGATTATGACACACTTCGGTTTCAAGATGATTGCTGCAAACCCAGTTGAAGAGGCAATAAGAGTCTCTAAAAAGACTGGAGTTAGAACATTAGCTGCTTTTGATGGTATGAAAGTGGATATCAATGAGAAATATCCTGAACGTTCTAAAATGATTCGTCTTAAGGATAGGTTTGCAAATCGCATAAAACAAGAGGATGTCTATTCCCTTAATTTCGAATCAAAACCAAATAAAAAAAAGGAATAATAAGAAAAATAATTATGACAACTAAATTATTTTCTTATTTTATTTTTAATTTTTTATATCTATTTTTACAAAATTTTTTTAAAATTTTTCAGTATTTTTTATTTTAATTTTTGAAAATTTTATAATATTTTTTGCTATTTTTCATTTCATGTAATTTCAAGATTCTTTCATGAAATGCGTCTCTTGATTTAAATAGACTTATTTAAGTTTGTCGGATGTATAAATCCTCCGCGAATCATATGGTCCGCTAAAATGATAGCTGTAGCTGATTCGGCAACTGCAGTGACTCTTGGACATATGCATGGATCATGTCTGCCACTGATTTCAATTGTTGTGTTTTCTCCTTTTTCCAAGTCAATTGTATTTTGGATTTTAGAGATTGAAGGTGTTGGCTTAACAGCAATTCTTGAAACGATTGGCATTCCATTACTCATTCCACCAAGAATTCCTCCAGAATTATTGGTTTTAGTTTTTATATTATTGTCTTCATCGTAGTAGAATTCATCGTTAATCTCTGATGCTGTTGATTTTGCACTTTCAAAGCCTAATCCTATTTCAACTCCTTTAACTGCATTAATGCTCATTAAAATTTGTGCCAAATCACCATCAAGCTTTCCAAACACTGGCTCTCCAAGTCCTGCAGGAACTCCAGTTGCAATTGTTTCAACTATTCCTCCAACTGAATCCCCTTCCTGTTTTTTGGAAAGGATCAATTCTTCCATGAGTTTTGCAGCATTTGCATCACCACATTTGACGTTGTTTTTTTCAATTGTGTCTTTTAGGTTTCCATAATCTATATTTTCTGCTTTGATATTTCCTATTTGGACAATGTGGGATATTATTTCAATGCCTTGGGTCTTTAATAGTTTCTTTGCAATAGCCCCTCCAATAACATGTCCTATGGTGATTCTGCCGCTTCCACGACCTCCTCCATTATAGTCGTAGATTCCATATTTTTCCATCCAGCAAAAATCTCCATGTCCTGGCCTTGGAGTGTTCTTAATGTTTGAATAATCCTTGGATTTTTGATTGGTGTTATAAACGATTCCAGTGATTGGGGTTCCATCTGTTTTTCCTTCAAATATTCCAGATACAATTTCTATTTTATCCCCTTCCTTTCTGGATGTTGTGAGCGCACTTGTTCCAGGTCTTCTTTTATTCAATTCAATTTGAATATCCTCTTCGCTAAGTTCCAAATTAGCTGGACATCCATCTATAACTGCTCCAAGTGCTTTTCCATGACTGGAACCGAAACTTGTAATTGAAAAGATTTTTCCAATAGTGTTTGTCATATAATTCCTCAAAAGATTTTATTAAATTATTATAAGTTTGTTCACTTTCCTCAATTTAATTTTCTAATATTAAATATTTTTATTTCCCTTAATATAGTTTAAGTTTTTATATGAATTTACATTAAAATTTATATTAGTAATTTGATAAACTATTATATGAATAAATTTTATAAAAAAATAATTTTTATAAAACTTTAAATTATTCCAATTTAATCTAAATTAATTTAAAGTAATAATTTTTTATTAATAATCATTAAGAAGTGAAATCATGAATTTTCCAATTACAAGAATGAGAAGATATAGGAAAAACTCTAAAATTAGAGACATTGTACGTGAAACCAAATTGAATAAAGAGGATTTGATTTATCCAATTTTCGTTAAAGAAGACCTTAAAGATGGTGAAAAGGAAGCTATTTCCACAATGCCTGGAGAATACAGATATTCTTTAAATGACTGTGTGGAATATGCAAAGGAATTGGAAGCTAAAGGCTTGAAATCCATTATTGTTTTCGGCCTTCCAAGCCCTGAGAAAAAGGATGCAATTGGATCTCCTGCTTTTGCTTCAACAGGAATTGTTCAAAGAACTGTCCGCAAGCTTAAGGAGGAAACTGATTTAGTTATCATTACTGATGTTTGCTTATGCCAATACACTTCTCATGGCCATTGCGGTTTGATTGAAAAGAATGATGACACTGATTTTGGCTTTGAAATCTTAAATGACGAATCCTTGGAATATCTTGCAAAAGTTGCACTTTCCCATGCAGAGGCAGGTGCAGACATTGTAGCTCCTTCTGATATGATGGATGGAAGAATACAAGCATTAAGGGAAATTCTTGATGAAAACGGTTATTACAATACAATGATTATGTCCTATTCAGTTAAATTTGCTTCTTCATTCTATTATCCATTTAGGGAAGCAGCATGTTCTGCTCCTACTGCAGGTAACAGAAAATCATATCAAATGGATCCTGCAAATGCTCTTGAAGCAATCAGGGAAGCGGAACTTGATGTAATTGAAGGCGCTGACTTTTTAATGGTTAAACCGGCACTACCTTATTTAGATATAATTAAAACAATTAAGGATGAGTTCCCAATGCCTTTAGTGACCTATAATGTAAGCGGAGAATATTCCATGATTATGGCAGCTATTGAAAACGGATACTTGTCTGAAGAGGCTATAATGGAATCATTATTGTCCATAAAAAGGGCTGGAGCTGATTTGATTATTACTAATTTCGCTCCTTATGCTTTAGACCACTTATGATTATGGAGGAATGTTTGTGGAAGCAAAAGAAATTGCTAAATTGGCTCAAATTGCATCTGTTCTTGAAGTGAGCGGTTGGCCAAAACCAGGAAATGTTCACAGAACTAGAAATTACGATGACATGGTATTTCAGGACTTTGCAATTAGCGCTGTAGTTATTGGAGACACTATGGAAGCTGTTGCAAGTCAAGCTAAGGAAATTGATGACCTGTCCGAAGCGGAATTGGGAAGATACATTTTCCAAGCTGTTGATGAAACCAACAGATGGATTGAAACCAACACTAATTTAGGCATTATGATGATGTGCATTCCAATTGCAGCTGCAGCTTCAATAAGCAATGGCTTTGATGAAATTCAAGAAAATGTGGGTCGTTTAATGGATGCTACAACTGTTGAGGATGCAGTAAACCTTTATGATGCCATCAATGTTGCTGATGCTGGTGGAATGGGAGATCAGGATGAATTTGATGTAATGAGCGAAAAGGCAAAGGATGAATTGCGTGCAAACAATCAGACAATGTTTGATGTTTTGGAAATCTCCGCTGGTTGGGACAGATTAGCAAATGAACTCACCAATAAAATGCCTGTTTGTTTTGAAATCGGTTATCCTTGCTATTCAAGCTTTTGGAAAACCTCTGATGATGTTGATGTAATCAATAAGGCTACTGTTTTAACATTCATGACAATCCTATCACAAATTCCAGACACTTTAATTTCAAGAAAATACGGGGATGAAGTGGCAGAAGATGTATCTCAAAAGGCAAGTGATATTTTGGAATTTAAGGATGATGATTCATTTGTTGAAAAATTATTGGAATTTGATGATTATCTTTATGAAAATAAATTGAATCCTGGAACAACTGCTGATTTAACTGCAGCATCCATATTCTTATCATATCTTGCAGATAATTTCTAATTTCTATTATTATTATTATTATTATTATTATTATTATTATTATTATTATTATTATTATTATTATTATTATTATTATTATTATTATTATTATTATTATTATTAT
>SFKZ01000125.1 GCA_004553595.1 Methanobrevibacter ruminantium | reverse complement strand
CAAACTGCTTACTCTGTCAAAAGTACTTCTTGAAGCAAGATAAGCTGCCTGAGCCTGAAGCATAGTCTGTCTGAATGGCTGATCATCAATTTTTGCAAGAACAGTGTCTTTTGTTACAAAATCACCAGCCTTCGCAGGATATTCCATAATTGTGCCGTTTACAAAAGGAACTACAGGGATCATCGTTTTAGCTTCAACATAACCAGTTATAGTAATTGATTCATCAAGATTCTGTCTTACCGGCTTTTGAATAACAACAGCCGGCAAAGTCTCTGATTTATCTGAAGGTTTCTTCTTAAGAGAAACAAGTAAAATAAGAAGAATAAATACTGCAATAGATGAACTGATTACTATTATTTTTTTTCTGGAAATTTTCATATTTCAAAATTAATAATTCTTGGTTTTTAGTTCAATAGACAATTTTTATTAATTGTCTAATACGAAATAGACAAAAATATTCAATTAAAAGATAATATAAGAATGACACCGGATTTGCATTCCTCTGAAACAAAGATAAAAATGGCCAACGCACTAAAAAAAGAAGTTGGAACAAAGGCTTTCTCAAAAATAACAGTTGGAGACATTATTTCAACCTGCGGAATCAACAGAAACACTTTTTATTACCATTTTGAAAATATGTACGGACTTTTGTACTGGACTTATGAACAGGAAATTAAAAATATAATTGATTCTTTTCAAGCAGCAAATGCACAGGTTTCGCAAGCCTTGATTTTCATTATGTCATACATAGACAATAATCTGACTCTATGTCAGACAGCTTTTGAATCCCTTGGGGAACAGGAGTTGAAGAACATATATGAACGGGATCTAAAGACATTTCTTGCCCATACAATTGATTTTATCTGCCAGGAAAAAGGTTTTATCATTTCTGAAGATTTCAGGAATTTTTTGACATTCAATTTCACTTCAATGGTATCAAACCAGATTGCCTGGTACATAAAATATAACAAGGAACTCGATAAAGCAAAATTTTTAGATTACCTTCAGACTTTACTTTTCACTTCACTGGAAAGCTCTATTACTGCAGGAAATTTAAAGCAGTTTTAACTGATAGAGCTTTCTACATTTTTAGTTATTCATCATTACCTGGACACATTGTAAAGAAAACATACTTTCCAGAAATATCACATACAGTTTCATCTGCCTGTGTACAAATATTCCAGCGTGGGTCTGCACTATCCAAAAGTACTGATTTAAACTCTTCCGGATTATTTACTTCAAATATATATGCTACAAAAGGAATACTTCCAATAAGAGGCATAATTGTAACACCTTTATTAAAGCCGTTAATATCAGAGCTAAACCCAGCAAGGTAACCTTCTTCAATTTCAGAAACAACACATTCAAGATCACAAGCAGAAGAAGCTGCAATTGCATCGGCAACTTTTACAATATCAGTTTCTTTTGTAATTTCTTTTTTGAAAACTGCTGCAAGCTTAGTGCCCATTGTATTAGCATCTGAAGAAGAAGAACTTTTATTACCACAACTTATCAAACACATACACATAAAAATGCTGGCAAAAATAATTTCTTTAATATGATTTTTTTTCATTATTTAACCTCTTTCTGTTTACTTGATTTCATAAACATTGATTTTACACAATTATACAAAAAATGAAAAATAAATGCTATTAAAACAATAAATAGCAAAGTAACTAAAAATGCTATAATTTTTCTTAATGGATTAATTTGAATTAAATTTTTTAAGTTTTTTAAAAGAAAGCTTTCAACATTATATCCAAACATCATCTGAAAAGCATAAACCTCTAAGGTTAACTTTCCTAAAAATTCAAGAACAATAAATTTCCAGTTTAAACATGCAAGGTTAAACAATTCATATAAACCGATAACAGCAGGAACAGCAAATATGTAATAAAGTTCTGTAACTGGTTTATTCAATTTGATTTTAGTTCCGAAACACAGAATTAAAATTATCCCCACTGCAACGATACAAAGATCTATTAAAGCTGAAATAACCTTCTGCTTTACATTCATCTGATCAACAGATTTTATCTTCAAGAGTGATTTTATTTCATCATAAAAAAAGCCGATAAAGAAAACAGGAAGCCTTAGAATTAAAATATTGATATTTGTAAAGTTAAATGCATATTCCAGAACAAAAGCTGTTGTAATCCAAAACAGATTTAAAATAAGAAAAGCAAGTGATTTTATTTTACCTTTAAGCCATGAAAAAAATGGAACTAAAAGGTAAAGGAACATAATCGCAATTAAATACCACAAGAACGCTCCTCCACTTTTTTCAAAAAAATCCAGGCCACATAAAACTTTCAACAGCTTTTCAATTTTCCAGTCTTTGTAAAAAAATGAAATCAGTGCAAATATAACAAAAGGAATGTAAACAGAAAGAAGTCTATTCTTAATGAAAGGAACAAATTTAATATCTTCTTTTTTTCCCAGCGAATATGCTGAGACAAAAAAGAAGATATCTACACCAAGATACGCAAAAGCAAAAATATTGCCTTCTGAACTCAAAGGTATATAAAAATGGAAAAGAAAAATAAGTAACGCCGCAAATCCCATTAA
>SFKZ01000124.1 GCA_004553595.1 Methanobrevibacter ruminantium | reverse complement strand
CACAGGAAGAGAACTCACTAGTAGCTTCTGCGGGCGGAAGCAAGGCTGAGAATCAGAGCGACTTAGAAAACACATCCAATGAAAAGAATCCGAAAATCATGAATCCACACTGGGAAGATACAAACGGACAGACAATTACAAAAGCTCTTGTTGGCGATGAAGTCTACCTTTGTGCTGATGTTACAGACATTGACGATGGAAAATCAGCAACAATTAAGATTGTAGAAAAAGACGATGACGGTAATGATGATGATATAGATTCTGTATCTGGAAAGGTACAGAATGGTAAAATCAAAGCTAAGTGGAAAGTAAAGTACACCGAAGATAACGACGATACCGAAAGCCAGAAAGAAATGGAAGAAAAAGGCTATACCCTTCCTGAATATGCTTTCACCGTTGAGTGCGACGGCGTTGAAAGTGAAGAATCTGCACAGCTTGATGTAACAGGCTGGATAAAAGTTCAATATGTTGATAAATCAGGAAAACCTTTAGCAAACAAAAAGTATTATATTTATTTACTTGAAGAAAAATGCATATCAGGTACAACTGATGAAAATGGCTATGCTAAAGAAGAAAATTTAGAGAAAGGAAAATATTTTATCTCATTTGAGGATTAGAAATGTCTGAGATTAACAAAAAACAAATTGAAATAAAAGAAAAAACTGGAACTAGATATCAGTCAAAAAAATTACTCATTGATTGTGAATCGCAGTATGAATATTTGTATAATATTGGATTCAGTAAAAATGAATCGAATATTTATAAACTGATGCGATGGTTAGAAGAAAATAATCAAATAAATAATCACACAATTGAAGCAAATAGCAAAATTTATATACCTGAGGATAGAGAAGACTATATTAAAATAATATCAAAAGATGCCCCTTTGGCCAAAGGTGCAAAATATACAAGAGAGGAATTTGAAATAAAATACGATGATACTGTTATATTTCAACATAAATATCGTCCTGGTAAAAAAAGAAATGATAAAAATCAAACTTCAGAAGATATGACATATGCAGATCAAAATTCTGAGGAAATAGTAAAAAATAATCCTAGTTTATATACTTTTTTTAGTGAGTTAAATCATTTTAAGAGTCTTAGAGAGTCACGAGCTCAGGAACTTCTACATAATGGTATATCTCCAAATACCTCTGTAGAATTTCAAGAAATTGAGAATAGAATAGATTCTTTAAACAACTCTATCATTAAAGATGCAAAAGAAGCTATGGAATGGTTAATAAATTTTTGTACAAAAGATGATTCTGATTGGGAAACATTAGCATTTAAGCTTTATAACAGATTTTGTAAAAATGACAATACAGATTATAAAAATGATTCTCTCTTAAATAAATTGTTTACAGAACATAGTAAAACTAAAAAATGTATAAAGGAATTTAGAGAAAGATTTGAAAATTATATAAAAAAATATAAATATGAGATGGGAGTGTTTGATATAGAAGATTTTAATAATTCTATTTATGGAAAATATAAATCCGAAGCAGGAGTAAAGAGACCTGTATTTGGAAACTATTTTACAGACGGACCAAATGGACCTATGTTGTGTTTTCACGATACTCAAGGTTTTGATGTTATTGCCAAAAATATATCAATAAAAAATAGAAAATTTTATTGCAAGCTATTATTTGATTTCTATGATCATTTTGGATTAGATTCTAATGATTTAGTTAGTTTTGATAGACTTCCAGCTTTGCGTTCAGGATTTCAAGGATGGTATATTTTACAACATTTCAATGAATGTGATACAGGATGTAAACCTTTTATAGATCATGCAACTTATGAAGAAGAGGTAGAATTACAAATTGAAAATTAAGAACATTTATATCAACCACATTTTTTTCCTAATTCTCTCAATACTTCTACCAATTTTTATTATTTACCTAGGTATTACGCATCCGTATATCTCATATAATGGTGACAAAAACATTCCGAAAGAAGATATTGTTCATTTTAATGGTCTTACATTTCGAGATTTAAGGATGGATGATATTACAGAATGCGATGGAAAATCATTAATTGTAAAATATTATATTGTAAAAAAGAGTCTGCTCCCAACAAAAATCTTTTTAAAATCCTATTGTCTTGACCAATATAATAAGAATAAATCTTATGAAATTATGTCCTTTCATTTTTATCAAGTTTCAGGGAAAATGCCATTTTATTGGAAGGACGAAGAACCATTTCCTGATTTAGAAATGTGTTCTGACTATTTGTTAAGAGCTTTTTGGGTAAGCGAAGATGGAATAGAGTTTAGAGATCATTATTAATGTAATACAAAATCAAAAAATTAATAAAACGAACACAATATTGGTAATACAATACTGGTTGTAAAGCGTTTGTGAATCATGCAACTTACGAAGAAAATATGGAGATAAAAATTGAAGAATAAAAAGAAAGAATATTTTAAGTCACTTCTGTTTTTGTTATTCGCAATATTTCTTCCTTATTAACTTATCAAGTAATACTATATAATAAGCCTCAGATTTAGACACGGAGGAGAAAAAACAACGAATTTGTGCTAAGGTCAAGGTAGGACAAATTCATGGGAAGAAAAAGAAAGGATT
>SFKZ01000123.1 GCA_004553595.1 Methanobrevibacter ruminantium | reverse complement strand
TTGTATGAGTAAGCAGTAGCAAAGATCTTATCTGAGTTCCATTTGTTCAAAAGCTTGCAGAGTCTTGTTTCAGAAACTTTTTCAAGATCTCCCCACTGTGTATACAGTTTGATAAGTTCTCTATCTTCATCTACTTCAATATAAATACCGATTCCATCAATCTTAATGAAAAGATCACCGTCTTCATCAATAAGAGCGTTATCTGAATATTCCTTACCAAGCATATCCATCAATGCTTCAGTTGTGATATCGTCAACAGATAATTCGCTTCCTTTGGCAAATATTGTCAAAGCAGGAATTGTTAACAAAATGAGCATAGCTAAAAACTTTTTCATAGTATCCTTCCCGTTTTAATAATTTTCTTTATATACGAAGATTATCTCACAAACCTGGTAATTTTACAATTAATTCCAGCAACGGATAGAATCGCCATCTTTATCAGATCCATTACCAATAAGGAGTTTAATTAAATCTATATAAGTTCCGATCCCGAAAAGACCAAAGGTACAAATATAAAGAATTCCCATACCGATTTTTCCTTCATAGAACTTGTGAACACCAAAATATCCAAGGAACATACAAAGAATAATATCTATCTTTAAATTTTTTTCACTTGTTCCATAATTGTTTCTAAGATCTTTTTTGAAAATTGTTATTAATGAAAGTACAGTAAATATGATTACACAAATGATGTAGAGAACAAAAAAGATAATGCAGAAAATTAAAATTGAATCTCCATTCCCAGATGTATTAGCAACTGAAGAAAAAAATTGGGATACGATAGAAAAGGCTATTTGTAAAAACCCAAAAACTTTTAAAGCACTGGTTAATTTACCTGCATAACCTTTTGTTTCTGCAGCAGTGATGATAGCCCCAATAAAAATGAATGAAAGAACAGCAGAAATTATTCCTGAAATGATAGAACCGATAATATTCATTTAGCACCTCTTGAAAAAGAATCTTTGTTAAAAATAGTCATAGAAAAATCTTCTTATTAATCGTTGTTAGTATATTTATAACGAACAAACTGATTGTTTTGAATAGCATAAGCAATTTCATTTTTTTCATCAATGTAGATTTTATAAATTTGAGTATTGCTTTTTGTAAAGTCAGCAGAGTCCCGGGCAATTGTTAAAAGTCCTGCGTTGTTAATGCTCCAGTAAAGAAGAGGTGCAGAAATGCTGACTGGTTTTTTGTAGTTAGGAGAAGAGGCTCTTCTTTCTGTACGGCCATAGGTTGCTGCAACAATATGACCAACATTAGAGTCGTAATCAAAATAATTATAATTTTCAATAGAGCCGTTTGTTGTAATTTTTTCGAGGGAATGATGAATAAGATCTTTTTGTGTCCAGAAAACAGCATTGCTTTTATCTGTCAGTGAAAGGAATTTTTTGGCTTCGAAATTGTATATTTTGTATCCTTCAACTGTATCAAGAATAATTCCTTTTTCGTAAATGGCCTTGCAAGTTCCCCAATAATAATAAGATGCTGTTCTTTGAAGTCCCTTTGGATTTTTTAAAACATCTTTAATTGTCTGAGTATCATATTTGATACCATTTTTATAAACAGTAAATAAAATATTTTTTTTCTGATAATTGAGGGGAAGAAGATTTGTATAAGTGAAAACAACTTTATAACTTCCATTTTCAACAGAAGATTTTTTATCATTATCAAGCAAAGGTTCGTCAGCAAATAATGAAATTCCAAAAATCAAAAGAAGTGTATAAATAAAAAACTTTTTCATAATTTCTCCGTTATACTGAACATTTATCTCTAACTGATATTAATATTCTACTATATAAAAGGAGTTTTAGTTAATATTCCAGGTGTTGTTGTAAGTCTTTTGGGCTACAGACCAAAGTGAATTTGGAATGTCCGGATTTACACCGCAATTTTTAAACAGGTCAGGAAGATTTACGAAAGTGTATCCCTGCTTTTTAAGTTCAGGAATTATTCGTTTAACAGCTTGGAGTGTCGGTGAATTTTTTTCCATTACGTGAAGGAGAAAAATAGTTCCGTTCTGTGCGTCTTTTAGCATCTGGTTGTAGCGGTATTCAGCGTCATATTCAGGATCCCAGTCGTTACAGCCCAGTCCGCATATGAATGGAACTTTTATTATGTCGTACATTTGTTGGCTTACCGAAATATATGGTGGTCTAAAAAACTGTGCTTTTTTTCCTGTAAGGGTAAGGATAGCGTTGTCGCATTTTTCGTATTCAGCTTCGATTTCTTCTTTTGAAAGTTCTGCCATTTTGGGATGAGTCCATGAATGGTTTTCGATATCACATCCAAGTTTTATTGCCCGTTGGATTACAGATTTATTTTCTTCTGTGATTTTATTTCCGATTAAAAAGAAAGATGCTGGGACATTGTATTCCTCAAGGATGTCCAGCATATCATTCATTGTTGTGTCACCACTTTCAACATTTGGGCCATCGTCAAAACTAAGGCAGAGAAATTTATTCATAAAGTGCTATTTTCCTTTCTTGTTCAGTTTATACGAAAGCTGGCAGGTTGGTAAGGGGGAGGCCAGGGGCTCCGCATTATATATATCTACAGATTTTTTCAAGGCAATCTTCGCGTTTATCACAAAGCATTTG
>SFKZ01000122.1 GCA_004553595.1 Methanobrevibacter ruminantium | reverse complement strand
ATATGTTAAACGTAAAGAAGGCGGGATTATTATTAAGTCAATTAACGGTGTTAAATATAAAGGAAAGTCTGGAAATGTTTATTTTCGTAAATTAGCGAACGCAACATTATCCACTGCTCAAAAAGAAGCAATTCGCGCTGGATCATCCAAAAAGAAGGCAATCGCCGAAGCTAAAGAAAAAGGACTTCCAAAGCCACGAAAAGCGCGAAAGAAAAAACCTTTAAAACTCGGAAAACAATTATCAAAACGTTTGAGAAAAACAAGAAAAGCCTTTAAAGAGCTTGATGAGAATCAAAAAAGAATTGTTGGAACTCCAACGAGAAAAAAGATTCTCCAATCGCTTAAACGTGAAGGAAGAAAATCCACCATTCAAAAATTAAAAGAGTCGGAAAGATACGCTAAAGGGAAAATTTACTCCGCTCAAATGGAATTTATTATTACAAGAATTGAAGAGTCCGCTGAAATGCGAGGAGAAGATGTATCAGAATTAGTCGATTTTTTATATTCTCATAAAAATTCATTCTATGAAGAAAGATTTATCGCTTTTAAAGAAGAATTATATAAATGGGAATCAAATATGATTTCTTATGAAACATTTTTAGAAACAACAAAGCAAATATTCCGCACTAATATTTCAAAGCTTAGAAATAAATAATCTTTTAGAAGGAGGAACTAAAATGATTAAATACATTTCTAGAAGAAAATTTCGTATTTTTGCGATGGACATCGAGTCTCATAATGATTCCGAATCAATAGCGAAAAATGAAACGTCCTGTTGGTTAGGTTCGTTCATTGATGAAAGTTCAAAAATAGATGATGAAGAATCCTATTTTTATTCGATAGAAGAATTTCTCGAAAAACTAAAAATTAAAGCAAACGCTAAACCAATAAACCACGTGAGACAAGTCAAAAATATTTGTGTCTATATTTTCAATCTATCTTTTGAATGGAGCTTTATATTGCCCGTTTTAAAGAAATTAGGATATGTTTACAAAGAATCTATTGATTGGAAAAATGATGAATATTGTTTTAATTCAATTTCAACAAGAAGCTGTTCTTCCGTTTGGTCGGTTCAATTAAAAATGAATAAAAAGGCGGGAAAAATCATTTTTCGAGACTTAAACAAGATATTCTCAGGAAGTCTTCGCTCAGTTGCTAAAGCCTTTAATTTAGAGACTCAAAAAGGCGAAATTGATTATACTAAAAACCGCCTTCACGATTATAAAATTACTAAAGAAGAAAAAGAATATTGCTTCAAAGATACACGAATCATCATGGAGATTCTTGAAAAAGTCGGAGATGATAAAATATTTTGGAGTTCAACATCTGCAGCGACTTATAGCGTTAAGAATGCGCTCAAATATACTTTTCCGAAAAATTTTAAACCTTATAACGAATTTAGAAAGATTTATCCTGAATTAGATCAGGAAGAAAATGATTTCGTTCGTGAGTCGGTATCTGGTGGAATTACATACGCTCCAGAGCGTTATCAATTTATCGACATTAAACAAGACTTGATTCATATCGATTTACATCAGGCGCATCCTTCAAGTTTAGCTTTGAATTATTTCCCTTACGGCAAAGGAACATATTTTCAAGGTCCACCACCGAATAAATTTGGGATTAGTTGTTGTCGCATTAAAATTTCATACTCAGGTGTCAAATTACACTGTGTTATTTCTTTAATTGGACTCCCTTTTGTAGAAGGTAGGATTTTGACAGTGTGGAACTTCGAGATTCCTTTAATGATGAAATGTTATGAAGACTTAACAATTGAATATATCGACGGATATTTCTACAATGCGAAACCTTCTCCATTTAGAAGATATATGAAATATAATTATTCTCAGCGTTTAGAAGCGAAAAAGAATAAAGACGCATATAATACGATGAGATTTAAATTATTGAATAATAGCTTCTATGGGAAGATGATTGAACGTCCGCATAATTTCGGATTCGAAAATATTATTAATGAGGACGGAATTATAACATCTCGTGTATATGAAAAAGAAAATAAAGAAGTTGCTGGAAGATATGCTTACGTTCCGTTAGGATCATGTATTCCTGCATACACAAGAAGGACACTCGTCGGAACTGCGCTAAAATTCGGTTATAAAAACATCGTATATTTCGATACCGATTCAATATTCATGATTAAGAATGAAGAAACGTTAAGCGTATTAAAAACATTGAATTTAAACGACGAATTAGGCGGTTGGGGAATAGAAGATGAAGAAGGAATCAAGCGCGCTCAATTCACCGCTCCAAAGCGCTATAAATTGCTTAGTGGAGATAAATTAGTTGTTAAAGCGGGCGGAATTAATTTCGATAAATATATGAGCGATAGAAATACGAATCTATATGGCGCTGATACATCTAAATATGATTTATTAGAAGATGTTCCTTTTGAAGAGATCAACATCACATCAGAAATATATGAAGTTCAACGCGCATATAGATGCAAAGGCGGGACGTTGATTAGATTCCAAGAGAAGAAAATTGATGTTCCTAAAAAATATCAAGATACGTTCAACAATAATATTAATCATGATATAATATAACTAATATCTCGTCAACCTCCACGAGATAAGAAGGATTGTCTAGAAATAGATGATCCTTTTCTTTTGGTTGC
>SFKZ01000027.1 GCA_004553595.1 Methanobrevibacter ruminantium | reverse complement strand
AATTGTTTTAAACTTATCAAAATCAATTTTATCCTCAGAAACTATCTCAGGAAACAATTCTTTTAAAGTTTCAATATTTTCATTAAGAATATCCTTACTTTCTCCAGTTAATGTGGTTTCTTTCATATAATCCAACCTAAATAGTTATAAATTCATCAATATTATGTGTTCTTAAGGTTTCTTTAATATTAGTTTTATCTGCATCAGAAGCAAATCCATTATCCTTAAAGACAACTCTACTTACATCTTCTGAAGCTAATTCTATAATAGAATCAGTTATGTCTTTGGTTATTTTATTATCTAGACAGATTAATAAAGCACCAAATCCTATTGAATATATCTTATTTTCACCTGCATCATATTCTTCTATTGGTAAAGTCAAATCAATACCATATTTAAGCATGATTTCATAAATTAAGTCTTCTTGAGTTCTTTCATTTTCATTTATGTTTTCAGAAAAATCATCTAAAGTTTTTTCAAGATTTTCATAATCTGGAGCCCATTTCTTTAAATTACTTGAATCCAATTTAAATACTTTAAACCCAATATCTACTTTATCATTAACATTTCCTATCTTTTCTCCAACTAACCTTATACGTTCTTTACCAATTTCACAAATATTATTAAAGCCCTCTTTATATGCATTTGATTTTTCTTCAGTTTTTTCAGGCAACTGCACCATAATAAAATTTCTATTAGAATCTAATTCATTGTTTAATTCTATAATTGCATGTGCTGTGCTTGCAGATCCGCTAAAGAAATCCAAAATTAAATCATTATGATCTGTAGAATATTTTATTAATTTTTTTATAAAATCTACAGGTTTTGGATAATCAAAATAAGCATTATTAAATACTTCTTTTAGATTTGAAGTACCTTTTTCATTTAAATAATCATTTTCAATAAATAAACTGTTCACAGGATTAAAAATATCTTGAACATCACATTTATATCTTTTAAAGATAAATCCTCTTTCAGAATCCTTGTGTTCTTTTTTAAATTTTAATTTCCCTTCTTCAATATATCTTTCAAGAGTAGTTTTAGAAAAAGCCCAGTATCTTCCATTTGGAGGATAATCAATTTTACCTGTAAAAGGATTTTCTATAGGGAAATAAGTTGAATCCCCACCACTTTTAGCACTAGGATCAGCTAAACACCAATCCCCCTTAGGATCATTATCATTATTAGAATAGTTTTTAAATTCTTTTTCTTCACCATGCAATTTAAATAAATTAATATTTTTTGCATATATTAAAAGATATTCATGTTGTAAGTTAAATCCAGAACCACTATCACCTGTCATTGTTTTAGTTTTTCTAATTATCTCCCCTATATGATTTTCTTCACCGAAGATTTCATCACATAATCTTTTTAAATTAGAAAATTCATTTTCATCAATACTAATAAAAATAGCCCCATCATCTGTTAAAAGATTTCTAGCTAGTTTTAAACGGGGATAAATCATATTTAACCAGTTACTATGAAAACGACCATCGGACTCAGTATTTGTAGTTAATTTTTGTCCATCCTCAGTCTGGCTAGTTACTTCCAAATAATTTGTTAAATTATCAGAATAATTATCCTTGTAAACAAAATCATTACCTGTGTTGTATGGTGGATCTATATAAATAGCCTTAATCTTATTATAATAACCCTTCTGAAGCAATTTAAGAACTTCCAAATTATCCCCTTCTATATATAAATTCTTAGTAGTGTCCCAATTTTTGGATTCTTCCTTACAAGGTCTTAAAGTACCAGTAGACTGTTTCTGAGACTCCTTAATAGCTTGAGTCTTTCCTGGCCAAGTAAAGCTATACCTCTCACTATCTGTATCAATATCACTACCTAAAATCAATTTAAGCTTATCAAAATCAATTTTATCCTCTGTAATTACTTCTGGGAAAATCTCTTTAAGTTTAGACACATTATCAGAAACAATATCCAAACTTTCACCATCTAATTGGGTTTCTTTCATTTTAACTCCTCTTGTAACAATTTTATTTCCATTTGTAATTCTTTAATCTGAATATTATAATCCATTTTTATATTAAAATTATCCTCTCGTCTAATTGCAACTCTTAAATCAGCTATTTTTCTCTCAAGCACTTTAATTTCATCCATTATCTTTTGAATTTCTTCTGGACTTAAAGTTACCTTTTGACCCACTTCCTGAGATCCATTATACTGAATAATAGCTGTAACTATATCATCATAAAATGTAAATACATTGGTTTTATCCAAATTATCTATCTGCAATTTCTCAATCAATTCTTTATCAAAACTATCTAAATTATTTACATCAATCCAATCTGTATAAATAAGTTCATCTAAAGTGATTTTATCATAATCTGATTTGCTTTCACTTATATGACTTACATAAAATTTAATCTCATCATTGAATTCTGCACATAGAAGTATAGGATAAGGAATAAACCTAAGAAGAATATCTACAATCCTATCAAGTCTTGCATCAAATCTATGATAATTACCGGTATTATGATTATACTCTTGAAATTCCTTTTTTAACTTAATGCTAATTAATTCGGCTTCCAAATATGATTTCTCATCATTGACAAAAGGCTTTATCCTAACAGAAGCATCATCAAACTTATAAAGCCATCTAATTTGCTTTACATACCTTACAAAGTAATCCTTATCTGACTTAGTCATTCCAGTAGCTTCAAAGATATCCTGTTTTGGAATGATATTGTTAACAATAGCTACATTAGGAACATTGATTAAATCCTCAATTAACATTTTCACTCCTAACGTAATGCATAATAAATTGAATTATTTAATCTTGGATTATGACATAAAATCTTAATAGAATCAATTTTTTCAAGCAAAATTGATCTTGGAATAGGTATGAATATCTCTTCATCATACAACATAATTCCTTCATAATCATTTTCCAATGCAAAAATAGCCAAATCATCAGGATTTACTAATTGAGCATAATAGATTGATTTGTTATCTTGGAATGATAATTTTTTATAAAAAGAATCTTTGTTTGCCATTAAAACTAACCAAGGACTGTCATCTTCATCAAATTCTGTGACTAAAATAACATCCTGAGGTTCAATAGGGTAAATATTATCATAATTTTCCCCTAAATTTTCATTAATGATAATTGTATTTAACATGGACTTAGCAAATTCATTAAATAGCCCATCATAATCAAATGCATTAGATTCATCATGCATAAATTCTATCAAGCTATCATTTGAAACTGTATCAAAAATTACTTTCAGTTCATTTCCATCACAAGCAAAGGAATTATCATTATCCAAACTGTTTGAAACTTCAAATTGAGACATAGCAACTAAATTAATTATATCTTTTGAAACAAAGAAATCCTCTGAATCGGGATTAATTACAATTCCTTTAATTGTTTCATCCTCTAAAAAATCAAAAGATTGTTCAAAAAAGTATGTGACTGGTTCATAATCATTTGTAATTAAATTACTATTATTATACTCATTTTCATCTGTAAATACTGGAAGTATACTTGATCCATCATCCAAATCTAAAAGAGGATAATTAAAGAAATCCCCGTCTTCCATATAGAGACCAGGACAAACAAAAATGCTAAATCGAAGTTCTCTAGTTAAATTTAGTAGTAAATCTTCGTTTAATTCTTCTGTACTTAATAGTTCATTTAAAAGAACTTTTAAATGATTATTGCTTATATGACTAACATTCATTTTTTTCACCTTTTACATATGTAATATTATTTAATAATCAAGAAAGTAACTAATTCAAACTCTTCCAATCCATTTATATCCTGTTTTACAGTAGCAGTTCCTCCTTTTGAGAATAAACTCTTTACACCAGCTTCCTGCTTTTTACCTAATATATTTTCAATAGTTTCAACAAGTAATGAGGAATATTTCTCCATATCCTTACCATCATTTGTTTCCATATTGAAGTCTTTAACAAGCTCTTGTAAAACTTCTTTTTTACCTACACACAGCTTTTGATAGAGATCCAAAACCTTTTTAGAGTTAATGTAATTAAACTTAACATTACTATCTTCTCCAATATAAACAAGATAATGAGGACTTAATGGGTTTCTTTCCTTTGTTTCTGTTGTTCCTTTAACTTGTCTAAGCAGGAATATGACTCCTGGCTCTACATCTTCAAAGCTATCTACTATTGAATAAATTCCTCTAGGAGCCTTTTCCAATTCATCTCTATGCTCCTCCATATAATCCATCAATTCAATCTTGAAGTCATTGAAAGTAAGGTCGGTAATTGAAATTGTATTATCTATATCTTCAAGGTCAAGAACTCTCTCTTGAAGCTCTTCCAATTGTTTTCTCCTATAATCAAGGTCATTCATTGTTTGATTCTTATCAATGATATTCTCTTCACCAGTTGCAGAAATGTCTACCATGACCATTCTGTTTTTAACCCTTCCTTCAAGGTTAATATATTCATCCAAGTCCATATTTGGCCAGAAATTAACTAATTGAATCTGTTTGTTATCAGAACCAATCCTATCTATCCTACCAAATCTTTGAATGATCCTTACAGGATTCCAATGAATATCATAATTGACTAAAAAATCACAATCCTGTAGGTTCTGACCTTCCGAAATACAGTCTGTACAGATAAGAATATCTATCTCTTCTTTAGCATCCTTATCCACGATAGCTCTTTCCTTGGATTTTGGTGAGAAATTAATGAGAACATCATTAATATCCTTCTTGTTTTTGACTGTTTTCAAAGTGGTCTTGTTTTCATCCCCACCGGTTACAAGTGCAGAATGAAGTCCAAATTCATCTAAAGCCCATTTGTGAATGTTTTTATATAGATATTTTGCAGTATCTGCAAAAGCTGTAAATATGATTATTTTCTTATTATATGGATTTATTGGATTGTATTGTTTATCTCTAATCAAATCTTTTAAAGTGTTTAATTTAGCATCCCTTTCTGGTGTAACCTTGTTTGCCTTTTCAAGCAATTCTTCTAATTCCACTTTATCCAATTCAAGGTCTTGTTTCCATTTTACTAAATCCATATCCTGGAGAAGAACTTTCCTGTTTTTACCAAACATCAAATCATCATATTCCTCTTCTTCAGGATCTATTAAGTTAATATCCAAGTCATCAACATAATCAACACCTTTGTCGATTCTTGCCAATGTTTCATCTGTAGTGTATAATAATCTTGAAAGAGTGAGTCTGAATGAATCAATAGAACTTTCTAAACGTTTAAGTAAATTAACTCTCATTAATCCAATTACATTTTTATCCCTATCAATTTGTCTAAATACACTTGCACCAGAACGTACAGACATATCATATTTCTCTTCATAACTTGACATCTTATTAGGATAAACATAATGTAAAGGAGAATAAATTCCCAAATTCAATAAAGATATTATATTGTTTATTTCTTCCAAATCAGAAAATTCTCCATTTATATCAATATCAGGATGCTTATTAAGTGGTACAAGTCTTTCAGGGAAATCTCCAACTTCCTCTAAATTATAATATTTCTCAATGTGTCTTCTTGAACGGGCAATAGTCAATAAATCCAATAGCTTAAAGTAGTCCAAATCAATTGTATCTATAAAGTTTTGGTTTTCCTTTTCTTCCTCAGTAAGTTTTGACCAACGGTTAAATGCCCCTTGAGCTTTTTTTAATGTATTTTCTATGCTACTTATTCCAAATTCTTCCAATGCATTGTCATCATCCTCTGTAATGAAAGCAATCTGATTTTTAATATCATTCATTTTATTGTTTACAGGAGTGGCTGAAAGCATTAAAAGACGGGTTTTATGTCCTCCTTTTATAATGTCTCTCATTAGCTTTTCATATCTTGTAGTCCTATCCTTTACAGCCGGATTGTTCCTGAAGTTATGAGATTCATCAATAACAACAAGGTCATAATTACCCCAATTGATTGTAGATAAGTCTAAATCTCCTGATTTACCTCCATCACGACTTAAATCAGTATGATTTAATACATCATAATTAAACCTATCATCCACAAAGATATTCCTTTTATCATTTTGAGTGTAAATAGTCCAATTGTCCCTTAATTTTTTAGGCACTAATACCAAAACTCTATCGTTTCGTGACTCGTAGTATTTAATTACTGCAAGGGCTGTAAAAGTTTTACCTAAACCCACACTGTCCGCCAGTATGCAACCGTTATAATTTTCAATTTTATCAATTACACCCATAACAGCATCTTTCTGGAACTTATATAACTTGTTCCAAATCTGAGATTCTTTAAGGGTGTTTCCTTTTCTAATAATCTTATCTTCATCAAGAGCTTCAAGATTGTCACTAAATATGTTATAAAGAGATAAGAAATAAATGAATTCAGCAGGATTTTCCTTATGCATTGTCTTCATTTGTTCCAAGACTTCATCTTTAACATCCTCTAAAAGGTCTTCATTTTCCCATAATGCTTCAAACATCATTAAGGAAGGTTGGGTGAATACATTTCCATAAACACATTGATTCATATCTTGTCTGTCTGATTTATTTAATCCTAAACCTGTTGTTGTAAAGTCTACACTTCCATTGATAGCTATGCTAGAATCATCACCATTGTCAACACAAACCATACGTGATTGCGCTTCATTCGGTATTTTAAATGATTTGATTTCTAGTTTATCATTTATCCATTTGGAAAAATCTCTTGAAATGGATCCTTGAGTCATTTCATTCTTGAGCTTTATTTCATAATCATTTCCAAAAATGCTATTGTTATCAATATAATATTCTCGTGATTCCTTTTTATCATCACGAATAAAGCTTGGTTTAGTGTAAATAAACCTCATATTGTCTATTTTATCTAAATCCTTCTTTAATGCATCATAAGCATACATGGAAAAAAGAGCTGAAATTACAGAAAGCTTAGAACCTTTTTTAATGCTTTCCTTAAGTTCTGTATATACAAAATTAGTTTTATTATCCAATACTTTTGGAGCCTTTACCTCAGACAAGATACCCACCCTTTATCAATTTAAAAAATTAACTCAATATATTAATACTATATACTTATTATTAATTATACTTTTATATTTATTTTAAAATTAGAAATTTATTTATCATTTAAGAATAAAAAATAAAAATAATGCTTAATGATTTACCATTATAAAGAAAATCTTTATATTTAAGGAAGTTCTTTTAAACATAGGGGTGTATGAATGTCAGATGATAATTTAAAGTTAAAGGTTAAAAGTGAATTAAAAAATTACATGCCAAGTAAACTTCTTTTAGAACTTTTAAAAGAGATGAACTTAAACACTTCTTTAGGAAAAAATGAAGCGATAAATTCAATTTTTCAAACATACACTGCTGAAGAAGTAAAAGATAGGATTTTAAAAAAATATGATGAAAAAGAATCTTATTCTAGAAGTAAAGAACGATTCTTAAAATCAATTAATAGAAAAAGTATTGAAGAAAGATCTAAATTACAGAAGAAGGAAGAAAAAGAAAGGAAAAGAAAAAAACATCAAGAAAGGATAAGAAAAAATAAGGAAAAGAAAAAGAAAGAAAAAGAACCGGAAGAGAGAAAATTAAAAGAAAAGGAACTTGAAGAAGAAAGAAGACCAATAGAGAAAGAAAGAGTTGAAGAAGCAAAAAGAAGACAAGAACAAAATAGAAAAATAGAAGAAGAAAAGAAAAGAGAAGAGGAAAGAAGACAAGAAATTCAAAGGAAAAAAGAAGAAGAAAAAAGAAAAAAAATAGAAAAAGACAGAAAGGCTGAACAAAAGAAAAGAGAAGAAAAAAAGAGAATGAAAGAGCTTTTGCAAAATAGTTCATCCAATCTGAAAATTTACCATGCCAAATGTACTGATGTATTCTTTATATATGATTATATCAAAAGTGAAGTGCGTAAAGATTATAAAAAAATAATATTCGTTTAAGCAGTAAAATGGATGAAATTGTTAAAATTGATGGAAAAATAATCGGATATAAATATGATGGTTTTCACATTGAATTTTTCAGTAAAAAACTATTAGAATCAATTAAAATAATTTCTGCGGTTTATTTTAAAGATAAAAATGGTGTTGTCCTAGTTGCAGTTCCCCCATCTGAAAAAGGAAAAGATCCTCAAACCAAAAAATCAATTGAAATGATTAAAGAATGGGGTGAAGAAGGAAAATATGATATAGATTTTAAAGTATATGATAAAAGCAAATTCCTAATAAGAACCCAAGATGTAGAATCATCCAAAACAGGAAACAGATCTATTGAAAAACATGATAAGTCTATTGAATGTGATGAAAATGATAATTTACCTACAAATATAGGTGTAATTATCCTAGATGACGTAACCACTTCAGGAAATACAATGTATGTTTGCAAAAATAAATTAATTGAATATGGATTAGATGAAGAGGATGTCATACCTCTTGCAATTGCCAGAACTTTAAATCCATATAATGAGATATATGATTCATTGGAAGGAAAATATTTTGTTTATGATGATAATGTAGAGGAATTGAAATGAAAAAATTTAAAGAATTGCTTTTCTTAAACAATCTCAAAGGATTAGGGAAAATTGGGATTAATAAAAAGTATTTAGATTCTGTAGAAGAATCAGAGAATTATACTAATTTTATTTCTAGTTACACTATTACATCCAATTTTTCAAAAGAAAAAATAGTGGATGCATGTGCTAAAACAGAAAAATTATATGAAGAAATCATTAATGACCCAGAAATAACTGCAATAACTGTATTTGATGAATTATATCCTGAAAAATTAAAGGATATGGATGAAAAGAAACCTATATACCTGTATGTAAAGGGAAATGCAGAAGCATTAATAAAACCAAATATGGCAGTTATTGGAACTAGAAAACCTTCTGAAAACAGCCAGATTTTTGAAAAAGAACTGGTTAAAGCAGTTTTAGACCAATCAGATAGGGCAATCATAAGTGGTCTTGCATTAGGTTGTGATAAGATAGCTCATGAAACAACTGTTATGGAAAATAAAGTCACCATAGCAATATTACCAAGTGGATTCAATAATATTGCACCTGCTTCACATAAAAGACTAGCAGAAGAAATCATAGAAAAGGGAGGTTGTTTGGTTTCAGAATATGCACCAAATATAAAAGCCAACAAAGGTTTTTATGTAGATAGGGATCAAATAGTTGCTGCTTTTTCAGATATCAACTTTGTTATTCAATGTGGAGAAAAAAGTGGAACAATGCATACTGTTAATGCCACTATAAACTACAAAAACAGTGATAGCGATTATCATAGAGATTTATATGTTTATCTACCAAATGAATTATCAAAAGAAAATTATAATGATAATAATCCTATTGGTGATTATAGTGGTAATGTTAAAATATTAAATGATGGGAATGGAACTAGAGTAAGCGATATCGGAGCGTTCTGTGAAGAGTTATCAATTTTAGATTCCAGCCCAGTCATTAAAAAAAGTCCTAAAGTTAAATCTAAGAAAAAGTCTAAGCAAACTACCTTATTTTAAATAAAAAATGATGAATTTTCATCATTTTTCTATTTTTTTAATTATTCTTCACCAAAAGCATCATCAAGCATATATTCAAATATATTTAAAAGATCTTCTGTTGCTTCCATAAGCAAATCAATATCACTATGGCTTGATTTTCCCCTATGCACAATATTGCATCTAAGAGTATAATAATAATTAAGGCAATACTTTGGATTGCTCAAATCAAATACGTTTTTAAATAAATTATCAGTATTATATATAGGCCTATAATGCTTTCCACCAGCATATATATTCAATGCTTTCCTAAAGACTTTCTCTTTAGATAACTCTTCACGACTTTCATGCTCCTTTTTTCTATAATACCTTAATTTAGAGTACCTATCTATTGCAGACCATAGCAACATGTAATTCATCTGCAGATTGAAAAATCCCTTTTCCTTACGAAATATACCTGATTTTAAATTATCCTTAACTAATTGGATACCTTCCTTAAATAGAGGGTCATTTTTACCAGAATAACACTTTCTATCAAATTCATCTTCAATATAATTGCTTCCCTTAGATGGATTTCTTCCAAATAGGACATTCGCTTTCTCTTTACCAATATCAATTGTTCCCCATTTGTATAAATTACCTGATATGGTATCAATAATAGTTTTATAAGCTTCATCACCATCACTGAAATGGAATATATAACCACAGGTTTCTTCGAAATCCATCTCTTTAGAGAGCAATATAGGAACTCCATCCCTATGCTTCATGGAATAATTTACACATGCTTCATTCTTTTCATAAATAAGGTCTTTTATCCTTGAATATGCTATCTCTCCAGGCTTAAGCACACCATATGCAAAAAAAGGTAAACTAATGTCATATGGTTTCCTTAATTTTTTGTAATTATCATTATCCCCCATCTTATCACCATTAATTTCTTATTAATTTTCTTAATTTAAATAGTTTTTTTATATGAAAAACCAAAAAGTATATATACTATTAAAAACATAAATATAATGTTATAAGGATAACATCAAATCCTAATAACAAGCTTTAAAAAATTACACCAAAGCTTCTTTTAAAAACAACACGGAGATGATAACATGACCACTTTAAAATTAACTAGATTAAACGAACCTAACTTTGACGAACTTTACGAAATGAAATCATCCCTCAAGGACATCCTTGAAGAAGGAGATTTAGAAAATCTAAACACCATATTAGATTTCCAGGACAAGGACGGTAGCTTCAAGCTATTCTCCACCTACAGAATCCCTTCAGATGCAAGGGTTGAGTTCTGCCATGAGCCAACATACATCTGCTCATCCATTCTCATGAAAGCATACTTAACAGGAGATTCCCAATTAAGACAAAAGATAGAAACTCCTCTAATCCGAGGATTGGAATGCTGCACTATGAGACACTTGAAAGGACATGGATTATATGGACTTGAAGGCCAAATGGAAGCTTTAAACATCTTCAAGAAAGGTGGACTTCGCGAATTCATTGATCTTTATCCTGAACTCAACTCCAAATTCACTGAAATGATACTCAATATCATCAAGGAATTTGAAGCTCTTGAAAGAGAAGAGGATTTCAAAGGACCATGGGGAGAAGACTACAAGAAAGAAATCCTTGAAATAAACAAATACTTCAATACAAGGAAAGTGTTTGTTTACGGAACACTCATGACTGGAGAAAGCAACCACCATTTCCTTGAAAATAGCACCTGCTTAGGCAAAGCTGCCATTGAAGGATATGACATGTATGATGTGGGAGGATGGTATCCTGCAATCATACCTGGAAATGCAAGAATCATTGGAGAACTTTACGAAGTTCCAAATGAGGACATGCCTTCAATAGACATGCTTGAAGGGGAAGGAAGCCTTTACATTCGCAAATGCGAAATTACAACAGGCAATGACTTGGCTTACATCTATGAATACGCTCAAGACACTGAAGGACTTGAAAAAATAGATTCATGGAAGGAATACATCTGGTATGTATCCTATGGAAGCAACATGCTTGAAGAAAGATTCCTTTGCTACATCGAAGGAGGATGCTTTGAAGGCAGTTCCTCATATAGAGACCCTTGCGAAGATCCTACAAGACCTCTTGAAAAAAGAGCCATTGACATCCCATACGACATGTACTTTGGAAATTATTCCACTTCATGGGAGGGATGTGGAGTGTCCTTTTTGGATACAACCAAAGATGGCCATGCTTTAGGAGTTGCATATCTCATCACCAGAGAGCAATTCGAGCATGTAGCTGCTGAAGAGAATGGCGGTCGCAGCCCAGGATACGGCAATTGGTATGAGGATATCATATCACTTGGAGAAATGGACGGATTTGAAATGCTTACAATAAGCAATGACGAATTACGCCCATACAACGAACCTTGCGAGGAATACTTGAACACTCTTAAAAGAGGAATCAAGGAAAACTGGCCAGCAATGTCTGAAAATGACATTGACAATTACCTTGATAGTTGCATTAGAGGCTAAATCTTTCCTTTAACAACTATTTACTCTTTTTTATTTTTTTACCTAAGAATAAGATTATTTTTTCAAATAATGTAAACACTTCTTTTTTATAGATATTAAAAGTATCAAAAACACATTACATAATGCAAAAAAGATACAAAACAAAAAGTATCAAAAACACATTACATAATGCAAAAAAGATACAAAACAAAAGTATGCCTAAGGTGGCATACACTAGAGAGGATGGAGCAAAAGATATTCCATTAGATGCTAAGATAAAAAAACCAAAAAACTTTAAACAACAAACTTTTTACAATAAAAAAATTCATTAAAAGCACCCCATTAAAAAAGTCTAATTTTGTCTAAAAATAATCAGGAATTTTAAAAAACATTCATCAATTAAATGGCTCAGTGAATTTTTATTTTATAGACTTAATAAACTTAAAAAAAAACACCATATTTTCTTATTTTTGTTTAATTTTTAATCAAGAAAAATAAAAAATATTAAAAATGATTCAAAAATCAGTTTTAAATATTTAAAAAGGGATAGAAAAACATGACATGGCTAAAAGCAAAACTTAAAATAGGGTTTGTGATGCAAATGACACACCATATCATATATAGATGCGAAAAGTGCAATTCCAAACTGATAAACTTGAATCTGTTTTTTATCTGAACTCGAAAAATGAAGTTAAAGTGGCAAGCAGTGCCACTTTAGCAATGGAAGAAAGCAAATCCTCAGCCCTTACGGGAATCATCAAGGAGACATTCTGCACAAACTGCAATAGGAACATCCAGGTTTTTGAAATTGACATGAGGAACTGTCTATACAACTGCCAAGATGCAATAAAGATACTGAAAAGCAGCTTGATTGATAAGCGCAAATTCAGAGAAGAGAAATACGGCAGATCATTGAAGCTGCATGAGATTATCAAAAAAAGGAGATCAGTTTTGGAAATATACTATTTTCTATTGGAAAACGAAAGGTATTTCAAGGACCTGATCAATAATTTCACTACTGACTATGAGCTTTTGGAAGACAAGAACCATATCATGCTTGAATACCTGAAACACCTAATCAACACCTTCAAGAAAACGGAATGTGTGATAAGCATCAAAGATGAAGATTTCTACATAAACTTCAATGAGCGCAAAACAAGATTGAATTCATGCCCAAATTGCCTAAAGGGAATTAGCTTTATCGATGAGGATGAGATATGCCCACTATGCGGCAACAAACTATTTATAGAAAAGGTAATTTACATTGATTAATGATCTATTTTTCTAACAAGCATCATTGCAGATTAAACTTTGTTTTATGAAATCATGAAAAGTCTAAATAATTTTCAGAGGATTTCATATAATGAGACCCTTCTATTTTTAATGAATCGTAATATCTATAAAACTAATCATAATTTCTATTTCTGTTCAAAAATCAACTAAAAATCATAAGGATTTTAAATATTGTTCAAAACTCATATTTATAAGACTTGAAGAAATTATATTCTACCACCCCCTAGAAAGAATTATTCATTAACAAAGATTTGATGTGAGATAAATGAGAGAAGACGATTATGCCACAGAACTTATCAAAGAGAAAGAGAAAAAGGATGCTGTTGGAGCAGCAACCCCTGAGGAAGAGGAACTGACTTTGACGAATAAGATCATAGTTGCAATAGGATACATATTATCAATAATGCTCCCAGTAGGGGGATTGGTCTATGGAATCATATTGCTGATGTTCAAGAGGGAACCTCCAATATACCGAAAGCATGCTCCATATATCATAATAATTTCAATAATCCTGTGTTTCATAATTGCATTAATTGAAATGATATACTATCACATAATTTAAGAGAAATACATTAAGTGAAAAGATATGTTATCACATAATTTAAAGAAATACATTAAGTGAAAAGATATGCTATCACACAATTTAAAGAAATACATTAAGTGAAATTACATGCTATCACACAATTATATGGAATAAAACAAGTGAAATAACATACTACAACACCCATTTAGGGAATAAAAAATCAAAAGCTGTTAAATATGTTAAAGAAATCCATCGTAATACTATTCATTGTAGCGGTCATATTGACTCTATCATATCTTTATCCTTCAACCAATTTGGAAACTGAAATAACCTGCTATGGACACAGCGCAAGTTCCAATGGGGAATATATGACTGTCTATCTGCTTCATAAAGATAACTCTAAGTTGACTCCAGAGAGTTTCAGGTATGTTCCACTAAATGATATGCCACTTTCCATCAATATAACCGATGATGAAAACAGGACAAAATCCTATAGCATGACAACAAATGCAAAGGGTCAGGCAAGAGTAATGTCCCTTGAAAAAAGGAACTATCACGTTTCAGTGATGTTTGAGGGAAAATACAATTACAAACCCTCCAGATGGGAAGGGGATGTTGATTTGAAAAACTCAAGCTCCAGCTATAGGCATGAATACTTTGACTTAAATTCATGATAGTTCAGAGTTTTCTTTAAAAAATAGATAAAAAAGAAAATAAAAAAATAAATAAG
>SFKZ01000121.1 GCA_004553595.1 Methanobrevibacter ruminantium | reverse complement strand
CGACTCTGTCCGCCCTTTATGTTTATTATAAGAAAAATAGAAAGAGGTTAAGCCATGAAAATAATCTTAGCATCAAATTCTCCAAGAAGAAAAGAACTATTGCGGAGAATTAGTAAAAGAATTTGAACCAATAACAAGTAATTTTGATGAAAACGCAATAAAAGAAGAACAGCCAGAGGAGCTAGTAAAAAAGCTGGCAATAAGTAAAGCAAGAGAAGTATTTGAAAGAGTTCAGCAAAATTATAGAGAATTAATAGTAATAGGTGGAGATACAGTAGTATATTTTAATGGCAAAATATTAGGAAAACCAAAAAGTGAAGAAGATGCATGCAATATGCTAAAAGAATTGCAAAACAATGTAAATTATGTATATTCTGGTTTAGCAGTTATAACAAAAAAAGATGGAAGAGTTATTGAAAAGAATGACTATACAAAAACAGCGGTATATATTAAAAAAATGACAGAAAAAGAAATAAAAGAATATGTTAAAACAGGAGAACCATTAGACAAAGCAGGAAGTTATGCAATACAAGGAATAGGTGGCAAATTTATAGATAAAATAGAAGGCTCATACAATAATGTGGTAGGAATGGATACAGAAAAATTAGCTAAATACCTCGGAGAAGATTAATTTTAACAAAATAAATATATAAAAAGTTGACATGAGAATAAATAACATATAAAATAATACATGTAGGGGCGTATTGCATACGCCCGAAAACAATTTTGTGTCAAACGTGTAGGGGTCGCTGTCCTCGGCGACCCGAAAGAAAAAGAAAGAAGGAGAAATACAAATGAAAAACAAAAAACGGAATTACACTAATAGCACTAATAATAACAATAATAGTAATGTTAATATTAGTAGGCGTAACAGTAACAGTTGCAATTAATGGAGGACTATTTGAAAAATCAAAAGAAGCAGCAAAGGGAACAGAAATAGAAAGAGAAAAAGAAGAATTAACATCTGCAATAACAACAGCATATGACGAAGCAACAGGAAAAGTTGACAAGGCGAAACTAAAAGAGGCATTAGGTACAGGCTGGTCAGTTGATGGAGAAGAAGGCGAACCATATACTGTAAAATCACCAAAGCAAAACACATATAAAGTAGCAGTAGATGGAACAATAACAGAGAAAAAAACAATACCTGCGGGAACAAAACTTGCAGAAATATACTGCGATGATGAAAACTGCACAGAAGAAACACACTTACATAAAGGAGACTATGTAAATTATACTCCAAAAACTGAAAAAACAGCATATGCTCCAGATAAAGGAGAAGGCATAGGAAAGTACACAGGATATACAGGAGGGACAGCAGAACAAAGTATTCCACAAGAAAACTTAAATTGGAGAGTATTAGGACAAGATAACAGCGGAAACATATTATTAATATCAGGAGCACCAACAAATGCAGGATTAAGGTTTAAAGGAAATGTAGGTTACAATAACTACGAAACAGTATTAAATGATACATGTGAAGCCTTATATAGTAATACAGAATTAGGTGCAACAGCAAGAAGCATAACAATGGAAGATATAGATAAATACTTGGGTGGAAGTAAATATGATAAAACGACTTATAAGGGTGGCAGTAGTACAGAATATGGCTATGGCTATCAAAATGAAAATGCAATAACTTCAGAATTCAAATATAATAAAAAAACTAATACTTTAACAAAAGAAAGCTGCACAATACCGGCAAAAGATTTAACAAGTAATGCATATGACTATACTGCAACAAGTGATTTAATAGGAGCAAAAAATAGAGAAATACTTTTAGGTAAAGAAGAAGAAAATACATACTACAACTGGGTTGCCTCTCGTGCGGTCTCTGTGAATAGTAACGCTGCTGCCTGGTGCATGGACTCTGTCGGCGGCGGCCGTGTCATTGCCTACTACGCCTACTTCTGCTCCTCTGGCGGTGGTGAGGCCGGCGGTTCGCTTTGCGTGCGCCCAGTAGTTTCTCTACCATCTAGCGCCACACTAGAGCAAGTAAGCAAGAAAGATGGAGAAGTAACAGAGACATGGAATGACCCACTTAATAAGCATTAATAGTAGGAATATAAAAATAGGAAGGCCTCAGGCCTTCCTATAATAAGAAGCTTTTAATGGGATATGCAATAACATAGTTCGTTAGTTTATTTTAACAAAACCAATAAAAACTATTGTTTTAAACAAAAAAATATGATATTATATTAAGCAGAGTTGAAAAAATAAAGCCGTTTGAAAAAGCAAAGTAAGATAACAAAAATGTATTTAAGAGAGAATAGGTCAAAGGCTGAAAGCCTATTTATTACAAGCTTATCCGAAATTTCACTTTTTAGGTCTTATATTGAAACAACAGTAGATATAAGCGTGAGCTAGCGTTAATAGCATAATGAGGTTAATTATTTAATTAATAAATTTAGGTGGTAACACGGTAAAAATCGTCCTATGTAATAGGACGATTTTTTTGTAATAGAACAAAAAAAGAAAGGATGATTGATTACATGAAAGAACAAATTGCAAAAATTAAAGAAAATGCACTAGCAGAAATTTCAAACAGTAAAACATTGCAAGAACTAGAAAATGTAAGAGTAAAATACTTAGGAAAAAAAGGAGAACTTAAAGGGAGAAAGATTTATGGGAGAAGAAAGGGATAAGACAGCGGATAAGGCAGCGGAGACTCCGGGTGCTGCGCCGCTTTCAGC
>SFKZ01000120.1 GCA_004553595.1 Methanobrevibacter ruminantium | reverse complement strand
TTTCGTTTTTCTTAATGCGGTTTTCAAAATAGTAATAGTTTTGAGTGATGTTGGAACTTTCAACAAATTCAGTCGGATCATTTGTAATCCGTCAATTACCAAATAGTCAGATTTACCGCATTTATTTGCAGCTGAAGTTACAATACTTCCAAAGAAATGTGACTTGCGGTCCTTCTTTATTATTTGAACAAGATCATTAAAAAGCTGCTCGCATTGTTTTGGCTTCTCCGTGCATATAACTATATCTCCTTCTTCCCAGTTACACATTCATAAATCAGGGACTTTTTATATTCTGTTAGTTTTTCTATTAGGTTTTGTTTTTGTTCTATGACAGTGTCGATGGCGGTGCATTTTTTATTAAGGAAATCAACTACACTTTCTTGGAATCGAATATCAACTAGAGGAATCTTAATGTGTGATAACAAATCTTGATTAATATTTGAAATGTTTGAGCCTTGACTTAGACGCTGTAATTCGTTTCTAAAATAATCACTTCTAAAAAAATAAAGCAAAAACTTACTGTTAAATTTTTTTGGTTCCTTATTTCTTAAGCGGATGCAAAAGCCACTATAAGTAACTTTGAAATCGATATTATCTACCATGATTGCCCGACCAACTAATACTTTACTTCCATTCGAGCGAACAAAAATAATATCTCCGTTTTTTAGATAATAATCATCTTCAATTTCTGTATCAGTTATGATATTGGAGAACATTGATTCATCGTTTAGTACCAAATAATTCTGAAAATCTCCAACACCTAAAAACTTAACTTCAGTACCAAAATCTGATGCATTATAATTCAGCCCATTCTTGAAATCTGCAATAAAACTTAAATTACAATACTTAAATTCAATACTGCCACACGGATTGGAGATTCCTAACGGAATCTCTGTTTTCATATCTTCATTAGAATTTTGCGTTAGCAAAATCGAATCCGTGTGGCAATTTTCGTGATATTTCTTCCCTGTGACGGCTTCGGTGATTAAGGATTGTTTATAGGCTTTTAGTTTTTCTATTACCTGCTGCTGATTCTGGATTGTTTCTTCTATTTTGTTGCATTTTTTATCCAGATATGAGGCAATGCGCTGTTGGGTTTCATTATTCAAGTAGACCATTGGAAGTGATAAAACATCGCTTGCATTTAATGCATTTCTAACACCACCATCTCCGAGTTTATTAAAAATTTCTTGATAATACATATTTAAAAACCAATAGTAATAGAAAGTATTATCTTTTTTATTATTGCTTAAAATAATATACGCAGGTGAAACTAATCCATTAAATGGGGAAATTCCAACTCTACTTGTATTTACATTTTCTAAATCTATCAATTTAAAAACTAATTCATTTTGCTTTAATATTTGATAACCATTAAATTTTTCTGGTTGTAATCCTTCTGCATCATCTTTGCTTCTTTTTAAAACACCTTGCATTGTTAAAGAAAGACGTTCATATTTATCAACATCATCGCCAACAATCCTTTTTACATGAGAAAAATATCTTTTTACGGGTTTTACTTCCCAATCCTCAGGAATCTCGCCTATCCATTCTACGCCGCTGTTTTCCATTTCTGCTCTCCGTCGGTCAGTTCTGCAAATTTTTCCTGTGCATTTGCAAGTTTTTTAACTTCGGCTTTTAATGTTTCTTCGGACGGCAAATAAAGTTCATACTTGCTTGCAAGAATGGTCTTGTTGTCTTTTGGCAGAGTCATTTTTACCATTTCATCATTTTTTGCCGTACATAACAAAATACCGATTGTCGGATTTTCATCGGGCAGCTTTTCGTTACGGTCAAAATAATTTACATACATCTGGAGCTGGCCTAAATCTTCGTGAGTAAGCTTTTTTGTCTTTAATTCAATTACCACAAAGCACCTCAAAAGACGGTTGTAGAAAACGAGGTCTGCAAAGTATTCATCATCTTCTATTAAAAGCCTTTTTTGGCGGGCAATAAAACTAAAACCGTTTCCAAGTTCAAGCAAAAACTGCTGTAAATGGTCTATAAGAGCTGATTCAAGGTCTTTTTCGTAATATTCAGCTTTTCGCTCAAGTCCAAGAAATTCAAGAATCATCGGATCTTTGATTATGTCTGCCGGATTTTCTGGAATTCGCTCTTTTCGAGCAACGGAAAGAACTTTTTCTTTGTCGTTCGACATCAAAAGTCGTTCATAAAGCATAGAATCAATCTGTCTTTCGGTTTCGCGAGCTGTCCAACCGTTATTTACAGATTCAAGCTCATAATATTCGCGTTTAGAAGGATCTGAAATCTGAATCAAAAGACGATACTGTGTCCAGTTTAATTGCGAACGCAGTGCGTTCGCAATTGGATATATGCGGTAAAATTGTCTGCTTTGTTCTAACTGCCTAACACCAAAACCACTACCATATTCAGATTCAAGGGTACTGGCAAGATTTTTAATAAGATAAGTTCCGTAATCAGCCCGCTCCTTGCCTTGCTGTTCTTCTTCAAAAATACGTTTTCCAAGGTTCCAGTACATCTGTACACGGCAAAAATCCACACTTCGGACAGCCGAACTTCTGGCACTGTTGATAATCGTTCTGGCATCTTCAATTATGTTTGAGGTCTTTTTGTATGTTATAACAGTTGTTTCTTTTGCCATCTTTTACTCTCCAATCCATTCTACGCCGCTGTTCTTCATCTTTGTTTCCTTTAATTGTCACACGGATTCGGAATT
>SFKZ01000119.1 GCA_004553595.1 Methanobrevibacter ruminantium | reverse complement strand
TATTCACTCAATGCTACAACAAGAGCTATTTCAACATATTTATTAGATTACATGAATATTAAAGTATCTCATGTAACTATTTCTAAATGGATTAAAAAGTTTGATAAGTACTTTAAATCCATAAGCGATGAGCTTACTAAAAATCTTTATTTAGGTGATTCTGATGAATGGCATGCTGATGAAACTGTCGTAAAAATTAATGCTCAAAAGTATTATCTTTGGATTTGTATTGACTCTGAAACTAGATTTATTACATCTTGGAATTTAAATAAATCTAGAGAAGCAGAGTGTGCATTTTCTCTGTTCAAGCAAGCTAAACGCTTTGGAAAGCCTAAATCTATCTGGTCTTATGTCAATATTTTGGACACAAAAAGTCAAACTTTTTTATGCTGCACTTCTAGCTAATAATTCACATTGATCTGGAGTCATGTAATTAATAGAAGAGTGTAGCCTTTTTCTGTTATACCAACCTTCAATATATTTAAAAACAGCCATATTAGCTTCTTCGAAGGTACGATATGTATTTCTGTATATTTCCTCCTTTTTTATTGATGAATGGAAGGATTCTATACAAGCATTATCATATGGACAACCTTTTTTACTAAACGATTGTATAATATTAAATTCTTTGCATAGCTTCTTTAAATCATTGCTAGTGTATTGAGATCCTAAATCGCTATGAAATATTAATTGCTTATTCTTATCTGGAGATTGGCTATAATAAGCATTTTTTAAGGCTTTAACAACTAAATCATTAGTCATTTTCTTACCGAAAGCGTAGCCAATTATTTTTTTAGAATATAAGTCTAGAACTGAAGCTAAATAGCACCAACCATCTTTTATAGTATGAATATATGTAATATCCCCTACCCATTTTTCGTTAATAGAAGTAGTAGTAAAATCTCTTTTCAAAACGTTTTCTAAACCTTCTGCTACCTTTTTACTTGAATGAGGTTTGTATTTTTTTACAGTTATTGCATAAAGGCCAAGTTCAGACATTCGTCTTTGAACTCGCTTCAATGATACATTGAAACCTTCTATACCAAGTATATAATGAATTCTAGGAGCACCATATATGCCTTTATTCTCTTTATATATCCTTTTAATAGCTGATTTTAATTCCTCATTTTCTAGTTCTCTTGTAGATTTAGTTTTATCAAAAGATTTATAATATGTGCTTCTGGCTACGCCTAGAACGGTACACATAGTTTTAATATCATGCTTGTTTTTATTGTTATTTATAAATTCTATTACTTCATCTAATTTCTTGTTGCAAATATGGCCATAGCTTTTTTTAATATTTCATTTTCCTCTTTAATTCTTGCCATTTCTTTTTTTAAAGCTTTAACTTCCTTTAATGTCATAACTTCATTTTCATCTACTTTAATTTCTTTTACATCTTTAATCCAGCCGTTAATTGTTGATTTTGCAATGCCATATTCGCTACTTAGCTCTGCTAAGCTCATTCCTGACTTAAATAATTCTACTATCATATCCTTATATTCTTGATCATATCTTCTGCCCTTTCCCATAATGGACACATCCTTTCTTAACTAAATATTATTTTACTTAGTTCGATTTAATGTGTCCACTACTTTATACTAACACCATTGTGCTTGTTTTCCAAAGGAAGTTTCAGATTTTACAGCATCTTTCTTTTTGTTTGGTTTAAAGTATTCTGCAAATTTTTCATGTTTTAAAATATAATAATTAAAATTACTTCTTGAACAATCTAATCCTTTTTCTCTAACCAAATATCTATAGAGATGAGATTTATAATAAAATATTTGGTCCGTTTCTGCTGAAAGCAAACTCGAAATGATATCATAGAAATCATCTATCTTTGATTTTTTAGATTTTCTAACTTTCTTTATATCTCCATCATAATACTTTTTAACTGTTCTTCTATCCACTCCTAATTCTCTAGCTATGGCACTAAAATTAGGTCTATCCAAATTATTAACCTCGACTAAAAGTTTTAGCTTATTTAAATCTTTTACTGATCTTAAAAATATTTCAGTATTAATGTTTATCATATAAATCATATTAATCACCATTAATACTGTGCTAAATTTTACCTTCTATTATACATAGACATATTAGCAACTCTGTACATTATTATCTTAGCATTTATATCTCCACAACCCCACGAAGTTATCTAATCTATCAACTCAACCCTATCACTTTAAGGAGAGTTGATATATTTCCTCTAAAAATAAAAATAAGGGTTTCCCGACATTAACAGCCTCGGCAAAGTAGCGATGGGAAAAGTTCAATGTCAGGAAACCCTTTATTTATCAGTATTTTGTTTAGTCATATTTCTCCACCCTCGACATCAAGACAACACACTCGACTGTTGTCTCATATTCCAAGGGAAGTTCTTTCACTTCCTCGCCGTCAATCGGCACAGGGAAATTGAACACAATGTTTTTAATCCAACAGCCGTCCTTCCTCTTTTCCGGAAACATATCGATTCGCTCAATAAAGGCTTTCATAAACTCTTTCTGCTCCGCTTCTGTTGCGGAATTGTAGACTTCATCAAACGCCAATAAGAGCTGATAGATATTGTCGCCGGAAATTTTCTCTTGTCTGATACTGCGGATCTGATTTTGCAGCTCGTCAATCTGCGCTTCGATTTCACCTATCATATCATACTGTTCATCATAACGGCGCTGCAAATCCAAAATTTTTCTGTCATAATGGACA
>SFKZ01000118.1 GCA_004553595.1 Methanobrevibacter ruminantium | reverse complement strand
GATAACTCTAGAAAAGGTTATAAACTACTTGAAATAAAAATGGGACCAAATCAGGAATTTACTTACGACTTAAGAATTTGGTTAGATGCTGATACAAATCTAGAACAAGGTCTAAACAAAAAATGGGAAGGCAAAATAGTAGTAGCAACAGTAGCAATTAAAAATCCTGGTACACCAAATGGTTGGAACGAAGCAGCAAATGGAACTCTACTTGCTGCTATAAGAAGAGATAATGAATTAAGAGAAACGTTAACGCCACCTGGAGCAGCGACAAGTTATAGTATAAATGACACCTTTCCATCATTTGTATTTAATGCTAATGCGTATTATACATACGGTGATACATATAAAGTAAATGCAGATGGAACATATACAATTGAAAATCCAAAGAAGGTAAAATATAGTGAGGGATTGAGCACATTAAAAGGAAAATATATGGTTAGTTCAGAGTATGATTACTATGATGTATTATCTGATACTGATGAACTTCTTGAAACCACAAATAAGAAGCAACTTCTTATGATAAGAGAAACTAGTGCAGATGGATTTACGTATAGTAAAATATCTGGTGGAATGAAAACATTCCCTGAAGAGACTGAGGCAGTTATGGCAAGTACTGCTGATGATTATGGGACCTCATATTACTTTAGAGGAGCAGTTACAAATAATTATGTAGAATTTGCTAATAAGTGCTGGAGAATAGTGAGAGTAACTGGTGATGGATCAATAAAACTTGTACTTTTTAATAATAATACAGACGGAAATGCTAATCCATGTGCAGAGGCTAATGATAGTGGTGATGCTGCAATCACTGGTGGAAGCAAATTTAATTATGCTTATAAAGATAATGCTTTTGTTGGTCTAATGTATGGTAATGTTGGATGTTCCGATGGGGTATCCAATTCTCAAAGCAGTTGTACCAGCGCTGGAGGCACGTGGACTGCTTCAACATCATACGCTAATGCTCACGCAAATATTAATAAAAGTACAATATTAAAGTATTTAGAAGAATGGTATGATAATAATATGGCTACTTATGATAGTTATATAGCTGATACGATATGGTGTAATGATAAGAGTACAGTAAAAGATACGTCATTCAATCCTTTTGGTCCTCCTAACCTTGGAACAAATTATGGTTATGGATTAAATGCTAATTACTATGGAACTACACAAAGAATAGTTGATGCTGAAACTGCTATACCGTTAGGTGATAGCCCAACATTAATTTGTCCAAATGATGACCTTGGTGGTAAACTTTCTAAATATACAGTTAGTGACACAACAAATGGTAATGGAGCGTTAGATAAAAAAATAGGACTGCTTACTGCAGATGAAGTAGTATATGCAGGTGGTGGAAATGTTAACTTTAGTTATTATTTATTAAATAATACCGAGAACGGATGGTGGTGGGCTTTGTCTCCGGACGACTTTAGTGGCGGCGCTAACGTTTGGGGTGTTAGTGGCGGCGACGGCGGCCTTGACCTCGACAGCGTTAGCGGCGACCGCGGCGGCGTGCGGCCTTCTCTATCACTTAAGTCAACAGTACCGATTGCATCTGGAAAAGGGACAAGAACAAGCCCTTATGTTGTAGAGTAGTTTGGTTGAGTAAAAAACATAGTGGTACTGTTAAATCGTTTGACGTCTCTTGTCCCGAAAAACCTTTTGAGGGACAAAACTAAAGGCGAGTTAATAAAAAAATTATTTCTTGGGGTTTTGGACGTGATGTGGCAACTGCTTCTTGCGGATTTTCCGCTTGGAGCAGGAGCAGTTGCCACTAATAGACTCTCTTTTGCGCCTGCTTGCATACGCAAAAGGGCTTATTAATTTATATAAGTGTGCGGCTATAACTATATTAGTTTTTATAGATTTATAGTAGGAATTATGCTATTTAAGTGCACAGCCTTTTTCTGCCATATCCTTTTCTTTTGGTGGGCTTTGTCTCCGAACGACTTTAATGGCAACAACGCTAACGTTTGGGATGTTAATGGCAACAACAGCAACCTTGACAACGACAACGTTAATAACAACAACGGCGTGCGGCCTTAATTTCTCTTAAATAAAAAATACTGTTGAGCTCATGGCAATGTCTATAGTGGAGCAAGACTACTTGATAGAGAAACAAGCATATTCCTTTGGGTTACGCTAGTACAGGTGATCTTCAAAGCATATATTAGGAGTTATAATTTGTTAGTAGGGATATTTTGCCTTCGAAAGTGAGTTATAATGTACTTAATATATTATAGAAGCACGCTTAATTGCGTGCTTTTTATATTGTTTACAGAAGGAGGTTGTATTATGGGTAAGCAATTAAAAATTTATAATTATTATAAGACAAATGATCCTAATAAGTATTACTTGTTTAAAGGGGGTGTATTTTATTATTTTATAGCAGAAGATGCTGAATATTTTAGTTTAAAATATAATTTTACTTTAATTTCATTTGGAAATAGTGTTAAGTGTGGATTTCCAGTTAAGTCATTAGAGAAGTATTTGTATTTGTTTAATAAAGAAAATATTATGTTAATTGAGGAAGATGTTATTTTTGAGAAAATAGTTATAGATGTGTGACCAATTAATAAAAAATAATTAATGAGACATTTTTACTAATTAGTCACAAATTTTGAGTTTTTTTCGTATTTTTGCTTGCAAATCATAGAATATATTGGTATAATTTACCTTGGTTTGACTGGCTTAGATGTGCGAGGTTGCTGATACGCTAGGTGAT
>SFKZ01000117.1 GCA_004553595.1 Methanobrevibacter ruminantium | reverse complement strand
TTTACTTTAACATTAGTAACGTTATAACTTATACCGTAAATAAGACTGCAAAAATTGTTCCTCCAATGGAACCATATCCAGAAAGATTACTCCGCCTGAAAATCCGTCCAAGAACATTAGATACAATGTATTTTGCAGACTCTTGGTTTGCCTGGATGTTTAATGTTGCAGACTTAACAGATTCTTCTTATGTATTAAAGAACCTTAATTGTAGTTACTTCAAAATTTGTAATGAAGACATACAGAAGATAATTCTTGCAAAAATAATATATTCAAATAATTTAAGCATTGTGAATAATTGGGAAACCGAACAAATCTGCGTAGCTTATCTCTTCCCAGCTATAAAGAAAGGAAATCCATTTAAAAAAGAATTTTGGGACTTAAATTATACAGGTGTATATAAAACTTACCTTGATTCGGCTTGGAACTATATAGAACAAACATTTGTAAATAATAGCCAATATAAACATATGGTTAATTTCGAGGCGTAAAAATGATTACTGATATTCGTTATAAGTTTGGTGATTTTAATGTAATAGAAAAAGATAATGATTTAACTCTCGAGCCGGTTTCAAAGGATTACCATTTCGAACAGCAAATGCTTTTTTCAGCTATGTTGAATTTTGGATACATAGGATTTGAACCAGGAGTTTTTAGTGTAACTGCTAAAGATATTGTTAGCTTTTGGAATTATGCAAACTCAACAGTACTTTCTGATTATTCAATTGAAAAATATTATTCTCTACTAAAAATAGATACTCCATATAAAGAACGAATACCAGAAATAAAAACTGAAGGTTCATTCCATGCAAAAGATTTTAGTTTAACAGTTACATGGATAAAAACAGATTCAAATATGTATTCTGCTCCGATAGCTTTGGAACAAAAAGGACTAAAATTAAAAGAACTTCAGTATGGTGATGTCATTGGAAGTTTATATCCTGAATATTTAGATTTATACTATAAAGTTGATAAAGCAAATTCAAATTGGAAAAAATGGGGTAATAAAGAAAAATACGAATTCCTGGAAGAACTTGAAGAACATTCAAAAAAGAGAGAATTCATTATTCCAACCAATTTAAAAGAATTGTTAAATAAACATAAAAATGAGGAGTAGGGTATGAAAAAATTATTCTTGATTCTTGTACTCTGTTTATCATGTTTCTCTATGTTTGCTGAAAAAATAACATTGAGAACAGGAGACGCATTGGCTTTGTCTATAACAGACTTTTTCTTTCCTGTTGATATTAATGTTACAGGCAGCAAATGTAGTATCACTAGTGTAAAAAATATCGAAAAAGATTTATGGTGTATTACTATTGCAGCTTGGAGAGCCGGAGCAACATCAGCACCAGTAAATTTTGAATATTATGTAAGAGTAGGGGATACAATAAAACTTCGGAGAATTAATGATCCAATGAATGAATGTAACTTAAAAGTTGTATCATTAAAATGGAATGAAGCTGTTTTGGATATTCAATAGAAAATAATGGCAAAAAAGAAACGAAAAAGAAAAAATCACAAACAACTTAATCTCTATATAACAATAATTCTAATCTTCGTAGTAATAGCTTTATTAGAAGCTTTTATAAGAAAATCAAGAACAGAAAAATATACATATAAACCTGTAACTACTACTGAAACAGTACAAGCAATTAATGAAAATGTTCTTTTATTCAATAGCTTGGAAGTACCGCTCTGTGGATTAAATAATCATCAGATTGATCATGAACTTAGAAAATTTCAAAATTATTCATTATGTTATGGTGAAACTTATGAACAGGCTGAATGGTCTACCTACTGTTTAACTTCAAACCAACTCGTAAAAAATGCAGACAGAACAAATGATTTTAGGCCCGATAATAGAATCACAACTCAATCTGCATCTTTAGCAGACTACAAAGGTTCTGATTACGATAGAGGTCACCTAAATCCTGACGCTGATATGTCATTCAGTGAACAGGCAATGAGTGAAACTTTTTACATGAGTAATATGAGTCCTCAAGAACCTCAATTCAATCGTGGAATCTGGATGTATCTCGAAGCACAAGTAAGAAAATGGGCCGAAAGATTTGGCCGTGTTTATGTCGTGTCCGGACCTGTCTTAGATAAATCAGCTGATAAATACAAAACAATTGGATCTAACAAAGTAGTAGTTCCTGAAGCATATTATAAAGTAATTTTGGTGCCTTTATATGAAGATACTAATGATTTCGCAACTCCTGATGATTCCAAATCGGTAATGGCAATTGGATTTATAATCCCAAATCAGAAATGTGAAGATACATTCTGGAACTATGCAACGTCTATTGATAAAGTAGAACAAATCACAGGTTTAGACTTTTTCTCGCTGTTAGACGATGATATAGAAAATACTATTGAGTCTCAGTATATTTTAAGTAATTGGAAATAATCATGGAGGCAAAGAAAAAACTATGAAAAAATTATTTTTTATTATAAGTATCCTATTTGTGGCTTCATTCGGTTTTGCTTCCGAAATTGTATGGGATACAGACTCAATGACTCAGATTGATTATTGTCAAATTGATTCTTCGGTTAAAACCTCAGAAGGAAGATATGTTTTATATACTGCTTCCGGTAAATTATTCTCAGTAAAGAAAAATTCTGACTTAAAATTCATGGAAAATGAATATATGGAAGAGAAGGAATTTTTTAGAGATGGTTCAACAAATTCACAGATCTTTTGGGATGCCTTAGGAAAAGTTGTGAAAGAATTAGGAATAA
>SFKZ01000116.1 GCA_004553595.1 Methanobrevibacter ruminantium | reverse complement strand
AATTTGATATAACTAAAGAGCATGTTGAAAAACATGTATTTATTTCATATAATTTTTTTATATTTTATATTTTCCAAATAATTCTATATCTATACTCAGAAAAATATATCTTTTAATTTTTTTACTCCTCCAAAATAGGCTCCCACTTATTTATTGGACGAGATTTATTCATTCTATTTTTCCATAATTAGATTAAAAGCAGCCGGGAAGGCTGCTTTTTTATATGTAATAAAATGAATGTTTTATTGAAACACAATAAAGTAAAATACATATAAGAAATGTTTTATGTAAGGAAATAAAAATGATGCCATTTAATGAATTAAATCGTGGAGAACAACAAGCTTATCTAATGCTGCCAATCATTCAAGAACTTAAAAATATTGGTGGGGAAGGCAGTACAAAAAGAATAAAGAAAGATATTGTAAACAATGACGAAAATCTTCCTGAAGATGTATTAACTGAGACTAGAACATCTGATAAGGGTAATACTTACCATCCTTTTGATTTTCCATATAATTTTGCTGTATCTAATTTAATCTTAGCAGGCTTTTTGACACGTCCAAAGAGAGGATGGGTAGTTCTAACCAAAGAAGGAAGAAACTATTCAGGAAACGCAAAAGAACTATCTGATTTAGTTTATTCTCGCTCATTACCTAAATGGGCTGAAAAATCTAAGACGAATAAAAATAAATCACAAAGAGAAGTATCTACAAATGAAGAAGTAGATGCTGAATTGACTGATGATATTAAGAATAATGAAACTGATGATGAAGATGATCGTCAAAAAATAGCTGATGCTATTAATAATTTGGATCCCTATAAGTTTGAATTATTCTGTCGTGCTTTAGTAAACAGAATGCACGTAGAAATGTCGGATAAAATTGGCGTTAAAAAGAGCAATGATGGTGGATTGGACGGATACGGCTATATTACGACAGACGATTTTCGAACTACTAGAGTAGCAATTCAGGCGAAACATTGGAATGGTAGTCTAGTTCAAGCACCTGAAATTGATAAATTTAGAGGAGCAATGGATAGCTACAGAGCTGAATATGGCATCTTTATTACTACTTCAGGATTTACCAGGGGAGCAATTAAAAAGGCTCGGACAGGCACAAGAGTTATCACTTTAATTGATGGTGATAGATTAGTTGATTTAGTAATTAAGTACCAACTTCACGTTAAAAAAGTAGTTAAGGTTTCATATGAATTAGATGATTTTTTAAGTAGTAATGAATAATTAATAAAACGAGAAAAAAGTTATGATTGAAGGCAAATTTTACCTAATCAAGAGACAAGGAACAAAATATAAGTTCTACTGGGCACCATATGATCCAGCTCCTAAACGAGATTTTGAGGATTGGGGCGTTGCCGTTGTAGATTTATCTTGGAAAACTGAAGATCCTCGTCCGTTGCATTTAAGACAAAAGAAAATATTTTTACAGCCTTGGATACACATCTTAAGAGATCCTAACGTATATTCCGAAAGATTTAATTATTATGGAAAAGATTGGCGAGGATATTCGTTAAATTCAAATATTTTACGAGGCTTTCATTGGTGGGATAAGGATCATCGAAAAATGTTGGGTATTGGCGTAGAAGTAATTGTTTATGCTAATAATGATAAAGCAGCTGATCAGTGGTTCTAAAATTTTTATGAGGTATAAATTATGTATGGTTGGATAACTGTTGGTCATAATAAGCCATATTGTTCCGCAATTTTCGCTAGAGGAATTCATAAGGGTAATTGGGATGAATACGAAAAAGGCTATCATGAATATTGTTTAGTTTTGAATCAGGAATAAGTATCGATACATATCAAAATATTGATACAGGTATTGAAATTCACGTTCTACCGGTGATTATCGACTTGGATAACTGGTTACCTAAGAATCATTTTTATGGTTGTATGCCGTTTTTAAAAGGGATGGAACTGGAAAATCTTCCTGAAACGATAACCCCTGATCTCTTAAGTAAATGTATTGAACTGGATCAACAGTATGAAGCTGGTTATCAAGAATCTGTTGAAGTAAAAAATAAACAAGATATTCAAAATTTGATGGCAGCTAATGAAAACGGAGAATTAGTGTATTTATAGTTTTTGTTGAGTTTTACACCACATTAAACATGTATAATGTTTATATTGGGCAAATATGTACAGTGTAGATGTATATTAAATGCAGTAAAACCTATAATAACAGTATTAAAGCAATATTAATTTTTACCAG
>SFKZ01000013.1 GCA_004553595.1 Methanobrevibacter ruminantium | reverse complement strand
AGTTATGATCAAGGTTTGATTTTAGGTAATGGGCCCATTGTTGAAGATATTGTTCCTCATGAACCGCTTCAATTTGAAGAGCTTGTAAAACAAATCAATAGTGAATATAATCTTAGAGTCACTGGAACTCCTTTATCAGATCCAACAATCGGAGCGCCATTCATATTAGCAAAAGATGAGTATGAGGAATTTTTAGGAATCTTGCCTCAAGTCACTGGTGAAGCTACACTTTTAACCTCTAAAATTGCAGCGCCGTTCTTAATGAAAATCTTTAATAAAATTGCTCCAGATAATGTGAATGTTGTTGCAACCAAGAAGGACATCGCATGTTTGATGACAAGACAAGACCTTGAAGTATTGGATTTAGATGACATTAAGGATGCAGTCATTCTTCCTGGAAGAGCTTTTATACACCAATTGGATGCAGAAAGGATTCTAAGTCAAGATGGCAAAAGCCGTCTTGTAGGTTATGGTCCGGACACTTTAAGTGTTGATGGTGAGTTAAGCAGTGGCATGTCTGAAGAGGAAGTAATTGAACATGAGTTAGGTTCATTCATTGATCTTATTCAAGCAATCAATTTCTTTGGAATGAAGAGGGCTTTCTAAATTTCTAATTTTCTAATTTTCTAATTTTTCATTTTAAACTTTCATTTTATAAATTTCCATTTTCATATTTTTTCATTTTTTATCAATTAAAATTTTTTTTTAAAAAAATAGTCTGTTTTTAGTATTACTAATAGTATTACTTTTGCCGAATTTAAGTAATATTTGAATTTTTCACGATTTTTCATTTTTTTCTTTATTTTAGTCTTAAATAAATTGTTTGTATTTATTTAAAAATTTCTATCTTTAAAATACTTATTTTTTAATTATAATCTGAAATGATACGTTTTTTAACATTTATACTATTTTAATTAATTTAAAAAAGTATTACTTTTTGACTTTTATATAATAAAAAAATTAAAAAATATTATTACTTATAAAGTTTTCTATTTAATTCTTAAACGAATGTTTATATTATATTTTAAATAAACTAATATTTGTATACCAAATAGCTGGCTATTGCAAAAATTTTGCTTTATGGCTTACTCACAAAAAACTGAAATGGTTTTTGTTGAGTGGTATATTAACTCTATTTATTTAGGAGGGAAAAAATTGGCAAAGTTTGATGATAAAGTCGATTTATACGACGACAGAGGTTCATTAGTAGAATCTGATGTACCAATCGAAGCTCTAAGTCCGTTACGTAACCCTGCTATTAAGAACATTATTAGTGGTGTTAAAAGAACTGTAGCTGTAAACTTAGAAGGAATCGAAAAATCTTTAAAAACTGCTTCCGTCGGTGGAGCAAAATCTAAAATCTTAGGTAGAGAAATGGATCTTGACATCGTAGCTCAAGCTGACTCCATTGCTGCTGCTGTAAAAGACATGCTTCAAGTAACTGAAGACGATGATACTAAATGTGAAGTACTCTCTGGTGGAAAAAGGATTTTAGTCCAAATTCCAACTATCAGATTAGACTCTTCCGCAGAATACTCCGTAGCAACCTTAGCTACCGCAACTGCATTAACTCAAGCTATTATCAAAGAGTTTGACGTAAACATGTACGACGCAAACATGGTAAAAGCTGCTATCTTAGGAAGATACCCACAATCTGTAGAATACATGGGTGCTAACTTAAAAACCATGTTAGACGTACCACAAAAATTAGAAGGTCCAGGTTACTCCTTAAGAAACATTAAAGCAAACGACTTCGTAGCTGCTACCTTAAAAAATACCTTACAAGCAACTGCACTTGCAAGTATTTTCGAACAAACTGCAATGTTTGAAATGGGTGACGCAATTGGTGCTTTCGAAAGAATGCACTTATTAGGTTTAGCTTACCAAGGATTAAACGCAGACAACATGGTATTAGGTTTCGTACAAGACAACGCTAAAGAAGGAACTGTTGGTTCTATCGTACAAGACACTATCGCTAAAGCTGAAGCTGATGGTGTAATTGCTGTTGAAAAAGAATTAACCGGATACAACATGTACGCAACCAATGACGCAGCTAAATGGAATGCATATGCTGCTGCAGGATGTACTGCTGCTGTAATGGTAAACGTTGGTGCAGCAAGAGCTGCTCAAGGTATTCCATCTTCTATTTTATACTTCAACGACAATGTCGAATTCGCTACCGGTTTACCTGGTATTGACTTCGGTAGAGCTGAAGGGGTAGCTGTAGGATTCTCTTTCTTCTCTCACTCTATCTATGGTGGAGGAGGTCCTGGTTTATTCAACGGTAACCACGTAGTAACCAGACACAGTAAAGGATTTACTATTCCTTGTGTAGCTGCAGGTATGGCATTAGATGCTGGTACCCAACTCTTCTCTCCAGAAGCAACTTCTGGATTAATTAAAGAGGTATACAGTGAGATTGACGAATTCAGAGAACCACTCAAATATGTTGCTTTAGCAGCTGCTGAGATTAAAGGTGACATCTAATTATCGAATTAATTCTTGTTAATTAAAATCTAATTTAAAATTCACATAAATAATTATTTAAATCATTATGATTTAGATACTGAGGTTAAATAATGGATATTGAAATATTTCCACATAGAATTTTAGGGACAGACACAACTGAAAAGTTATTGAATGATTTAGAAGCTTTGGAATCAGTTAAAAGAACTGTTATTCAAGGTCCAAGACTTCCTCCACAAGATGAGATTGACCGTATTTATGGTGATCGCAGAATAATTGTGGTTAATGGTGAGGAAATTGAATTGAAAGTTAAAACTGGTAGAATTTTTGTAGAGCTATATGATGAGTCAGGTATTGATGAAATTAGAGGAATATGTGATGAACATATCACTACTGGTTTTGATATTAATACCAGCAAATCCCAATATATCAGAAAGCAAAGAACCGTTTCTGATGAATTGAAATATGGTAGGGATACAGAAATTCCTGAAGAATTAATTGGTATTGCAGATACCCGTTCTAAATTTAAGGATCATGTATCTATTCTAAAAAAAGATACAATGGAATAAGATATCTATTAAATTTTTGATTAATGGTTTATGATAGTATGATTGGAAGATGCACACATATAGTAGACTGTAGGGAAACAAGAGGTCTTGGTGAAGGAGGAGGAATTGCTCAAAGGGGAACTTTTGCAGAATGTGGAAGTGATGTTTTGGCAGTTGCTATGTCTCCCGGTCGTAGACACATTACCAAACCTGTCTGTGAAATTACCTTTGGTTTACGTGAAGCTAACCTATTAACTAGTACTATGATATTGGATGCAGGTAGTGGTGTTCCACATGATGCTCCTGCAGGTGGTGCAGGTAATGCTTTTGGTTTAACTGATAAGGAAGTTGAACAAATGCAAAAGTTTAAGGTTATTGTGGTTCACTTAGGTGGAGTAAGAAATCATATTACATACAAGGCAAGATTAATCTTGCGTAACGTTAACAAACCTTGTGTTATTATTTGTGAATATCCTGTAGACTTTGAAGATTTTGCAAAAATCGGTGTTAAAACCGCAAAGGTCATGCCTGAAGAGGTAAAAACAGAAGGTAAAATCATGAACATAGTATCAGGGGTTATCAGGGGACAAACAGTGTCTCAAGAAAAATTAGATGAGATTATTAGAAAAGTTAGATTAACATTAGGAGATGCATAATTATGGCACAATATTATCCAGGAACTTCTCAGGTAGCTGAAAACAGAAGAAAATTCACTAACCCAGATGTTGAGTTAGAAGTTTTAAGAGAAATATCTGATGAAGATGTAGTTAAAGTATTAGGTCACAGAGCTCCAGGTGAAGAATACAAATCTGTTCACCCACCTCTCGACGAACTCGATGAACCTGATGACATTATTAGAGAAATTGTAGAACCTATTGATGGTGCAAAAGCAGGGGACAGAGTAAGATACATCCAATTTGTAGACTCAATGTACTTTGCTCCAGCACAACCATACTTAAGAGCAAGATCTTATGTAGACAGATACAGAGGAATCGATACCGGTACATTATCCGGTAGACAAATTATCGAAGCTCGTGAAAGAGACTTAGAAAGAATTTCAAAAGAAATCTTAGAAAATGAATACTTTGATACCGCACGTTCTGGAATCAGAGGTGCAGGTGTACACGGTCACTCTTTAAGACTTGACGAAAACGGTATGATGTTTGACATGCTCAGAAGACAAGTATTCAACAAAGAAACCGGTAAAGTAGAAATGGTAAAAGACCAAATTGGTCACGAATTAGACGAACCTGTTGTATTAGGTGAACCATTAGATGAAGAAACTCTCAGAGCTAAAACCACAATCTACAGATGTGATGGTGAAGCTTACAGAGAAGACAAAGATGCAGTAACTGTATTAAATCAAATACATGTCACTAGATCTAACTTTGGTTACAACCCAGAATTATAGGGAGGTTTATTAAAATGGCTGATAAAAAATTCTTAGATGCAATGACTAAAAAGTTCAAAGAAGCTCCAGAAGAAAAAACTACTACCTTCTATAATATGGGCGGTTGGACTCAATCTGAAAGAAAAACTGAATTTGTAAACAGAGGAAAAGAAATCGCAGAAAAAAGAGGAATTCCAATGTACAACCCAGACATCGGTACTCCTCTTGGACAAAGAGCTTTAATGTCCTACCAATTATCTGGTACTGACACTTTTGTTGAAGGTGACGATTTACACTTCATCAACAACACTGCTATCCAACAAGCTTGGGACGATATCAGAAAAACTGTAATTGTAGGATTAAACACTGCTCACAACGTACTCGAAAAAAGGTTAGGTATGGAAGTAACTCCTGAAACCATTACCAACTACTTAGAAGTTGTAAACCACGCTATGCCTGGTGCAGCTGTAGTACAAGAACACATGGTAGAAACCAACCCATTATTAGTAGAAGATTCCTATGTAAAAATCTTTACTGGTGATGACGACTTAGCAGATGAAATCGACTCAGCATTCGTAATTGACATTAACAAAGAGTTCCCAGAAGAACAAGCTGAAGTTTTAAAAGCTGAAGTAGGTGGAGCTATTTGGCAAGCTGTAAGAATCCCATCTGTTGTAGGTAGAGTTTGTGATGGGGGTACCACTTCCAGATGGTCTGCTATGCAAATTGGTATGTCCATGATTTCCGCATACGGACAATGTGCAGGTGAAGGTGCTACTGGTGACTTCGCTTATGCATCCAAACACGCAGAAGTTATTGGTATGGGTACTTACTTACCAATCAGAAGAGCAAGAGCAGGTAACGAACTTGGTGGTGTACCATTCGGATATATGGCAGATATCTGTCAAGCTACCAGAGTAACCGACGACCCTGTAGAATCTTCATTAGAAGTAGTAGCTTTAGGCGCTGCTTTATACGACCAAATTTGGTTAGGTTCTTACATGTCTGGTGGTGTAGGATTTACTCAATATGCTACCGCAGCATACACCGATAACGTATTGGACGACTTCGCTTACTACGGTAAAGATTACGTAGAAGACAAATACGGAGACTTATGTTCTGCACCTAACAACATGGACACTGTTCTTGACGTGGGTTCTGAAGTAGCATTCTACTCATTAGAACAATACGAAGAATACCCAGCTTTACTTGAAACTCACTTCGGTGGTTCTCAAAGAGCTGCTGTTATATCTGCAGCTTCAGGTATTTCCACTGCATTCGCAACTGGTAATGCACAAACCGGTTTATCTGCATGGTACTTAGCACAATACTTACACAAAGAACAACATTCCAGATTAGGTTTCTACGGTTACGACTTACAAGATCAATGTGGTGCAGCTAACGTATTCGCTATCAGAAACGACGAAGGTTTACCACTTGAATTAAGAGGTCCTAACTACCCTAACTATGCAATGAACGTAGGTCACCAAGGTGAATATGCAGGTATCGCACAAGCACCTCACAGTGCTCGTGGAGACGCATTTGCAATGAACCCTCTCATTAAGATTGCATTTGCTGACAAAAACTTGCCATTCGACTTCAGTAAAGTCAGAGCAGAATTTGCTAAAGGTGCTTTAAGAGAATTCGAACCTGCAGGTGAAAGATCTATCATCATTCCAGCAAAATAAGTTTGGTGTAAACGGGAATATATAAATAAGGTTTTTAATCTATAGGATTTTTTATCCTAATAGATTTTACCTTATTTATTTTTTTCAATAGTATATTTGTTTGTATAAAGTAGAATGGATTTTTTTTCAATTGATTTTGAAAATAATAAAATGCATTTTATAAAGAAAATTTAAGGAAATTAGTGCCAATATAAGATTTTAACTTAATTTAAATGGATTTAATTTCAATTGATTTTGATAAATCGCTTTAAAATTAAGGTAATGCTAAAAATAATTGATAAAATTTGAGATTTTTTAGTAAAGCTTATATATAGTGTTTTAAAAAAATTATAGAATATAGAGAGTTTAATGTCTCTAAATTAATTAATTTTAAGTTTATTTTAATTTAAGTAGGCTTGAAAAAATTCTTGGTTTATCTTTTTAGTTATTCAGGTTTAATTATTAAGATTTTTAGATTTATTCATTTATTTGATTTATAAAATCTTTGTTTAAGTTATGAGGTATAATCATAAAGTATAAAATCATTCAGATGTTCTAAAAATGGTCTAAATTTTGCTTTAGTCCATTATTTAGTCCATTTTTATTTTATGTCTTTATGGTTTTATATTTGAGCAGAATATGTCTAAATGTGGTTAATAGGAAAATTAATCACGTAATAGTTTATTAAATAATTAAATTTAATAAAATTTAAGGAGGAAAAGAAAATATGGACCCTATTACATTAGGTGTAGTCGCATTAATGGGTGCAGCAGCAACCATTGCTGGTGCTGCAGAGGACTTAGAGTCTGACATCGGTTCACAAAGTAACCCTAACTCACAAGTTCAACTTGCTCCACAAATGGGACATTTACACCGTATGATCAATAAGGCAGCTTCTGGTGAACCAGTAGCATATGGATGCTGGTGTGGTATCGCTGGTGGTATCGCAGCTCTTGCAATGGGTATGGGTATTATTCCTATAGTAGCAATTGCAATGGGTTCTACTGTTGCTGCATTTGTTCACGCAATTTATACAGTCACATCACACATGGGAAGGATTGTTGGTCAATCTCAATTTGAACAACCATTATTTATGGATGTATTAACCCAATCCTTAGGCCCTATCGCAGCTCATGGTTTTATAGCTAGTTTCGGTATTGTAGGAATCGCTTACTTAATGACCCTTCCATTAAATGGTCTTGGACACCCATTCCCATTACCATTACTCGCTGTACTATGGGGAATTACTATTGGTGCAATCGGTTCATCCACAGGGGATGTACATTACGGTGCAGAAAGTGAATACCAAAAATTCGATTACGGTGGAGGTACTCCTGTAGCTATCCAAGGGGATATCGTAACCAAAGCTCCTCTCGGTGCTAAAAACTCTATCGATGTAGGTAACTTCTGTGCTAAATATGGTGGACCTTTAACCGGTTTCTGTTTCGGACTTATTGTTTTCATTAGTTTCTGGATTACTGTTGTATTTGGAGCTATTGGAGGACAAGTTGTAGGACTTATCATCGTTATTTTATTAATCGCTGGTAACTACTTCCTTGAAAAGTCTGCAAGAGAAAAATTCGGACCATATGAGGAATAAGGAGGTTACATTATGGATCTTATTATGTTTATTATATGTGTTGTAATTGCAGGTATAATTATGGGAGGAGGTGTACACTTCATTCCTGTAGGTGGTGCTCCTGCAGCTATGGCTACCGCTACCGGTGTAGGAACTGGTACTGCAATGTTAGCAGCTGGTGCAGGTTTAACTGGACTCATTACCGCAGCTTCTATGACAGGACAACCAGTATGGTTGATTATCTTAGCAGGTGCAGTCGGTTCCATGTTAATGATGGGTATCACCATGCTTATTGGTAACTTTATTTATATTTATGGTGTTGGTGTAGTACCAGCATCCGGTAAAGCTGCAGTTGACCCAATCACCAAATGGAACCAAGAAAAATATAAAACTCCTGGTACCGAAGGACACGGTATTCCTACCGTATGTTACATTAGCGGTATCATTGGTGGTTTACTTGGTGGTGCTGGTGGTGGATTAGTCTACTGGGCTATTAACGAATTCGCAACCGCTAACATGACTGGATTTGACGCTACTGTTATTGCAGGATTAGCTGCTATCTTATCTGTAGGTATGTTCTTCATCAACTCTGTAACTGCTTCCTATAACATTGGAGGTACTATTGAAGGATTTGTTGACCCTAAATTTAAAAGACTTCCTACTGGAATTTTAGCTTGTGCTATTGTATCTCTTGTAGCTGCAATCTTCATGGTTTTAATGATTGGAGGTATTTAAGATGTCTGCTGGAGGAAGTGGAGCACCTGCAGAAGGTGCAGTAGATGCTAATGTAATGTTAGCTATTGGTATTATCGGTGGATTACTCGGTATATACTTATCTGGTATTAACCCTGTTATCGGACCTGTATTAAGCTGTCTTGGTGCAGTTTGTGCAATCCTTTGGGGTGTAATTGCAATCCGTAGTGTAGCAAGTTATGGTTTAGGTACTGGTGTACCTTCTATCGGTTACATGTCTTTAGGTATTGGTGTAATCGGTGCTTTAGCTGGTGTAGGTATTATCGCAGCTTTCAAATTAACTGGATTAGAAATTGCTGGACCTATTCTTGCATTGATCTTTGCAATGCTTATTGGATTATTAGTGGCTATTGTAGCTAAAAAAATTGTTGGTATGAAAATTCCTGTTATGGAAAGATGCACTGCAGAAATTGCAGGTGCTGCAGCATTATCTGTTTTAGGATTCTCTGCTGCTATTGCAGGCGGATACTCAATTGACTTACTTTTATCTGCTGTAATTGCTCCTGGATTTATTGCTATCTTTTACATATTATGTACTATGGCTATCCAACACCCATTCAACGCATGTTTAGGACCAAACGAAGACCAAGTAAGAACTCTTAAATGTGGTGCTTCTACTGCATTCTTAACTATGATAATTACTGGTATTCTTGCTATTTCAGCTGGTGGATATGCATGGTTTGCAATTTTAATTGTCGGACTTATCGGTTGGTACATCTCATTTAAGATGTTTGTTAACGCTTCATGTGAAGCAGCTGCATCTGTTAAATGGGCTGGTTTATGGCCAAAAGTTGAGGAATAAGGAGGTTGTTATAGATGGTATTACCTTTAGTACAATTTATTCCTGAATTAAGTTTAAATCTTGACCCAGAATCTGGTATTCTCGGAGCTGGTGGTGGAGATTTAATTATTTTATCTATGGATGAAATAAATGGAGAAATCGCAAAAGTCGAAGCAGCTGCTGATGAATTAATGAATTCCTTAGATCCTAACTCTGCTCCATTAGGTTCCTTCCCAGGAAGAGAAGGCAACTTTGTCATTGCAGGTAAATTAACCAACATGGTATATGGATTTGTCTTAGGAATGTTCCTTATTATGGCAGCTATGCCTATATTAACAGCTATGGGGGTTTTATAGATGGTTGACAAAAAACCTACTGCTGATAATTGGCCTGTTGTAAGTGGAGACTACATTGTAGGAGACCCAGAAAGCCCTGTTGCTGTAACTACTTTAGCTTCTCACAATGAAGATATCCCAGCTGCTGCTGGAGCAGCAATTGCTGGTCCTTGTAAAACTGAAAACTTAGGTATTGAAAAAGTTGTAGCAAACATCATTTCAAACCCAAACATCAGATTCTTAATCTTATGTGGTGCAGAAGTACAAGGTCACATTACTGGTCAAAGTTTTAAAGCATTACATGAAAATGGTTGCGACCCAGAAAAGAAAAAAATTACTGGAGCTACTGGTGCTATTCCTTTCGTAGAAAACATTCCAATGGAAGGAGTAGAAAGGTTCCAACAACAATTAGAAATCGTTGACATGATTGACAACGAAGATGGTGGAGCAATCACTGCAAAAGTAAAAGAATGTATCGAAAAAGATCCTGGTGCTTTTGAAGAAGATGCTATGGTTATTGAAGTATCTGAAGGAGATGACGACGAAGACGATGGTGAAGAAATTCGTCCTATTTCCCCAGAAACTGCATTACTCGAAGCAAGAATAAGAAACATTGATACTCAAATCAAATTAGTTGGTGCTGTACAAAGAAATATGGCAGGTAACTATTCTGGTAAAGTCCAAGGTATTATGATTGGATTAGTATTTACTTTAGTAATCGGTTTCTTATTATTAATGGCACCGTTAACAGGCATATAACTGGAGGTTTTATAAAATGGTTAAATTTTCAAACAAACCAAATACTCGTGGTATTAGAAATGCTTCTAGTGATGTAGAATACCGTGCAAAGCTTTTAGGAAGAGAAGGAAGATTATTCGCTGGCGTAATCAGCACCAGATTTTCTGGAATAGCTATTGGTATTGGAATTGCTCTTTGCTTAGCAGTTGTCATTCCATTCTTAGCTAAATTATGTGGTTTATAGAGGTGTTATAAAATGTCTGAAGAACAATCTGTACCTCAAATTATTGTATCTACCGACGACATGTCAGCTGCAACTCAAAAATTAGATGAAGCTGAAGAAAAAGTAGAGTTTGCTGTTGGGGAATACTTCCAACGTTTAGGTCAACAAAACGGTAGAGATATTGGTATTTTATATGGTATAATTTTAGGTCTTATAATCTTGATTGTGTCTATTGAATTTGGTTATGTTAGCGCAATGCAAGCTCTTATGGGATTAATCTAAATTGGAGGATTATAAATGTTTAGATTTGATAAAGAACAACTCGTCATTGATATTGCTGGTATAAAAATGGGGGGACAACCTGGTGAATACCCTACCGTTTTATGTGGAACTATCTTTTATGGCGGACACAATATTATTAGTGATGAAAAAGAAGGTATCTTTGATAAAGATGCTGCTGAAGAAAGAATTAAAACAATGGAAGAAATGTCTGACGTAACCGGTAACCCTTGTGTTGTACAAACTTTCGGTGCAACTCCTGAAGCTATGGTTAAATACTTAGAATTTGTCGGAGACATCTGTGACAAACCTTTCCTTATCGACTCAACTGCGGCAGCTGCAAAAGTTGCAGGTGTAGAATATGTTGAAGAGGTAGGATTATCTGAAAGAGCTGTATACAATTCCTTAAGTATGGCAGCAGAACCTTCAGAAATCGAAGCTGTAGCTAACTCAAGTATTGATGCATCCATTCTCTTAGGGTTCAACCCAATGACTCCTGGTGTACCAGGTAAACTCGAAATCTGGGAAACTGGTGGATCTGTTATCGATGAAGGTATTCTTGAAATGGCAGAAAGATGTGGAATTACCAAACCATGGATGGACGTAGCAGTCACTCCTTTAGGACAAGGTGCAGGTCCTGCATGTAGGACTTCCTTTGCTGTAAAAGCTAAATGGGGGTACCCTGTAGGTTCTGGTATTCACAACGTACCTTCCGCATGGGACTGGTTAAGAGGATACAAAAAAGAACACAAAGAAGCATGGCCTGTTTGTGATATAGGTTCTAACATCGTACAACAAATGTGTGGTGGAGACTTCGTACTTTTCGGACCTATCGAAAACGCAAGACTCGCATTCCCTGCTTGTGGTATGACTGATATTATGATTGCTGAAGCTGCAAAAGATATCGGTACCGAACCTATAGAAGAACATCCAATTAACAAGTTATTATAATTTGAAAGGGTCCGAGATTAGATGATTAATTTCATCTAATCTTTCTTCAAATTATAAATTTTTTCTATTTTTAACTTATTTTAATATTTTACTAATTTTTACTAATTTTTTCAAATTCTCATAAACTAATTTTAACATTTTCCCGCTGATTTTTTAATAATTTTAAAATTTATCTTTATCCTCACCATTTGAATATTTTACAAAATTATTTAACAAAATTTATATTATTTAATGAAAATAGTATATATTATATAGAATAATATGGGGATTTTATATGTCTTTTTTAGATAAATTTTTCAATAAGGGACCTAAGCCAATCATTGCTGAAAGTCAACCAAGGGATTTAAGTATTTTAAAAGCAGGTAATAGACCTCAAGGTCCAGGTGTTATGGCAGCTCAACAGGATGAATACTATGTGACTGCTTCCGTAGAATTAGGAAACACCACTACCAAATGTGTTATTATGGCTACAAACTTAAATAACAGTCAATCTTATTTAATCAACAAAACTGTTAAAATGACAAGAGATGTTAGAAAACCTAAAGCAGGAGAAGAGGTATTCGGTAAAACTGTTTGGGGTGTAGAGCTTTCTAAAGAATCTGTTGCTGACATGATTAAGGATACAGTTTTGGAATCACTTAAAAAAGCGCATGTGGATATGGAAGAGGACTTGGACTTTGTAGTAAGATCCACTGGGGTAACTGCAGGATTCGCTACAACCAAGGAAGTGGGAGAATTGATTAAGGCTCTTGCTGATGGTTGTCTTGATGCAGGTATTTCCCACAAGAAAATGGCTCCTGCTATGTCTACTGCACACCTTCCAAAAAGACTTCAAAAATACACATTATTGGATAATGTAATGTTTGATGGGGCTGTAGTAAGTGTAGTTCCACCAAAAGGAAAAGAAGTTGTAGCTAATGAAATGGAAGGGGAACTTGTAACTGCAGGTATTAAATTAGGTGCTAAATGGACTGAAGTGGACTATAGAAACCCTTGTGTATCCTTAGACTTTGGTTCTACCTTAGCAGGTAGGATTGTAAATAAGGATGAGCCTTATGCAAGTACTGTTGGAAACTTCTTAGGTTTAGCTGGTGTAATTTCAGACTCCCTGGCAAAAGGTTCCAAACAAATTGACCAAAAGAATGGTGCTGCATTGGATATATTTGATCCTAAATTGCTTAAAAAGGCAGATGGCAAAAAGCATCAAGAAAAAGCAAAACAATATGCTAAGGAAGCACATGAACTCATTAACATCTGTAAGGTTCCAGAAGGAATCGACAGGTTTGGTACTGTACCATTGGATGCTGCAGGGGCTAAGGCAGCAGGTACTTGCCTAATTGGTTGTGATGTAGGTACCAATGCAGATGGTCTTGATGGATTAGTTGAAATCGGTGCTAAGATTTATGAGGATGAGGGAATTCCTACCTTGCTTGCTACAATGGACCATGTAAGTGCAAATATTGTATACAGAGTTCTTGATGTAGCATTTGAAGAAGACCTTATTCTTGACGGTTCAATTTTAGGAGTTACTGGTAGGGCAGGTATCACTGGTAAGAAACCTGAACTCATTTTAGAGTATGCTCAAGATAAATTCGATGGTGTTGTATTTGTAGAGGATGGACTTGCTCTTGGTTCTGCAATTATGGCTCGTTGTATGAATTCCATGGGAACTCAAAAGAACCCTCTTGGTGGAAACCAAGGAGAAAAATGTATTCTTAAGAAAAGAATGCAAGAACAAGGTACAATTCCAAAATAATTTACTTATTTTTCTTTTTTTATTTTATTTTAATAATTTTAATAATTTAATTTTTTAATATTTTTTCTTTTAAATTTTCAAAATAGTTTAAATTTTCTATAAAAGTTCATTAAGGTGTATTTATGATTATAGCTCTCGTTATGGCAGGTGGAAAAGGCTTAAGATTAAAGTCAGATATTGAAAAACCACTTTATCCTTTAAATGATAAGCCATTGATGAGTTATGTCTTGGATAATATTAATGAATCAGAATTAATTGAAAAGACAGTTGTTGCAGTCAGTCCAAATGCTCCAAACACAAAGGAGTTTTTAATAAATGAATTGGATTTTTCAAATTTTGATGATTCATTTTATGAAAGTGAAAAAAATAATTTTTATTTGGATACTTTAGGTAAAGGTTTTGTTGAAGATCTTTCTAACATTTTGGAAATTTTTGAGTCAAGGTCCAAGGATGACATTTTGATTTTCATCAATGCAGATTTGCCATTGGTTGGTGCGGATATTCTTGATGAAATCTTAAACTATTATTTAAGTCAAGACAAACCTGCATTATCAGTCTCAGTTCCAGTTGAAATTTTTGATGAATATGCGATAAATTATTCCTATGAATTTAATGGAAATGTCCCTTCAGGAATTAACATACTTCGGAGTGAAAATGTCGTTCAGGACGAGCAACTTTTAATTATTTCAAGGCATGAGTTAATTTTTAATGTAAATACTATCGAGACAGCTATATTAACCAATAAATTTTTATAATTTTCAACAACTTTTAGATTTTTTAGTATATTTTTTAGCATATTTTTTAGCATATTTTTTACTATTTTCATTGATCCAATTTTTTATATTTTTTTAGTTTTTTTCAGTTTTATCCATTGTTATATTATTTGAAAATAAGAAATTTTTAAAATTTTTTATTCTTTTTCATTTATTCCCATTATATTTTACTCTTTTTTAGATCTTTATACTATTTTTCTTTATTTTTACTAAAAATATCAATAACTTTATATATTTCTTTAAATATAAACACTATTAAGGTAAACTAATCTATATTTTATTAAAATTAGTTATTTTAAATTGAGTGTTTTTATAAAAAACTAAAACACGAATCATACCTTCAATCATTTTTATAAAATTTATCGGTGAAAATATGGAAAATGCTGTTGCTAAACCTAATACTCATAGAAGAGAAGAAAAATTATGGAGTGAAATTAAAAGCTATCAAGTAGCTACTAATAATGCTCGTATTTTAGGAGTGCTTGATGAGTTAATTATTAATGAAAAAACTGGTAAAATCGTGGATATTGCAGTAAAAGTAGAAGCTGGACGTAATATTCATGTAAAAGGTGCAAAACGTAGAGGAGATTTATTATTAATCCCATTCACCAAAATAGAAAAAGTTGGAGAATTTATTATTGTAACTGAATAATTTTTCTAATTTTCACTTTTTTTATTTTTTATTTTTTCATTACACTTAATTTAAATTTACACTTAATATAACTATTTTTAATTGATTTAGCCTATTTTTTCTAATTTTTGTTTTATCATTTTTATTTTATCTAAACTATTTTTTCAAAGATCTACTTTTTTTACAGAGACTTAAATTAAAAATGTAATGTTTTTATATAATAAAATAAATATACTATTGTTATATAAGGTTGTTATATAATGCCGTTATAACTATTGTTATAACAGTGTAATAATGCTTTTTAATTTAATTGATATTAATCTTAGTAATTTAAATCAATAAGGATTTGATATAATGTTACTTGAAGTAAAGAATTTAGTTGTTGAAGTAGAGGGTAAACGTGTTTTAAATGGCGTAAACCTTGCTATAAGAGAAGGGGAAACCCATGTGCTTTTAGGTCCGAATGGTGCGGGAAAAAGTACATTATTCTTAACTATCTTGGGGTTCCCAAAATATAAGGTTGTAGAAGGATCTATCATATTCAATGGAGAAGACATCACTGATTTAACAACCACTGAAAGAGTTCAAAAAGGTCTTGGAGTAAGTTTCCAAAACCCTCCGGCTATTCGTGGAGTTAGTGTAAGGGACTTATTGAAATTCGAATCCAAGCAAGACCCTGATGAAGAATTGAATCCAAGAATGCAAGAGCTTGCTAAAAAATTAAAATTCAGTGATGAGTTCTTAGACAGAGATGTTAACAGAGGATTTTCCGGTGGGGAAGTTAAAAGGTCTGAAATTCTCCAATTGCTTGCTCAAGGACCACTTTTCACCATGTTTGATGAACCGGACTCCGGTGTAGATATTGAAAATGTTGAATTGTTAGCTGGTGAATTGAATGTTTTATTGGATAAGGATAAAAAACCTGGTCAAAGGAAAAAGGCAGGTTTGCTTATTACTCACTTAGGTTACATTTTGAATTTTGTTAAAGCAGATAAGGCACATGTATTGATGCATGGTGTAATTGCTTGTTCTGGTGACCCGGATGAAATTTTAGAAGACATTAGAAAAGAAGGATTTAAAGGATGTGTTGGTTGTGCAGAATGTAACTCATGATGCTGAAAAGGCTAAAGATAAAAAGGCAGCGTTAGGTACAGATGTTGTCATTGAAAACTTCACTACAGAGGACATTAATGCTTTTGATGTAATTGATGACTTAAAAGATATTGGCAAGAAAACTCAAAAGACTATCCTAAAAGTAGGGGTAGATGCTAATTCTGAAGAAAGAGCAGGTTCTTTTGTTCAAATGGATCAATCAAATATCTTTTCACATTCCATATCTGATTCCATTGAACTTATGAACTTAGGTGTTGCATTGGATAAGCATTCCTGGTTGAAGGATTACTTGTGGAAAGCTGTAAAACCTGATGTTGATAAATACACTGCACAATGTGCGTTACAAGAATCTGAAAATGATGCATATAGTGGTTATTTTGTCAGATCATTACCTGGAACCAAGGAAATATTCCCAGTTCAAGCTTGTATGTTCATTGCAGACCAAGACGTTATGCAAACCGCTCACAACATTGTCATTGCTGAAGAGAATTCAGAACTTCATTTGATAACAGGTTGTGCAACTGGCGATGACATTTCCTCTGCACTTCACGTAGGTGTTTCTGAAATTTACATAAAACCTGGTGCAAAAGTAACTTTCACTATGGTCCACAACTGGGCTGAACAAGTGGAAGTACGTCCGAGAACTGCAATTTATCAGGAAAAGAACAGTACTTACATCAATAATTACATTTTAACCAGTCCAGTTAAATCTATTCAGTCTTATCCTACCACTTACTGTAATGGTGAAAATGCAAGGGCATTATTCCAAAGTATTCAAAGCGGTATCAATGACTCAATTATTGATATGGGTTCAAGGGCTATTTTGAATGCACCTAATACCAGTGCTGAGATCATTTCCCGTTCTGTTGCTAATGATCATTCCAGAATCTATTCAAGAGGACATTTATCTGGAAATGTTCCTAATGTAAAAGGTCACTTAGAATGTCATGGATTGGTTTTAGATGACAATTCCTCCATTTATGCAGTTCCAGAACTTGAGGCAAATGCAGCAAACCTTGAAATGTCTCACGAAGCAGCAGTTGGTCAAATCGATGAAGAAGAGATTTACTACTTGACTTCAAGAGGATTGACTGAAGAGGAAGCGGCTTCCATGATTGTTAGAGGTTTCCTAAGCATGGACATCACTGGTTTGCCAGATGAATTAGCTGCTGAAACTCAAAAAATGATTGACATGAGTTTAGATGGAATGTAGTTCAAACTTTTAGAAAAAGTTTGAACAAAATCTTTTCATTAGTTGGGAGTAAATTGCTCTTAACTCTCTCTTTTTATTTTTCTATTTTTTTAACTTTTTTTACAATTTTTCATGATTTTCATTATGAGTTTTAATCATTACTTTTATCATTTTTTCATTCATTTTTTTCTAAAAAAATTTTTATTTTCCTAAATTTTTAATTTTTCAAAAATTTCTCAAATTCTTTTATTTAGGTATTCCTTAATTTTAAGCCATTTTTCAAATTTTATTCTTGATTATAAAAATTGTTTTAATGTTTTAAAACTTAATTTATTTTTATTTAAATTCTTCATTTTAGATTTAAGTAAAATTGATTTGTTTTTTCTTAATTTTTATTGGTAAAAATGGTTATTTTCCAATAATATTTCGTATAAATAAAAATAAATTCTTTAGTTATGTAATATCTTTTTTAAAAAAAGTATTATACTATATAAATCTTGTGTATTCCCTTTCCAAGTAACCTTTATATTTAATATTTAATATAATATATAATCAGTACATTAATGTTAAGCTGAGCTAGCTCATTAGCGTACGATGATTTGAGATTAAAGTATGCCTTAACATACTTTAATATAGATTTGAAAAACTTTTTTAAAAAAGAAATTAGATTGAAATCTATAACTTTAAAAATTTTGATTTGATTTTTAAAGTTTAAACGGAATTCTTGAATTTTTTGATTTGGATTCAAGAAGGTAATCTATTAAGATTTTTGATTTGGATCTTTATAGATTAAAAATAGTGAAAACTATTTATGTTGAATATCTCAATTATTTCAATTTTAATAAAGTTTAATATTTTCAATCGGTATTAAATGAATTGAATTGTATTAGTTTTGATTTGATAATATGGTTTAATGGTTATTGGATTGAAATAGTTGGATGAGTCTTAGATTAAATTAAATTTTTTTAGGACTATAAACTAAAATTTTAATAGAGGAGGATAAACTCTATGTCTGAAGATGTAAAAATTGTAATGTTTTGTTGTAACTGGTGTTCCTATGGTGGAGCAGATACTGCAGGTACTGCAAGAATGCAATACCCACCTAACATTCGTGTTATTAGAGTAATGTGTTCTGGAAGAATTGACCCTCAGTTTATTTTAAAAGCATTTAGAGACGGTGCTGATGGTGTATTCGTAGCAGGATGCCACATGGGTGACTGCCACTACGATGCAGGTAACTATAAACTTGACAGAAGAATGAGATTAGTTTATAAATTAGTCGAAGATATGGGAATCGGAAGAGAAAGAGTCCACCACGACTGGATTTCTGCTTCTGAAGGAGAAAAATTCGCTAGTTCTGTAAAAATGATGGTAAACAGAATTAAAGATTTAGGACCTTCCCCATTAAAAGCACAATTAGATGCTGAAGGATAAATTTAAATGGAGGATTATTTATGGCAGATAAAGCTAAAGTAGGAACTATGTGGCTCGGAGGTTGTTCCGGTTGTCACTTATCCATTGCGGACTTTCACGAATCTTTATTAGATGTTTTAGAATTAGCACAATTCGAATTCTCACCGGTATTATGTGATACTAAATATGATGAAGTACCTGAATTAGACGTACTCATTGTAGAAGGTGGAATTAGAAACGAAGAAAACAGAGAATTAGCAGAAATGTTAAGAGAAAAAGCTGGCCTCGTTATTGCATACGGTACTTGTGCTGCTTACGGTGGTATTCCTGGTCTCGGTAACTTACACACTGTAGAAGAATTAACTACTGAAGGTTACATTAACTCTTGCAGTACTGTAAACCCAGAAGGAATCATTCCTAACGAAGATGTACCAACCTTAGAAAGCAGAGTAAGACCATTAGGTGAAGCAATTCAAGTTGACTTAATGATTCCTGGTTGCCCTCCAAAATCTGACGTAGTAGCTGAAGCTATTCTTACCTTATTAAACGGAGGAACTATCGAATTACCAACCACTAACCTTTGTGAAGTATGTCCTAGAGAAAAACCACCTGCTGGACTCGCTATGGACTTCATTAAAAGACAATTTGAAGTTGGTAAACCAGAAGATGATTTATGTTTAATTGCTCAAGGTTTAGTATGTATGGGACCTGCAACCGTATCCTTATGTGGTGCACAATGCCCAAGTATTGCTATCCCATGTAGAGGTTGTTACGGACCTACCGCTAAAGTAAACGATGCAGGTGCAAAAATGATTTCTGCGATTGCATCTGACTACGGTATTAACGAAGATAAAACCGTAGACCCTGAACAAGTAGCTGACCAATTAGATGATATTGTAGGTACTTTCTACACTTACACTTTACCAGCTGCTTTAGTCCCTGCTAAAATGCAAAAAGGAGGAAAATAATATGGTAAAACTTACTATGGAACCTGTAACTCGTATTGAAGGTCACGCAAAAATTACTGTACACCTTGACGAAGCAGGAAATGTAGAAGACACTAGATTACATGTTATGGAATTTAGAGGATTCGAAAAATTCTTACAAGGACGTCCAGCTGAGGAAATACCTCGTATTGTACCTAGAATCTGTGGTATTTGTGATGTACAACACCACTTAGCAGCTGCTAAAGCTGTTGACCAAATCTATGGATTTGATGATGACGAAATCTTACCTGCTGCTTACAAAATGAGAGAATTAATGAACTGGGGATCTTTCATGCACTCTCATGCTCTCCACTTCTACTTCTTAGCAGCACCTGATTTAGTCATTCCTGACGGAACCAGAAAAACTAGAAACGTTTTCCAAATTATCCAAGATATGCCGGAAGTTGCTTTACAAGCTATTAAAATCAGAAGAAACGGTTTAGATATTGTATCTGCAACTGGTGGTCGTCCAATTCACCCAACTTCCTCTACTCCTGGGGGTATTTCCACTGAATTAGATGAAGAAACTCAAGCTGACTTATTAACTAAAGCTAAAGAAAACGTAGAATTAGCACAAGCTACTATTGAATTAGCAGTACCTATCTTAGAAGAAAAAATTGACTTAGTCAAAACCTTAGGATACTTCGGTGACACCCGTCACTGTGGTATTGTAACCAAAGATGGTGACTGGGACGTATACAACGGTAAAGTAAGAATAAAAGACAAAGACGGTTCTATTTACACTGAATATAACAACCTTGAATACAAAGATATTATTGCTGAACATGTAAAACCTTACTCCTGGTTAAAATTCCCTTACATTAAAGAATTAGGATACCCAGAAGGTATTTACAGAGTAGCACCATTATCCCGTATTAATGTTTGTGACAAAATGCCTGATGCAGCTCCTTTAGCACAAGGTGCTTTAGAAGACTTCAGAGACAAATTCGGTTACGCACAATACCCATTATTATTCCACTGGGCAAGATTAATCGAATTATTAGCTTCTGCTGAAATGGCTGTAGATGCATTAGAAGGTGACTTATCTGGTGATAAATTCCCAGAAGCATTAGAAAGAACTGCTGGTGAAGGTGCAGGTATTGTAGAAGCTGCTCGTGGTACTTTAATCCACCACTACACAACTGATGACGAAGGTTTAATCACCCAAGCAAACATCGTTGTAGCAACTATCCAAAACAACCCTGCAATGGAAATGGGTATTCAACAAGTAGCTAAAGACTACATCAAACCTGGCGTAGAAGTAGATGACAAAATTTTCAACTTAATGGAAATGGTTATCAGAGCTCACGACCCATGTTTATCTTGTGCTACCCACACTATGGATAGCCAAATGAGATTAGCTACTGTAGAAGTATATGACAGTGAAGGAAATATGATTAAAAAAATCTAACTTTGGAGTGTTAAAATGATAGTATTCAATGAAAATAGCTGTATTAAATGTGGAGCATGTGAAGGCGTTTGTCCTACAGCAGCTATTGAAGTAGGCGATCACATCGTTTACTGTGATACTTGTAACGAAGAACCTAAATGTGCAGAAGTCTGCCCTAACGGTGCTTTACAAGTAGAAGACATAGCTATTGATGAAGAAGGAAACACTCAAGTTAGATTAATCTTTAACAAAACCAAATGTGATGAATGTGGAGATTGTGTAGACGCATGTCCTTCCAAAACTCTTAAATTAGATGCAGAAGATTCCCAACTCCTCAAAGGATTCTGTGTAATGTGTCAAAAATGTGTTGACATTTGCCCTGTAGACGTTATCGGAGTTCCTGGAGTAAAAGAACCTGCAAGCAGAGTTATTGAACCAGAAGGACCTGTATACATTGATGATTGTAAAGGATGTGGTGTATGTGTAGCTGAATGTCCTGTTAATGCAATCACCTTATCTGCTTACGGAGAACCTATCGAAGTAGATGAAGAAAAATGTATCCAATGTGGAGTATGTTCACAATCCTGTCCATGGAATGCAATTTTCATCGCAGAAAATGCAAACCCTGCTAAACGTACTAAAAACATGAAATCATTCACTTTAGACGCTGAAGCATGTATCGGTTGTAATTCCTGTGTTGACATTTGTCCTGGAAGTTTCATCACTCCTAAATCTGACTTGACTGTAGATCTTCCAGAAGCATGTGCTGCATGTGGTCTTTGTGTAAATGTATGTCCTGTAGATGCAATTGACTTAGATGTTGAATATGGTGCATCCAAATTCAGTTCTAGCGAAGGTATCTGTTGGGAAGAAGAAAAATGTCTCTTTGACGGTGGTTGTGCTTTAAAATGTCCTACTGAAGCTATAAAAGTAGTTACAAAAAGAGGAATGGAAGTACCTTCCCGTCAGAAAGATATGGGCGAACAATCTTTCACCATGTGTGTAAGATGTGGTGCATGTGCTAACGTATGTCCTAACGACGCATTAATCTTAGACTATGTAGACAAAGAAATTGATGGTGAAGTAGTATCTAGAGATAGAATTATCTTCAACCCATCTAAATGTGACGAATGTGGAGAATGTATTGACGCATGTCCATATGATATGTTACACAAAGCATACAAAGTTAACTTACCTATTGCTGGATTTTGTACTCTCTGTGAACAATGTCTCGAAAAGTGTACTCCTAAATCCTTAACCTTAAAATAGGTAGGCTCTAAACACAAAACAAAATTAAACCTAAATATTTAGGTATAAGGCACTTAACAATGGGGTTAAGTGCCTTTTTTTATTTACTTTTTTTCTTTTTTGCAATGATTTTACTAATTTTTCAATGAATCTTATTTTAACTAAAATTTTTCATTTATTTTAATCAAATTTATTAAATATTAAATTAAATATTAAATTAATTATAAAATTATAATTTGTTTGATTAAAAATTTTAATCATTGTAGAAATTGTTTTAAATTAAAATTATTTTAAAAATACTAGTGATTTTATGTTTGATTTAGTTTTAAAAAATCTAAAATTATTGGATTATTCTGATGGTATGTCTGTAGCTATTGAAGATGGGAAGATAGCTAAAATATCAAAATCTTCAATTGAAGGATACAAGGAAATAGACCTTAATGGACAGTTAGTTTTGCCAGGTCTTATTGACCCTCATGTTCATTTTAGAGATCCTGGATTGACTTATAAGGAAGATTTCAAAACCGGTTCTATGGCTGCGGCTCATGGCGGATTTACATTTGTTATGGATATGCCTAACACTGTTCCAAAAACCAATACATATGAAGTTTTTAAGGAAAAGCAGAAGATTGCGGAATCAAAGTCTATTGTTAATTTTGGACTTCATGCAGGATATTCCACCCTTGATGAAATGGAAAAAATTCTCGAATTGAACCCAATGTCCTTTAAGGTATTTATGGATTTGGAAACTGATGCGAATTTAGATAAAATTTTTGAAGACATTTCTAAATTGGGAGAAAATGCAATTAAAAAGCCAATAGTGACGGTTCATGCTGAAAAAAGGGATATTGTTTTGGAATCCACTAAAAACTTAGCAGAAGAGAGTGAAGCAATTGCATATAGTTATGGCAGACCTGCAGAATCTGAAGATGCATCTGTATCTCAAGCGATTGAGCTTTCTAAAAAATATGGTGTGGATTTACACATTTGCCATTTAAGCACTAGAAATGCGATGAATTTAGCCATTTCCAACAATGTCAGTTATGAATTTACTCCTCATCATTTATTGTATGACAATACAGCATTCAATGAATTTGGAACACTTATAAAAACCAATCCTCCTTTAAGGGAAAAAGGTAAAAACGTCACGATCAATGACTTAAATGCAAACTCAATGATCGGTACAGATCATGCTCCTCATAGTTTAGAAGAGAAGACCAAAGGAGTTTGGGATTCAAGTCCGGGGATTCCATCTTTGGAAACAGTATTGTCATTATTGTTGACTGAAGTCAATAGATCAAATCTAGATTTAAGTTTAATTCCTAAGATATTTTCAGAAAATGCCGCTAAAAGGTTTAATCTTGTGAATAAAGGTTTCATTAAAGAAGGATATGATGCTGATTTAGTGGTAATTGACTTGAATAAAGAAGGAATCTTCGATATAGATACTTTCTATACAAAAGCGGAGTACTCTCCATTTGATGGGCTTTCATATAAAGGTAAGGCAACTATGACAATAGTCAATGGAGAAATAGTTATGGAAAATGATCTTTTAATCTAATTAGCTCATTTTCTATTTTATTTTTTAGCTCTTTTTTGTTTTTCATTTATTTTTTTCATCTATTTTTTCATTTACTTTTTTTCACTTTTTTATTCACTTTTTCAATTTGCTTTTTATTTTTATATTTTTAATCTTAAAATTTCTTTTTTATTAATTTTTAACATTGATTCAAATTTGTAAAATTGTCATAATTTTGAGTCAATTATTAATTATAATTCTTATTTTCTAATTTAAAAGCTTTATAGAAAATCTTTTTATTAATAAAAACTATATATTATAGTAATTGCAAAAAACATCGATTTAAGAATGTTTTTTTATAAATAGTTACATATAGTAAACAGATTAATGAGTATAAAAATCTAGTAAAAAATCAAGTTTAAAAAATTAAGCTTAAAGAGATTAATTATAAAAATTCATCAGTTGTGATTATATGACTTCTAAAGAAAGTGATGAAAAAAGAGTTACTATTGTTATTGATAAGAATTTAGATTACAAGTTTAGAAAAATGGCTTCTCAAAAATTTAGATTTGAGCCTAAATGGTACAGTAAAGCTATGGAAGAAGCAGTTCATTTATGGATTGAGGATAATATCGATGAGGATTTTGAATAGTTCTAAAAAATTCTGCTTTGGATTTTTGGTTTTAATTTTAAATAGTTTTATAAATTTTAATCATTATATTATATATTATGCCTTCAATAGATTTTATAAAAGAGATTCAAGAGAATGATAGGAAAACATTCTTCAAGGATTTTGAAAATTCAAAAAAATATTCCCAATTAGCTTCTGATGAGGAATTTTTAAAGAAATCCTCTAATTCAAGACCATTAATTGCAGATTTTACAGAGTATTCTCCACTTCACAATGGTCATTTTCACTGTATGAAAACTGCAAAGGAAAAAATCCCTGATGGTTTATTTGTTGCTGTCGTTCCTGGATTGTTTGAAAGAAGCGGTAGAGGATTACCTTACATTTTACATAGAAAAACAAGGGCGGAAATAGCTATTGCTGTAGGTGCAGATATTGTTGTTGAAGGGCCACCTATGGGAATTATGGGATCTGGCCAATACTCTTTATGTTTAACAAAAATGTTCCATGCATTAAACACTGATTTCATACCAAGAGGCTACAGGCCTTTTGATGGTTATGAAAAGATATTGGATAGGATTTCTTTAGGTCACGGTGTAGCTCCAAAACCTTATAAAATCGTTGATATGGATACTAAAGAAGTAATCTATAATGGAAAACTGGAAGAGGATAATTACGTTATAGTTTCATTTTCAAAATCATTGAAAAAGATAGGATTTGATTTTAAGGACAAATTCATTTTTGTTCCACGTATTGAAGGCGTAAGTGGGACTTTGATTCGTAAGGCTTGTTCAGAGAATAATTTAGACTCAGTAAAATCAATGCTGCCAGGTGAAACACTTAGGATTTTAGAAAGGGAAATCAATGAGGATAGAGCACCACTGCATGATTTAAGAGTTGAAGAATACATTATTGATTCTGCAAACAATTTGCCTTATGCCGATTTGCTTAAATTAAATTTCTTTAATGAAAAGTTGGCTAATGAATTAGTTCAAAAGCGTGAGGAAAAACCATTCGAATCACTCTCCGAAATTGAAAGTTCCCTTTTCTATGGTTTTAGCAGCCATTTTAAAAATAGGGTTTTAAGCATTTTAGAAACAAGAATCAATGCAGACATGATTTCTGAATATATCAATAATTACCCTAGCACTGTACGTGTCTTAAATTATAAAAATGAGGATGTTTTAGAGGAATTTAAAGAAAAAGTATTTGAAAACGGCAATAGATTTGTAAAAAATATAGTTGCTGATTAATATCCCTATTTTTAAAATTTTTTACAATAAGTTTTAGCATATTTTTTATTAAATTTTTTCTAAATTTTTTATTAAATTAGTAAACATTATATAATATCACTTATTAAAAATATATAATGAATATTTGATTAATTAAAAAATTTTATTTTAATTAGCTAGATATTTTATATTGATATTAAATTATTAAATTTACTATTCAATTTTATTATTAATTACATTTGATTATTTTGAACTGTGAGTATGCTGTGAAGTAAAGACATATCTTAATATTTAAAAATGTAATTTGTTTTATAATAAAGATTATAGGAGAATTATTTATGGCAATTAAAGAAGGAGATTTTGTAAGATTAAATTTCACTGGAAAAATAAAAGAAACTGATGAAGTATTTGATACTACTTCCGAAGATATCGCTGAAGAAGCAGGTATTTTAGTAGAAAATAAAACTTACGGTCCAATCCCAATTATCGTTGGAGGAAATCATTTATTAAAAGCTATTGATGATGCTATTATTGGAACTGAAGCGGGAGATGCTGTTCACGTGTCTGTAACTCCTGAAAACGGTTTTGGTCAAAGAAACCCTAACTTCATTCAATTAATTCCAATGAAAGAATTCAAAAAACAAGGTATGACTCCTGTTAGAGGTATGAAAATCACTGCAGATGCAGGTACCGGTAAAATCATTTCTGTAAACGGTGGAAGAGTTAAAGTGGACTTCAACCACGAATTAGCTGGTAAAAACTTAGAATATGATGTTTCTGTAGTTGAAGTTATTGAAGATGATGAAGAAAAAATCAAAAGTATGATTGAGTTACACTACTCCTACCCTAACATGGATTTAGACAAAACTGAAATCAAAATCGATGGTGACAAAGTAAGTATCAAATTAGATGAAATCACCAGATTCGATCAAAAATCATACATGGATGTAACTTTTGCTAGATTCAGAATTTCCAAAGACATTTGGGACAATATGGATTACGAAAAAGTTGAATTCGTAGATGAATTCGAGAAAAAGGTAGAAGAACCTGCTGAAGAAGAAGCAGAAGAATAATTATTTTAATTATTTTTCATTTTACTTTTTACTTTTTTTATTTTCTTTTTTATTATTTTTAACTACTTTTTATAACTATTTTTATCAATTTTTATCCTTATTCTATTAGATCTTTTTACTTTTTTTTTTTTAAATATGTATTAAAAAAATTTAAATTAATAAAATGAGTTTATATTTATTAGTAAAATTAGCATTAAGTCAAATAAGTCAAATAAGTCAAATAAGTAAAAAAAGAAAAAGAATAAAAATTAATTGAAGTGTTAAAAAAAGAAAAGATAGAGAAATAATTTCTCTATTATTTTAATTAATTCAATACGTTAGTAATGAATTCTCCAGGATTTTGGACTAATCCTGTAAGAGCTTCTATGAAACCAGCGTAATCTCCACTTAATCTGAATAAGTAAATTACATATAAGATAAGTAATAGTATTAAAATGATTAAGATGATTGCAAGAAGGATTTCAGTGAATGAAAGTTTTTCGCTTTCTTCTTCCACTGGATATTTGTGCATCTCTTGGATATTTTCTAGTTCATCATAGTCATCATAATCGTATTTTGATTTTTTAGATCTTCTGAAGCGACCTCTTTTTTTGCTTTGCTGTTCTAGTTCGTAGTTTCTTTCAATTCTTCTTTTGAGTTCCTCATAACTTTCAGCATCTCTTTGAGGAACTCTTCTTCTATTATGGGATGGAACTATAAAGTCTTCTTCGTATTCATCTCTAGGGTTGATATAATATTCATCATCCCTTGGATAATTTCTAGGTCTTTGTCTTCTAGGTGCTTCCTCATATGCTGCACGTTCTTTTTTCGCTTGTTTCTTCCTTCTCCTTTTTTCTTTAGGAGCTCTAGACCTAGGAGGTTCTTCAACAACTTCTTCAAGAAGTTCTGGAGGAACTACATCCTCTTCTTCATCATAATATAAATCTTCTAAATATCTTTCATATTTTGCTTCAAGTTCATTACTTGGAGTTTCACTAGGAATTGGTTCATAATAATAATCCTCATCTATGTCTCCAGTATGAATAGGTTCAATAGGAGGTCTGGTTGGTTTAGGTTTTGCTTTAAGTTTTCTTTCCTGTTCCCTATATTCCGGTACAGGTTCAGGAATAGGTTCAGGATTTTCGTAATAGCTATCCTCATCTCCATCTTCTTCGTAAGTTTCAACATATGCAGTTTCATATTCATAATCAGTTTCAAAGTTTTCAGGAGCTTTGTCAACTGGTTTTGCAATCTCTTCTGCAACTTGACGTTCCTCTGCTTGAATTGGAGTAATTGGTTCAAATAAATCTGCAGGTTCTTCATCTACTTCTGCAGTTTTTGGAGAATCTGCTTTAGTTTCTTCTGCCACCATGGTTTTTGCAATGATGTCATTTAAACAATCTTTACAATAAATGCTTCCACCAATTTCCACACTACACTCTGGACAAATTGATTTTCCACAAAATGAACAATTTGCCACAGCCTCTCTATCTGGGTGATTATGACATTCCATATTAACACTTCATTTTTGTCCTTGTTTATTATATTATGAGAAAAAATATAACTTAGTGTTATATCCTTATAGTGTTATATATTTTTAGTTTTAATTATTATTAAATTTATCTTTTAAAATTTTTTTTATTTTTTTTTAATTTTTTCGTTGTATCTTTTTTCAGTCTCATTATTTTGAAATATCTTTTTCATTTGTTTTCTTCATTATTTCTTCAGCTAATATTTCAGAAGCTATGAGATCATCTGCTGTAGCTAAAAAACTGCCTAACTTATCACTTTCAATTTTGAAATTTATTACATTTCCATCCAAGACGCTTTGTACAAATCCTTCATTATCCACTTCAAGGGATTTATAGACAATTTCAGCGTATTGGGAATCTTTATATTCCATTTTAATATTTGATTTGATGTTCATCCTTTTACCTGATAAATTTTTTAAGAAATTAAAATTCTAATACAATCATTGTTTTGTAATTTCAATTATAAATTTTTTAATCATTTTATTTTTATTTTCATTTTAACATTTTTTTAATCATCATTATTTTAAATTCATATGATATCTTAAAATTATATATAATATAGGGTAACATTTATTAATGTTTAAAAAAATATATAGTAACATTCTATCTAACTTTATAAATTAATAATATATAATATTCATATATTAAAATCAATTATTAATTTTCTCAATTTTATATGGCTAGGATAGGAAAGTATGATAATAAGAATATAATTATAGCTTATATTTTCTTAATATGGGATTATACTTTGCAAAATAGCTATTATTTCTTTGTTCTGATAGAACAATTACTTTTCGGCTTTTAGCTGATTAAAAAATTTCAAGAATTTTTGTGTATTTTAGATTAGAACTTAATAAAGCATTAATAATGTGCAATATTTAGAAATAGCTTTGTACAATAGCTTTCCACACAATAAATTCTTAATTATGATTATATGGAGGACTAGTAATGGTTCGTGCTTATTCAAGAAGAGAATATATTAGAAAAATACCAAATAACAGAATTGTTCAATATGATATGGGTAACTTATCCGAAGATTTCCCTGTAAGAGTATCCTTAGCAGTTAAAAAACCAGCTCAAATTAGACACAATGCTTTAGAAGCAGCTCGTATTGCTTCTAACAGATACATGCAAAGATCTGCTGGTAGATTAGGATACCACTTAAAATTAAGAGTATACCCTCACAACATCGTAAGAGAAAACCCTATGGCAACCGGTGCAGGTGCGGACAGGGTACAAAGTGGTATGAGAAACGCTTTCGGTAAAGCGATTAGTGTAGAAGCTTTAGTAAAAACCAATCAAAAAATCATGTCTATTGATGTAAACCCTAAAAACTTCCAAGACGCTAAAACCGCTTTAAAAAGAGCAGGTATGAAAATGCCTGTATCTTGTAGAATTGTTATTGAAAAAGGTGCAGATTTAGTCAAATAAGTCTTGGGCTGTTTGAAAAATCTCTAAATTTTTCATTTATCAATATTCTTAATTTTAATTTAATAAAAAATTAAAAATCTTAAAATATATTTATTTGGACTTTAATTTAATATCCAAACGTCATAATCATTCAATTATTGAAAATTGATTAAGGACTATTGTTTAAAAAGGAGCAGAACAATGTACGTTAAAAAATTTGAAGATTTAAGTAAAGATGATTTAGGTATTGCTGGCGGTAAAGGTGCTAATTTAGGTGAATTAACCCAAGCAGGTATTCCAGTCCCTCCAGGATTTGTTGTGACCTCTAAAACTTATGATAAATTTATGAGAGACACTGGAATTTTTAGCAAGGTTATGGATATTTTAGACCAAGTAGATATTAATAACACTAAAGAGCTTCAAGAAGCTGCAGAAAAAATTAAAACAATTATCATTGAAACTCCTATACCTGATGGAATTTCCACTTACATTACTGAAGCTTACAACCAATTATCCGAAAGAGTTGGAGAAGAAGATGGTGCTGATGTAGCTATTCGTTCTTCCGCAACTGCTGAAGACTTGCCAGAAGCTTCATTTGCAGGTCAACAAGATACTTTCTTGCACGTTCAAGGATTAGATAATGTAATTGAATATGTAAGAAAATGTTGGGCTTCCTTATTTGAAGCAAGAGCTATTTTCTACAGAGAAGAAAATGACTTTGAACACTCTCAAGTTTACATTGCAGTAGTTGTTCAACAAATGGTAGATTCCGATAAGGCAGGTGTTATGTTTACTGTAAACCCATCCACTGGTGAAAACATTGCTTTAATCGAAGGTTCTTGGGGACTTGGTGAATCTGTAGTTAGCGGATCTGTAACTCCTGATAACTACGCTGTAGATAAAGAAACTAATGAAGTATTAAATGTTACCATTAGTGACAAGAAAACCATGTTCACTAATGAAGAAGGCGGAACCTCCATTCAAGTTGATGTTCCTGAAGATTTAAGGAAAGAAAGAGTTTTATCTGATGAGGAATTATTAGAGCTTGTTGCAATGGCTAAAAGAGTAGAAGGTCATTACGGCAAACCTCAAGATACTGAATGGGCATTCCATGATGGAAACTTATTTTTATTACAATCCAGACCAATCACTACCTTAGGCGATTCTAAGAAAGAAGAAGCTGAAGAGGAAGAAGTGGATTTAGAAGTTTTAATCAGAGGTCTTGGTGCAAGTCCTGGTTTAGCATCAGGTACTGTTAAAGTTATTTTAAGTCTTGATGAACTTGATAAGGTTCAAGATGGAGATGTAATGGTAACCACTATGACCACTCCTGATATGGTGCCAGCTATGAAAAGAGCTACCGGTATTGTAACTGATGAAGGTGGAGTAACCTGTCACGCAGCTATTATCTCAAGAGAATTAGGAATTCCTTGTGTAGTAGGTACTGGAGACGCAACAACTACCTTAAAAGAAAATGATGAAGTTACTGCTGACGGTAAAAAGGGTTTAGTATACAAAGGTATCATTAAAGGTGCTGAAAGTGAGGAAGCAAGTGCTGGTGCAGTTCAAGTGTCTGCAACTCCTTTAATCACTGTAACCGAAGTTAAAGCTAATGTAAGTATGGCTGAAGCAGCTCCAAAAGCAGCAGCAACCGGTGCAGATGGTGTAGGATTACTCAGAACTGAACACATGATGTTATCCACTGGTGTTCACCCAAGAAAATTCATCCTTGATGGTGAAGAAGACAAATTGGTTGATACAATTGCTGAAGGTGTTTTAAAAGTAGCAGATGAATTCTATCCAAAACCTGTGTGGTACAGAACTCTTGATGCTCCTACTGATGAGTTCATCACCCTTGAAGGTGGGGAAAATGAACCTAGAGAACACAACCCAATGTTAGGTTGGAGAGGTATCAGAAGAGAATTGGATGAACCTGAAATCTTAAAAGCAGAATTCAAAGCAATTAAAAAGCTTCACGATAAAGGTTACAAAAACATTGGAATCATGATTCCATTATCACAACATCCTTCTGAACTCAGAAGAGCTAAGGAATTATGCAGAGAGGTAGGTATGGAACCTCAAGTGGATGTTGAATTTGGTATGATGGTTGAAATTCCTGCAGCAGCTATCTTGATTGATGAATACATTGCAGAAGGAATTGACTTTGTAAGTCTTGGTACCAATGACTTGACTCAATACACTCTTGCAGTAGACAGAAACAATGAGTTTGTTGCAAAACACTATCGCGAAGAACACCCTGCAGTAATGGCTTTAATTGAAAGAACCATTAAGCATTGTGCAGCAGCAGGTGTAACTTGCAGTATCTGTGGTCAAGCAGGCAGTGTACCTCATATTGTTGAAAAACTTGTTAAATTTGGAATTACCAGTGTATCTTCCAATACTGATGCAGTAGAAGAAGTAAGAAAAACTGTTGCAAGAGCTGAAAAGAAAATCATGCTTGATGCAGCAAGAAAACAATTATAATTCTAAATTGACTTGGATTTAAAAGTTAAATCTTTTAAATTTTTATTTTTTTATTTTTAAATTATTTATTATTTTTTTAATATTATTTTAATTAATTGACTTCTTTTTGTTATTTTCCATAAATTTATTAAGCAGTTGTTTTAATAGTATTAAAAAATAATAAATTCTGGATTTTGATAATGAATTTATTTTAACATTTGTTTATATTTATTTTAACTCAAGGTAATTTTTATGAATGAAAAACCAATATCTCATGATGAAATTTTCAATCAATTGGATAAATTTCAGGCAATGGATTGCAAATATTCTGATGGCAGGATTTTAGGTTCTATGTGTACAGAAGCGCATCCTATTGCTAAAGAGGCTTTTTTCAAATTTATAGATTCCAATTTAGGAGACCCTGGTCTATTTAAGGGAACCAAATTATTGGAAGATAAGGTCTTAAAGATGATTGGATCCTTCTTATCCATTGAAAATCCTGTTGGCCATATGGTAACTGGTGGTACTGAAGCCAATATCATGGCAATAAGGGCTGCAAGAAATCTTGCAAGAGATAATAAGGGAATTAGAAAAGGAGAATTAATAGTTCCTAAATCAGCTCATTTTTCCTTTAAGAAAGCAGCAGATATGCTTGATTTGAAATTGATTCGTGTAGACTTGGATGAGAATTACCGTATTGATCCTAAATCTGTTGAAGAGAACATCAATGAAAATACTGTAGCTATTGTAGGTATTGCAGGCACTACTGAGCTTGGAATGATTGATCCTATAGAAGACTTATCTAAAATAGCTATTCGAAATGATATTCATCTACATGTGGATGCAGCATTCGGTGGTTTTTCAATTCCTTTCCTAAAAGATAAAGGATATGGCTTACCAAACTTTGACTTTTCACTTGAAGGTGTCAAATCCATTACCGTAGATCCACATAAAATGGGGCTTTCACCAATTCCTTCCGGAGGAATTTTATTCAGGGACCAATCCTATTTGGATGCAATGTCTGTTGATTCCCCATACTTGACAATCAAAAATCAATCTACCATTGTAGGCACTCGTTTAGGTGCTTCTGCAGCTGCAACATATGCTGTAATGAGTTATTTAGGACAAGAGGGTTATGCAAATAATGCTATTGAAGCATTGGAAAAAACTCACTTTTTAGCAGATAATCTTAAAAAATTAGGTTATGAGCTTGTTGTCGAGCCTAAATTGAATATAGTTGCTTTCAATCACCCATATTTGGAGACTTTTGAATTGGCTCAATTGCTTGAGGAAAGAAATTGGAAAATATCCTGTTCTTCCTATCCTAAAGCCATTAGAGTCATCTTAATGAATCATATTAAAAAGGAACATTTGATTGACCTTTTAAATGATTTGGATGAGATAAACAAATCTATTTAATTACTTTACTTTTTTTATAATTCTATTTTTTTAATATTTCTTTTTTTAATATTCTTTTTACAATATTCTATTTTTTTATATTCCTATACTTTTTATCTAATTTTTTAATTTTTCATCACATTTATAGGCTTTCATGTATATAATTAATATTTTTATATTATTTGCTTTGATGTAATTTCATTATATTAAATATATCTTAAATTATTCTGTACTTTTTTAATAATGCATATGATTTAATTATTCGTTATTTTAATTAAAACATATTAAATTTTTTAGCAGATTTTCACTTTTACACAATTATTATTTTCCACACTTTAAAATAATTTTTTCATCGGAAAATTTTATAAATTTTAAAAAAATATCTAATTATATGAAAAAAATACAAACTCCCATTAGTGATGATGTTGTAAATGATTTGAAAGTTGGGGATAAGATATCTCTATCCGGTTTAATGTATTGCGGTAGAGATGCAGTATTGCCAAAATTAGCTAATTCTATAGAAAACGATGATACCGAAGAATATCCTTTTGACTTTAAGGGTATGGCTATCATGCATACTGCATTTAGCGTTGCAGGAATTGCTCCAACTACAAGCAATAAGGCTGAAATAGAATCATCAATTCCAACATTATCCCGTGCTGGAGTGAAATTTCATATAGGAAAGGGATCTTTATCTGATGAGACAAAGGAAAGCTTAAATAAGTATAATTCTGTTTTTATTGTCACTCCTCCAGTAGCTGCACTACTTACAAATAATGTCATTTCAAAAAAATGTGTGGCTTATGAAGAGGAAGGGATGGAAGCTTTCTTTGAATTGGAAGTTAAGGACATTCCAGGTATTGTCGCTATTGCTCATGGAGAGTCTTTATAGCTTATTTTTCAGTTTGGATTAGATAATCCATTCTCTATTTTTCTCCCTATTATTTTTCAAATGCTCTTTTTAATTTTATATACTATTTTTTAGATAATATTAATTAGAACTTTTTAGGGGTATTTAAATGCAACGAAGGGGAACAACTAATCTGCCACTGCATGGAGGGCATACACCAAGATGGTTATTTGATAGAATGACTAATTTGTCTGGTGCAATTTCTGAAGTGGTGATAGAAGAATATGGAACTAATGAATTCTTAAACAGAATATCTAATCCTTATTGGTTCCAAGCATTCTCATGTGTGATTGGTTTTGATTGGCATTCCTCTGGAACAACTACAACCACCCTTGGTGCATTAAAATCCTCAATTGATCCAGAAAAGCATGGAATATATATCTCTGGAGGTAAAGGGACTGCTTCCCGTAAAACTCCTCAAGGAATCGAAAGGGCAGGAGAAATATTCAATCTTAAAAGCTCTAATGTTGAAGACATGATTCATTCAAGCAAGTTATCTGCAAAGGTTGATAACTCATGCCTACAGGACGGCTATAATTTATATGTCCATAATTTCTTCATCACTGAAAAAGGGAATTGGGCAGTAGTTCAGCAAGGAATGAACACTGCAACAAAATATGCAAGGCGTTACCATTGGATGGGTGAAAATGTTACAAGTTTTTTAGAGGACCCTCATAATGGAATATCCTGTGATAAGAAAGAGACTGAATCTCTGAATATGGCTTCTAAGGATAGTGTTGAAGCACAAAAGATTAGTGTTGATTTGATTAATGACAATCCGGACCATTTAAGGAGTTATTTTAAAAGAAAGGATTCTAATCAACTTCTTTTAACTGATTTTAGCATAGAAGAGACAAATTCCCTTACTTTGCCAGAACATCATCAAGTCTTGGATATGGATTTATCTGATAAGGAATTTGAAGTTTTAAAGAATGCTTGGGAAATACAGCCGGAAAAGTATGAGGACTTGATTTTGCTTCAAGGTATCGGTCCTAAAAAAATAAGGGCGTTGGCTTTAATTTCTGATTTGGTCTTTGGAGAGCCTGCAAGTTGGAAGGATCCTGTAAAATATTCCTTTAGTCATGGGGGAAAAGACGGTTTTCCTTATCCTGTTGATAGGGATGTTTATGACAATTCCATAGCTACTGTAAAGGATGCTCTTTATCAGGCAAAACTGGATAAGTATGATAAAATGAAAGCTTTAAAACGTTTGGATGACTTTATTTCTTAGGTGTTATTAGATGTTATGGTGGGAAAGATAAATAAATTATTGTGAAATAATTTATTCTTCTTTATTGAGTTTTTTTCTTGCATTATTCTTCTTTATTGAGTTTTTTTCTTGCATTATTCTTCTTTATTGATTTTTCTATTTTCATCATGGATATTTACAGTTTTTCCATGAGCTGTTGGAATAACTTCAAATACGGGATTTTCGAATTCCAAATCAAATTCCTTTCCGTCCATCAAAAGATGTTGGAAAATTGCAAGTGCTGCAACTTCAGAATGAGGTTGTGTTGTTACAGAAACATTCCAATCAGCATTCTTATAGACTTTTGTAGGTACTTTTGCTCCACCAACGATGATTAGAATATCATCACCAGTTCCACGCACTTCATCTACAATTTCATGAGCTTGAGAACCATACATGGTCAAATGAACAATTTTTCCTCCATTTTCTCTCCAGTTCATTATAACTTCCATATATGAATTGTTATATTCGATTTCAAAGTCTCCTCCCCATCTGTCTGCAATATCTCTTACGCTTTTCATCATGCTATGGTCTTCTTCTCCTGCCAACCATACTTTACTTGCACCAAAAGCTCTTGCAGTTAAGCATACATGGGTTGTGATACGTGTGTCTCTTCCTATTCTGTGATCTAATCTTAAAACATTTATATTCATTTTTTCACATCTTTACAATAAGATAATTTGATAATTTTAATTTTTCATTTTTGTTTTTTTAATTATTTATAATTTTTAAGTTTTTTTTTTTTTTATTTGATTTAATAATTTAAATTAAAGAACTGAAATTTATTGAAATCAATACTAACATAGCGAGCAATGAGAAAAGTCTGCCTAATTCATTAGAGGTTCCAAGAACATCCCCATTTGCAATTTTAAGATGTTTTTTAGTTATTAATGCGGTTAATGCTCCTCCAAATGCGCCTCCAATGATACCTAAAAGTCCTATGTGAATTCCAGGTACTAAACTTAACTCTACAGAAAGTATAAAACATATGATTAATCCAACAACATAGTTCTTCAAGTTCATGTACTTTATGAAATATTTGCCGATTCCTTCTTCTGATGCTTGGGAGCATATGCAACAGGTTGTTAGGCCTATCTTTGCAGCAATTTCTGCTACAATAATCAATAAAAGTAAATTAAAGCCAACTGCATATGAATAATTAATCAAAGAGGTATATGCTGCAATTGTGATTGTTCCTGCAATGAATCCAGTAGCTATTCCTCCAACTCCAGTCATAGGATCTTTCATAATGCTTAATTTTTTCTCTGGGGATCCGTGGACCATAACCCCATCCCCAAAGTCCATAAGCCCATCAAAATGATTGAATCCATTTATCAATAATAAAAATCCATAGATTATTGCAGCAATCAAAATTGGGTCAAAATGGATGAATTTTGCTAATATGAATGCAATAATTGTGGCTATTAATCCTATAAGACCATTTAAGACTGGCCAGAACCAAGTTAGCCTTGCCATTTCATCAATAGTTGTGTAAATGTTTAAAGGAAGTATTGTTGAAAAAGTCAATAATCCTCCAATTGAACGTAATGTTGAAGGGCTTTGTTTTTCAAAGTAGTCATCATTATTTTTTTTATCTTTCATATTTTCAAATCCATCCAAATTCTTTAATAATCCATCAATTCTTTAATTTCCATCAGTTCTTTAATAAATCATCATGATAGTTAAAAATTCATTCTTCAAGTATTTTTGTCATGCATCCTGCTATCAAGCCAGCAAATGTGTTTGATAAGACCGGTCTTAATCCATATAATATTCCAGGTTTCTCTTTTGAATATCTTCTGAAGTTCAGCAAAGCTTTAGTTCCAGCTATTTGGTTTGCAATTGATGCACCAATAATCTCATCTGGGTAGAAATGAATCAATTTTTCATTTAAGTCTATTTCACGGACTCTTCCTTTTTGAAGATCTTCTTCCAGTCTAATCGCTGAAATTAATAGTGCATTGATGTTTTTATCGCTTATTGATTTAAGCAGTTGCTTTTCTAATTTATCTTTCAATTCACCGGTTTCTTCAGTATTTTCCAAAAGACTCATTCCAACTTCAATCATGTCTCCAATTTGGATTCCTTTACTTACAAGATAATCAAGTATTCCGATGTTCAAATCAATCTTTTCCAATGAGTCTTCACAACTTATGACCACAGCATCTTCAATTCTTTCAATAAATTCATCTAAATCTATGTCATCATCTTCATATTCCATATTGGTAATGTCTAAACCGATTTCCATTATATAATCTTGATCTAAAGTCTCTTCTGGAAGATTGGATGCAATAACAAGGAAATCATTGTTGTTTAAGATATGATTAATATGAGCTGGCAAGTGAAGAGATTCAAAGAATTTAGCCTTTTGCTTAGTTGCAACCTTATAAAGTTGAATGAGTAATTTTGGGCTGAATGCATGATTCAAAAGGATTATATGTCCAAAGTCAACTTTAGCATTCTCAAATCCTTTCCAACTATTGACAACTTTCAGGTCATTGTAAAAATCCTGAACTTCAAGGTCATTGGAAATTACAGTAATGACAGTTATATCATCATAGGTATTGCTTATAAAATCTATTTTATCAAAGCTTTGAGCGATATAACCTCCATCAATATCGTTATTTTCTTTATATTCTTCAGTGATTTCCATCAGTTCAACATCATTTAATGGTTCATCCTCATTTTCTCTATTGAAACTGATGTAATTATCTGACAAGACCATGATGTTTTCTATGATGTCAATTCCATCACTTATTTCCAAATCACTGAATGTCAAGAAATAATCTGGATTATTAATGTATAAAGCATCTTCGTTTTTAATCAATTCACCATTCACAAGCTTGTTTTTGATGCTTTGGATTTTCTTGTTGCTTCTATTGCTTTTACTTTTTTTAGACAATTAAATTCCTCTTTTCAATTGCTTTGAATCTTCATTTAATGATTTTTCTAATTTTAGATTGATTATCTATTATCAATCGGATAACCTGTTGTTATTGAATATTTAATGAATATATTTTTATAACAAATATTATTTAATTGTAATTATATATAATATTTTAGAGAATTTAATTTAGATATTTAATTGAGATTAGAATTTAAGCTTAAGGAAGTAATTTTATGGTTTTTATTATTGATCCTCAGAATGCAGGAATTTCTGGGAATATGATTATTGGGGCTCTTGTGGATTTGGGAGCTGACGGAGATAAAGTTAAAGGTCTTATGGAAGATGTGGCTGTTGACTTTGGTGAGGTTGGAGTGTCCTTAAACAAGGTAAATAAGTCAGGAATTGATGCTACATTTTGCAATGTAAAGACAATTGATGAAGATAATGAAAACAACCATCATGTTCATTTTCCAGATTTTATGGAAAAAATTGATCTCTTGAAATATGCAGATATTGAAAATTTAACCGACGAAATGGTTGAAATGGCTAAAAAGGTCTTTAAGAGAATAGCTATTTCAGAGTCAAGAGTCCATGGCAAAACCCTTGAAGAAGTTCATTTTCATGAAGTAGGTGCTGCAGATGCTGTAGCAGATGTTTTAGGTTCAATTTGCGCTTACTTTGATTTGGGAATGGATAAGGATAAGGTAGTTGGTCTTCCTATTGCTGTTGGCGGAGGAGTGGTTAAGACTGCTCATGGAAGAATTCCTGTCCCTGCTCCTGCAAGCTTGGATATTCTCAAAGGATTAAATGAGGATTCCTTTAAAGATTTCTCAAAAGGAGAAGCCAAATGCGTTGGCGGACCAGTCAATTCTGAACTTGCAACACCTACTGGCTGTGCTTTGTACATGGAGTTCTGTGATGAATTTTTAGAATTCGCTCCTATGATGTCTCCTGAAGAGATTGCATATGGTTGCGGTTCAAAGGAATTCGATTTCCCTAATGTGTTAAGAGTCATTAAATCCAAGAATACAAATGGAAAACATAAGGTTTCTGTAATTGAAACCAATATTGATCATATGTCTGGTGAGGAATTGGGATTCCTGTTTGACTTGCTTCTGATTGAAGGGGCTAGAGATGTTTCAATGGTGCCTATTACCATGAAGAAAAATAGGCCCGGACATTTGATTAAGATTATTTCCAAACCTGATTTGGTTGACCATTTGGTTAATATCCTCTTTATGGAAACTGGCACTTTAGGCATTAGGGTCTCTGAAAACACTCATAGAGGAGTTGCTGAAAGGCAATTTATTCCTTTGGATATAAATGTTGGCAATCATATTTATACAATCAACTTCAAAATAGGATTGATTGGGGATGAAATAATCTCTCATAGGCCTGAATACGAGGATTTGCGCAGAATCTCTGTAGAGCAGGACATTCCTTTAATTGAAGTGAGAGATGTTGCAAACACTATGATTCGTGATTATTTGGAAAACAATAGAGAATAAAAAGAAATTCTTAAATAGGAATTGCAATAAGAATTATATGTGAAAAATATTAAAAATGTGAAAATATGAGAATTCCAAGAATAGATTTAGCATTTTTATCAAGATTGTTTATATTATTGGCTCTTATACTATTGATTTATAATGAATTTAAACTTCAATCTAGTTTGGTTTCATTAATTTCATTAGCATTAGCGGTCTCATCTGTTCTTTGTATGGTTTTATTTGCCATTCGATTTAGACAAGGAAAGTATAATCAAAATTTTCAGATTGTTGTTGAAACAGATGTGGACAGAGCTTTGAAAGATGGTGTGATTTCAAAGGAACAAGCGGAATCCATTCCAAGACGTGTTGTTCTCAATACTAAGGATCTTATTTTAAATGTTATCTTTAATTTTGCAATTGCAAACCATTTTGACTTGATTCCTATCGACATTCTTAGAGAGATATTGCCTCATGTTCCACCTGCTCATTTAGAGAATTTGTATGAGGAATCCCGTGAAATAAGTGATGATTTGAATGATTATTTCAGAGCTCAAAAATTTGCAAATAAGGCGGATGTAATTACAAGATCCGATGAGATAAAGGAATACTTGGCTAAGACTTATCCTTGGATGGCTCCAGAAACTCTAGAAAACACTTATGATTATTTCTTTTTAGGAATTGGAAATGGCTAATATCTTTTCATTCATTTTCTTTTTTTATCATTCCATAATAGTTTCATATATTACGAATTAATTAAGGCATTATTATTTCTATTATTTCAGATGCATTGAAAATATTTTTAAAAATAGCTTTTTTTGTTTAATTTTAATTAAGGTGTAAAGAGATTAAATCTAATGAATATTAGATTAATCTTAAAAAAAAAATAAAAAGATAATGGTAAGAATTACCATTATTCATCTAAAGGTTTAATCAACATTAAGTTGTCACCTGCGTTGACAGTGTCACCTTCTTCTACGAAAATTTGTTCTACAATACCTTCCTCTTCAGCATAGATATCGTTTTCCATTTTCATAGCTTCAAGAACTGCAACTACAGTACCTTTTTGGACTTTATCTCCAGTGTTTACTTTAATCTTAAGCACCATACCTTGCATGGATGCAGTTAATGCACCAGGAATAGGGCCTACATTTCCGCTGCCTCCTTGTTGGCCGATTTGCATGTAACCTGTAGGCATGATTTTTACATCGAAGATATCTCCATCAACTTCTACAGAGTATTCGGTTGGAATAGCGCTAAGGTCATCATCACCGCTACCGCCAATGTGAACTTCTGGGAATGGTTCCTCTTCGAGTTCTCCTTTAAGGAATTGTTTAGCAACTGGAGGTAACATTGCAAGAGTAAGAACATCTTCCTCTTTCTTGATGATACCTAACTCTTCGCCTTCTTTTTTGAAGTTTTCGTATTCAGGTTCTATTAAATCTGCAGGTCTGCAGGTAATGCGTTCTTCATCACCAATGATCTTTTGAGCAATATCTTCATTGATTGGTGCTGGAGCACGTCCATAGAAACCTTTCATGTAATCTTTAACTTCGTTGGAAACGATTTTGTATCTTTCACCGTTAATAACGTTCATTACAGCTTGAATACCAACGATTTGGCTAGTAGGAGTTACAAGTGGAGGGTATCCCATATCCTTTCTCACACGAGGCATTTCTTCCAATACGTCTTGGTATCTGTCTAATGCATTTTGCTGTTTTAATTGTGAAATTAAGTTTGAAAGCATTCCACCAGGGATTTGGTACATCAATACGTCAGTATCGATTCTTTCACTGATTGGGTCAATGTATCCTTCGTATTTTTCCCTAAGGGTTTCGAAGTATTTTTTAATTTGGTTTAATGCTTTTAAATCAAGGCCAGTGTCGAATTCAGTACCTTGTAAGGATGCTACAATACTTTCTGTTGGAGGTTGGGAAGTACCCCAAGCGATAGGTGAAATAGCGGTGTCTAAAATGTCAACACCTGCTTGACATGCAGCATAATAACTGATAGGAGTCATACCACTGGTACAATGTGAGTGTAAATTGACTAATAGATCAGTCTCTTCTTTTAATCTGGTAACCAATTCGAATACAACGGATGGGGTAATTAAACCAGCCATATCCTTAATAGCTATTGAATCACAATCTAATGCTTCAAGTTCTTTTGCAAATTCCACGAATTTGTCGATAGTATGAACTGGACTAATGGTGTAGCTGATAGTTCCTTGAACATGAGCGCCTTGTTCTTTAGCTACTTTAATGGATTGTTGCATGTTCCTAATATCGTTCATTGCATCAAAGATTCTAAAGATGTCAATACCGTTTTCATAGGATTTTTCTACAAATTTAGTTACAATGTCATCAGCATAATGTTTGTATCCGAGTAAGTTTTGACCTCTAAGGAGCATTTGCAATGGAGTTTCAGTAAAGTTTTCCTTCAATATTCTTAATCTTTCCCATGGGTCTTCGTTTAAAAATCTAATACAAGTATCAAAGGTAGCTCCACCCCATGCTTCTATAGCATGATATCCGACTTTATCCATTTCTTCAATAATAGGGACCATATCTCTTGTTCTCATTCTGGTTGCTAAAAGGGATTGGTGAGCATCTCTGAATGCGGTTTCTGTTATTTTTACTTTCATCTTTACACCTCACTAAAATTTTTACATATCATGATAAATTTAATTCAAAATCATATTGCTGATTTTTAAATATAAATTTCTGATTAATTATTTCTAAATCACATACTATTATTTTACATTATATTATTATTTATTGTTATAACTACTAATAAAAGTTATCTATTTTTTAACTAAATTTAATAGATTATACTTAAAAACTGTAAAAAAATTTTATTAAAATGATATAAAATCAAAAAATATTTTAAAAAAAGTTTATTTGGAAAATTACTAAAAAAAGAAACTTATTAAAAAAATTAGAAAAAAATAAAAAAAGAAAAAAGTTAAGAAAAATTCTTAACGTTCAATTTCTCCATTAATGAATGCTTCAACATTAGCTGCTGCTTCATCATCAGTGAATTGGATTGGAGGGTGTTTCATAACATAAGATGAAATGGAAGTCAATTGTCCACCAATTCCTCTTTCAAGTCCTAATTTACAGCAACGAATAGCGTCAATTACACATCCTGCAGAGTTAGGAGAATCTTCTACACTTAATCTGAGTTCAATGTCCATTGGCACGTCACCAAAGGTTTTACCTTCCATTCTTAAGAAACAGATCTTGTTGTCTTTTTGCCATGGTACATAATCACTTGGACCAATGTGAATGTCATGAGGATCCATTCTTTCTGCAAGTACTGATTGAACAGCTTCAGTCTTGGATTCTTTTTTAGAGTCTAAACGTTTTCTGTTTAACATGTTTAAGAAGTCAGTGTTTCCACCAGTGTTGATTTGGTAAGTGTGAATCAATTTAACACCTCTTTCCTTAAACAAGTTACTTAAGGTTCTGTGGGTGATAGTTGCACCGATTTGTGCTTTAATGTCGTCACCAACAGCAGGAAGTCCTTTTTCTCTGAATTTTGCATCCCATTCTGGGTCACTAACAATAAATACTGGCATACAATTAATATAAGCAATTTCTGCATCTAATGCACATTGTGCATAGAATCTTGCAGCTTCTTCAGAACCTACTGGTAAATAACTGAGTAATATTTCTGCTCCGCTTTCTTTCAAGACTTCAACAACGTCTACTGGTTCTTCATCAGCTACTATAAAAGTATAATCATCTTCGAATTCTGCCATATGTTCACTTACACCATCAAGAACAGGCCCCATTTGGACAACTACATCGCTTTTTGGTATTTCTGGTTGGAAAACAGTAGTGCAATTTGGTTTTGCAAAGATTGCTTCATCAACAGTTTTTCCAACTTTTCTTGCATCAATATCAAAAGCAGCTACTACTTCAATGTCAGTTGGATCCCAGTCACCAATTTTCCAGTGCATAAGGCCAATTGCATCTTCAGGATTCTTATCTTTATAGTAATAGATTCCTTGTATAAGGGAACTTGCGCAGTTTCCAATTCCCACTACAGCTATTTTAATTTTACTCATTTCTTTCACCAGTAATTAATAATTCTAATTTTTGTATTTTTTAATTTCGTTAATGCTTAAATTAAGTTTTTTTTAACATTTTTTAAAAATTTATATAAATATTATTGAATAAAAATAAATATAAATCATATTACTTTAATATATTTACATTTGTTTATATAAATCTTTTTAAAAATTGATGAATTTTAAAGAATAATCTTATACTTTTTGTGTGTGTTTGGATTTAATGTTCGAATTCGGTGGTTAAATGAAAAAAGTGATTTTAATAGCATTTTATTTTAATCAGGTAAATGAAATTGCTTCAAAGAGGTTAAGGGCACTCGCAAAATATTTGCCTCAATTTGGATGGGAACCCATAGTGATTGTTCCAGATTTGGGTTTCATTCCAAAGGAAAACGATGATTTGAATTGCAGAATCATTTACACTGAATATGAGGATATGTTCAGTCATTTTTCTAATAAATTCAAGAAATCTAAACCAACTGATTCCAATGATTGCCTTGATTCTAAAGAATCTGAAGAGTCTGAAGAGTCTGAAGAGTCTGAAGAGTCTAAAGAGTTTAAAGAGTTTAAAGAGTCTAAAGAGTCTAAAGAGTTTATCGAATTTAATGATGATAAGTTAAAAGATTCCACATCCTATTCAAATCCGATTGTTTCAAAAGCCATTTCAATTGCGGGTGAAGTATTTGCATATCCTGATGGGATGAAATACTGGCATGAATCTGCATTTAAGGAGGCTTCTAAAATTATGGATGAGGAAGAAATTGATGCTATCATAAGCTCTTCATGGCCTATAACATGCCATACCATTGCAAAGGATTTAAAGGAAAAACAGGATATTGCTTGGATAGCAGACTTAAGGGACCTTTGGAATTTAAATCCATATGTTTCACACACTTATGTAAGAAATTATTTTGAGAAAAGGTTGGAATTGAAGACATTTGAAAATGCAGATGCTTTAACAACCACTACAAGTTTGGCTGCAGAGACATTAGCCACTTTACATCCAATGAGTAAGATAGTACCAATTTTATCAGGTTATGACAAGGATGACTTTAAGTTTCTAGAGGAATTGGTTTCTAAGAAGGATGATTCCTTTAGTGACTTTTCAGAAAAATTGAAGTTTATTTATGCAGGATCTTTATATGGTGGTAAAAGAGATCCAAATTATTTGTTTGAAGCCATTCGCCAATTGGAGGATGAGAATAAATTGGATGCATCTAAAATTTCAATCGAATTTTACGGTGACAGCATAGGTTTAGAAGAAATAGCTAAGCGTTATGGTCTTTTGGATATCGTTCATATTGGTGGTAAAATAGCGCATGAGGAAGTGCTGAAAAAGCAATTGAATAGTGATGTTCTCCTCTTGATTTCATGGGATGATGAAAAGGAAAAGATGTTCATTCCCGGAAAGATCTATGAATATTTCGCATTGAAAAAGCCTGTTTTGTCAATTGGGCATAAGGAAGGTTCCTTAAAGGATTTGATTGAGGAAACTAAAGTCGGATATCATGTTTCAAGTTTGGAGTCCACTAAAAAAGCTTTATTGGACATTTATAATGAATTTATTGAAAAAGGGGCTGTTGAATTAAGCTCCGATATAAACATTGAAGATTATTCCATGGAAAATATGGCTAAAAAATTTGCTGATTTATTGAATGAATTAGAAAATTAACAAATCTATAAAAGTCATTTCAATTTAAAAAATAAAAAATTTATACTTATAAAATTATAAATAAATTTAGAAGATAATTTGATTTAGAAATAATTGATTTAGAAGGTAGATATGAGGAAATAAAATGAATGCTTATTTAGAAATAATCCGTCCCGGAAATGCAGTTATGGCAGCTATTGCTGTAATATTGATGATGTTTGTTGGTCATTATTATGATTTGCCTATAATCATCTGTGCACTGATCGTTTTCGTATGTACTGGTGCAGGAAATACAATCAATGACGTTTTTGATGTAAAGATAGATGAAATCAACAAGCCTAATCGCCCTATTCCATCTGGAAGAATCAGTCTTGAAAATGCAAGGACTTATGCTTATGTTCTCTTTGGAATAGGTATTGCTTTAAGTCTTGTAGATAGTTATTTGGTAAATTCAATTTGGCCTTCTGTAATTGTTATTCCTGCTGCCGTCATAATGTATCTTTATGCAAGAAACTTAAAGGCAATGCCACTCATTGGAAATCTTACTGTAGCTACTTTAACAGGGTTCTGTTTTGTAATTGCAGGTGTTGTAATTGCATGTGCTACAAGTTCATTAAAGATTTTATTTATCTCAATTTATTTAGGATTATTCGCAATGTTCATGACATTAGCACGTGAAATAGTGAAGGATATGGAAGATATTGAAGGAGATAAGCAGGAAGGAGCAAGAACTTTCCCTATTCTTTATGGAAAGAAAATACCTTCAATAATTTCAATAATATTGATTGTTGTCACAACTTTGATGTGCCCTATTCTTTACATTTTCAAAATATTTAACATTGGGTATATGGTGATAATGATTGTACCTATAATCATCTTTTTGTATAGTGCTTATAGCTTAAAATTGAACCCACCAGAAGAGACATGTGCTAAGGTTTCTAAAAATCTGAAAATCGCTATGCTAATCAGTTTTATAGCATTCGTTGTAGGATCTTTTAATATTTTTAGCTTTTTATAGTTAAAAATTAATGTAAAATTTAGGTTAATTTGATTGTTGAAATTTAAATGGAATTATTAGGATTAGTGAAATTATGATGTTTAAAAATATTTTAGACGATTTAAATATCTCTAAGAATGATTTTTTCTATTTGTCTATTTTAACAATTTTTAGCATTCTCATTACTTACGCCCTCATAAATTTCAATCAGGTTTTAGGAATTTACTGTTCGGATGTTTTCATTTATTTATCAAATTCCCTTGTTTTTGCAGGTTACCAATCAAGTGTCCTATATCTGTATTTATCTCCAGTTATTTGCATTTTAACAGCTATTCTTTTCAAGTTAGGGTTCTTATCTGAAGCCTCTCTTTATTTGATAACTGGAATCTTTTGCATCTTTGCAAACATGGGCATTTATATGCTTTTGAAGAATAAGTTCAGTTCATTATTAAGCCTTTGCGGTGCATTTCTTTTTGGAAGCTTTTCACTTACTTTACTTTGGTGGGCAAATGGAACATTGGATGTTCCTGCAGTGGCTTTATCCATTTGGACAATCATTTTCACTATTCTTGCTGTTGATAAGGATTCAAAATATTATATGCTCTCTATTCCATTCTTTGTTTTAGCTGTTTTCACACGTTACACTGCGTTATTCTTGCTTCCTTTGATATTGCTCTATTATCTTTCCAAGCATGATTTCTTCACAAATTTGGATTTATTAATCATGAATAGGCAAGAATTTTCAATCAAACTCAAATCCTACATAAAAAGCGAGGAATTTAGGAATATTCTAAAATCATGTGCAATAGCTTTTGTTTTGTTGATAATCTTTTCAGCTACAATTTTAGCATATGGTTCTAATTTGTCATTCTTAACACAAAGCTCAACATTTGCATCCGGATCTAAAGGGGAAGTAATTGACAATGCATATACAACAGACACATTCTTTTATCTTCATGATTTCCCAAATTTCCTATTCTCTGATTATGTAAGTTTTGATAATGTAATTCCAGTATTGAACGGTTCAAGTCCAATGTCCTTTTTCTTAATAGGGCTATTTGCTATTGGAATTTTCTTATTCGGATATAAGTTGATTAATGTTAAGGGAAAAGGGAAGTCTAAACACAATTATCTTGTAGGAATCTTATTTATTGCACTTTTAGTCATTTCAATTTTATGCTTTAAGATCAATTCAATCATCACAATCACTATCATTCTGATTGATTTGGTGATGCTATTTGCATTTTTCAAGAAGATTGGTATCGATAGGGAGATATATTCCATGGATGTTCTAATGTTGGCATGGCTTTTGGTTTATTTCATATTCTTTACATTCCTGAATATTAAGGTGAATAGGTACATCATAACCGCATTTCCTGCTTTCATTTATTTTGTCATCTATGCTTTAAGTGAGATTTTGGATTTGTCTAATAAATTTGAGCTATTTGAGTTTAAAAAACAAAATATTTTAAAGATTATTCCAATAATTCTGATTGTATTTTGCATATTCTCTGCATTCACATTCACCTCTACAGTTCATTATAATGAGGATTTCAATAAAAACAAGGTAATTGCAGATTATTTAACTGAATACGACTCTGATTATATGTCAAAGGATGTTGCCGTATCCAATCAAAGGTCTTACAATTGGTTCTTAAAGAAGTATACAATTCCATTAACCGACGACCAATTGGATTATTTGGAGTCAAGCAATATCACTTATTACATATCTGATGATAATTTCAATTTATCAAATTACACTATGATTTATCAAAAAGAAGGTTTATATTTATACGAAAGGATTAATTAAAATTAATTAAAAGATAAAAAAATTTAATTTAATGATTTGATCTATTAATTTTAAGAGGGTGAATTTTATGAAAATTTTACATGTTGCACATTTCTTTTATCCGTGCTTGTCTGCAGGAGGAGTGGTTAATGCAAGTTATCAAATTGCATCTAATCAAAGCAAGGATAATGATGTAAAGGTCATCAGTTCAGATTCATGTAAAGAAAGATTAAAATTCCCAAATGGTCGCTATGATGTTGATGTTGATGGAATAAAAGTAGATTATTTCAAAAATCTCTCTAATGGATTTAAGCTTAAAACCATGTTAGACACTCCATTGGCTGCGCCATTTAAGATTAGAAAAGACATTAAAGACTATGATATTGTGCATATTCATGAGCATAGGCAAACCTTAGCCATTATTGCAAGCTATTTTGCAAGGAAAAACAATATTCCATACATTGTACAGGCTCATGGTTCAGTTCTTCCATTCTTCCAAAAAGAAGGGCTAAAGAATCTTTTTGATAAAGTGTTCGGCTTTAAAATCCTCCACAATGCCTCATGCGTATTTGCACTCACTGAAGTTGAAAAGGAACAGTATTTGAAAATGGGTGTTGATGAGGAGAGAATAGAAATTGTTCCTCTTGGAATCAATTTGGAAGAGTATGAAAATCTCCCATCTTTTGGTAAATTTCGCTCTAAATTCAATATTGCTGAAAATGATAAACTGATTCTTTTTGTAGGCAGAATACATGAAATCAAAGGGCTTGGCTTACTGATAGACGCTTTTAACGATTTGATTAATCAAAATTATGAAAAAAATAGCTTGGAAGATACAGGTGGTCATAGCATTAAATTAGCTATTGTAGGTCCTGATGATGGTTATTTAACTGAACTTGAGGATAAGATTAAAGAATACTCTCTTGAAGAGAATGTTATTATCACAGGCCCATTATATAAAGAGGAAAAGCAGGAAGCATTAGTGGATTGTGACTTGTTTGTAATGCCTTCCAAATATGAATCATTCACCACAAGCGGTCTTGAGGCAATGGCCTGTTCTAAGCCATTGGTCTTAACTAAAAACAACCATATTCATGATTGGGTAGATGGAAATGTTGGGCTTGCTTGTGAAGACAATAAGGACTCCTTAAGGGAAGCAATCGAAAAGGTCCTGTTCGATGAGGAATTATCCCAAATCTTTGCTGAAAATGGCAGAAAACTTATCAATGAAAAATATAACTGGGACATAATTAATGATCAAATTTTAGAAATTTACAGGAAATTTCTCTAATTTTTTTCAATTCATTTTATTTCTAATTAGATAAATACATAATGTTTAAATCTAATAAATTATATATAATATATTAATATAGATTTATTAAAGTGATTTATGAATTTTTTCTAATTTTAATCACTTTTAGATTATATTTTGATAAAATTTTTATCATAATCAAATTGAGTAGGGATAAGATGAAAGTGGTAGTTTGTCAGAACTGTGGTGAAAAATATCAGCTTGATGACGAAGATGATATTAACACATTTGAATGTTCTGTTTGTTCTGGAAATCTGGAGGAATTGGATAGTTTCTCAAACGATGAAGAGAAAGTTTCCTCTGGTTATGATTCGCAGAATCCTTCTGATTTAGTACTTGTTTACTGTACAAATTGCGGATTGAAATATCAATTAAGTGAAAATGACAATATAAACGAATTTGAATGCAATAGCTGTGGAGGATCATTAGATTATGTTTCCAATATGGACTCTGCATCAACCGAAACCACTGACTCAACTAATTTTACACAAAACCCACTCACAGAAACCCCACTCGATGATGATGAAATCGATGAGATTATTCCTATTCATATGGGAGCTAATTTTGTAGATGATTCTCTCTATTCTGATTCTGATGTTGATGAGATTATTCCTATTCACGTTGAGTTAAACGCTCAAGATGAAGGATTCAGTGATGAAGAGTATTATTATGAAACTGAAGAGATTTTGCCTGATACATTAGAATCCTATGAAGAGGAAGAAATGGTTTCATATGGTTCAATTTATGACTCTACACTTGGAGATGTTAATGAGATTATTCCTATTCATGCAGAAAAGAGGCATATGGAAACTTCAAGAGACATAGCTTCTGGATTTGCTTATAGGGATGATTATGCAGATGAAGAGATTGAAAGTCAAGAAACCAGGCTTGTTGAAGTAACTGACATTCCTGAAGATGAAATGCCTGAATCTCCAGTGTCTTTAGCTAGACAGGAATTGTCTGAAGAAGATCAAAAGCTATTTTCAAGAGTTCAAAATGAAATGGTCTTTGACAGTCCTGAAGAGTATGAAGCGTTCAAGCTTGCTCGTTATAAGTATTACACTGCATTATCTGATATTCTTAAAGATGAATATATCAGGAGCATGGATAAGGAATTCTACAAGGGAAGTTCTGTCAAACGCTTAATCAAAAAAGGTGAAGAAAGCGTTAAACGTGGAAACATAACTGCAAGCCAAGAGGATGCATTGGTCACTCCTGAAACAGTTGAGCTAATGAAAGCTCAAAACAGGGCATACGAACCTAAGAAAACTAATGCTGATTTATACATGTTGATTGGAGCATTCATTTTAGTTGTTTCAGCTGCTTATTATTACTTTATAAGCCAAATTTGGTATGTATTGATTGCAATTGCAATAGGTGTTCTAATTCTCAGTTACGGTATTTATAAGAGATATGCTTTCAATAATTATATTGCTCGTGGAAGAATCATCCGTGAAAGATTGCTTGCTCTTCCAAATGATTTCTATGTATTCTATGCAGTCCAACCTCCACAATCAAGAGATATCATTAACCATGTAGTTGTTGGACCTACTGGAGTATATACCATTTTATCCAAAAGATATGACTCTAAAGACTACAAGAACAAGGTAAAATCTGACAATGAAACTGACACTATGGTAAATGATTCAGCTTCTATCCAAAATTACATGGATAAGAAGAATACCTTAGAGCTTCAAACTGATTACAAGGATAATCAAACCAGATTTGAGTTCGGAAATGAGGAGATTCATTTTGTAAACAATAGCCAAATCAAACGTAAAGCTTTAGAGTTAAATGAAGATTTAGCTATTTTCTTGGATAATAAAGGATTTAGTGGAATTTACATTGAACCTTTAATCGGTTTTGTAAATGATGACTTGGCTATTTTAAATGTAATTCTTACCAACGAAGACCTGTTTATAGATGAATTGTTCAATAGAATGATTCGTGGTCAAAAAAGAATTGATGAATTAACTGTTGCTAAAATAGCAAGATTATTATCCTATTATTCTGCAGATTGTTCTGTAGTATAATACTTAATTTTTACTTTTTTTATTTATTTTCACATTTTTATAAAACTGTTAACGATAATTTATAAATTATAAATTATTAATATTAATTATCAATTACCAAATATTAATTTAAAATATTAATCATTGTTTTTAAGATTTAGGCTGTGATGAAATATGATTTCTAAAGTTTTAAATGTTTTTAAGGCAATTAAAAGGAAATATTACGCCTTTAGGGTGAAAAGGGTATCTGCATCATGTGGAAATGACTTAACTGTCAATGCTTATTCCTACATCACTCCTAAAACAAGTCTTGGAAACAATGTGAATTTCAATGGCATGAAGATTCAAGGAACTGCCAATGTGATTATTGGAGATAATTTTCACAGCGGTATAGAATGCATGATCATTACAGATAGCCACAATTACGAAGGTGAAGCTATTCCTTATGATGAAACTGTCATTTCTAAGGATGTAGTTATTGAAGACAATGTATGGTTAGGAAATCGTGTAATTGTTCTTCCTGGGGTAACAATTGGTGAAGGTGCCATCATTCAAGCAGGAAGTGTTGTCGTTAATGATATTCCTAAATGTGCAATTGCTGGAGGTCATCCTGCAAAAGTCTTTTCTTCAAGAGACAAAGTTCATTATGAAAAGTTAAAAAAAGAAGGAAAGTTTCATTAAATAAATTTATTTTTCAATGTGCAGTTTCACATATGCACAAATACTATTTTTCACAAAAAAATTTCATTTAATTTAATTAATTTTAGCTTCAATTTAATGAATCAAATCTTTAAAGATTGCAATTTCTTTCATTGTAACTGCCTTTAAAATGAAGATGATTGCAAAGTATATGATTACACCTGCAACAATGGATATCAAGACATTAATAATTCCAATTGGATGCATTATATATACTGCAATTCCCATAATTGAGGCTGCGATGACTATTTTTAAAAGCTCTTTTATGTTGAATGGCAATCTCATGGTTTTCTTGCTTGCAATGGCTGTTACAGCAAATGCCAATATGTAGCAGATAAGTGTTGCAATAGCAGCTCCTAAGATGTTTAGGTAAGGAACAAGCAATAAGTTCAAGACTATATTTGATATAGCCACAACAATCCATAGCTTTCCAAGGATCATTGTATTCTTTTCCAAGATTAGAATGTTATTTGTAATTCCATACATTCCCATGAATATTGCACCAAGGCAAACGAAAGGAGTTACCATATAACCTCCAAGTGCAATTTCCGGAGTTGTGATTATGTATAATAATGGTTTTGAAAGCACACTCATTCCAACTGCTGCAGGAATGGTCAAGAGGAGATAGTATTTCATTGAATAGCTGAGATACTTGTCCACTTCGCTCATATCTCCCTTTTCATAGTGTTCAGGCAATACTGCCGGCAAGAGAACTGCAAATGGTGAAAGGAACATCAATAGTATGCTTCCCAATGCATATCCCGGTGAGTAGCATCCTACTGCAACTGATCCGATAAGAATTCCAATGACATACTTGTCGCTTGAATCAACAACCCAGCTGGAGACATTGCTTGGAATGGTTGGGAGAGCAAATGCAAGCTGTTCCTTTAGGTTAGACCATTTTCCAATTCCAATTCCAAGATATTTTACAATTAGAAATGCCATCATGATGAATACTGCCACATAACCTGTCAAAAGACCAAGAACTACAGTTTCAATATTGTATCCTGCATAAGTGAGATAAATGCTTACAAACACACCAATGTAACTTTGAAGAACAAGGAATAATGAGTATCTTTTCATTTGCTGGAATGTTCTAAAGAAGCTTATTAGCATAAGGTTCATGCATGCAAAGAATGAGATTGCAGTTGTAATGTACAAGACTTGCATGCTTCCGTTGAATAATGCATTGGCAATTGCGTTTCCAAAGATTAGGAACAATGAACATATTATCAATGTTGAGATGAATGTTAGGCTAATCATTGGATAGAATGAATCCTTGATCTTTTCCTTATCCTTTTCAGCAGACAGGAACCTTACCATTGTGTATGGAAGACCAAGATTTGCAATGTTTGGAACAAGTGCGATTGTAGTGTTTACCTGTGCCCACATACCATATTCTGCGGTGGTGAATGACTTTGTAATGATTGGAATAAAGATTAGGCTACTGAGAGAGATTAGGATGTTTGTGAGTCCCACCAAACCTATTCTTTGTATAAATCGCACATATTCGCTCATTTAATCACTTAAAATCTTTTTAAAAATAGTTTCATCAAAGTTCTTGAAGAAATAATCCTTATCATATTCTTGAATTGATATGTTTTCATTGTTTATGTAATTAATTAGTTCTTCACTGCTATTAACCTTTTTTACAATATCCTTATCGATTAGATCATCTAAATATTCCACTCCTGGAACATCTATTATGAAAGTTTTGCAATTGAATGCAAGCCCTTCATATATTGCAGTTGAAAAAGCCCCTATTTGGTAGTGGCTTTCAGCAAATAGTTCATATAATGGAGGTTCGCTTTTATTAATTACAGTAAAGTTATCGAATTCGTTAACTGCTTTTGTCAAATAATCGTAATTTTCCTTCCAAGTTCCATATTCTCCAGGATGTAGTTTATAGATAAAATTATAGTTTTGAGCATTATCTTCATTATTTTCATTATTTTTATTCATGTTTAAAGCTGTTTCATATGCTAATTCAGATAAGTATTTTCCAATGACTCCTTGAGAAATAAATAATATTTGCTTTTTCTCAGTTTTTTGATTATTGCCCTCTTTAGAATTTTTATCTTCAGCTATTTTCATATATGTTTTTGAGTTTTCCTCAAAGTATGGGAATCCCATTGGGATGATGTTTTCACTATCTATTGGGAATGGACAAGCATTTTTCCAGTAGTTTCCAAAACTAAGTATCTTGTCTGGGAAGTATTCAATTTCCTTGAGTTCACCATTGAATTTCATTGTATTTTCAGGGTAGCTGTATCCTAAATGATATGGGCTAATGGTTCCATGCTGCAATTCGATTATCCCTATATTCATTTTCTTGCATGCTGCAAGCAATGCCTTATTTTCATAAGCCACTACAAGAAATACGACTTTAGGCTTTTTCCTTTGAAGAAGTTCAATATACTTTTTATAGTCATATTGAAAATTTAGAATATGGTCTTCCATGATTCTAAACAAGTCAATTTCAATTTCAAAAGCAGTTTCAAGCTCTTCTTTCACACTATTGATATATTGCATTTCTGATTCTGTAAAATGCAATTTGCCCCTATTTCTTGTTTTATGAATGAATGAACCTAAAAGAATCCTGTCATTGAATTTGACATTATTTTCCTTAATGTTTTCATTGCTTCTAAAATGCTGATTAAGGTAAGGGGATTCAATGGTTTCAAAACTTTTACCATATTGATTAAGAGTGTCTTTTAAAAAATAGCTATAAATGTCTTGATATTCATCTTCAAATATGACTTTTCTGGGATGGTCAAATATCAAAGCATCCACATTTTCATTTCCGCTTAAAGGGTTTGATAAAATGCTGTTTTTGACAAAAGGCAAGAATGAGTTTATCTTATCGAATAATGAAAGACTGGACTGCTGAGCAGATTCGAAAACATTAGTCTTTCTTGTTATTTCGTAATATAAATACATTCTAATCAATTGCCAAGGATAGCAACCTTGAATCTCCTTATGATTCAATTCATATTTCTCTTCAAGATTCCAAATCTTTTGGCAAATCTCTTTCACTGTAAAAGTCATAAAAATTCCTTGATGATTATAATTTATTCTAAATATTCATATTTAATCAATTCATCTTCCGCAATGTCAATTTTTGCCTTCTTGCCGATGACATTTTCTATTTCACTTGGGGAAATGCCAGTTCCAGGCCTTTTGTATGTTAGCATATCCTCTGAAATTTCGGTTCCCTCTTTAATATCCTCTTTTGCAATGATGGAACGTCTTGCCTGTTTTCTTGATTCACTTTCACAAGGGAGGGGAACCTTATCATATTGTCCATTGATTGTTTTGATAAGCTCTATGTTTTCATTGAACTTTCTGATGTCATCTGGATCCATTCCATGATAATGGTCATTTCCCTGCAAGGTTTTATCTAATGTATAATGCTTTTCAAGGATTGTTGCACCATAAAGGTAAGCGGTTGTTAAAATAAGCATATTTTCATCAGGTTTTGTATGATCTGAATAACCGATTTCATAGTTAGGGTACAAATCCTTAAGGTTTTTAATCATCAATAGGTTTGCATCGCTGTTGTCTGTAGGGTATGAAAGAACACAGTGCATAATTCCTATTCCTGCTTCTCCATTTGCATATTTCGCATTGGCATTTTCTATTGTATCTATTGCCAATTTGATTTCATCAAGATTTGAAGCTCCAGTTGAAATGATAATGTCCTTTCCCTTTTCAGCTATTTTCCTAATGAATGGAATGTTTGTAAGGTCTGATGAGGATATCTTATAGACATCCATGAATTCATCCAAATAATCGATGGAATCGAAGTCAAAAGGTGTTGATAAGAACATGATTCCAATCTCATTGCAGTAATCAGCTATTTCTCGGTATTCCTCCTCTCCAAATGAATCAAATTTCTTAAACAATTCATATTGTGAGGTTGTAGGCTCCTCATTTGTATCCCAATATGCTGGAGAGTTCTTGGAGGCTATTGTATTTGCTTTATATGATTGGAACTTGACTGCATTGCAGCCAGCATCCTTTGCCTCTTTCACCATCAATTTAGCTGCATCCATATTGCTTATATTTTCCTTTTTTGCAATATCGTAGTAATTCACTCCAATTTCAGCTATTAAAAATGGTTCTTCATTAAATATGCTCATATTTTCACCTTATTTATTCATTTCTTCTTTCCATTCTTTGTATGATTGTTTGATTAGCTTTTTAATGTTGTCAAACCCATGCTTCAAATCAACTTCACTCATTCTCTTATTCATTTCCTGTCTTAATTGGTAGTCATCTATTGTGCTTTCAAATGTTTCCTTTATCTCTTCTTTAGAGACATCACTGCCTAAACCTAAATTAATGAATCCATGTTCCACATTACCAAAGATATGTGTTAATTCCCTTTCATTTTGGCAAAGGCAGATGCAAGGAACGCCAAGTGAAGCTATTTCATACATGGTTCTTCCTGCTGAAGTGAATATCAAGTCAGCATCGTGCATATGTTCGCTCATGTTTTTAATGTTTTCAAAGATTTCTATTCTTTCATTATCCTTGTATTTGTCTTGTATTTCCTTCTTGTTTCCATAACCAAGTCCTAAAATGATTTCAATTTTGTTTTTATAATCGCTTTCCAAAATCGCTTCAAGAACCTTTTCAGTTAAGTTATTCGGATCTGTTCCTCCAAATGTGAGAAGGACCTTTTCCACATCTTCTTTGATTTCCTTAAATGATTGATAGTAAAACTCATCTTTTAGAATGTAATATTTATGCCCTGAGTAAAGGTTTTTAAGAGGTATTTTATGCTCATATAACGCATCGAAGACCATATGTGCATATTTCACTCCACCACCGACATCTTCAAAATTGACTATGAAGAATCCTTTGTCCCTAAGGGATTTTGTATACTTTGAGTTTGTATTAAGGATGTCGTTGATTACAATATCCGGATCATATTCAACTATCTTTTCAATCAATTCATCTTTTGCTTCTTCGTCTGCCTCTTTTCCTTTGCCTTTATCACTATTGTGAGTAATGTAAGGATAATTGTTATTGTTGACGATTTCAATTCCTAATGGCTGTGCTTCATCAAGCAAAAACACAACTTCATGATTGACTAATTTTGAAGCTATTGATAAAGCTCTGTAAATATGCCCGGTTCCGATTTCATGGGAAGCATCTGCTTTAATTAATATTTTCTTTTTCTTCAGGATTCTCTCAGCAACCCACCAGTCTTCATAATTGTCAATGTCAATGCTTTCTTGCTTGGATATTTCAACAAGGCCAATATTATCTCCAAGACGGCTGTTTTCCTTTACAAATTCTCTTTTTGTTGCAAATATGCTTCCTGTCTCTTTATATGCTTTTGGAAGGTATTGCCTATTCGCCCTTTCCTTGTATAATGGGAAATACCTCTTGTTTTCCTCATCGTATCCCCAACTCAAGTGCCTATCATCAACAACACTGATTATTGTATCATAGAACTCATTGTCTTCATTTGGATTTAATAATGTTTCAATAGCTAAATCTAAGGTTTTTGTTTTAAGAAGTGGGGAAGTAGGTTGCACTGTTATGACAACATCATATTTTTCGTTTGCTTTTTTCTCTTTTTGAATTGTAGCATCATAGATTACAGGGTCAAGTGGAATTGAGTCTTCTGCAAGTTTTCCATCTCTTTTAACTGTTTCTGCACTGAATTTCTCAGCAATGAACTTTATTTCATTGTCATCTGTTGTAACAAGAACATCATCAACATATTCTGATGCCTTTCCCATTTCTATTGTATGTGCTATAAGTGGTTTTCCTCCAAGCAATCTTATGTTCTTACGTGGAATTCCTTTGGAACCGCCTCTAGCAGGAATTACAACTAAAATCTTATTATCTTTATACATCTTAAAACCTTTAGCTATTTGACTTTTAATCCATTATTTTCATTAATTATTTTGAAAATTTAGAAATTTCTTTTAAATTTGGTTTGAATTTTAAAAAATATTATTAATTAAGACAAACTAATAATAGTATATTATTAATTAATATTAAATTTTATTAATTATAAATAGTTTATAAAAAAATGACTTATATAAGCAATTTAAAATAAATCTAAAACAAATCTAAAACAAATTTAAGATTTAACTGATAATTAATTATAAAAAATTCTAAAAAAATTTTAAAAAATTTAAGGTGTTATAATGGCAAGTATGAAAGAGATGGCTAATACTTTAATTAAAAGAATAAATGATTTAGCTTCTCCTGTTAAAATTATGCATGTTTGTGGTTCTCATGAACATACCATTATGGAACACGGTATAAGATCTTTGCTTCCTCCTGAAGTGGAGATTGTAGCAGGACCAGGATGTCCTGTATGTGTTGTTCCTTCAAGAGAAATTGATGAATGTTTACAATTGATAGAAAAAGGGGTTACTGTAACCACTTTTGGAGACATGTTGAGAGTGCCAGGTTCCAATGGTTCTCTTGCTGAGGCAAAAGCGGAAGGTGCAGATGTAAGGGTTGTTTATGGTATTCCAAATGCTGTGGAAATTGCAGAAAAAATAGATAATGATGTAGTATTCATGTCTGCAGGTTTTGAAACAACTGCTCCAGCAACTGCGTCTGAATTATTGAAAAAGCCTCCTGAAAACTTTTCTATCATATCCTGTCATAGATTGATTCCACCAGCTATTGACTTCTTGATCAATTCAGGTGAAACCAATTTAAACGCTTTGATTGAACCTGGACATGTATGTACAATCTTAGGAACTGAACCATTTGAAAAGTTCTCAACTGAATATGGCATTCCTCAAGCAGTGGCAGGTTTTAATCCATTGGATATCCTAATGTCTGTTTACATGATCTTAAGACAAATCGACAATGGAACTCCAAGAATCGACGATGAATATAAGCGTGCTGTAAGAACTGAAGGAAATGTCATTGGAAAGGAAATGATGGATGAGGTTTTCCATGTGGAAAGCAGAGAATGGAGAGGTTTCCCAAAAATTCCTAACTCAGTTCTTGAAGTTAATGATGAGTTTGCTGAGTGGGATGCAAGAAAGAAATATGACATTGAAGTGAAAGATGTTACCGAAGCTCCTAAAGGATGTATTTGCGGACCTATCTTAAGAGGTATGGCAAAGCCAACTGACTGCAAATTGTTTAGAAAGGCATGTAATCCAATGCATCCGATTGGTGCATGTATGGTAAGTAAGGAAGGAACCTGTAACATTGCTCACAGATATAGCAGATAAGTTTTCCAAATGATTAAATTTTATAATTTTTCAATTTTAGCTCAATTTAAGGATTTGAAAATATGGTAAAAATAGAAGCGATAGCTGTAGATGTTGATGGAACAATTACAGATGGAAAAAGAAGAGTTTGTCATAGTGCATTGGATGCTCTTCGTAAAGCTGAAGATGCAGGAATTCCAGTTATCATTGCTACTGGAAACATTTCACACTTTACCTATGCAGTGGCTACACTTGTTGGAACTACTGGAGGAATGGTTTGTGAAAATGGGGGAGTTATTTATAAAGATGGATATAATGACAACAGGGTAATTGTTTTAGGAGACATTTCCAAAGCTCAAAAGGCTTATGACTTTTTACTTGATAAATTTGGTGATGATATTCCATTTAAGATTGTAGAGGATTCCGATGCAAGAGTGTCTGAAATTTGTTTCTATAAGAATATGGATTCAGAGCCACTTAAAGAGCTACTCGAAGACTTTGATGTGGAAGTTTATGATAGTGGTTTTGCACTTCACTTGACAGATCCTGAAGTTGATAAGGGAACCGGACTCGTTGAATTGGCTAATCTTTTAGGATATAATATTGAAAACATGATGTGCATTGGAGATAGTGAAAATGACATTGACTTTTTACGTTCTGCAGGATTTAAGGTCGCTGTGGCCAATGCATGTGATGAGCTAAAGGAAATGGCCGATTATGTTTGTGAGAAAAAGTATGGTGATGGAGTGGCAGAAGCTATTGAAAAGTTTGTTTTTACTGAAGATTAATTAAATCATATTCTTTTTATGTGTGATAATATGTTATATGAATTAGCTGAAGAGGCAAAAAGGGGAATTTCAAAATATTCAGACAATTATGAAATATATTTGGAGAATACCGAATTGCTTCAATTGGATTCTCAAAAGACTGATTTGAATTTCGCAAAAGAGGAAATTAGCTTAGGAATTGGTGTAAGAGTTATTAAGGATGGCTCAGTAGGTTTTGCTTTCACATCAGATATGGGTGAAATTGCAAAGACTTGCGAAAATGCTTATTTGAACTCTAAACTTAATTCAAAGGATGAAAACTTCTCTTTTGCTCAAGTGGAAAAATTGCCTAAAATCAATGGCACTTTTGATAAGAAGTTCCAGGAAATTGATTTGGATGAACTTACAAGTTCCTTCAAGTCTGTTTTAAACTGCATTGAAGATAATGGCTGTCAAACCACTTCCGGCGGATTTTCAGCAGCAGAAGGTGAGGTCTTGATTGTAAATTCCAATGGTGTTGAAGCTTATGACAAGTCAACCGGCTTTGCATTAGGCGTTTCAATTAATGCCATTAAAGATGGCGATTTGGCAACTGCTTATGACTCAGTTTCCTCATGTCTTTATGATTTGGATGGAATCAAATTAGCTGAAGACTTATGCGATTTGGCAAAGTCCTCATTAGATGGGGAACATATTGAAACTTCAGATAAGGATGTCATATTAGATTATCATGCAGTAACTGGCCTTCTATCTACATTCATGAGTGGTTTCAGTGCAGATAATGTTCAAAGGGGAAGGTCAAGACTTGCTGGTAAAATCGGTGAGAAAATAGTAACTGAAGGTCTTTCCATTTATGATGACGGCACAGTAGATGGCGGTTTGAACTCTGGAGTTAGTGATGATGAGGGAACCGCTTCAAGAAGAACTGCTTTAGTTGAAGAAGGTGTCCTTAAAGGATATTTATATGATATTTACACTGCAAATAAGGATGGAGTTAAAAGTACTTCCAACGGATTTAGAGGTTCATATGCAGGAACTCCTTCTGTAAGCGGTTCAAATATTATTTTTGACTTTAAAGATCATGTAATGGAAGATGAAATAAATGATGCATTCCTAGTCACTGATGTTTTAGGTGCACATACCGCAAATCCTATCACTGGTGATTTTTCAGTGGAAGCAAGCAATTCCTTTTTAATTGATAAAGGAGTCAAAAAACCTATTAAAAAAGCCATGATTTCTGGTAATATCTATGACTTGTTAGGTGATGCTGTAGCTGTAGGTGAAGAGACAAAGCAACGAGGATCTTTCATTATTCCTAAATTGCTTTTACATGATGTAAGAGTTGTGGGTAATTAATCCCACCGAAAAATTAGTTTTTTTATTTTTTTTATTTATTTTTTTAATTAATTTAATCAATTTATTTTTTTAATTTATAATTTTATAATTTTTTTAGTTAATTTTTTATAAATTTTTAAATCTTGCATTGATTTTCTTATCCAATTCCTTCATTTTTCTATCGATTCTTTTAGTGTCTGTTTTATATGCTTTTGACACTTTTTTATTGATTTCCTTTTCCTTTTGCTTTAGGTTCTTATTGAATTTAGAGGTTTTAGTGTCAAATGCATCTTGGATAAAGTTTTCAAGCTCATCTTGAGATGAGAAGTCTGCAAAGTTTTTTTCTATTATTTTATCTACTTTTTCATTAAGTTTTTCCTCTTCCTTTCTAGTCATTTTTTTAGTTTTCTCTTTAGCCATTTTATCATTCCTTCAGTAGATTTAATAGAATTTGAATTTTTAAATTTTTAAGATTAGGGGTTATGGGATAATTTATCCCATCTTGATAACTGGCAATTGAATTTCAGTTACCAAGTCATCTTCATTATCCACTTCGTATTTGTTTTTTATGTAAATTTCTTTAGGGGAGCCGATAATGTCGTATTTGTTTTCAATGGAGTATTCTGCCATAATGTTATAGCTTTCTTGAATATTATCTAAACTTCCATTGTGGATTCCAGACAATACCTTGTGTTCAATTAGGGTTACGATTCTTATTTCTTCGGTTTCATCAGGGTCTAATTTGGGATTGATTGGAATTCCTACATCGTATACAACTTCATTTTCCTTAGCGGTTCTTGGATTATTGTAGAAAATTGCAAATAAGTCTCCAGCAGTTTCGATTTCTTCAACTTCAATCCAACCGGTTAGTTTAGAAACCAAAACATCCATATCTTTTAGAGCTCCTTTATAATTCATAATAGCTACTTTTTGATCTTCCATAGTTTTTTCTTTAATTTCCATGTTTACACCTGATAATTATAATGTTATATCTTTTTTATAATTTATAATCTAATTGTAATTTATAATTGAATTATAATTTTTATTTTTAAATTTATTTTTTTAATTTAATTTTAATTAGTTAAAGAGAATTACTTCAACTTCCTCTCCTTCTTCAAGCAATTCTGTCTGTTTAGAGACTTTTGTATATCCTGCTGCACTTGCAAGTGAGAATATTGCTCCAGAGTCTTTAAATATAGGAATCACATCATTGCCTTCAACTCTAACCAATTGATATTGCATCCTTCCAATTGGGGAATGGATTCTTTTTTTCAAAGTTCCTTTAATTGTTCTTTGCTCTTCCTCATCTTTGTATCCTGCTAACTTCTTGATTGCTGGTGCAACGAATACATTGAAGATTACAATTGCAGAAACAGGATTTCCAGGAAGCCCAATGACTATCTTTCCATCAGCCACTCCTAAAATGGTTGGCTTTCCAGGCTGTACAGTAATTCCATGAATATGAACTTCTCCAAGTTCGTCAAGGATATGTCTTATATTGTCTCCAACTCCTGCAGAGGTTCCGCCAGAGCAGAGCAAGATGTCACATTCCTTCAATGAGTCTTGAATTTTTGTCTTCAAATCATCATAAACGTCTTTAACGATACCTAAGCATTCTCCTTCTCCTCCACAGTTGTCCACCCCTGCTTTAATCATTTCACTGTTAACGTCATAGATTTTTCCAGGTTTCAATTCTTCCTGATTGGTCAATAATTCATTTCCAGTAGATATGATTCCAACTTTAGGCTTTTTATACACTTCAACAGTGTCTATTCCTTGAGCAGCTATCACTCCTATTTTCGGAGGATTGAGCAAAATGTTTTCTTCAAGAATTGTCTGTCCTTTCTTAACATCAGAACCCTTTTGCCCAATGTCTTGGGAAGGAGTCACACTTGTCAATATTTCAATCTCATCTTCCTCAAGCTCGTCATTGTCTTCTGGCCTATTGGAGAATTCCACCATTACAACAGCATCTGCACCATCTGGAATTGGTGCACCAGTGCTTATCTCCACACATTTTCCAATTTCTACAGTTTTATCAGTGAATGATCCTGCCTCTAAAAAGTCAATGACTTTAAGCTTTTTAGGATTTTCTTCATTAACACCATAGCTGTCTTCAGATTTTATTGCAAAACCATCTTTAAGTGATCTGTTAAATGGTGGAAAATCGATTTTACTTTCGATTCTGCTGAATGTGATTCTATTATTGCTTTCTGCTATATCAATGATTTCAGATTGTGGAGTATAGTATTCATTAAACTTTTCATTAATGATTTCTTTTGCTTCATCTACTTCTTTTATCTTTAAAAATTCTACACCCATTGTATTACCTTTAAAATTTTAAAAATTAATTTATTTTGAAAATATTTTGAAAATTATTATAAATAATATTTTTTAATAATATGTTATATTTAATAGTATATTAATTGATATATTTTATATTATGTTTTTTGTTTAAATTTATAAAAATTTCATCTAAAAAAATCAAAACCTTTATAAATTATCTTGTTAGTATTTATATTAAGAAATATATAATATATAATAATAAATTATTAGTGGTATTTTTTAAACAATATTTTTATATAATTTCACAGTTTATTAGAAATTGTTTAATCAAATATTATTTATTATATATGATTTATTTAACTGATTTATGAAAATGATGTGTTATTAAATATTTGGAGAATGAGCAGGAGGAGAATTTTTGAATAAACCACAAAATAACGATCAACAAGAATACAGAAGAGTACGTACTCCTAGAAAAGGAGAAATTCCGGGAGTAGTAGAACAAATTATGGGTCATGGAAAAATTAAAGTAAGATGTGCTGATGGTAATATCAGAATGACACGTATTCCAGGTAAAATGAAAAAGAGAATTTGGATACGTGAAGGTGATGTCGTTCTTGTAAAACCATGGGATTTCCAATCAGACCAAAAAGCTGATGTAATTTGGAGATACACAAGAACTGAATCAAACTGGCTTGAAAGAAAAGGCTATTTGACTATGTAAATAAGTAAATCTGCTGATTTACTTTTTTATCTTTCTTTTTTTACCCAAATTTTACTTTATTTTTTAAATATTCTATTCTAAACTACTTCTAAATTTTTATCTAATTTTCAAACGGTGTTTTTATGGAAGAGGATCCAAGAGTGGCTAAAGCGGATGCAGAAGTCCAGAAATTGATTTCACAAAAGAGAATTAAGGATTCCGATGATAGGAAGGTATCCAGTGAAATCTTTGATAAGGCAACATTGCAAGTGCTTTATAAATTAGCTAATCAAGGTTATTTAGACGTTTTAAATGGTGCTATAAGCACTGGAAAGGAAGCTAATGTATTGAAGGGAATTAAGGATGATGGCTCTATTGTTGCTGTTAAGATTTATAGGATAGCCACTTCTGACTTTAAGAAAATGCAATATTATATTGCAGGAGACCCTCGTTTCAATGTCCGCTCAAGCAATAAAAGGCAACTCATAAACAATTGGGTAAATAAGGAATATAGGAATTTGACAAGGCTTAAGGATGCAGGCGTGAATGTTCCGGAAGCCATTACAAGCTTAAACAATGTTTTGATTATTGAATTCATTGGTGATGAGGATGGAAATCCTGCACCAACCGTGAAAAACTTGCCTCCACAAGATCCAAAGGATTTCTATGAAAAATTAGTGGATCAAATGGACAAGTTCATAAACAAGGCAAATTTGATTCATGGTGACTTATCAAGCTATAATATTCTGAATTTCGATGAAGAGCCAGTGATTATTGATGTTTCCCAATCTGTAGTGAAAGACCACATAATTGCTCGTGAACTGCTTGAAAGAGACATAAAAAACATCAGTTTTGAATTTAAAAAGATGGGTGTAGACACTTCCATTGAAGATTTAACCAATCGTTTAATAAAAGAATAATTTATTAAAACTTATCTTAACTTTCTTAGATGGGCTAATTGATAAATATTAGTTTTCAAATGCTCTTAGGAAACCTATTTTTTATTAATATTAAATAAATATTTTTAAGTTCCAATTAGGTTTCCATTTTGGGTGTTTTTTAATTTTAAATATCAATTCTATTAAAAGATTAATTTAACAAAATATTTATTAAATTTAATTGAAATATTTAATATATAATTGTGAATGAATTTATTAAAAAAATCAAAGAGGTGAATAAATTGCCGGAAACCGATTATCTTAGAGTTCCTGCAGATAGAGTAGGTGCTTTAATTGGAACAAAAGGAGAAACCAAACAATTAATTGAAAATGCAACCAATACTCATTTGGATATTGATAGTGAGGAATGCACTGTAGCTATTTATCCTAATGAAAATATGGAAGATCCTCTTGGTGTATGGAAAGCAAATCATATTGTAAAAGCTATTGCTCGTGGATTCAATCCTCGTGTAGCATTAAAATTAAATAAAGATGATACTTATTTGGAAATAATCAAATTGCCTTTGTATGTTGGAAAATCCAAAAAGGCTATGGCAAGATACAAAGGTAGGATAATTGGAAAAGATGGAAAAACCAGAGAAATAATCGTTGATATGGCTGAAGTGGATATGGCTATTTATGGAAAGACTGTTTCATTGATTGGTGAACTTCAAAATGTGATGGTTGCTAAGGAAGCAGTTGAAATGATTCTCAATGGATCAAGACATAAGTCTGTCTATGCATTTTTAGAAAATAAGAAGAATGAACGTAAAATGAAAGAGTTCAAGGAAGTTGTTGGAATTGAAAGAGATGAAATTCAATTCCGTGATGACTTAGATTAATAAACTTAGATTAGAAATTTTTTCTTTTACTTTTTTTATTTTTTTTATTTTTTTTATGCATTCAATCATATCTTGATTTTTTATTTTTTTATTTTTTTCTTTCTACTATTTTTCTATTTTTTCTATTTTTTGATTTCTTAAGTTTAAATCAATTTTATTTCTAAAGTTATTTCTAATATCTGTTTTCATTAATTTTATTTTTTGCAAATTGATATTGTTTTTATTTGTCCGAATCAATTTTCTTAATTAATTGTTATTTTTCATTAGAGATATATGTATGGTTTAATATTTTTAACAATATTTTTTGATGTGATGTAATTTAATTATATTTAGCTTAAATTTTTAGGCTATGTGAAGATTTTTTTATTAAAATTTTGATAGTAATTAAAAACTTTTATATACTTTCAACAACATATGTATATATAGTGATATATTTACTATATTTTTGACATACTTTTAAAATATTTTACTTATGGGGTTGTCTAAAATTTTAGTAATTTTTTCATTTTTGTATAAAAATTTTCCATAAAAATAATGTTTGTATATTTTTAATAAAATATTTATTAAATATATGCTATTTATGATTACATTACCATATAAAAAATCCTCATATGTTTTCTAAGGGAAATTTTTATGAAAATTTCAGTACTTTAAATAATTAAGTATTATTGATTAATTAATCTTTAATTATTTAATGTTTTAGTTTAATTAATTCCCATGTTAATTAAAAACTATGTAAAGGAGGTTTAATTTGTCTCAACAAGCGCAAGAACTCTTTGAGAATTTTGACCAATTAACTCCATCAGAGTTCTTTAGAAAAAATAAACAGATGTTAGGATTTTCTGGCAAAATCAGATCTTTAACCATTGTTTTTCACGAATTGATTACAAACAGTTTTGACGCTGCTGAAGAAGCAGGGATTTTGCCTGAAATTAGAATTGATTTGAAGCAACTCGGAAAAGAGCATTATCTTTTAAGACATTCAGATAATGGTCCAGGTATTCCTGAGGAATTTGTAACTCAAGTATACTGTCAGATGTTTGCAGGTTCCAAATTTAGAAACATCCAATCAAGAGGACAACAAGGTTTAGGTTGTAGTGGTTGTGTACTTTTATCCCAGATGACTACTGGTGAGTCCACTCATGTAATTTCCGGATGGAACGAGGATGGTGAGCTCAAAGGAGTTAAAATGGAATTTAAGATGGATGTAAAAAACAACGTTGGAGATATCATTAAAACTGAACATTTCACTCCAGAAAGCACTGGTGTTTGTATCCAACTTCATTTTAAAGAGGTGTCCTATTCATTAGCAGAACAAGGTGCATTTGAGTACATTCGTAGAACCATGATTGCTAACCCTCATGCAAAAATTACATTTAGGGATCCTAAAGGTCATAAATACATCTTTAAAAGAGCAGCAGAAATTGTTCCAGTCTTACCTAAAGAAGTATTGCCTCACCCTAAAGGTGTTACTGCAGATGACATTACTCACATTGCAAAAACCACTGATAAGAGAAACTTCAAAAGCATGTTAACTACCAATTTATCAAGAATGTCCTCCAAGAAGATCAAAGAGCTTCAGGACATCACTGGTATTGACATGAAAAAACGTCCAAAAAGCATGACTTGGGCTGAAGCAGAAGCTATTGTAGAAGCATTTGGAAAAATGAAATTCATGGCACCTCCTACTTCTGGTCTTATTCCTATTGGTGAAGAGCAAATCGAAAAAGGTATGAAATTAATATTGAAACCTGAATTCATCACTACAATTACAAGAGCTCCTGTTACCTATAAAGGTGGTGTAGCATTCATTGTAGAAGCGGGTATTGCTTATGGTGGAGATGCTGGTAGAATTGTAAATGAACAAAGAAAATCTGAAATCTTAAGATTTGCAAACAGAGTCCCATTGACTTTTGATGCAGGAAGCTGTGCTATTACAGAAGCATTGAAATCTATTGATTGGAGAAGATATGGTCTCAGAGACTTGGATAACACTCCACTCACCTTGTTTGTAAACATTATTTCCACTCAAGTTCCTTACTTATCCACTGGTAAGCAAAGTATTGCACCGGAACCTGAGATTGTTCATGAGATTAGACAAGCTACCATGAAAATAGCAAGAAAACTTCAAAGGCATATCAGATCCAAAAAAGCGGAAAAGGAAAAAGCTATGAGATCTAAAATATTTGAAGACTATGTTCCTGTTATCATTGAAGAGGCAGCATCACTTGCTGAAACTGGTGTTCCAGATTATAAACCAGTTCTTGCTAAAGTTACAAGAAGAGCATTAGCAGAATTGATGGGTGAAAAGGTTGAAGAAGAGATAGAAGAGGAAGACTACGTAGATTCATTACTTGAAGAGCTTGATGAATTCGGTCATGTTGTAGACAAGGAACATTCAAGCCGTAAGGACAGAGTTCAAGAATCTGATTTAGATGAAGCATTATTGGACGATGAGAAACTTAAAAAGAAAAAATCTAAAAAAACTGGACAGTCTACATTGTTTGACTCAGAAGACCAGGAGGAATGATTAGATGGCTGAAGAAACTACTACTCATAAACATACTCATAAAGAGCAAAGGAGACAATACACTTTCAATAAACTCAAAGCTTTCGGTCAAGAAATCATAGAGGATGTTGAAAAGGAAAAAGTACCTACCTTAAGAATTCCTTCTAGAGGTACTGGAAACATTGTTTACGACCCAGATAAACGTTATTACATTCTTGGAGACAGATTCGGTAAAAGATCTCTTGGAAATGTAAAGCAAATCAGAAAATTAGGACAAATGGTTTATGTTGCAAACTTCTGTAAGGATTTGGTATTGAGAGACAAAACTGCAACTATCAGGGAAATGTATTATATCTCTGAAGGTTGGGGTATTGAATTCAATAACCAACAGGAATCCAACATTGTTGGTGAGGACTTGGAAGTTGCATTAGGTGCTACTCGTGAAGATTTAGGATTAATGCCTGAGGAAGACGGTGCATCAGTTTATGGAGACATTACCTTGCTTGATGGTGATTTTGAAATCAATGCTGCAAGAGCAGGTAAATCCGGTTATACCATTTCACCAACCATTGACCAAGTTGAATTGTTGGATTGTGGCGCAGACTTTGTACTTGCAGTGGAAACCATGGGGATGTTCCATAGGTTAGTTCAAGAGGATGCTCATAACAGATTCAATTGTTTGATTGTAGGTCTTAAAGGTCAAGCAGCTCGTGCAACAAGAAGATTTATCAAAAGGGTTAATGAAGAATTAGGCCTTCCTGTATATATCTGTAACGACGGAGACCCTTGGGGATTCCACATTGGACAGGTAATTATATCCGGAAGTGCAAAGTTAGCTCACGTTAATCATGATTTGGCTACTCCTGATGCTAAGTTCTTAGGAGTAACTGCAAGTGATATCATTGAATATGATCTTCCAACAGACCCATTGAAAGATATCGATGTATTGAGATTGAAAGAGCTTTCAAAAGACCCAAGGTATCAAACTGAGTTCTGGCAAACCGAGATTAAGAAAATGCTTAAGATTGGTAAAAAAGCAGAACAGCAATCTTTCTCCAAATATGGTCTTGAATATGTAGTAGATACATATTTCCCAGAGAAATTAAGACAATTTGGACAATTATAATAAATTAGTTTTTTAATTAATTTATTTTTTCTTTTTTTATTCTTTTTATTTTCTTTAAATTTCTTTAAATTTCTTTAGATTAACTGTTTTCACTGATTTTTTTATTTATTATTGTCATTGTTATTATTGTTTATTTGGATTTTTACTATTTTTTTCAATATTTTCCAAAACCTTTATATACTAGAAAGTTCAACATTAGCATTAGGTATACCTCAATGGGTATATTTGGATATTTCAAAAAAAATTTTAAGGTGTTATTATGAAACAATGTATGGATTTAGATAATCTTCACAGAAGAATTAATAAAATTATCGGACAGTTAAACGCTATTGATCGTATGATTGAAGAAGATATTCCTTGTGAAAATATTTTAATGCAAGTAAATGCTTCTAAGTCTGCTTTACATAAAGTAGGCCATATTATAGTAGAAGGACATCTTGAACATTGTATTAGAAATGCAATTGAAGCAGGTGAAAGTGACGAAGCTATCAATGATGTTGCTACTATTTTAGAATATTATTCCAGAATATAATGGTTATTAGTACATTATATTTTTTTCAAAAAAAGGTATACCTATAAGGGTATACCTATATCTTAGTTCAAGTTTATGTTTTTGGTTAAATCAATTATAAAATTTCTTAAAAAAGGTTCATGATTTATTATTTAAAAGTGGAGGGATATAAATGGATATGTTTAAAGGTTTATCATGGGTTGTATTAATTTTAGTCTTTTATTTCTTTATCTTTTATCAATTATTTAGAATAATATATCGAAAGTTTAATGAATCAGATTTAGGATCAAAAATTCAATTCAAAAATTAGATGAAAAAATTATCAAATCAAGAGATAAAATTCAAAAATCAAATCAAAAGATATTCAAATCAAAAAACATGATTTTAATCAAATAAGGATGGATTTTATTTCAATAATTTTATTATTATTATTATTATTATTATTATTATTATTATTTTATCGCTCTTATTTCTCTCTTTTATTTCTTCTTTTTCTTTTTTAATTTTTAAATTTTTTATTTATTTTTAATTGTTTCTAAACTTATTTCATTTTGCTTTTACTTTTTTAATTTTTAAATTTTTTATTTATTTTTAATTGTTTCTAAACTTATTTCATTTTGCTTTTACTTTTTTAATTTATAAATTTAAAAAATTTTTATTAATGATACAATTCAAAATTTATTTAAATAAACTTAATGAGGATGTTTATAATTTGGAGTGATTTTATGATTGATTTAGATGAATTAAGAGTGAAAATTGAGGATTTAACAAAGGATTATAAAGGTTTTAAATTTGAATATATCGACACAAGCACTATTGTGGTTGAGCCATGGACAAGATTAAAATGTCAATAGGGTGCCCTAACTACGGTAAAACACTTGTATGTCCACCTTATACTCCAAAAGCAGAGGAATTTATTGGTATGGTAAATTCATATGAAACTGCCATTTTATTTGAAATCAGTTTGGCTTCAATTGAAGATGATATTGGAGGAATCTCTAAAATATCAGTTGATATCGAGAATTGCTGTGCTCATTTTGGTTATTATAAGGTTTTTGGTATGGGTGCAGGTCCTTGTATGGTTTGCAATTCAAAGAGGCGGAATGTAATTTGAAGAAATGCAAGTATCCCACTGAGGCCAGTCCATCTGGTGAAGCTTGTTGTGTTGACATTCATAAGACTATTGAAAATAATGGCTATGACATTCTAGGAATAGATGAAGAAAACAATAGTTATTTCTGCTATGGCATAGTTTTATTAGAATAAAACAAAAGATATCACTTATTTTCTTGTTTTAAGCCATATTTTTTAGATTAAATATTAAATTATATATAGATTAAATAATAAAAATTAAATTATATATTTATTGAATTTAATGAGTTTATATAAATTTAATTTCATAAAGGAAGTTTAAAAATGAAATCTGTAGCTATTAATGGATTTGGAACTATAGGTAAAAGAGTGGCTGATGCTGTAGCTGCTCAAGATGATATGAAAATCATTGGTGTAAGTAAGACCAGACCAAACTTTGAAGCAAAAACCGCTGTAGAAGAAAAAGGATATCCTTTATACATCGGAATTCCTGAAAGGGAAGGTCTCTTTAAAGAAGCAGGAATTGAAATTGCAGGTACTGTTGAAGACATGGTTCAAGAAGCAGACATTGTAGTTGACTGTACTCCTGGTAACATCGGACCTCAAAACCTTGAAATGTATAAAAAAGCAGGTGTAAAAGCTATTTACCAAGGTGGAGAAGACCATGAATTAACTGGATTATCCTTCAACTCATTTTCTAACTATGATGATTCATATGGTGCAGACTATGCAAGAGTAGTGTCCTGTAACACTACCGGTTTAACCCGTACCTTACACACTCTTAATCCATTAGTTGACATTAAAAAAGTTCGTGCTGTAATGGTTAGAAGAGGATCTGACCCTTCTGAAATCAAAAAAGGTCCTATTAACGCTATTGTTCCTAACCCTCCAAAAGTGCCTTCTCACCATGGTCCTGATGTACAGACTGTAATGAAAGGCATCGACGTTACTACAATGGCTTTACTTGTACCTACCACTTTAATGCACCAACACAACCTAATGGTTGAAATTGGCAATGAAGTAACTAATGATGAAGTTATCGATGTACTTGAAAAACGTTCCAGAGTTATGGTGGTTGAAGCGGCTGCTGGCCTTGACTCAACTGCAGCACTTATGGAATATGCTAAAGATTTAGGAAGAAGCAGAAACGATTTATATGAGATTCCTGTATGGAAAGAATCCATTAACGTTGTTGGCAATGAATTGTTCTACATGCAAGCAGTACACCAAGAATCCGATGTAGTGCCTGAAAACATAGATGCTATCCGTGCAATGTTGGAAATGGAATCTGACAATGAAAAATCCATTGCTAAAACCAACAAAGCTATGGGAATTTTATAAATCAACATAATTTCAGATATGATTAATTAAATAGATTTTTCTATTTAATTTTCTTACTTTTTTTCTAAATCATAAAATTTTTAATTTCAATTTAATTTGTTTAATTTCTATTTAATTGGTTTAATTTCATTTTTTTATATTTTATCATTTTTTAATTCGTTGTGGTGTTTTTATGAAAGATAAGGTTATTTTTGGTCCAGCTGGAAAACCAATAGAATTCAATGGAAAAGCACATAAGTCTCCGGAATTTTTAGGGCCTTTAGGATTATATGCATTTGAATACCAGTCCACTTATGGTGTTAGAATTGGAGAATCCTCTGCACTTAAACTTAGGGAATCTGCAGAAGAGAATGGAGTTTTAATGTCTATGCATTGTCCTTATTATGTGAATGTCTGTTCTAAAGAGGAAGAAAAAATAGAAAGCACAATAGATAGATTGACCCAATCTGCTAAAGTCGGAGAATTCATGGGAGCATATAGGCTTGTATTCCATCCTGGATTTTATTCAGGCAGAAAACCTGAAACCTGTATGGATTTAGCTAAAAAGACTTACACAAGACTCCTTGAAAGATGTGAAGAGGAAGGGATAGAAAACTTTACCTTTGCGCCGGAGACAACTGGAAAACGTTCTCAATTAGGAAACATTGATGAAATCATAGAAATGTGTGCCAGTTTTGACCACTTTGAGCCTACAATTGACTTTGCTCATGTTCATGCAAGGGGAAGAGGAATCTTAAATAAAAAAGAGGATTATAATTGCATATTTTCAAAACTCGAAGACAATCTGGACATTGATAGATTGCATTGTCATTTCACTACAATTGAGTATACTGACAAGGGTGAAAAGAAGCACCATACTTTAGCTGAAGATGATGAGTATGGTCCACACATTAAGGATTTGCTTTTGAATCTGATTGAAAACGATTGGAAAGCAACGATTATTTGTGAAACTCCATTAATTGACCAAGATGCCTTAAGAATGAAACAGCTTTATGACAGTCTAATTTAGATGATCTAACTTAATTACTTTATGAAAATATTTAAATAATGTTAAAAATATATTAAGTAATCTAAACATTCATAAAAAAATTTTAATTATTTTAAACATTTGATTTTGATGTGATAAATGTGAAATCTGAAAATAAAAGTTCAAGCAAAAAGAAATCAGAGGTTTCTATTAAAAATAGGGCTAGTTTCAGTGAGATTGAGACTCAGGTTCTTGTTTTGGAAACTGCAGGTTATCCTTTCAATTTTGGATTATTGGAAGGGCCTAATTTAGAGATATCTGATAAGGTTCTTTTTGAACAGTATGCTATAGATCAATGGAGTGGCACATCAGTTAGAACAGGTTCCTATCTTTTTGATCAAAAGATCATTCCAGATTTTGCTTTCAAAATCATAACTGCATATCCTGAAGACTCAGTTATCGGAGAAAACACTTCAATAGAAATTGTCATTCCAGATGTTGAAAAGCATGATTCAATAAAAAGAGTAAAATCCAATGTTTTCTTTGATGATGTTGTAGGTCAAGAGAATGCTAAAAAGAAATCAAAACTAATTTACAAGTATCTTCAAGACCCTGAGAAGTTTGGCAATTGGGCTCCTAGGAATGTTCTGTTCTATGGTCTTCCAGGAACTGGTAAAACCATGCTTGCAAAAGCATTGTCAAATGAATTGAACATCAACTTATTCTTGGTCAAGGCAACCTCATTAATTGGAGACCATGTTGGAGATGCAGCAAATAAGATTCATGATTTATATGAGACTGCATTGAAATCAGCTCCATCATTGATTTTCATTGATGAAATTGATGCAATTGCATTGCATAGGTCATTCCAATCATTGAGAGGGGATGTTTCTGAAATTGTAAATTCCCTTTTAACTGAAATGGATGGAATAAATCCAAATGATGGTGTTGTAACAATTGCAGCTACCAATAACCCATCTTCAATTGACTTTGCAATCAGAAGTCGTTTTGAAGAGGAAATCGAATTCAAGCTTCCAAATGATGATGAAAGAAGAGAAATTTTTGAGTTGAATCTCAACACTTTCCCAATCGATTATGATTTGGATATTGAGAGATTAGTAAAGCTTTCCAAAAGAATGTCTGGCAGAGACATTAAGGAAAAAATATTGAAAACAGCTCTTCACAATGCAATTATAAACGATAAAGAAAAAGTAACAATGGATGATATTTATTTTGCATTGGATCTCAATAAATACAAAAAAGAAGAAATTAAAGGAATGTTTGAATAAAAAACATCCTTTCTTTATTTTTTATTAGTTTTTTAAATTTATTTATAAAACTCTTTTTTTTAAGATTTAATTACTATTTTAAGACTTAATCTACTATTTTAATACTTTATATATTTAAGATTTATAAAATTATTTTTTTAAGGTTTTTAAGTTTCAGTCTCCTTTTAAAATCATTTCACATATTCTTATGTAGTCCTTTTCATTATTTTTTGCTGTTTTTCTGATGTTTTCAGAAATGTCATAAAATATTTTGTTGACTATGGACTGAGTCATCTTATCTATGGTTTTTATATCCTTCGCATCTACACTATTTAGTTTAACTATGCCTTTTTGACTCTCACGTTGTCTTATCTCTTCCATAGACTCTCTTAAACTACCAAGTAATGAATTTATTTCAATTAAATTAAAGGATTCTTTAAGTAAATCAAACTCATTTTTGATTATCTTTTCTGCTTCGATAACCTCTTTCTCACGAAGCTTTTTATTTTTTTCTGCAATTCCCCTTAAGTCGTCGATGTTAAATAAGTCAATGCCTATTTCTTTCACATCCTCTTCAATGTCTCTTGGATTTGCAATATCAATGAAAACGATCTTTTTAGGTATTTTTTCATCAAATACTTTCAATAGCCTTGCTTTATTGATGATTGCATGAGGCGCTCCAGTGGAACTGATTACAAGATCTGCATTGAGTAACTTTTCTTCCAAGTTATCAAAGAGAATTGCTTCTCCATCAAGTTCCTCTGCCAGTTTAATAGCTTTGTAATAAGTTCTGTTTGCAACAAAAATAGCTTTCAAGTTCTTTTCAGCCAATGCCTTAGCAACAAGGGTTCCCATCTTTCCTGCACCAATAACAAGTACATTCTTATCTTGCAAATCTCCGAGATTTTCTTCTGCAAGATCAACAGCCGCTGAACCGATGGAAATTGACCCCTGATTGATTTTAGTCTTGTTTCTTACAACTTGACCAACATGGATTGCCTTTGTGAAAACGGCATCCAATTTCTTGCCGCAATGACCTTCCTTTTCACTTTTCCTTTTGGAATCCTTAACTTGCCCTAAGATTTGGTCTTCACCGATAATCAGGGATTCCAAACCGGAGGTCATTCTGAATAAATGCAAAACTGCTTCATCACTATATTGTATTATGACATATTTGTTTTCGCAGTCTAAGTCAAGTTCATTGTAATCATCGGTATAAAGGAAATACTCATATCTATTGCATGTATTGATTTCAATATATTCTTTAATGTCTATTTGTTCTTTTAAAGTGGAAAAGAGTTTTTTTAAGTCTTTTGATACCTTTTCCATAGTTTCTATATCTGCAAGAGTATGGTCTACACGTATATTGATTATCAATTTTGAGTCTCCTTTATTTTATGATAAGTCAGAGTTAATTATGATTTCTACAAGCCTTTTAGCTTCATCTAATTTGTTTTCCTTTAGGCAATTCTTAATTTTCTCATTGTTTAGAATACTCTCAAGATATTCCCTTCTCACCTTTTGGTCATCTACTTTTTCCTTAAGGATTTTTCTTGCATGATCTTGAAGCTTTATCTCAAGGATATCCTCTTCTGTAATGATTGATTGTATTTTCTTTCTAAGTTCTCTAGCCATTAAAGGACTTTGCCCATTTGTGTAAATGGATATCTCGATATCATCTATCAAGAAACTTGTAGGGGCTATTATATTTCCTTCATCAGGTTTGTCTGCTCTGTTAATTAATTTTCCTTGGCTGATGGATGCGATGTATTCGCATAGCTTTTCATCACCGCTTGCGGTAATCACTATGTCACTCCATTTAACCATTTCATCAAGGTCTTTTAAAGGTGTTAAAATAGCTCCTTTTTTAGTTAACTCCTCATCAATTGAATTTCCTGCCAATATCACATTGGCTCCTTTATCTAAAAAGCGATGTGCTCTTCTTGTAGCTACCTCTCCAGTGCCTAAAATAAAGACATTCTTGTTTTCCACTTCAAAGAAAAGAGAAGTTTTTCCCATATTATCACATCATTTTTTTAGTTCAATTGATTTTGATTGGATAACATTAGATGAAAATGTTTATTTTTCTTCTAATTGTTTAAGTTTTAATAGTTTTACAGCCATTCTTAAGTCATTGTTACAGTCTGCAAGAACTTTTTCAGCTTCTGCTTCACTTATGTCAAAGGTTTGTGAAAGTGCAAATACCGCTTCATTTGAGGTAGGTGGTGTTCCTGCTGCTAAAATCACTTCAGACAATTCCTTTTTGAGATTCATATATTCGTCTTCGCTCATGCCTATTTGATTTAAGGTCATGTCTCTTAAAGGACAAGGTTTTGAAGTTTTACAACACCATACGAGTGATCCGAAACAGGTTGCAGGACCTTCGCCTAATCTAGTTTCTCTTGCAAATTTTTGTTTAATGTCTAAGAATTCTTGAGGAGTTAATCCAACTTCTTTTAGAGCTCCCATAATAGGGCAAGGTTTTACAGGAGGACAACAGAATGCGAGTCCTCTTACATCTCCTCCTCTACAAATATGTGACGGTGAATTTTCCCATGCCATAATTTTTCCTCTATTTGTAAATAATAAATATAAAATATTTTTAATTTTTTCATTAATGAATTTTTAATTATTGAATATGATATTAATAATTAATTAAATTAAAATTAATTAATTTAATAATTATTATAACATTAATAATTTTGTTTGTTTATATTAATATAAGTTTTTAATTATAATTGAAAATCTTTAAAAATAGTTGTATAATTTATGTTAACAAATTTTTAATTGTTATCTATAAAAAATAGTGGATTTATAAAAAATAATTTATTTATTTATAAAAAAGTAAATTAAATAATAAATTAAAAAAATAAAAAAAGAAAAGAAAAAGGATTAGTGATCCTTAATCATATCTGCTTTTTCTTCACCAGTTAATTCTGCAACGATTTCTTCTGGAGTTCCAGTACTGAGGAGTTTTCCTCCTCTCATTAAGCTTGCCTTGTCACAAACATCCAATACGAAATCCATATCGTGAGAAATAATTACAAAGGTTTGGTCCAATTCGTCTCTTGCCTTTAAGATGGAATTGGTTACGATGATTCTTGTAACTGGGTCCATAGTACCTGTTGGTTCATCCAATACGACAATGTTTGGTTCCTTGATTAACACTTGTGCAAGAGCTACTCTGTGTCTTTCTCCTCCACTTAACTCATCTTGCCATTTGGATAAGATGCTCATGGATTTTTCCTTTTCAAATCCTACAGTTTCAAGGATATGCGCTGCCTTGATTTTTGCAAATTCTGCAGGCAAGTTCAAACTGATAGCATCAGTCAAGTTACCTAAAATGTCTCTGTGAGGATATAATGAGTATTCTTGGTGTAATAAACCTAAGTATGGAGTTACACGGCCTCTGTTTAATGGACCTGGTTTTTTCATGTCAATCCAATCATCACCTAACTTGATTTCAAGTTCTCCAGCACTTGGTTCAGTCAAACCAATCATCATTCTGGTTAAGGTGGTTTTTCCGGATCCACTAAGTCCAACAATACCGTAGATTTCTCCTTGATTGATTGTTAAACTTACACCGTCTACAGCTTTAACCACTCCTCTTTCAATGGAATAGTAATGTTTCTTAATGTCTTTCACTCTAATTATCTCTTCGGTGTGCTCAACCTTTTCCACTTGTTCCGCTTGAGGTACGGTTTCAAGGAATTTTGGAACGATGACATCTGGGTGTCCATGTTCAATGATTTCCCCTTTATCTAACCATATTGCATCATCAGCTAATTGATTCATAACTTCTGGCCAGTGGGAAGTGATCACCATACTGATTCCTTCATCTTTTACGCCTTCAATCAAGGTTTGGTGAAGCTTTTCAGCAGTTTGTGGGTCTAATGTACCTGTTGGTTCGTCAGCTAAAAGCAACATTGGGTTTTTAGCCAATTGTCTTGCAAGTACAACTCTTTGCTTTTCTCCTCCACTTAAGTCACGAGCAATGTGAGTAACCCTGTGACTCATTTGAACCATTTCCAATAAGTCAATAGCGTTGTAAATATTCTCTTCTTCGTATCTGCCTTCGTCACCCATTGCATTCAATACGTTTTCAATTACGCTTTGTTCATCGTATAATGCAAAGTTTCTTTGAAGCATAATGGAAATTCTTCTTCTGATTGCAACCTTTTCCAATCTGTCAGCATTCCAGAAATCAATTTCCTTAGCTTTTAATTCAGCTCCACATTCTGGACATTTTTCGCCAGCCTTTGAAGCAGGTTCAACATGCAAGCATTTTTTATTTTCACAGATTGCTAAGTTAAAGAGTACTTGTCCACTGTCTGGAGCATATTCTTTAGTACCTCTTAGCATGTTGATTAAAACAGATTTTCCACTACCACTTCTACCGAGAATACCTAAGGTAGAACCTTCTTCTATTGTTAAGTTAATATCTTTAAGAACTGGTTCCCCATTAAATGACTTATTAATATTTTTTAAAGTTATGAAAGACATAAGCCCACCTTGATAATTAGTTGTAATTATAATTTTTAATTTTTTTAATTTATGTAATATATTAATCTTGATTTTATATCAAATATTAATCTATTAATTTATATGTTTATTATTTATAAACGATATTATTAATATAAATTTTGATATTTTTACATATTTTTTATTTTTTATATTTTAATTCATTAGCTTTTTTCCTTATGATTTGAACCGCATAATGGTGTTCCGCATTCAGGACATTTTATGTTTCTGCATGGAAATCCTCTAATCTTTGGTACTATATGTCCACAATTAGGACATTCGCATGCTTTTGATGGTCCTCTTCCACTTCCCGATCCTCCAAATGAACGTCTCTCATTCAAAGGATATTTTGAAGCTTCAGGTACATTGAAAATTTGAGGAGTTGATGATTTTTCCAAATCATTCTTGATTATTTCAATGTTTTGAGACTTGCAGTCAGGACAGTTTGTGTATTCCTTTTTGGGATTGTTCCATTGAAATCCACAATCCTTGCAGATGCATATCTTTTCTTCTGCTTGAAAGTTCTCATTGTTTATTTCAATCTTTTTGCCTTCAATCAATGACATAGCGGTCTTTTTTCTTGCAGAGTTAATGATTCTATGAAATGTTGGTTGTGATATTCCCATTAATTCTGCAGCCTCTTTTTGCTTTATATTGTGATAATCCCCTAATCTGATTGCTTCAAATTCATCAAGATTCATTTTAATGGTGTCTTGATCATTTTCCAAGACATCTCCATGCTTTAGGCAAGTGTAATCAGGCTTTTTCACAATTCTCCTTTCTATCTTTGGCCTAACCATTTATTCTCTCCTTAAAATTTCCTAATGGATTTATATTTTAATGAACCCTAAAACAAATTCATTATGAATATATATTTATTATGAATATATATTCATAACATTTAATATATAGTTTGTCTTTTGGAATATGGGAAATGATTAAAAATAGGTGAAATAAAAAGTAGATTATGATTTAAAATAGATTAAGAAATAGATTAAGAAATAGATTAAGAAATAGATTTAAAAAAGTAACACTAATTAAATTTCAATTTCATTCAAATCAAAATTTAATTTTCCACTAATGGTGGCTCTAGCTATTGAAATTCCATTTGCTCCAGCATTTAACATTTTTTCTGTTTGTGCAATGGAATTGATTGAATTGTTTCCAATTATGAAAATATTGGTGTTAGCTGCTATTTGTTTTATCAAATCAAAATCAGCATCTCTGACGCCTTTTTTCATAGCATCAATATGCAAGTAGTCTACTCCACATTCCTCCGCCAATTTTGCTATTTCAAGGTTGTCAACACCTTCGACATTAGCTCTCATTTTCATTGAAACTTTTGATTCTGATTTTTTAACAACTTCTTTTATGTAATCTTCCAAGTCTGATCTGAGTAGCATGCTTTGTCCACAGCCAACTGCAACAAGCTCTTCCTGTCTGCAATGACAGTTGATTTCAATTATGTCGAGATTTGGTATTTTGCTGATTTCAATCAGTGGATCTGGAGTGGTTCCTCTCAAGTTTGCACTGACTGTTACATCAAAACTATCTTTAATTGTGTTAACTTCATTTTCAATTACCTCATAGATTTCTTCTTTAGGGTAATTGAACTCTTTCCTGCCTCTGGCTATAATCTTTTCACAAGCGTCTATTGACTCATTGTCAGTATTGTATCCTCCGATAGTGACTGTGTCAAATCCATATGGAATGAGTTTAATTGCAAATTCTGCATTTGTTATTCCTGCCATTGGTGCAAGTACTTTAATGTTAACACGTCCTTAAGTTTTGATAATTTTAATTATTCTAATTATTCAATATTCTAATAATTGTAATCATTCATAAAAATAGTTTAAAAAAGATAATAAAAATAAAAAAGGAAATAAAAAGAAAAGTTAATTAAGTGAAAATAAGATTTTATTTAAAGCTCTTCGATTACATGAATCCAATCTTTATTATTTCCTGCACGAATTATTTCAAGTCCGATGTCAGCCATATATGCTGCATCTTCCATATTGTCTGCTCTACCGATACCTGCTTTGAGGCCGATTCCAATTTCTTCATCAATCTCTTTGAGAATTTGGGTAAGGTCATCTTCACTTAATCCATTACATGGGGACATGAAGTTGTCTCCACCAATGAAGAATAATAATGCACCTTTTTCTCTAAGTTTAGTCATTAAGTAATGTTGTGCTTTGTTTACCATAAAGCTTGTATCAAAAGCAGATTCAATATCAGTTAAAGTTTCAGTAACACTGTTGATATCAATGTGTGCAGCTTGCACGAAACTGTCTTCTGGGTTTTCAATTAAATTGTTGATTGCTAGTATTTCTTTTCTTCCAGAAGATTGAGCTCCACCTTCTTTTTGAAGTGCAATGGTTGCTAATCTTTGAGCTTCGTGTGCAGTTTCTGCTGCTCCTACACCCATACTGATTGTAATTGGGTATCTGTTTCTAATAGATCTTTGAATTCTCATGTGGTCTTCTTCGTTAAGACCATTTGTGACTGCAAGTAAATTATCAAATCTTGTAAAGAAAACTAAACCTTTTTTAGCAGCTATTAATCTTTGCACATCTGCAAAAAGTTCTGCTTGTAAAATTTGAAGGTCAGATTCTGTACGTGGTCTTGGAGTTACTGTCCATGGACCATAATTATCGATTTGTATCAAAGTCATTTGTATCATATATTTTCACCTAATGTTACTATAATTAGTTATAACTAAATTAGTATTTAAACTTTAAGCATTTAATTAATGATTTTTTTAATAATTTTTTATATTTAATAATTTTTTATAGTTTCTTATTAACCAATAATTTTCAATGATTTTAAATAATTTTTAAATATTTTAAACAATTTTTTATAATTTTAAACAATTTTTTATAATTTTAAATAATTTTTATTCCAAAACCACTTTTGCAAGATTGATTTTATCTTCAATTGTTTTCATGAAAGTGTTGGTTACGATTACATTTGGAATAATCTCTTCAATCTCTTCTTTGAACTCTTCATCTTGGTTATCAATCACCAATGTGTTTAGGAATGATTTATAAAGTTCGGCGACTCCTTTGGAAGATGTTTCATAGCCAAATGCATTCATGAATTGTCCTGCAGGTCCGCTAAATGCGGATTTTCCTACAAATGGTGAAACTGCAATAACCTCTTTTTCCTTAAGGGCATCTTCAACGCCATCTATTGAAATGATTGGTCTGATTGAAGTGATTGGGTTTGATGGTCCAAAAATCACCTTATCAGATTTTTCTATTGATTCAATAAGTTTTGGGCTAGGGCTCACATGAGCATATTTCACTTCAAGAACTTCACAGTTGCACTGGTATTTGATCAAAAAGTCATGGAACTCAATTTCACCATGCTCCTTGGTAACAATGCTTATTTCAGATTCCTCATCACTCATTGGAATTATGTTTGCCTTAATGCCAAGTTTATCCTTTTGGAGTTCCACAATGTCTGATAATGTCCAACCTTCCTCTAGCAAAATAGCCTTTTGAAGCTTGGTTGCCCTATCCTTGTCTCCTAATCTGAGCAATTCGGTAGTTCCCATTTCAATTAGCTGTTCTCTAACTATGTATGTATCCCCTTTGATTCCGTACCAGAATTCCTCATCTATCATATCTGCAAAGGTATACATCACTGTATCAATATCCGCTGCAATATAACCTCTGGACATATATAAGTTTTCCACAGTATTGACCACAACGGTAATTTCTTCTTCAGGATAAATTTCCTTTATTCCTTGAATTAATTTTGGAGTTCCTGTGCCTCCAGAAAAAATAGTTATCATGATTTCCACTCTTTTTATTTAGTTGTGATAGGATCTTTAATTTTTTTAATTATTATTGATTATTATCAATTGTAATTTATTAATTGTTAATTTAATAAAATAGATTTTTTTAAAATTTTAACTTTAAAATTCTTCCTTTAATGGGCCTCCACATTTAGGGCATGGAGTTTTCTCAGAAATTACTAATGACATTTCACTATTGCAGTTAGGACAATTGTTGTTTTCAAGAATATTTCTTCTATCCTTGTAAAATGTCTTTTTAAAATCAAAAAACAGTATTTTAAATGCTTTTTCATTATTAGGATTTTTTGAAATTTCTTTAGTTAGTATTTTTTCAATCTCTTCTTGAGTGAAAAGCTCATTGTCTTCAGGAACATAGGTTTTAATTAATTCATTGCAATCTGGACAGTAGTTTTCATAAAGGAAACCGGAAATTAATGATTTAGTCATCTTGTCTGAATTTTCCTTATTGTGACTATCTTCAATAAGTTCTAAATGAATACTCTCATCTTTTTCATATTTTCCATCTTTCTCATCTTTTTTATCTTCAGAATAGAAATTTAAGATGGATTCCAAATCATCTAAATTAGTATCTAAATAGAATATTAGATTCTTATCTAAAAATGAAAAATCACAGTTGTCACATTTGAAATTAATCTCAACCATATTCAACACTCAAAAGGAATAAAATCTTATTATATAAGTTGTAATTGTTTTATCTATTTTCTAAATACATCAAATTCTTTAGGTCTAAGCAATGGCTTGATTCCAGTTTCAGTGTCTCTGAGATGGTCAAATGTATCAAATCCTCTAATCAATACGATAGGGATTCCTTCATTTGCTTGACCCATCAATAAGGATGCCGCTGCTGCAAGCTCATCTGCAGTTGCAACTTCAGTTGTTTCAAGGGCTCTGCCGAATAGGTCTTCTTCACCGATTCTTACCCAGAGAGGATTGATTCCAGAGCAGCCAATAGCTGTTCCAATTGCACCAACTCTAAATGCTCTTCCTTGAGTATCTGTAATGATTACAGCAATTTCCTTATCTGTTTTTTCTTCCAAGTACTCTCTTATTTCCTTAGCGGATTGGTCAGGATTCTTAGGCATTGGGGTTGCTAAACCTTCTTCCACATTGGATTCATCAATTCCTGAGTTTGCACAAACAAATCCATGTTTGGTTTCAGTTACAATGAAATTAGGTCCGACTGCAACGATTTCATTTGATTCCTGTAAAATCGCTTCAACAAGTTTTGGGTCCTTTTTGCATTTTTCTGCAATTTTCCTTGTCTCTTCGCTAGGCTCCAATTCATCGATTTTAATATAGTTGCCTTCAGCCTTTGAAATCAATGTTTCAGCAATAAGCAAAATATCTCCATCTTCAAGAGTGAGATTTTCCTTTTCCAAATCCTCTTCGATAATCTTAGCTATATTATCTCCTTTCTTAACTAAAGGAATTTCTTTTAATCCACATAATTTTAAAGTCATAATTAAATTTTATATTAATAAAATATAAAAAACTATTGATATTTGTAGAGTTCTATTTTTCGATGGTTTTAATTAAAAATTAAAAATAATGCTTTATTTTTTTAAAAAATTAACAATATGCTTTTATATTAAAAATAATAAATTTATAATTAATATGATTAATAATCATTTTTAGTATTAACTATTAAATTGTTATTAATTTATTTTATTGGTTATTAATTTTTAATTAAATTCTTTAGAGGATATTATGATTATAGAAAGTCTTATTAATGGATTTGACATGATTATGGAGATGCTCCAAAGTGGAGGAGTTATCACTTATATGATTCTTTTGCTTGGTATCTATGGTCTGTTAATATCTATAAGAAAGATATTTTACCTTAGAAAAATAAGTAAAATTGATGCTACAGAGATTATGGGGACAATTACCTCTTCTATGGAACAAGGTGGAGCTATTGAAGCATTAAAGAATATCAGTCACTATAAGAACCCTGTTTCAAGAATCATGTCTGAAGCATTGAAAATCGGTTATAAAAACAAGATAGAAGTGGAAGAGAGTATGGAGCAAATTTTCATTGTCGAGCTCTCAAAAATGACCAATGGTATTAGTGCATTAAAAACCATTATCGAGCTTGCTCCTTTCTTAGGATTGATTGGTACTGTATTAGGTATTTGGATGACCTTTAAGAACTTAGGTGTAAATCCGGATGCTGCAGCTATGGCAGAAGGTATTTATATTGCTCTTATCACCACTATTGCAGGTTTAACTGTAGCTATTGTTCTTATGCCTTTATACACTTATATCAAAGGTTTAATTGATGCAGAAATGGATAAGATTGAATTAGCTACTAAAATGACTAATTGGAGTTATGCTGTAATTAAAATCAGAGTTTATGAAAAATTGCCTTGTGTAGTTGAAGCACTTCAGGAAGCAGAAGGTATTGTTAGCGTAAAGGAAATCTCTGACCCTTATTCAAATATTCAAATCTCATTTAAGCCAAGTATGCTTGAAAAGAGTATTAGTAACATCATATTGGAGAAATGTGATGTAAAATCTGAAATTACTGAAAGTAAATTAAGACAATAATCAAGGAGCTGTTAAATTGGCAATTGACATTAAGCATCATAAGGAAAAGATGAATCGGGATGAACCTGAAATCAAGCTAGTTCCTTTCATTGACATTTTATTTACTTTGCTTATCTTTTTAGTGGTGACCAGTACTTTCGGTGCTGCATCTGTTACTGGTGATGACACTGGAACAGGCACTGGAAAGCCAAATATGACTGACACCACTGGAGATTCAGAATATTATCTGTTGCCGGTTGCAGGACTTCAGAAAGTTGTTGTAAATGGCGTAGATATGTCTTCTGAGATAAGAGGAAATGCTATCGGTGTTCATGCAAGAGTGCTTGACCAAGGTGATGTTCAGATTAAAACGAGCGAGCATGCGATATATATTCAAGCGCCTTCTGGAATGAGCCCTCAAGAGGTGGTTCATAGTCCAGAATGATTTTAAATTTTATTTAATTATTTTTTATTTTATTATTTTATTTTCCATATTTTGATATTTTTAAAAAATATGGCCTTTTTATTTTTTATTTTATAAATTTTTAAATTTTATAGTTAATTTGGGGTAAAACAATGTATTTAGGCAGAATTATTTCAGCAGGAAAAACAGAAGACGGAAAACCATATGTTGCTTACAGAGTTTCAAGCAGATCTTTTCCAAACAGACAAGTAAAGGTTCTTGAAGATGAAGCAGCTATCATTCCAAAGGAAGGATTTGAAACTGATATTTTCAAAAACTCTTATATCGCTTACGATTGTGTAAAAACAGTAGGTGACATTGCAATCATTTCAAACGGTTCCCAAACCAATCCTATTGCAGATAAGATAGCTATTGGAATGAACATTAGGGATGCAATGGCATATTCATTAATCACCATGGATTATGAAAAGGATGATTACAACACTCCAAGAATTGCTGCAGTAGTTAAAGGAAATGAAGATGATTTTGAAGCTTATATTGGTATTGTAACTGACAGTAAAATCTTAGTTGAAAAAATAGAAGATGGTAAAGCTCAATTCATTTCCACTTATGAGAAAAATACTCCTGAAGATGTTGTTTTTGCTGCAGAAACTCCTGATGATGCATGTAAGTTTATTTTCGATGAAGGTGCATTTGCTGAATTTGAAAATCCCGTATCTTCAGTAGCAGCAATATTTGATGGAAAATGGAAAATTGCTGGTTTCAATCCAGAATAAATCCCCAAGCTTTTTAGCCTTCGGCTAAAAACCTTGACCAAAATTCTTTCCAATTTATTTATGTAAATTGGATTTTTTATTTTTTGTACTTTTTTCATTGAAATTTTTTTTTTAACTTATTCTAATTTTTCAGCCTCTTCGGCTTCTTTTATTTTCTGGACTGTTCCCCAACTTCTTCTAACGAAATCTGGCATTTCATCATATTTGAATTTCTTCAAGAAGTTTTTGGTTTTTGGATCGCTTGGATAACCTGAACCGATTCCATCTCTGTCCTTGGTGGATCTGATGTACTGCTTATTTATTTCTTCAATAATCATGTCCCTTTTTGTTTTTGCAATGATTGAAGCTGCTCCAACTGCAAGATAGTTATCATCTGCCTTATGTTCTGCAATGACTTCACAGCTATGGCCTACATATTCTTCCATCTCTTCCTGAAGTCTTCCTTCCTTTACATCCAAAGCATCTATGATGATTCTATCTGCTCGAAGAGTATTTATGATTTTTTTCATAGCTAATTTTTCTATTTGATTAAGATTTATTCCTTTTGCTCTTAAAGTGTCAATATCCTTTGCAGTAATTACCACTGTTTCATAATCGAACATTTTAGTTAACTTACGATATAGTACTGCTCTTCTGTTAGGAGTTAATCTTTTAGAATCTTTTACGCCCATTCTTTCAATGATCTTTTCTTTTTTCTCAGGTATTACAATACCTGCCATAACCATAGGGCCTAAAACAGGGCCTCTTCCAGCTTCATCTAATCCTAGTGTATCCATATTATTAAATCCAGTTTCATTATTTAAATAGTTTAGTTTTTATAATTAGTTTATTTTTATAATTAGTTTAATTTTTTAATTAGTTTAATTTTTATAAAAATAAGATTTATTAAAGTTTAAAGGAAGTAATTTTGATGGTGTGATTATTTGGTGTTAAAAGGAATATTATGGATTGTAAAGACAATCCATAGTATTATACGTATTATAACGCTTGAAATTGTTTAAATTTATTTCATAGCTTTTAAACGTACTTCCGGTTCTAAAGCTAATGGTTCAGCAGCTACGATTGCAGTTCCTTTTGCGACTACAGTCATAGGGTCATCAGAAATTTGAATCGGAATGTCTGATTCGTCGAAAATTCTTTCTTTAAGACCTCTTAATCTGGAACTTCCACCTACTGCTACAGTATTTTTGTAAACACCCATCATCAATTCCGCTGGTAATCTTTCTAATATGATGTTTAATCCGCCAACAACTGCTTGGATGATTGGTTCTACTGCATCTGCAACTAACATTGAATCAATTACAACTTTTTTAGGTCTGTTAGTTTCTAAGGATTTACCAATAACTTCATAGCTTAAGTTTTCAAATTCTTCACTGCAATGGATCATTCCAATTTCCATTTTTGCAGCTTCTGCATCGTGAATGCTGATTGCAACGTTGTATTTTTCTGCAACCAATTCTACGATTCTATTATCAATGTCGTCTCCACCGACTCTTACGGTTTCAATATCGTTGATTCCACCAAGGGAAATAACTACTAAATCAGTAGATCCTGCACCAATGTCAATTACCATGGTTCCATTTGGTTCTGCAATAGGTAATCCAGCACCAATAGCTGCAGCTAAACCTTCACTGACTACTAAAACGTATTCAGCACCAGCTTTTCTACCTATTTCTTCAGCAGCATTCTTTTCTACTTCAGAAGAGTCTCCAGGAATTCCAATAACAATTCTTCCTACAGTTTCTCCTTCGTTAATACCAATTTCCATAGCTCTTATGAGTAATGCTTGTGCTTGTGCAACGTTTTCGATTACTCCTTTTTTAAGTGGTCTTACTGCAACAATGTCTTCTGGAGTTCTGCCTAACATTTTTTTAGCTTCTTCTCCAACAGCAAGCACTGCAGAAGGATCATCTTTTTTAACAGCAACTACAGAAGGAATTTGGTATAAGTCAAATTTATCTCCTGATGGTTTTGCGATTACGGTGTTTAAGGTACCTAAGTCAATACCTAAACTATTTTTAACAACTCTGGTTGGTTCAATTTCAATAGCGTCTTCATTTCCGAAAATACTCAAAGTTATTCCTCCATTGATAAAATAAAATTAAATTATTTATAAATTTTTCTATAATTATTTAATAAATCATTTAATTGATTTTATTGTTTTATTAATTAATTCACATTTTGAATTGATTATCGAATTAATTATTTATTAATTATATAATACAATCAAAAATTAATTAATTAATGTTTATAGTTTATAACAATAATTATTTATAATTTTTATTAATAATAAGTTTTTGTATATAATTATGAAAAAAATTTAATAATATATAATAATAGTCAGAAAAATGAGTTTTTTAAATAGTGATGGCTTTAAAAAGCTAAATTTATTCTTGGGTTTTGTCTTCTTCTGGAGTTTCTATGGTGTTGTCTGGATTGTTGTTATCTTCAGTCTTGTTTTCTTCTTGCGGATTTGCCTTATCTTTTTCTGTAACCTCAAATATTCTTTGATTTTCCTTATCTTGGATTGTCTTATTTAAGTCAATTCCGAATAAGCTGTTGTTTTGACTGATTTCCTTCACATGCTCAATATCATTTTCATCAATTACAGAAACCAAGATTGCAGATAAAACTACATCGCTCATATCAAGTATTGGTGTTACAGTATTTCTTAAAAAGGAAGGCAATTTAAATCTTGTATTGAGTTCCGCCTTAATGAAACTGCTTGTATGATCTTCTGCTAAAATGTTTATTTTTGCATTTTGCCTGTTGGTTTTACCATTAAATGATTTCATGGACTCTTCAGGACCTACTATTACCAACAAATTAGGCATTTCATTAATGTGTACATTAGTTATCTCTACAGATGCTCCCCCTTTCTCATTGCATCTATTTCTAAGTTCACTGATTTTCAGTGTTTCTCCTTTTAGCATTATGCAGTCAAATCTTTTTGAAGTGTACTTGTCTAAAATCTTAATTGATTCCCTAAATAAAATTTGAACTCTATCCTTAGCTGTGATTGCTTGGTATGCTATATCATCAACTAACTTTTCATTACCTGCGATGACACACCATACGTGTTCATTATTCTCTCTAGAGGAAACCTTTGCAGCTCTTCTGAGAATTTGTATTCTGTCTTCAATCATATGATCACTTAATAGAGTTTAAATTAATTTTCGAATCAATTTTCATTTTATATATTCATAAAATCATGATTTTCTTATTACTTTTTTCACTTAAAACCAAGAATTTTAATACTATACGATTTTAATATATTTCATTATTATAATATAAAATTTTGTTTTTAAATGATTATTTTTTTATTTTTTTTAAAAAAAATTAAATATAAGGTAATAAAATATATTAAATACTATTGAGTAATACTTAAAGTAATATTTAAATAATGGATTTAAAATATTATTAATATATTATTGCAATTTGTTAATATTGTTTATTTTCTAATGAAAAATTTATATGGAATTGTAATATTGATTCATTTAAACAGAACTCATTATCATTAGAAAATTCATTTTACAATAAAAAATTGAATTCATATAAAAAATTTACTTTATTTAGAAATATTTGTTTTAATTAAAAATACTAATTTGAGTTTATTTTTTCAAAATTAGTCAAATTTTTTAATTAAATTACTTTTTACTAATGTATTGTTATTTTATGTTGATTTAGAAAACAATTAATCGTTTTTTGAAAAAATTAATAAGGGAGTTTATTTAAAATATTATTTGGAGTCAAATTATGAGATTAAAAAGTGTAGGAATGGGATATTTTTTAGCTGTTCCAGATGTCATTTCAATATTGAATTTGGTATTTGGATTTTTAGCTATTTTAATGGTTATTGATAATCATTTATCATATGCATCATTGTGCATACTTGTTGCAGTTGTTTTTGACTCTGTAGATGGATGGGTTTCAAGAAAACTTGATCGTGATGATAAATTTGGTTTTGGAAAAAATATTGATTCTTTAGCAGACATAGTATCTTTTGGTGTTGCACCTTCAGTCCTTTTATATTATATGGGATTAGGAATATCTGACTGGGCAGGATACTTAATGGCAATTGTAGCTGTTTTAACACTTGTTTGCGGTATGTTAAGACTTACCCGTTACAATGTAATTTCAGATAAAATTAATTACCATGGATTCGTGGGATTCCCAATACCAGGTACCGCTATTATCATAGCTACTTATTACCTCAGCGGTTTATTTAATGTTGGAGTTGCTGCTATATTGATGTTATTTGCAGCTTATTTAATGATCAGTACAATCAGATATCCTAAAGTTGACAATTATTATGTGATTGGATTTGGAGCATTAATGATACTCCTATTGCTTTTACCTATTAATGTATCCATAGAGGCTGTAAATATTCCGGCTTTAGCATTG
>SFKZ01000115.1 GCA_004553595.1 Methanobrevibacter ruminantium | reverse complement strand
ATTCGTGCCCAAACTGATTACATTATGATGGCTGAATATAATCATGATACTTCAAATCTTGCACACAGACTTTCTGTCGAAGAATGTGGAGAAGTAATTAAAGCAATTTCTTTTAAAGATCCAGATTATCAAGCAGCAATTCTAGCTCCAGATTTTCTGACCAGATGTAATGAAGTTCAATATAATCCTGAACGCCGTTTATGCGGGGTTGGAATTTCTACATGTTGTATGGTTGCCAATGGAAATGTATACCCTTGTGCAGGCTGGCAAGGAATGGTTCTTGGAAATTTAAAGGATGATACTTTGCAGAATATTTGGCAAAACTCTGAAAAAATAAAATGGCTTCGCAGTTTAAAAATGAAAGATTTAGGCGATGGAAAGTGCTGTAAATGTGATAAATCTGCATTCTGTGCTCCATGTCTTGTTCGTAATGCTAATGAAAGTCCTACAGGAAATCCTCTGGAAATCAACAAACATTTTTGTGCAGTAGCTGCAAAAAATAAACAGATTGTTTTGGAGTGGCGGGAGGCTCAGCTAAAAAAATAATGAATGAAACAAAGCTTAAACAACTAGATCTGGAGATTTCTAATCCCTGTAATGAACATTGTATACACTGTTATCGTCAGTGTTTAAATTCCAAAAAAGGTTTTTTATCTCTGGAAGATTCAGAACTTATTTTTGCGCAAGCTCAAAATCTTGGTGTTTCAAAAGTAACGATTACGGGTGGTGAAGCTTTATTAAATCCAAAGTGGAAAGAAATAATTAAGGCTGCAGATAATTATGATTTTCAAATTTCTCTTTTTACAAATGGAACTTTGCTTAAACAGTCAGATGTTGAATATCTTTCAGAAATCGCAAATTTAAGGGAAATCCAAGTTTCACTTTATAGTCTTAATGAAAATATTCATGATTCTATAACTCAATTAAAAGGTTCATGTAAAAAAACTTTAAATGCCATAAATCTTATTATTAATAAAAATTTACCTTTATTCATTTCCTGTCCAGCTATGCAGGCAAATAAACAGAATTTTCCTGAGGTTATGGCATGGGCTGATAAGAATAATATAAGAAGTTGTGCCGATTTGTGGATTATAGGTTCATCTGATTATTCAATGAATAATCTAAATCAAAGATTATCTTTTGATGACTTGAATGATTATTTTGAAGTAACAATGGCAAATGATGCCGCATTGTCTTACTCCTGGGGTTATTCTCATAAGAATATTGATTTAAATAACATACATTTTTATGCCAGTACTCTTTCTTCTCTTTGTATCAATGCGGATGGAAATATTTATCCTTCAATTGGTTGGTATGAAAAATTAGGAAATATAAAAGAGAATACACTAAAAGAAATTTTTGACACAAATCCTCTTCTATTAAAAGCACGACTTATTAAAGCTAGTGACTTTGTAGAATGTAGAAATTGTGATTCAAAAGATTTTTGCGATTTTTGTGCAAATGTTCATTTGAATTCAAATAAGGGTGAACTGCAAAAACTAGATAGTGATTATTGTAAGTACATTCAATTAAGAAAAAAACTGGCAGCTAAGAGAGATAAGCTTTTGGAAAATAGATTGATCAATGAGGCAAACTATGGAAATACAACCAATATATAATCCAGAAGATATCTACAAATGTGCAAAGAAAATTCTTCAATGTTGTAATGACAGTAAGGTTTATAAATTTACTGGTAAAGGAAAATTTGAGGACATTAAAAATCATGAACTTCTAAATATAGAAAATGGTGTTTATTTGTTTTTACAAATGAATGAAGATGATAGAACCGCAAAGAGAATTGTTCGTGTTGGTACTCATAATAAAAATAACAGATTAATCAAAAGATTATCTCTACATTGCGGAAATAGTATAAAAGGAACAGTCTTTAGAGAATTGGTGAGAGATTGTTTAATTAAGAAAGGTGAAAAGTCAAACCCCGAATCTATTTCGGAATATATAAATGGATTAAGAATAGTAGTTATTCCTGTAAATGATGAAAGTAATAAAGGTATTGAAAAACGCTTAAGAATAGAGGAACAGCTAATTGCAACCTTGTCTTGGGCTGCTTTCTTGTTCTCTGAGTTTCGCCCAGAAAAAGATGAAACGGATTTATTCACATTTGCGGAGAATGAACAGATAAAAAAAATCGGCTTATGGCTTTCAGATGGTATGTTCTGTACACCATTTAAATCTGAAAAAGAAATAGAAACTTTATTTATGCAGGTAAAAAATGAAAAATAATTTCGGACATACTTTACCTTATTCAGATATTCATACACATATCGGTCAGTTTTATGACACAAAATACGATTATCACGATATTTTTAAGGCTCTAAAAAACAACGGAATTACTGAAACAACTTTCGCATATCTTACTCCGCTTTTTACAGAATCAAAACCAGCCATTGAATTATACAAAGCAATGACAGAAGAAACAAAAGAGGCTGTTGATTTTGCAAAAGAAATAGGTCTTAAAGTAAATCCCCTTTATTGGATTGATCCGATGGTTCTGTTTGGCGGAATAACGCTGGATTCCATTATGAAAGATTTGGATTACAAAGGTCTTGTTGTTCATCCATTTTTGAATGACTGGAATCCATCTGATGAAAAAAGATCAAATCTTTTAACACAGATTTTTGAATTTGCAGAAAAGAAAAATTATGAAATCTATTTTCACACAGGATGTTCAGAAACCGACAATCCTTTGAATTTTGAAAAGTGGTTTGTTGAATATCCGCAAGTAAAAGTCCATCTTGCT
>SFKZ01000114.1 GCA_004553595.1 Methanobrevibacter ruminantium | reverse complement strand
TTCAAGCGGCAGACCGGCCTCTCCCCGCAGGGCTACCGGGAGACGCACCGCAGACCGTAAACCTGCAAAGGGTTTGCATATAAAAATGACACTAATGGTTTATAATAATTATCATAAATCATTTTATATTCTGAGACGCTGTTGAAATTTGTAGATCCTGAATACAACTCAAGATTGAGATTGAGAATTGCCATTAATTATCTAAACCACTTATTTAACTATTTATGAAATATTCTATAACAAGATTTCCAGAATTTAAAGTATTTTTGCTCTGAAAGTGAATTTTCTACAGATTCTTTAGGAACCATTTTAATGATGTGTTTTGGACATACTGTAATACATTTTTCACAACCACAGCAATTTTTTGTTAACACTGCAACATTATTTTCAATTCTGATGGCATCTTGCGGACAGACTTTTACACAGTCTCCAAAACCTATACACACATTTGAGTATTCATTTGGAGTATCGTAAATGGAATTAAAAAGTGAACAGCTTTTAATTCCGTTATATTCAAGACGATTATCACTTTCTGAAATTTTTGAATTTATTTCTATTACAGCTCGATTTGCAGTAGTTTTAATTTCTGGTTCAGAATTTCCAACATAATTAAGCTCTACTTCTGCAAATAATGGATCCTGACTTTCAATAATCTGATGTTTAACAGCAGGAATAAATACGCCATAAATGAAGTAAAGAATAAATCCACAGAGAACAAGAAATAAAAAAATAAACAGTATTCTTAAAATCATTTGATAACTCCTGTGTTCAACCATGAAATATTAAATGAGTAGAGAGCCAGCATTATAATTACCATACAAAGAAAAAATAGGCTGTTTCGTTTAATTACAGTACTTCTCTGAGTTGTAAGCATTCTTTTTTCTGCAGCATACAGCACAGGTATTAATAAATAGAAACAGGTCAATGCTCCAGCACATACTAAAATACCATCAACAATTGTAATACCTTCATTTAATGCAAGTATTAAAGTTAAGAATGAAATAGCAAATTCAGAAGACGATTTTTTTGTTGTAATCTGAATTAAAAGTTCAAAAAATACCGTAATAATTATGTAAATCAAAAGTGCAAAAAATGGAAAAACTTCGATAATTCCAAGAGGAATTAACAATGCATTATTTAAAAAATAGCAGAGCAAAAATGAAATAATTACACACGCATATGATTTAATTGCAGTAAACAATACAGATTTAGGATAATCGCACATTACAGATTCACGATTAAATCCAATACCATAAATCAATACAGAAGAGCAGAATAAAATATAAAAAACAAAACTATTTAGAATCATCTGAATCTCCTGCTCTTTTAATAATCTTAAATTTATTCTGAACAAAAATAAATATTAGAATCGAAATAGAAACCAGTACAAGAGCACCAGGAATTGAAGCTAAGATTGTTGCACAAGAAAAAGAATCAGTCTCAAAAATTACATTTTCAATTAAACCAGACGCAGTTGGTAAAGTAAATGTACCATAACCGAATACATCTCTGATTGCATAAAAAATCAAAGCAAAAACAGTGAATGTTGAAACAATCTTTATATTTTCAATAAATGAAACCTTAGTTGACTGGTTAATATTATTGTAAATAATTCCAATTACATAAGACGAAACTGCAGGAAGGTAAAAAACAAAACTCATCTGTAGCGCAACTAATGGGAAAAGCCACATAATGATCTGCTTATAGAGGATTGTAGAAAAAACAAGTCCAATAACTGTAAAAATTGAATTTAATTCTTCTACATGAAGTTTCTTAGTAAAGAATGAAAAAATAAAACTAACAAAAAGTAAAAAGAATAATTCAAAACAAACAATTATTCCAAAAGCAAATCTGCCAGGAGCTGCAATAAGTAACGCAAAAGAAATTGCTGTAAAAATGTAGTATAAATATTTATTCATTTTCATCCTCCCTACCTACTCCTGCCGACAAAAATATTTTTTCCGCATTTTTAGTCCAATAATTTAATATGATATCTGATTCTTTATTTTCAAACTGTTTCAAAACTCTGCTCTTTAAGCAGGCAAAGCCTTCAAAAGAAATTCCTTTATCATCATTAAATAAAAATACAGCTGCCTGTGGTCCGTAATATGTTGTTATTCGTGTAATAAGAGCATAATTTTCTACAGTGTTATTCTGATTCACTATTTCATAAACATTTGAACTTACAGCAGCAGTAGAATTAATCTTTACAACCTTTCCAACCATTAAGCCTTTATCATTAAATTCATCAGGTCTTGAAGTCTGAAGAACAACTTCTACATTTTCTGCAAGACGATTATTCCAGTTCTTTCTTGCAAGCAAAGTAAACCCAGAAAGTATTAAAGTCATTAAAATGAGAATTGCAGTAAATATTATAAATGTTTTTAACTTTGTTTTATTATCTAAATTATCAAGCATTTTCTTTCCTTAAAGTATTGGCAATTCTTGCACGATTACTCTTATTTTCAAAGTACTGAATTATAGGAGAAATAATATTGAGGAACAAAATTGTAATTGCAGAACCAATTGGGCTTGTACCGCAACCAGCAAAGACAAAAGCAATAATTCCTCCAATCAATCCGTAAAATATTTTACCTTTTATTGACATAGGTGTTGTTCCGAACCACTGAAGACAAAAGAATGCAGTAAATAATGTTCCACTTGAAAGCAAAGCTAAAAGCATATCGCCCTGCATTGGAATTCCTCCTGTAATTACAGGTCCAAGGAATTTTACAAGTAAAAGATATGTAACTAAATAAATACCTGACAT
>SFKZ01000113.1 GCA_004553595.1 Methanobrevibacter ruminantium | reverse complement strand
CCCGCCGTGGGATTTGCGGTCATCACGCGGGAGGTCTGCAGAACGCCCGCAACGCCGCAGATGCCGCCGCAGATCAGAAAGGCCAGGAGGATGTACAGCCGCACGTTAATGCCGCTCAACTGCGCCGCCTTCGGATTGGAGCCGACGAACATCAGGTTGCGGCCGAATTTGGTGTAATTGAGCACGAGCTGGCAGATCACGATGATCCCGAAGAAGATGTATGCGGGATTGATGCCCGCGCCCAGCTTCTGAAACAGGCCCAGGCCCCGGTTCTGCAGGTCGGCCGCCTCCAGGGTGATGTAGGTTCCGCCCTGCACCAGCAGCGCCAGCGCGGCGATTGCCGACTGCCCGCCGTAGGTCACGATGAAGGATTCGCCCATGCGCCCGTTGATGCCGGCCATCACACCGCCGGTGAAGGTCCCCATCAGGCAGCCGAGCAGCACCGGAACGAGGAAGCAGAGCAGCAGGCTGCTGGTGCTGCGCAGCAGGGACGCGCAGATGAAGGTGAAGAAGAAGCAGCTATAACAACATCACTTTCATTAAAGCAAATAATTGTAAGATTTATTTTAGTAAGTTTTGGATTAGTATTTTCAAGTATATTAATTACATACGTTACTGATATTATAGCAGCTAGACTTAATTTAGGTGCAAGTTTAGCAGGTGCTTTATTATTAGGTATTGCAACATCTCTTCCAGAGCTTACATCATGTGTTTCTCTGGTTAAGATTGGTAACTTCAATGTGGCAGTAGGAAATGTTGTTGGAAGTAATTTATTTAATTTCTTAATTATATTTATAAGTGATGTATTATTTATTGGAGGAACAGTATATAATTTTGGTGATAACCAAACAAAAAATTTAGTTTTATTTGGATTTATTAGTACAATATTAATGTTGACTGTACTAAAGATTAAAGATAAAGTTAAAAATAAATATACTTTATATATTCTATCAATTGGAATTATAGTTAGCTACTTATTATTTATGATTGCATAAGAAAAAAAAGACAAGCAGTAAAATGATGGCACTGAAAAAGTGCCTTTCGGAATAAAAGACCTAAAAAATTTTTTTAAGACAATTTTTTAGGTCTTTTATGTTATACTTAACTTATAAAATAATGTGGGTGATTTGTATGATAAAAAAGCAAGAAACAATGATTTTAAGTGAATATGCAGGAATTTATGATTTAGTTGTTCCTAAAGATAATATGTTAAGAAAAATTAATGAACTAATTGATTTTTCATTTGTTTATGATGAACTTTTAGATAAATATTGTACTAATAATGGTAGAAATGCTATTGATCCAATACGCATGTTTAAATATCTTTTATTAAAATCCATATTTGATTTATCAGATGTGGATATTGTGGAGCGCTCAAAATATGATATGTCATTTAAATATTTTCTTGGAATGGCTCCAGAGGAAAATGTTATTGAGCCAAGCTCTCTAACTAAATTTCGTAGACTTAGACTTAAAGATATAAATATTTTAGATATGTTAATAAATAAAACTGTTGAAATCGCCCTTGAAAAAGGAATAATAAAATCAAAGTCAATCATTGTTGATGCTACGCATACGGCAGCAAGATATAATCAAAAATCACCACGTGAAGTGTTACAAGAACGTTCTAAGAAATTAAGAAAATCAGTTTATGAAATAGATGAGAATATTAAAAATACTTTACCAGCTAAAAATACAATTGATAATTTAGATGCTGAAATTAAATATTGTCAGGACTTAGTTAAAGCTATAGAAAAGAATGATGTTATTGCAGCTTATCCAAAGGTTAGGGAAAAATTAAATATGTTAAATGAAACATTAGAAGATGATATTCATCATATTCAAGCTTGCGCTGATGCGGATGCAAGAATTGGCCACAAGTCTGTTGACACATCTTTCTTTGGTTATAAAACACATATTGCAATGACGGAAGAAAGAATAATAACTGCTGCAACTATTACTACTGGAGAAAAAAACGATGGTAAAGAATTAGAAACATTAATCACTAAAAGTCAGAAATCTGGAATAAAAGTTGAAACAATAATTGGTGATTCTGCTTATTCAGAAAAGGGTAATATTGAGTTTGCAAATAAAAATAATATGAAACTCGTATCAAAGTTAAATCCTTCTGTAACGCAAGGATTTAGAAAAAAAGAAGATGAGTTCCAATTCAATAAAGATGCTGGGATGTATGTATGTAAAGAAGGACATATGGCTATTCGTAAAGCACGACAGGGCAAAAAGAATGTATCTACAAACCAAACAGATACTTATTATTTTGATATAGAAAAATGTAAAATTTGTCCACAAAAAGAAGGTTGTTATAAAGACGGAGCCAAGAGTAAAACTTATTCAGTTACTATAAAAAGTGATATACATAAATCGCAGATAGCTTTTCAAGAAAGCGAATATTTTAAAGAAAAGTCTAAAGAGCGTTATAAAATAGAAGCAAAAAATAGTGAGTTAAAACATAGACATGGATATGATAAAGCATCATCTTCAGGTCTAATTGGCATGGAAATGCAAGGGGCATTAGCAATATTTACAGTAAATATTAAAAGAATATTGAAGATATTAGGATAGAAATATCCTAGTTATTATATAAATAACTAAATAAAAATAGTTAATGAAACTAAAAACTTCAGCTTCATTAACTATTTTTTTACTTTGTAGATAACCGCACTTGAAAAACATTAAGTTTTTCAGTGCCCTCTGTATTACTGCATCTCCTTTTTTGTCGTGATATAATTAAATTAATGATATAGTTAAGTATAATATAGTGTTATTTTTAGGAGGAAAAGGTAAATGAGATTTATAA
>SFKZ01000026.1 GCA_004553595.1 Methanobrevibacter ruminantium | reverse complement strand
TAATTTATTAGCTTCTAATGCTACTTCACCTTTTTCAATTACTTCTCCATCTATGATTGTCTCTATTGCAAGATCCATATCATTTGCAAGTAATTTAATAATTCCATTATCAGCACTTATTTTAATATATTTAAGAATATCCATTGTTGTGCTTGAAGGAATAGCTTTACTGACAATATTTACTCCATTAAGAAATGAAGTCCTATCTGTAATGAATTTCATTTAGTGCTCCTTTAATTAATTATATATATTAATTATTATTATTATTATAGGGTGTGAATATGTAAAAAACTCCAAAAACCTTTATAAAATAAGGATTTTTTATAATATTAATATGTGAATAATTTAATTATTAATGTTTATAAAATTATATTTATTCACATTATCTATGGATTTATTTTTTTAATAATAGTGTCTATTGTATTTTTAGTATATTCATCCACATCAATTAATTCTTTTATTTTCTCTTCAGCGTGGATAACTGTTGTATGATCTTTTTTTCCACATAGTAGAGCTATTTTTATCTGAGGTGCATCAGTATATTTTCTGCATAAATACATTATTATCTGTCTTGGTAATACTATTTCAGCATTTCTTTTTTTAGAACATACATCATCAGGAGAAATATTAAACTGATCACATACTACTTCTAATATATATTCAGGTGTTATTTTTATAGGTTCAATCGGAGAAATAACATCTTTTAAAGCTTCTTTTGCAAGTGATAAATCAATATCTCTGTTTTCAAGCTTTGAAAACATTATTAATTTATTTAATGCTCCTTCTAATTCTCTTACATTTGATGTAACGTTATTTGCAATATAATCAATTACCTCATCACTTATAGATTCTTTATATTCTTTATTAAGCTTTTCTTTCTTTTTCTTAAGAATAGCCATTCTTGTTTCATAATCAGGTTGTTGAATATCTGCAATAAGTCCCCACGCAAATCTTGATCTGTATCTTTCTTCAAGTACTTCCATTTCTTTAGGAGGTTTATCTGAAGAAATAATAATTTGCTTATTTTGTTCGTGTAATTGATTAAATGTGTGGAAAAATTCTTCCTGGGTTCTTTCTTTACCTATTATAAATTGTATGTCATCTACTAAAAGTACATCTATATTTCTGTACTTATCTCTGAATTTACTCATTGCTTCGGCATTTTGTGATGAATTACCGTTTCTTAAAGCATCAATAATATCATTAGTAAATTGTTCTGATGTTACATACAGTACCTTCTTACCCGGATTTTCACTAATTATATAATTAGCTATTGCATGCATAAGATGAGTTTTACCAAGTCCTACTCCTCCATATATAAAAAGAGGATTGTATGTTTCTCCGGGAGATTCAGCAACTGCTAATGCTGCAGACTGTGCAAATCTGTTATTACTTCCTACTACAAATGTATCAAAAGTATATGTATGATTTAAGTTTGTATTTTCGTATTCAGGTGTATTAATAATATTATTATTAATTAATGTATCTTCTGATGAAGCATCTTTCTCTAAAATAAATTCAACATCGTATTCCATTCCTGTTACTTCTGTGATTGATACTTTAATAGGAAGAGAATACTTTGATGATATATAATTTTTAGAATGAGACTGATCAAAAGGTATAATAATAATAACTTTATTATTTTCTACAGAATGAAATTTAAGTGGCTTAATCCATGTATTAAATGAAATATCAGAAAGATTATATTCATTTTTTATGTATTCTAAAATCTCATCCCATTTACTCTGAATTAGTTCCATATATTAATTCCTATAAAAAATCTATAAAACTTATCGCGAAGTACCAAATATAGACAAAAATCCACCTTCTTATACTATTATATTATATCAAATAATGATTCTTTATCAAGTTTACAGGAAGGAGTATACATAATATTTTCCACAAATTGTGGATTAAATGTGGATAACTTTTATTATTATTAAAATAATAAATACAAATCCTTATTTTAAGCCTTTTATTTATACACATTAATAAAAAAATAATATGTGAAATTAAACATTTTATGGTAATAAAAATATGTAAACTATGTAAAAATTATGAAAACTATTAATATAAATGTGGATAAAAATGTGGATAATGTGAGAAATGTATTTAATGTAATGTATAACCCCTATATTTAGTGCTTGACGATAAAAATGCTTTTTAATATAATGGAAAAGACGTTTTTTAGAATAAAATACGATGATATTGATAATACACTTATAGATAGGAGGTGTTTTAATATGAAGATGACATTTCAGCCAAAGAAGAGACAGAGATCTAAGGTTCATGGTTTTAGAAGCAGAATGAGTACTCCTGGCGGAAGAAAGGTTTTAAAGGCTAGACGCGCTAAAGGAAGAAAGGTTTTATCAGCATAGTTTTATAGACCACATGATTGTGGTCTATTTTATAATTAACGGTAAATAAATATTTAGCAGTAATATTTGTTTATATTTAATTTGGTGATTAAATGAAATTTACCGAATCATTAAAGAAAAATTCAGATTTTCAGTTAGTATTTAAAAATGGTAAATCAAAAGCTAACAGAAATTTTATAATGTATATTCTAAAAAACGGTTCAGATAAGAATTTTCTTGGAATTTCGGTCAGTAAAAAAGTTGGTAATTCTGTAATCAGACACAGAATTAAAAGATTATTAAAAGAAAGCTATAGGTTACATGAAAATATGTTTAATAGTGGTTTAAACATAGTAATTATAGCAAGAAAAGGTGCTGATGAACTTGATTATCATCAGACAAGTCGTTCTTTATTACATTTAATGAAGCTTCATAAAGTATTAAATCAATAATACTGTTGTTCGATTGTTTAATATTTGATAATTATTATTTTCATATAAATGATTAAAAATTTTTTAATTAGATTAATCAAATTTTATCAAAAATACATTTCGGGACTTAAATCTACAAAATGTCCCTATATTCCCACTTGTTCACAATACGGGTTAGAAGCTATCGAAAAATATGGAGCTTTTAAAGGAAGTTTACTTGCAGCATGGAGAATATTAAGATGTAATCCTTTTTCAAAGGGTGGATATGATCCGGTGCCTTAAGTATTCTTAATTAAGGAGGAAATATTTTGTATAGTTTATTGCTCACCGCATATAATGGTGCAATATTAGGACCTATTGCCAAGCTTTTAGGTTATATTATGAATGTAATTTTCATAGTATTAGATAAAATTGGTATTCCTAATGTTGGCCTTTGTATTATTTTATTTACATTAATAATGTATGGATTAATGACTCCGCTTACATATAAGCAGCAGAAATTCTCAAAATTGTCACAGAGAATGAATCCTGAACTTCAGGCTATTCAGGCTAAATACAAGAATAAGAAGGATCAGGTTTCCATGCAGAAGATGAATGATGAAACAAGAGCCATATATGATAAATATGGTGTTTCACCAACAGGAAGCTGTGTTCAGCTTTTAATAACAATGCCTGTGTTATTTGCTCTTTACAGAGTAATATATGCAATTCCTGCATATGTATCAAAAATCGGAGATACATACAGAGTACTTGCCGATAAAATTATCAGCTTTGATAATGCTAAGTTTTTACAGAATTCAGGAATTGAATCTATTAATAAAGTAATTAATCAGTATGGTCAGGAATTAACAAAAGGTGAAAATATTTCAAATGGTGTAATAGATGTAATTTCAAAAATTTCATCATCTGATTTATACACTATTTCTGATAAATATGATTTATCTAAACTAACATATAATAGTCAGTTAATTATTTCTAAAATCGATACTAATGGTAAAATTTTAGAAAGAGGATTACTTGATACTTATAATAATTTCCTTGGATTAAATATCGGTGACTCTCCATCACATATTATTACAACTGCATGGACAAATGTTAACGGTATTCAGTGGGGACTTATTATCGGTGCTTTATTAATTCCAATTCTTGCTGCTTTATCACAGTGGATTAATACAAAGCTTATGCCACAGCCAAGTGATAATAAAGGAAATTCACAGGCTGATACAATGAATGCAACTATGAAGTCAATGAATACAATGATGCCTATTATGTCAGCGATATTTTGTTTTTCATTCCCTTCAGGTGTTGGTATTTACTGGATTGCAGGTGCCGTAATAAGAAGTATTCAGCAGGTTGTTATCAATAAAAAGATTGATAAGGAAGATGTTGAAGATATTATTAAGAAAAATGCTGATAAGGCAAAAGAAAAAGCTAAGAAGCGTGCAGAAAATGCAGAAAAAGTAGCTCAGTATGGTTCAATGAGTACAAAGACAGCTTCTTTTTCAGGAAATGCAAATTTATCAAAAAAGGAAAAAGAAGAAGCATACAATAAAGCTATGGAACTTAGGAAGAATAATATTAAACCGGGTTCACTTGCAGCAAAAGCTAATTTAGTAAATGATTATAATGAAAGAAATAATAAAGGAGATAAGTAAATTTTATGGAATTTGTAGAATATAAGGGTAAAACCGTTGATGATGCAATTACAGAAGCTTGTCAGGCACTTACAATAACATCAGATAAGTTAGAATATGAAATAGTAGAAAAGGGTTCTTCAGGAATTTTAGGATTCGGTTCAAAGCTTGCTGTAATCAAGGCAAGAAAAATAGAAGAAAAGACCGATAAGAAAATCGAAAAGGAAGAAAGTAAAGTAGAAAAGAAAAAAGATAAGGTTGAAGAAAAGTCTTCAAAAAAAGAATTTGTTTTAGATAAGAATTCAACAGTAGAACCGGCTCAGGATCCAAAGGAATTCCTTGAAAAAGTATTCAATGCAATGAATATGCAGGTTAATATAGATGCCAAACAGGAAGGAAACGAAATTAATATTGAGCTTAGCGGTGATGATATGGGAGTTCTTATCGGTAAGAGAGGACAGACTCTTGATTCACTTCAGTATTTAACATCACTTGTTGTAAATAAAGGTACATCAGAGTATATTAGAGTAAAGGTTGATACTGAAGATTATAGAAAGAGAAGAAAAGAAACTCTTGAGAATCTTGCAAAAAATCTTGCATATAAAGTAAAGAGAACAAAGAAACCGGTATCACTTGAGCCAATGAATCCTTATGAAAGAAGAGTAATTCATTCAGCATTACAGAATGATAAGTATGTAAGTACTCATTCAGAAGGTGAAGAACCATATAGAAAAGTTGTTATAACATTAAATAAATAATAATGAATAAATCAGATACTATAGCAGCTATTGCCACCGGAATGGTTTCATCCGGAATAGGTATTGTAAGAGTAAGTGGTGCTGATGCATTGAGCATCGCATCACTTATTTTTAAATCTAAATCCGGCAAAAAATTTAATACCCAACAATTTGAAAGTCATAGAGCCTATTACGGGTTTATTTATTATAATGATAAACCTGTTGATGAGGTTTTGCTTTTGTATTTAAAAGGTCCTAAAAGCTTTACTGCAGAGGATACTGTTGAAATTAACTGTCATGGCGGTATTCATGTATTAAATAAAGTATTGTCTGCATGTTTAAAAGCAGGTGCCAGACTTGCCGAACCGGGTGAATTTACAAGAAGAGCTTTTCTTAACGGTAGGATCGATTTGTCGGAAGCTGAAGCTGTAATTGATATTATTAATTCATGTAATGATTATTCACTTAATAATTCTTTATCACAGTTAAGAGGAAGTCTTTTTAATAAAATTACTGAATTAAGAAGTGGAATTCTTCATGAAACTGCATATATAGAAGCAGCACTTGATGATCCGGAACATTATTCACTTGATGGTTTTTCTGATAAATTAAGAGAAACCGTAAATAGTTATTTATGTGAAATTGAAAAGATGATTTTATCCTATGATAACGGGAAAATCATAATGGAAGGTATAAATACTGTAATTTTAGGAAAACCTAATGTCGGTAAATCTAGTCTTTTAAATATGCTTCTTGGTGAAAAAAGAGCAATAGTAACTGATATTGCCGGTACAACAAGAGATGCATTAACTGAAAGAGTTTCGATAGGCGGTATTAATTTAAATATTGCTGATACTGCCGGTATTAGAGATACTGAAGATATCGTAGAAAAAATCGGAGTTGATAAAGCATTTGAATATGCCGATAAATCAAACCTTATTATTCTTGTTATTGACTCTTCTTCTTTGCTTGATGATGATGATTTAAAATTATTTGATTATATTAAGGATAAAAATGCCATTGTTTTGTTGAATAAATCAGATCTTAATTCAAAAATTGATGACATTGATATTGAAAAATTAACAGACAAAAAGATACTTCATATTTCTGCAAAAGAAGAACAGGGGTTAGATGAATTGTCTGATTATATTAAGACACAATATATATCGGGAAATATTAATGATAACTCTGATTTAATAATATCCAATATCAGGCATAAAGATTTATTAAGTGAAAGCTATGAAAGTCTTAAGCTTGTTATTAATGGAATAGATAATATGATAAGCGAAGATTTCTTAACGATTGATTTAGTAAATGCTTATGAATGTCTTGGCAGAATTATAGGTGAAGAAGTTTCAGATGATGTAATTAAAGAAGTTTTTGAAAAGTTTTGCATGGGTAAGTAAATGAATTATAAATCAAAACCTATAGAAGAATATTTTGACGTTGTTGTAGTTGGTGCCGGGCATGCAGGATGCGAAGCGGCATTAGCTTCTGCAAGACTTGGGCTTAATACAATTGTTTTTACAGTGTCAATAAATTCAATTGCATTGATGCCATGTAATCCTAATATCGGAGGAAGCTCTAAAGGTCATCTTGTCAGGGAAATTGATGCACTTGGCGGTGAGATGGGTAAGAACATAGATAAGACTTTTATTCAGTCAAAAATGTTAAATGCATCTAAAGGACCTGCCGTTCACAGTTTGAGAGCCCAGGCCGACAAATTTGACTATTCCATGGAAATGAGACAAACACTTGAAAATCAGGATAACCTTACAGTGAAGCAGGCTGAGGTTTGTGAACTGATTATTGAAGATTCAGTAGTTAAGGGAGTTAAGATTTTTACAGGTGCAATATATTATGCAAAGGCTGTAGTATTGTGTACCGGAACATATCTGAATGCAAGATGTCTTTGTGGTGAAGCAATTTCTTATACAGGACCTAACGGTCTTCAGGCTGCAACTCATTTGACGGATTCTTTGAAAAAAGCAGGTGTTGAAATGTTCAGGTTTAAAACAGGAACTCCTGCAAGAATGGATGGAAGAACTCTCGATTATTCTAAGATGGAACCTCAATACGGAGATGAAAGAATTGTTCCTTTTTCATTCAGTACAGATCCTGATACGATTCAAAAAGAACAGGTGTTATGTTATTTAACTTATACTAATAATGATACTCATGAAATTATTAGAGCTAACCTTGACAGATCTCCTATTTATGCTGGAGTTATTGAGGGAACAGGTCCAAGATATTGTCCTTCAATTGAAGATAAGGTAGTTAGATTTTCAGATAAGGACAGACATCAGATTTTTATTGAGCCTGAAGGAATTCATACTAATGAAATGTATGTAGGCGGTATGAGTTCTTCTCTTCCTGAGGATGTTCAGCTTGCAATGTATAGAACTGTTCCGGGACTTGAAAATTGCAAAATAGTTCGTAATGCATACGCAATAGAATATGATTGTATTAATCCTTGTCAGTTATATCCTACTCTTGAATTTAAGAATATTAAGAATTTATTTTCAGGTGGTCAGTTTAACGGAAGTTCAGGATATGAAGAAGCTGCAGCACAGGGTTTGATTGCAGGTATTAATGCAGCACTTTCAGTTCTTAATAGAGAATTAATTACTATTGAAAGGTCTGAGGGATATATAGGTGTTCTGATAGATGATCTTGTTACTAAAGAAAATTTTGAGCCTTATAGAATGATGACTTCAAGATCTGAATATAGACTTTTGTTAAGACAAGATAATGCAGATTTGCGACTTCGCAAAAAAGGATATGAAATCGGACTTATTACAAAAGAACAGTATGATGCATTATTACTTAAGGAAAAGCAGATAGAAGAAGAAATTGAAAGACTCAAAAACACATATGTCGGTGGTTCAGAAAAAATAAATTCTGTGTTAAGAAAGTATAATAGTACTGAACTAAAATCAGGTGTTTCATTATATGAATTAATTGCTCGACCGGAATTATCATATGAATCAATTGAAGAAATTGATAAAGATAGACCTGTATTAAAATATGATGTAATTGAACAGGTGAATATCAATATTAAATATGATGGTTATATTAAAAGGCAATTAAAGCAAGTTGAAGGATTTGCTAAATTAGAAAAGAAAAAGATACCTAAAAATATTGATTATTCAAAAATTAAAGGATTAAGAATTGAAGCAGCACAGAAGCTTCAAAAGTACCGTCCTGTATCAATAGGTCAGGCTTCAAGAATTTCAGGTGTCAGCCCTGCTGATATTAATGTATTAATGGTATATATATGAATAAATTAGTTAATATTTGTAATAAGATTAATATTGAAATATCAGATGATCAGATAAACTGTTTTGAAAAGTATTATGAGTTACTTATTGAGAAAAACAAAGTAATGAATCTTACTGCAATAACAGATAAAGAAGATGTTATAGTAAAACATTTTATTGATTCTATTGCATTAATTCCTTATTTATTAGATAAAGGTATTAATATAAATAATAAACTAAAAATCATTGATATTGGTACAGGTGCAGGATTTCCGGGACTTCCGCTTAAGATTATGATGCCTGATGTTAAATTTACTTTGCTTGATTCTCTTAATAAAAGAGTATCTTTTTTAAACGAAGTGATAGATGAATTAAAGCTTAAAGACATTGAAGCATTACATGGAAGAGCTGAAGATTATGCATCAGATAATAAATATAGAGAAAAGTACGATATTTGTGTTTCAAGGGCGGTAGCTAATTTGTCGACATTATCTGAATATTGTATTCCATTTGTTAAGGAAGATGGCTTTTTTATCTCATATAAAGCAGGTGAATCAGAAGAAGAAATCAATAACTCGAAGAATGCAATAAAGATACTTGGCGGAAAAATTAATAAAGTTGAAGAGTTTGTATTGCCGGGTACAGATGTATCAAGAGTTTTCGTATTTATAAGAAAGCTTGAACTTACTGATAAGAAGTATCCAAGAAAAGCCGGAGTACCTGCAAAGAAACCATTATAGTGGAGATTAATATGAATAGTATTAATGTTAAGAAAATCGAAATAATTGTTAATGATCTTCTTTCTGAATTCGACAAAGAAAGCAGTAAGCTTCAGAGTGAATATGATGATAATGTTGTAAGAATACTTGAGATTGAGGAAAATATTCATAATTATAAGGAAAATGAGGATGTTGATTTCCAGGTATTTTCTCCAAGAAAGATTGATAATCAGAATGAAGAAAAGATTGAAGCAATGAATTTAGAGAAGGAGAGTATCGAAGAAATCAACAAGTCCTTGTACAGACAGATTAAGTATTATACTGATAAGAAAGACAAATTAAATGAAATTATTAATATAATAAATGAAGACAGAGAGGATGAATCAATATCTTCTGTTTCTTCTGAAATTGACGATATTACTAAGGTTGATGAGAAAATACTTGAATATTATGATAAGGTTGTCAATGATGATGAAGAGAATGGTTATCCGGAAGAACCTGAGAATATAGGTACGGAAATAAAATCCGGATGGAGACTTATTAAAGAAGAACTTAACTCTCCTATTGAGTCTGTTGTTAATGATAATGATGTCGATTTAGTTGAAAACCTTACATATATTAAACAGGAAATTAATCTTGTTCTTAATAATATTAATGAGCTTATGGATAAAATAAACAAATAAATTATTTTTATTGTATGTTTCACAAAATATCACAATATTTAGGTTGTTAATGTTTCACGTGAAACATTATATAGTGTGGTAATAAATCAGACAACAAAATGTTTCACGTGAAACACTTTATTGTTTATTGATATTAAATGTGGGATTATATATAATTATCAAAGTGGAATTATACTTTAAAAGAGGTTAATAATGGGAAAAGTAATAGCAATTGCAAATCAAAAAGGCGGAGTAGGAAAGACTACTACTGCTATTAATCTTTCAGCAGCTTTAGCACAAAATAATAAAAAAGTATTAGTTGTTGATATTGATCCACAGGGAAACGCAACAAGTGGGTTTGGTGTTAACAAAAATGAACAGGAAAATACAGTATATGAATTACTTCTTAACAGCTGTAGTATTCAGGAAGCAGTAATTAAAAACGTATTCCGTAATTTGTCATTGATTCCGTCAAATGTTAACCTTGCCGCAGCTGAGATAGAAATGTTAGATATCAGTGATAAAGAATATGTGTTAAAGAAAGAGATTGACTGGATTAAGGATGATTATGACTTTGTAATAATAGACTGTCCTCCTTCACTCAGTATGCTTACAGTAAATGCAATGACTACCGCGGATTCAGTTATTGTACCTATTCAATGTGAATATTATGCACTTGAGGGATTAAGCCAGCTCATTCATACAATTAATCTTGTAAGGGACAGACTAAATGATACTCTCACTATTGATGGAATTGTATTTACAATGTTTGATTCAAGAACAAATCTTTCAGAGCAGGTTGTAGAGAATGTAGTAGAGAATATTGATTATCATGTATATAAGTCTATGATACCAAGAAATATCAGACTTGCAGAAGCACCAAGCTATGGTCAGCCTATATGTACTTATGACCCGAAATCTGCAGGTGCAATTAAATACAATGAGCTTGCACGAGAAATTATAAAGCAGAACTCAAAATAATACAGAAAGAGAGTTAAACAATATGGCAATGAAAAAAGGATTAGGTAAGGGATTAGATGCTCTGATTCCTGCAGGAGAGACAAATTCAAAGAACGGAAAAGAAACACCGATTGATTCTCCGGATAAAATGGTGAATATTTCTAAGGTTGAGCCAAATCCTGACCAGCCTAGAAAAAGCTTTGCGGAAGATGAGTTAGAAGAATTAGCAGACTCAATAAAGAAAATAGGAATATTCCAGCCAATCTTAGTTCAGGATAAAGGCGATCATTATATGATTGTTGCCGGTGAAAGAAGATGGAGAGCAGCACTTAAAGCCGGACTTAAAGAAGTACCTGTAATTATTAAAAATTATACTGAAGAAGAAATTGTAATAATTTCACTTCTTGAGAATATTCAGCGAGTTGACTTAAATCCTATAGAAGAGGCACAGACATATAAGAAGCTCATAGATACATATAAATATAAACAAGATGAAGTTGCAGAAAAGGTATCAAAGAGCAGAACCGCAGTTACTAATTCAATGAGATTGTTAAAGCTTGCAGACGAGGTTCAGCAGCTTCTTATTGAAAATCTAATTTCATCCGGACATGCACGTGCTTTGCTCGCTGTAGATGATAAGGCTACTCAATATGAGCTTGCACAGCGAGTAATGGATGAAAAGCTTTCAGTAAGAGAAATAGAGAAAATAATAAAAGATTTAAATAAGCCTAAGAAGGAAGAAGCTAAGAAACAGAAAAAGCTCAATTTTCTCTATAAAGATTTAGAAGAAAAGATTAAAAGAAATCTTGGCACAAAGGTTACAATTAATGCTAAGGATGAGAAAAAAGGAAAAATCGAAATAGAGTATTTTTCAAAAGAAGAGCTTGAGAGAATTACAGATATATTATCAAACAACTAGAACATCTGTTCGAAAAGAGGGTAAAATGGGAAATGGAATATTATCACAACTTGGAATAAATGCGGAGTTAATGGTAGTAGTACTGTTAGTGTTATGGATTATCTCATTTATTATATTGATAGTATTATTAGTAAAATATAATACTATGAAAGCAAGCTACACAATGTTTATGAAAGGCAGTGATGGTGAAAGCCTTGAAGAACAGATAGGTTCTTTATTCAATGATATTGCTGTTTTGAAGCTTTCTTCAGAAAAAAACAGAAATGATATTAGAAAAATTATAGAAAACTTAAAAGATACGTATCAGAGAGTAGGAATTGTAAAATATGATGCATTCAAGGAAATGGGTGGAAAACTCAGCTTCTCAATTGCATTATTGAATGATAACAAGACAGGATTCATATTGAATTCTGTTCATTCAAGCGACGGATGTTATGTATATACAAAAGAAATCATTAATGGAGAATGTGCTATTTCTTTAGGTGAAGAAGAAAAGAAAGCACTTATGCTTGCACTCCAGGATGATTCAATAATATTTGAATAAAAATATGGCAAAGATTAAAACTTCTGAATTAGTTCCCGGTTATTTTTTATCAAAAGCGGTAATAAACGACGATTTTCAGACATTGTTATATGAAGGTACGAAAATTGTGGCAAGCGACATTGAAATGCTTAAGTCCGAAGGGATAGAGTATGTCTATGTCTTTTCTGATAATGTAAATAAAATCAGCAAAAAAGAAAAAGAGATAATTACAAAAGAGATTCATAAAGACTGTACTCAAAAAGTAAAAAAGGTTTTAAATACTCATATTTGCAGTAATAGTGGAAATCTTAAGGAGTTATCAGAAACAGCAGAAAACATTGTTGATGATATTTTCAAAATAGAAGACGTTGCTTCAACAATTTTTGATATTAAGCAAAAATCGGCTGATTTATACGATCATGCAGTTACTGTATCAACTTTATCAATATTAACGGCATTGAAGTTAAATTTAAGTCATGAAGAGGTTTGTGATATAGGTGTAGGAGGTCTTCTTCATGATTTGGGCTTAAAATATATTAATGTTTCATATATTGACAGAGATTATGAAGATTTTGATGCAGATGATTTGTTTGAATATAAAAAACATACGCTGTATGGATTTTCTTCTGTTGAAGAAGAGAAATGGATGGCAACTTGCTCTAAGAGGATAGTTCTTCAGCATCATGAACGATTAGACGGTTCAGGATATCCTTTCAGGCAAAAAACAATATCTGTACCTGTTAAAATAGTGGCTGTCTGTGATGGATTTCATGACAGAATATCAGGAATCGGTATGAAGAGTATGAAAGTAGATGAAGCTCTTCTTGACATTGAAAAATACAGAGATGTTTATTTTGATGGAAAAATAGTAGATATATTTGAAGGCTTTATTGCTATGTATCCGGTTGGAACAAAAGTATTAACGAGCAGAAATGAAGAGGCAGAAGTAATAGAACAGACTGAGTATTTTACTGACAGGCCTATAATTAAGCTTTTAAAAAATGCAAAGGGTGAGCCTTATAACAGAGAGAAAATAATTAATTTATCAGAGAATAATTCAGTCAGAATAGTTAAATCATTATAAATTGGAATAAGAATATGCATCAGTACTTACGTGCTGTCGGATTTAGCGAAATTAAGACAAAAAAAGATTTAAGAGAACTATTATACAGCGTTATTGAAGGCAGCGATACTATAAACAATATTAATACAGACAGAAATTCAGTATTAGTGGAATATACAAAACAATTTGCAGGTCCGTGCGGTCTTTATTTAAGAGCGGAAATAGATGAAGATAAAAATCTCGTTGTTGATTTTTACTATCCATTTTTAAACCCAACAACTATTTCTACATGTGAAGATTTAAGCATTGAAAGACATGCTGCAAATGAATCATTTGCCGGAATATGTGAAGATGTTAGAGTTGGAACTTCTATAATTTTTTATTTGCAAAACGGCGTTGACTATATGAAAAGCTTTGCAAAGAATACTTTTAACAGAAGTGGAAATTCTATATATCTTGCAGGGCTTTCAACAAGTGGTACAATTCTGCTCCCAATTAAGAAAAACGAGATGGAACTGCAAAAAGTAAAGCAGGCATCAAGTGATAGAATAGCAAAGATAACTGCGGCAAGAGAAGGCAATGAACAGGCAATAGAAAGTCTTACACTGGAAGATATTGACACATATTCTACAATTTCCAAGAAAATTCTGACAGAGGATATTTTAACATTAGTTGATTCATACTTTATGCCATATGGTGTGGAGTGTGATAACTATTCAGTGCTGGCTGAGATTGAAGAGTGTAATATGTACCATAATTACATAACAGATGAAGAGATTTATGTAATGACTCTTAATCTAAATGATCTCAAATTTGAAATATGTATTAATAAGAATGACGTCCTTGGGGAACCAATGGTTGGAAGGAGATTTAAAGGAACAATAATTCTTCAGGGAAAGGTTGAATTTGCCTAATAAAATATTATATTATATTAGAAATGTTCTCATAGTTAAATGGATATAACAAGCGCCTCCTAAGCGCTAGTTGTGGGTTCGATTCCCGCTGGGAACGTTCGCGAAAGGCTACAAGCCATGCAAAAATAGGGATAATACGGATTGTGCGAGTTTACACGCAGACAATTCATATTATCTCTTTTTTGTTTTCATAACATATTGACTTCCTAACGGATATTAGGCATAATACTCCTAACGACTATTAGGTATATGAAGATTGGAGAAATGAAATGGAAAGGATAAAAACAAAGGACAGAATACTTTTAGCAGCACTTGATTTATTTTCACAAAAGGGATATGACCAGACATCCATTGATTTAATTGCAGAAACTGTGGGAATAAAAGGTCCATCCATATATGCGCATTATAAGGGCAAGGAAGACATTCTCGATTCTCTGATTACCATGATGGAACATAAATATAATGAGAATTTCGGAAATAGCACTAATTTGGATAAGATACCGGAATCGCTGGATGAATTCAAGGAAGATTGTCTGCGACGAGTTGGATTCACAATGAAGGATCCGCAGATACAAAAGGTCAGAAGATTTTGTACAAAGGAGCAGTATAGAAATGAAAAGATTGCAGCACTTACATCAAAGCACCAGCTGACCGGAAATCAGGAAATGTATGCTCTGATGTTAGAAAAAATGATGGAAAAGAATCTGATTCGCAGGTTTGATGCCAATCTACTTGCTCTGGAAATAGTAGCACCGGTAACTGTGATGCTAGAGATTGCAGACCGAGAGCCTGACAGGACGGACGAAATGTGGACGCAGATAGGTGTGCATCTGTCACATTTTGTTGAAATTTATGGGATGAAGTAAGTTGGAGGGAGATGTGTTTATGATTGGAATCTATTTCAGCGGAAC
>SFKZ01000112.1 GCA_004553595.1 Methanobrevibacter ruminantium | reverse complement strand
TTACCTGAAAATCTGTAAAAAAAATTTGTTTTTGTTACCAAAAAATGTAATTAAACGTATGATATATATGAATATATAATGTTCCATACGTTAACCTTCCAAATAGTGGCTGGAATCCTGAAGGGTTCCGGCCATTTTTTTTGTGGAGGTGAAAATGAATGAGTTTATTAAAAGAATTACAGCAGTAATGGCGCTTTCTGGGTATCTCGTTATGAATCTAAATGCGGGACAGATAGATAGTTCATATTCCAAAAATGCTGAAATTCTTCAAAGTTTTAATGAAAAGCACGAGTTCAAGGTAATAGATCAGAATGATTTTAGTGTTAATGATCAAAGTGATTTATCTGGTTTAACTATTGACAATGAATTCGTCTTAACGGATGAAAGATCTTCTTTTGATAACTTCAATATTATAAGAAAGAGTGAAATATACAAAATTTTAAATGAAATTCGAAAACAAATAGAAGAAAATGATTTTTTGAAGTTAACTAAAGAAGAATTAAGAGAGAGATGGCAGCATGATATAAAAGAAGTAGTTGCAGGTATTAAAAATAATGATGGAAGGTATATTTCTCTTGACGATTTTTATGATGTTGAGAGGGAAGTCTTCAATAGTCTATTGAACAATTATCTTTATGATCATAATTCCCTCAGAAAACAAAGTGATGAAAGTAATGCAATGCAAATTGCAGAAAAGCTTTGTAACGACTTGATTCAAAATACAGGATCACAAGATGAAAGTATTTTCGTATATGGAGATAGAATTGTTGATAATATTTCATCAGATAAAATGACTCCTGATTCAGATGAATGGTTTGAAAAAATGTCGGAGGAAATGCAAAAAGGATTATCTGCATGGAATAACATTGAAAAAGAATTTTTATTGGCCAAAAGTAATTGGGAAAATGCTATTGGAAACAGCTTCGCAGAAGAAGTGAATGAATGGCAGACAGCTTATTCATATTTGCAGGATAAAAAAGAAAAATGGTTTGATGAGTTTAATCAAAATTTGATGGAGGGGAATGCATTATGGACAGAACGAAAAGCAAAACTTGAAGAGTATGTGAATACAGAGAGAATAAACTTTTTAAATCAACTTTCTGAAAAGTATGAGATAAGAAATTTTAAAATAGAAGCCATTCAATATATGGTGAAGCAAATTGAAGAGGTAATTGATACAGCAGCTGAAGGTATTAATCAGTGGCGTGAAAATTGGGGAGAAGTTTTTACTGATATAAATAATTGCCTGGATAATGAAAATAATTATGATGCTATATTGCAATTGATAGAAGAAAAGAGAATCTCAGATACAGATTTAAGTCAGGTATTTCTTGAAAGCTTGAATGATCTTGAAAAATATATAAACGTTATAGATGTTAATAGAAACGAATTAAACAAAAATTTTTCCTTGTTACAGGATTTGTTTAGTAAAAAAGATGATATAGCTTGTAAAAGTTCTTCAGAATATGAACTTGAAAAAATTGAAAGTATTGAAAAATATCTTGAAAAGCAGGTTTTGTTGAATGAAAGGCTGTATGAATATTCCTTGAATAGAACTTCTTCTGCAGAAGATAAATCAACGACAGAGAAAAAATATAATGATTCATTAAATAAATATGAGGCAGCAGAAGAAAATTATAAAAAACAAATTGAAATTCTTAAAAATATTGAAGAAAGATATACTGAGTCAGTAAGTAAATACAATGAGCAAAAAATAGTTGTAAGTGAAAAATTGCAGGATTTAGAAAATCTACAGAAACAATATAATGACTTGCAATATGGTTTTTCAGAATTTCAACTTGAAAATATTGAAAAGGAAATTATTGGAGTTATAAATACATTAAACAGCTTTATTTATGACAAAAACGAATATAAAAAATATATATCAGATTATGTAAATACGTTACAGAATGAAGAATATTCAAAAATTGAATCTAACGGAAAACAATTGATTGAAAAGATAAATAATGATCAAGTGATTGAAGTAAATGGTGAAAGTATTGAAGTAACCGGTTTGCAGAAAATAAAAGAAATAATTGCTCTGAAAATTAGAAATAATGAAGATTATTCATATGAACAGCAGATATTAGATAAAAGTAACGAAATTATTGATTTTGTTTTAACTGGTGAAAGTACTGATCCTGAAATTGTTTCTGAATATAAAGTTTCAAGCTTGCAATACTATATAAAAAAAGATTCCACCGCAATTGAGAAAATAAAAAACATTATTGAAAAGTATGATAAATCAAAAAATGAAGATCTGAGTGTTCAGAAAATAACCGAGCTAAAAGGTGAACTTGAAGAACTGAAAAATGATGATGTTTCACAATATGTTGTTTCTGTAATCGATATATATATTGATCAATTGATAAATGATTTAGATTATAATGAAAGTAATATTAACAAACAACTTTCTGATATGGGATTTGAACTTATTATTGCTGATAATAAGAAAGGTAGCCAGTTATATGAAGATGTAATTAGAGATATAAATCCCTATAATTTTGAAACAGGTGATGATTCAGTTAATTCAAGAATTTTCCTTGATAAAATTAAAAGTAAGGATTCAGAATACCATTTAAATTATGAAAATCTATTGAATTTGATTCAGAATTATCAAAATATACAAAGCAAGTATGAAATATATTTTTCTGATAAAGATAAATTATTAAATAATCTGATGAATGCAGAAAAAGAATATAATCATGAGCTTGAAAAGATAAATATTTCATCAGAGGATGGGTTATATTCTGATGCATTAAATTTATACAAATTATATGAGTGCCAGATTAAAGAGGTGCAAAAAGCTGCAGAAAATAAAGATGAAGCAGCATTTGA
>SFKZ01000111.1 GCA_004553595.1 Methanobrevibacter ruminantium | reverse complement strand
CCTCTAATTGCGGCTCCTTCACTTACACATGTTTTAGGATTTATCAGACCAAAATTAATTTCTTTGCCAGACCATTCTTTCAATGCATCCTGAATAGTTTTACAATTACTCATGTTACCAATCATTAAAACTGTATCAATGTCATTCCATGATAGATCACTTTCCTGCAAGATATTGTTACAATATGTTTTACATTGATTTGTCAAATCTTGTGTCTTAGCAGCATATAAAGCTCTTGATACGTTTTCTGTATGCTTTTTTCCGCCATATTCAATTGAAACAGGGACTGTATCAATACCATCCTTAAACAATGCTACTTTGGCTTTTTCAACTTCGATTCTTAGTTTTCCAAATGTTGGAGCAACTTTCTTTTTATCTTCATAATACAAGTCGATTTGATATTTTTTTTCAAATCGATCAACCATGTAATCGATTAATAAATCATCCCAGTCTTTACCACCTAAGCGATGATCACCATCTGTGACGATCATTTCTACATTTCGGCCAGCATCTGAGTTAGACAATTTTAAAATTGTTACGTCAAATGTTCCGCCTCCTAGGTCGAATACAAGAACAGTTTCATCTTTTTCTGTTCTTGCACTATAAGTCAATGCTGCAGCTGTAGGTTCTGGAATAATTTCAAGAACTTCAAAACCAGCTATTTCTCCAGCCATTTTTGTAGCATTTTTTTCAGCATCTCCAAAATATGCCGGACATGTAATAACAGCTTTTTTTACTTTTTTTCCTAATTCTTTTTCTGCATCCTTCTTCAACTGAGAAAGAATCATTGCTGAAATCTGTTCTGGGGAATATGTTGTCCCCCAGAATTTGTATGGATTGTAAGTTCCATCGACTCTATTTTCACGAACTTTATCTTTTGATTTACCCATTTCGCGTTTAACGAAGAGTACTAAATTATCGGGGTCAGTATTAGATTTTTCTTTTGCGTCTTTACCTACGATAATTTCTTTTTCTTTTTTACAAAAATAAACTGCAGAAGGTGTTATGAATTCATTGTGCTTATTTTTGATAGACTTTGTTTTTCCTTCTTCATTTATTGCTGTAACGGAACAGTTTGTTGTTCCTAAGTCGATTCCTACGATTGTTTCCATTTTATTTTCTACCTTTGAGAGATTTCATGTACGATAAGTTTTTCCAGTTTTTCTCTATCAGAACGAACCGGAATATTATTGTCTTTTGCAAATTCTTTCAACTTTTCATCTGAAAGATATTTTAATGTTTCAGAGAGAGAAATAATCATTGAAAGATTTTCAATTTCCTGATCAGTAACAAAATCTTTCGAATCATTAAATGTTTTATTATAGACTTCAACTGTAACTGTATTATCCATATAGAACATTAAAAGTGAGCGAGTATACTTCCATAAATCAGTAGAAGTATTTCCTGTATCATCTGATTCAGTGTTATCTGTTTCTTCATGCATTTCAGGAATTACAATTTTCTCTGTTAATTCATTATCATATTCTGGTTTAGGAGTATCTTTATTCTTAAAGTTATCCAAGAAATCTTTTTTCTTCATGGATTCTTGACTCATATACAGATAATCCTGGAAATAGATTACAGATCCTAATGTAAAATCTTTTGGAATTGTCATCGAATCCAATGAATCAAAACTTGCTTCTATTTCATCGTGTAGACTATCTCTTGTTTCCATTTTTGGAACAAGCATAAGTTGATTTTGGAACAAAGAAGTGCCAACAGTCTGAAAAGAGAATTCATTCAATGTTTCAGTTTTATGAATAGTTTCTTTTACTGCTTTTTTAGAAAAGTTAAAGAAATTATCAACATTTTCTTCAATGTTTGTATAAAGACTTTTGCTTTCTTCAATGAACTTATTTTCTATGAAATTAATGAATTCAGTTGGATTTTGGGTCATTCCAAAAATATCTTTTTCACTTGTCCACATTTTGAATGCGTTTGTGACTGTATCATCAATTTTCTTTTTATTCTGAAGACCAAAATTGCGTTCTCTGATACGCTGCAGTATTTTTGAATAATCATCTGGTTCATCATACATTGGAATAATGTAATAAGAGTGATTCATATTCTCAATGAACTGGATTTTGCTAGAGAGATACTGTTCTTTGTCAGTGAATCTTTCTTCGAGATTCTTCAAATTACTTACAAGTTTCTTACATTCAGTGATTGGGTGATTTTCAACAGCAAGGGTATTATCCCAATATGCAAGTAATGATTCTGCAAGTCTCTGTCTAATCTGTGATTCAAGATATTCTTCAACCGGTACAGAAAGAATAGCATTTTCAATAAGCTTTTTTCTGATTGGTATTAGAGGAAGAAAGGAATAAATCTTCTTTTTCTGTAATTTCTTAATTTTAGCTTCTGCTTTATTATACGCTTCTTCCAAATCAATTACTTCATTAGAACCTGCATAACGAGCTAAACTTGATGACCAGTTTTCTAATTTTGCCTGGAGTTTTTCTACAAAATTAATATATGTCTTAATGTTTCCTGTAAGTCTATTTAATTTGAACAGATTTTCAAAACCTGCTTTCATAGTTACGAACAGGTAATTAATTTCACGAGAAGAAAATTCATCATAACGAGGACGTAATTCTGAAACAATTTCATCTATTCTCGATTTACAATCTTCAATATAGTTTTTAAAATCCACATTTTTTCCACTAACATAATAATTAAGGATATGTGTAAATTTTTCTTTGTGAATATTTGTAAATAATTTTATAGCTCTATCAATTGGGAATTCATCTGTATTTGCTGGAACCTCAATCATATTAAAGAACTTTTCAAGATAATATTTTTCATCAGTTCCTTTTAATGGTTCTACTAAGAATGCAGAGATAATTTTATCTTC
>SFKZ01000012.1 GCA_004553595.1 Methanobrevibacter ruminantium | reverse complement strand
GTCAAATCAATTTTAGGTGAGTACTGGAGACAAAACTTCCTTGAATTGAATGCATCTGATGCAAGAGGTATAGAAACTGTAAGGACAAATATTAAGAATTTCTGTCGTTTAAAACCTGTTGGAGCTCCATTCAGGATTATATTCCTTGATGAAGTGGACAACATGACTAAAGATGCACAGCATGCTTTAAGACGTGAAATGGAAATGTATACCAAAACTGCATCATTTATACTTTCCTGTAACTACTCTTCCAAAATAATTGATCCTATCCAATCCAGATGCGCTATATTCAGATTCACACCAATCAAAGCAGAAGAAATAGCTGATAGATTAAAATATATTGCAGAAGCTGAAGGTTGCCAATATGAGGATGAGGCAATAACTACAATAGTCAATTTTGCAGAAGGAGATATGCGTAAATCTGTCAATATGTTGCAATCTGCAGCATCTACCGGTTCAATTACTGAAGATCATGTATTTGAAGTTGTTTCCAAGGCAAAACCACAGGAAATTAAGAAAATGGTTAATGCAGCGTTAATGGGCGACTTTATGAAATCCCGTGATCTCCTAAGGGAAGTCATGATCATGCAGGGTACAAGTGGAGAAGATATGGTTAATCAGATTTACCAGGATGTCTCTTCCAGAGTGATGAATGGTCAAATGGATGGGGATATCTATATGAATCTAATTGGTGCAATAGCTGAAACTGATTTCAGAATTAGGGAAGGAGCTAATCCAAGAATCCAATTAGAGGCTTTATTGGCTAAATTCTTATAGAAAAATAATTTGAATACTGTAAGAATTTTTATATTGACAGTAAGTTTTATGAATTATATTTTAATTTCAGGTAACAATTATGTTATGGACAGATAAATACCGGCCAAAGACTTTTGATGATGTAGTCGGTAATGTAAAGCAAAAGGCAATTATCCAGAAATGGGTTGAAAAGTGGAAAAATGGAGAACCACAACCACCTTTATTGCTTATAGGGCCAGCAGGAACTGGTAAAACCACAATAGCCCATATCATTGCAGATGAATTCTCCGAATATATTGAACTCAATGCAAGTGACAAACGTTCACATGATTTATTGATGACAACCATTGGGGAATCAGCAAATACCTATTCATTGTTCGGAAATAACCGTAAATTAATCATAATGGACGAAGTGGATGGTATTCATGGAACCAATGATAGAGGTGGTACTAAAGCTTTAAATAAAATCATTAAGGAAAGTAAACAGCCTATAGTAATGATGGCTAATGATTTTTACAGCAATAAATTAACCACTATTAAGAAAAATGCCCAAGTCATTAAAATGGACAAGATCAAATCTCCTTCAATCAATAAGTATTTACGTGATGTAGTGCTTAAGAATGAGGAAATTAATGTTGATAAGGATGTTTTGATGAAATTATCAAAAAGATCCAGTGGAGATTTGCGTTCAGCTGTAAACACTTTGCAGGCTCTTGTTGAAAATGGAGGGGAACTCACTGAAGAGGCACTTGATTCAACAAGCCAAAAGGACAATACAAGCACCATTTTTGACACTGTAACAAGGGTATTAAAAAGCAAGAATCCAGAACATGTTAAGCGTTCATTGTTTGAAAACAATGAGGATCCAACTTTGGTTATGGAATATATGGCTGAAAACATTCCACGGGAATATGAAAGCAATTTAGAGGTTAAAAAGGCTTATGAAATGATTTCTCAAGCTGATTTATACTTTGGAAGAACCCGTTCCAGCCAATATTACGGTTACTGGAAATATGCATCTGACTTTATGGGTGTTGGTGTGTCAGTATCCAAAAGAGACACTTACCGTAAATTCAGCAAGGTTGTAAGCCCGATGGCATTTTCCATGATGGGAAGAACCCGTGGTAAAAGAGCTTTAAGAGACCAAATAGCTTCTAAAATGGAAGAAAAGATGCATGTTTCACTGCAAGTGGCTTATACCATTTTCCCATACTTTGAGATAATGTTTGAAAATGATGAGGTTGCTTGGGAAATTTCAGACTTCCTAGAACTTGAAGATGATGAAATCAAATTCTTCAGAAAGAAAAAGATTCCAAAATCAGTCATAAACAAGATGGAAAAGATCAAGGCAGAAATGAGGGAAGAAGAGAAAGAGGAATGGAAAAAAACCAGTAAAGATGGAATATTCAGAGAGATTCCACCTCAAGAATTGGAAAATATTGAACCTGATTTCGAAGAAGAGATTGATGATATCGATTTCCATAAGAACAATACTGTAATAGACATCTTTGATGATTTTGATGATGATGAATTGGATGAAATAGCTAATGAATATTCATTAAGCAATAGTCCTAAATCAAAATTAAAAAATAAGAAATCAGATGATGAATCTAAAAATAAGAAAAAAGAGAAAAAAGATGAACAACTGGATAAAGGACAAACAACCTTATTTAGTTTTTAATCATTTTTTATAGGTTTATCATTTATTGATCATCATTTATTGTTTATATTTATAGTTTATCTATTCTTATAATAATTAAAAATCATGATTTGATTTATGATAAATTTAAATAGTAAAAGAGTAATATTTATAAAAGAATAATATTGTAGATTTATCAAAATTATTCAAATAAAAATTAAAGGGGTTTTTATATGAAAGGAACTTGGAAACTCAAATTAAGATTATGGCTTTCTATGGTTTTAATGTTCGGTATAGTGTATATTCTAATTATGCTTGCCGGTAACTTCTTAGGATATGGAGGCTTTTATGGATTCTATGCAATTGCAGGTATAGGTGTTATATTCTTGCAATACCTATTTGGCCCAAAGATTGTTGAAAGCTCAATGGGAGTTCACCAATTAAGTGAAGCTGAAGCTCCTCAACTCCATCAAATGGTGTCAGAATTAGCGGCTGCAGCTAATATCCCTAAGCCTAAAGTGGGTATATCCAATACTATGGTGCCTAATGCATTTGCTTACGGCAGATCCAAACGCAGTGGACATATATGTGTTACAAGAGCTATCCTTGGTCTTCTTGATGAGGAAGAGCTTAGAGCAGTTTTAGGCCATGAAATGTCTCATATTAAACATAATGATATGGCTATTACAACTGTTGTCAGTGCTATTCCACTCATTTGCTACTATCTATCATTTTCACTTATGTTTTCAGGGGGTGGAGACAACGACAACCGAGGAACTCTTTTAGGTATTTTAGCATTGATCGCTTACTTCTTAGGTCAATTGATTGTTCTATTCATTTCTAGAATAAGAGAATACTATGCTGATGCCGGAAGTGTAGAATTAGGTTGCAAACCTGAAAAATTAGCTTCTGCATTATATAAATTGGTTTATGGTGCAGCAAAAGTTCCACAATCTGAAATAAAGGATATTGAAGGAACTAAAGCATTCTTCTTAACTGACATCTCCAATGCAAGAAATGAATTCAATAATTTAGCTCAATTGGACTTGGATAGGGATGGTGCAATCAGTGCTGAAGAACTAAATGTTTTAAGAGATTCTAAAGTAAATGTAGGCACTTCCAATAAGATCATGGAATTATTGTCCACTCACCCAGACATGCTTAAAAGAATAAAAAGATTAGCGGATAATAGCTAATCTATCTTTATTTTCTTTTTTAATTTATTTATATTATTTTTATTTTATTTTTATTTTATTTTTTTTCTATTTTTTTTTCTATTTTTTTTCTATTTTAAATCCTTATTTTTACTTTTTTATTTATTTTAAAATAATTTATTATAAACTTTTTACAAATTTATCATATTTAACATATATTTATATAATAGTTAGGACTAATATTAGTTTGTATGAATAAAAACTAAATTATTAGTTTTCAAAAGCTCTTACTACTTAGATTTATATATAATATAACAAAATTTTATATAAAATTTACTAAATGTATTAAAATTAAATTAATTAAATTATAAATAAATTATAAATTAAAATATAACAAGATTTACTTATGGTGAAATGATGAGTACCGAAAGAAAAAACATTATACTTAAGGGAGGAAGGGAACACAACCTCCAAAACATTGATTTATCCATACCAAGGGACCAATTTGTTGTGGTTACCGGTTTAAGCGGTTCAGGTAAATCAACACTTGCATTCGACACCATTTATGCTGAAGGACAGCGTAGATATGTTGAATCATTATCAGCTTATGCAAGACAGTTTTTAGGCCAAATGAAAAAGCCTGAAGTTGATTATATTGAAGGATTATCACCTGCAATTTCAATAGACCAAAAGACTACAAAGGTTAATCCAAGATCAACAGTAGGTACCATTACAGAAATTTATGATTACTTACGTTTATTGTATGCAAGAATAGGAATTCCACATTGTCCTAAATGTGGAAGGGAAATATCTCATCAAACCATTGGACAGATAACTGAATCCATTATAGAAGAGGGAGAAGGAACTAAGATACATGTGCTTGCTCCTGTTGTAAAAGACCGTAAAGGTGAGCATAAGGATATTTTAGAAGACTTTAGAAAGAAAGGTTTTGTCAGAGTACGTGTAGATGGTGAAGTAAAAGGTCTCGATGAGGATATTGTGCTTGGAAAAAACTTCAGACACAATATTGAATTGGTAGTGGATAGGCTTGTTATCAGGGAAGGAATCGACTTCCAAAGAAGGTTATCAGATTCTGTAGAAACCGCTTGCAATTTTGCAGATGGTCTTGTAACTGTCATGTTTAATAAAAGGGATGATGAAGGAAATGAATCCACATATGAAAAAACCTATTCCGAAGACTTTGCATGTACTAACTGTGGCATAAGTTTCCAGGAATTGACTCCTCGTATGTTTTCATTCAATGCACCTCAAGGAGCTTGTCCTGAATGTAATGGTATAGGAACAAAAATGGAAATGGATCCTGACTTGATTGTGCCGAATAAGAACTTAAGCTTAAATGATGGAGCAATCGTTCCATGGTCAAAATCAACTAAGAAGGAAAATTACTATTATCAAATGCTTAAAGCAGTTGCTGATCACTTTGGATTTAGCATGGATACTCCATTTAAGGATTTAACCGAAGAAGAGCAGCACATAATTCTTTATGGTTCAAATGAAAAGGTTGCATTCGCCTTTAAAAGAAGAAACAGATCTTACAGAGTCAACCGTAAGTTTGAAGGTGTAATTACAAGAATGGAAAGATTATACATTGAAACCAAATCCAATTACAATAGAAGCTATATCTCAAAATTCATGAGTGACCGCAAATGTCCAGTTTGTGGTGGAAGAAGGCTTCGTCCAGAGGTTTTAGCAGTAACTGTCGGTGATAAGAACATCATGGATGTATGTGACTTATCCATTAAGGACAGCTATCAATTCTTCCAGGATTTGGAGCTTACAGAAAGACAACTTTTCATTGGAAAAGAGATTTTAAAGGAAATCAAGGCAAGATTGAAGTTCCTTGTTGATGTAGGATTGGATTATATTACAATGTCAAGGTCTTCAGGTACCTTGTCTGGTGGAGAAGCACAAAGAATAAGGCTTGCTACACAAATCGGTTCCGGTCTTGTGGGTGTTTTATACATTTTGGATGAGCCAAGTATCGGTCTTCACCAAAGGGATAATAAAAAGCTCATTGGTACTTTAAAGCATTTAAGAGACATTGGAAACACCTTGATTGTTGTAGAGCACGATGAAGAGACAATTTTATCTGCAGATTATGTTATTGACATTGGTCCTGGTGCTGGTGAACATGGTGGAAAAATCATCGCTGAAGGAAGCCCTGAAGAGATAATGAACTCTCCAGACTCAATTACTGGAAAATATTTGTCAAGAAGGGAAACAATTCCAATTAATACAGAAAGAAGACCAGGTAATGGCAAATTCCTAACTGTTAAAGGTGCTAGAGAGAACAATCTTAAGAATGTTGATGTAGACATACCATTAGGAGTCTTTACATGTGTTACTGGAGTAAGCGGTTCTGGAAAGAGCAGTTTAATCAATCAGGTCTTGTATAAGGGTTTATCAACCATCATCAACAAGAAGTATTTGCATCCTGGAAAGCATGATTACATTGAAGGAATTGAGAATATCGATAAGATCATTAGAATAGACCAAACTCCTATTGGAAGAACTCCACGTTCCAACCCTGCTACATATGTAGGTGTTTTCACTCCAATCAGAGAGTTATTCGCTGACACTCCAGAATCTAAAGCTAGAGGTTATAAACCTGGAAGATTCAGTTTCAATGTAAAAGGAGGAAGATGTGAATCATGTTATGGTGACGGTATCATACAAATTGAAATGCACTTCCTGTCTGATGTTTATGTTCCTTGTGAAGTCTGTAAAGGTAAAAGATACAATGATGAGACTTTAGATATCCGTTATAAAGGAAAGAATATCTATGAAGTATTGGAAATGACAGTTGAAGAGGCTTTAAAGTTCTTTGAAAATGTTCCAAGAATTGCTAAAAAGCTTCAAACCTTATATGATGTTGGCTTAGGTTATATAAAGTTAGGACAGCCAGCAACTACCTTATCTGGTGGTGAAGCTCAAAGGGTTAAATTAGCTAAAGAGCTATCCAAATCCAGCACTGGTCAAACATTATATATCTTGGATGAGCCTACTACCGGTCTTCACTTTGATGACATTAAGAAATTATTAAACGTTTTAAACAGATTGACAGATGCAGGTAACTCTGTTGTGGTGATTGAACATAACTTGGATGTCATCAAAACAGCGGATTATATCATTGATTTAGGTCCTGAAGGTGGAGATGGCGGTGGAGAAGTCATCGCTACTGGAACTCCTGAAGAGATTGCTGAATCTGGCACTTATACAGGAGATTTCTTAAAAGAAGTCTTAAGCGAGAATATAACCGCTCATGCAAAAGAGTTAGTTGAAGAGAATGCAAGTAAATAATAGTTTTCTATTATTTACTAAAATTTTTTATTAAAAATGAGTTTTTTATATTTTTTATTTACTTTTTTCTAAAGCTATTTATTTTATATTATTTTATACCATTTTATACTATTTTACACATTTTACCTATTTTACACTATTTTTTAAGCAATGCTGATCTTTTTTTAGCTACTTCCCTTACATATTTATCTTCATCTTTAATAGCTATATCATCTAAAACAGATACAGTTTGAATGTTTTTGCAAGCAGATTCACGAATCTTTGAATCCTTATCATTATATGCCAAATCAACCAATATATCCTGATTCTTTACTTTAGAAATAGCTTCTATACGTGCATCACTGTATTCGCCACTGATTGCAATGTCTTCTAAAATCTTTTTATCCTTAATTCTTCTAATTGCATTTGATCTGATATTGGAATCATTATTGCTTTTTACTATATCAGCCAATAAATTTTCTGATTTAATTTTAGATACAGCTTCAAGTTGACAACCATAATAGATGGATTCTTTGCTAATTTCAATTAAAAGATTCTCATCTTCAATATTATTAATCGCTAATTTGCTTATTTCCTCATGTTTTGATTCGTTTGCAACATTCTTTAAAAGATTTTCAAAATCTTGGATATCATAACCATTATCAATATAATTTTCCTTATTGCTTATGGCTTTATTTAAAGCATTTTTAGCTACAATTAAATCATCATCTTTGATACTAATATCAATTAAATTAACTAAAGAATTAATATTCTTAATAGCTTCACTTCTAACAAAGCTATCTTTCTCTTGCAGATATATTTCTTTAATAATATTCTCATTTTTCACATGTTTTATTGCTTCAATACGAACAAACTTATCAGTATCATTCAATGCAATCTCTTTTAAAATATCCTCATTTTTGATTTTTTCAGTAGCTTTTATTCTGAATGAGGAATATCTTGAATTTAATGCAATTTCAACCAAGTCATCTTCGAAATCCAATTTCTCAATTGCTGCAGAACATACATGTTCATCCATTTCATTGAATGCAATCTCTTTGATTGTTTCATTATTTTGATTATTATCTAACTTGTTTAATGCTTCAACTCTAATGAACTTATCATATTCATTGCTTTTTGCAATATCAGATAAAATCTCTTCGTCAGAAAAGCTTTCTTTATTGATTATTTTATTGGATATCTTATTGTCAGAGGAATTCCTTAATATTTCAGCTAATATTTGATTGTTATGAATCTTTTCTATTGCAAGCATTCTTACTTTTTGATCTTTTGCATTGAGACATAAATCCATCAGCACGAGTTCATCATCAATTTCACGAACTGCAGATAATCTATCTTTTCCTTTTTTATCATATTTTGCAATCTCTCCAAGTACATGATTAACTTTTCCTAATTTGTCAAAAGCTATCTGTCTGACATCGCTATATTTTGCATTATAAGCCAATTCCTCTAAAATATTGGGATCTGTAATTCTAGATGCGGAAATGGTTCTTACATATCTGTCCTTATTATCCATAGCCAAATCTTCCAAAACATCTTGAGATTTCATTTCCATAACTGCAGCAATTCTGTTATTCCTGTTGCTGTGATTCATTGCAATTTCTCTAAATGTTTCATCTTTCAATATGTCCTCTTTTGTACGTGAATCATTTTTAAGACGCTTTTCTTTAGCTAACTTTAAATCTTCTGGGCTAATGTTGTCATTTGAAGTAAAATCGATTGTTTTATCTTCTTTTTTATTCTTTTTATCTTTTTTATCTTTTTTTATGAAGTCAAACAAGCCCATTTTTTCACCAAAACAGATATTATTATTTTTATTTTTAACTTTGAAGTTAATTTAAAGATTATATTTATTTAATAAATTTTTATATAATGAATTATATTTGAATTATTCTTCTTTTTTAAATTTTTTCTCTAAAACAATGATTAGTACAAATGCAATTAAAGCTAAAATAATGCATGGAATCCATGAACCTTGAATAGTTGCAGTTATTTTCATAACAGGTAACCTTAATGTTCCAACCATGATTCCTATTAAAAATGCCATTGTAACTGATTCATACCTTTCAAGCAAATAGTTCAAGAGTTTGGAAAATCCTAAAATTCCTATCAATGCACCTATACCAAAGACTAATATGTCTATTAAATTTCTTGAATTTAAAGCGTTTAGCATATATTGGTATTGTCCAAGGAGCAATAATAAGAAAGATCCAGAGATTCCTGGCAAAATCATAGCACATATAGCTATAAGTCCAGATATGAATATTACAACTAAGCTATGATTAGTTGCAATAGGATTTAATCCTACAAATATGTAAGAGAGAATTATTCCTATTATGCTTATGATAATTAATTTAATATTGAAATTCTCCAATTTAGTATATAAAATATATGCAGAAGCCAATATTAATCCTAAAAAGAATGAAAATGTATATGCTGTATGGGTATCAAGCAAATAGCTGATTACTTTTGCAAGGCTAATGAATGCAATTCCTATACCTAAAAGTAAGGGAATGAATAATTCAAAATCAATTTCTTCGATTAGCTTTTCTTTAAAATCAGTAAAATTAGCCTTTAACAATGGCTTTAAAAAGCTAAACCTGATACTGCTTATAGCAGAAATTAGACGTTCATATATTCCAGTAATTAAAGCTATTGTTCCACCTGAAACGCCAGGAACAATGTCCGCAGATCCCATAAATAATCCTTTAATGAAAATCAATATTATTTCTTTTAAATTTAAATTCATTTTTATTCCTCAAAAACATTAAAATAATAATTAATTTTATTTTTTATTTTTATAATTTAATATTTATATTAGTTTTTATATGAAAAGATTAATTTAAATATATTATTATATTATTATTTTATTCTTGATAATTGAATATTATCTATTATATAGGATATTACTTATTAAACTGCTTATTTATTGGAAATAAGACTTTATAGTATTTTATTCTTAGATTTAAGAACTAAAAACAAGTTAAACTCAAATCAATAAATTTATTTATAATGATTTTTTCTTAAATTCCTTTATTTCTATTTTAACTTAAAAATAATAGGGTTTATTGAAAAATAGTCATTTTAAGTAATTTTTGAATATTAGTTTTAAAATAGGAAAACTAATTGCTTTTTAAATGAATTTTAAAAAATGGATATCCGTTATTTATTTTCCCAAATAATAACATATTGTGCTTATTTTTTGAAAAAAAGCCCATTTTTTACTAAAAGTATATATAAGATAAAAAATAAATTTTTAAGTACAAGAATTTAAAAAGAATATAGTTTATACGAACAATTTATTTCAAAATGGAGGTGTAAATATATCGAAAAGGATACAATTTACCCTGATTTTAGTATTAATATTGTTCTTGGGTATTAATGCAATATCAGCTAATGAAATAAATGACAATGATTTAAATGGTATAAACTCAGCTGATGTTATAGGAATGGATTCAGTTGAAGATACCGATGTAATTTCTACTGATTTGACTGAAGATCAGAATGAAGAAATTTCACAATCAGATGTTTTATCTGATGTCAATGCAGATTCTGCAGATGAAATTGAAGAAAATGCAAATGTCAATTCTGCAGAAGAAGATGATGATGACATTACTCCTACTTCTGAAGTAACTAAAGAAAAGACTTCTATTTCAGTGTCTAAAACATCAATACTCAGAGGTACTACTTTATATATTTATTTAAAGGATAGTAATGGCAATCCCATATCTAACAAAAATTTATCATTGGATATAGGAGGTAATAAATATACAAAAGTAACTGACAAGAATGGTGCTGTTACATTAACATTTAATTTATTTTTAGGAAAATATACCCTAAATGTAAATTTTAATGAGGATTCAGATTATCTTTCATGTAGTGATTCCTTTGCAATAAATATTTATCAGTCAGAAACTGCAATTACAGTTGCAAGCACATCTGTTGCTAGAGGCAAATATTTATACGCTTACTTAAAGGACAGTTCTGGAAAAGCAATTTCAGGACAGACCATAAAAATTAGGTTTAATGGTGAGACTTATACTAGAGTAACTGACAGCAATGGTAGAGTTTATCTTAAGATTGGTTCAGTTGCATCTAAATATACAACTAAAATTACCTATGCCGGTAATACAAGTTATAAATCAAGCAGTAAGTCTTTTACATTAACTGTTTATAAGACAAAAACTAACATAACAGTTGCTAGCAAATCAGTTATTAGAGGCAAATATTTATATGCTTACTTAAAAGATAGCAAAGGAAATCCTTTAGCATCCAAATCAGTAAAAATTAAATTTTATTATAGTAAGTATCGATATAAATATTTCTATAAAACCACTAATAGCAATGGTAGAGTAAGTTTAAAGATTAATAACAAACCGGGTTATTACACTACAAAAATCATTTATTCCGGTTCTGGATACTATAAACCTTATACAAAATCATTTCAATTGAAATCCTATGTTGCTAGTACAAAGTTCACCGTTGCAAATTCATCTGTCGTTAGAGGAAAGTATTTCTATGCTTACTTAAAAGACAGTTCCAATAAGGCAATAAAAAATCAAAAAGTAGTCATAACATTTAATGGTGTTAAATACTCAAAAACTACAGATTCCAATGGTAGAGTATCATTGAAGATTAATTCTCCAGTAAAATCATATAGTGTTAAATTAAATTATGCTGGTTCTATTAGTTATAAATCTTCAAGTAAATCCTTAACTCTTAAGGTATTGAATAATGTGACTGCAAAATTAAACATTAAGACTAGTGGCCCTGGTGAGTTTACTGTAAGATTAACTGATTTAAACGGAAATCCTATTGCTAATCAAAATGTTAGTATTACTGCCCTTCTTGGTAATCAAGTTGCTGGAACTGGAGTTAAAATAACTACAAAAACTATTATCATTGACTCCGATAACATATACAATAAAGCAACTGATTTAAAATTCATTAACAACATAGCTCAAATATTAAGATCCAAAGGATATAAAGTTTTAGTTAATGATGATATCGGTCCAAATGAACACTGTAAAGACATTTATAAATATGGTTATGAAGATTCTTGTGTCTTCTGTATATTTGGTGGATGTGACAGTGGTATGTTTTATGATATGAGCAGTAAATGGTATCAGAACTATTTAAATCAATACAATAATAGAGTAGTCTTAGGATTCACAAGAACCCAAGTTGATTTAGCAACTTGCACTTGGCTTAAAAGAGCTGATGATGATAATTACAGTCCTTTAAGCTTTACAGGTCTATCAAATCCTGGAACTTACTTAAATGATCATAATATGGATTACGTTTATGGTAGAACTGCAGCTGAAATGGCAAATAACTTCCTTAATTATGCTGTAAACGGTTTAAGTATTGGTTTAAACAATACATTACCTTGCACTATCGATAGTTATAAAGTAACTACTGATGAGAATGGATTTGCAACTATTAGCGGTTTAGAACCTGGAACTTACACTATGAAATGTTCTTATTCCAATACTGCATTAGGATATGTTGCTGATACTATTGAAGCAAAAGTAACTATATTATAAATGTAATATCTTTTTAGATATTACTCTTTTTTTATTTTTAACTTTTTTAATTTTTTTAATTTTTTTAATCTATTTTTTAATATTGATTTTATTTTTAACTTTTTTGTTCAATTCTTTTTTTAATTTTTTTTTTCTTTGATCTTAATATCTTTAAAAATTTAATTTTCTATTTTAATTACTAATAACTATTAATATTAGAAAATTCATATATTTAAATAGTATTTAATTTAAAATTTAAACATATATAATTTATAATGAAGAATTTTACTACTCGAATTTAGATTATTTTGGTGAAAAACATGTTTTACAGTACTATAATGAAAATTGATTCCATAGATAGATTAAGAGATATTAGAGATGCATTATTAGTAGAACAAGGTATTAACCCTACTAGAAACGGTGAACAAGCAATTCGTGTAGTGGTTGATAGAATCGATGAAATACAAAATACTTTAGATAAAAGAACTAATACTCTCTAGTTTTTAGTAGATTAATATAATTTTTTGATCTTTTATATTTATATTAATTATTTTATGCAATAGGTTTTAAAATGTCAATAACATTAATTAGAAGCCGGAGAAGATTGGTTCAAGCTAACTCTTATAATTCTCCGCATCATAGAAAAAATAAAAAGTTATTAGCTACTACTCAAGCTGAAAGAGCTCAAAGAAATAGGGATAAAAAGAGAGCTCAATTAGACAGGCTTAAAAATAAGAATAAACCTAAAGCTAAAAAAAGGCCTAAAAGAGCTAAGATGCCTTATAGATTTAAGTATTATCAATTCCAGGATTATAAATTTAAGGATGAATTGGAAGAATTAGAAGAAATAAACTAATTTTATTTCTTATTTTTATTTTTAACCACATATTATTTTTTTAATTTTTTTATTATTTTTCTAATTTTAAATTTAATATTATGCAAACTATTTATTATTTTAAAAACTATTTTAATTTATATAAACTGTTCATATTAATATAAACTATTCATATTAATATTAACTATTTATATAAATTTGAACTATTTTTATTTTATTAAACTATTAGTAAGAATAAAAATTAATTTTAAATTAAATCACCTAATTTATATTGTTTTTATATAATCTAATAGTTCGTAAAATTTAAGACAAAATTTTTTTTTAAAAAATTGTTCATTTTTTAAGGAATCTTAAGAATTATTTTATATTTATAGAACATTCGTATTAATTAAAATAATCTTAATTATTAAATTTTATAATTTTTTTATCAGATCTTAAGATATGGATGAAAATTATAATTAGCAATATATTTTTCCTGCAGATTCATATTTGAAAAATTTAAGAATTAATTTTTCTGGAAAATAATCCAATAAAAACCTTTAAAAAAATCGATTTTAGATTTTTAAAAAGAAGGCCGTAGAACAGTTTTTTCAAGATATATGATAAAAATTTACTTCGTTATACTACAGTATAACGAAGTAGAAAATATTTTAGAAAAAATAATATTCTAAATTATCAAAAAAATACTAATTGATGTATATGTATTTATATCATTTTGATATTTTAGAGCATTTTTGTTATTCAGCTAAATTTTTTTGTTTTTACACTTGAAATTGAACCAAAATATTTTTTTGAAAAATTTTGAGATTTTTTTCTTCATTACCTCCAAGTTATTTCTAATTCCCAAAATTTGATCTTAAAAATGTTTTGATATGGGGAAACTAATAAAGAATTTTATAATTATCTGCATCATTAATTAAAAAATTTAAAAATTATGAAATTTGTAAAAAAGTAATACTTTTAATAAAATAATTATTAACTTTTATAGTAATACTTTATAATATATTGGTATTAATAAAATAATAAAAATATGGATTTTTTTATTACTTTTTTTAGAATAAAAAATATTACTTATTATAGATTTTTTAATACTTTTATAAATTTTTAAGTAATACTTAATAAGGTTTTTTTAATAATTATCAAAAAAATTTAGTATTACTAATCAATATAAAAGTAATATGTGAATAATAATTTATATAAGAAAAGTAATAACAATAAGAAGTTCATAATTATCCTTTGGGAAAATTATATGATATGAAAAATATTGGATCTGATGATAAAAAAATTAGTAAAAACCAGCTCTGTAGAAAATAAAAATAGTCAAAAATGGCATAAAATAACAAAAGCATATACCTCAATAGTTATAAAATATAAAATTAGACATAAATATTAAGAATATTAAAGAAATGACTAATTATTTTAATAGTGATAATAAAAATACTGATTTGTAATGGGAAAAAATTTAATATAAAAAATAAATAGTAAATTGAATTATCTAAATTCAATCTTACCATTATTATTAATCAAAATACCTTTGCCAATCATTGAATCAATGACTAAAGTGATTTTATTGGAAGTCTTTTTGGAAGTTGATTTGAAACCAAAAGTTCTGGAAACATTCTTAGCTAACTCTTGAACTTTCAATGATTTCTCAAAACTTAATACCAAATCAATAGCTTTTTCTATTTCGACTTCTGAAATTAAATCAATATTAGGTTTAACTCTTTTTCTAACCTTTACTGTATCATAATCAATGAATAAGAAATCATTTTCTCTAATTAAAAGCAAATGATTTTCATTTCTGTCAATTACTTCCAATATGGTGTTCTTAAACTTGGTACCTGCACGAGATAATCCGCAACCTTCTCTTAATCTACGGATAACAGTATCTACATGAACAGGACCTTCAGCAGCCACTATATCCATAACAGCAGTTGCCAATTTCTTTTCATCTTCATATATTTCAGATGGAGATTTGATGATTAAATTTTCAATTTCCTTATAATCTTCAATATAATCGCTTAATTCGCCATTAGGAGTTAATCTAGTATTATCAACCGCTCTGAGAACATTAGTTTCCTTGATTCTTTCATCTTCCATATCTTGATATCCTTGACCAACATCAGTGATTATATCTTCAAATGTATCATCATCTATTTCAATATCGTCTATATGGACGAACTCATCATCTGGATCAATTAGTTCATCTCCAAATTCTTCAAGAATAATGGATTCCTCACTTATGTGCTCCTCAATAGGTTCAGTAGCAGGATAAGTTTCTGCATTGGTTTCATATATAGTGCTTTCCTGATTAATAGATGAACTGATAGGGATGATTGGTTCACTCTCATCATCAATATAATCAAATTCCGGAATTTCATCTGAGAATGAATCATTAGAATCTCCTACATAGCCATTAGAGGATGGATTAGTGTATTCTTCTATTTTATCTAAATATTCATGTTTAGAAGTAAATAATGATTCATAATTGTCTTCTTCTCTATCTTGAGTATTATCAATCACTGCAGGCTCTTGATATGGGTCATATGGATCCTCGAAGAATTCATCGTCTGCATTACGGTCTATTACATAAACCATTTCCCTTTCAGTAGGATTTTCTATTTCATCCATAGAAGCTTTTAAGTATAACATTTCATTTTTTAAGCTACTAACTGTTCCAGCAAGTCCAGTTTTGTTCCTATCATTATTTCTAGGATATTGAACTGCATTCTTTTTAAGAGCATTATCAATTCCTACCGCACTGTAATAATAAGGACTTTCAGGATTATTAGGGTCATGGTAAGACTCGTCATTAGCTTGAGATTGCTTATCTTGTTGTGAATTACCATCTATTGTATTGGTTGAATCTTCAGATTCTTCATAAAACTCTTCAAATTCCTCGGCATCAATTGGAGAAATATAATCTCTATTTTCTTCATAAGAATTATTCTGATTATTGTTTCTTATTTCTGCACTGATAGGAACAATAACATCTGGAGAATCATCAAATGCATCATCATCTTTTTTCCTTCTAGGAGCTTTATATTCTCTCATATTTTCAATACCTTCAGATTCATTAGTTTCTAAATCTTTTTCGTCTAATTCTTGGATAATATCTTCTGAAATATCTTCGATATCCTCTTCCAGGCTGTATACAATTACATCATCTTCTTCGTCTTCTTCAAAACTGTATACTGGTGTGCCTTTGATATCTTCATCAATTTCATCTTCAATGTCTTCTTCATTATCCTCTTTAATATTTTCCTTAATATCAAGTTCAAGATTTTCTTCAGTAGTATATTCTATATCATCATCACTAATAATACTTTCCTTTTCTTCCAAATCATTTAGATTATCATCAATTTGATTATGAATATTAGCTTCCTCAAGATCAATAGATTCATCTTTATGAACATCTTTTTTATTTGATTCATTTACTTTTTGCTCTTTTTTAGGAGCATTCTGAGAATCTTTTATGCTTTGAGAATCACTATTTTGCCTACTGTTTACTAATTCATCACCTATATTCCTTAATCTATTCATAAGGGATTTTGCCATAGTATTTCCATTATTCTCATTCCTATTTGAAGAATTTTTGGACTTATTAAAGCTTGCATCTTGCTCTTTTACTTTAAATTCATCATCACGAATTTCTTTTTTATTTGAAGAGTTATCTTTAGCTTTAGTTTCATTTTCTTTTGATTTTTCTTCAAATTTAGAAGAAACAGCATCTTTAGATGAATTAAATTTAGGATTTTTTTGCAGTTTTGAATTAGATCTTTTCTCTTTTTCTTGTTTTATATGAATATTAGCTTGTTTGTTTTGATCTTTTTCTTCCTTTTTGTTATTTTCTCTATTTGGAATTTCAGATTTTTTATCCTTTTCTTTCTCTATATTTTTATTTATAGGAATATTAAGCTTTTTAACTTCATTATTAGCATTTTCTAAGGATGAAATATCAATTTCTTCTTCCCCATCAATTAAATCAGGAATATCCTCTATTGAAGATTTTTCGTCTTTAGAAGAATCTTTTGTAAATTCCTCATCAAATCCTTCTAAATATCTATTGATTAAATCTTCTTTTTCCTTATCCTTTTCAGACTTCTCGTTGATTTCCTCTTTTACGGATTGAATATTTAGTAAATCATTATCGGCTATATTACCAGTGATATTATCGGTAATATCATCTTCACTATTATCATCAATATTTTTATCAATAGTATCTACAATATTCACATTATTTTCTTCGTTATTCTGAGTGAATTCATCACTGCTTTCTTCATCATCTTTATCTTTTCCAAGAATGACAGTAGTAACAGGATTGATTTTCATTGATTCAACAGCATTGATCTTTTTCTTCAAGTCCTTAACTTTAGTATTTACTATTGTTGATTCAATATTCTCCAATAGCTTAGCTCTTGCCAAGTCTCTGTTTCTATACCAATCAGTAGACCAGATATGATAGATATTCCAACCTAAACCTTTTAAGACTTGTTCTCTTAATCTATCTCTGTCTCTAGCTACCTTGCTTGAAGCGTAATTATGCCCATCACATTGGATTCCTAATATGTATTTTCCAGGATTATCTGAGTCTCTAATAGCTAAATCCACTCTAAATCCTGCACAACCAACCTTTTTATCCACTTCATATCCATTTTCAGCTATGAAGTTGCAGATTGCATCTTCAAATGGAGCTTCATCATAATCCTCATACTGAACGGATTGATTGTAATGCAAGTTTTCAGCATATTCCAAGAATGCTTGCAAGGATTTTACACCAAATGGGGGATTTGCTGTTAAATGAATATCATGAGCTCTGAAGTTGGTGAATACTACACATTTTTCTCTTGCTCTTGTAATAAGCACATTTAAACGTCTTTCTCCTCCGTCCTGGTTTAATGGACCGAAGTTTAAGGACATTCTGCCTTCAGTGTCATAACCATATCCTACACTGATTAAAATGACATCCCTTTCATCCCCTTGAATTGTTTCAAGGTTTTTAACAAAGAATCTTTCTTCCTTGTTTTCTGAAAAGAGAGCCTCATATTCAGGATGTGCTTTTCTTTCAATCTCCAATTCTTCTAAAATTGCATTCTTTTGAGCTACAGAGAATGTACCTACACCTAAACTCTTCTTGTCACCATATTTCTCAAAATGCTTGAATATCTCTTTAACTACGTCTTTAGCTTCAAGAGGGTTAGCTGAACCTTCTCCTCTATGGTATTGTGTATTAGGATTGTAATGGAACTTAAGACCTAACTCTGGATCTGTGTGAGATGGTGATGGATAGACCAATAGCTCATTATCATAAAACTCTCTGTTAGAAATATTAATTAAAGACTCATGACGACTTCTGTAGTGCCATTTAAGCATTTTAACTGGGAATGATAACTTACATAAGTGCAATATGCTTTCCATATCCAAAGCAGTTGCAACCTCTTCCCCACTTTCACTGTCAGTCATCTGGTCAAAGAAGCTTGTTGGAGGCAATTGTTGAGTGTCTCCCATAACAACTGCAGTCTTACCTCTCATGAATGCACCTAATGCATCTTCAGGTTTCACTTGACTTGCTTCATCGAAAATAACTACATCAAACTGCAATTTAGGATTTGTGGGATCAAGATATTGTGCAATGGACAATGGACTCATCATAAAGACAGGTTTAATCTTCTTAATGGTTCCTCCTGCCTTTTCAAGCAATGTTCTCACTGGCAAATGGCCGCTTTTTCTTGTAAATTCTCCAGCTAATACCTTAGCTTCTGGGTCATTTACAGCACCATATATCTTAGGAATTTCACTGTTTAGCTTATTAAATATCCTTTTTCTATTCAAGTTAATGATCTTTACATCCAAATCCTTGAATTCCTTGATTCTATTTTCGTGCAATTCACCAATGAATGTTGCTAAAGTGTCATTTTCATTGAATACAATATTAAGTAAACTGTCTGCAAAATTTCCTAAAACCATTGGTTTAACATCATCTTTCTTAATGTTTCTTTTTTCAATGGTTTTAATGAATAATGATACTTCACTGTTCCTGCACGCTCTTTTGGTGTTGGAATACTGGGACCATAAATGTAAGCTTGATAATTGACCTTTCCATTTATTCAATTGATTTTCCCATTTGTCAAATGGAACATCATCTGTTTCTCTTTTAAAGATTATTTTACTTCTTGGATTTAATTTGGATTCCAATTTTTTAAGATTTTCATAGAATCTATTTCCCTTTTCAACATAGTCATCTATGCTTGAATCCATATCATGAAGGAAAAGGTCATTTGAAATCATTTTAACAGTGGTTTCACTAAAAGTGCCATTAGATAGGAGATAGACAAATTTGTTCATCCAATTTGCCACTTGCTTCAAGTCATTTATATTTGCATTTTCACTCCATAAATCACCGAAATATGCTCTTCCAAGGGCCTCATTATCCTTGAGGCTTTGTCTGATTTTAATGTGATTTCTTACTTTAATCAAGTCATTTAAAGCTTCTCTATCACTTGGAACATTGCCATTATAAAGTTTATAAAGCTCTTCCTTATGGGAATTACCTCCAAAGAGCTTGAATTTCTTATTGGATTCCTTTTCCAAATCATATATGATTGTATCTAAATCTGCAACAAGAAGATAATCTGAGAATTTATTAAATAATCCTGAGGCATGCTGATAATGTTGCAATAGCTTAATAAGCTCCAATGATTTCTCTGGACTATTGAACCAATACTTGCTTAACAAGACAGAACTATCCACTAAGTTAGCGCTTTCACTATTTAAAATGTTTAATGCAGTAATTGAATCCTCGTATTCCTTTAATGTATTAGGAATCTTAATGCCATAGATTTCATTTACAACATTCATTTCATATCTGAAATCACTTAAAGACTCTAAGCTATCTCTAATCAATAATTCAATTTCCCTTAAATCTGCAGGAAGCAAACTCTTTGGATTGCAATAGCTCCATGGATTGTTTTTGGAAATGGTTGAATATAATTCTGCTAAATTCTCTAATGATATGATGATATCATCCAATTCTTTCATGGATAAGTCTTCAGCATTGTTGAATCTGACTAATGGCAATAATTTACTTTGTCTTGCAAAATAGTCTTCTGAAGACTCTTTCATACCATACAATTCAAATGGTGTGAGATTTACATTAGCCATTGGAGTGTGAATGATTTCCGCATATTGGTCTAATTGGTCACGTAAGTTTTCAAGCTTTCTTAAGGTTTGATCTAATTTCAAATCTCTTGTAGCCCTTACATTAGTTGCTTTCTTAAGGTTTTTCAAGAATTGCTTTCGTCTTGTCTTGTGTGAATGCAATTCCAATACGAATTTACCAAGACCAACACTATCCAATCTGCTTTTTACTACTTCAAGTGCAGCCATCTTTTCACTTACAAAAAGAACTGTCTTTCCTTCTGCAATAAGCTCTGCAATTAAGTTTACGATAGTTTGTGATTTACCGGTTCCTGGAGGTCCCTCTACAACTAGATTATGGCCTGCCTTAACGTTTTCTATAACTGCAATCTGTGATGAATCAGCGTCCAAGACCTGATACATTGTTTTATAATGAAGTTTTTCATCCACATCCTCTTCCTCAAATGTATCCTCATAGACATTTTTGCTTGGATTAAAAATTGACTGAATAAGCTCATTTTTAGTTAAATCAACATCTTTGCTCCAACTTTCAGGATTCAAGTCATTGTACATGACAAATTTAGTAAATGAGAAGAATCCTAAAGCCACATCATCCTTAACATCCCATTTGCTAAATGGTCTAATTGCCTTTTTTACATCAGCTAAATACTGGTTTACACCTTCAATGTATGAGGTTTGCTCAAATTTAGGAAGCTCTATTCCTGCTTCACGTAATTTAGCTTGAATTGAGATGTTGTTTTGAATGTCTTCTCCAGTCCAGGATAATGAAAATGAGTTTCCAACCTTCTTACGTTCCATAGCCACTGGAATAAGAATAAGTGGAGCCAAATTCTTTTGTCTTGGTTTCTTCTTGTCAATCCATTCTATAAAACCAAGAGCTATATATAGGATATTATAACCTTGTTCCTGAACCATTGTCTTTGATTGCTGGTCAATGTAAAATAGTCTTTTTTGAAGCTCACTAGGTGTCAAATCAGCTTTTAATGTCTTATCGCTTTCAGATGACAAGAATTCTTTTGTTTGATCTATAAAAGTGTGGGCTCTTGATTTCTTAGTCTCTGTCTTATTAGGAGAGAAATACATTTTCTTATTCTCTAAAACAAGGATCTTATATGCATTCATAGGTGATTGGTTAATGATACTGAGATTCCTGTTTCTTGCCTTAAAACTAAGAAGAGGGTTTCTTAAAGTTAAATCCAAGAGTTCTTCTCTTAGATTTTTAAACTCCTTCTCAATATCCTTATTAGATATAGTGTTGTTTTTTGATGGTGTTCTGAATTGCATATTACCAATCCCTTTTTAGGTGAAATTATAATAAAATTTTTAAGATTTTTATAAAATACTTAATAATTTTTGATACAATTATATTTATATTTATAGTAATTTATAAAGTTTTGTAAATAGCAATTTTTATATAAAAGTCTAAAATAAATTTAATTTGAATAAAAACAATAATCTATTCTTTATTGCTTAAATAAAAGAAAATCATTTGATTAAATTTTAATCGTTTTTTAATATAAAAACATTTATATATACAATTAATAAAAATATGTTTATATATACAATATTAAATAATTTATCTAGTTTAAGAGATTAAATGTAATTTAATAGTTAGATGTTTAAGTGATTTAAAAAATTTTGGAGATTAGAAATGGATTATAAATCAAAATTTGGATTTGGATGCATGAGATTGCCTCAAACTGATAAGAATGACCCTACTAAAATTGATCAGGAATTATTTAATGCAATGGTAGACCTTTATATGGAAAAGGGATTCAATTACTTTGATACCTCATTTGCTTATCATAATGGAGTAAGTGAAGTTGCTATGAGAAAAGCAATTGTTGAAAGATATCCTAGAGAATCCTATAAGATATGTGATAAAATGCCTTCTTGGGCATTGACAAGTGAAGAGGATAATGATAAATTTGTTAATACCATGCTTGAAAGGCTTGGAATAGACTATTTTGATGTATTTTTTATACATAATATCAATATTCCATGGCTAAAGTTAGCTGAAGAGCACAATTCATTTGAATATATAAAAAACATGAAAGAGCAAGGAATAGCCAAGAAAATAGGTATCAGTTTCCATGACAACTCTGATTTGCTTGAAAAATTCCTTGATAAATATGCAGATATTCTTGATATAGTTCAATTGGAACTTAATTACTTGGATTGGGAAGATCCAGCAATTGAAGCTCACAAATGCTATGATTTATGCCTAAAGCATGGACTTGAAGTTTATGTAATGGAACCGCTAAAAGGTGGAGTTATTGTTAATCAACCAGAAAGCATTAATGATGATTTTAAGGCATTCAATCCAGATAAGTCAATTGCAAGCTTTGCATTAAGATTCTGTGCATCATTGGAACATGTGAAAATGGTTTTAAGTGGAATGAATAAGATGGAAGATCTATTGGATAATATAGATACCTTTGAAAACTTTGAGCCATTAAGTGAAGAGGAACATGAATTCTTATTAAAAGAAGCAGACAAATTAAGAGAAAACCTTGCTGTACCATGCAGTGAATGCGGCTATTGCCTTAAAGCTTGCCCATTGGAAATTCCTATTCCTGAATATTTCAGATTATATAACCATCATAAAGTGCAAAAGGAATCCAACATTTACAGATTGTATTATGATAAATTAGGTGAAGAAAAGGTTCCTGCAAGCGATTGCACACAATGTGAAACCTGCATTGATTACTGTACACAAAAAATAAACATTCCAGAAAAGTTAGAAGAAGTGTGTGAGCATTTCCAAGAATGATTCAGTCCTTATGGATAAAAATAAATGAAAAATAGTAAAAATAAACTTTAAATTTAAAAAAATAAACAAATGAAAAAACAAAAAAGAGAATAAATAGAATAATGATAATTTAAAATTATTCTAATTTTATTCTTTCATACTAAACATTTCTAATTTTATTCAATTTTATTCTAAACGGTTAATGGCAGCTACAATCAATTGAATAGTGTTTTCAACATCTTCCATGCTTGCTACACTAACAGTTGTGTGAATATATCTGGTTGGAACAGATAAAACACCAGTTGGAATACCTTCTCTTGTAAGATGAATAGCTGTACCATCAGTAGTACCGCCGTCACTTACTTCAAGCTGGAATGGGATTTCTTCTTTTTCTCCAGTGCCAATCAATAAGTCTCTAATGATTTTAGGAGTGATGATTCCTCTTCCGCTTGCATCAATCATAATAACAGCAGGTCCTTTTCCAATAACAACAGGAGCCTCTTCTGGTTTGATTCCAGGATGGTCACCGGATAATGTTACATCTAAAGCAAATGCCATATCTGGGTTCAATTTATAGGAAGTTACTTTGGCCCCTTTCAATCCCACTTCTTCTTGGGTTGTTCCAACACCATACACAGTTGCTTTGGAGTCTACTCTTTTTAAAACTTCCATCATTACATAGCATCCAAGACGATTATCCAATGCCTTACACATTACCAAGTCATTAGGGAATGCTTCAAACCATGATTTGAATGTAATTGGATCTCCAATGGAAACCATTTCTTCAGCTTGTTCCTTATCCTTTGCTCCAATGTCAATAAACATTTCATCATAAGGAACAACTTTCTTACGCTCTTCCGGTTTAGTGACATGAGGTGGTTTAGAACCGATAACACCAGTTAAATCACCATTTTTAGAGTGAATTACAACAGTTTGATTCATTAGCATTTGGTCATTTATTCCACCAATTGTTGAGAATTTAATGTAACCGTTATCATCTATATACCTTACCATCAAACCTATTTCATCCATATGAGCTGCAAGCATAACTTTTGGTCCTTTTTTAGATGAACCCTTTTTAGTAGCTATTACATTACCCATTAAATCTGTCTCAATATCATCAGCTACATCTTTTAATTCTCTTTTAATAATCTCTGCAATCTTTTCTTCATGTCCAGAAATACCTGGAGTCATACAGAGTTCTTCAACTAATTTAATTTCTTTTTCAAAAGACATATTTTCACCTTATGTATATTATATAATAAGTATAAAATTTTATAAAATACTTTCGTATTCATTCTAATAATTATATAAATAAAAATATTGATTTATCAAATACTTTCGTATTCATTCTAATAATTATATATTTAAAAATATTGATTTATTAAATACTTTCATATTCATTTTAATAATTATATAAATAAAAATATTGATTAATTAAGATTTTATAAAATACTTTCGTATTCACTGTAATGATTAATGTTAATTAATTCATTTGGATGATTCTCCTTAACTCCATAAAAATCAAATCCGTCAGCAAATATCTCCCTTAAAATAGGATTCAGATTATCATCCTTACCTTCTAGATATTTGATTAATTCCATTCTATCTGCTGCAAAAGGCATTCCTAATCCTTCAGCCGTATCTAGTTTTCCTGTTTTGCGCCTTCTAAGAATTGAAATGGTCTTTCCAGGATTGTCTGAGTCAAAAAGAGTGTTTAAGATATCATTAAAAGTTTCCGTGCTGACTGTAGGCTGATCTCCAGTTACACATAAAGCAATGTCTGAATTGATTTTTTGAAGACCATTTAATAAAGAAACAGAAAGACCTACATCTATTGGGTCGTTTTTAATAACTTTTAATCTATCATCATGAATATTATTAATGAAAGGCAATATTTCGTCACAGTAATGGCCAAGAACTACTATACATTCATCGATATTTTCAGTATTCAACACATTATGAATAGTAGTTTCAATGATTGTACTGGAATATTTCCCATTCTTTAATGGAAGTGTAAGCTTATTTTGTAGGGGAATATTCAAGTTTTCCTGGTCTTTTCTCATTCTAGAATTTTTTCCAGCTGCAGTTATCACTGCTGAGACTGTAAGCATAATATTACCTTTATTAATAATTATTTTTTAATAAATTTTTAAAAATTTTAATAAATAAACAATTGAAACAATTCCAGTAATAATTATTGCATTAGCATCAATTGTTTGTGTTGTTTGTTGAATTTGTGCTATTGGTTTGATTTGCAATATAGCTATTAGGAATCATTTCATAAACATCAGTATAGATTCTCATTCCAGCACCGGAACCTTCTGTCCACATTTTGATTTTAATAGGATAGGATAATGTGTTATTAATCTTGATTCCAGTAGACGGACTGAAACCGTAAAGCACTGCATCACGTCCAGAATCCATACCAATTGGCAAACTGAAACCTAAAGATAAAACAGCATTTCTCAATGATCTTGCTGGAGGACATACACCATGTGTAGCCATTCCGGATTCTGCTTCCCTTTCAGGCACTGAACTGAATCCAACACCTTCTCTTCCACATCCATATGCATTTGATGGGATAATGGTTCCGTTCCAAGCCTTTACAAATTGCTTTGCATTGAATTCCCTGTTTGCATCATTGTATTGTGGGTGAGAATCCAAATAAGTGTATGTGCTTGCCACTTTGGTTTCAGTATAGTTTTCACCATAAACAACAACAGGAGAACCTCCAGGATATTTGAGAGAATACTCATAAGCTTCAGGGAACTTTTCTTTTAACATATCTGGAGTAATATAAGACCTATTATCATTAAAACCATTAATGCAGTAATCTAAATTGTATTTAGAACCTTGACCGTAATGATTGTACCAATACTTTAAGGTTTCCACATTTACCCTTTGACCAGGAATTGTATCGTTAGTCATGGTTTTTGGATCAATATGACCTACTGTTTGATTGGTCTTATTATTGAAAATGTCTATTCCATCTGGAACAATTTTTGCTTGTAAATATGGGCTGTTATATCCCCAAACAAAGTCTCCAGGAGGATTTACGGTAATCTTGTCATTATCCACAACCACATATCCAGGACCTTCAAATTCATCCACTACACCATCTGAACTTACATTTCCATAAAGCAATTCAGATGATGGGGTTGGAACTGCCCCTGTGGCAATTGAGAAAAAGGCATCCACGATTTCACCATCTCCTATTTGGGTTAGTAAAGAACCAAAATTGGAAACGATAGGATATTTGTCTATCTTGTTTTTATCTATTACGTTATCTCCTGCGAATACAGTGCTTCCGTTATCATACTTAGCTATTTCACTCATATTCTGATGATGAGTGGTTGTAGTTGCAAGGGAGACAGGTATTAGAACAATAATTATTGCAATCAATGCAACAAATATTTTAAATGAATTTCTTTGTGTTAAACTTCTTGAGCTAATACTTACACTTCCTTTATTTAAATCTTAAATTTATAAATATATGATTATGAATTGTTTAATGATTTGATTTATTATGAATTATTTTATTATGATTTTTTATTATTTTTTTAGATATTTTTCTTTATTCAAACATTAGCTTATTTTCCCTAGAATTACAGTAATCACAAATCTGCTTTAATCTATCCTGTATTTTAATGATGTTTTCCTGTCCATTTCCTCCAATTAAAATTGCAGTGTCATGTGAAAACTCAGCAACGAATGCAATGATTTCATCAAGGTTATTGGCTATTTCAATTCTTCCTTTGTAATTAAGGGAATTTAATCTGTATTTAGCTTGATCCAATGTGTCTTCCAATCCAGGAAATAGAATAATTGCTTTAGGATTGGCTTTTACAACTTCATTTAATATGTCAAATCTATGATTTTCATTATGTCTTGGAGTTCCTACAAAGATAGCGGAGAAATCAACTTCCTCCAATATAGGTTTAATTGCATCGGAATTGTCGGATTTACCGATATATATCTCGCAATCATTTAATTTTAACACTTCTAAACGGCCTTTTACAGGCTTGAAATTTTCCAGGCTATCTCTGATTATGATCTCATCAATTTCAAAAGTGTTTTTATCAATATAATTTGCTATAGCTTCACTAAGACCTGCATTCAATTTGTTGAACTTTCCGAATAGGTTTAAGTCATATTTTGTTTCATTACATACAATGGTTGATTCGGCCACTTCTTCAAATTCATCCATATATTCCTGATTTTCATTGATAAATATGGTTTTACCTTTGAAAAATCCTTTAAGTGACTCTTTATACCCTTCCATTGAACCATGAACATTCATATGGTCATTGCCCATATTTGTAAGGGCAATCAAGTCAAAGTCGAAACAATAGCTGCAGAAACCAACTGTCATATCGCAGACTTCAACAAGCAAAATGTCATAATCTCCATTGTCTGCTTCTAGGATAAGGTCATAGTAACCTTCAAATCCTCCACCTGCATTTCCTCCAACCAAAACCTTTTTCCCTGCATTTTCAAGGATTTCCTTAATCATGGTTACAGTAGTGGTCTTTCCATTGGTTCCAGTCACCCCTATAGAAAACATTTCTCTGTGTTTTGTTTTAACATCACAAAGCAATTTATTGGAGTTTCTATAATGTTCAGATATTTTGCTTCCCCATATGCTTGGACTTAAAACAACAGCATCACATAGATCTATTTCTTCCTGATTGTTAAATCCCAAATCAATGGATAGGTTGTCTTTAATGAAACTGATTTTATCCTTTTGAGGGGATATGTCAACACCTGCAGGGGATATAGGCAAATCATCCAGACTAATATTTATATTCAAATCTGTAGCATAGACTTCCCAATCATGTTTCAATAATGAATTTAAAGCCTTTTTGCCTTCTACACCTAAACCTATAACAGCTGCTTTCATGATTTCACATATGATTTTTTATATAATATAAGTAAATTATAAATAGTAATCTATTATATGTAATTATCTATATATATTCTAATTAATAAAAGTTAGTATATTTTGAAATAAAGTTAAATTATTTTATTAAATTGAAAACTAAAAATGAATTAAAATACTATAATGTAAAAGAAAATAGAAAGAGAGAAATTTAATCAAAAGAGAATTAAAAATGAATAAAATTATGAATAGAATAAGAATAGATAAATAAGGATAAAAATAGAATAAAATATGAATTAAATAGAATAAAAGAATAAAAATAGAATAATAAAAGAATAAAAAAATAAATAGATGAATTTAAATAAATTTAAAGATCTAAAATTAACTCAATTGGAGCATGTTTAGAACTGTCAATTTCATCTAAAATAGTGCATGATTTAACTTTATCTGCTAATGATTTAGAAACAAAGAAATAATCTAAACGAGCACCTTCATTGCTTTCACGAGCTTCTTGATTTTTCCAGGAAGTGAATTGTTTCTCTTCCTTTTTGGATAATCTGAAAGCATCAACAAAACCGAAGGATTCCAATTTGTCTAAAGCTTCTCTTTCTTCATCTGTGAATGTGACTTTAGTATTTAAATCAGAAATATCCTCTTCTTTATGAGCGATATTAAAGTCACCAGCAATGATTATTTCCTTATCTTTAGCTAATTCTGCAAAAGATAAAAGGTTATTAAGATAATCAAGCTTTTCATTTAATTTAGCTTTAGTGCCGGTTCCTACAGGAGCATAAACATGAATTAAAGAAAAATTATTATAATTTAAGATAGATGCTCTTCCTAATGCATCAGCAGATTCCTTGAAGAATCTTCTAACTATAGACGGTTTTTCTTTGGTAAATGTAGCTAATCCGCCAGTTCTAGCGCTTTCTCCTTTTAAAAAATAGGATTCATATCCACATTTATCCAAGAATTTCTTATCCATCTTTTCATAATCTGTTTTTGTTTCTTGGAATAATATGATATCAGCTTCTTTTTCTAAAACCGGATTAACATCCTTATTTTTTATACGAGTCCTAATACCGTTTACATTCCATGAAATAATCTTTAATTCACTCATTATATTGCTTCCCTAAATTAAATAAATAAAATTAATACAATATAAATTAATTTAAGCCCAAATTATTAATAAATTAATTTAAAAAATATTCTTGTTTATTAAAACTATAAACAAATATAATATTAACTTTTAAATCATATAAACTTATTGTAGAATTTAATTAAATTTAATATGAAATAATCATAAAATTATATGAAATAATCATAAAATTATATGAAATAATCAAAAATTTTAAAAAAATTTTAAAAAAATAAAATCTGAAAATAAAATTATAATGAATAATAATTCATAACCTTAATATATTATAATTTAAATATTAATAATTGAATATCATTAAAAATAATTTAATTGGTGATAATATGGATTATAAAAAGGAAGATAATGTAAAAACTGCAGAAGTCTTAAAAGAGAAACTAAACCTAACTAGATTTCCAGTAGCTATCAAGTTTTTCAACGAAGAAAGTGAGATTCCAGAAGGTGTTGAAAAAATCGATGAACCCATTAGACATTGTGAAATGATTACCAAAGCGGCTGATGGAGCTATGTTCTATGCAACTGCTGCAGAACAAAAATGTAAAGGAGGATCATCTGCAATGGGATTGGAACCTCTTCCACCTAAGATTGCATCTGGAGAATTCTATTATAAGTTAGGCAGATTTGATAGTGTTGAAACAGCAAAATCTGTAATAGACAACATTCCAAGAAAAGAAGAAAAAAGCTTAGGAATCATCTATGCACCATTAGAAAAAGCGGATTTTGTTCCAGATGTAGTTATTGTCATTACAGTTCCTAAATTCGGTATGTACATTGCACAAGGAATTGTCTACAATCATGGAGGTAAAGTGGAATCTAGCTGTGCAGGTATACAATCATTATGTGCAGATGCTGTAAGCGGTCCATATGTAAACAATAAAGTCAATACTACTTTAGCATGTAATGGTTCCAGAGCTTATGCAGGAATCGTAGATGAGGAAATCATCATAGGTTTACCTTGTGATAGTCTTAAACCATTATTGGAAGCATTTGAAAATATATAATTTAAAAATATATAATTTGAAAAATTTAAATAAATTAGTTATAAGAAATTATAACTAACTCTTTTTATTCTTCTTTTATTTGTTTAAGGAATTGTAAACACTTGTTTATTTTCTGATTCTTGGTCTTTCTTCTTATTGCAGAATGTTCTAAAGTCACATGCACTGCAGGTTCTATCTTCTGCTTCAGCTTTCCAAGCATCCTTGATTTTGCATCCATTCATTTCCTTTATCAATGAGGATTCTATATCATTTACTACATTATCGAATTGGTCTAAGGAATTGCCTATCAATTCCTCTTCAACATTGATTATTCTAATGGATCTGTCCATCTTAAACTTGTCTGACAAGTCTCTATGAATAGCTATTTCGGAATCTTCATTCCAATTCCTTAATCTTTCCCAATCCTCAGCAAGAATTTGATTTAATGAAATGTCAGTTTGATCATTCAATAAGTCTTCCTTTATTGCCTTTAAGTCATCGTTTGATGGAACCAATTCATTCAAGTAAAAAATAATTCCTACAATTGGCTTATCTAGGTTTTCCTGATTTTTTCTAAGCCAAGCATATGTTAAAATCTGCCATTCATGCTGTATCCAAACCTTATACTTTTCATATTCCTCTGAATCGAATAGGGTTCCTCTTTCCATTAATGATTGGATTTCCATTAATTCGTCTTTTGATGGCGCACTTGGTCTTCTCATTCCCTTATAGTCTATGATTATTTCATATTCATTCAATTCATCATCCAATAGTTTCTTAAACTCATCATTATTGTACAAGTAACTTATGATGCTGTTTGTTTGAGAAAGATTGAAATAATCATCTAAAGTCTGTTGAAATGGATTATTATTTGTTTTTTGATAAAACTTATCCACCATTTTTGAACTTAAAACATCAACAACACCATTTATTGAATAGTAATCAGACCTGCCATTTTCATAATTCATAGGTCTTAATCCTTTTATCAATACTTCTGTATCTTCAATTAAAGGGAATAGATGTGGTCCCCAGAGGTTAATTGAACGCTCTAATCTTGCGCTATAAATATTATCATTAGGCCCATAATTATTCACATATTCATATGGAGGGTTTAATCCTTTAACCTTTAATCTACCTGTTATTAAGTCTTCTATTGGCTTTATTTCCTCTTCCCAGTTCCAAGGGAACACTAATTTGTCTGCATTTGAATATTTTTTCCATTTTAAAAATGCCTCTTCCAATGCTCCATGTATGAATTCACCAAACCACAATTGTACAGGCATTGATGGTGGAAGATTTCCCTTGTTTTGATAACGATACTGTAAATTGCAAGTTAAAAATGATAATAAATCACCAGTTAAGCTATATTCCGGTATGATATACTCTCTTGATCTAGTTGATAATTTCATTTTTACACCAATCAAATAATTTTTTTAATATTTTATTTACCAATAAATTTTATTTACAAATAATATTTTTTTAATAAATATCAAATAATTTCATACAAAGTTTCATATAATTTACTTAAAAGAACGACTAATTAAATTAAAAATATATTGTCAAAACCTATAAATTCTTCATCCCTATTCCAACCTAATGCAACATTAGGTATTTTTCTTTGTTTATCATTTTGTTTATATCCATCAATGTTTGGATTTAATCCAACTAATAGCAAAACATCTTTAGCTCTGGAGAATGCAACAAAATACAATCTTGTCAAATCATCAAATGCCATGTCTTTAGAATCCCTATCCATATTGGATAATGAACTGTATTTTCTAATGCTATCCTGAATTATTGAAGATGAATCTGCATTCTTAGGGAATCTTAAGTTAGCGTCTTTAGATAGGTTCTTCTTAAACCTTGATCCAACATCAACAATGACAAGAGGGAACTCCAGTCCCTTTGCCTGATGAATGGACATGATATTAAATCTATTAGAAGGAATGACTTCAAACAGATTCTCATCTATCTGCACTCCACCACTGGCTATTGGCACAAATATATTTAGCAATGCCTCGTTAATTGATTCCTTTTCTGCTTCTGGTGAAGAGAAATCGATGTTAGCGGAATACTTATTAAAGAAGCTTGTTTGTGTAATTGTTTGAGTGATAGCCTTAAGATAAACTACACCTTCATCATCTTCCTGGAATTCCGGTATCCAGCTGACCAGCTTATATGCCAATTCCATCAGATTAGCCTTTGTAGGCCATTTGATATCATTTGATTCATCAGATGAAAACGGATGTCTGATTTGCCAATGAGTTACGAATTTCTCTAAGGAAACAGGTGAATGTGGCTCTGGATTTACATCATTCATATAGGAAATTGCTTTTCTACGCCAAGCATTCATATTCATGCTTGCAGCATTTGGCAATTTATCATTAGTCTTTTGGTATCTTGAATTAGGATCTATGCATTCCAACATCAAACCACAAAAGACAGCTACACAATCAATATTCTGCAAGTCTTGACCTCTAGGGTTAAAGACTTCAATAGGATGCCTTAATCTTCCCAATTGCTTTTTTAATGCAAAAGTAAATGTACGGTTTCCTCTGCCAGTTAACTCCTTCGGGGAATAAGTTAAAAATGCAATATCCTCAGCAGAACCATCTTCTCCAAGCTCTATGACAATCTCATCTTCCCCTTCTGCCAAGTCAAATCCTTTATCCCTATAATTGATTAAGGTTGTCTTATTGTCTGAATTGAATTTCTGATTATCTTCTTTGGTTAAAACCCTTTTAATCTTACGTTTAACTATTCCATTTCTGTTTAATTCATCGATGAATCTGGCCAAATCAGTTGCAAGAAGCTGTTCATTGTTTCTGAACATTCCTAAAATAGGAACTTGGTTTGAATCATCATCATTAAAGCTTGACACTTCAATCTTTGGCTTTTCCTTTACACGGGCAGATTGATACTCATCATCCAATTCAACAAAATCATTGCATAAGTCAATGATGTTTTCAGTGGATCTGTAATTGGTTTTAAGGTTAACTTCCTTTGCTTCAATTCCAATTCTAGCTATTCTTTCAATAAAATTAGTGAATAAGTCTACACTAGCACCTCTAAACCTATATAAAGATTGGTCATCATCACCTACAACAGTGATGTTTCCTCCATTTTGAATTGCGGATTCTGCAATTTTAAAGTAAATGCTTTCTTGCAGTAGGTTTGTATCCTGATACTCATCCACTAAAATAATCTTAATATCATTTAGGAATACATTGAGGCTATCTGAATTCAATCTTCTTAGAAATTCAGTTTCAAGCATTGCAAAATCATAGATATTTTGACGTTTAAGTATTTCTGCATATTCTAAAATTAGCTTTAAAGCCAGTTGTTTCCCTAGTTCTGTCGGTTGAATATTGCTTAAAATTTTATTGATATCCACCATATTGTAGTAAATGTGTTCCTTTATTTCAATCAATATGCTTGCCATCATTGTAAGATTCTTTACCTTAGGCTTTTGTTCTGTATTGGATTGCTTTCCTGTTATATCTGCCAAATACTCTTGCAATGAGTCATGCTTATATCGGTCATCCTTTAGAAGACATTCATTTATCATAACGGAATTTGCAACAAAATCCTCTATTAATATAGGTTGGCTTGTTCCTGCTTGACGATAAATACGCAATAATTCATCCGCTATGCTGTCTATGGTTCCGATATTGATCTGATTGAAATCTATTCTATTGATTTCCTTAATTATGGAATCATCAGTGATTTCACCGCTGAACATCTTATCCATGTAATTAGCAATAAGCTTGGATTTTATCTTGTCTCCCCAACTGAGAATACGTGATAGGAGTTCACTTGCAGCCTTTCTTGTGAAAGTGGTAGCCAATATCTCATTAGGTGAAACATCATCAACAAAAATAAACTTCAATATCTTAAGCACCATAACTGTTGTCTTGCCGGAACCTGGTCCCGCAACAATGAACAATGATTGGTCTTTAGGTGATGAAATAGTGGATTTCTGGTCTTCATTTGAAGAAATGTCCCTTTCCAATACATTTACAACGATTTCTTCAAATTCCTTATAATCTATCAAATTTTCCCCTCTTACATTTTATAAAAATAATATATCTAAGTTATATCTATACTTATATTAATTTATGAAATATTTTAATTTTTGTATTTAAGTAACTAAACATAGAGCAAATGAAAACTAATAGGAAAAGTTTTATTTAATACAAAAAGAAATATATGATAAGTTTTATTAAATTCGCTTGACAAATATATAATTAATATTTTACGCTAATATTTAAAATTAATTTATTAGTTAATTTATTAGTTAATTTAATACTTTATTATACAAATAATACTTTATTATACAAATAATACTTTATTATACAAATAATACTTTATTATACAAATTCAATAAATAATTAACTTAAAACTTATTTCAATACTCAATTAATACTTAATTTTAATGATTATTATGACAAATATGGCTAAAGACAAAGATGAGATGGAAAATATCGACAAGTTTAAAAACGATATTCGTTTTAGGAAAAAAATCGAGCATGTCGAGACCATTCCTGCAAAAGAGGCTAGCTATAAAAAGGTAGATAAACTAGAGAAAAAGATATTGAACTATCTTGAGGAAAAGGAAATTAAGCTATATAAACACCAGGCTTTAGCTATTGAAAAGTCAAGAGAAGACAAGAACATAATCATTACAACACCAACTGCAAGTGGAAAGACATTATCCTTCAATTTACCAGTATTGGAAGAACTCATTAAGGATAATGACGCTTGTGCATTATACATTTATCCTGCTAAGGCATTATCTTATGACCAATTAAAGGTTTTAAGGAAATTTGATGAGAAACTAGACCTTGACATTAATCCAAATCCTTATGATGGAGACACACCAAAGGCTAAAAGGTATAAAATTAGGCAGGAATCAAGAGTTATTCTTACAAACCCATATCAAATTCATTTGATCTTGCAATGGCATCATCAATGGGAACGTTTCTATTCAAATCTAAAGTATATTGTTATTGATGAAGCCCATTACTATAAGGGGATATTCGGTTCAAACGTTGCATTCCTAATTAGAAGGTTGAAGAGAATTGCTAATTTCTATGGATCCAATCCTAAATTCATATTGTCTTCAGCAACACTTGCTAATCCTTTAGAGCTTGCAGAAAAGTTAACTGGAGAGGAATTTGAATTGATTGATGAGGATAGCTCTCCAAGCGGTGAGAAAGACTTTATTCTATACAATCCATATAAAAAATTGCCCGTTCATTCTGATGATGAAAATCTATCCATTCACCAGGAAACTGAAAGGATTTTCCTTTATTTGCTGCTTAAAGACATACAAACATTATGCTTCACATCAAGCAGAAAGATTGCAGAATTGATTGCATTATGGACAAAAAGGGATATGGAGCATACTAAAAAGAGGTATGTGGATAGGATTTCAGCTTATAGGGCAGGCTATTTGGCTGAAGACAGAAGAGAAATAGAAGACGGCCTAAAATCAAGAAAATATTTAGGCGTTACCTCTACAAATGCCCTTGAATTAGGTATTGATGTAGGCAGTTTAGATGCTGTAATCATTTCAGGATTCCCTGGCTCCATGATTTCAACCTGGCAGCAAGGAGGAAGATCTGGTAGAGGAAATCAGAAATCCCTTGTCATATTGGTTGCATTTGAAAACCAATTAGACCAATACTTTATGAAAAATCCAGAATTCTTCTTTGACAAGCCTCATGAGAACGTTGTAATCGATTTGAATAATGAAAAGCTATTGAATAATCATATTATTTGTGCTGCAAATGAATTGCCACTTGCTCCAGAAGAGATAGAAAAGGTATTCGGTGTAGATGAAGAATTCATAGACAATATCGTTCAGAACAGGGACTTGAGAAAGAGCGCAGGAGTTTACATTTATCCTTATGATGATAATCCAGCATTTGAATTTTCGCTTGATCAGATTTCAAATGAGATATTCAGCGTAATGAATGGAAATCAATTGATTGAAAAGATAGAAAGGTCTCAAATGTATAGGGAAGCTCATGAGGGAGCTATTTTAATCAATAAAGGCCAAACTTATATTGTAACTGATGTCGACTTTAACACTCATATTATAAATGTGATTAAAAGGGATGTCAATGCCCATACAATTGCACTTAAGAGGACTCAAACAAAAATCATTAAAAAGATCAAAAAGGTCAAGATTGGAGACTTTACTGTTCATTATGGAGAGCTTGAAGTAGAGGAAGACTATTATAAATACAAGAGAATGGAATTTTCAAAGACAATTGGAACATACATTCTAGACTTGCCTCCATTGAAATTCAAGACAAAAGGATTGTGGTTTACAATTCCAAACAGTGTCAAAGAGACATTGGAAGAGAGATTTAAGAATGAAAGCGAAGTCTATGAAGGAGGCCTTCACGGTGCAGAACATGCTTTGATAGGACTGTTCCCACTTCATGTGATGTGTGATAGATTTGATATTGGCGGACTTTCAACCAATTATCATGAAGACACTCAAGAAGCTTCAATTTTCATTTACGATGCATATGAAGGAGGAATTGGTATTTGTGAAAAGGCAATTGATGTATTCAGCAAATTAACCAATTCTACAAGGAATCTTCTAAAGACATGCGAATGTGAAAACGGTTGCCCTTCCTGTATATACTCTCCTAAATGTGGAAATGATAACAAGCCATTGCATAAGAAAGCTACTGAGTTCATTTTGGATTATATGTGGGAAGAGATGAATAAGTTATCTCCAGAGGAATTATCTGCATTAGAAAATCAGGATTTAGAGGATAATATATCCTATAATGAAACATATTATAACCAAAAAGATAAGAGAAGTAGGGATATAGAAAATTCTGATGAACCTATTGATGAAGAGATGGTGGAAAATGAGGAAAATGAAGAGATAGATCATTTAGATGAGGCATATGCTGATGCCCTTGAAGAGTTCAATAAGGGAAACTATAGCATAGCTAAAGATATATTAACCAATATAATAATCAAGAAAGATAGTGCAGACGCATATTTTCTCATTGGAAAAATACTTTATGAGCAAGATGATAAGTTAGGGGCTTTATCTTTTGTGAAAAAAGCTATTTCAATTGATTCTGGACATGAGGATGCTAATGAATTCTTGCTTGAATTGAAACATTAAAAACAAATAAAAATAAGAAATAATATATATTGTTTATAAAAAGTTTATAAAACTTTATAAAAGGGTTATGAAGGTGATATTATGGAAATCACTGATGAAAATAAAAATGAAGTTAAAGAGCAAATCAATACAGACATCAACAATATCCTTGAAAAACATGAACTTCCTTATAGAATGGATGGGCTTTCAATTATGAAAACAACTAAAGGAACCAGTTTTTTAGGAAATGTGAGGGTTCATGATCCAAATAAAGTCAAAGCAGTCAGAGCAGAGATTGAATCATACTTGGCTAAGTTTGGAAAAGTCGTCATTAATTCAAGAGATGTTGTTCCTTGCTGTGAATTGCCATATACCTACATTACATTCCATATAAATTTCTAAGATACTATGACATCACGTAGAGAAGAGCATGAAGCATATCTGGAGAAAATTCTATCAAATTCATTATCTTCTGCAAATCCCTCTAAAGAAGCTTATGAAAGAGGTAGGCTAGGCTCTCTCACTTATTTTAACAATCTTAAATTTGGATTGATGCATAAATACAATGATTGGGATTTCTTGGATATTGAAGGAAGCAAAGTGATTGAAAATATCTATGGAGAAACCTTGAAGATTACAAGAAAAGAGAAAATAGACTTTTCTTTAGAAAATAAAAATAAATCCATTAAGGAAGATTTGGCTTCAAATTTAAAGTTAATGCCTGGAATAGGGTTTCAAAAAGAAATGAAACTTAAGGAAAATGGATACAATAATTTTTATGACTTGTTAAATCATCCCACTTATGCAAGAAATGCAGAAAAATTAATAGAAAAAATAGAAAATGACTGTTTCATCAAGGAGTTTAATCTACTGAAAAGATTGAATAAATATCCTAATTCCAGAAACAGCACTTTAAAGGCTTTAAGCTCTCTTGATCCATTTAATTTGAAATTCATGGATATTGAAACTCTTGGATTATCAAATGCAGCAATCATTCTACTTGGGATTGCTGAGATTAAAGGAGATTATATTGAATCCAACCAGTATTTGCTTAGAAGAAAGGAAGAGGAACCTGCACTTATTGAAAGCTATCTTTCACATATTGATGAAGCCAGCGTTCATGTAACATACAATGGAGCTAATTTTGATATTCCTTTCATAAAAAACAGAGCAAGATTATATAGGATAGATTGCAATCTTGATCAAACCCACTTTGACTTAATGTATCCTTCCCGCAACTTATGGAAAGACAAGTTGCCTAATTGCAAATTAACCACTATAGAAGAGCATTTATTCGGTATCAAAAGGGATGATGATATACCTGGAGCTTATATACCTGATTACTATAGAACATATCTAACAACTAAGAATATTGGCCCTTTAATCCCTATAATAGAGCATAATCGTATGGATATCGTTTCTCTCGCTCATTTCCTAATGAGAATATATGAAGCGTCTTTTTAGTCTTTTATCCTATTAGTCTTTTAGCCATTTTAGTCTTTTAAAACTCCTATTTTTTAACTTTTTTTATAAACTACAATTTATCCATTACTAAAATCTAATTGAGTAATAAAATTATTTTAAATTGTATTAAAGTTATCTAAACATCAAATAACTTTAAGATATTGCCTTAATGGGAATAATAATAAATATTTGTTTTTAGATATCCAAATTAATTGATATAACTACATTAAATAAACATTACATTTATAAATAATGAATTATAAAAAATAAATTGAAGATAACCTTTAAGGTAAGACTCTAACTAAGTTAAAGAATAAAAATTAAGTAATTTTTAAAAAAAATTATTATCCCATATAAAAAAAATTAAAAATGCTTAATTTTTATCTTTCTTTTTAACTTTTTTTAGATTTTATTCATTTTTTCATCTAAAATTTATAGCCTATTTTTCAAATATACTTTACTTAATTAACTTATAATGATGAATATCCTATCATTTATTCATTATATTGAAAAAAATTATCTTTTAAAATGATTTTTATATAAAATTTTTAATATTAAGAAAACAATATAAAATATAAGACATGAACTTAAAATGAAAATTAAAAAGGAAGGATAAAATGTTTGAAGAGGAACAAGACAATAAAATCTATAATCTTATTATAACACGTGGAATTGATCAAGAAAACGAATATGGACAATTTACAGAGAAACTATACTCTAAACCGGACTTCTTATGGACTGAATCAATGGCAAAGGATTACGCTCCTTTTGGAGAAAGTTTCTTTAAAAAAGTAGATGTTATTGTTGTTTTATCTGGAATTTACAATTATAACCAAATGTATATTGACATTCTAATCGAAAAAGCGGAAGAATTTGACATTCCTATACTTTTAGTACGTCCTTATGGTATGGAAATAGTTCCAGAAGAGCTTGAGAAAAAAGCAAAAGCAGTTGTTGGATGGAATGCAAACTGCATTGTCGATGACATAAGATCCATTGTAAGCGGAGATTATGATGAATTCTGTGATGATTTTTAAATAAATCATTCCTTCTTTTTTTAATTATTGATAAATAAGTCATTTAAAAATAAAAATATAAAAAAATTTTAAATAAAAAAAGATAAGTAAATAAATTAATTACTTATCGAAACTTTTTTTAAACTTTAAGCTGTTTTAACTATTTATTTTAACCTTAGAGATTCCATCTTCTTTAACAACTCTAATGAGAGTGTCTGCAGCATTCTCCAATTCATCATCATGAGTAACTATCAACATTTGAGGAATTACAGACATGCTACGTAAAACAGTGATTAAATGCTGTTTACGGAAACTGTCTAAGTGAATTGTAGGCTCATCCAAAAGAATTGTCTCAATATTTCCTTTTGACATTGCTTGGGTTATGCCTAATCTTAATGCAAGAGAGATAGCTATTTTCTCACCACCACTAACCATTTCTATATTGGCTTCCCCTTCAGGACCATAGATGGAAATGTTGTACTCATCATCCAATATCAAGTCGGAATAGTTGAAGTTGAACTTCTCAAAGAATTCCCTTGTATACTTCTGAATCAATGGTCTGGACTGGCTTCTTAAGTCCTTTTGAATACCATCTTTACTGTAGAAAGTTCTTAAATCTTCAAGCAAACCGTAATATTCCTTAACAGCAATGAATTCCTCTTTATTTTTTCTATTTGCTTCAATGGTTTTTTCAATGGTTTCCACTGTAGTTTCATAGATCTTCAAGTTGTTGTCATTGACAGCAATCTCTTTAGAGTATCCATTGAACTTATCATTTAATCTTTCAATCAGGAATATCATATTCCTGTAATTCTCTTCATTATATGCTGAAGACTCGATTGCTTTCTTAATCATTTTGATATCATTTTCCTTTTGAGAGATTTCATCTGCTTTAAGCTTTAATTTTTCTTCATACTCACCTTTAGCTTTCACAGAACCTAGTAGAACATGATATCTTGTATCCTTTTCAGAGAGGTCTTTTATCAATCCGTCCAAAGTTTCAAAACTCATATCCAATGAAAGATTGGAATCTGCATTGACATATTCCTTAAGTTTTTCTTCTTCAAGATTGATTTTACCTGCAATGGTATATAATTCATCCTTGATCTTGGATTCATCTGGATATGATTTAAGAAGAGTATTTGCTTCCAAATACTTTTTATCATGAGATTCAAGCTCTTTGAATTCATTATTCTTAGATTCAATTATCTTATCCAACTCTTCAAGCTCATTCTTCTTGCCTTGAAGATCATTGATTTTGGAATTTACGGTTTCCAAACTCTTTGAAAACTTGTCCAAATCTCCAACAATATGTTTGTTCTGATATATCTTTGTTTTAATTGAATCAAGCTTTAATAAATTAGCATCTTTTAATGATTTTTCCTTGTTTAATTTAATGATAATTTCATTATTTTCATTAATCTTTTTAGTATTAGTCTTGATTGTGTCCTCATACATATGTATGAGTTCATTTTTCTTATCTTCGCTAATATCAGATTGGCAAACAGGACATTTATTATCCACTTCCTTAATGTCAGATAATGGCTCATCCAGTGACTTGATTTCCTGATTGAGACTGATGTTTTCCTTATTCAATTTTTTCAATTCCTCATCAATCTCAGCAGTCTCATTATTAAGATTGGTTCTAAGGGTTTCAACAAGACTTTCCAAGTTATTCAAATCATCATTGGTTTTGATAGTTTCGATTTCCTCTTCAAACTCAGATAAGACTGTTTTTGCATCGTAGTAGAAACTGTCCAAATCTTTGTTGTACTGATCAATATCATGGATTAAGGTGTTTTTCTCCTTTTCCAATTCATTCAGACGTTTGATTTCAGCAGACAATTCAACTTTCTTGTTGTTTAAAGCCTTGGTTTCACCTTCAAGAGATACAAATCTTTCATGATTCTCCTTTTCAGATTCTATAATTGACTTATAGCCTTCAATCTTTGTGATAATTTCCTTATTGTTTTTTTCATCCTGTTTAAAATTATTTAAATCAGTGAGAGAGACCTTAAATTCATTATAGACTGGAAGCTTATCACTATATGGCTTCAAGAGATTCATTTGTTCCTCATTTCTTAAAATTTCCTTGTATTTATTAGACATTTCCTCTTTTAACTTATTTAATCCATTTAAATTCTCATTTTCATGAACTAATTTCAAATTAAGAGCCTCGTAATCCTTCTTTTGTTTGTCCAATTCTTCTTTTTCCTTATTTTTTAATTCAATGTCATTTTTAAGAGATTCATAATCCTTCTTTAAAGCATTATTTCTTTCACTTAAAGTGAAATGCTCTTCTTTAGCCTTTTTAAGTTCAAAATTAAGCTCTGACTCTGGCTGTATCCTATCCTCTAAAACAGCCTTTCTTGTTTTATAGTCTTCACTAATTCTAGGAAGGTTATCATAAGCCTTTTCCAGTTCTTCAAGACGTAACAACTTACCGATTAACTTCTTACGTTTAGCAGGTGTCTTATCGATAAGTTCAGCTATTTCACCTTGCCTAATATGGATTGCATTTAAAAATGTTGAGGAATCCATGCTTAATATTATTTCAATTTCCTTATCGACTTCCTTATTTCCGGAAACGATGATTTCAGCTTCCCCATCTACAATCTTATATAAGCTTGATGTAGGTTTTGAACCGGATTTAGTAAGGGTTATTGTTCTTTCAACCATATATTCGATTCCATTTGAAACAAATGACAATCTTACAATCATTTGAATCTTATCGCCAGTGTTCTTATTTGACCTAACCAAATCATTGATGGATTTTGTAGTGTATGATTTGAACAATGCAAAGGAGATGGCTTCAAATATGGAAGATTTTCCAGCACCATTTTCCCCTACAATCAAGCTGATTCCAGGATTAAAATCCAAGATAGTGTCTGCATGTGATTTAAAGTTTTTCAATTCTAACCTTGTAAATATCATCATATCACCCTAAAAGTCATCAAAACTCATTTGTTGAGATTTTTCATGATTTGTATCATCTTCAATGGAATTATCCAAATTCTTATCCAAATATTCGTCTAAACTATCAAATTTTTTCATATCATCTGATTCTTCTCTAGATTCTCCTCTAGATTCTCCTCTAGATTCTCCTCTAGATTCCTCTTCATTATAATAATGCTCGCTATAGAACCTATCTGAAATGAATTTGGCATCATCTATTCTTCCAACAGAGAGATTGTCCAATAAGTCAATGGATAATCTATTCACTTCAACCCTACCATACTTTTCATTTACTCTTTTTTGCAATAAAGTCCTTGGATCCAATATTTTGGTATCATCTATAATCTTTTCCTCTTCCAATACCTTGTCTGGCTTAAAGCTAGGCCTTAGATTCAATACATTATCACCGATTGCTTCCTTGATAGTTTCATATACATCCGCACTATCGAAATCGCCACCAGCAACAGTCAAATCAAGCATAGGCTTATTGTCAAATGATTGAATCTTCTCCCTAATGTCATGGAGGCCTTCTTCAAACTTATTGTAATCAATAACAGCCCTAACAAACTCTCTTGGAAGGTCAATCTTCACTCTTTCAACTTGAGGCTTATCATAGCTTAAGTCCACTACAACGAATCCCTTACCGAATTCTCTGAAATTCTCATTGGATTCGCTTGTTCTCCATATTTCCATAGACCCCGGATAAACCAATTTACCTTTTCCGAAATCCTCTTCAACATAATTATGAACGTGACCCATAGCATAATAATCAAAGTTTTTAGGCATTTGTGAAAGCTCGATTTCATGGGTATCCTCATGCATCCATTTGTCAATACCTTGGTGAGAAACCAAAATGGACTTAAGATACTTGTCTGCCATCTTGGATAATTGGTCATAAGCACTTTTTAAAGCCCTGCTTTGTGAACTAGGGACATAACGAACTCCACAAATCAATACTGGCCCTTCAGTATACATTGGATGATTATCACTGATTAACTTAAGCCCTATGTCTTTAAATAAAACTTGTGGAGGCAATGCTCCTTTTCTTAAGATTGAATCATGGTTTCCAGCAACAGCATAAATAGGTATTTTAGCTTCGTTCAATCTAAGCAATGCCTTTTGAAATGCAAGCAATGCTTCTGTAGAAGGCCTGTTATTGTCAAATAAATCTCCGCTATGGATAACAAAATCCACATCTTCTTCTATTATTTTATCTATATTCCTAGCGAATACATCATAAAAGTCAGTTTCACGTTCCAATAGTCCAAATTGTCTTGAACCTAAATGACTATCAGATAAATGTGCAAAACGCATTTTATTTCACCCTCCTTTGTTTTTAAATTTATTACATTATTAATAAGTGTTAAAACATGAAATTTTTAAATTTTTTATACAACAATAATAAGAATTAGTATCTTATAAAGATTTCTAAATCTAATATCCTCCGCCTAAATTAACAAATTGGTCTAATTCCTTTTGTAAAGCTTTTTCCTCATCTTCTTTTTTTGTTTGCCATTGCTCAATGATATTTAAGTCCCCACCTCTTTGGCGTCCCTTGAATTCATTGATCTTTACAAGGGTTGGAACCTTTGTCATGAGCCCTAAAACCAACGCTTCCCCAATGTTAAGTGATGGCAATTGCTTTACCAAATCTTCACTAAGGCTTTCACTTGCAGTTTGGACATGCCTTTGGTCTTTTGGCTCTACAAGTCTTAGAATTATCATATTATTGGCTTGAGATAATGTTTCAGCATCAACAGATTTAGGAGATTGACTTACCAAACAAAGACCTAAACCAAATTTACGACCTTCTCTAGCTATACGTGTAATCCAATATTTACTGTTGCTGCTTCTGTTTTGAGGTGCTAAAATATGTGCTTCTTCAACTACAAAGAATAATGGATAGGGCAATGCATCATTATCGTTGTGTCTGACATATTGTTTTCTGCTCCTAAGGGATCTTCTAAGCACATGAGCAACCAATACTTCAGCCATATTCTCATCGACTTGTCCTAAATCAAGAACATTAGCCATTCCTGGTTTTATTTGAGTTAGGAAGTCACCAATATTAACATTTAATAATCTATCATATTTTACATTCAAATCCTCTATCTTATTGATTACATCCATAATGTTTTTCTTATTGCTGGCATCATAATCCTCATCATTATACCAGTTATCAAGGATTTTGTATAATAATTCTATAAAATCAGCAGTGCTTGCAGTTCCCTCTTTCACTAATCGTCTAGCTTCGTTAAAAGCTCTTCTAAAGTATCTCTCTTGCAAAGGAGCATTGGAAGGAATGCTTGCCAATTTTTTAATTTCTGAAAATTCCATATATTGAGGATTTATCATTGGCAGGATTACGTTTACTTTTCCATTAGTAAATTCTGCATCAACATATTCTGAATGCATATCAAAGATAAGCATGCAACCGTTATACTCTAAAAGTCCGTCAATGATTACAGAAACAGTATTTGACTTACCTGCACCTGTCATTGCAAGAATTGCCAAGTGACGGGACACCATCTTGTTGATATCCACTCCGACTTCAACATCCTCATTGTTAATTAAATTGCCTAGCTTAAGAGAGTTTTCAATGTGGAATATCCTATCCAAAACTTCACTAGGAGCTGGATAAATAGGTGTTCCCGGAGGAGCTGGAGTACGTGGCAATTTCAAATTATCATTTATATCTCCAAGAATTGAGATGTTTCCCCTTATGTAATAATCATCACCTTCAATTTCCCTTATCTTAGCAATTGTATCTGGATCATAAATTTCATTGTTTAATGAAACGCTTCCGCGAACCATTGATTCTATCATACCTAATATGATTTTTCCATCATATTCAAGTGTTACATATTCCCCTACTTGTGGCATTTCTTTTGAAATGAAACTTACTTCAATAAGAGATGTTTCTCCTATGCATCTTCCAATCATTTTTAAACCTCTAAACTCAATATATTCTCTAAAACAAATTTTTTATTTTATAAACTTCAATTAAACTTAATAATCAAATTATTTAGTCATCTTCATTATCTTAATTTAACATTTCACGACCAGACTTATCCAAGAATCCAATTATTTTAGACAAGCTATCCATATCCTGATTTGAAATAACAACATCATTATGTGCTTTCTTTAGTAAAAATGGATATCCTTCAGTTGAATTTGATTTTAAAACCTTTAAAATTTCTCTTATTTCATCTAAATCTTTAGTGTAAAAAGGCAATTCTATTTTAATGATGTTCTTATTGTCATCAAGTCTTGCAAAGAATATTGTAAACCAAAGATCTCTAAAGAACTCATCTTCAATAGGGAAATCATGCTTGGTCTTGTAAGTTACCTTTCTATGGTAAGGTTCACTGAATCCTTGCTTTCTTGTCATTCCATCCAAAATAGCCATATCAGGTATATTTGCATGGAATATTTCATTGCTTGATGATGTTTTGGAAATGGCGATGATTTTCTTTTTATTCTCTAAAAGATATTTTAATGCAATCAAGTTTTCCAAACTCTCTAAAAATGTTATTAAAGCATATTCATCAATATTTTCATCATCAAACAAGTCTTTAAATTCTTCCTTGAAATTAAATGAAGATAGATTTAACTCGCTAGATTGTATTTCAGACTCTAGTTTTTCCTTGACTGGAGATATTATGTTTGATTTATATTCTGGTGAAATGCTCTTTTCTACAGGAATTGGACGTATCAAATCGCCTAAAATAGATCCATCATCCATATAATAATCTATATCAAAATCATTGAATGTCTTTATTGCAGTCTTTATCTCAAATATGCTCATCATATTCCTCAATCTATCCTCTAAAAATGATTGATGAGGTATTATATCGAGCTCTGCAGATTCAATTGTCTTTAGTTTTGATTCTGTATCATTAGGATTGTAAATGAGAGATTGTGCAGCTACAGCATAGAAATTGAAGCTAAGATATTTCTTTTTGTTATAGCTTCCATCACCTGCAGCAAGAATATGGTTTGAATCACTTGCAATAATCTCCTCTTCATGCCATTTGGATTCAATGTCTATTTTAGTTTCCTTATATTCTTCCAAAGGTTCATTAATTAATCCTTTTTTCCTAATAGCCTCTGTATATAACGAATTTAACATGATAAAACCTAAAAAATTATAATTTTTCTTATTTTACAATTTTATATATTAAAATATTATCCTAATATTATAAATTATTTTATAAATTAATATATAGTTTAGTTTTATTTAAACGGTTAGAAAGAGCATTTGGTAATTAATTAAAAAGATAGAAAACAATAGTAAAAAAAAAAAATAGTTTAGAAGTTAAAAATTTATAAAATAATCTAAAAAAAGAAAAAAAGAAAGAAATAATATTATTCAGAAGCTTTACGAACTCCTGCCACTATTTCTTGGATTTTACCTTTAACATCGGTAGTTTCTTCTACAACAGTGCCTGTAACAATGATGTCTGCACCAGCTTTTGCTGCAGTATAAGCTGCTGTTGCATCACGGATTCCTCCACCTACAACAAGAACAATGTCTTGGGTAGCTCTTTTTGTATATGCAACCATTTCAGGAGGAATAGGTTGATCTGCACCGGATCCTGCTTCAATATAGAAGTATCTCATACCTAAGTTTTCAGCTGCCATAGCATAGATAGCTGGGATTTTTGGCTTGTTTCTTGGGATTAATTTAGCGTCTCCAACCCAACCGACAGTTCCACCAGGTTCAGCTACGACATAACCCATAGGAATCTTTTCGATACCTGTTTTGTTAACTGCAGGTGCTGCCAATGCTTGAGCACCGATAATCCAGTAAGGATTGTTTGAATTTAAATAACTCATGAAGAAGATAGCATCTGCATATTTGCTTGCACCATTGATGTTTCCTGGGAACAATACAATAGGCAATTCAATGTTTTCAGATAATGCCTTACAAGTTCCGTCAAGTGCAGCGGTATCTACAGTGGAACCTCCAACCATAATACCATCACTGCCACCTTCAATTGCTGCTTTAGCAATAGCTACAGCTTCTTCAGGGCTTTGTTCATCAGGATCTATTAGAGTTAAATGAATTTTACGAGTTTTTAATATTTCTTTAAAATGAGCTTCTACATTTTCCATAAAATCACACAATGAATTTTAAAATATTTATTAAATTAAATTAATTTTAGATTAATCTTTGAAATAATCTATTAATAATTATATTTATTTACTTATTAGTATTTAAAATTAATATAAATTTATTAAAAATTATTATAAAATAAAGAATCTGTAAAATTAGTAAATTATAAGAATAGTTTATAATATAAAATTGTTAAAGTTAAAAATTAGTTAAAATCAGTTAAAAATTTATAAAAACCAATGAAAATTAGTTAAAAATTAGTTAAATCAGTTAAAATTGGTATTTAGAAAAATAAGTTAATATAAAAATCTAAAGAGAATAAAAATTCTCTTTTAAGTTTAAAGGGATAGAGTGAATCTATCCTCTAGGTTCTTTAGCTTTGAATCTTAAACCTTTGTAACCACATTTTCTACAAGTAGTAGCTCCAGCAGGATTACGTGCATTACATTTTAAACAGATTTTTACATTAAACATTCTGTTTTCTGCTTCTTCAAATCTTGCCATTAATAATTCCTCCGTATCTTATTAAATTAATTGATCAATATAACTTAAATAGAAATTCATGAAAAAATTCTAGAGAAATAATTCATTAAATTCATACTAAAAGTCTAAAAATAAATTATGAATTACAATAGCATGTAATCATAACTATTAATGAAATATATTAATTTAATACTATATAAATGTTAGGTTTATTTTTACCTTTCATGAGCCTCTAAGAACTCATTTTGTATTTGTACTACCTCTTCACTTGTTTTTACATCACTGTAAGATTCCAATAAGTCATAATTCATTTCTATGAATGAATGACCCCATTTGAATCCATCCATGATATGGTGTGCCTCATCCTTAAATCCAGTTATATAGAATGTAGCGGCAATAGCTTCATTTGTAGATAATATGCAAGGCTTTCCAAAATTAACCGGATTTGCAGCGATTAAAAAAGGAAGAGACCTGTGATATTTAGATAAACTGAAGAAACTTGCTGACTTAGATACCTTATTCCAAGAACAGTCAAGACCTACAACACCCTTGTTTTCAACAAGAGGCCTGTCTTCATAGGATACTGCCTTTTCGGAAAATGGATTCAAAACAACTGCACCACGTGGAATCTGATGTATCTTATAGACTATCTTGCATTTTCCTTGCTTTTCCATCTTAAATGCAGTGCATTTCCTTTTATCACATTCATTTGCATGAAAAACAGTTACTTTCATAAATATCACTAACTTGATCTTTTAAAAAAGAGAATAAACAACAGAATAAATTATTATTCTGTCAAATCTTATAAAAATTTAATATTCCATTAACCTTGACTTGGATCAATGGTACCATTGAAAATACCATCAACGTATTCCCTATTGAATTCAAACTCCCCATCTGACATGCCCATTAAATCAGCCATTTTAGGAGCTTTTTTAGCATCTTTAAACTCAATGCTCTTAATTAAAGGTTCAGTATAATCCTTATACAACGGACAGAATAAAGTTCCGTCACATTCTGTCTTATTATCATAAGACATGATATTTATTGTATATGCGGTTCCATTAATGTCAGCTTCACAAATGTACACATTAATAGTATTATTGGAATTGTTTCCGGAACTTCCATTAGCTGAAACATTGGCATTAGGAACAGCTTGAGAATAGAATATTTTCCAAGGCTGGCCATTATAGTTTCTTATTTCAGGAGCCCCTAACCCTTGCAATTGATAAACATCGGTTATGAAGTCACCATCCTTTACACAGGACATGTTGTAGGTTATGTTATGCTCCTTATCTTCATAGGAATCAGTCCATCCTTTGGTTAAGTTATCTTCACTTATGTTATTTTGAGTCATATCACCATTAAATGTGCCGGACATAAACTTATTGTCAAAGTCTGTTGTAGGGCCTCCAAATAAGTTCATTCCAAACAATTCAAATGCTGAAACAGCACCTAATGAACTAATTACAATTGCCAATACTGCAATAGCAATAAAGGCTGTCCTTTTACTGTTCATGATTTTCCTCCAATATAATAAAGTTTAAGAGTCAGCTAAAGTAAAATTAGGCCTAAATTTAGAGCTTCTCTTTAGGTTCTTAAGTTCTACCTTAGTGGGGCATTTGTATTCTTCCAACATAAGAATCTTATAATCATAATCAATTGGCAATGAATCGTCCTTACCGTCAATAAGACCTCTGAAGTTTGCGCCAACCCAACCTGTTCCTCCTATATCATAATTGATTCTGTCAATAGGATTGAAATTTTCAAAGAACATCTCTAATTCAATTGTTCTTTCCATAGGGGCTTTATAATGGATAGCAATAACCTTATTTGAATTCATTCTGATCTTAATGAATTTCTGATCCATTTTCAATTCATCCCCTTCTCTTACTTTCTTAATGGTAAAAAATGGATTTATATCATTTTCAGGCATATTTTCACCTTATTTAACGTTTTTCTTCTTGTTTTTTAAAATCGTAATAACCAATTGTCTCAAGCACTTTTGAAACGTCCACCTTTGTTTCAAAGCAACCTGATGAAGATAAAAGAACTCCTTGAGGAGCAAAATCCGACAAGGCCATCATGGTTTGATTCAAGTCCACATGACAAGCAACGCCTACAACGGATTTGAACTTATTATGTTGAATGATCTTCTTAACGAAACTGGAACCTGGCACAATGAAAACCCTATATCCCATCGGTTCAGCCTTTTCCTTAATTACACCAATTGCACATTTTCCACAATGTGTGCATAAAACACCAGTTTCCTTTAAGCTAGCTTCACAATGAGCAGACCTTAAGCAATGGGGCAACACTATGATTTTGTCTTCAGGAGGAATCTCATCAAACTTCTTTTTATTTACCTTATTCCTTACTTCAATCCCAATATGGTCAACAAAAGCATCATCAAGGCCTAAAAGATTTGCAAAACTCTTCAATGGAGAGTAAAATACATTTACAATAAATATTATAACTGATGGCAATACCAGCTTATTTTTCCTAACTAGAATTATTCCGAGTATAAGCCCTACAATTAGGATGATTACTATCAGCAAAATTAATAGTACGACTCCTTCACCGATTAATTGGAATGCTTGTTCATGCAATAACATATTCGTCAATTCTAAATTTTTTATATTTCATTTGTTTAAATAAAACATTTAATATTATTTTATTTTATATATATATAAAACTTTTTAAAAAAATTATAATGTATAAATAATATAATGAAATAAAAAAGAGTAAAATGTAATTCTTAAGAAAAGAAGATAATTATAAAAATAAATTATTTGATATTTACTAAAAAAATATTATTGGTAAAAAATAAATGCCTAAAATGGCTCAATCTTATAGTTCTTAACTTCTCCTTCTATAACAACACCCTCTTTGGATTTGACTATATTCAAGCCGGATAAACTGTCACAGGAGCATAAGATATCCTGTTCAGGGTGTGTTCCAGGAACTATTCCACAGTCTAATCTAACGTTTTCACCTACAGACAATACCATTTTAAGTCTTTTTGATGATGGGTGGTACTTTGGCAGTACAAGTATAGGTGACTCTATATCCCTTGTAAGATAAGCAAGAGACCTTATTCCCTTTTCATATTTTTCACCTAAATTAAAGGAAGAAACAGCTATTAAATCATCTTCTTCAAGATATTGAACAATTTCATCACTGTCTGGAGTTCCTATAAATAGCATCTTTTCCTCTCCAGCCTTAACTATTCCAACCATACCGCTTTCACCGAGCAAAAACAGTATTTCATCCTTAGTAAATTTGATTTCTGTTTCCATGATATCACAGATAATGATTTAATTGACTTAAAATGATAAAATCTTTTAATATTGAAATAAAAATAATAAAAATTCGAAAAACAGGTGTAATAAAATAATAAAAAAAGTTAAAGAGCAAATGAAACATTCACTCTTAACATATAAAATAGCAATATACTTATTCTTGTGCTTCTACGTTGTCACTTTGACAGGAAGGACAGATAACCTTTTTACCTAATCCTTTAAAATCATTTCCACAATCTAAGCATTTATATTTCTTTGTTTTCAATTTTTTCATTGAAAGATCAGCCATTGGGCCTCCAGAACTACACATAATATCACCTTTAATTAAAACAGCCAAAATAAAATTTTAACTATTGTTAATAAGTAATTGTTTATATGTTCATTTTAGTATTTATTATTTTATATTTGAAATTAAAATATATGAAAACTCAACTATAATCTAAACATTCAATCATAATACTTCATCAATTGACTTGACTCTTCAGTTGATTCAAATTCATCAATAAAATCCTTTAAATCCTTGATGAATCCCTCTTTCCTCTTTTCCAAATCATCAATAGTGGAATAATCCTTTTTAAGGGTTAAATTCATTAGAATATCATCTGTTTCAAGAGCAATTTTAGGATAATCATGAGTTAAATTAGCATGATCATTAGATTCATCTATGCTATCTAAAAGATCAAAATCATCATCTTTTGATATTAAATTATCAAAATCATTGAACTCTATAGATTCATCATCAAACATAGGTTTACTGGATTCCAATTCTTTTTTGAATTCTTCAAATTCCTTTTTAAAATCAATATATTCATTGTCGGGCATAATAATCAATAGTTATAAAAATAGAAAAAATTTAATCCATATCAGCAATTACTGAGAAAATAATGAAAAAATAAAATAATAAGAATAATATAAAAGATTTAATAAAATTAAAAACAATTATCTTCCAAGCTCTTGGTGAGCTTTTGCCAAGTGTCCTGCAGATATTGCTGCAATTAAGGACAATTCACCTGCCATAACAGTTGAAATGACAATTTCAGCAAATTTGTTTACCTTACCTGATCCTGCACAATCGATTATCTGCAATCCTTCATTTGCAGTTTCAAGCCTTGTTCCACCACCAATGGTAGCGATAGGCAAATCAGGCATGTTTACAGAGAAGTATAAGTCTCCATCCCTATCCTCTGCAGTTGTAATTCCCAATGAACCTTCAACAACATGCGCTTCATCCTGACCGGTAGCTAAGAATATCGCCCCAATCATGTTTGCAAAGTGAGCATTGAAAGCCATGCTGCCTGCTGCTGCGGAACCTATCAAGTTTTTAGCAGTGTTTACCTCTTCTATTGCCTTTGCAGTTGTCTTAAGCTTTGCCCTTACAATAGATTCAGGGATTAAAATGTCTGCAACAACAGTTTTTCCTCTTCCTTCCACTATATTGATTGCTGCAGGTTTCTTATCTACACATAGATTTCCGCTTAAAGCCAAAGCATGAACTCCTAAATCCTCATGCAATTTAGCCAAGACCTTTTCAGTGGCAATGGTTACCATGTTCATGCCCATGCTGTCTCCAGTTGAGTAAACAAAACGAGGATAAACATAATTTCCTACAATGATGATTGGATCTATCTTAACCAATTTTCCATGGCTTGTTGTGGATTCTGCGATTTCCTTAAGCTCATCAAACTTATCTTCAAACCATTTCTTGACATTTACAGCCTCAACGATTGAATTGGTTTTGATAGCAGGAGCTCTTGTCATCTTATCGCCGATTACCCTTGCATTAGCCCCTCCAGCCGCAGTGATGGCTGAACAGCCCCTATTTACTGAAGCCAATAATGCACCTTCAGATGTAGCAAGTGGCACAAAGAAAGCATCTTTGGCATATTCTCCATTGACTTTTAAGGGACCTGCAACTCCAATAGGTATTTGCACTGTTCCTATAGGGTTTTCAATATTCTTTGCAAAAGCAAGTTCCATATCCAATGTATAGTCTGCTATCTTTTCAAGCTGGCAATTGGAATGTCTTTCTATAAATTCCCTTCTAATGTCTAAAGCTTCTGTAGCATTTTCAGTAAACTTGTCAATTTGATAAAGCTTCATTTCACCAGCCAATAACTTTTCAATGATTTCTTCTTTATCCATATTATCACCGAGAAAAATAGTTTTCCTATAAAAATAGAGTTTCTGTAAATTTTAATTTTTTAGATTTGTGTAATTTTGATAATTTAGAAAATAAAAAAAAGATGGAGAGATTATTCTCCACGAACTTCTTTAATAAATTCCACTATTTCAGAAGGTTTTGTAGCTACTTTTACACCAGCAGCTGCCAAAGCTTCCATTTTGCTTTTTGCAGTACCTGAGTTACCAGCAATGATAGCTCCTGCGTGACCCATTCTTTTTCCAGGTGGTGCAGAAAGACCTGCAATATAAGCTACAACAGGTTTTGTAATATTGTCCTTGATGTATTCAGCAGCAGCTTCTTCAGCACCTCCACCGATTTCACCAATCAATACGATTTCTTTTGTATCAGGGTCGTTTTCGAACATATCCAATACTTCAATGTATGGAGTACCGATAACAGGGTCTCCTCCAATACCTACACAAGTACTTTGTCCAATTCCTGCACGGGTCAATTGGCTTGCAATTTCGTAAGTCAATGTACCACTTCTGGAAATAACTCCAACATCACCTTCAGAGAAGATATGTGTAGGCATGATACCAAGTTTTCCCACTTTAGGGGAAATTACACCAGGAGTGTTTGGTCCAATAACAGTGACGCCTTTTGCTTTTGCATAAGCCATGATTCCCATAGTGTCATGAATAGGAATGTGTTCAGTGATTATAATAACCAAATCCAAATGATCAATGGATTCAAATGCAGCATCCTTTGCAAATGGTGCTGGTACGAATATGATTGATGCATTTACATCTACATTCTCCTTAGCTTCTTCAATAGAATCAAAAACAGGAACTCCGCAAACCTCTTGACCGCCTTTGCCTGGAGTTACTCCTGCTACAATCTTTGTATTGTATTTAATCATCTGTTCAGTATGGAATTGGCCTTGTTTTCCAGTAATTCCTTGTACTAAACATTTTGTATTTTCATTCAATATTATCATATGAACCACAATCGAAATTTTAAATAATTATTTCAAATTAATTAATTAAATTAAGTTTAAATTTAGATAATAATCTTAAAAATTATTAATATTATTATATATAGTTCTTAAATATTAAATAGTTAATCATTTATTTATTAAAAATATATAAAATTTGAAAATTTTAAAGAAACAGAAATAAGAAATAGAATGCAAAATGTAAAAAAATAATCTAAAAATAGAAATAAGAAATAGAAATAGCATAAAAATAAGAGAAAAATAAAAAATTAAAATTTTATATTATTCCGAAAAATGGTAAAAATAAAATTTAATTTAAAGCATTTCTCCATTATAATTACCTAATTTTTCTTGGTCTTCGTCAAAACTAGAACCGATTAAATCTCCAGTTTTAGTATCGTATTGACGGAAATTGCTATCACTATAGTTTATTTAGTAATAATATCCGCTACCCTCTTGAGCATTGTATTCTACTCCTCCACCAGTAACACCGCTACCAGAACTGCTTGAACTAAGTTGAGAACCTGAACCATTGCTGCTAACTGCAGAAGAATTGGATGTTGAGTTTTGAACAAAGTTTAATATTCCACCCTTATCGTTGGATTGGGATTGATCTGCTACAGAAACATCAGTAGAATTATCATAAGCTCCAGACGGGGCAAATGTGATTACTAATCCTACTAAAATCAAACCGATTAGAACACCAACCAAGATTTTACCAATATCATTCACTTTATCACCTCTCTTAAAGTTATACAGTTCAATATATTCAATATAACCTTAAAGTTTACTAAATTAAGTTATAAAGAAAAAAATAAGAATAATAAAAAAAATAAGAATAATAAAAAAAATAAGAATAATAAAAAAAATAAGAATAATAAAAAAAATAAGAATAATAAAAAAAATAAGTAAAAAATTAGAAAAATTAGGAGAAATAAAATGAAAAATATAGGATAAAAAATAAGAAAAAATTTTAATAAAGAATAATCTAATTTATGATTAATTAAACTACTGCTTTATTAAAAATAATTAAAATAATAGCATCTAAAATCAATTAAGATGATACTTAACCTAAAATTCTAGTTTTGTTTTCAAATGGTATAGATAAATCTATCATATTTCCATTCATTAATGCAGTTACAGATACCAAGACACTTCCTGGAAGCACATTGCATGCAGTATGCCTCTTTACGAGATAAGTGTTTTTATTACCTAAAGCTGCTCCAACCATAGCACTTGCAACAACAGCAATCTGTTCCAATTCATTTACTGAAACAACCACAACAGGATCATCAGTGTCATCAATGGATACATACCCTACTCCTGGAATATCAGTTCTTGTACCTATCTTATCGCTGACTCCTGTGACTGATTTCATTCCACTTGCTGCTTCTATAGCAGAATTAGCCACATCAGCTACAAAAGATTCCCCTCCATAGGTGTCAAATGCCATTATGATTGCATCCTGAAAAGGACCTTCTTCCAGATTTGCTTCTGCATAGGATATGCCTTCTCCAGCATTATCAGGATCTTCAGAGATTCCTGCCACATCACCTAAATCTTCTGCATTGTTTCTTAATATTTCTACAATTCCTGCATTAACTGTTTCCAATAACTCATCTTCAACAAATGCAGTGATTACAACATCATCTCCTGTAACATTTGTTAAAGCTGCCTTTCTTGCTCCCAATTCGAAGAGTTTAGGAATGTCCTTTTCAATGTTTTCAACTAATGAATCGGAAACGGAAACATCATTGCTTGAAATATCTGCACCAATAGCTACAACTTTCATAATATCATTAATATCTTTAGCTTTTATAGTTAATATCTTTAATTATTTATTAAACATTGATAATTGTATAAAACATACTTGAAATCAATTAAGTATTTAATTAAATAAGTTAAATATATTAGTAAATAAAAATTAAAATCAAAAAATGATAAAAATTATGTTTTTAAAATGGGGTAAACAGCGTGTACAGTGAAACTAAAATAGCTATTCCAATTTTCCAAAAGAACAAGGAAGACATCTTGAAAGTTGCTAACGATTGCATAATAAAAGGTGCAGACATTCTTGAACTTAGAATAGATGGCATGGAAAATCCTAATCCTAAGATTGTAAAGGAAATCCTAGAAGAAATCAATTTCCCAACAATAGCAACCAATAGGACTGCTAAGGAAGGAGGATCCTTTAGAGGCAGTGAAGATGACAGGATAGCTATACTTAGAGAATGTTGTGATGTGGCTGATTATGTTGATGTAGAGCTTCAAACTGATAGAGAGCTTATTGAATCAATTACAGAAACTGGAGTAACATCCATCATTTCTTATCATAACTTCAAACAAACTCCTGATTTGGACATATTAATGGACATTGTAATTCAGGAAAAACAACTTGGAGACATTGCAAAGATAGCAGTTATGCCTAATACATTAGAGGATACATTGACAATTTTACCATTATTATCTCACTTCGATAACGTTGTAGCTATTTCCATGGGAGAATTGGGAAGCTATACAAGGGTTATTGCATCTAAATTCAATACACCATTTACTTTTGCTGTAGTAAATGACAATACAGCACCTGGACAAATAGACATTGATACAATGAAATCATTGATGAACAGTGATTTAATAAATACAGATGATTTGAAATAACAATCCTCATTTACTTTTTTTAATTGATTAACTTAAAAATAGAATATTAATTTTTTTAGACTCTTTTTAAAAATAGATAAAATTGATATAAAACTAGAAATAACGTTTTAAAAAAAAAAAAAAAAAAAAAAATACTTATTTATAAAATAAAATGCTTGTTTTAAAAAAAAAGAATTAAGAGAATGAATCTCTTAATTTAACTAATTTTGTTTAATTTTCCAATTATTTAACAACTCTTAAAGTTTTAGTAACCTTCTTAGCAGTGTAATACTTGGTTTGATAAGGAGTAAGAACAACTTTGTGTTTTCCTACTTTTTGCTTAATCTTCAAGCTTGCGATTCCTTTCTTATTGGTTTTGATAGTGTAAGTCTTGTACTTTTTGCCAGTATAAATTCTCACTTTAACCTTTACAGCAGAAAGGACCTTTTTGCTTTTAGTGCTTGTTACCTTAACTTTAAAGTATTTGCCTTTTTTAACTTTTAAAGCTGTAGAAGCAATCTTAATAGGAGATTTGCTAACTTTAATCTGACTTGTTACAGCTTTAGCAGTGTATCCTTTATCATAATCGCTGACAACAACCTTATAAGTTCCAGGTTTTAAAGTTGCTTTAAATTGAACAAAACCTTTAGCATCAGTGACACCGGTATAATTATAGTACTTGTTTTTAGAAATATAAATCTTAATGTTCATTGTACCGGAGTGGATTGGCTTATTGGTCTTAGTGTTGATCAATTTGATTTTGAAAACCCTGCCAGATTTATAGTAGGTAGATACTTTTGGAGCTGAAAATTTAGCAGAAGCTTTTTTTACAGTTAAGTATCTTGTAATTTGGCCAGACTTATAGTTGTTATCAACAGATTGATAAACGATCTTATGCTTTCCAACAGACAAAGGAGTGCTTACGTAAACGTTTCCGTTCTTATTGGTTTTACCGACGAAGTCTGTGTATTTGGAACCTGTGTAAATCCTTACCCAAACATAAGCATTTGCCACTGCCTTACCAGTTTTCTTGTCTATTAATTTTACTACAGCTGCATAATCAGAGTTATAGTAAATGGTTCTATTGGAAGCGGTTACAGTAGCATTTCTTTGTGTAAGATTTAACTTAGCTTTAGCATCACTGCAATTTAAGCTATCTCCAGTTGTTTTGAGAGTTAAATTGTATACACCTGCAGTTAAATTCAAATCTGGGCTGGTATACCATCCAGTTGCATTGGTTACTCCATCTCTAACTGCATTGATATTGGAAGCATTTATCATAAATTGAACATTAGCAAATTTGATTGGTGCATTATACTTGTCAGAGAACAATTGGAAAGTATAATGTAAAAGATTGCCGTATTCACATGTAAGATCTTTTGCTATGATTCTTGCTTCTATTGGAAGAACTGTGATATTATTCTTACCTATTACTTGATAAAATCCGCTGGTTGCGAATGTAGCATTATAAGTACCTGCAGGAAGTGAGGTGAAGTTATAATAAATCGCAATTTGATCAATATTTAAACTCAACATTGTATCATTAAATACAAATGTACCATTTTCATCAGTTATGAAAGATTTTGAAGTTGATAATGGTGTTCCTTTTTCAGTGATTGAATAGAACCAGAATCCAGTAAGAGTAACATTTTCATTAGCTATAATAACAGTTTGATTATTAGCATCCACTAATTTGAATGTAAAGTTTCCAAATTGGTAATCTGCTTTATCTCCATCATCAACAGGAATTACGCTTACTTCCTTAAAAGCAACTAAATTGATTGTTTTGTTGGTTTCATTTAAAGTGTCATTTGCATAAATGATTACTAATTGAGCTTTATATAATGTAGTATTGAATTCAATAGGAACAGTTAATTCAATGGAGTAATTTCCTTCTGTACCAGTTAATGTGAAGTTATTATGATTCATTACAACAGTGATATTTTCAGTTCCATTATCATATGTTAAAACCAATAATAAATTCTCTGCATCCACTGTTTTGTTAGTAACATTTACAATGGTACTGTTTTCACCGGTTTCTTCATCAGTAACATTTACAATTTGAGAATTGGTTATTGAAAATGGAATTGTGATTGTTTTATTAGAATCATTTACTTTAAATGTATCATTAGTAGTAATTGTATTGTTTTCAACAATATGCAATTCAAATGGAATCTGGGATTCTTCACAATTATCATTACCTTCATACTTAATGAGAATGGCATAATTACCTATCTCTTTTGTGAAATTAGTTAACTTAATACCATTGGTTACATTATTTCCACCAGTGATATTTGTAAAGCTATATTCCTCATTATTAACAGTAACATTCAATCTGCTTGCATTGACATTAAGAGTCTTATTACAATCAACAAGGATTGTGAAAGGAATTATTACATCCTCATCAATTTGAACCTTTGCAGTGGTTGCATTGAATCTTGTACCAGTTTTAGTAATGTTTAAACTAATGATTTTATTAGATTCAGTGTAATTCTTATCTCCAATTGTACTGTTGAGAAATTGGATATTAATTGAATAGTTTCCAACACTCAATTGATTCAAGACAATTTGAGATTCGTTGTTTATGCTGAAACCTACAGTAGTGTTAAAGTCCCCTTCATCAGTAGCATTCTTGTAATATACTTTGAAATTACTTGCATTAGTATCATTAATAGGGTTACCTTCATCATCAGTGAGATTGAAATTGATCCTAATGGTATCTCCATAGGAGTATTCCTTATCCTCTGCATTAATGGCAGTGTTGATGGAATACTCAACTGGATTATCTCTATCTTCCTCACGATTACCACCGATTCCAGGTTGATCCGGAACAGTTTCTTCTCCTTCGGATAAGGTTTCAACATCATTTAAATTGTTATCAACATCCACAATCTCACTGACATCATCTATTGACATGTCTTGAGCAATAACATCAGCATCGCTTGCAGCAGATACAGTGCTCATTCCCAATAATAGGAACAATGATATCAATGAAATCAAAAGGACATATGATTTCTTAAATTTCATAAATTTTGTATCCTCCTTACTAAATT
>SFKZ01000110.1 GCA_004553595.1 Methanobrevibacter ruminantium | reverse complement strand
TGGTATGGTAGGACATATATTAAAATAGGAAGTTTCTATCCTTCATCTAAACTATGTTATTGTTGTGGTTACAAAAATACAACTTTAACTTTGTCAGACAGGGAATGGGAGTGTCCTAACTGTCATACACTTTTGGACAGAGATAAAAATGCGGCTTTGAACATATTAGAAGAAGGTATAAAGATTTTAAATAAAACAGGGCAGGAACTGCCCGTAGAGCCTATTGTATCTAAGAACATTAGTTCTTTTGAGTAGGAAGATTCCACCCTTTAGGGTGGAGTTAGTTCACATTTTAGAAATCTTCCATCAACGCAGCGATACGTTTCTTTTGGAAATGAGCCTTATATTCCTTACACAGTTCACCCAAATGTTCACACAACATTTCATCTGTGTAGGTCCACGCCGGAACACATCCATTAAAGACAAAATCCTTTGAACCAAGTTCATCCTTCATATCTTCTACAGTTTCCAAACACGCATAAACGCATTCATCAATCATAGACAGAATGTAGCCTGAATGGTTCAAGAAACTTTCTTCATTAACATAAGCCATGACCGGTTCGTGCTTCATCCGTTCAGGGTCATTCAAAATTTCCTGCGAGTTCTGGTCTACATAAAGACCCAGGAGCATTACGATTTTGTTAAATCGTTCAATACCTTCTGTAACCATTGAAACCTCTTGTTGTTCGTTTCGTATTATAATATAGTAAAAGAAAAACGGCTTGTCAATTGACAAACCGCTTAAATTGTGTAAAAAGTTATTCACAATTAGTAATCTTCGTCTGAGTCACTCAAACCAATGCCACACGCTTCATCCCATCCTTCCTTTTCAACAATGTCCTGGACAGTATCTGCGTCAATATACATTAGTAACTGCTCTACAACTTCAGCTGCGTCCAAAGCACCATCTTGTGCGGCAGTTAAGAGTTTTTCCTTTATATCTTCCATTTATAATCTCCTTTACTAAAAATCGTTTGCGATGTTTGCTTGTTTACAGAAACTTTGTTTGTACTTATTTTTTATATCATTTATTTCACTATTTATTCTTTCTAGATCCGCTATTCGTTGTTTGTACATATTCGTCAAATTTCGTAAATCCTGAGAATTTTGTAATGATTTACATACTTTCAAATGAGTTAATAGTTCTGTATAAGCCTTTTCTAAATCATCTACTGTATATATAGGAATTAGCTCACACTTCCAACTTCGGAAAAAATGAGATGGAATCTTTCCTTTTTCCAAAAACAAATCTACATCGTAATTACTTATATTACTTAAATTTGTTGGCTTATAATAGAAGATTGGTGCTCGTACAACTGTATGATTTCTATTCCTCCAAACATATTTTTCAAAAATCTTTAAATGTTCTTCATCTTGCTTGTAAGAATCACCGGAAAATTCAAAGACATCCCACTTTGGTCTTCGTTCAAAGTACTGTTTAGTTTCTGGTATCTGGGAAAATCGTATACTTTTAAACCCGAGTGATATTTCGTGCTTCGCACACCATTCTTTTAGTTCTTTCCAAGTCATTTTTAAAATCCTCTTTTAATTTAGTAAATTTCCTTAAACCTTCCAATTCCCTAAAAATCGCCTTTAATACGATTTAGTTTCATTTCATACTTCTTCTGCTTAATTTCTTTTTCCAATTCTAGCCACTTTAAATACATTTGCCCGATTTTGTTAATTAAACTGACATCATCACATATTTCAGTATTAAATTTTGTATTTACCCATTCAAGTATATAACTTTCTAATTTGCCATTCTTATCCCTATTTTCTTCCCATATCCATTCATACTTTTCACGAACATTCAAGAAATAAGGATTCATCCCATTACTTACTACCCACTGCGTACCTTCTCCAAATCGCAAATATCGCATACCACTTCTATCCACAGTTTCTACCATATTATATCTTTCTTTCAATAAATCTAGTATTTCATCCTGCGACATTATCATACTTTAACTCCAATTTCGTTACTTCATCGTGTATAATACCAATAGGATAATAACTGTCCGAATGGTCTGTATAACACTCAAATATAGTCTTATGCTTACATTTAACTTTCAAATGAATCCTATAAATCTTCTTATCAATCCACGAATCCTTTACTTTTTTTTCAATACGCTTGTTTTCGGTATAACTGCAATTTAAATCAAATACTTCTAAATTCTTCGTCAAACATAGTTCTTTACTTTTAATTTGATATAATCCAGCATAACTACGATAACCATCATCCATATCTACATAACAAATCCAATTATAATATAAATCCTTGTTCTTCATTGTTATAAAATAAACTTGTTCACACCATCCTTCACTGTATCCTTTATGATAAGAACAATCTTCTACTTCATTTCCCATTGAATTATATACTTTAATCTTGGAATTATCAAATTCATTACTTATTGTTTGTAACTTATGTAACATCGCCAATACTTTCTTGGCTTTGTCTAAATCAGTCCTTTCTATCCCTATTAACTTCATTTAAAAATCTTCCTTAATCTTGTCAATTTTCTGCTGTTCTTTCCACTTTTTACCTTTTTCTATATCCTTCTTAAAATGCTCAATAACCCGCTCCATATTCCATGAATCACATCTGTATTCCTTTCGCTTTTCCTTCCCGCCAATCCTCGATATATAATAAAAACTCTTCGTTTCATTATGATAATATAACCTTATAAATACATCGTTCATTTCACTTTTATCAAATAATAACGGCAAATCCACATAATATACCATTTCATAGAATATATCGTCTTCTATATGGTATTTCAATATAGGACACTTTTCTAATAATTCACTGATTACTACTTCTTTTGTATATCGCTTTAGTATCTTCATAGCCATAATATAACAACTTTTTCAGACTTTTCCAATATATACCGCACTTTCAAAAAATTTTTTTTATTTAAGGACAAACTTCACAAAAAGTGGGTCAAACATAAGTTTAGGTAAAAATACCATATAATGAAGCACTTTTCGGTCCCAAAAACTGAAATAAATACCA
>SFKZ01000109.1 GCA_004553595.1 Methanobrevibacter ruminantium | reverse complement strand
GATAGACCAATTAATGAACTTAAAGGAATTGAAGACAGATTAAAAACGAGATTCTCTTCTGGTGTTTGTATTGATCTTAAACCACCAAGCTATGAAAACAGAATTGCAATTATCAGAAAAAAACTTGAAATTGAAAAGAAAGTTATAAGAAATGATGTTGTTGAATATATAGCAAAAAATATTCAGATGAATGTTCGTGATCTTGAAGCTTCAATAAAAAAAATTGTCGGTTATCAGGATTTAATTCAAACAGAAGTTACAATTGAAATTGCACAGGATCTTCTTAAGGATACAATTTCTGAAGCAACTGGAAATGCTGTTTCAATGGAAACTATTCTTAAAGTAGTTGCTGATATTGAAAATACATCAATTGCTGATATTAAAGGAAAAGGAAGAAGTAAAAGACTTGCAGAAACAAGACACATTGCAATTTATGTAGCAAGAGAACTTCTTGAATATTCCTATTCAGAATTAGGTGGTGAATTTGGAGGAAGAGATCATACAACAATTTTGTCTGCTTAAAATGGAATTGCTGACAGAATTAAAACTGATCCTTCTTTTGAAAAACGCATTAAAGATATTATGAATTCAATAAAAGAATATAAGAAAATTTAATTGAATTCTTTATTAAAATAGTTGATAATTACATTAGTAAACTGTTGATAGATTGTGGATAACTTCTTCAATGGTGGATAAGTTTATAGATTGTTAAAAACTATAAAAGGTTTCTAAACAATTTAAATCTATTTAATATATAGAATTAAAACACTTATCCACATATCAACCGACCCTACTATTATTATTACTAAATTTAAAAAATTTATAATAAATAATATAAGTTAATAACTCATAAGGAGCATATAATGAAGTTTACATTTGATCGCGATGCAATGATTAAGGAAATTGCAGTTACACAGGAAATTATCAGTAATAAAAGTCCTAGTTCAATTCTTTCTAACATTCTTTTAATTGCTGAAAATAATACTTTAACAATTAAAGCTTCAGATTCGTCTGTAAACTTTATTACAAAACTTCCTGTTGATATTCAGGAAGAAGGAACTACAACAGTTATTTCTGATAAATTTATGAGTATTCTTTCTGCTTCACCATCTGGAGAAATTGAATTTGATCAGAAAGATATTACAATCACAATTAGACCTAAAGCTAAAAAAATTAAATTTCAGCTTAAAAGTATGTCTTCTGCAAAATTCCCTGAAATCGTTTCTTCTGAAGGTATTCAGTTCTACGAAGTTCCTTCTAAAGAATTTAAAGAAATGATAAGTCAGACAATTTTTGCAGTTTCAGAAGACAGCAACAGATATTTTATGACAGGTGTTTACCTTGAAAAAGTTGAAGACAAACTTATCATGGTAGCAACAGATGGTCGTCGTCTTTCTTACATCGAAAAAGAAATAGGACAGAATATTAATGACTTCCCTTCAGCAATCATTCCTACAAAAGTACTTAACAGTGTTATGAAAAATGCTCCAGTAGAAGGAAATATTTATTTTGCTGTAGTTGATAAAATGATTTTCATTAAGTTTGGAAATTACGAATATTCTTCACTTCTTCTTGATGGTCAGTTTCCTAATTATCATAAAGTTATTCCTGAAAATCAGCCAAACAGTTTCTCTGTTGATAAAAAAGAATTGGAATCAGCTTTGAAACGTATGGCAATTTTGATTGATAAAAAAGTTGCACGTATTATTTTTAAATTGCAGTCGGGAGTTTTAACTTTAATTTCTCCTGAAAGTGATCTTGGTAATGCTGATGAGGAAATTCCATGTCAGTATGATGGCGCAGAAGTAACAATGGCTTTGAACTATATTTCAATTGAAGAACCATTGAAAGTAATTGGTACTGAAAGAATTAATTTTGAATTTAGTGAATCTTCAAAACCTATTACTATTAAATCAAATCCAGAAAGTGATTACTTCCATATTGTAATGCCAATGAATTTGGACTAATGCCTTTCTTAAATATTTCATTTTATAATTTTAGAAATCTTAATAATAATAAAATAGACCTTCTCTCAAAGGAGGTCTATTTTGTTGGTGAAAATGGTCAGGGAAAAAGTAATATCCTTGAATCACTTTATTATTGTGCTTATGGAAATTCTTTCAGAACACATTATGATTCAGAAATTGTTAAACATGGCCAGAAAGATTTCTCAATAAAAGCTTTCTACAGAAATTCTCAGGACAGTACTCAAACTATAAATGTCTATTTTGAAAATTCAAAAAAAAGAATTGAAAAAAACGGCAAAGCAATTCATGACAGAAAAGATTTGATAAATACAATGCCTTGTATTTTATTCTGTCATGATGACATGGATTTTGTTACAGGCGATCCTGGTAGAAAAAGATTTTTTATTGATCAGTCACTTTCACTTTATGATGTTCTTTACATTGACGTAATAAGAAAATACAAACAGATTTTAAAATCCCGTAATATGATTTTAAAAGACCAAAAATATGAAATGCTGGATGTTTATGATATGCAGCTTGTTCAATGTGGTCTTGAAATTCAAAAAAAAAGAAAAGTTGCAATTTTTAAATTCAATGAAATTTTTACAAAACTATATAATGATATTACAGGAATTGAAAATGTAAGAATGGTTTACGAACCTTCATGGAAAGAAATTGAAGATGGAGTTTCTAAAAGAATTCCTTCTGAAAATGAAGTACTTCAAATTGTTCAAAGTAAACGTGATATAGATAAGGTTATGAATACAACAATGAGTGGACCTCATCGCGATAAAATAAAATTTGTAAAAGATGGAAGGGATTTTGTTCCGATTGCTTCCACTGGTCAGCGCCGACTTGTTGCCCTTCTCCTTCGGGTTTCGCAAGCTGTTTTTTTTAGTCAAATTACTAAAGAAAAGCCTATATTATTAATGGACGATGTTATGCTGGAACTTGATCCTGACAAACGTCAGAAATTAACTTCCATGCTTCCGGAATATGATCAGCTTTTCTGTACATTCCTTCCGGGTGAACCTTATGAACGATATCGTCATTCAACTACAAGGGTA
>SFKZ01000108.1 GCA_004553595.1 Methanobrevibacter ruminantium | reverse complement strand
AAGCTAACGGGAAACTGAAACCCTTGCAAGGTTTTTTTGAGAGTTCGATTCTCTCCGCCTCCACCATATTTAGGTATCATTTCTTATATTTCTTCCACCATTAAATACTATATTAGTGGAGGGAGAAATATGAGTTTTTATTACAGAGATAAGAGAAAAGCGTGGCGTTTTCTTATTAGACAAAGAGCTGTAGAATCATTGGGCGGAAAATGTAGTAATTGTGGAGTAGTCTTTTCTAATCCAACGATGTATGATTTTCACCACATAAATTTTAATAAGGACTTTACAATTGGTCAAATGAATATGACAAGTCCTAAAAAGTGGCTCTTAATAAGAGATGAATTAAGAAAGTGTTGTTTGCTCTGCCCAAATTGTCATAGAGGATATCATTGTGGAGAAATAGAAATATCTTTCAAAGATAGCTATTTTAATGAAGATTACTATGAGTGGGAAGTTGTTAACTATACAAATTGTCAAATAGATGAAGATCTCAATATAATTAACAGATACGAAAAGAAAAAAGATAAGACAGCAGTATGCCCAAGATGCGGTGGTCCAAAATCGTGGAATGGGCAAATATGTAGATTCTGTAAGATAAAAGAGACTAGAACAGTTCCTGAAAGGGAAGAATTATTGTGTCTTATAAAAACAGATACTGTCAAATCCATTAGTAGTATTTATGAAGTTAGTGAAACAACCATAAGAAGATGGCTTGAATTTAGAGGATTACCAAGCCATAAGAAAGAAATAGACATCTTTTTTGGACGCACAAAAAGCAAACAAGAGAAAGAAAAGATTGTTTACAAAGAAGTTGAGCAATATTCTAAAAATGGAGAATATATTGCCACATATAAAAACTGTTCAATCGCAGGCAAGGCGATTGGCAAGATTGAAAATAATAAGCATATAAACGAATGCTGTAATGGAAAAAGAAAAACAGCTTACGGGTATGTGTGGAAGTTCAAAGAATAGAAAAGACAAAGGAGAGGATAAATATGGATATACTTGGGTGCATATTTTTAATAATATTATGTTTAACTGTATATGCTATTATAACTGCTGATAAAGTAGATATTAAAATCTCCGTAGATGGAAAAGAAGTTTTTAAATATAATAAAAAAGATACAAACGAAAAAGACGCACCAGATGATAAAAACTAATGCGTTTTTTTAATACTTAAAATTATCAAAAATACTTGATTTAAAATAGTAAAATCATTTATAATTTATTTATAAAGTTAAGAAAAAAATTATTCCTGACTGGCGTACGGCGGTCGTGCGGCTGGGCTGTAAACAGCTAACTCACCAGACTGACCGAAAGGTTGGAGGTCCTTTAGGACATCACCTAGTAGGGTTCGTGATATGGAGCGTATTACTTCATAGACATAAGCGATAGTATCTGGAGTTGTATGGGGACATACACTGCATTAATGGAGCAGGAGGGTGCCAGCGGGAATTAGTAAGATTTTAATTTGGGGATTTGTCCTTAAGCACGCTGTATAAGTGTACTTGCTGCAACGGTAGTTGGTGATCTCTACTGCTCCAGCTTTTTGGCAACCAGTCCGATTCCGAGCTGAAAGAAATTGTGGGGGACTGAACAAAGGACGTGGATTTATGCTCGATTCAAAGATTTAAAAATGATATGTGTGCTATTTGAAATATAGATAGCGATGGGAGGACCGAGCCTCTCCGTTAAGCCGTAGCCAATCGGTAAACGTGTGGTGAAACATAGGTTATTAAACCACCTTATCATTTTTTCCTATGGTTATTAAGGTCGCACGGTTGATCCTGCATCAAGACCTGTAACAGACATTTTGTAATTTTCGTCATAAAAAAATAAAAAAAAGACTTGACCGAAGATAGCAAAATCGTTTATAATTTAATTACAAAAGTTGAGAAAAATATAATTGAACTGAGAGGGGTTGAGACCAGTGCAACTCTGGTCATTCATTAAGATTATATTTTTCAATAGAGTGATTACCCGAAGCTGATGCGAGAACGTCTGAGCCCAGTAGGATATCTATTAGATTCTGAAGTGCAATAGTGAGTTAGGTGCGAAGTAAAGTGGAATGAATGAGAGCGGTCATTTCTCACTCGTGCTTTTGTAAAAGTAATGACACATAGCCCGGCAGAAGAGGCGTGGCATAGCTTGCCGACCACGTGTTTGTGTTATTTATAGCTGAATATAAACCCTAAGGCACAAGATGAGAGTGGTCTTGGCATCAGCTTTTCTTATAATCAAGAATAAGTATAAAGAAATCTTGATGGTGTTTTATTCATTTTCTTCCAGAAAGAAAATGTCTACTTAATTTTTGAAAAAAATATTCAAAAAAGACTTGCAAAGTCCTACGAATATATTATATAATTATATTGTAAAAAAGAAAAAAAGATTTTTTATTTATAGAAAGGAAAGTGATAGTTATGAATAAAAAGTATAGTTATGAAATTGAATTCTTATCAAGAGATGTAAGCCCAACAGGTACGAAACATTTTGGTGCAACTGGTGGAGCATTGTTAAAAGAAATGAAAGCAAGTCTTGACAAATTTCTTGAAGAAAATGGATTGCAAAAAAAGGGTGCAACAAGTGGTCAAATCCTAAATGCAAAAGGTCAAGTAATTGGAAGATTTTGTTTCAATTGCCAAACTTTTTAAGAAAAAATTATCAAAAATACTTGATTTCTTATAGTAAAAAAGTTTATAATTTATTTATAAAGAAATGAGAAATAAATTAAGAAGTGTTATAGTGTAAATCGGTGCCGTATCTATAATTCCTTTCTCAACAATTTACCAAGTTTGAAATGTGAACTGGAGATTGAAATAACTAAACTTGACTTAACCCTTTGGGGTAGGAACAAGAGTTCCAGAGTAAGCCTGAACCTGTTATGAAGTAATCCCTACTATAAATCTAAAACAAACTTGAAGATGGAGTCAGAAACCTGCAAGCTGACAGAGGGTAGGCGACCCAACGCTGACATTATAACTGCGAATTGACGCAAGATTTTGTTGATAAGCAATAACAAACCAAGGAAAATGTCAATAACAAC
>SFKZ01000107.1 GCA_004553595.1 Methanobrevibacter ruminantium | reverse complement strand
GTTTGTATTTTTAGTGTTCGGAATTTTGCTTGCTTTTATAGGAAATAGCTGTTCTAATACACAAGTGAAACAGAATGATAAGGACAAGGCTTCACAAGACACAGTTTTGTCAGCAGAAAACATCTATAAAAATGCTGTTGGTAAAGTGGCTATGATTATTAGCTACAAAGATGGTATTCCTTTTTCACAAGGTTCTGGTTTTTTCATTGAAAAAAACACAATAATTACAAACTATCATTGCATTGAGGGCGCTGATAATATTGAGTTTAAGTTGTCAGGGAAGGATGAAATATATAGAGGTGCAAAAGTAGTAAAGGCCTCATGTGATTATGATTTAGCGATAATTAAAACAAAGGATAGTTTTCCTTTTTTGAGAATAGACTCCTTGAGTAATGAAGAAATCGGTACAAAAATTTATACAATCGGTAATCCTAGAGGTTTGGAAGGAACTATTTCCGATGGAATTCTCTCCGGTAGAAGACTGAATAATGATATAGAATATCTGCAGATAACCGCACCGATAAGTTCTGGAAATAGTGGTGGTCCTGTACTCAATGAAAAAGGTCTTGTTATTGGTGTATCTACATTTACATTTAAAAATAGCCAAAATCTTAATTTTGCCGTACCAATTAAGTATTTAACTAAATGTACAGATTATCATTCTGATACATCATATGATGCGTCAAAGATTAAGATAGCAAAAGAGGAAGCAATTAGCCTTACCTATTTTGAGAAAAACGGATCTGAATTTGACGAGTTTTTAACTTTAAGGAATAATACAAATGATGATATAACTGCTATTGTAGGGGTTATTATTTACAAAACAATGAATGGTGAAATATTAGACTATAAGATTATTGATAGAGAAGTAATGATACCTGTTGGATTAGCAAAAAGAATTGAAATAAGAAGTTTTGATCAACAACAGAATTGGCAGTACTACAAATCTAAGGATAATTTTTATAAACCATTTAAAGTTGAGTTTAAGCTTCTCTCATACGAAATTAGTGAATAATCTGGGGATTATTTCTAAATGTATGACACACCCATAAATTACTCTTTTCTGAGATCTCTCTTCTTCGCAGGATTTTAAGAGTTGAAAGGTAGTAGAATTATAGATAATACATGTAACATATATTATAAATTATCCACCAAAAATAAAGAATCAATAGAAATCAACATGGCAGTAATAAAGAAATCGTTCCTTTCAAATCTATTAGGACCCGATACATACGACACGTTAAATAATTATGCGAAAAGAATTGTACCCATATGTACTGGACTTTATATAATTCTTTTTACTTTAACTTTCTTCGTATATTGGGATTTTATCAGCACTCTGCTTAATTATGTAACTGGTACATCTTTATTGTTCGTCGTATATATAGGATTAATTACAATCCTTTTGAATTTCGAAGTGAACGTTGAAGAACCCGAAAGGCAATATTACAGGAATGAACCTGTGAAATTAAAAAATACGAGGAACTACAATTATACAAAAGTTTGGGGAGTAATGTTGATCATATTGGGGATTACAACTATTTATCTCTCAGACAGATACAGAAAACTATATTCATTTAAATGCAGTACATTTCTTGTAGATGAAAATGCCGGTATATATCATTTGGATTATGATAACGATTGCGAATATGCAAAAGAATCAGAAAATCTTGTTCGTATGAAGGGATATGAAATCGAGGAATTTACAAATTGTACATTGTGCGAATCGTGCGAAGAATGGGCAGAAGATGCAGAAACTGAATATGAGTCGAATTATTTTTTTAGAAGATAATAGCTTTAATCTACCCATGCCAATAATAATATCTTGCATTTTTATTGAAACAAAGAAGGATCACAGTAGAATCACATGGACAGGTACCTTGATTCGCCCCATAGCGGGTCAAAGCGCCTATCCCACTCCATGATTTGCCGGATTATCACAAACAATATCCCTGTCATATAAAAAGATCTGTCGTTTTCTTGCTGATTTCAAAAAAACTTCGTATTTTTGCAGATAAATAAATATAAGATATGGAAACAATAGAAGACAAGGTGTTCGACCGCCTGTCCAAGGAGGCCGAAAAATCGAGTCGTAAAATAAGACTATATATCCCATATCTATCATGATAACGAGGCGATATCCAGTTTGGATATCGCCTCGTTTTTTTGTGCCCTATGAACCAATAGCAGCCAAACTCTCACCTATAACTTTAATTTCATTATAAATCTTCGACTCGCAGTCTTTGGAAGGCTTGCGGGTACCATTAATATAATGTGTCATCAATCCAGGGTTAATTCCCAACCTTTTGGCAACTGCCAATGGATTAACTTCTGGATGAGTAAGAAATAGTTTGGATACTCCTACTGGTTCGGGATTGTCATATTCAAAACTTTCAAACGAAACGTCTTCATCAAGCTCATACCAATGAATCCCCTCATCATCGATTTCATAGTCGTTGCGCTCATCATCCGTGGCATTTCTTAGTCGCTTATACCATAATAATGATTGCCACACTATCTTCCCTTCATCGGTCAAACCGTACAGTCTGTCATTCTCAAACCAAATTTTTGTTATAACCATAATCAGTCCTCCTCTAACATTTTAAGGCTCTATTGGTCTGCAATTAATTTTTTTACCGGCTTGAGCATTTCTATTATAATTTTTATTATGGTCTTATCAGAATGCACCGGGAAATCTGGATCCAAATTCTTTAATGTCTGAGAAACTGCTTTTTCTTTGTTGCTCCTGGTTTTCTTATCGGCATTTTCTCCCAACAATATGTTGCTGATTAATCGCCCGAAGTCTATTCCGCTGATTTTATCATCTACAAATTTTATCTTCTCATTTTGCATGGCAACACGCAGATGTCCCCATTTCCATTTTCCCGAACGCTCGCCTTGTTTAACACTTGCCCGCTCGTCAACCTGAGAAACAACATCGCGTAGTGCTGACATAGCCTCGATATTATCTGCCAAGTTGTAATTCAAATACGAGTGGCAATAATCAGTGTTGACACATTCAATCACCGTTTTCTTCGAGCCGACAATTTTTTTCTCTGCAATTATAGCTTTGTTCAGCAGTGAAAG
>SFKZ01000106.1 GCA_004553595.1 Methanobrevibacter ruminantium | reverse complement strand
CTGGAGACCATTGTGCAAGATACTTTTCATCCTGTAGTACATGTCGTTCTGATGAACATGGGGCATCAAGTAAAATACGGTCAAAACAATTAGATTTTGTTTTGCACCAAACAGCTCCATCACTGCATGTAACTGTAATATTTTCTTTTATTCTTGATGGTATATGTTCTTCTACAACCTTTGAAAGTCTATGTTTTCGTTCTGCAGAACGTTCGTTTGATGTAAGCTTGGAATCTTCGCCCATCAAGGATGAAATAACAAGAGTTTTACCACCAGGTGCTGCACAAAGATCAAGAATTTCTTCTGCCCCTTTTAGCGGTAATGAAAAAGCTGCAAGTATACTTGCGGCATCAAGATAATAAGTTCTTAACTCACCATCTTCTTCACCTTTAATTTTTGAAAGGTTATAAGGAACAGGAACAGACTCTTTTAAAAGTGCTTCTTTCAGAACTTCCCATCGATCTCCAAAAATTTCTTTATAATATGAATTAAAACCTTGAGAACCTCTATTCAAATCTTTCTCTTTATTCTTGGCCATAGATTAATCCGTTCATTCAATTAATAAAAAGTCCGCGCTTTTCTTCATCAGAAGCAGTAGTTAAAAAATATTTATTGTAAAAATCTAAAGTTGTATTTTTTGCTTCAGAAAAATTTTCAAATCGCTTTTTTTGAATATTAGGATTATTAATTATTTCATTTAAATCGGGACTTAAAATAGTATAAATATCATTTTTCTTATCATATTCACAAATCAAAAGTCCCCTGCGAATTTTAAAGGAAATCATCTTACAGACACTATCTTCGATTTTTTTAAGAAATTCAGGATCGTCTTCACAAATATTAATCAACAGGTTCATCCATTTTCCGAATTTTTTTTCACTAATCATAATACAGTTAATTCCTGCCTCAACCGCCATCTTACTTGCCACAGCTGGTGAATATCCGTTATCTATAAGAGCTCCCATAAAGATATCATCCGAAAAAACAATACCATCATATTTCAAATCATTGCGTATAACATCAGTTATCCAGAATTTTGATAAACATGCAGGGTCCTTGTCATAAGATGGAACAATTGCATGACTCATCAAAACTCCATCGGGATTGTAAGTCAATAAATGGGCAAACGCGTCTTTAATCTGTAAAAACTCATCGTCGGTCATTTCAATTTTTGGTAATCCAATATGAGGATCAATATTTGTATTACCAGGAAAATGTTTCAGTACTGTTCCCACATTATTTGTCTGATAAGCTTTTATATTTACTCCACAAAATTTTTTTACATTTTCAAGATTTCCATAACATCTGCCAGAAAGAAAATCCTGATTTTTTTCAGTTCCAATTTCAGCAACAGGTGCAAGATTTAATGAAAATCCTAAGCTATTCAACTGCTTTGCATATAATGAATATAATTCAAATGCCTCATCTGTATTTAAACACTGAGAAACACGTTCATTTTCTGGTAATGGTCCTGCAACCCCACGAAGTCTGTTTACAAAACCACCTTCAACATCTATAGAAAGGAATGGAGCTATGGAATTCTCACTGTAGGCTTTTTCTAAAATGGAATCAGTAAAACCAATTATAGTTTCAGGATTTATAGAAACATTATAACCAAAAAAAATGTATCCTGCTGGAATTAAAGTTGTCTTTATTTTGCTTTCAGATCCATCAGAATTTTTTATGACTCTATCATACCATTCAACAGGAAAAAACTTATCATCCTTTTCAAGATTAATCATAAAAATCTGAGAAATTTTTTCTTCAATCGAAAGCGAAGAAACAAACTTTTCAATTGCTTTTTGTTTTTTATAATTATCCTGTTGGATCAAACTATACATTTCATAAGCATTCTTATGAGTCTGCAATTCTTTTGCATCCAAGGCTTTTTTTTTCGAGGAACATGATATAAAAGAAAAAATGGTTACGACGATTGCCGTAACCTTATAGATTGCTGATTTCAATTCAGTAAATTATTCCCATGTATCACTGTCAACATTATATGTTCCAGGATTTTCAGGATCCACATCATTCAGAAAATCCATATCTGATGCTGTTTCATCATCATTAGTAAAATCAGGCATATCATCTGTAAACTCAAAATCAACATCATCAGTAAAATCAGGAATATCATCAAGAAGTTCCTGTTCATTATAAACAGCCTCTGTAGGTTTTGGTAAAAGACATGTAGTTAATGCTGGAACATAAGTTACAAGAACAAGTACTACAAGCTGAACGGCCAGGAATGGCAGTACACTCTTAATTACTTTCGAAACAGGTTTCTTAAATGCGTAAGAAGAGATGAACAAGTCCATACCTACAGGAGGTGTTAAGAATCCGATAGAAAGGTTCATAAGGAAGATTACACCAGCCTGTACCACCGGAATGCCATATGCATGTGCAGCATAAAGTAATAATGGTGAGATAATGAGAATAGCAGAATACATATCCATCAAACACCCAACTACAAGCAATACAAGATTCATCAAGAGAAGGAACAACGCCTTACTATGAATGTTTGTTGTAATAAATGCAGTAATAATTTCTGGAACATCAGCATATGTAAGGTAATAAGATAAACCTGCAGAAGCAGCGATGATAAACAACACACCACCTGAGACAGGAATTGACTCTGCAATTACGCGAACAGACTGACGAAGAGTAAAGTCTTTTCTGATGAATACAGAAAGTACAAATGTATAAATTACAGCAAAAGATGCAACCTGGAAAAGGTTAAAGAATCCTGTAAAATAAGTCACACAAATCAAAAGTGGCAGAAGCAGTTCAAACAAACTGTGCCATAATGAAGATAAAATTGCCTTTAGTGAAAACTTAGGTCTCATTTTTGTTTTATCAAAAATGATTCCCATAATAATCATAGAAACTGCCATAATGGCACCAGGAATTAAAGCTCCGATAAAGAGATTCTCAACCTTAAATCCATCTTCAAATCCCTGAATAACAGTATAGTTTGAAGTTGCATACATAATGATTGCAACACTTGGTGGGAACAGAAGTCCTAACGCACCACTTGATGTAATCAAACCTTCTGCAAGATTTTTGTTGTAACCTGATCCAATAAGGATCATTG
>SFKZ01000105.1 GCA_004553595.1 Methanobrevibacter ruminantium | reverse complement strand
TTTCACCTAAAAGATCATAAGCATCCCTTAAATCAATTGTAAAAACATCTATAGGTAAATCATTATTTAATGAATCAATTATATTATTAACTATTAATTTAACTCTTTTAATTAAAGATATTTGTCTAGCATTAGATAAGAAAGTATAGTCTGACTGCTCAATCACATTTAAATTAAACAATTCAGTAATTTTTTTCTTTAATTGATTAAGTCCATCATTATCTTTAGTATTACCAAAAACAACATTATATCCATCTATCTTTTTTAAATCGATTTTTGAATCTAAATCTGATTTATTAATAAAAATAATCAATTTTTTTGAATCTAATTTATTTAAAATTTCAATTTCTTCATTTGTAAGTTCAGTTGAATTGTCACAAACAAAAATATTCAAATCAGCATTTTCAGAAATATTAATACTCTTTTCTACGCCAATTTTTTCCACAACATCATCGGTTTGTCTAATACCAGCTGTATCTATTAAATTTAAAATAATTCCATTAAGAACAACTCTGCCCTCAACTATATCTCTTGTTGTTCCGGGTATAGAAGTTACAATAGCCTTTTCTTCTTCTAAAAATGCATTTAAAATACTACTCTTACCTACATTCGGTTTTCCAACTAACGCAATGTCGATTCCTTGTTTTATCAGTTTACTATTTTCAGCATTTTTTAATAAATCATTTATTGAATCACTTAAACTTATAAGTTTAGGTTTTATACTTTCTTTAGTATAGTCTTCGCCCTCTTCATATTCTGGAAAATCTATATTTACTTCAATATTTGCTTGTAAATCAATTATATCTTTTCTTAGTTCTTGTATTTTAGAAGTTAAAGATCCATTTAATTGATTAATTGCTAATTTTCTTGATTTATCAGTTTCAGCATTTATTAAATCACCTACTGCTTCTGCTTCTAATAAATCAATTCTTCCATTTAAAAATGCTCTTTTAGTAAATTCTCCTGGTTCAGCTAACTTACACCCAGAAAGTAATAAAACTTCTAAAATTTTATTGGTAGTTGCTGGACCACCATGACTATTTATTTCAACAATATCTTCAGTTGTAAAAGTTTTCGGAGCTCTCATTACTGAAACTAATACTTCATCTATTATTTCATCATTATAAATGATATGTCCATAATTAATAGTATGTGATAAAACTTTAGTTAAATCTTTTCCTTTAAAAACTGAGTTTACAATTTCAATCGCATTTGGCCCACTGCATCTTATTATTGAGATTGCTCCAACTCCTGTTGCTGTTGAGATTGCACATATTGTTGAATTCATAATATTTCCTTCTTTCGCACGTATTATAACACACATTGATTTTAATGAAAATAAAAAAGGAGTTAATCCTCCTTTGGTTTTACAACGACATGTCTATTAGGCTCTTCGCCTTCACTTTCAGTAATAACGCCCTTAAAGTTAGTTAATACATTATGAACAATTCTTCTTTCATAAGAATTCATATTTTCCATAGTTACTGGTTGTTTAGTATTTCTAACTTCTCTAGCAATATTCTTAGCTAGTCTTTCTAAATGCATAATTTGTTTATCTTTATAGTTTTCAACATCCAAATTTATATATGGATATTGTCCAATTTGATTATAAATATATTGTTTAACTATAGTTGATAAAGCACTTAAAGTTTGACCATTTTTACCAATTAAAATTGCATTATTATTTGTTAAGAATCCATCAAAATTAGTCATAGATTATATATGTAAAGAAAAAGTTACAATAAAAGGAAATAAAACTATTGACAGTTCAGTTTAAATTTAGTATATTTCATATAGAAATTAAACAAGAGGTTAAACTATGAACGAATATATCCCGAATGGTTACACGAACTGGACAGAATACAACCGTGCTATGGCTCGTAAGGAAAAAAGAAAATACATTCTCCAGGGTGTTATCGGTATGGTAGTGTTATTTGGTTTGATTTTCTTGGATGGATTTATCAACCTTCAAATGGGACTTTAAGGAGAAACTGAGAATGAATATCAACAAGAACATCGTAATGCAGTTGCTTTCTGTTATGGGATGTGAAATCAAGGGTTTCAAGAATGACAAGACGAATGTTATGGGGCTTGCGATTTACAAGAATAATGGAAAGATTGGCGAATTCAAGTACGATGGAATAGATTTGAAGGTTAATGGTAAGATGCTTCATTTGAAGTATGATAAGTGCCAGTATACTACATTTGTTACACTTTTGAACCAGAACAAGTTGGGGTAAGAAATATGGCTAAGCGTCATCGTAGAACTAAGGAAGAAATGGCAATAGTCCGAGCAGAGAAGGCAGAAAAGATTGCCAAAAAGTTCCAGGCAAAGATGGACAAGAAACTTGACGAACATCCACAGGTTTTGGGTATGCGTCCGGTTGACTTTCAGGTCTCGGATCCAAATGACACGAACAAGTATGAATTTAGTGAGTTTGTGGGATCTGAGCAAGATTGTTTGAAGTTTATGGAGAAGCATCCTGAACACGATTATATCGGTAAGGTTCCATATCTTTATGAAGGTTCCAAGTATCGTATCACATATTGGAAGAAGGTGTAAAAATGGTTCATCATAATGTTTTGTGAGAAAACTGACGAATTGTAAATTTCTTTTTACACAAAAATCCACAAAAATCATTGACAAGACAGTCTAAAATAACTATATTTAAACTGAAAACAAAACAAGAGGTACTAACTATGAAGAATACCACCAACACCACCAAGAAGATTTCCACCCTCAACACCACCAAGAAGGTTTCTATGAATACTGAAAAGAAGACCCACTATGAACCGGCACCCCTCACTAACGAAGAACACGCTGACATTCAGTCCCGCCTGATGAAGCATCGCCTCTGTATCAAGAGCGGTAAGAAGCACGCCCGTGTGTATCGTTTCAAGGGTTACAAGGACCACAAGATGATTACTTCCCCGGACTTTGTGTATGTTATCCAGGCGGATGACTACCGCGCTAACCCGGACCAGGTCATCGCAGATGTTGTCAAGAAGTCCGAACAGGTCATGACCAAGCGTGATAAGAAGATTAAGAATGACGAATACGAACGAAATATGGTTCGTGTTGAAGAAGAACTTCTTATGAACAAGTCCATCGTTATGCAGTGGAAGGTTTCCAAACA
>SFKZ01000104.1 GCA_004553595.1 Methanobrevibacter ruminantium | reverse complement strand
AAAAATGGGATTTGTAAGGCTACATGGCAGTGAACAGTTTAATATAACCGATGAAATAGTTAAAGCCTTCAATATTATTGATAAGGAAGATTATACAAAAGATTTAATGATACTGTATTAGCCAATTAAAAACCGGACGTATAAAAGCGTCCGGTTTTAAATAGAAATAAATTAATTAATAATGTGAATGTCTCCAATTATCGGAAGAGGAGTCATTTTCTTCTGAGCGGCTGAAACAACTGCCATAACCCAGAAAATAAATAATATCACCGAGATTATCCATCCTATAACAGGTATTGCTGATGTAAGAAAACCGATATTAAGAAGCAAAGCCTGATTTAAATGGAAATTCACAAAATCATTATTTTCCTCTCTATTCATAATGAGTGCAATAAAGAATCCTATCCATGTGATATATCCAACAATCGCAAGAGAATCATTACCCTGAAAAGAAGTTGATTTATTATCAGAATAATTGCTTCTGTTGTCTGAGTAGCCCGTTCTTCCCGATTCTTCTGAAAGCTTTGCTCCACAGCTTGGGCAGAACTTAGAACCGTTTTTTAATTCATTTCCACAATACTGACAAAACATAGTAAATCCTCCATAACCTAGATTATAAAGTATATATTCGGATTTTGAAAGTAAATTCATATAAGATACATATTTATTTTTATTTATTGTATAATAAGGGTCGGGTTTTATTGGAGGTTCATTGGAGGTTACACCATGAAAGTTATTGGTTTAAGCTACATTACATTATTAATTTATCCGATTATTGCGGCAATTTTGCTATTTGGATTTAAGAGGGCGAAAAAGGGAGAATTTAACGAAGAGTGGAATTCTTTTTCACAAACAAAGGCTATTCAGGGACTGATGGCACTTTGCATTGTGTGTCATCATACTGCACAGCAGACATGCGTTAACTGGCTTCCTTCCGGTAATATAGTTAATGGACTGAATGTATTTTCAGATACCGGTTTTTTATTTGTAGGTGTATTCTTTTTCTGGTCAGGCTACGGACTATTTAAGAGCTTTAAAAGCAAGCAGAAATATTTAAGCGGATTTATTTCAAAAAGGGTAGTACCTGTATTAGTTCCTTATGTTATTGTATGCTTTCTTTTTACGCTTGAAAGAATATTTGTATTGAAGGAAAAGATGCCGTTATGGTTTAAAATTACAAACTTTACCGGAATAACGATAGGATATTATTTTGGCTGGTATATCCAGGCAATAGTTGTGTTCTATCTTGTTTTTTACTTTGCATTTAAATATTCACGCTATGATTTTGATGCGATATTGTATGTTTTTGCAGGCGTCTTGTTATGGGTAGTGGCAGGATTGATTATTGATCACAACGACTATTTTATGAGAGGACAGTGGTGGTACAATTCAACAATGCTTTTCCCATTTGGAGTATTATTCGCTAAAAATGAAAGTAAAATAATTGAGTTTCTTAAGAAACGATTTATAATACTTGTTCCATCATCAATCATTTTATTCTTTTTATCGTTTTTCTTTTCAAGATTTATGGAATCTATTGGTGGATATTATGGGGAAATGATGGGCTTTCCATTTTCAAAAAAGATATTATACAGAGTCCTTACATTAACACCACAGCTTTTAGCCGCTGTAATGTTTACTCTTATTTTGATTCTTATCTGTATGAAAGCAAAATTTCATAATAAAGTACTTGATTTTTTAGGTTCACATACATTAGAAATATATCTGACACATGCGTTCTTCCTGGAATTTTTTGCAATATCTTATAACTATAAAAGAGACAGCATATTCTACGCAAGGCCATGGTTACTATTGCTTGTAACATTTATACTAACAATACCGGCGGCTGTTTTGCTAAAGAAAGCATGCAATTTAATTTGTAAAAAGCCTGTGAGGTAAGCGGAGGAAATTATGAGAAATTTGACTGAGGGGAAACCGATTAAATTAATTTTATTATTTACGGTTCCGATTCTCATTGGACAGATTTTCCAGCTTTTATATAACCTTGTAGATACAAGAATTGTAGGGCAGATACTTGGAAAAGAGGCACTTGCCGCTGTTGCATCAACTACAAGTTTATCAGATCTTTTGATTACCCTTATTTACGGGGTTACGAACGGTTTTGCAATAATTACCGCATCATTTTTTGGTGCTAAGGATGAAAAGAATTTGGAAAAGTCAATTGCCGGTACATTTTCGCTTGGAATACTTATAAGTGTTATTTTATCGGTATTCTGCCTTATATTTCTTGATCCTCTTCTTAAGATAATAAAGGTTGATGAGAGTTTATATGTGGCAGCGAAATCATACATCGGAGTCATTCTTGCAGGACTTGTTGTCACCGCACTTTATAATATATTTGCGTGCACACTAAGAGCAATCGGTGATTCTGTTACGCCTCTCATTTTTCTTATAATATCGGCATTTTTAAATATAGTGCTCGATTATTCATTTATTAAGTTTTTAAAAATGGGTGTTGCCGGTGCGGCGTATGCTACCGTTATTTCGCAGGTTGTATCGGTAATTCTCTGTTTTATCTATATAAGAAAGAAATATAAACATCTGATTCCTTGTAAGGAAGATTTTAAATACGACAAAAACATTATTCCAAAGCAGCTTATGGCAGGTACTTCAATGGGATTTATGAATTCCTTCGTAAGTATCGGAACCGTATGCCTGCAGACGCAGATTAACACGTTTGGTTCTCAGATTATTGTGTCACATACTGCGTCAAGGAAAATGTTCTCTCTTATGACAATGCCGTTCTTTGTTCTTGCCACTACTCTTGCAAGCTATAGTGCACAGAATATGGGAGCAGGGAAATATAAAAGAATCAAAGAAGGATTAAGAGACACTATAGGAATATGTGCAGTATGGACTGTAGTCTGCATATTTGTATGCAGATTCTTTACGAAAGCAATCATATATCAGATAGTAGGAATGAATGATGAAGTAGTGCTTGAAACATCATCCAGATATATGCAGTTTCACAGCTATTTCTTTTTAGTAGTTTCAGCTTCATTATGGATTTTTCTCTGTTTTTTACCATTATCTCCGTCCCCTTGGTAACCCTACATCTACATTTTATCTGGCATGTCCATTCCAAGTAACTTTGAGCCAGTCATTAAAATTTTACCAACTGCATAAGTCAA
>SFKZ01000103.1 GCA_004553595.1 Methanobrevibacter ruminantium | reverse complement strand
ATATAGAAATTAGTAGGTGATACTGATATTGAAGATGCATATGAATTTTTAAATCCATTACCTGTTGATTTAACACCAGCCTTATTAGCAGTCTTTAAGTTATATAATAATGTTTCTAATTTTCCATCTTTAATAAGGTAAGTCTTTTCTGTTGCTACGCCTTCATCATCAAAGCCTACTGATGCAAGACCATCTTTTAAATGTGGATCATCCACTAGATTAATTACTGATGATGCTATTTCTTCTCCTTCTTTTCCCTTTAAAAGGCTTAGCCCTTTTTGAGCTGCATCTGAACTGAATATACCAGCAAAGGTAGATAACATTGAAACCATTGCTTCATTTTTTATAACTATAGGATAGTTACCTGAAGGAATAGCTTTTCCTCCTATTTTAGATAAAGCCTCATTTACAGCATCTTCTGCTATCTTCTTTGGATTAACTTCATCAAGAGATTTAGCTATTGCATATCCAAATCCATCATACATCTTTTCATCTTCCTTTATTATTGGGCATACATATGCTGATAATAAATTTGATTTATTGTGTAAATTTAATCCCTTGGTATTTATTATGCCATACTTACCAGAACTATAAGCTACAGCACAACCTGCAAAACTTTCTACTTTACTGTTTAAGGCTTTAGCTTCCTTTTCCATATCTAAAGCTATCTGTATAAGCTTATCTGCTGCTATGTTTTCTAGAGACTCTGAATAAGTGGATACATCCTTATACTCCTTATCTCCATCGTAGATAAATTGAATATCATCACTTTCAATTGCTAATACATTTTCTTTAGCCTTATTAACAAGCATATGAATTGCTTCTTCATCTAATATTTCTGTATAAGAATATCCTATCCTATCTCCCATTTTTCCTCTAAATGATAATCCATAAGAAGTATTTAAATTATATTTCTCTACTTCTTCCTTATATACATTTATACTAAGGCTTTCTCTATCAACATAATATACTTCGCACTCAACAAAACCTACTTTTTTAGCTTCTGCAAATAATTGATCTACAAATATTTTTAATTCCATTACATTACCTCCTATCTTCCACCTACAGTAATTTCACTTACTCTTATCATAGGCTGACCTACGTTAGTTGGTATGCTTCCTGAAGATGAGCCACACATTCCTTGCCCTTGAGTCATATTGTTTCCTACCATATCAATATTCATTAATATTTCGCTACCTTTTCCTATTAAGCTAGCACCTCTAACTGGCTCTTGGATTTCTCCATTTTTCACTAAATATCCTTCTGATACTGCAAAGTTAAATTCACCTGTAACAGGATTTACAGAACCTCCACCCATTTTCTTAGCATATAATCCATCACTTATTGATGCTATTATTTCTTCTGGTGTATTATCTCCATTAGCTATATAAGTATTAGTCATTCTTGAAGTTGGTGCATATTTATAACTTTGTCTTCTTCCACTTCCTGTAACCTTCATGCCCATTCTTCTAGCATTTAATTTATCTATCATATAAGATTTTAAAATACCATTTTCAATTAAAACATTCTTTTGTGTTGGAGTTCCTTCGTCATCTATATTTAATGATCCCCATGCATTTGGAATTGTTCCATCATCAATAGCTGTAACTTTAGTAGATGCTATTTGTTCTCCTAATTTACCTGTAAATACAGAGTTTCCTTTAGCAACAGATGTAGCTTCTAATGAATGTCCGCATGCCTCATGGAATATAACTCCACCAAAACCATTATCAATAGCTACTGTCATCTTTCCTGCTGGACAATTCTTAGCATGAAGCATAGTATGAGCACTTCTTGCAGCTTGTCTTCCATAATATTCAGGATCTATATATTTAAACATTTCTATTCCAGCTCTTCTACCTGGACCCTCAGTTCCTGTTTGATTTTCCCCATTGGCAGAAGCTACTGCATTAATAAATAATCTTGTTCTTACTCTTTTATCTTCTGTGTATAAACCATCTGTATTTGCTATTAATATGTTTTGCTCCTTATCACCATAGCCAACGCTTACTTGAGTAATTTCACTATGATAACTCTTAGCAGCATCATAAGCAATCTTCATTACACCTATCTTTTTATCTGCTTCTACAGCTGATGGTAGATAAATTGTAGGATGTATGTTTATAGTTTCCTTTTCATATAAAGTTATGCTTATATCTTCCTTCAATTCTCCTAATGCTAATGCTGCTTTTTCAGCAGTTTGTAATAATGAATGAAGGCTATTATTATTTGTATAAGCATAAACGCTTTTTAATCCTTTAAATATTCTTATTCCTATTCCATAAGATCTCCCACCTATAGAATTTTCAACCTTTCCATTTAAAATACTTATAGAATTATCTATTGTATCTTCTTCAAAAATTTCCGCAAAATCTCCTCCAGTCACTAAACAACGACCAAGTACCTGCTGTGCTATTTCTTTTGAAAGCATGGTTTTGCCCTCCTCTTTCTTTTAATTATATCTAAAATCTATTATACTTTATTTTTATATACAAAAAAAGACAGAAGTTATACTTCTGTCTTATGGCTCCGCGAAGAGGGCTCGAACCTCCAACCTATCGGTTAACAGCCGAGTGCTCCACCATTGAGCTATCGCGGAACGTTACCACAAGCAATATTATATATAGTAATTTTAAAAAATGCAACCCTTTTTTAAAAAATTTTTTTATTTTTTACTTTTACTCTTATAATTCTCTTATAAATTACAAAAAAACGCTGTAAATTTAATTTACAGCGTTTAAAATACTAATTATTGTTTAAAGGTTTCATTGTTGGGAATAGTATAACGTCTCTTATTGATGCTGAATCAGTTAAGAACATTATTAATCTATCAATACCTATTCCTAATCCTCCTGTTGGTGGCATACCTGTTTCTAAAGCACCCATGAATTCTTCATCAATCATGTAAGCTTCATCATCACCTAGTTCTCTTTCTTTTTCTTGTTGAGCAAATCTTTCTCTTTGAACTATTGGATCATTTAATTCAGAGTATGCATTACATAATTCTCTACCAAATACGAATCCTTCAAATCTTTCAGTAAACATTTCGATACTTCACCTTTAGTTACAGTATTTAATGGCTTAGGGAATTCTAAATGTTTTTCTTTTGCAACAGCTTGTGCATCTGCATCAGATTTAAACTCATTAAAGTCAACTCCTGCATATTCTTTAACAGCATCAACCATAGTTATTCTTCTCCATGGTGGCATGAAATCTATTTCAGTTCCTTGATAAGTAACCTTAGTAGTTCCATTAACCTTTTTGCATACTTCTGCAACCATGTTTTCTGTTAATTCCATCATATCATTGTAATCAGCAAATGCTTGATATAATTCAATCATAGTGAATTCTGGATTATGTCTTACTGACATACCTTCATTTCTGAAAGTTCTTCCTAATTCATATACTTTTTCAAAACCAGCTACAATACATCTCTTTAGATATAATTCTGGAGCTATTCTTAAGAACATATCTAAATCTAAAGTATTGTGATGAGTAATAAATGGTCTTGCAGAAGCTCCACCAGCTATAGTAGCAAGCATTGGAGTTTCAACTTCTAAGAATCCTCTACTATCTAAGAATGCTCTTATTCCACTTATTATTTGACTTCTCTTTATGAAAGTATCTTTAACTTCTGGATTAGTTATAATATCAACTTCTCTTTGTCTATATCTTAAATCTGGGTCTTTTAATCCATGCCATTTTTCTGGTAATGGTTTTAATGCTTTAACA
>SFKZ01000102.1 GCA_004553595.1 Methanobrevibacter ruminantium | reverse complement strand
ATATCGTCACAATCATTTTCCGTTTGGAAGAAATGGGTGAAATAGTAATCGCCCGATACACAGTTGGAAAACTGATTGATTAAAGAACAGAATTAAGGTTCTCCGTTTATAAGATTTATTATAAACGGAGGTGACATGACTATCGTGATGTGAAAAGTTTTATTCTCTTTTTATTCCTCAGAAAGAAAAGATTTTAAGTCCTCCTTTGGAATATTCGAATGAATTGCAATATGCTGCTTTCTTGTTAGGAGAACTAAATTCTCTAGTCTACAATCGTAACCATTGTTGTCTTTATGATGAACATCATATCCGTCGTTAAAAGTCTTTCCAAGAAATCCCATTGCTATTAAGGTATAAACATTTATTTCATGATCTATTTTTCCTGGATATAAATTTCTTGGATCGAGTTTCAAATACCCTGAATTATTATAATCACCTTGTTCCAATACAATTTCATTAAACTTTACACGACCAAAACTGCTTACACTGTATTTTGAATATCCTTTTATGTGAGCTAAAGAAGCCCATTTTTCGTCAGGTAAATCCTTACTAATTTCATTCATACCATGATTATAAATCTTTTCATAATCCTTTTTGTTGAAAAGTTTCTTTTCATTTCCATAATGCCAGGTATTCTTTTCTTGTAATTCTGTATACTGCTCAATGAACTCTTTATTCGTCAATCCTTTCTTCAAAAGACTATTAACGAAATCATCGTAAGGAATCATGTAATCAGCATATAATGCATATCCCATAAATGCAGAAGTTGCAACTCTTACATCCATTTTATCAAAAACCAGAGGATATTTATTTCGTATTTTTATAAGTAAATTATACAAATTCTGATTCTGTTTTAAATCATTAACATTGTAATTTGCAAAAATGATTATATATTCTGGTTTTTCAGCTAAATCATTTTCTTTAATTACAAAATCATTTTTCACATCAGGTTTATTAATTATTCCTAATTCACATTTTAAATTAAACAAATAACGAATTTGAGCTTTTAATTCGAAATATTTTGTTTCATCGGTCAAGAAGTTTGATAAATCTATAAAATGATTTTCTAGCGAAGATTCTCCAGAATCAACAGAATCATCACTATATTTCAATTCCATAATTGCAAGTTTCTTAGGTGGTGTTGTTCGGTCTTTACCATCATGTTTTGTCTTAACTGCAAGTAAGTCAAATCTTAAGCCTAAATATGAATCTACATTTTCTATATCAACAATATAGTAATCTGTCTCTTCTGCTTTTAGATTTAAATTATTTTCTCGAACAATTAATTGTTGTGACTCCCGTTCACAACCTTCAGGCCCATTCTGACCATATAAATCTAGTAAGTTTTTACGTTTTGGGATTGTAATATCTACCATATCTCGTATTGCTTCTTTGCAAATTTCTTCGTTCTTTTCTTTTATTATGGAATTACCAGATTTTGTGAAATAATATTTTCCACCCTTTTCTTCTATTGAGAACAACTCTGCACCACGGTAATAAATCTGCAATTTATTTTCACGTATTTCACAGTCTAGAGTTGAATCCGTCTTTATTTGCTCAAGTAAAGGTCTTATATCTTCATTGTTTGTTAAATAATTCTTAAATGCGTCCGAAATCTTTCTCATACCCCAATCTCCTACAAATATCTTTGTACAAACTCTTTCTGAGTTTGACTCTTGTATTCTAGCACCGAGTAAAACTCCCTTACTGGCAAATATAAAATATCAAAATCCGAACTAGTATCAGCCTTTATCTGGCTAATTATACTTTTCATCTTTTCATAAAAGAAAGCGAATTCACTGTGTTCTAATTCTAACTGATGTTTATAAAGTTCTCGAATTTCTTCAGGAAGTTGTTTTTCATCTGGTTCCCATACAACATTTACAAGATAGATTTTTTTGCCTTTCTTAGGATTATCCATCAGGTAATTGTAAATGGCTAAAGTATGTCTAAACATCTGGCAAGAATCGTATTGTGACAGAGAAATTTCATTTCCAACAGTTCTGAATAATTCTGCTGATTCAGTATGAAAATATTTTGACGAATATTTTACATAGGATTTAGCCAATTCTTTATCATGACTGTTTTGCAACCATTCCATACATTTTGATTCAATAAAAATCTCACAGTCATCATTATACAACCAGGCATCCAAATTTGCCTCAAAAGGTCTTTTGGTTTTAGGATTAATTACATTTATAGATTTGTATTTTTTTTCGAACTCTTTTTTATATTCTCCTGCAGGAAGAAACTCGTTCTTTGATATCACAATATTATCATTTCCCAATAAATTATAAATCATTGCTGCAGAAGAACGAATCATATTAATTCTACCTTTACGAATCTCATCGCCATCACTATTGTCATATTCTTTTAAAGTTTTTGTAGACATAGCTGTAAATAGATTCTTCTTAAGTTCCTTTGTCTGATAACCACTTATATCATTATCTTGGATTTTTCCAGTAGCTAGAAACTTTCTTTTTAGTAAAACACAGTAATAATCTAAATAATTCATTTCACTCTATTCCTCTTATTATTCTACACCCGCTCGCTCAATCTCGCCATTTCCTTCACGTTCTTCTTCCACTCATTCACCAGCCACTCCGGTTCAAGGGGCTGTACGTACATGCCATGGCTTAGCACCCAACCGAGAATCGGGTAATCCTGATTACTGGTAAAGGTCATTATTGTGCTACCGTCTTCCTGATTTTCGAACTTCTGGTCTTCGGTCCAGCTGTATGTTTTTATATAATTGAGCGTCTTCTCAGAAGTAATTTTCAGTTTGCAATTCAAGAGTTCCGGACCGATATAGTGGCGGAAGTTGCCTTTTGCGCGCTTTGTATATTCAAAATCTTCCGGCAGCTCAAACTCACGTGAATCAATTTCCAGATTGCGGATTCCGGGCAAATTGAAGAACCTTGTTTCCTTCTTCAAAGGATAATATGAATACAAACTCCACATACCTTCACTGTAAATCAGTTGCCATGGGGCAACGACAAACTTTGTATCGTAATTCAGGTATTCAAAGCTCACGTAGTAATTCTTTGCCATAGCTTCTTCCAGTTTTGACCAGACCTCATCATCAATCTTTACCGGATCCATTCCTAAGAAGAGAATTCGGTTCGAAAGTTTCTTGGCATTCAGTTTTGAATCATCTTCGATATTGTCAGAAAGTGAAGTGAAAACCTCAATCGCC
>SFKZ01000101.1 GCA_004553595.1 Methanobrevibacter ruminantium | reverse complement strand
CATCAGCAAATATACCCATGCATCTCATAACAACCTATAAAAATACAGGAACATCTGGAAATTGCAATCGTGGGTTGGAACTAGCTAATGGTGACTGGATAAAGGTTATAGCTGGAGATGATATATTAGCTTTAGATGCTATCCAGAATTATGTAGAATACATCAAACTTCACCCATCAACAAAACATTTAATAGCCAATAAAATCTTATTTAAAGATACTGCAGAACTAAGCAATATCCAAGTGCAAACTAAAAGTTCAAGATATCTGTTTAGAGATGAACTTTCTGCAAAGGAACAGTACTACATCATAACAAAAATGTTCTTTGGTTCAGGGTCGACCTATTTTGTTAACACAACGTTATTAAGGCAATTAGGGGGGTATGATGAACGTTTTCCACTACTAGAAGACTATCCCCTCTTTATAAAAATGATTGGAATGGGACACAAGATGGAATATATGGATAAAGTAACTGTATATTACAGGATTTCGGAAACATCTGTATCTCACAGTAAACAACAAGATTCAATCTTTACGAAAAATCAAATACGTATGATTAAGGAATACAAGTATTTGTACAGAGCGGAAAGGTTGAATGGCTTATGGAAACTTTTTCATATTTATTCTCTTTGGTTACAGAATGTAATCTTGAATTTAGGAAATTCGAATAAGAACCCCTTGTGTGCTTTTGTTAAAATTATATATTCTATAACGGATCCATTTGTGTTGTATGCCCATTATGTTCAACATAAAGAACGCGTATATCTTAAACATCAGTAAGATAAGCAATATGCATTAGTTGTTATGATAGCAATATTATATTCTTTACTTTTTGTATCTCTATTATATTTCTATAGGAGAAAGAATGGCAATTGTGTCGGAACATGGCTTCTTTTGTGGTATGCAATTGCTTCTGCCTTAACAGTTTGGGAATACTACACAACTCCAATTAATAGTACTTACTTAGATGAAATGGCTACGATTTATTATGCTTCTTGCCAGTTAATAGCTCTTACTCCTTTCCTAATTTTGGCAAAATATGATTGCCGAAAATTTCAATATTGTGAAGAACTATTCACCTATTTAGCATATGTCTTAGTTGTATTTGGTATTTACAAGTTAGTAATATCTATTGGTGATCTTTATAATAATATTTCTATTTTATTTGGAGATATTGCTGAAATGAGGTATGCGTTTTATGATAGATTTATGGAATCGAAAAGCATTTCTTCATTTGAAAAGTTGACAATCATAGTCAACAACCTATTGTATATGACTCCGTTTCTGGCTTTTTACTTTTTAGCAAAAGGTAAAAACAGATTGTCCACACTATTGTTTTTCGCCTCACTAGGCATGCCACTAGGACAGATGACACATGGAGAAAGAGAAGGATCACTTAAGTATATTGTAAATATATATTTCTGTTACCTCTTTTTTAAGCCTGTTTTAAGTGAAGTTATTAAAAACAAAGTAAAGAAAATAGGCGCTAGAACGCTGGTTCCGTTCGTGATCTTTATTGTAGCTATGACTATAGGTAGGTTTGGAGGATCTAATGGTAATGGCGTTCGTGATAGCTTGTTTTTGTATGGAGGAGATCAACCATTCTTATTTACTACTTTTTTTAATGATCAAAATCTTATAAATCAAGCTCAGGGTGGTAGAATTAACTTTCAGTATTTCTTTCCAGTTGTTGAAAGAGTTCAAGGCCAGATTAACTATATATTGATTCGGATATTTATCTAAATCAGTTTGCGGGCATGCCAGGATCTTTTTTCCTGGATTTTGGTTTTAATGCCATTCTTGTTATTGCCTTGATTTCGTTTTTCTATTTGATGGTAATAAAAAGATCAAAAAAAATGAGGAAGCATGTTACCCTGTTCATGTATTATTCTTATTTGTTTTCTCTTTTCAGGTCTTATTCATGAATATTTTTTATTATGATTTCTGTAGTTTGTTTGAAGTACTTTTTACAGTAACTTTTTATTTTGTGTGCCTCTTCTACAAAGGAAAAAAGGAAAATATATGTTCGTTGTAGAATTGGCTAATTTCGATAATTATAAATAATTTAATAGAATATGCAAATGTCAAGGACAAACAAAAAGGGGATTGTATATAAATTGACTCATCCCAAGTATTTAATAGATAGCATTATGGGGCATACAGCCTCGATTTGGTCTGACGAATTTTATCTCAAAGTAGTATTTAGAATGCGCATGGGATACAAGCTGAACCTCAAGAATCCTCGTTCGTATAGTGAAAAACTGCAGTGGTAAAAACTTCATGATAAGCGTCCAGAGTATACAACTATGGTGGATAAAGTTGCAGCAAAAGATTATGTGGTAAATAAAGTTGGTGAAAAATATATAATACCAACGATAGGTGTTTGGAACAACGTTGAAGACATCGATTGGGATAGCCTACCTAATCAGTTTGTTGTTAAATCTACAAATGACTCAGGTGGTATAGTTGTATGTAAAGACAAAACGAAACTCAATATTGACGAAGCAAAAGAAAAGTTAAAAAACTTAGGTAGTAGAGATTATACAAAGACGAGCAAAGAGTATCCTTATCATGATGTGCCCCATCGGTTTATTGCAGAAAAATATATGGAAGATGAAAGTGGGTTTGAATTAAAGGACTATAAAATATTCTGTTTTGACGGAAGTCCAAAATTTTTATTTGTAGCAACAGGTCGTCAACAACATGATACACGTTTCGACTTTTATGATTTAGACTTCAATCATCTACCAGTATTAAATGGGCATCCAAATGCAGATCTTTGGCCTGTAAAACCTGAGAATTTTTCTGAAATGCTTGACGTAGCTGCAAAGCTTTCTAAAGGAATACCGCACGTAAGAGTTGACTTATATAATGTGAATGGAAAGATCTATTTTGGTGAGATGACTTTCTTCCATTGGAGTGGAATGGTACCATTTGAACCACTTGAATGGGACTATAAGTTTGGCGAGTATATAAATCTTTCAGGACTAAAATAATGAAAAAAATTGTATTTTTAGGCAGCGGTCTTTCTAGTGGTGGCGCTGAGCATCAATGTGCCCAGCTTATGAATATGTTGGTAGAAAAAGGATATGATGTCACATACACTTCTTTTGGAGATGTAGAGGATCATTATTATGTATCTCCGAGAGTGATTCGCATTTATTTAGGACAAGGAAAAAGCACAAAGTCGAAGGTTTTAGCAGTTGAGAAATACCTTCTTGGTGTTAAAGCAGATG
>SFKZ01000011.1 GCA_004553595.1 Methanobrevibacter ruminantium | reverse complement strand
TTGACTGATGTTGTCCTTACAAAAATAGGAAAGCTTTAGGAGTAATGTTTTTATGGTTAAGCTTAATCGAAAGACTGCTTTTGAGGAGGAAGAGGAAGATCCAATGACTGGTGTTGCCAACCTTGTGGATGCAATGCTTGTAATAGCAGTGGGACTTTTGGTGTTTCTAGTCATTTCCTGGAACATGCAGGCAATTGTATTCAATGAGGATATTAATCCCGAACAGAGGCAGGATGCTATCAATGCGATGAAGCAGGTAACAGAGATAGATCAAGGCAAGCAGTTGAATGAGACTCCTGATGTAAGTTCAAGTTCAGGAGAAGGGTATGCTGAATTGGGAAAAGTCTATAAGGATTCCAATACAGGCAAGCTGATAATGATAGAGAATTGATTAATTTTCTATTTTTCTTATTATTTTTTTCATATTCTTATTATTTTTTTAAATTTTATCTCTTTTTAAATTCAATCTTTTTTTGATTTTTTTAATATTTTTCTTTTAATCTTTGATTTTTTCAATATTTTTTATTGTTTTTTCTTTTTGTATAATATTTTTTAATGAATTTTGGATTATTTTTATATTTTTTGTTAAGATTTGAATTGAAAAATAATTAATATTTTTTATAAATTTTTACTAGAAATATGTAAATGATTTTGAATTTTAAGCCTTTTTATCGATATATTTATATATTAAAAAATATACAACTATTATTATAAAAATTTGAGGTGTTAAATATGGAATTACCAATCGCTCCTATCGGAAGAATATTAAAAAATGCTGGTGCTGAAAGAGTAGCTGATGCAGCTAAAGCTGAATTAGCTGAAGCAATCGAAGAATACGGAAACGAAATTGCTCAAAAAGCAGTTAACTTTGCACGCCATGCAGGTAGAAAAACTGTAAAAGCTGAAGACATTAAATTAGCAATCAAATAAGATTGCTGTTTAGTATTTTCGGATTTGGATCTAGATTTAAGTAATTTTTACTTTTATCTTTTTCTTACGCCTTTTTACGAACTCTTTATTTTTATTTTTTTTAAGTATCATTAAATAATTGGCTTAAATTGCTAGTTATTTTTCTTCTAAAACCTATTTTTCTAATAACATTTATATACTATAAATAATATATTTTATTATGTCTAGTTCTCTAGAATTTATTTCATTAATACTAAATTGAAAAATTTTATATTATTAGCTGATTTTACTTAAACTAATAATATTCATTGAAAATATTAAACTAGAATAAAAATTTTTTACTTTTATTTTAGGCTTTATTATTTAGTGATGTGGATATAATATTTAGAGTTATAGATTAAAACTTTAAATCTGTAATTATAATTGAATATTTTTTAGCTTCTTTAAGCTAACTTTTTATTATGATATTATATTTAAAGAGATTCAAATTGATTTAATCTTATGTATCATATTTAAAAAGTTTTATCTATAATTGATGGAAATTTAATTTCAAAATTGATTATTTTTAGATATTTGATTATTTTACTGATTTTTATAGTAATTATTTTGCCGATGGATGGCAAAAAGCCAGATGAAAAAGGAGGTAAATTATATGGCAAACATTTATGTAAAATTTGACACACCTGAAGAAATCGCTAACAAAGCAGAAGAAGCTTTAGAAGTAGCACAAAATACTGGTAAAGTAGCAAAAGGAACTAACGAAGTAACTAAATTTATCGAAAGAGGAAACGCAGCTTTAGTCGTTATCGCAGAAGATGTTGATCCTGCTGAAATCGTTGCTCACATTCCTGTTCTCGCTGAAGAAAAAGAAATTCCTTACGTATACTTAGCAACCAAAGATAAAGTTGGTGCAGCTGCTGGTTTAAGTGTTGGAACTGCTTCCGCTTGTATTGTAGATGCTGGAGATGCTGCTGACTTAGTAGCAGAAGTTGTTGAAAAAGTTGCAGAACTTAAAGAATAAGTATTGCGCCTTAGAAGATACATATCTTCAAAATAATTAATAGGTGATAATATGGAAGAAGGAAGTCCAGCAGAAGTTATTGAAGTTCTAAACAGAACTGGTATGACTGGAGAAATCATGCAAGTAAAATGCAGAATTCTCGATGGAAGAGACAAAGGAAGAATTTTAACAAGAAATATCATGGGCCCTGTACGTGAAGGCGATATTTTAATGTTACTCGACACAATCAGAGAAGCTAAGGAGATCAGAACTCCTTAATAACTTAGGTTATTATGAGCTTATCTTACTTAAAGAAGGTGTTTTAACATGAGAACTTGTTCATTCTGTGGTAAAGAAATAGAAGACGGTACCGGTAAAATGTACGTTAAGAAAGACGGATCCATCTATTTCTTCTGTAGTAGTAAATGTGAAAAAAATATGATCAAACTTGGTAGAGTACCAAGAAAAGTTAAATGGGTTAAACAATGATTGAAAGAAGCTTTGTTATGATGAAACCTGATGCGGTATCTAGACGTTTAATGGGTCAAGTTTTAAGCCGTTTTGAAGCTAAAGGTCTTAAAATCGTAGCTATGAAATTAAGACAAATTGATGAAGATTTAGCAAAAGAACATTATGGAGAACACTCTGAAAAACCATTTTTCAACGGTTTAGTGGAATACATCACTTCTGCTCCAGCTTTAACCATGGTTATTGAAGGGGACGATGCTATTTCTGTAATCAGAAAAATGGTAGGAGCAACCAATCCTAAAGAAGCAGATGTTGGAACCATTAGAGGAGATTTCGGTATGGATACTGGAAGAAACATTATCCACGCATCTGATGCACCTGAATCTGCTAAAAGAGAAATTGCTCTTTTCTTCGATGAAGAAGAAATTTGTGATTATTCTATGTCTGATAACGCTTGGATTTACGAATAGATTAGGATTTCTAAAAAAATCGGATATTCGTTGTCTATAATCGAATTAAAATTATTATTGTTTAAATTTATTGAATTATTTAATTGAATTATTTAGTTGTGAGTGGAGTTATATGAAGATTAGATCCCCAATTGTATCTGTTTTAGGTCATGTAGACCATGGTAAAACTACCCTTTTGGATTATATCCGAGGAAGTACTGTAGCTGATAGGGAAGCTGGAGGTATTACCCAGCACATCGGAGCTACTGAAATACCAATAGATACAATTAATGAAATATGTGGCGATTTTATAGCCAGATTATCCATTAAGGATACAATTCCCGGATTGTTTTTTGTAGACACTCCGGGGCATGCTGCATTTACATCACTTCGTAAACGTGGTGGAGCTTTAGCGGATTTGGCTATTTTAATTGTTGACATTAACGAAGGTTTCAAACCTCAAACCTATGAGGCAATCAATATATTGAAAATGTATAAAACTCCATTTATCGTTGTAGCAAATAAGATTGACAGAATCTTTGGATGGGATATCCATGAAGGCGCTTCCTTTATGGAAAGCTTTAAGGAGCAAGCTCCAAGAGTGCAAACCGATTTGGATTTGAAAATCTATGAGCTCATTGGAAAATTGCATGAGGAAGGATTCCAGTCTGAAAGATTTGACAGAGTCACTGACTTTGCAAGCCAAATTACAATCATTCCAATCTGTGCAAAATCAGGTGAAGGTATCATTGAGCTAATTGCAATGTTGCTCGGTCTTGCTCAGGAATACTTAACTGAACAATTGGAAATCCATGAAGACGCTCCTGCAAAAGGAACTGTATTGGAAGTCAAGGAAGAAACAGGTCTTGGAGTGACCGTTGATAGCATTATCTATGATGGTGTGCTCCGTGATGGTGATGAAATTGCTTTAATGGATGCAAACAATGTTGTAAAAACCAAAATCAGATCTATCTTAAGGCCTCTCCCTCTTGAAGAGATGAGAGATTCCAAGAAGAAATTCAAAAAGGTTGATGAGGTTGTTGCAGCAGCAGGTATCAAGATAGCTGCTCCAAATCTTGACGATGTTGTTTCAGGTTCTCCTCTTAGAGTATTGAATGATGATGAGGATGTTGAAGCGGAATTGTTGAAGGAATTGGAGGACATTACCGTTGATACTGATGATGAAGGTTTATTCGTTAAGGCAGACACTTTAGGTTCCCTTGAAGCGGTTGTTCACTTGCTTAAGGAAATGGAAATTCCAATTAGGTCTGCAGAAATAGGTGATGTAAACAAAAGGGATGTAATAGATGCATCCATTGCTAAGGATGAAAACATTGAGCATGGTGTAATCATTGCATTTAATGTAAAGGTACATCCAAAAGCTCTTGACGATTTAAATAATTCTGGCGTTAAGCTCTTCCAAGGTGATGTAATCTATCAGATCACTGAAGATTATGAAGCTTGGGTCCAAGAGAGAAAAGAAGCTCAGAAAAAGCAATGGCTTGATGCAATCATCAAACCTGCTAAATTCATGATTCTTCCAAAACTCATATTCAGGCAAAGTAAACCTGCAATTTGCGGTATTGAAGTTGAAGCAGGAACCGTTAAACAAGGATATGCTTTAATGAGTGCAAATGGTGACTATGTAGGTACCATTGCCAGTATGGAAGATAAGGGTGAAACATTGACTGCAATCTCCAGAGGTCAAAGGGTTGCTATGGCTATCAACGATGCTGTAGCTGGAAAGGACTTTGAAGAGGGAGACACATTATATGTAGACATTCCTGAAAAGCATTATAAGATTTTGGAAAGAGAGTTTAAGGACAAATTGAATGAAGATGAATTCATGGCCCTTGATGAAATCTTGGAAATCAAGCGTAGAAGAGATCCGGATTGGGGTAAATTCGGTCTTTTTGAATATTGATTAAATCATAGTTCATATTTCAATGAGATTCTGGAAAGTTCATTTAACAATATAATTTGATGATGATTTCACATATATTAAGATTATAGAATAAATACTAGAGATTAGGAAAGATTAAATTCCGAAAAATAAAAGGAGGAATTTTATTGGCATTTAAAATTGTTGTATCTGAAAAAGAATTAAGTTATCAATTAGAAGTTGATGATGGAAAACAATTAAACGGTTTAAAAATCGGAGAGGAATTCGATGGTCAAATCGTTGGTTTAGATGGCTACACTTTAAAAATCACTGGTGGTAGTGACAAAAACGGTTTCGCTATGAAAAAAGACGTTGATGGTCCTAGAAGAATCAAAAGTCTTTTAACCGGTGGAGTAGGCTACAAACCTATAGGCGATGGTGTTAAAAGAAGAAAAACCGTAAGAGGAAACACTATCTCTGAAGATATTGTTTTAATTAACACTGTTGTTACCAAAGCAGGTAGCAAATCCATATCTGATATCTTAAATCCTGAAGAAGAGGAAGCAGAAGAATAATCAGATAACTAATGATTAATGAAATTTATAATGAAATTCCCATTTCATTATTATTTTTCAATTTTTCATTGAGTCTAAAATTAAAATAATTTTTATTTGAAATTATTAAAATTAAATTTTTATTTAAGTAAAAATTAAAATAATTTTTATTTGAAATTATTAAAATTAAATTTTTATTATATTTTATTATTAAAAAGCATTAAATCATGTTTATATTAAAATTGAATTATAAATATGATTTTAATTTAAAAAAAGAAGATTATTCATAAGTGTAATTCAATATTAATATAAATTTCATTGTTGAATTTATTATTAATTATCATTATTAACTAATATTCATTTATGTTTATTATTTAATTCAAATTATTTATTTAAAAAAATTAAAGGTGTAATCTGTGAAAGTTCAATCTGATGTAAACATAGGACTTGTGGGCCATGTCGATCACGGAAAAACAACACTTACTAAAGCATTATCTGGTGTATGGACAGATACTCACAGTGAAGAAACAAAAAGAGGTATTTCAATCCGTTTAGGATATGCGGATATTGAATTTAGAAAATGTCCTAATTGTGAAGAGCCTTTATGTTACACTACTAAAGATGTTTGTGAACATTGTGGAAGTGAAACTGAAGTAATTAGAAAAGTATCATTTGTAGATGCTCCAGGGCACGAAACCTTAATGGCTACCATGTTATCTGGTGCAGCAATTATGGATGGTGCTGTATTGGTAATTGCAGCTAACGAGGAATGTCCACAACCACAAACCAAGGAACACTTGATGGCACTTGATGTTATCGGTGTTAAAGATGTAGTTGTAGTTCAAAATAAGGTGGATATTGTTCCTAGAGAAAGAGCTATTGAGAGTTACAATGAAATCAAGGAATTTGTAAAAGGCACTTGTGCAGAAGATGCACCAATCATTCCAGTATCTGCTCAACAAGGAGCTAATATCGATATTCTCATTAAAGCTATCAATGATGTAATAATTACACCAGAAAAAGAATTAGATAAACCTGCTAGAATGCATGTAGCTAGGTCATTTGATATTAATAAGCCGGGTTCCCACCCTAAAAAGATTAAAGGTGGAGTAATCGGTGGAAGTTTAGTTCAAGGTACCCTTAAATTAGGGGACATGATTGAAATTAGACCTGGAATTAATATTAAAGAAAGCAAACAGAACAAATGGATCAGCTTGACTTCTGAAATCATTGGATTGGAAGCCGGTGGAGAATCTGTTGAAGAAGTAGGTCCTGGAGGACTTATTGGTGTAGCTACTAAATTAGATCCTGCATTAACTAAAGCAGATTCATTATCTGGTTCTGTTGCTGGTGCTGAAGGCACTTTGCCTGAAGTATTGCATAGCTTTGATATGAAAACTGAACTTTTAGAACGTGTTGTAGGAACTAAAGATGAAAGAAAAGTAGATCCAATTAAAATCAAGGAACCTTTAATGATTAACTGTGGTACAACCACCACCATTGGTGTTGTGACTAAAGTTAAGAAAAACGTTAGCGTTGCATTAAAATTGCCTGTATGTGCAGACAAAGGGGACAGAGTAGCTTTATCCCGTAGAGTAGGTGCACGTTGGAGATTAATTGGATTTGGTATAATTCAATAATTTGATTTTTTTTGAAAATCATTTCTCATTATTGGATTAATTTTAAAATTTAGTCAGTGATAACATGGGATCTGGAGATAAAAGAGAAGTATTTATTGATACTAACTTTTTTATGATTCCTTTTCAATTCAATGTAGATATTCTAGAGGAATTCAAAAGAATTTTACCTAATTATCAATTAGTCACTACAAGATTTGTTATTAATGAGCTTAAAGGCCTTAAAAAGAATAGCAAAGGAAAAGTTAGGTTAGCTGCAGGATTAGGTTTGAAAATTGCACAATCCGGTGAAATTGAAATTAGAGACATTCCGTTAAATGATGGCGAATCTGTAGATGATGCATTGATTAGAGTGTCCAATGTATTGGCGACAAATGATGCAAATCTAAGAAAGAAAGCCAAGAAAAAAGGAATTGCATTAATCATTCTAAGGCAAAAGAAATATCTTGCAGTTGAAGGTTATCTGATTTAATGGTTAACTTATATGCAAACTTATATGCAGTATAAGTAACTTTAAATAGTTTCATTATTATATTTTTAATTAATATTCACATTACTGTAAATTTATTAAAATTATAAACTCATAAAATTCATTGAATTTATAAAATTTTAAAATTAGCTTTATTACAAATTTATTTAAAATTTAAATTTCACTAAAACGAGGGATTATTTTGTATTACATGACAACTATTGAGGGAACTGTAAGAATTCCACCTTACAGATTTGATGAACCTCTTGAAGATGTAGCTATTGAAACTTTAAATGAGGAATACGTCGGACAGCTCGATAAGAATTTAGGTTTAATGGTCGGTGCTGTCAGCATTGAGGAAATTGGTGAAGGAGTGCTCATTATGGGTGATGGTGCGGCTTACCATAATGTTGTATTCAATGCAATTTTCTTCAAGCCGGAACAACAGGAAATTGTTGAAGGTGAAGTGACTGACATTACTGAATTCGGTGCATTTGTAAGAATCGGTCCTATGGAAGGTCTTGTACACGTATCTCAAGTAACTGATGATTATATTAACTATAATCCTAAAAACGCATCTCTTTTAGGTAACGAATCCAAAAAGGTCTTAACTGAAGGAGATAGAATCAGAGCAAGAATAGTTACTTTAAGTCTTAAAGGAAAATCCATTAAGGAATCTAAGATTGGTCTTACCATGAGACAACCTAACTTAGGTAAATTCGAATGGATTCAAGCTGAAAAGAATAAGGCAATTGAAAAAGCAAATGCTAAGGTGGAAGAATAATGGTATTGAAAGCTTGTACTCACTGCAGTTTATTAACTGAAAAAGAGCAATGCCCAGAATGTAAGAACCCTACCTCTTCCAACTGGAGCGGTCTTTTAATTGTAACTGATCCTGAAGAGTCTGATGTTGCTCGTGAATTAGGAATTACAAAAGCTGGCGAATACGCTTTAAGAGTAAGGTAATTTTCTTACTTTATTTTTTTTATTTTTTCTATTTTTTTAGTTTTTATTTATCATTTCTTTTTCTAAAATCAATTTTTTCTATTTTTAGGGCATTTTTTATGCTAAACTTTATATATCTTAAATTAGATAAATATTAAAGTATAATAATTATTTTACTATATATTTTTTGCTCAAATATTTAATTAAAATATTATTATTGGAGATTTATTGATAGAGGTTAAAACTTGTTTAAGTTAGATGAGAATTTAATAGATGAATTCAAAAAGCCATTAGGTAAATTGTATGGCGAATTTGACGATGCAATTCCTATGATTAAAGAAGCTAATTTCTTAATCTCTGTTGGTGATCAAACCACTAAAAATCTCGTTGATAATGATTTGATTCCGGATTTGGGAATCATTGACAATCGTATTCAACGTAAAGATCATAATCATGATATTATTCGTACAGAAAACATTTTAGAGGCAGACAATCCTGCAGGTACAATCACTGAAAATCTATGGGAAACCATAGAAAAAGCTATTTCTTTGACTTTAAAAGATAGCGAAAACCGCATTATTGTAGTTAAAGGGGAAGAGGATCTTGCTGTTCTTCCATGCTTATTGGTTGCACCTGAAGATGCTGTTATCTTATATGGTCAGCCTAACGAAGGATTGGTCTTTGTAAATGTTTCTGATGGAAAAGACAAAGCTGCTAAGCTCATGACTTATTTTAAGGAAATGGCTTAGTTTAATTGTATTTTATAATTAATTAAATTCAAACCCTAAATGAGAGGTTTTTATAATGGAAATCGAAATTTTTGAAAAGAAAGAAAACGTTTTATTTGATAGAACTGAAGTTAAATTTTATGTTTCATATGTAGGAGAACCAACTCCTAAGCTTTTAGATGTCAAAAGCAAATTAGTTGCTATGCTTGACACTAAAAAAGAATTAATCGTTGTAGACAACATTCAACCAGGATATGGTGAACCTAAAGCAACTGGTTACGCTAAAGTATATGGTAGAGAATCATCTTTAATTGATGTAGAAAAACCAAGCATCATTGAAAAGAACAAAGAACCAGAAGCTCCTGCTGAAGAAGAAGATGAAGCGGAAGAATAAATGATTAATGTTTAGGAGGATATTATTATGCCTGATAAAAAAGATTTATACACTGTAGAAGGAGACAAAATCGTAAGGAAAAACCCATTCTGTCCTCGTTGTGGTGAAGGCGTATTCATGGCTGACCACGGTGACAGATTCGCTTGCGGTAAATGTGGATACACTGAAATGAAAACTAAAGAATAGATTTATTCTTTACTTTACTTTTTTACTTTTTTTAATTATTTTTATTATTTAAACATATTTTCATGCTTTTTTTTTAAACTATTTTTACTATTTTCTACTATTTTTTTATTCAATATTCAAAATTAGGATAAAAGGATATCTAAGGTTAATCAGACCTAAAACTTTTTGTAAAATTCAACAGTCATGAAACTACAGTTTACTCAATGAAAATTAAGATCATTTGAATAATGAAAAGGGAAACAAGTAAAACTTGTCTCAAAGTCACAACCATAATTTCACCTCCTTGATTTTGAGAAAATTGATGATTTATTTTAGATATCGAAACCTAAATAATAATTTAAATTAATTATTTATAAATTTAACCAATATTATGGCTTTAAATTCTATTTTAACTGATAAATTGCTTTTATTTTGTAAATTAAACTCATTTAAAAAAATTTAATCAATTTGAAAATATTGTTTGAGTTTGAAAAAGTTATATTGCACTAAAAAAACGAATCATAAAATATGTAACTAATTTGTTTCCAATTTAAAATTTTAAAAATAGTATAAAATTTAAAAACGTTAAAAGAATCCAAAATAATATTTGGATTCCTTGACGTCCAATTTTCTCAAAATAGGAGTTTACATCAGGTGTAAACCCTTAAACTTATTTTAAGATTTATATTATTTAAATCTTATCAATTATGAATTAATTATCTTTATTTTACAGTTAATATTGCTTTAATTTCGTAATTTTTTTATTTTTCCCAATGCAGTTTAACTGTCCTTTTTTTAATCTATTTTAGATATTTATATAAATTATTAAAACTAAAATTTAATAATATATAACTAATTAAAGAATTTTCACGAATTCTTATTTTAATATTATAATTAAAAATTTCATTTATTATTAAATTTAACGAGTTGATATCCTTGAAAATTAGAACTGGAAGACTTGAAAAGGAAATGACCGATGAAGCTGCAGTATACACCTCTTCATTGGAATTTGATAGATTTATCTTTGATGCAGACATTCAATGCAATTATGCTCACACTTCAATGCTTAAGGCACAAGGAATTATAGGTGGAGAAATAGCGGATAAGATTCTTGAAGCATTGGATAAGCTTAGTGATGAAGGCTTCGATGCCCTTGAATTTGACCATTCTGTTGAAGACGTTCATATGGCTGTAGAAAACTATGTAACAAAGCTTGTAGGTCCTGAAGCAGGATTCATGCACACTGCAAAGTCAAGAAATGACCAAGTTGCAACTGACATAAGACTTCTTTTAAGAGACAGAATAACTGAAATTCAAATTGGAATCCTTGAATTCATTGAAGGTATCCTTGAACTTGCAAAGGAGCATAAGGAAACCGTCATGATCGGATACACTCACTTGCAGCATGCACAGCCAGTTACATTGGCTCATCACTTGATGGCACATGCACAAGCGCTAAAAAGGGATTACCAAAGATTGGATGACACTTATAAGAGAGTCAATCTAAACCCATTAGGCTCTGCTGCTATGGCAACTACAAGTTTTCCAATCGATAGGGAATTGACAACTCAATTATTAGGATTTGATGATTATCTTGAAAACTCCATGGATGGTGTTTCATCAAGAGATCACATTGCAGAGACCGTATTTGACTTAAGCGCTCTTTGCACTACATTATCCAAAATCTGTGAAGAATTGGTTCTTTGGAGCACTTACGAGTTTGGAATCGTTTCAATGGCTGATGAATACTCATCCACATCTTCAATCATGCCACAGAAGAAAAACCCTGATGTTGCAGAAGTTGCAAGATCAAAATGCGCTATTGTAAACGGTGAACTTGTAACTATCCTTACAATATTGAAAGCTATTCCATACACTTACAACAGGGATTTGCAGGAAATCACTCCTCACTTATGGAATGCATGTGATGTGGCTTTTGACACCTTAAAGATTGTAAACCATATGCTCTTGACTGTCACTTTCAATACAGAAAGATGTCTTGAATTGGCAGGAGCTAACTTCGCTACAGCTACTGATTTGGCAGACATTATGGTAAGGGAAAGAAAGATACCATTCAGAACAGCTCATAAGATTGTAGGTAGAATTGTAAATGAGGCAGTTGCTGAAGGAGTGAATCCAAGTGAAATCGATGGTGCATATGTGGATAATGTTGCAGAGGAACTTGGATTTGAAAAGTTAGGTCTTGATGATGAATTGATTCACAATGCATTGAATCCAATTGAAAACGTTAAGATAAGAAATGTTCCTGGAGGACCTTCCCCTGAAATGGTCCAATTGGCTATTGACAATATGAACATATTTTTAGATAATGAATTTGAAAAACAAGGAATCTAATTGTTTTTCATTTCAATTATTTTATTTTTTCAATCATTTTATAACTATTGTTAAAATATTTTCATAATTGATTAGATATTGTTAAGATTTATTATTTTTGTTTGTAAATGGTGGAAATATGGTATATGATGTAAATGCTCTTCTAAATCACATCAATAGGATTAGAAAGGAAATATGTCATGAGGAAGTCAGTATCGACATTAAGGAAGTTCTATATGACAAGGACACTAATGAAATGTGGATAATCACCAATGACCGTCCAGACAAATCTGCTATAATTGGAAAAGGAGGATGGGTTGTTGGAAGACTCAGAGAAGAGCTTGAAATAGCGAGCATTCATGTTGAGAGCTATTCTGATTTCCTTCAAAAGGAGTATAGAATGAATCTTTCATTGAATAAGCTAAATTCCTTTGTAAACGAAAACAAGGAAAATTTGGATTACGGTTCATTCATAGCATTGAACAATTTGATAGACATTCTAAAGATAAAATTGGATAATCTCTATTCATTCAATTTCTACAAGTATTTCAAGGATTTGGATGAAAGTCCGTATGGATATTTTGAAGCTGAAAAGCCAGCAGCTATTGTAGCATTGTCTGGCGGAACTGACAGCAGCTTTTCATTAATATTGGCAAAGAAATTGGGATTCAATCCAATAGCAATTACAGTTGATCCTGGAACAATTGTTCTTCCAAAGCAATTCAAGCATAATATTGACAAGTTGGTAAGTGAATTGGATGTTCCTCATGAATACATTCAAGTGGATTATGCAGATTTGATTGAGGAGTCATTTACAGGAAGATTCCACCCATGTGGAAGATGTTCAAAAATCATTGAAGACACTTTATACAAATATGCATTGGAGAATGAAATTCCTATTGTGATTTTTGGAGATATGTTGGCAACTGGAAGTCAGTGCATAACTGAACAAGTTTGTAATTTTGATGAAAATGAAATAAAAATTAATGAAAACAGTGAAAATGGACAAGCTTATCTAGATAAAGAACTTGAAAATAATAAGATTATTAGGCTCAACTTACCTGCTTCATTATCCGTGTCAAAATTAGAGAACAAATCATTGACTAGTCATTATAATTTAATTAAGTTTAAAGGATTCGGATGTCCTTTGCTGTATGAAGTTCACAAGAAGTTTCCGCACATGAAAAGGTACTCAATTCAAAGAATTTTAAGGGAAACCAGATCAGGTGTACTTGAACCAGGTGAGGCATTGGACTTGATATGGAGTTTTTATAATACTGACTAAAATTTAAGCTAAATTTTATTTTGAATTTTATATTTTTATTAATTTCTATAATTCTAAAATTTTTAATCTTATTAAGGTGATAATGTGAAAAGAACTATTTGTCCACGTTGCGGTTCAAGCAATATAGATTGGATCATTCCACAGGTTTGGTCAAAATGGGAATGTAAGGATTGTTCTTATACTGGACCTGCCATTGAAGCTGATGATGACTTGATTGCAGAAATCAAGGCCGATTGGGAAGAGAATAAGGAAAAATATCTTGAAGAGGAAAATATAAGAGCTCAACAGATTGCTTCTGGTGAAGATGAAATCATGGATGAGGAAATGGAACTTGAAGAGGAAGATGAGCTTAGCGATGAGGAACTGGATGAAAAACTAAGGGATTTGAATCTATAATTTCTTTAAAAAATATTCAATTTAAATCATTATATTTTTATACTTTATTAAACATACTATTATTTGAATATATTAGCATTGTAAAAATTTTACGTTAATTGAACTTTTTAAAGAGGTGATATTATGCCTAGTTTTTTAAATTTACGTGGAAACAATAATGACTCTAAAGACCCTAGACTAATTAGGGAAGGAATCAAATTAGGAGTTAATTATAAAAGATTTAGTAAAGACCCTGTTTTAGGTAAAAACATCTTGTTAAGGTCTAACACTGTAATCTATAATGATGTAATCATTGGTGATGATTTTAAAACTGGACATAATGTTGTTGTAAGAGATCATACTACTATTGGTAATGATGTATTGATAGGTACAAACACTGTCATTGAAGGTGGATGTGAAATCGGTAACAATGTAAGCATCCAATCAAATGTATACATTCCAAGAAACAGTATCATTGAAGATAATGTTTTCATTGGTCCATGTGCCTGCTTTACCAATGACAGATATCCTGTCAGAGTGGAATATGATTTGAAAGGACCTCAACTTAGAAAAGGATGTTCTGTTGGTGGAAACACTACATTCCTATCCAATATTGAAGTTGGTGAAGGAGCTATTGTAGCTGCTGGTGCTGTTGTAACCCGTAGTGTACCTCCTTATTACTTGGCTATTGGTACACCTGCAAAAATCAAGCCATTGCCTACTTCATTAAGAGTACCTAATATGATTTAGGCATTTGGATTAATTTTAAATTTCTCAGTTTGTCTTGCCTAATCCTATTTTTTATTTTTTTAATTCCTTAATTTTTTCAATTAGTATTTAAATTTTTATAAAAGGTTTTTTTTTATTAGACATTATGCTATTCTTATTTTTTAAGGAAATGATTCTTGGGGAATAATTATGGATAAAAATATATATTCTATTTAGGTATTTTATCATTGGTCTTTATTTTGATAATTTTGTGGGCTGTTCTTATAATATAATAGATACAATGGATAAGAATCAGAAAATAGATTACCACTATTATCATCCATCAAGTTTAGAAAATAAGGAACATAAATATGTTTTAGAGAGATATCGTCCTGTTGAAACTTATACTTCCCCTTATGACAATAGGGACTATGTTAATCAACTTTATAGGTTTTATCCCCAATATTATTATCCATAAAATTTTAAGGTTTAATTTTTTCATTAATCTTGATGCTTGATTTAATATGTTTTTTTAGTTTTTTCTTATTATTTTTGATTATTTTCTATTTTATAACCTTATTTTTTCCTTATTTTTCCAAAAATTCCTTAAAGATTATATATAATAAAAAATATATATTTTGATGTTATATATTAAGACTATTTATTCTAAAATATTCTAAGACTATTTATTTTATTGCTTTTTGGGTTTTAAAATATTTTAAAATAAATTGATGATTTTATACTGAAATTAAGTTAAGTTTAATTTGAAATTATTATGGAGATTTAATTATGATTGTAAAAGATTGGTGTTCTTACTGTGGTTGTTGCGCAGGTGTCTGTGTAAGAAACTGCATAGAAGTAAAGGAAACTGCTTTAGTTTTTGATGATAACTGTAATAACTGTGGAATTTGTGTTGATGCTTGTCCTTTAGCGGCATTGGAAATGGAAGAGGAATAAGTGAGGATTGATTATTATGATTAAAACTGATGTATTAGTTATTGGTGCTGGACCTGCTGGTTCCACTGCAGCTAGATTTGCTGCAAAAGGTGGGGCAAAAGTAATTCTCATGGATAAGAAATCTGAAATCGGTGCTCCTAAAAGATGTGCAGAAGGTGTTTCCAAAAGAACCTTTGAAATCTTAGAGCTTGAAGCTGACCCTCATTGGATTACCCAAGAAATCGAAGGTATCAGATTAATCGCTCCAGATGGAACTGATGTATGGTTAACTAACGATGTAGTAGAATTGCCTGAAGCAGGTTACATCTTGGAAAGAAAAGTCTTTGATAAGCATTTAGCTATGGAAGCTGGTAGAGCAGGAGCAGAAATCAGAATCAAAACCCAAGCAAAAGGTCTTAAGAAAGAGGAAGACGGATCCTACACTGTAACCTGTGAATGCATGGGTGAAGTTTACGACATTAACGCTAAAATCCTTATCGGTGCAGATGGTCCTGAATCCCACGTAGCTAAATGGGCAGGATTAAAGGCTATCACCAAACCTAAACACATGGAAGCTGGTGTACAGTTTGAAATGTGTAATGCTAAAATGGAAAGAAACGATGTTCTTGAGTTCTACTTCGGTAGCGTAGCACCTGGTGGTTACTTCTGGTTATTCCCTAAAGGTGACGATATCGTAAATGCAGGACTCGCTATCATTCCGGAAATGGCTGAAAAATCCGCTTACGAATACTTAGTTGATGCTGTAAACAACTGTTACGCACTTAAGGATGCTCAACCTGTAGAATTGAATGTAGGTGGAGACCCTGTTGGCGGTCTTGTAAAAGAAATGTACAATGACAACATCTTGCTTTGTGGAGATGCAGCAAGCCAAGTTAACCCATTAACCGGTGGAGGAATCACCAGCGGTATTACTGGTGGTAAATTAGCAGGACAAATCGCTGCTGAAGCTATTGCAGCAGGAGACTGCTCTAAAGAATTCCTTAAGAAATACGCTGATTTGGTAGACGAAGCTATGGGCCACGATATGGACAAATACAGCAAAGCTTGTGACTACTTATGGAGTTTGAGTGATGATGACTTAAACAGTATCGCTCATGCTTTCAGAGATCTTGAGTTTACCACACTCGGTACTACTGAACTTGTAAAAGCATTAATTAAAGTGCAACCAAGTGCAGCTTTAAAATTACGTAAATTATTCTTATAGGCCAGCTTTCCAGGCCTTCGGCCTGAAAACCTGGACCAAAATTCTTTCCAATTTTTGGGAAGAATCTGACTATTTTTCTTTTTTTAATTTTTTTAATAATTTTTATAATCTCATATCACTCTTTTTCTAATAATTTCGCTTTATTTTCATTAAAATAATGTAAAAAGTTATATATTCATTAAAATAAAGTAAATATTAATATATATTTTAAACATAGATTAAAAATCAAATATTTTTAAAATTTAATAAAGGAAAGTATTTTATTAAATCAATAATTAGCTATTTGTGATAATATGATATTAATTACTGGTGGAGCGGGATATATAGGCGCCCATGTCAATAAATTGCTTAATAATTCCGGTTATGAAACAATAGTTCTGGATAACCTATCCAAAGGCCATAAGTCTGCAGTAAAATGGGGAGATTTTGTAAATGCAGATTTAAGCGATAGTGAGAAAGTAAGGGAAATCTTTCAAGACAATGATATTGGGGCAGTAATGCACTTTGCAGCATTTTCATCTGTAGAGGAATCTGTTGAGGAACCTGAAAAGTATTTCAAGAACAATTATGAAAACACCTTGAATTTGCTTAAGATCATGAAGGAATTCAGAGTGAGAAAATTTATCTTTTCATCAACAGCTGCATTATATGGCATTCCAAAATCCATTCCTATCAATGAGGATAGTGAATTGAAGCCAATCAACCCTTATGGAGAATCAAAACTAATGGTTGAAAACCTCTTGAAGGATGAGTCTGATTTTGGTGGCTTGAAATATGTTTCACTAAGATATTTCAATGCAGCAGGTGCAGACTTGGATTGTGAGATTGGTGAAGGCCATGACCCAGAATCCCATCTAATTCCTTTGGTATTGGATGCGGCTCTTGGAAGAAGAGACAGCATTTCAATCTTTGGTGATGATTACAGCACTCCTGATGGCACTTGCATCAGGGATTATATTCATGTAAATGACTTGGCTGATGCCCATCTGAAAGCATTGCAGTATTTGGAGGAACCTTTCAATGACAGCAATATTTTCAATTTGGGAAATGGCAATGGATTTTCTGTTAAGGAAGTTGTTGACACTTGCAAAAAGGTCACTGGAATTGACTTTGATGTAAAGATTGAAGGAAGACGTCCAGGTGATCCTGATATCCTAATAGCTGATTCCAAAAAGGCTGAAGAGATTTTAGGATGGAAACCGCAAATTACTGAATTGGAAGACATTGTCGAATCTGCTTGGAATTGGCATAAGAAGATTCATGTTTAAGAATTGTGATTTGGAAAACAATAGTTAGATTTAGCGATTTTCTTTTAAAAGAGGAGTGTTAAAATGGATAATTTTGAAGAAAACGATTATGGATTTAAGGATTTTGGAGATACTTACTCAAATGAATTAAATGCAGGGGAATTGGTTGATGTTAGGATAATCCTAACCAATTTGGATTATTTGGAATTCCTTTCCAAGGCTGTAAGCAATTTTGACTTATCTAATTTTAATGTGAACATCTCTTCCATAATTCCAACAAAAGACATTGAAATAGCTAAAAATACTGTAATTGGTGCAGATTTGGTTTTAATCGCATCTGAAAACAATGCAGAAAGCCATAAGTTATATCAAAACTTCAAGAAATCCTTGAAGAATGAGTTTAATTACATTGAATACTTGAAACTTCCTTCACTTGATGAATTGAATGGCTATGATTATGATGATTATGATGATAATCTCATGGAGGATGAAATAGCAAATTCAATTATTCGTGGAGGATTATACAGCATTTCCAATCTATCTTCAATCAATGATTCAAAAAGAAAGTATTCTGAACTTAAAAAAGATTTCGAAGAGGAATCATTGAAATATGATAAGATAACTAGAGAAAATGACCTTTTAGTTAAAGAATCCAAATCATTGAGAGAGAAAAATGAAAAGGCATTGGAGGAAGTAAAAATACTCCAAAGGCAATTGGATCAAATCAAGTCAGACTTTTCAGATTTAAAGTCAAGATTTGAGGGAATCCATAGCAAGAACTCATTGGAAGTCTATTCATTAAATGAATTGTGGTATGGCTTGTTTGGAGAATACTTGTCTCAGGATGTTTATAAGTTTATTCTAATCAGTACAGACAATTTCCGTCCTAAAAACCTTATGATAGGTCAAGGAGCCATTTGTGCAGAGTCTAAGGAAGATGCATTAGATTGGTTGAAGATTATTAAGACTGCATTTATCCTGTATGATACAAATAAGCAGGATTTGGATTACAATAATTTCAAGAGCAATTTCAAGTTCGATGACATTGATGAGTTCGGTTCAAGCTCCTCATTTTCCACATCTGGATTTGAGACAATAGAGGAGAATGACATTTTCAATGCTCCAAAGGATGACGGTTTTATCTATAATGAAAGATTTGAAGGAAATTCAGATTTAGATAATTCCTCTGAAGAGTCTATTATTGATGATGATTTGTTTAGCAATGCTTTCATGGATGAGTCCAAAAAGGAGGACATAAATGTTTTTAATCTCAAGTCTCTCAAGTCAATTGAGGATGAAGAGGATGACTCAAGTGAAGATTCAAGTTATAACAACAGAGAAGAAGATTATGATTATGATGATGAAGATAATGTAGATGATGATGAAGAAGAAATTTACAATGCTTTTTCAAACCTTTGGGGTTAAATAATCGGTTATTTTAATTTTCTTTTTTTTAACTATCATTTTATTTTTTTTCACTATTTTTTCACTTTTTTTTATTTTATTTTCTCTTAAATTCTCTCATCTACTTTTTATTAATTTTTTTAAAATTTTTTTCAAAAAGATTTATTATAAATATTAGAAAATTTATAAATAATTATATAATATTTTTTTAAGTTCAAAATATTATATTCATGATTTAAAATTATTAGAAATTTTATGTCTTAATAGGGTAAGGAGATTAAATATTGAAAGATAAGTGTGGTATTGTAGGAATACATTCTAAAGACAATCTTAAGGATGTTTCTCACTTGATTTATTATGGTTTATATGCTTTACAGCATAGAGGACAGGAATCTGCAGGTATAGCTACCCATAACATCAATTATGGTTTGAACTTTTATTGTGGAATGGGTTTAGTAACTGATGTTTTTAACAATTCTTTAATCAAGAGCTTAGCTGGTAATGTAGGTATTGGGCATGTAAGATATTCCACTACTGGCCAGTCAAAAATAGAAAATTCACAGCCATTCTTCACTGAATTGGATGATGGATTCATCGCTATGGCTCATAATGGTGATATTGTTAATTCAGGTGCCTTAAGAGATGAATTGATTAAGAAAGGTTATGAATTCAAATCTGATACTGATTCTGAAGTTGTTTGTTACTTGATTAAGGAAGAGGCTAAAAACGAGAAGGATTTCCTTAAGGTAATCGATACAGTTTCTCAAAGGTTAATAGGTTCCTATTCCTTGGTTATTTTAATTAATGATGAATTGTATGTTTTAAGGGATCCTATGGCTATGAAACCTTTGGTTTTAGGTGAAACCGATGATCATTTCGTAGTTGCATCTGAAACTGTCGCATTTGATGTGATTGATGCAAGGCTTATTCGTGATCTGGAGCCTGGTGAATTGATTTACTTTAAGGACAATAAGATCAATTCCCATATATTGCCATCTGCAAAAGGTTCCAAAAGGGCACATTGTATGTTTGAATATGTTTACTTTGCCCGTCCGGATAGCGTAATTGATGAGAGAAGCGTTTACAATACAAGACTTAGAATCGGTGAAGCATTGTATAAGGAATACCCTATTGATGCAGATTTGGTATTGCCTGTTCCGGATTCATCAATCCCTGCAGCTATTGGATATGCAAGGGCTTCAGGAATTCCATACGGTGAAGGATTAATCAAGAACAGGTATGTTGGAAGAACTTTCATTATGCCAACCCAAGAAGAGCGTGAAATTGCTGTAAGACTTAAATTAAACCCATTAAGACATGAACTTGAAGGAAAAAGTGTTGTTGTAATCGATGACAGTATCGTTAGAGGTACAACTTCCGAGTCCTTAGTAAGAATCCTTAAGGCAGCAGGCGCTAAAGAGGTGCATATGTTGATTGGATGCCCTCCTGTAATTGCACCATGTTTCTACGGTGTTGCTCTTGCTACTAAAGAGGAATTGATTGCAGCTAATTTGGAAATCGATGATATCAGAAAACAATTAGGTGCAGAAACTTTAGGTTATATCAGCATAGAATCTCTTATCGAAGCTATTGGCATTGATGGGGACAAGTTATGCTTAGGCTGTATCAATGAGGATTATCCTACTGAGATTCCTGATGATTTAGAAGCGGAATCCTACTATGATTATTATCAACCTTTAAGAGATGCAGCTGAAGAAGATGAATAAATTTTCATCTTTTTTATTTTTTAAATTCTATTTTTATATTTTTATTTTTATTTAATTTTTATGAAGTTTGTTTGATTTATTTATGAGTTGTTTTTATGGTGGAATTGTTAGCTCCTGCAGGAAATTTTATTTCATTAATCAGTGCACTTAAAAATGGTGCAGATGCAGTTTATATTGGCCTTGAAGATATGAATATGAGGGTTAATGCAAGTAATTTTTCCCTCGAAGACATTAAAAAGGCAAGTGAAATGACAAGGGAGTATGGAGCTAAGCTATATGTCTGCACAAATACCATAATGAAAGACAAAGACATTGAAATGCTAAAGGGACAATTACCCTATATCAAGGAGTATGGTGCAGATGGAATCATTCTATCCGACATTTCATTAATAGATTTGGCAATTGAAAATAACCTTGAAGCCCATATGAGCGTTCAGGAAAACACAACTAATTTTTATGCATTGAAGGCATTGGAGAAATTAGGTGTTAAAAGGGCTATTCTATCAAGGGAATTGTCTTTAGATGAAATCAAGGATATTGTTAGAAAGCTAAAGGAAAGCGATTCCTCAATCGAAACTGAAGTTTTCATTCATGGTGCAATGTGCATGGCAATATCCGGCAGATGCTTCTTGAGCTATGGATTGTATGGCAGAAGCGCTAATTGTGGAGATTGTCTCCAGCCTTGCAGAAAGGAATGGAAATTGAGCTTTGAGGAAGATGAGAATGATGATGTAATCAATTTCTCAGACTGTGATGATGAGTCATTCATTATATCAAATTCCTATGATGATTCATATAGGACAAATTTCTTCTCTCCAAAGGATATGGCATTGATAGAACATATTCCAGAACTCATTGAATCGGGAATCGATTCATTCAAGATTGAAGGAAGAGCAAGGTCTCCAGATTATGTTGCAACTGCAGTTAAGGTCTATAGGGAAGCCATTGACTTGTATCAGGAAGACCCGGAAAACTATCAATATGATCCTAAATGGATGGAAGAGCTGATGAAGGTATTCAATAGAGGTTATGATACTGGATTTTATTTCGATGTTCCTTATGAAATCAGTGAAAACAACCAATCAGAATTCATTAAGAAGGATATTGGGAAGGTAGTGAATTATTATAATAAGATTAGAGTTGCAGAGCTAAAGATATGGGATGATTTGGCTATTGGTGATGAGATTATGGTTCAAGGGCCAACAACAGGTTCCATCACTCATGTAATCGACTCTATGCAAATTGATGGAAAAGCTATTGAAAAGGCAGAAAAAGGTTCAAATGTAGCAATAGCAATTGATGAGAAATTAAGGGAAAGCGATTTTGTTTATAAGTTAATCCCTAGAGAATAATTATTATACTTACTAAATTACGGATTATTTTAAAACTATTGGTGTAAGGATGAAAAGACAGAAGAAAATAGCTATTTATGGAAAAGGTGGTATTGGAAAAAGTACCACAGTAGCTAATATTGCAGCAGCTTATAGTGAAGATGATAAGAAGGTTATGGTAATAGGTTGTGATCCTAAATCTGACACTACAAGAACCTTATGCGGTAAAAGGATACCTACAATTGTAAACACCTTAAAGGACAATAAGGCTCCAGAGCTTTCAGATTTGGTCTTTGAAGGGTTTAATCAAATCAAGTGTGTTGAAAGCGGAGGTCCTGAACCTGGAGTGGGATGTGCAGGACGTGGAGTTATTGTTGCAATGAAACGTTTAGAGAATCTAAACGCCTTTGATGAGGATTTCGATGTTATTCTTTACGATGTTTTAGGTGATGTTGTCTGTGGAGGATTTTCAGTTCCTCTTAGAGAGGATTATGCTGATGAGGTATTCATTGTATCCTCTGGTGAATACATGTCCTTATATGCTGCAAATAACATTTCCAAAGGAATCAAGAAGCTAAAAGGTAACCTTGGAGGAATCATTTGCAATTGCAAAGGAATTGAAAATGAAGAGGAGATTGTCAGTTCATTTGCTGAAAAAATCAACACTCAAGTAATAGGATTCATAGGAAGAAGCAACTTGATTCAAAGAAGTGAATTGGATGCAAAAACAGTAGTTGAATATGCTCCTGATTCAGATGAGGCAGAAGCTTATAGAAAATTAGCAAGCGATATTTTTATTAATGATAATTTCTCAACTCCAGAGCCAATGGAAGATGAGGATTTTGAAAATTTCTTTAAGTCATTCTTGGATTAATGCCTTATTCTTTCTTTTTTATTACTTTTTTTATTTATTACTTTTTTTAATTTAAAATATTTTTTATTAATCTTTTCAATTAAAAAACTATTTTTTTAATTATTTTAAAGATTTATGATTTTGTTATTTTATTAAATATTTTATTGAATTGAATGAACTATAATATTAAATCAGATTATTTTTTTTACAAAATCATATAATTATCAGTTACTTTTCCTGGTTTAGGGTTTACATTTAAATACTATTACTTATATAAAAATCAAATGTCTTTAAAAGATATTATTAAATTTAGGTGTTAAAAAAAAATGGAAATAAGTGAAATAATTAAGGATGCATTAGTATATCCTTTAAATAACGTTAAATCTTTAATCATTTATGTGATTATTGGTATGGTTACTGGAATTTTAGGTGGAGCAAGCCTCATTGCTATGGCTTCATAAGTAACAGGCAATATTATGTTGCTGCTGGCGGATTTGGATTTATTGGAATATTAGTAATGATCATTGGTACATTGTTAATTTCCGGATATGGTTTGGATATTGTTAAATACGGTATCGAAAGAAGAGAAGACGGTCCTGGCATTGATATTGTCAGACAAATCTTGAATGCTATTAAATTAATCATTGTTAGTTTTGTTTACTATATTATCCCAGCAGTTATTGCATGGTTATTATACACTCTTTTAGGTAGAGGTATTTTAACTGTATTAGTTGTATTAATTATCTACATTGTTTTTGCATTTGCTCAATTCATGGCAATATGCAGATTAGCTAAATATGATAGTTTAGGAGCAGTTTTATCCATCAATGAAGTTATTGGTGACATACCTAAAATCGGTATGTTAAAAGTTCTTTTAACTATTATTGCAGTACTTGTCATTGCATTTATCATTGCATTTATTTTTGCATTAGTATATCAAGTAAATGACATTCTCGGAGGAATATTGTTAGGTATCTTTGGTGTATACGCAACATTCTTCTATAACAGAGCAATTGGTTTATTATACTCTCAAGTATAAATAAACCCTTTTCTTTTTTTATTTATTATTTTTTATTTTTAACTAATTTTAATTCTTATTTTTCATTAACTCTTTTTTAAAATAGCTTAAATTATGATATGTCATATCCAACTTTTCATATGCACTTTTTACAGAATTCATGGCGTCTCTTTTTCTTTTAAAATAGATTAAATGGGAACTGCAATTGCAATCAGAACATCCGAATTTAGGAACTTCATCACCATCTTCAGCTATTGTTGATGCCAAATCACATTCAATCTTCTTATCAGATACATTAAAGAGAACATCCCTTATTTCACTGCTTTCATTTTTAAGTAGGTAATCTATATGCCAATGAAGTTTCTTGTCATCAGACAGATGCCTATTAATTCTTGCAACAAGTGAATTCATGGCTGAACCTATGTAAACATAGTATCCTTTCCTAAATTTATAGTCATGATGATGATGTCCTATGTCAAGTTTCTCACTTTTTCTCATAGATATGATTAAACAGTATGTGCCTTTCATAATTTAACAACTTTTGTTTTTATTTTTAATATGATTAATCGTTATTTTTATTAAATTAATTGAATGTTTTTGTGCATAAATTATTATGTGTAAATGTTATCTATTTTAGGTTTTTTAAATTTTCTAGTGCATCACTATTGTTTTTATGAATCATTCCAACTTTTTCACATTCATCAAGTTCCACGCAATCTGCGCATGTTTCATATTTTCTTGCTGAAGCGCATTGTCTTATAGGGCAAATTGAATCACAGAATGGAGTTTTCACTCCATCAATCCTGCACCCTACACAATTAATCATTTCTGGACTTATTTCCACTCCATTTAGTTCGCTCCAAAGCTTTGAAACTTTTTCACGTAGTTCATTATCATCATTCACTGTTGCTATGCGAGCTTCACAGCTCTCACAATCCAATCCACAATATGCAATGTATTCATTCATAATAATCCCCATATTGATTTTTTTATTTTTAGAATAATTTTGTTTGTCTAGTGCTGTCATTTATGATATGACTTTTTTGGCTCATCTCTTTGATGATGTTATCTTCCTTTATTTTCCCTATCAGAATCGGAGATTTTGGATCATGAAGTTTCAAGTTCCTTTTGACCAATTTCTTATTTGAATTGGCATAGCAGTATAGGCATCCATGATCGCATGTGTTGTATTCCCCTATATCATTATTCAAAAGGCAATGGCACTCTCCATTTCTTGCCTTTTGCTTAGAAATATTTAAGTTTTTATTGATTGCTCTTTCAATCACCTCTTTTGTCATGCAACCACTTGAATCTATGCCGAATTTGTCTAATTCAGTTCCTTCTACGCATGTTTTAATTCTTATGTTATTTTCATTTCCTATTCGAGCAAATTCTTTCCCTATCTTTAATCTTTCATCTTTAGTTACTTCTCTTGCTTTAGGAAAATTGCGTTTTGTTTTTTCATATAAATCAATAAAGCTTATTATTGCTTCAGTTGTATAACCTGATAATGAATTTAGCATATCTTCAAATGATTCAATGTGCTTTTCCAAAGTGTATTTCTCATTGATGAAGATTGGATCATACCTTAATGTAACATTTTCCTTTCCTAATTTTTTAGATAGGTATTTGAAGCTTTCTAAAACATCATCTACTGGTGGGACATTTGGCTCTAAATCCTTTTCATAGGGGGTGATTGTTATATGCCAATACTGATTGAACTTATCTATCTTTTCAAGATTTTCAAACATTGGTTGTGGATTTTTAGTGCAGAATATTATGCAATCAATTAACGCTGGATCTAATTTATATGAATAGATTTGGTTCTTTGCATATGGGCTTCTTACATAAACGAATCCATCATCTATTCTGTTATAGAGCCATTCGCTGAAAAATCTGGGAATGTCTGTTCTTAAGCCAGTATTCAATATCATTTTAAAACTCCTTTTAGAAAAATTTCATCTTTTCTTATCATATATCTATTTGGAATTGGTTTTTTAAAAATATTTTTATAAAATAATAACCATAACTCTTATTATGAATTTTAAGATTAAGGCAAGGGGTCATGAAAACGTACTGTCTTTGCATAAATCCACATTTGAAATTACAAAGGATAAGGATTTGAGTCTTGCCGGAGATTGCATTATCGGATTGGATATTGATAAGTCAATGGAGGATTTTCCAGAAGAATTTAAGGAAAAACTGGCAAATGAGGATACAAAAATAATTGTTGAATTAAACACTCCTAATGCCTCTGATACCATAGAAGGATTTGGCCATCACGATTTAAGCTTATCTCATCCAACAGATATTGTTTGCAGAAAAAGCACATTTGTGTGCTCTAGAACCTTAATGATTAATTCTAACAAAGCAGCTATTGATTTAAATAGGGATTTGATTAAGGATTTGGCTAATGGTGAATCTATGGAGGTTAACATTAAGCTTATTTGATTTCTGAACTAATTTTTTTATTTAAGTTGGTAGTAATATTTAAATAAGATAATAAATATATTATATAGTACTGTACTATTCATCTGTTTTTATGCAGGGGTGGTCGAGCGGTCAAAGGCGCTAGGTTGAGGGCCTAGTGGGTTAGTCCCTTCGCGGGTTCGATTCCCGTCCCCTGCACCATTTTTATAATCTATTTTTATTTGATCTTACTTGATTTACTTGATTTTTTACTTTTTTTAACATATTTTGATAGCTTATTTTTTTAAAAAGCCTATTTTTTTCATCAGATTTATATATTTTTATTAATAAAAATAACAATATACTAATTATTTAAATAATTCTTTGAATAAGAATTATTAGAATTATAGGAATTTTAAAATTCTAATTTATTTGAGGTGTAATGATGAAAGCAGTTATTCCAGCAGCAGGATTAGGAACAAGATTCTTGCCTGCTACAAAGGCTCAACCTAAAGAAATGCTACCGGTTTATGATAAGCCTACTATTCAATATGTAATAGAGGAATCAGTTAATTCCGGTGTAGATGACATTTTAATTGTTACAGGTAAAGGTAAAAGGTCAATTGAAGACCATTTTGACAGATCTTTTGAATTGGAGCATCATTTAAAAACAAAAGGTAAAGAAGAGTTTTTAAAGGAAATAGAATATATTTCTGATTTGGCAGATATCCATTTCATAAGGCAAAAGAAGCAAAAAGGTCTTGGTGATGCTATCTATTGTGCTAAAAAGCATGTTGGAAATGATCCTTTTGTAGTTATGTTAGGGGATACAATCACTAAAGACACTGTTCCATGCACAAAGCAATTAATTGACATCCATGAGAAATATGGCAAATCAGTCATCGCTTTGGAAGAGGTTCCTGATGAGAAGGTAGAAAGATACGGTATCATTGGTGGTGAAGAGATTGAACCTAATATCTATCAAATCGATAAATTAGTCGAAAAGCCACCTTTAAGAGTTGCACCAAGTAATTTGGCTATTATGGGAAGATATGTTCTCACCCCAGACATCTTTGACTGCATTGAAAATGTCGAGCCTGGTTACGGTGGTGAAATCCAATTGACTGATGCATTGTCTAAATTGGATGAAATCTACGGTCAAGTCTTTAAAGGCCAGTCCTATGATATTGGTAATCGTATCGATTGGTTAAAAACTTCCTTAAGATTTGCATTGGAAGATGAAAAAGCTAAAGATGAAATTCTAAACTTTATTAAAAATGAGATAATTTAATTTTTACAATTATCCTCTTTTTATTTTTAATTTTTCAATTGTTTAAGTGATTCAATGATTAATGAAAAAAGCCCTGAAGAGGAAATCGAAGAGCTGAAGATACAGCTTTCCAATTACAGAAAGGAAAATCGCATTCTCAAGGAAAGGTGTGAATCCTATGAAGATAGGATAGAGCACTTTGCTATTGAAAGGGAAAACCTTTCAAGAGACATTATTAGATTTGAATCAATGGAAATGGAACTTAAGCAGTATGATATCGAGGAATTAGGTCTTGAAACCAAGAAATTGAATCATAGGGTTGATATTCTTAGGAGATATCTTAAAGCTGAAAGGCAAGACAATGAAAAATTGAATGAACTTATAAATAAGTTGACAAAAGAATTGAATGATGCCAATTATGAAATTGCTAATCTTGAAAGGGACTTAAGGAAATCCAGGATTCGCCAAAATCAAAGAACATACAATTTGGAAAATCGTTTGGATATAGCATATACAAAATTGGCACAGATGAAATACACTTTAAATGAATTTGAGGAATTAGGATTTTTTAAAAGGGTTAGAGGCAAGAAACCTGAAAGCCTCGATGATATTGACATTTAGTATAAACTTTTATTTTACAATTGATATTTATTTGATAAAAAGGTGTTTTTTATGGAAACTCAAAGAATTATGGTAACTGGAGGAGCAGGATTTATAGGAACTAATCTTGTTAATGAACTTAGAAGCAGAGGTCATGAAGTATTGTCAGTTGACTTATTGCATCATGAAGATGAGGCTGATTTATACTCTGATTCCTATTCTGACTATGTTAGAGGGGATATTCGTAACTATCGTCAAATGGAAAGAATCTTTGATGACAATGAAAAATTCGATTATGTTTACAACTTAGCTGCGGAATATGGAAGATGGAATGGTGAAGGATATTATGAAAACCTTTGGGAAACCAATGTAATCGGTTTGAAAAACATGATTCGTCTTCAAGAGAAATTAGGCTTTAGAATGATTTCATTCTCATCTGCAGAAGTTTATGGTGATTATGAAGGAATCATGACTGAAGATGTAATGGAAAACAGGCCAATTAAAGACACTTATCAAATGAATGACTATGCGATTTCCAAATGGGCTGGAGAATTGATGTGCATGAACTCAGCAACTATGTTTGGAACTGAAATAGTAAGAGTACGTCCTGTAAACTGTTATGGTCCTCATGAAGCTTATTCTCCATACAAAGGTTTCATCCCTATTTTCATTTACAAAGCACTTCATGGATTGCCTTATTCAGTTCATAAAGGACATAAGAGAATTATTGATTATGTTGAAGACACTGCAAATACCTTTGCAAATATTGTAGATAACTTTATTCCTGGTGAAGTTTACAATGTTGGAAGTAAACAGGAATGGGAAATGACCATTGAAGAATATTCTGACTTAGTATTGGAAGCCGTAGGAATTGATGATTCCTTGGTAACCTACACTCCTGCTGAAGCATTCACTACAAAGGTCAAGACCATTGACTTTTCCAAAGCTATTCGCGATTTAAAGCATGATCCGAAAGTTGACCCTAAAGAGGGAATAAGAAGAACTGTAGAATGGATGAAATGGTATTATAGGATTGAAGATTAATTTTTAATCTCAATTTTATAAGCAATTTAAGCAATTTTAATCAATTTAATCATTTTTTACTATTTTTTAGTTGTTTAAAATTTCATAATTTATTAATTATTTTTTCAAGTGATAAAATGGTAAATGTAGTGGCTATCATACCTGCATACAATGAGGAAAAGGCCTTAGCTGATGTCATAGGCAAAACTTTAGACTATGTTGATGAAGTTATCGTTGTAGATGATGGAAGCAGTGATAAGACTTCTGAAGTAGCTGTTGAAGCAGGCGCTCGAGTAATTAAGCATAGTGTTAATTTAGGTAAGGGTGAAGCGTTGAAATCAGGTTTTAAAGCTATTGAGGGTGATTCAATAATCATTACAATAGATGGTGATGGCCAACATAATCCTAATGAGATTCCTGATTTAGTAAGGCCTATCATTGAAGATAGTGCAGATTTAGTCAATGGGAGTAGGTATATGAATGGTCCTGAAGAAAACACTCCTGCTTACAGAAGAGTTGGACAAAAGGTCTTGGATATTGCCACAAATATCTCTGCAGGAACTAAGGTAACAGATTCCCAAAGCGGTTTTAGAGCATTTTCCTCCAAATCCAAAAATGTTTTCAGATTTAAGGATACAGGGTTTGGAATTGAAAGTGAAATGCTTGTTGATGCAGCTGAAGAGGGATTGAAAATAGTTGAAGTTCCTATAACAGTTCGCTATGATTTGAATGGATCTACAAAAGACCCAATAACTCATGGTGTAGGTGTTTTATTCAATATCACCAAAGATAAAGTTCTCAGAACTTTTAAAAAATAGTCTTTTTTAATTAGAAAATAGACGTAATATAAAAAATAGCTTTTTTAGTTTTTTATTAAAAATAGAAATTAAAAAATAGCTATTTCTAATATATTTCTAATAGCTATTAAATTAGTTAAAATAAAATTAGAACCTTTGTGGTTTTAGTTTTTTGGTTTTTTCTTTGCTTGCATTCTTAGCTTCTTTTGTATATTTATCACAAATGTAATTCACTTCTCCAATCTCACGGACTTTTCCCTTTTCAATCCAGATTGCCTTATCACATATGGAACGGATTTCTGGAATGGAGTGAGATACAAGCAATACAGTAGTGTTGGATTCCATCAATGATTTGAGCTTTTCCTTACTTTTCTTTCTGAAAGTGATGTCTCCTACACCTAATACTTCATCAAGAATTAGAATATCTGGATCCACTATTGTAGCGATTGAAAAACCAAGCTTTGAAAGCATACCAGAAGAGTAATTCTTAACTGCAAGATTTATGAAATCCCCAAGTTCGCTGAATTCCAAGATTTCATCATACTTTTCTCTAAGGAATTTCTCACCATATCCTAAAATAGCACCATTCAAGAATATGTTTTCTCTTCCAGAGTAGTTCTTATCAAATCCTGCACCTAAAGATAATAAAGGAGCAATGTTACCGTTGATGATCACATCACCTTCATCAGGTGAGTAAACTCCAGAAATGATTTTCAAAAGAGTACTTTTTCCAGCACCATTGTATCCGATAAGACCTACCTTTTCACCTTTGTAGATTTTAAAGGATACGTCGTCAGTAGCCTTAAAAATGGTTTTCTTTTCCTTGTTTCTCTTCAAGGTCCTGATAACATATTCCTTAAGGTTGTCTATCTTATCATTTCCTATCTTAAAGCTTAGGCTGACATTTCTTAGTTCGATAGCAACATTGTCATCACCAGTGGTTTGGAGATAACTTTGGTTATTGTTATATTCCTCTAATAATTTAGCCTTTCTTTCCTTGTTTTGCTTTCTTTTAAGTGCTTTTTCTTCTTTTTCTTTTTCTTCAGCAAGTCTTTTTGCTTCAAGTTCCTTTTGTTTTTCCTCTTCTTCAATTCTTTTCTTTTCCTCTTCAGATTCCTTTAAGAAGAAAGTAGTGAGTTCAGTCTTTTCATACTCTTCGCTACCATCAAAAATAAGTTCAATCTTCAAGTCATTGTCAGAGTCAAAGGAAACTTCAAACTTACCTGCATCATCAGTTATGTATTGATGGGAGTTTATGAATTCTCCATCTAATTTATAAGTATTACAAGTTATGTTCTGATTGCCTAAAACAGCTTCATCAGCTGTTTTTAGGTATGCTTCGAGAGAGAATGTGTTATGAATAGACGGCACTATCTTTGTTTCAATTTTGCTATTTGTATCATTCATATTTTCCTCTCCTTAATTAGCTTTTTTCAATCAAAATTTGTTTTTTTAAATTCTTTTTATAATTCTAAAGTAATCTTGTTTTGATATTTTCTAAATACCAATACTCCAATAATAAAGATAACTATTGAAAATATAATTGTTGTTAACATAATGGTTTGTGATGGGAATCTGCCATACATTACGAATTCCCTGAATTGAGCAATGATTCCGTAAACTGGATTTAATTCCATATATCCTCTAATAGGTTGTGGAACAATATCCATTGGATAAAATATTGCACAAGCATATACTAATAAGCTTGTAAAGATTTTGTATAAGTATTCAATGTCTGTGAATTTTGTACATACGATAGCCAATATCAATCCCACTCCAGTGATTAGGATTACTAAGGTTGCAATTGGAATAACTGCAAAAAGACCCATTGCATAAAATGGAGCGCCAGTTACGATCATAATTGCTATCATAACGATTAAAGACATCAAAAAGTTTAAAAATTCTGAACAGATTCCTCCAATAGCAAATATGTATCTGGGAATGAAAATCTTTTGTAAAATACTTCTGTTGCGTTTAATGGAGGTCATAGCTATTTTTGTTCCACTATTGAAGAAATCGATTACACAACGTCCAGCCATAAAGTAAACTGGGAAGTTCTCAATACTTTTTGTAAAAAAGGTGGAAAATATAGCTGTTAATAATACCATTGTAATCAATGGATTTAAAAAACTCCAAAGAATTCCTAATACAGAATCTTTATATTTGGTAGTGAAGTTTCTCTTGATGATTTGTTTTAGAAGGAAATTTTCACTACTCCCTTTTTTCAGCATATCTAAAGTCATAGTTGTTACCTATTATTAAAGTTAAGTTAATTATCAATTTAAGTAATATAATTTTAATTTATTAAATTAATTATATAAGTTTATTTATTTTTTATTTAAAAAGATTTATAAATAATTCGGTCTTTAAACAAATTAAATATAATATTCCATCGTAGATTATCATTGTTTTTCGAGTCATATTTGAAAATAGGATTATAAATTCTAAAATTTAAATTAAATTATATTAATAATGACAAACAATATTATAATATCAAATTAAAATTTATAATAAAAATTATAATATAAATTATAATAAAAATTATAATTAAAATCATATTTAAAAAGATTTAGGAGAGATAAAAATGAAATTTGAAGATTTAATTGCAAAATGTCCTAAATGCGGTTCTACTGATAAGACCGCTCACAGAAGATTCATTGATAATCATCACGCACATGCTGAATTGAAGGAATTCAAATGTGACAATTGCGGATATGTTTTTGAAACAGGTAATGATAAGGAAAAATCAGAAGAGGAAACCATTAAAAAAGACCTTATCGGTGAATTAAATAAAAAATTATAATGATTTATTTTAGATTTTTTAAAATCAACTGCTAAAATTGTTTCATTCTTTATTAAATTTATTTTTGAGGGATAAAATGACTTTTCATGTAATGATCATACCAACTTTAGGATGCCCATCCAACTGTGCCTATTGTTGGGGTTCTGAAGAAAATGCAGAATTAATGGATATTGATGTGATAAATCAGATTGTCAAATGGTTAGCTAATTTTAGGGATGAGCCTGTACATTTCACTTTCCACGGTGGAGAGCCTTTGCTTGCAGGTTATGAATTCTATGAAAAGGCACTTCCATTACTTAATGATGCAACAACTCATGAAACTGAAGGTTTTTCCCTACAAAGTAATTTATGGCTATTGGATGAGGATATGGCTAAGTTATTCTCAAAATACAATATTGCTATCAGTACAAGCATTGATGGTCCTAAGGAAATCAATGATTATCAAAGAGGTGAAGGATACTTTGATAAGACCATGAAATCAGTTAAGTTAGCTACTGATAATGGAATACAAATCAACTTTGTCTGCACTTTCACTTCATATTCCAAGGATTTCTCAGATGAGATCTATGATTTCTTTAAGGAAAATGGATTGAACTTGAAAATTCATGCGGCATTGCCATCATTGCGTGGAGATAATGCAGACCCATGGGCACTTCCTCAAGAGGAACATGGAAAATTGCTAATCGATTGGTTAGATAAGTACCTATACGACTTGGATAAGTTTGTTATCATGGATTTGGACCATATTGCAAAAAGCAGTTTAAGAAGAGTAGGAACATTATGCACTTTCAATGACTGTATGGGAACTACACTTGCTGTAGGTCATGACGGTTCCATTTACCCTTGCTACCGTTTTGTTGGAATGGATGAGTACATTATGGGAAATGTATATGATGAGCCATCTATGGAAGATTTGGAGAAATCTGAAGCTTGGGAAAAACTAATGGAATTCAAGAGTTTTGTTGATGAGGACTGTGCAGATTGCAAGTTCATTAAATTCTGCAGAGGAGGATGTCCTTATAATGGAATAGTCGCTACCCAATCTCCAAGAGCTGTTGACCCTCAATGTGAAGCTTATAAGATGATCTTTGGTGAAGTTTCTAAAAAAGCCAATGAAGACTTCAAGAAACATGCAATGGCAGCATTTGGTGGAGCTCCAAGGGTTAGAAAAGAAGGGGATCCATTTTCAATTATGGATTTAATGACAAAAATGTAATTTCTAAATTCCTTTCTATTTTTTTTATTTTTTTATTTTATTTTTTTATTTTATTTTTTTATTTTATTTTCTATTTTATTTTCTATTTTATTTTCTTATATTGACTTATTTTAACTCTTTTTATTATTCTCAAACTCTTTTTATAGTTAACTATTAATAATATGTAAATTAAATAAATACTTATATTATACTTTATTTGCGATTCTGTCGAATCGTAGAGTTAATATGATAATTTTAATTAATTATAATTTGTTTAAAAAGTTTTTATAACTTAATTTATATTTATAGAGGCATGTTATGTTTTTAAAAATTAGGAGAGATACTTTAATAATTCTATTATTAGCTTTTATCTTAATTGTTTGTGGTAGATTGATTATCTATGTAGCATATGCATCCTCTGCTGAAGTCGCTGAAGGTGTGCCTATTGCAGGTATCATCGTTAAAGGAAATGATATAGTTCCTATTGACAGTATTCGTTATAATGTTCAGAACTCTGGTTTAAGAGAAGGCAGTTATATTGATGGAGATATCCTTAAGACATCAATACGGGAGCTGCCCGTGACTGAGGCCGAGGCAAATGCAGAGAAATTTGTTCGAAGATCAACAATCCCAGGTACTAAAATAGCTCCTATTGCTGGTGCGGATGTTACTGTGAACAGAGATACTGGTATTGTTACTGTAACTGTTATTGAAGATTTCTCAACCATTAACATTACAGATAATAAAACTACTTCTAGTGATAGTTCAAATCTAGAAAAATCAACAAGTGTTTATAATTATAGTATTGCTGGATAGGAGGTTAAAATTTGAGTAAAAAGTCTAGTAAAATCATAGGTTTAGTATTTTTAGTTTTAATGCTCTTTACAGTAATTGCTGCTGCTTCAGCTACTTGTAACGTAATTGTTATTACTGATCCTAGTGGTGAAGACCCAAATGGTGCTGCTGCAGGAAGTATGTCATTTGCAAACAACATGTTCCAATCTTCATTCATCATGTCAAAGAATGATGGATACGCAATGCTTTCCGGGGGGGAAGGTAACGGTACAGAAAGGAACTATGCGATTATTGATGCACTTGGAGCTATGCAACATGGTTCAAGCCCAGCAGCTGCTGCCGCTTTAGCAAGTGGTTTCGATGGGATTCGTCTTGTTGTCGGTGGACCTTCAATGGGTGCTGCTATTGGCGGAGACTATAACGCATACCTTGTTGTAGTGGATAATGATGGAACAGTTAGGATCACTCACCATGAAGGTGGTGTAGTGCAATTACCTCAAGGCTCTAAAGGAGCTATCATTCACTTAAGGAACAGTCAAGGTAACCCTAAGATGGGTACTGCAGACCGTGTACGTAGGGAAACTGCAGTGAACATCGGAAAAATGATTAGGGATGGATATCCTGCTACCTATATCGTTGGAAAAGCTATGGAAGAAGTGGCTAAAGACTCTGGTGAGAAATACGGTGGGGGTGCAGTGAACCTCGTATCATTAATCAGTACTGGAGATATGTTCGTACCGAAAGAAGTAAACACCACAGGTTATCCTATGGATGAGAATTACTCTAAAGTATGTTTGGACTGTGGTTGGGCTACTGGATACCCTGATGCAGAAAACTATAATGTCTGTCCAATATGTAATCATGAACTTGAAGTACGTTCCGCTACAGATGTTTTGATTAATGAGATTACAATATCCAAGGATGCTGTTTCCGTTTCTGTTTACGGAAGTGAAAAAGCCGGGTTGTCTGACATTACCCGTGAGGTAGTGAAAGCATCAGTCAAGAAGTATGGTTATAATGCATCGACAATAGCCGGATCGATCAATAAGGGTATCAATAACGGGCTTATCGTTGGTGTAGATTATGTGGAACCTAGCGATTTAAACGTTAAGCCTGATGTCCGTGCTGTAGGTGTATACTATAATCCATTGCCTAATGGTAGAACTTCTCCTGCATGGAATTTACCTATCAATTCCATAGTGCTTACTATTTTAGGTTCTATTCAAACAGCAATCGGTTTTGTTTTAATAGTCTTGGTTGTATTCAGAACAAGATTATTGAAATCATTCAGAGACCGTGTATCCTAAAATTGGTTTTTAACCAATTTTCTTTTTTTTATTTTTTTAACTTTTCATTTTTCTTTAAAATGCTATATTTTTTTTTCAAATTTTTGTTCATTAATTCTACTGTTTTTTATCTATTTTTCTATTTATTTAATTTAAATTATTTATTATTCAATTTTTTTACATATTTGTTAGTTTCTATTCAATATTTTTAATATTCTTGTTTATTTTTAAATTTAATTAGTTTTTTATAGTAATATATTTAAATAAAAAAATATAAAACTAATATATAGATTTTTAAATAATGTAAATCATTTTTTTTATTTTTTATTATATTATATTAGGGATAACATGGCTTTGGTATTGATTAGAGGAGAAAACAACTCAAAAATTCTTAATGCAATTGCAGATGTTGAAAGACATGCAAATTTAAACTTAACTACAAAACCTAAAAAGATTGATGCGAAATATGCGGATAAGATTGTAGAAAACATTTTAAAGGCTCCATTAAGAACCAAATCAAAAGTGGCTACTGCATTTCGTATAAAGGAAGACACTGCAACTGCAATTGTTCAAATCAAAAAGATCCATCCTCCTGCTCATATTGTTGTTATCAGCAATGATTATGATGACTATAAGGAATTGAATAAATCCCTAAATGATGCAAAAGTATTCAGAGGATATTACTCTGGCAAAAAGCAATCAACTCAAATGAAGGATTATAAGGTTAATAAAACTGAATAGATTAGTTTAATCCTTTACTTTTTTTAATATTTTTCCACTATTTTATAGCTATTTCTATTTTATTTATTTTCTAATCCCTTTTCAATGTCTATTTTCCCCTATTTTATCTATTTTTCACATATATTCCTGTTTTTCAGTTAACTTGGTAAATACCTTATTAGATTTAATTAAAAAGTATTATATAATTCAAAAATCATATATTTAAACATGAATTGTGAAATATGTGGTAAACCTATAGAAGGCAGACCTATAAGAACAAAAATAGATGGTTCAGTTTTAGAAGTTTGCAAGGAATGTTCTAAATTCGGAAGAGTTCAAAAGGACACTCCTCTTGAGAGAAAATTTGTTTCAAGAAACAAAAAGGGAAATCCTCAAAGACCTCAAGCAAACAAGCAGAATGTTCAAAGAAGACGCAGAGAAGAACCTATGGATGAGCTTGTTGAAGATTATAATGTATTAATCAGAAAAGCTAGAGAATCTAAAGGTTGGACTAGAGAAGAATTAGGCGCTAAGATGTATGAAAAGGTTTCAGTAATCAATAGGATAGAATCAGGAAAGATGGAACCTGACATTAAATTAGCTAAAAAGTTCGAAAAGACTTTGGGCATTACCATTATTGAAAAATATGATGAAATGGATTTGGAATCATTTAAAAGTTCTGCATCAGGTCCAAATACATTAGGAAGTATTGTAAAGATCAAAAGGAAATAGTCCTTTTACAATATTTTCAATTTCATTTTTTCATGATTTCTCATTCTATTTTTTATCTATTTGCCCTATAGATTTTTTATGAAATTATTTTTCTTACTAAAATTAAGAAAAACTTTATATATTACTATGTATAAATTATTTTATAATCTACGAATATTTAGATTTAAATAGAATTATAATATATAACAATTATTATAATCTCAAATCTATCTTAAAATATGTAAAATTGTTGTAAAAATATGATATGAAATTAATTAGTGCATTTGAAAACTAAATTTAAAATTTATATTGATAATAACTAATTTAAAGGAGGAGTATATTATGGAAGATTCTCCAAATGAAGTTCAAAATATCTCAAGCCCTACTAAAATTGATGAAGTAGATGAGCCTAAAACCGTTGAAGAACTTCAAAAAGAACTTGACTTGCTAAAGGCAGAAAATACAAAAACCAAACGTAATCTCATGTGGAAAGTTAGAAAGCTTGAAAAAGACAAGATTCTAACTGAAAATGAAAAGATACGTTTAGAAAGAGAGTTAAAATCATTAAGAGGTGAAGTTGAAAGATTCAGATCACCTCCACTTATATTGGCTACCATTACTGAAGTCATCGATGATTCCAGATTGACTGTAAAAAGCAGTACTGGACCAAGTTTCCTTATTAACTATTCAAAGTTCTTGGATGAAAAATTATTGAAACCAGGTTCAAGAGTAGCTTTAAATCAGCAGACCTTTGGTGTTGTTGAAGTATTGCCTTCTGAAAAGGACGCAAATGTTTCCGGTATGGAAATTGACACCAAACCTGATGTTACCTATGATGTGATTGGTGGTTTGGATGATCAAATCATTGAAGTTAAGGAAACAGTGGAATTACCTTTAAAACATCCTGAATTATTTGAAAAGGTTGGTATTGACCCACCTAAAGGTATTCTATTGTACGGTCCTCCAGGAACTGGTAAGACCTTGCTTGCAAAGGCAGTGGCTAACGAAACCAATGCAACATTCATTAAGGTTGTTGCTTCTGAATTCGTTAAGAAATACATTGGTGAAGGAGCAAGAATGGTTAGAGAAGTGTTTGAGCTTGCTAAGGAAAAGGCACCAAGTATCATCTTCATTGACGAGCTTGATGCAGTGGCAGCACAAAGACTTAAAAGTTCCACCAGTGGAGACAGGGAAGTTCAAAGAACTCTCATGCAATTGCTTGCAGAATTGGATGGTTTCGAATCCCGTGGAGATATTGGTATCATTGGCGCTACCAACAGACCTGATATCTTAGACCCAGCATTGCTCAGACCTGGAAGATTCGACAGATTCATTGAAGTTCCAGCTCCAAATGAAGAAGGAAGACTTGAAATTCTCAAAATCCACACCAAGAAAATGAATTTGGCTTCTGACATTGATCTTAATGATATAGTCGCTCTTACAGAAGGATTTGCTGGTGCAGACTTAAAGGCTATCTGTACAGAAGCAGGTATGTTTGCTATCCGTGAAGAAAGAGACCATATCATTATGGCAGACTTTGAGGATGCTATCAACAAGATCTTAGGTAAAAATAAAGAAGCTCAATTAGATGACAATGGTGGAGTAATGTTCGGATAATTTCGAACTTACTTTTCATTTTTTTATTTTTTATCTCTTTTATTCTATTTTTTATATTTTATAATCATTAATGGCCTGTGATGAACCCTATGAGCTCTGATACGTGATGAATGATGGGCGATCTGAGGCCATTTTATTCTTATTTTTTTAATTTTTTCACTTTTTTTAAGTTAATCTACATTATTTTGTCTTGTTTTATTCAATTTTAACCTATTCTTTTACATAAACTATATTTAAAATAAAATTTATAAATATAAACTAATGTTTGGTAAAGATAAAAAAGAAGACTTTCATGAGAAAATATTATACGAAGCACAACCTAATATTTTTGTCTATTCAAAAGGAATTTTAATATCAATGTTTGTGTTAGGATTTTTATTTTTCTTGTATTCTGCTGGTATTCAATACATTGGGAACATGAATGTCTATTTGATTGAATCAACTAAAGTTCCAATGACTCGCTATTTTGCAATAGCTGTGTTTATCTTAATCATGATTGTATTATTATACATCATATTGAAGCTTTTAATCTGGACTTCAATCAAGTATACAATTACTGAAAGCAGAGTGATTGTTGAAAAGGGTATTCTCTTGCAAAAGAAAAACTACATGCCTTTCAACACTATTCAGGATGTTAGTCGTTCCCAAAGTCTTCTTGGAAAAATATTTTCAGTAGGCACTATCACATTATACAGTGCTTATGATGGAAAGGATTTGGAATTGAAGGATGTTTCCAGCCCTAAAAAGATTGAAGATATCATATTTGAGAATATAAGAGGAACCCATTTGAGATATCAGAATGGTTATGATGATTTTAATTCCAATTTTAATCCAATTAGGCCAAATCAGGAACCGGGCCATTATATGCGTATGGAAGATTTGGATGATTTGGAATTGGTTGATGCTAAAGAGCGTAAAAGGCAGCTTAGAGAAATAAGGCGTCAAGCTAAACAATCTAGAAACAATCCAAATTATAACTCAAATTATAATACTCCTTATGGCTCCAATGATCATTATTATGATGATTATAATAGTCCTAATGATTTTGGCGGCTATGGTTATGATGATTATTCAAGAGATAGGAACTATAGGGAAAGCAGAGCTCCTAGAGAAAATTACAATAATCAATATGATTCAAGAAGAAAGCCTGATTCACATCATCATCAGTATTCTGGAGCTATTAAAGACTCTTATTCAAGAAATCCTGATAAATACTTTGCAAATAATTATGAGGAATTCCATCAAAACAATTTAGATGCACAAAGGGATTATGATGATCGTATCCAAGGAGGTAATCCGTATGGAGATTATAACGAAGAGCCTCCAAAGGTAGAAAAGAAATCCAAAGGTCTTTCCAGATTCAATCCTTTTTCAAGCAGTAATGATGAAAAGGATGATTATTATGAAGATATCTCTGATGCAGAGTTTGACACCACTATAAATCAAGCAATGCATGACATGGGAGATAATCTTAAATTCAAGCCATCTAATGATAATCGCTTTAGAGATGATTATAATCCTGTCTCTGGCTCTAGAGAATATGATAGAAGATATGACAGAGCTTATGATAAAGGACCTGGTAGAAGTTATGATATGAATTATGACGGCTATGACGACAGATATTATGATGATTACTCAGATAGGCATAATGCTAATTTCCACAGATATCCGGAATCCATGCCTTTAAGAGATGGTCATAATAATCCTAATCATTATGATAATCGTCATGAAAGCTTCAATCAAAGGGATTATAGGCAAAATGAGAATTATAGGCATTCGAATTCAAGAAATCAGAATTACAGATCCAATTCTCATTATGATGCAAATCATACAAGGCCATACTCTGGTGATGGTGAGATAGATTATAAGTATATGAGTCCTAGAGAATCCAGAAAAAAATCTGGACGTAATTCTGGCTCCCATTATGATGATTATAATCAATATATGGATGAATCTGATGCAGAATCTGGAAATGATAAAAAGAAGAAGACTTCCGATGATCTCTTTGAAAAGCATTCCAGAAAATTCAGGAGATAATTTTTATATTGAAAATAATTTTTTAATTATTTTTAATTTTTAAATTATTATCAATTTTTTATTTTAATATTTTTAATTTATTTAATTTTTAGCTTTTTCTTAAGCTCTTTTATTTCAATATGTGGGTTAACTATGAGTTTTGATTATGATGTCACTATCATTGGAGCAGGTCCTATTGGTTCTACCTTGGCTTATGAATTGGCTAAAGAGAATATTAAAGTCTGCCTAATAGATAAAAAGAAAGTAATAGGTTTGCCCTTGCAATGTGCAGGCATAATCAATAAAAGAGTTTTGGATGTCAATCAATTTCCAGATGGATTAATATTAAATAATGTTAAAGGTGCTTTTTTACACAGTAAGAATCATAGTTTAAGCGTTTCTAAAGAGGAAGACCAAGCATTGATAATCGATAGGGTTGCTTTAGATCAATTCCTTTACAAGAGAGCTATTGAAAACGGTGCCCATTCTTATTTGTCCTCTAAAGTTGTAGCTATTGATGATGTGGAAGGAAAAGTCACATTCCAAAATGAATCAACTGAAAAAAGCATCAAATCCAAGATTATTGTAGGTGCAGATGGACCTCTTTCAATTGTTTCTTCAGCATTTGGAAATGATTTTGATTATTATTGTGCAAGCCAATATTTAGTTAAAATTGAAGAGGACAACAATCAGATGTCCTTTGTAGACTTATATGCCTATGGAGATTTATTCCCCGGATTCATATGGCAGATTCCAGTAAGTGAGAATATATTTAGGATTGGATTGTTTTCAAATAATGATTATAAAAGACAAAATGAAATCTTAAATGAGTTCCTAATGAATGACTTCCAATATAAAAATTATGAAATAATTGAAAAGTATAAGGGTAAAATCCCTATTTACAATAAGGAAAATAAATTGTTTAAAAATAGGGCTTTGATAATTGGCGATGCTGCTTCACAGATTAAGCCAACTACAGGTGGAGGTCTTTTAATAGGTTTTGAAGCAGTTGGAATGGCTAAAAAAACAATTCTCAAAGTTCTAGATTCAGAAGATTTCAATTCTCTAAACCTTGAAAAGGAGACTCATGATGACAAGAAGATATTACAGGATTGTCTCAAATCTTATCAAGATGATTTTGAAGAAAGATTCATAAAGGAATTTTCCTATCAGTTTAAGGTTCAAAAAACATTATGCACATTGTCAGATGATGATTTGGACTATTTCTTTGAAAAGCTAAAGGAGAAAGAAGCCGATAAATTGATATCTGAATATGGAGATATGGATAATCAATCAATACTTGTTAAGGAATTCTTGAAAAGAGGTTTGGTTCTATCATTATTGCCAGCTATTCATAAAAGGGAATTGGCTAAAATCTGGTTAGTATAATGATTAATAAAATGATTATTTGATTTAAAAATTAATGAATATGCTTAATTGAAATACTTATTATTGATTTAAAAAATTGGAGATAAAAAATGGATTTATTGTTAATCTTATCACAGGAACATGACAAACTACCATTGGCTGAACTTAGGGCAGTTTTGGAAATTGAGGAAATAGAGACAGAAATGGAAATAGTTTGTCCAGGATTGGTTATCTTAAGAAATCTTGGTGAAGATGTTTTTGATGATTACTACAGAATCTTTGTTAAAAGGTTAGGTTACACTCATGAGGTTCATCAATTGATAGATGAATGTGATTATGAGGTTTTGGACAGTGCTGTCAAAGCTATTGACTGGTCAGAATATGTTGATGAGAACTTTGCTGTTAGAGTGAAAAGATTCAGCACTGACATAGATACAGTAGGTACTGAAAGAAGAGTGGGACATTTGATCTTATCAAATACAGAGAATATTTCAGTAAACTTATCAAATCCAGAATCATTCATTAGAGTTGTGGCTCATCATAGTAATGTCTATTTATGTTTCGGTAAGTATCAGCTCAATAAGAAGTATTTTGAAGAGATGAAACCTCATAAGAGACCTTTCTTCCATCCCGGTTGCATGAGTCCTAAACTTGCTAGATGCATGGCTAATTTAGCTAGAGTCAAGGAAGGAGACACTGTGCTTGATCCTTTCTGTGGTACTGGAGGAATCCTTATTGAAGCAGGTCTTATAGGTTGTAAGGTAATTGGCTGTGACATTGATTGGAAAATGAAAAAGGGAACTGCAACCAATTTGGAATATGCTGGGGTCACTGACTATAAGACTCATGTTGTTGATGTCCGTGAGCTTGAAATGTATGAAGAGGTTGATGCAGTTGTTACAGATCCCCCATATGGTATTTCCACAACTACCTGTGGTGAAGGCACTTCTGGAATATTCAGTGAATTCCTACAATCAATCGAACACAGTATGAAGAAAGATGCACTTTTAGTCATGGCTAGTCCACATACATTGGATATCGATTCACTGCTCAATGATGTAGGGTTCGAATTATTGGAAAGGTATGAGATTAAAATGCATAGAAGTTTAACTCGTATCATTTCTGTGATAGCTAAAATTCATTAAATTTAATTATTTTATTTTTTTATTTAATTTTTAGTTTACGATGTATGTTTAATAGTAAACATCTTTTATTTTATTCTATTTTTCTTATTTTTTAAATTATTTTTTTAATTATTTTTTATTCATTTTCTCTTATTTCTCTAAATTTATTTTTCCATTTCCACATTTGCTTATCCTATTTACCTATTTTTAATTTTTTTATACTATAAGAACACAATATAATCTTATGGAAATCAATAAGAATATTGAGTCAATAATCGGAGACCCGAAAAAAGCAATTAATAGATTGGCTTATCCCACAATATTGTCTATGCTATTGATGTATGCCAATAACCTAATTGACAGCATGTGGGTAAGTGGACTTGGCTCTGGACCACTTGCCGCTTTAGGATTCATGTCTCCATTGTACTTGGTTATTATTGGTTTTGGTGTAGGAATAGGTGCAGGTGCCAATTCTTTGATTTCACGATTGATTGGTGCCAAACAATATGAGGAATCCAACAATGCAGCTATTCACAGTATCGTTCTCGCATCAATTGTATCTATTCTTATTTTGTTGGTTGGTGTTTTCTTTTTAAGGGATTTGCTAATTCTCTTTGGAGCCAGTGAAGTAATTGATCTTGCAATGGATTATGGGATGATTATCTTCTTAACCAGTTATATAATGCTCTTTCCAGCAGTGGTTTCAAGTCTTTTTAGAGCAGAAGGAGACATTAGAAGAGCTGCAGTGCCTTTAGTTGTAAATGCAATATTGAATTTGATAATGGATCCTATCTTCATTTATTACTTTAATTGGGGCATTAAGGGAGCAGCTATTGCAACAGTATTGTCCACACTTGCAAACTTGCTCATGATGCTTTACTGGTATTTGATAAAAAGGGACACTTTCATAAAACTAAGCTTAAGATATTACCACAGCAAAATGGAAATCTATAAGGAAATCCTTTTGGTAAGCTTGCCTGCAAGCTGTGAAGAGGTGATTTATTCAATTGTTGCCATTTGCTTCAATTATTTGATTTTCATAACTGCCGGAACAATTGAAGTTGCTATTTTCACTGTTGTATGGAGATTTGTTTCCATTGGATTCCTGCCATGCATAGCTATTGGGGTCTCAACAATAACAGTTTCAGGAATTGCATATGGAGCTAGAAATTATGAAAACTTCAAGACAACAATAAACTATTCAACTTTCATCAGTTTTCTTATAACCTTGATAATATGCATTATCTTCTTTGTCTTTGCTTATCCGATTTCAGAAGGATTCAATTTCATTAATGGAAATCCTCAAATGATTGCAAGAACTGCAGAGGTCCTTAGGATAATGGTTTTCTATAATCTTTTCATACCATTTGGAGCAACTGCAGCTTATGTTTATCAAGGGGTAGGTTCTGGATTCAAGTCACTGGCATTGACAATTCTAAGGGAATTGATTTTAAGTGTTTTCTTTGCTTATCTCTTTGCAATTCCACTTAAAATGGGAATATTTGGAGTTTATTTAGGTGCAATAATCGGTATGATTTTAGGTTCTTTCATTGGTTTTGCATGCATAAAATTCTATGAGAGAAGCTTTAAGAAAGAGTGTGAAAAAACAGTTGCCTAAAAATAGAAAATTTTAAAATATTAAAAAAGTAATAAACTTTAAAAAGCAAGAAAAAAGTAAAAAAGTTAAAAGTAATAAAGTAAACTAATTAAAAAAGTAATAAAGTAAAAAAAAAGTAAAAGTTGGTTAATGTTTTACAATAAGTTCAAGTACTTGAACTAGTGTAAACCACAGCCAACACATTCATGTGCAGGAATACCTATTTCCTGTTCTTCATCAACTACTTCTTGTTTTAATTCCTGAACAGTTACAGAAATAAAGGAATATTCCGGTTTTTCTATTATTGGTGAAATTCCCTTAAAGTAGCAGTGGATATTTCCAGTGCATGCAATGTCAATGAGAATTGGTTCAGGGATTTTAAATCCTTTAAAGTATGATTCAATTTCAGTGATTTGATCTTTAGGAACTCTAAGGTTAAAGGACATCATTCCATCTTCTTTTGTTCTGATTCCAACATAAGATTGATTAACTAATAATTCATTTCCAAATTCTTGTTTAAATATTACACATTCTTCTCTATTTACCATACTAGTCCCTCCATTTATTTTTCATTAGTTTAATGTATTTGTCAGTATAATGTAAATTTTTTAAAGTTTTTTCATTCAGTTTATTATTATTGTTTTATATAATATAAAATTTTTTATAAAAATCATTTTCACTTCTATTGTTCTTCTTGAAATGGAATAAAATTATTCTTTAATTTCAATAGATATAACCATATCAAGTCTTTATTTCAATAATACTTGAATAATTATCTTAATTCAGTTAATTAAGCAATATTTTCTAATTTTATTATTTTTTTATAGTTTTTAAGTAGTTTTTACCATAATATTTATATTAGTTTAATTACAAATTTACATAATGCTATGTATTATATAATATATTAATATATGAACATAGTTCAAATTATTAAAACAAAACAATTAAAATTTAAAAACAAAAATCAAAAAGATGGTTAAAATGAGTGACGTAAACAAAGATATCGGAATGAGAATTAGAGAATTAAGAGAATTGTCCGATATTACAACAGAAGAAATTGCTAAAGAACTTGATGTAGACGAAGAAACTTATATTTCATATGAAAATGGTATTATTGACATTCCAGCTAGTTTCTTATACCAAATTGCACAGATTTTCAATGTTGATTTAGCTTTGATTCTTACTGGTGAAGAAACTCGTATGACTTATTTTGATGTAACTAGAGCAGACAAAGGTTTTGCTGTTGACAGAAGGAAAGAATATAAGTATGAAAACTTATGTAAGAAATTCGTTCATAAAAAAGCTGAAATGTTTATTGTAACTGTTGATCCTAAAGAAGATGCTATTCCTTCTTTGAATTCACATGCAGGTCAGGAATTTAACTATATTCTTGAAGGAACCGTTAAAATATTCATTAAAGACAATGAGATTATTTTAAACGAAGGAGATTCTATATTCTTTGATGCAACTTGTGAACATGCAATGATTGCTTTAAATGATGAAAAAGCTAAATTTTTAGCTGTAATTATGTAATTGAAATAGAATATTTAATGAATATTTGACTGAGCATATTGAAAAAAATTATATTTAAATAATGAATATTTAACAGAAAAATTTACAATAAAATAAGAAGGATTAATGGCTATATTCAAGGGGAATATTAGCTTAGATTAAAAATAGAGTGATAAAATGACATCTTTAATAGGAAACTTTGTAAACAGAGTTGATTTCAAATCTTATAAGGATTTTTACGATAATTTTGAATTTACTGTACCAAAGGACTTTAACTTTGGTTTTGATGTAGTGGACGAGTATGCAAGAATAGACCCAGAAAAGCTTGCATTGATCTGGTGTGATGATAACGAGAAAAAGGTATTCACCTTCTTGGATATGAAAAAATTATCCAATAAAGCTGCAAACTTATTTAAATCCCAAGGAATCAATAAGGGAGATGCAGTATTGCTCACCTTAAAAAACAGGTATGAATTCTGGATCTGCATGACTGCACTTCACAAAATCGGTGCAATAGCTATTCCAACCACTCACATGGTAAAACTTCATGATATTATTTATAGAGTAGAAAACGCAAGCATTAAAATGGTTGTATCTGTTGAAGAAGACCAATTGATTCCAGATTATGAAGCTTGTGAACAGGAGTTAGGCATTGAGCTTAAGAAAGCTCTTGTAGGAAATATCGATAAGGAAGGTTGGTTAAACTTTGATGAGGAACTCGCTAAGATGAGTGATGAGTTCGAAAGGCCAACTGGAGAAGATGCAACTCACGAGGATGAGACTTTCCTCATTTATTTCTCAAGCGGAACCACTGGAAACCCTAAAATGGTTGCACATGCTCACACTTATGCAATTGGACACTTAATCACTGCAAAATACTGGCATAATGTTGTAGAAGACGGTGTTCACCACACATCTGCTGATACTGGATGGGGTAAAGCAGTATGGGGTAACTACTATGGTCAATGGATTTCAGGTTCTGCAGTATTTGTTTACGATTATGTTAGATTCAATGGTTTGGATTTAATGGAAAAGATCATTGAAAACAAGGTAAACACTTTCTGTGCACCTCCAACAATCTACAGATTCTTGATTAAGGAAGACTTATCCCAATTTGACTTTTCAAATGTTCAATATGCAACTACTGCTGGAGAGCCATTGCCTCCTGAAGTATTTAAAAGATTCAAGGAATTCACTGGATTGGAGATTAAAGAAGGATTCGGTCAAACTGAAACCACCCTTTCATTGGCTACATTCATTTGGATGGAATCAAAAACAGGTTCTGTAGGAAAACCATCCCCTGCATTTAAAGTAACCCTTTTAGACTCTGACCACAATACTGTAGATATTGGTTCTGAAGGAGAAATCTGTTTTGATATAACTGGAGAAAGATCTGTAGGTTTATTTAAGGAATATTACAGAAACCAAGAGAAAACTGATGAAGTATGCCATGATGGTTATTACCACTGTGGAGACACTGCATATATAGATGAAGACGGTTATTACACCTTTGTTGGAAGAAATGATGATATAATCAAGTCTTCAGGGTACCGTATTGGACCGTACGAAGTGGAAAATGCAGTAATTTCTCACCCTTCAGTATTGGAATGTGCAATTACCGGTGTTCCTGATGAATTGAGAGGCCAAATCGTTAAGGCAACAATTGTTCTTGCAAAAGGATTCGAGCCAAGTGAAGAGCTTAAAAAGGATATTCAAAATCATGTAAAGCATGAAACCGCTCCTTATAAATATCCAAGAATGATTGAATTTGTTGAAGAATTGCCTAAAACAATTAGTGGTAAGATTCAAAGAAAGATAATCAGAACTGAAGATGAGAATAAACTAAAATAATTATTTTTCTCTTCTTATTATTTTTTTTAAACTTTTCAATTAATAATCAGATTAAGTTTAAAAGACCAATAATTAGTTTAAAAGATCAATAATCAATTTTATCAATTAATATTTCAAAATTTAAAAAATTAAATTTATTATGGGATAGTGAATAAATGAATGTAAATCAAATTAAACCATATCCTGTCATTAGCAAAAACAATTGTAAGGCATGTTTAAGATGTATAAGCGCTTGCAAAGAGGAATGCCTTAAATTAAGTGAAGAGATTAATGATAGCGGATATCAATATGCAGAATATACTGGAGAAGGTTGTATTGGTTGTGGAGATTGTTATTACACTTGTCCTGAACCATTAGCTATTGAAGTTCATATTCCTAGAAGGACTAGAAAACCTAAAGGAGATGCTTAAATGAGTAACCAAATTGTAAAAGGAAATACCGCTGTAATCATTGGAGCATTATATGCTGGTTGTGATTGTTTCTTTGGTTATCCAATCACCCCTGCAAGTGAAATTCTCCATGAGGCATCCAAATATTTCCCAATGGTCGGAAGAAAATTTGTGCAGGCTGAAAGTGAAGAGGCTTCTGTAAACATGATTTACGGTGGAGCTTCCACTGGTCACAGAGTAATGAGTGCATCATCTGGACCTGGAATCAGCTTAATGCAAGAAGGATTCACCTTTTTAGCAGGTGCAGAATTGCCTGCAGTTATTGTGGATGTAATGAGAGCAGGTCCTGGTTTAGGTAATATCGGTCCTGAACAAGGAGATTATAATCAAATCGTAAAAGGTGGAGGTCACGGAAACTATAGAAATATAGTGTTGGCACCTAACTGCGTTCAGGAAATGTGTGACTTTACCATGAAGGCATTTGAGCTTTCAACCAAATACAGAAACCCTGTAGTTGTACTTGCTGATGCAGTATTAGGTCAAATGGCGGAACCTTTAAGATTCCCTAAAGAAGCTATTGAACCTAAGATTGATGAATCTTGGGCTGTAAGAGGCAACAAGGAAACCATGAACAATTTAGTTACTTCAATTTTCCTTGATTTCAATCAATTGGAAGACTTTAACTTCCAAATTCAAGAAAAGTATGAAACTATCAGACAAAATGAAGTTCTTTATGAAGAGCATATGGTTGAAGATGCTGAAATTGTTATTGTAGCATATGGAACAAGCAGTAGATTATCTAGAACTGCAGTTGATGTTGCAAGAGAAAAAGGCATTAAATTAGGTCTCTTAAGACCAATCACCTTATTCCCATTCCCAGAGAAAAGAATTAAGGAATTAGCAGATAAAGGTGTTCAATTTGTTTCTGTTGAAATGAGTAACGGTCAATTAAGAGAAGACGTTAAGGCAGCAGCTAATTACGATGATGTCCATTTGGTAAACAGAATGGGTGGAAATGTAATTGAGCTTAAGGATATCCTTAATGAAATCTATAAGATGGTAGGAAGCGATGAGCGTCACAAGGTTCACAGTGACGAAAAGGATTATGATGCAAGCTACCTAAATGATAAGGAATATCAGGAAGAATTAGATAATGATAACTATTATAATCATAGGGTTGTAGATTAGGGAGGTGAAAGAATGGATAATATTAAAGTAACTGATGAAAACATTGAAAAGGTTCAAATGAGTGAAATCGAAGAAAAAGTTATTAAAAAGCCAGAATCCTTATATGACAGCTTCCCTAGAAAAGGAAATGACATTTACAATACTCATTACTGCGCTGGTTGCGGTCATGGTATTTTACATAAATTGATTGCAGAAGTGATGGATGAATTGGATATTCAAGAAAGATCCGTAATGATTTCTCCTGTAGGATGTGCTGTATTCGGTTATTACTACTTCAATTGTGGAAATGTACAGACTGCACACGGAAGAGCTCCTGCAGTTGCTACTGGTATTTCAAGAGCTGAAGACAATGCTATTGTAATGAGCTATCAAGGAGATGGGGATTTAGCTTCCATTGGATTGAATGAAACATTGCAAGCTGCTAACCGTGGAGAAAAATTAGCTGTTTTCTTTGTAAACAATACTGTTTACGGAATGACTGGTGGTCAAATGGCACCAACAACCTTGATTGGTGAAAAGACTGTAACCTGTCAAAACGGAAGAGACGCTAACTTTGCAGGATATCCATTGCACTTATGTGAATTATTGGATAACTTAAAGGCACCTGTATTCATTGAAAGAGTGTCCTTAGCAAATCCAAATCTTATTAGAAAAGCTAAAATAGCTATTAAAAAAGCTTTAATGATTCAGAAAGAAGGTAAAGGTTATGCTTTCGTTGAAGTTTTATCACCTTGTCCAACCAATATAAGAAGAGATGTAAAAGGTGTAGAGGATTTCTTGATTAATGAAATGGGTAAGGAATTCCCTGTAAAAAGATTCAGGGATTTATCCAAAGAAAGGGAACCTAAGGAAAGACCTGTAAGTGATTTCTCTATTGAAACTCTTGATAAAGTCTTTGGAATAGACAGAAGCAAGGAGATCAAGGAAATCGAAGAGGACTTTGATGACATTAAGGTTAAAATTGTTGGTTTTGGTGGTCAAGGAGTATTGAGTACTGGTCTCACCCTTGCTCAAGCAGCATGTAGTGAAGGTAAGGAAGTATCCTGGTACCCAAGCTATGGGCCAGAACAAAGAGGTGGAACTTCCAACTGTTCTGTAACCATTTCAGCAAAAACCATCGGTTCTCCAGTTGTGGAAGAATGTGATATCTTAATTGCAATGAACAAGCCTGCTTTAGAAAAATATTCTATTGATGTTAAGGAAAAAGGTATAATCCTATACGATTCCCGTGCAGGAGATTACAATAAGGATAACCTTCATGTAAAAGATGATGTTGAGATCATTGCTATTCCAGCAAGAGCTATTGCAACTGAGGTAGGTAATGCAAAGGCTATGAACACTGCAATCTTAGGTGCTTTAATGGAATTAGGTGCAGATAGTCCTATCTTATCTAAAGAAGCATTTGAAAACGGTATTAAGGATACCTTTGCAGCTAAACCAAAACTCATTGATGTTAACTTAAAGGTTTTGGAAGCAGGAGCAACTTGGTTAAGAGAAAACAGATAATCTCTTAACTCTTTTTCTTTTTTATTCTTCATTATTTATTATTTTTTTATTTTTTTTACAATTTTTTTATAATTTTTTTATTCTATTATTTTTTATTTTTATTACCTATTTTTTCATTTTAAATTATTTTTATGATTTTAATTTTTTTAAAAAAGTTTATTATATAAAAAATTGAAATTATTATTTGAAAAGAACCTATTTTTAAAACTATATAGAGGAGATATTATCACTAAAGATTACGAATTTGATGCATTGGACGCTAAAGATCAATGTGTTAAATGGATTCAAGATTTCTTTGAAGAAAACGGAAAAGGTTGCAATGCTGTTGTAGGGATCTCTGGAGGTAAGGATAGCTCTGTAGTTGCTGCATTATGTGTTGAAGCTTTAGGAAGAGACAGGGTAATAGGAGTCCTAATGCCTAATGATGTTCAATCAGACATTGATTTTGCTAAGCTTCTTGTAAATCATTTAGGCATAAAGCATTATATTATCAATGTTAAGGATGCTGTAAATGGAGTTTTAGATCAAATGATGAAATCTGATATCGAAATATCCGAACAGACCATGATAAACCTTCCACCCAGAATCCGTATGTCTGTTTTATATGCAGTAAGTCAAAGCAATAACGGTAGGGTTGCAAACAATTGCAATCTGTCTGAAGATTGGGTAGGTTATGCAACAAGATATGGTGATGGAGCTGGAGACTTTTCACCACTCTCAAACCTCACAGTAACTGAAGTTAAGGAAATAGGAAGAAGCCTTAATTTACCGAGGGAGTTAGTTGATAAAGTACCAACTGATGGACTCTCCAATCAATCTGATGAAGAGAAGCTCGGATTTACTTATGATGTATTGGATAAGTATATACGAACTGGTGAAATTAGTGATAAAAAGACAAAAGATAGGATTGATTACCTTCATGAATTGAATAAATTCAAGTTGGAATTGATGCCAAGTTTCAAATATGAATAATTTTTATTTTTTAGATTGAATATAATAATATTTGAATTTTATCCATTGTGATAGGAGACTCGCAGTTACATCATGTCAAGGATTAGGGGAAAGGACACCAAGCCGGAAATTCTTGTTCGCAAGTACCTCTTCGCAAGAGGGCTTAGATTCAGAAAGAATGATAAAAGGTATCCTGGACGTCCTGATGTTGTGCTTCCAAAGTATAAGACTGCAGTCTTTGTTCATGGCTGTTTCTGGCATCTTCATGAGGGATGCAAGTATGCTAAAATGCCGAAATCCAATGTTGAATACTGGGAGGAGAAACTCTATAGAAATAGAGAACGTGATGCACGTAATCAGGCAGAGCTTAAAGCGATGGGATGGACTGTCCTTACGGTCTGGGAGTGCGAATTAAAAAAGGACAAGCGTGAAGAGACACTTGAAATATTATATAATAGAATAACATCCCAAGATAGTGAAGAATAGGAAAATTATTACAATTTCATCTAATTTTTTATTTCATGTAATAATTTATAACGATTTATAATTATTTATAATGATTTAACACGATTTTTTTCTAAAATAACTGATTGTTCGTAGTTCATATTGGAAAATACGAACAATCAGAGGATTAAATAGTATGTATTTATATACCAGTTTTTTTATAATAGTAAATAATATATGATTTTTTTATTTTAAGAAAATCATGTATGATTATTATGTTCTATATCACTATAGAACTTTAAAAATGGAGTCGCTAAATGTTTATGACTGTATCTTTTAGTTTCCTAGTATTTTTAGGAATGTTAATATTCCTAAACGAGGGAGATATTATCCTCGATTATATATGAGCACTATATAATAATACTTTCTTGCACAATGTGCAATGTATCAATAAAATAATAGATGTAACTGTTATTTTTATTTTGTTTTCAATTAAGTTTTTTAAAAAACTTAATTCTTTAATTCTTTTTTTAATTTAATTATTTTAATTATTTTAATTAATTGGATTTAATTAACTATTGTGGGCTGGTAGCTCAGATGGGAGATCGTCGCCTTGGCATGGCGGAGGCCCCGGGTTCAAATCCCGGTCAGTCCACTTTTTATTTTAATTATTAAAATTTTTCTAATATTTTCAGCATAATTTTATATTTTTATATTTTTATTATTTTATTTCTAATTTTTTTAACATTTTTTTAATATAAACTAAATATTATATACTTTAATAAATATAATTTAATATAATATAGATTTTTAAACGATTTGAAATCTATTTCTAATGATAATAATTATTATAATTCAAAAAGATTAAGAGGAATTAAATGACTTATAAAGAAATTTCCAAAGAGTTTTTAGATAATGCTAATGTTACCATTGGTGATACAATAAAGGTAACAAAGGAAGATATTTCCTATGAGGGAATATTGCTTGACAGATCTGAAGATGCAAAAGATGCTTATATTGTAATTAAACTTGACAGCGGATATAATGTTGGAGTAAACATTGAATCTGCAAACATAGAACTTATTGAAAAGGGAGACAAGCCAAAAATTGGTTTTGAAGGAGATAAAATAGAAAAAGATCCTAACAAACAAAACATCTCCATCATATCCACTGGTGGTACAGTATCCTCAATTATCGATTACAAGACTGGAGCTGTACATCCTAAATTCACTGCAGAAGACTTATTAAGAGCAAATCCCGAGCTTTTAGACCTTGCAAATTATGATGTAAAGGCTTTATATAACATATTATCTGAAAATATGCAGCCAGAATATTGGGTAAAAGCAGCAGAATCCATTGCTGATGACATCAATAACGGTGCTGATGGAATAGTGATTGCTCATGGTACAGACACTATGCATTACACATCAGCGGCATTGAGCTTTATGATTAAAACACCTGTTCCTATTGTAATTACTGGTGCACAAAGAAGTTCAGACAGACCTTCAACAGATGCGTTCCTGAACATTTACAACTCATGTGGAGCTGCATTGTCCGACATTGCAGAAGTTACAGTATTGATGCACAACACATTGAATGACGGTGACTGTGCACTTCATAAGGGAACTAAAGTGCGCAAGATGCACACAAGCAGAAGGGACACTTTCAGAAGCATCGATAGTGAGCCAATAGCTATTTTAAGAGACGGTAAAGTGAAATCAGTCAATCTCCCATATACAAAACGTGGAGAAAATGAATTGGAATTGAATACAGCTATTGAAAGCAAGGTTGCTTTAATCAAATCATTCCCAGGGATCAAGTCTGACATAATTGATTATCACATTGACAAAGGATACAAAGGTTTGCTTATAGAAGGAACCGGTCTTGGACATGTTCCTGATTATATGGTTGATGCACTTCAAAGAGCTAACGATGATGGCATCCCAGTTGTAATGACTTCCCAATGCTTATATGGTACAATAAACATGAATGTTTACAGTACAGGAAGACTGTTGCAGGATGCTGGTGTAATTTCCGGTATGGACATGACTCCTGAAACCGCTTATGTGAAATTGGCATGGGCTTTAGGACAGACTGAAGATGTAAATGAAGTTAAAGACATTATTCAAACCAATGTTGCTGGAGAATTGAATGAAAGTTCTTCACTTAAATATTTCTTGAATTAGGAGGGTAGAAAATGGCTAAAAACAAATCTAAAAAAGGAAACAAAGGAAACAAAAACAATAAGTCTGAAACTCCTAAGATTGAAAGAAATTGGAAAGAGCTTGGACTTATGATGGGTTTAGAAATTCACCAACAATTGAATACAAAGCATAAGCTTTTCTGTCCATGTTCAACTGAACTTATTGATGATGAATTTGATGATGGAATCATAAGAAACTTAAGGCCAACTCAAAGTGAATTAGGTCAAATAGACAGGGCTGCTTTGCAAGAATCCTTAAGGGACATGACCTTTAAGTATGAGTCATTCAACAATCACACTTGTCTTGTTGAAACTGATGATGAACCTCCTCATGCATTGAATAGGGAAGCATTGGATATTTGTATTACTATCGCTTCACTTTTAAACATGAGAATGGTGGATGAATTCCATACAATGAGAAAACAGGTAATTGATGGAAGTAACACTGGAGGTTTCCAAAGAACCGGTCTTGCAGCAACTGACGGTTACCTAGACACTCCATATGGAAGAGTGGCTATTGAATCATTAGGGCTTGAAGAGGATGCAGCAAGAAGGATAGATTCAGATGATGAATTTACTGAATTCCGTCTTGACAGATTAGGAATTCCTCTTGCAGAAATCACTACGGATCCTTCCATGCACCATCCAGAGCAAATAAAAGAAGTTGCTTATATGATTGGTCAGGTCTTAAGAAGCACTAATGTAAAAAGAGGAATCGGTACTATCCGTCAGGATGTAAACATCTCCATTACAAGAGGTGCAAGGGTAGAAATCAAAGGTGTACAGGACCTTGATTTAATGCCTGAAATTGTAGAAAGGGAAGTTCAAAGGCAATTGGCACTTGCAGACATTAAAGATGAACTCATAAAAAGAGATGCAAGTGTTGAAGATACCATTTACGACCTTGATGAAGTATTTAAAGACACTTCATCTAAGATTTTATCCTCTGCAGCATGCATTAAAGGTATTATCTTAAGAGGATTTGATGGTCTTATCGGTAAAGAGATTCAGCCAGGCAGAAGATTTGGTACTGAATTGTCCAGCTATGCTAAAAAGATGGGTGTTTCAGGACTTTTCCACACAGATGAATTGCCTGCATATGGTATTCAGGAAGATGAAGTCAATGCTATGAAAGAGTTCCTTAAAATAGGTCCTCAAGATGCAATAATCATTGTAGCTCACGATGAGGATGTTGCAGTTAATGCATTGAATGAAGTCATCAGAAGAGCAAACATGGCATTTGACGGTGTTGTTGAAGAGACAAGAAAAGCATTGGATGATGGAAATACAGAATACATGAGACCTCTTCCAACTGCAAACAGAATGTATCTTGAAACTGACATTCCATTGTTCCAAATCACTGATGATATGGTTGAACCTATTAAAAACAACCTTCCGGAACTTCCTGATGAGAAGAAGGAAAGAATCAAGGCAGAATACAAGCTCAGTGAAGATTTAGCAAGCCAAATCGTTAGAAGATTGCTTGGAGACACTTTCGAATCATTATTAAGCAAGGTTAAAGTTGATCCAACAACTGTTGCTTCTGTACTTGTTTCAGATTTAAGGGATTTAAGAAGAGAGGGAATAGATGTTTCAATCTTTGATGAGGAAAAATTGGTTGAAGTCTTCTCACTTCTTGAAGAAGGAAAAATCTCTAAGGATGCTATAAAAGACTTGATGGTTGCAGTTAGCAAAAAACCAGATGCTGATGTAGCAGAAATTGCTGAAGAAGCTAATTTAACTCTTTTAAGTGAAGATGCAGTTAGAGATATTATCCATGAAATAGCTACTCAAAATGAATCCATGATCAAGGAACGTCAAATGGGTGCTATGGGCCCTTTAATGGGAATGAGCATGAAAAAGCTTAAAGGAAAAGCAGATGGTAGTTTAGTGAATAAAATTGTAAGAGAAGAGATTCAAAATCTATTATAGATTTTGATTCTATTTTATTTTTTTAAAATAAATTCTTGTCAATTTTTAAAAACTTCAAATTCATATTTTAGAAAATAGTCCATTTTTAAAAAATTTATTCATATTTATTAGGTGTGTAATATGGAGAATTATGACATTGTAATTATTGGTGCAGGTCCAGCAGGATTGACTGCAGGAATGTATGCTGGAAGACAAAACTCAAAAACTTTAGTCATTGATAAAGGAATGGCTGGAGGGTTAGGTTTGGAAGTCCCTATGATGCAGAATTATCCTGGTTTTGACTTGATTGCTGGAATGGAACTCATTCAAAAGATGAAGGCTCAAAGTGAAAATTATTGTGAAATCTTGGAAAACACAGTAATTGAATCAATTGAAAAAACAGAAGGTGGCTTTAATCTAAAGACTAAGAATTCTCCTTTATTGATGACATCTGATGATGCAGGTGAAAATGAATTCTTCACTAAAACAATCATTTTTGCTACTGGATCAAGCCATAGGCATTTGAATGTTCCAGGTGAAGAAGAGTTTTTAGGTCGTGGAGTGGCATACTGTGCAACCTGTGATGGAATGTTTTTCATTGGAAGGGATGTTCTTATGGTAGGTGGAGGAAACAGTGCTGCTCAAGAGGCATTATACCTTAAGAACCTTGGTTGCAATGTTAAATTGGTTCACAGAAGAGATGAATTGAGATGTGAGCATCACCTCCAAAATGCTTTGAAGGAAAATGATATTGAAGTTCTTTGGAATTCAACTATCGAAGAGATTAAAGGAGATATGGCTGTTGATTCAGTAACTCTTTTAAGAAATGGCAAAGAAGAGGATTATAAAACAGATGCTGTCTTTGTAGCTATTGGTGATGATCCTTCCAATGTATTGGCTAAGGAATTAGGAGTGGATTTGGATGAGAACGGTTACATAATTACTGACAAGAATCAGGCTACCAATGTAGAAGGAGTTTATTCTGCGGGAGATATTACTGGTGGTGTAAAACAGTGGATTGTAGCTTGTGGAGAAGGTGCAGTAGCTGCTATTTCTGCTTATAATTATTTAAATCTTCAATAATTCTTTTTTTATATATTTTTTATTTTTTATTTTTTATTTTTTTAATTTAATTTTAATTTAGTTTTAATTTAGTTTTAATTTAATTTTTTAATAATCTTTTTTATTTAATATTTTTTTAAAATTATTTTTCATTCGTATTTCAACGAATAATTATTTTTATTCAAAAAAAATAAAATAAGATATTTAATTATCTAATCAAATACCTTATCTATTGCTTGTATTAATATTTTAGCTCTTTTATCAGTTTGAGATTTTTTCTCATAGCTCCAAGTCTCAAATACAAATGTAGGTGTTCCTGCCTTAATCAATGGTAAGTGGATATAAGGAGGACTTGTTTGAGTTGGAGGAGACCAATATAGCATCTTAGAGTTTTTCTCAATAGATTTAATTATTTTAATGGTCTTTTTAGCCAATTTCATTGAAGGAGTATGCTGATTCTTTGGAACATGTATAAAGTAAGTTTGCTTATAGCTTATTCCAGATGTGGAATGAATGTCAGCCACCAAATCAAAGTTTTGCTTTTTTGCATGAGGAACTATATAGTTCTTAGCAAGCTTTTGACCTCTCATTCTTAAGGTGGAATATGATCCTTTCTTATTGGTTAAAACGATTCTATAAACATAATACTTATAATTCATCACTACTTTATTTTTTATGATTTTATAAAGTGAATCATGAATTTGATGTTCCATTGAATGCAATCCAACAACATAAGCTATTTTTACTTTTGAGCTGCGGTTTCCAATAGGTCCAATGAAGTATACCTTTCCATAGCTGGTTTTTCCTATAAGTTTGCTTGTAAGCACATTTACTTTAGTGCTTTTGCTTACAGGCATGTAATTGCCTTTTCCAGCATACTTGATGGTAACGCTATAAATGTTAGACCTTAAGCTGATTTTCAATTTAGCTAAACCGTTCTTTTTTGTTATTCTTGTATAGGTTTTTTCCATTGATTGTAATTTTAATGGTTTGATTAGCTATTGCCTTGCCTGCAGTTGTTTTCAAGTAAACATTCAAGCAATTGCCTCTAAAGATTCCATATTGTGCAATGGTCATTTTTGTATAGATTGGCTTTGCAATAACTCTTAAATTCAATGTTTTTGTTGAGGACTCGTATTTGTCATCCCCTTCAAAATTCAATGTCACAGAATATGTTTTAGCTGCATTTGTAATATTGAATTTACATACTCCATTGCTATTGGTAATTGCAGAAAGGGTCTTTCCATTAATTGTAAGTGTAACTTCCTGATTTGCAATGGCATTTTTGGAACTGTCTTTCAAATAAACATTTAAATAATTGTTCTTTATGACATAATCTGCAGAGCTTATGGATGTTTTTTCCAATATCACTTCCTGAGGTTCATCTACTATCGGTTCAGTTGGATCTGTAATTTCAGGGCTTGAATTGTTATTGTCTCCTGTGGTTTCTGTCTCCTCATGAATTATCTCTGTGGAGCATCCTTCCGGATTATCTGTGAGAACCTCATCCACTCCAGAGTTGTCACTTAAAATTTGATTTGAAAAAGCATCTGTGCTTTGATCTATTTCACTTGCAGATATCATGCCTATGTTAATTATGAAAAGAAAAATCAAAATAGCGCAAAAATATCTGAACGTTTTTTTATTCATTTAATACCTCCTTGGGAGTTTAAATAATTCTAATAAGTCTGATTTTAATTAACCTAATTTTAAAAATAATCATTAATCAAAAAATAAAAAAAGATAGATGAAAATGAAATAACTAAGATATAATATCTAAAGTTAATATTCTTTTTCAGTAATGAATACATATAATACATAGGCTATTGCCAATACAACAAAGATAGGTAATAACCATGCAAACACTTTAATTAAAGCTGCTACAACTATAATAATTATTAAATAGGTTATTAATTCATCGATTTTCATAGTTCTTATTTATCTTTTAATACTATTTAAATTTATTTAAGTTGTTTAATTTATCTTAATATGGTAAGTTAATGTAATAAATTTATATATTATATTAAATATATATTAAATTAATATAATATTATACATTATATATGCATTTAATTTTTAGCTTTTAATGTAATATTATAAGGAATTTATTCGTAAAAAAAATGATTTTGAGAGATTATATGACAATTTTAGTTATTAATAACAAGGGACAATACAACCACAGAATCCAAAGAAGCTTACAGTATCTTAAGATTCCTTCTCAATTGGTTAGCAATCAACTATCCATTGAAGAGATTGAATCAAAAGAGCCTATCGGCTTGATTTTAGGTGGAGGTCCTTCCATTGATGATGTGGGAAATGCTCCAGAATTCATCAAGCACTTTGATATTCCTATTCTTGGCATTTGTTTAGGTCATCAGTTAATAGCTAAAACCTTTGGTGGTGAAGTCTCCACTTCAGACACTGAAAGTTATGCTCAAGTAAAAATTAATCTTTTAGATACTTCCAGTCTCTTTAAAGGACTTGAATCTCCACTTGACGTTTGGAGCTCTCATAAAGATGAAGTTCACACTCTTCCTGAAGAATTTGACATAATTGCAAGTTCCTCTCTTTGTGATATAGAAGCTATGAAACATAAGGAAAAAGAGATTTATGGAATTCAATTCCATCCAGAAGTTCATCACACTCCTAAAGGAGAATTCATCTTTAAGAATTTTTATGAGATTTGTCAGAATTATAAAAATGGATAAATTAAAAATAAAAAGAGTTATTATATTTATTATTAATTTTAAATTTAAAAAAGGGTTGATAAGATGTTTGATAATTTAGATGACTTTAAGAAAAAAGCAATTGACAATAAAGCTAACTTAAAATTCAAAACCATTAGCATTCCTATTGGTGATGGTGAACAAGATTTCAGAATAACTGGCATTGGTGAAAAAGCTATTAAAATTGAAAAATATGTCAAATACGAAGACATGATGGATGCTGTAATGGATGGCAAAGACGAAGGTTTAGAAGCTATCATTATGGAATTTATCGAAGATTTTGAATAAATCCAAGAATTTACATAATATTTTTCATAATTTCAATTATATTCATTGAAAGAAGCTTTATTGGAACAATAATTTTTAAATAATTTTTTAAGGTATTTTTATGTTAAACCCAAAAGAATTTATTGAAGATGCTACTCGTAAAATCAAAGAAGAAATTGGTGATGAAAAAACTATTATAGCATTATCCGGTGGAGTTGACAGTTCTGTCTGTTCAGTTCTTACCCAAGAAGCTATTGGTGACAATTTGACTGCAATATTCGTTAACCATGGATTGCTTAGAGAAGGAGAAGCAGAACAGGTTTGTGCAGTTTTCGAAGAAAGATTAAACTTCAAGTATGTTGATGCATCTGATGAATTTTTATCCGAACTTGAAGGTGTAGATGACCCTGAAGAGAAAAGGAAAATCATTGGAAGAGTATTCATTGAAGTCTTTGAAAGAGAAGCACAAGCAGTTGACGCTAAATACTTGGTTCAAGGTACCATTGCTCCTGATTGGATTGAAACTGAAGGAGAAATCAAGACTCACCACAACATGGCATTGCCAAGCGGTATGGTTTTAAAAGTAGTTGAACCTGTAAGAGACTTATATAAAGATGAAGTAAGAGAAGTCGGTACTGAATTAGGTCTTCCAGACAGCATTGTACAAAGACAACCTTTCCCAGGTCCTGGACTTGGTGTAAGAGTTGTTGGAGCTTTAACAAGAGATAATTTAGCTGTTTGCAGAGCTGCAGATGCTATTGTAAGAGAAGAAGTGGAAAAAGCTGGCTTAGATAAGGAATTATGGCAATATTTCGCTGTACTTACTGACACTAAGGTAACTGGTGTAAAAGGTGATGAAAGGGACTTCGGTTATCTTATTGTAATCAGATTAATCAGTTCTATTGACGCAATGACTGCAACTGTTCCTGAAATGCCTTGGGATGTAATCAGAACCATTTCCAGAAGAATCACTTCTGAAGTTTCTGAAGTTACCCATGTCGCTTTATCCATTAGTGACAAGCCACCTAGTACCATTGAATTCTGTTAATTATTTATTAATTGACAAAAATTTAATATAAATTCTCTAAATTAAAGTTAAATTAGTTTTTAAAACTAATTTTAACTATTTTATTTTTCATCATACTCAATTAGCAATCATCATCATTTATTTTATTTAAGGTATTATTATGAGAACATCTAAGACTACTAAGAATGCTTATTTAGCCAAATTAACTGAGAATATACAGATGAGATCAGTTGATGTTGGAAAGGATTTAGATGGAAGTACACCACCATCTGTTTTTATAGGTCGATGGAGCTATCCTAAAGTGTATGCTGGACCAATGATGGTTCCTCAACTTGGAGATACATATATAATGGACTCTCCAGAGCAGTGGATAGGTGAAAATAAAACCCAAGAAGACATTATTGGATACCGATTGAATCTTGTCCGTGGAAAACAATTGATTGACATTAAGGATTTGGAGAATCCCTTTGTTGAAAAGCTTCAGGACATTTCTCTTGCATCAAAATCCATTGACAGCGAAGCCACTTTTGGATCAAGGCCTAGCGGTTCAATGTTCAGTGAAGAAAGCACACCTCATGGTCCAAGCGCTTTAATTGAAAAATTCGACATTGATGCAGTCAAATGGGATAAGCAACTTGAAAAAAGCTTTTATGACACTGATTTAAAGGCTCGTGAAGCGGTGATGAATCTCCATAATAAGGATGTTCCATTTTCAGCAATGCAAAAGGCGTTTTCTGTTGGAGCATTCGGTCTTAAAAAGAATCGAAAATTGGTTCCAACAAGATGGTCAATTACTGCCTGTGACAGTACAATTGCAGACAATCTATTGAAGGAAGTCAGACATTATAATATAATGGATTCCTATAGGGTTTATGAATTTTCAAGCTTGAAAAATTATTATGCTATTATCTTAACACCTACCGAATGGCAATATGAATGGTTTGAAGCATTTATTAAAATACTTGGTAAAGAGGAAATGATTTTTTCGGATTATGAAACAAATACTGATAAAACTGAATATTCCTGTGTAGGTGGATGTTATTACACTGCTAAAATGGCAGTATTGGATAAATTAGCTAAACTAAAACTTCAATCTGGCGTTATTATACTTAGGGAAGCTTATTCCGGGTATGTTCCTCTTGGAGTGTTTAATGTTAGAGAGAATATTAAATATGCGATGGATGGGGAGTACAAGGAGTTTGAATCACTAAAAGACTCTCTTGTTTACTGCGGAACTAAATTAAAGATTCCAATCAGCAAATATGTAAAGCAAAGCAATTTGCTAAAGGAATTATTGCATTCAAAGCAGACAACATTGGATTCCTTCTTCAAGAAATCTCCAGATTTGCAACAATAATAACAAATTTATATTAAAATTAATCATTAAATAATGACTTTAGGTAAAAATATGAATCTTAAATTTAAAAAACCATCAAAGGAAACTCAAATGGCCATGTCTAAAGTGGCAAGTGGTGAGGATAAAAAGGATTATCATGCATTGGCTGAAGAGAAATTAGCCCATATCACTAATCAAATCCATGTTAAATTGGTGAATAGTGGCAATTCTGCAATTCTTTCTGCTATGAATTCTATTGATGGCGCTATTTTAATTCCAGATCAAGGGGCATGGAACGGATTTAAGCAAATAGCTAATTTTTTAAATAAGGACTTAATCACTGTAAAGACTAATGAGGGATTAATTGATTTAGATAATCTCAACGAGTCAATTATTTCATCATCAGAAGACAATATTATAGATTTGGATGATGAAAACAATAAATCTGCTCTATTCTTAACAAGTTTTGCAGCTTATACTGCTGAGCAGGACTTGAAGGCAATTTGTGATTTTGCCCATAAGAACAATATTCTTGTTGTGGAAGATGCATCAGGAGCTATTGGGGATTATGAGAATAGATTGGCAAATGGAAATTATTCAGACATCATTATTGGATCTACAGGCTCTCCAAAAATAGTCAATGTTGAGGATGGTGGATTCATAACAGCAAATGATGAGGGATTTTTTGATAAGTCAAAACTTCTTTTGAAAACAAATAATGCAAGCAACATAACTGCCTGTGGAATCTATAATGAATTGGATTGCGCTAAGGATAACCTTAAAAAGACTGTTGATGCATGCCTATATCTTAAGGAAGCTATTGAAGAAAAAACAAGTTTCAATGTATTCCACAAGGATAAAAGGGGAATAAATGTTATTGTAGAAACAGGAGACCCTAAGTCATTATCATATAAATTACGTCAGGAATTTGTTTTAGACAGCCATGGAATGATTACCAAATGTCCTAATTATAACAGATTAAAAGAAAAAGCAGTTGCCTTGGAAATCAAGAATTTGGATATTGAATGTTTAAGTCAGGATAATTTGGATGAAATCATCAAAACTTTAAAGTGCCTTGATAATTAATTAAAAATAGTTTTTTTTTTTTTAAATTGAAGTATGTTTAAGGTTAAAAAAATAGTTTTTTTTAAAATTTTTTCACTCTCTTTGTTCATTGTTCTACTATTAATCGAGTAGTTTTATCAATTAATATGTCTGTTATCGGTATGTTCTTTAACTCTTTTTCAGGAATATCATATAAGTTTGTTAATATTGATTCGTCAGCTTCTAAAACAGCATCATTTCTTACAAACATATCAGATAATTCATCGATAAAGTAATCTGGGCAATCGATTAGAACAACCGCTATATTCATTTTACCTTCCTTAAGACCAAGAATGTCAAATGCCTTTGAAATTTGCCTTTGGGCAGAAGTTCTGATTAGAATTTCAATACCTAAATCCTTAGCTAAATTTTCCCCTCTTTTGAATGCATTGATTGCATGAATGACTCCTTGCTGAAGGTGTTCCTTTCCAGCTATTGCATCTGCATTCATAAGTTGAATAATGCCAACATCACAACAGCTGTTTCTAATGTCTTCGACTTGTTTCAATGTTTTAGGAATGCTTTCTATTTCTCCAGTGAAACCTAATATTTCAACATTATCCAAATTAGCCAATTCATTATTGAATTCTTTCATTTTATCGCTCTATAATGTTAGATTATAAAAATTAAAATAATTATATGATTAAAATTAAAAAATAATTTAAAAATTGTTTATTTTTTATTTTTCTTTGCTTGTTTTTTGTCTAAGGAAAAATGATTGTTTTCAAGCAATCTGTTTACACCGTCAACATAAGCCTCTACACTTGCATTGATAATGTCCGGTTCAGTTGCTCTTGCAGATATGATCTTATCTCCTGAGCTTAGTTTTACAATTACTTCAATCAATGCATCTGTACCGCCTGTAACTGCATCTACATGGTATTCCTCAAGCTTTATGTCTGCAAAGTTCTTGATTCCCTTATTCACTGCATTGATTGCTGCATCAACAGGACCGATACCAACATCAGCTTCGATCACTTCCTTATCTTCAATGTTCATCTTGATTGAAGCGGTCGGCCTGATCTTATTTCCTGAAACGATTGTTAGTTCATCAAGATTGATTTTCTTTTCCTGCTCGATGTTTAGGACATGCTCTGCAATAGCTTCCAAATCAGTGTCTGTAACGGTTTTTCCCTTGTCTCCAAGGTCCTTTACCTTAAGGAATATCTCATTTAATTGGGCTTTGTCAACTTCAATGCCTAATTCCTGTAATCTATTGTTCAAGCCCTTGGTTCCAACATGCTTCCCAACGATAAACTTACGTCTATGTCCTACAAGCTCTGGCATGATAGGTTCATAGGTTGCGCTGTTTTTTATAACTCCATCTGCATGGATTCCAGATTCATGTGCAAATGCGTTTTCACCTACAATCGGTTTGTTTGGAGCAAGATATGCATTGCTTAATCTTGAAACCAATTTAGATGTGCTGTAAAGCTGGTTTATCTTAATGTCAGTGGTGTACTTGCTTTCATCATCATCGTCACTATATTTATATAATGTGTTCAATGAGACTACAACCTCTTCAATAGCTGCATTTCCAGCTCTTTCACCAAGACCATTGATGGTTCCATGGAATCTTGTAGCTCCTCCATCAATAGCTGATAATGTATTTGCTACAGCAAGACCGAAGTCATTATGGCAATGAGCGCTTACAGGAACTCCCAAATCAGAGAATTTTCTATAGAAATTAAATGATTTGAGTGGTGTAAGCATTCCTAAAGTGTCACATGGGCAGATTCTATCTGCTCCTGCATCGATTGTTGCCTTGAAAATTCTTCTTAAGTATTCCACATCAGTTCTTGTTGAGTCTTCAGCTGCAAGCTCTACAGCAAGGCCATGATCCTTAGCGTATTCAACCACTTTTACAGCATCTTCAAGCATTTCATCTTGTGATTTCTTAATTTTATATTTCAAATGCAAATCAGAAGTGGGAACTACAACATTTACAGCATCGACATCACATTCCAAGCAGTAATCCACATCCTTAAGCAATGTTCTTGAAAAGCTTACAATCTCTGCATTCAATCCTTGTGATGTAATCAATCTAATGGCTTCCCTTTCACCTTCAGATGTAATTGCAGATCCTGCTTCAATGGAATTAACTCCTATCTCGTCTAATTTGGTAGCTATCCTTAATTTTTTAATTGCATTTAAGGAGATTCCAGGAGTCTGTTCTCCATCCCTTAATGTGGTGTCTAATACTTCAATTTTCATTTTTCCATCTCTTCTTTAAACCATTCTACAGTTTCTCTTAACTGCTCTTCAAATTTATCATCTTCTGGCTTGAATCCAATATTTTTAAGATTGCTGATATCCGCTAATGAGTGCTTAATGTCTCCTGGACGCTCATCAAGATAATTAACTTTTAAGTCTGATTCCAAAACATCACTAACAATATCAAATAGCTGGTTTATGGTCATTGATTTTCCTAATGCAACATTCACAATTCCATTGTAGTCTGATTCACATGCTGCAATGTTTGCTTTAGCGATTTCCTTTACAAAAATAAAGTCTCTGCTTTGCTCTCCATCACCATAAATAACTGGGCTTTCACCTTTTAGGATTGCAGAGATGAATTTAGGGATTACTGCAGCATAAGGTGAGTTTTCATCTTGTCTAGGACCAAAGACATTGAAATACCTTAGAGCTACATAATTCAATCCATAGCTTTCATGGAATGATTTTAAGTATAATTCGTCGCTTGCCTTTTGAGCAGCATAAGGGGATGAAGGCATAGGAAGTTCAGTTTCCTTAAGAGGCATGTTGGGATTTTCTCCATAAACTGCAGAAGATGATGAGAAAACAATCTTTTTGATGTTGTTGTTTTTACATGCAATAAGCAATTTCAAGGTAGCGTCGATGTTTGTCTCGTTGTAATCTAAAGGTTCTGCTACACTTCCTGGCACGCTTACCTTCGCTGCAAGGTGGAATACATAATCCTTTCCTTTTAAAATCTCATCTAAATCACAGTCTAGAAGATCCTCTTCAATTAAGGTTAAATTTTCGTGATTTGGATTTTTTAGGTTTTCCATTTTTCCAGAGGATAAGTTGTCTATAATGGTCACTTTATTGTCTTCCAATAGCTCTTCAACAATGTGTGAACCTATAAATCCGCATCCTCCAGTAACTACAATTTCTTTATTTTCCATTATATCTGGTCCTTTAATTTATAATGTAAAATGATTTTTCAATGATTCAATGCCTATGATTTTCATCATTGATTTATAATTTTATTTTCTATATTAGTATAGATTTATAATTTTAATACTATTTTAATATTTTGTAATTTTATATAAGAAATAAATTCCTATTGTGGTCATATTCTGGTAATATTGTGGTTATATTTTTGTCAATTGTGGTGTTAATAAAAATAATTATAATTTTTAGGAATGCCTAAATTTTTATCCTTTGAACTGCTTCTTTTTCAAAGATTGTTCATAAATTATCTTTATTTTCTGTTGATTGATTTAATTTTTTTTCGATTTTAAAAATAATCATAAATTTGCCCTATTTTTTCGGCTTGGCAACAAGTAATAAAAGATATATATTAAATTATAACATATATATAAGTATGATTAGTATAGGTGCTAATGGATTTCAATTATTCATGAATTATATGGTGGCTATCATAGTTGCAATAGTTTTAGCGTTAGCTTTAAAATTGCCACTTCTTCCAGAAAAGCCAATCAGGTTTTCCTGGACAAAAAGTGCACTATTTCCAACTCCTGTGTTCGCTATAGGAATTCTAGCTATTTTTTATTCATTAAATGTGTTTTGGATTTATAATGGATTGATAATTGCAATTATAGTTGGGGCATTCTCAGCTATTTTTGTCAAGTATCTATTCGATTATGTTTTCCCAAACCCTCAAGGAGGTAGCAAATAATGGATCTAATAATTGGCTTGATTTTAGCAACCATTATCTCTTGGCTTAATTTTGTAATAGTGGATACATTCCTAGGTCTTCCTGAAGCTCCAGGTGTTAAAGGGGCAGAGACTGTAGGATATTCCATCAAAAATAGAAAAGGGGATTTGGCAGGAGGATTCTTCCAAGGAAACATCCTATGTTCTCCAGATGCATCAGCAGGAACATTGATTGCTTCAATTGGAGTTTACATTCTTGGAATTCAAGGCGGTTTAATAGCTGCATTGCTTGTTTACATTGGGAATAGATTATGTGCAGATCCAGGTTATGCTGGAACAACTGGCGCTTTGACCATGACACTACTCATATTCATCTACTCATTCATTGGAATCACTCCAGAAATGTTCATTTGTGGAATGGTAATTGCAATATTCACTATTCAAGGAATTCACCATCCAACAAGTTCTAGATTAATTGGAAAAATAGCAAAATCCTTTGGTAGATATACTAAATATGAATAATTAAAAGATTTTAAATCTTAAAAAAATGAATTAAAATAAATAAAATGAAAATTAATTGAAAAATACAAGGTTAAATTATGTTTATTGAAATTATTGGAGTTATTACAATTTTAATGGCTTTAAGAGCAGTAATAACCAAAGATAGGGCAGAAAAATTACTTTACATAAATGTAATAGGATTCTGTGTTTCTGCATTGATTGCATTGTATATTAAAACTCCATTTGGTCTTGTATTAGCTGCAACTTTCTTTATCTCTTCTACAATTGGTGCAAATGCAATTGCATACAGCTTAAAGGATTTGGAAGATGAAATTACCTATGATAAGAATATGGAAGAGCATAAGGAAAATTAATGATTATTACTTTTATAGATAATAGAAATGGGATTTAAATGTTGGAATTTATTGACTTGACAACAATATCAATTGCTTTGATGATAATAGGTGCTATTGGAGTTGTTCTATTAAAGAAACCATTGGATAAGGTTATAATGGTTTCAATCTTGGAAGCAGGCTTGTTTTTAGCTATTGTCAGCTTTAAATATTTAGATGTTGCTTTTTTAACTGCTGTTCTTGATCCATTATCTATTATTGTATTTTTACTTGCCTTAATCAAAATAAATGAAGTGCGTAAATCAAAACTAAAGGATTATTCCACACTTCCTAAAATGATTCAAAGCAGTGAAAATGAAACAAGAAACTCTGAAGGTGGTAAATAATGTTCAATCTTGCTCTTTGGGTTTATGTAGGTTTAGCGCTTGCCATTTTTGGAAGCTTAACTACCGTTTGGGGTCCTGGAGTGAAAGACCCAATCATAAGAATCATCAATACTGAAGTGGCATCTGTAGGAGTTTCATTGATTTTACTTACTTATAATTCTACATTGGCTCTTTTGACTTTAATTGCAACTACAATTATTGTGACATTGATCTTGTTTAGAGCTATTTCTCGTTTAGAAGAGATAGGGGCTGATGTATAATGCTTATCAATTTATTAAACTTAATGCCTGGAGGAAACCAAAATGCCTAAAATAGCTAAATTATGGAATAAATTGGCAAATCCGAAGAATATTCCTAGATTGTTCGCTCTAATTTTAGGTTTGCTCCTAATAGCCGGATTCCTTATTCCTATCGGATTGGATACCGATCAAATCTACACTCGTCCGGCTCCTCAAAGTCAAATGGATGCGAGATTGGCTATCGCTCCATATGATAGGGGTGGAGAGATTTTGGAAAGTCCGGGTGTTACTGAAGCCCAATATCCTGAAAATTCACAGAATCTGGGTTGGATCAATTCATATATGACTCCAATTGCTGAAATGCTAAAAGGTATTTCCCCATACTTTGGAACAAGTATCTGTGCATCTCCAGGTGGAGTGATAGATGAAATCCTTTACTATACAAGAGGTTTTGACACTATCTTGGAATCCTCTATTCTTATGATGGCATTCATAATTGCATCATGGCTTGCCATTAACTTTACCATGGTTAGAAAGGAGAAAAAAGGTAAAGGAGACATTAAGGAAGATGTAAAAAGAGCTATTGCAAGTTCTGACAAGATAGCCAGTGAAGTTGAAATGAGCAATCGTAAAGCTCGTGAAAAGCAAGCTAAAAAGGAGTTCAGGTGATTAGATGGTTGCAAGTATAATTCCACAATTTGTTCCTGCATTCTATAGCTCAATGTATTCCACAGCTTTATACGGTGGTTTGATTGTAGCTTTCATTGGCCTGATGGGAATTGCAATGGAGAAAAGAGACATTCAAGTTCTTATATTGACTGATATTGTCGGTTTGGCTATGCTTATTGTTGTAGCGGCAGTGGGAACTGATTTGTCTGAAGCATTGATTCTTCCGGGTCTAGTAGTTGAATTGGCAGAGATCATGGCAATATCCGAGATTTTAATATCTCGTGAAATGAGAAAGAAAGATGTAGATACCTCATTTGCACCAATGCCATTAAATATAGATATGGAGATTATGACTACTGCTCCTAATTTCATTGCATTGTTATTGATAGGTTATGGTGTGTTCCTATCCGGATTTACTGGTGGTGCAGTAGCTGGAGGAGGTATTGTAATTTATGTTTTAAGCAGAAAGGTAAGAGGATTGCCAATAGTTGTTCTTGATGGAGTGGGAGCAATATCCGGTATCTCTTGGTGCTTATGGATTATTGGATTCCTGTTATTCTTTATCTTGCCTCAATACTGGTTACTCAGCTTATTCCTAGCTGCTTTAGGATTGCTCTTGAAAGTGGCTTCCAAGATTGGATTGATTGGAATAATGATGAGAGAGGAATATGGAAGAAAATGATTATTCCAAATGAATTTAAAATTTAAAATATTATATTTATCAATTTATTATTCAAAAAAACAAATAAATGAACTTAAAATAAAAAAAGGAGACTTTAAATGCTTATAGAGAGTTTAGGCGGAGACTTGATGGGAACAATTCCTTTAGGAGATATTGTTCTTTATTTAAACCCTCTCCACATATTCTTGTTTGTAACTATACTTGTATTTACAGCATTGATAGCCATTAGCCGAACTGAAACTCAAGTGGAAGCAATGTTTGGTTCTCTTGATGAAAATAAGGTTGCAGTTGGCAAAAAGGAATTCAAGCATAGAAGATTCTTGGCTATTATTTGTGGAATAGCTACTGCAGGAGCTATGATTACTGGAGATTTATTTAACTTTACCTTATTCATGGCATTAATCGGTATTGTTAACATCGGTATTGTTTCTGCTGTAAAGCAAGTGGAGGTTTTGAATTCCGCTTATCAATACGGTTTGATTGCAATGATGTGCGGTTTGCCACTCTTCGGTGGAGCAGCTATGATTTTAGCAGCTACCGGTACATTAAGCCTAATTGAACTCGCTTCAATTCCTGCAAGTCCAATGATGATATTTGGAGCGCTTGTAATGTTAATAGGAGTTTGTGGTGAAAGCGGTATAGCACCATTCTTTGCAAGTAAGGCAGAAATGTTCAGAACTCCTGGATCTCCATTCATATTGATTATCCACTTAAGTTCATTGTTTATTATTGTTAGATTTGTTGAAATCTTATTAACTATATTGTAGATTACGTTTATTATTTAATAGAAGGCCGATAAAATGAATAAAATGAAAATAGCTAGTTATATTATCTTGATTGTGTCTGTATTAGCTATCCTTTACGCTTTAATATTTAATCCTGCTGATTGGATAGTATATGCAATAGCTATTGTTTGTATACCATTTTTAGTACTTTCATTTGGACTTTTAACAATGTCCAAACCAATAAAAGAGGAAGAGGAGGAAAGAAGAGAAGAACCATTTACAGGTTACTAATATGATCTCTTTGCAGATATTATGAATTTAATGGCTCAAATTTTAATCAATGTAGTAATCGCTTTCCTTGCAGGTAGTCTTTTATTAGGTTTCCATAGAAAGGTTATGGCAAGAGTCCAATTGAGGCCAGGACCTCCTATTATACAGTACTTATTGCATTCATTGAAATTTTTCTTTAAGGAAACTTCATTTCCAAAAACTGCTGCAATGCCGTTTTATGTAGGTATTACAGTTATTTTAGCAGCTGTTTGGGTTACTGCAGTTATTGTAGGTCCAGTGGCTCAAGGTTCCTTAATGATAATATTCGGTGTTTATGCTATCCATAAGATTGTAGAGCATAATGCAGGATCCTCATCAGGTTCCCCATATGGTAAATTGAGTTGTGTAAGGGCTGTTTTCTCAGCAGCTGGTGAATTGCCTCTCTTTGCTGTTATCGCTATCATATTCCTATTGACTGGAACTATGGATATCAGTGGAATCATAGCGTATCAGGCAGTGCATGGGCCTTTGGTATTGCAATTGCCTCTTGCAGCGATTATGTTCTTCACTTTAATTGTTACAAAATCTCCATATTCTCCTTTTGCAATCACAAAAGGAAAGGAAATCATATCCGGATTTGAAACTGAACACTTTGGTATGCTTAGAGGATACATAATGTTTTCAGAATCAATCGCATGGTATATTTTATTATGGTTATTCTTAACAATATTCTTTGGGCCTATTTCCGTTGTCGGATACTTGATTGGAATGATTGTAATTTGTATTATTACAGGATTCATCAATGCTACAACTCCTATGTTGAATCCAAACCATTCTGTAATGGCTCAAATATCCATTGCAGTTATCTGCACTGTAGGTTCAATTATCATGATTATTATTTAATCATTATTAAAAAATTTAAAAATTTAAAAAAATTATTATAAATTTGTTGATTAAAAAACTTAATTAATCTTTAATTAAGTAAAAACTAATAAAGAAGGCTTAAAAATGAATGATGAAAAAGGAATGAGAGTATTAACTTCATTGGTAGCTTTAGGCATTTTTGCAGTGGCAGGACTTGCTGCTTTCTATCAAAGTATTTTAGCGCTTCCTTTAGCTATAATTGGACTTATTTTTGTTCCATTTATATTGATGCAAAATAAGGAAAAATATGCTCATTTAGCTGAAAACTTAGAGGAGATTGCATTCATCATTACATTTTTTATTATTTGTATCACATTTATTTGTTTATATAAGCCAATTTAGGTAAACTAGGTGAGATTATGGAAGAATTATATATTATGATTTATATTTTGGTTTTCATTATAGGATCCATCGCTGGTCTTTTATTGAGCTATAAAAAGCATATGGAACCTTATATAATATCTGAAATAGATGTTTTAACCTTGGTTTTATCTATTATTGGATGGTTTTTATTATTTAACCATGGATTAAATCCAAATATTAGCTCTGAAATATTGCTTACTATTGCATTCTTCTTTATAGGGCTTGCATTAGGAAGAAGGCCGGGTTATGGTCGTAAGGAAACTGCAATAGGTATTCTTATTGCAGCAGTAGTCTGGATTTCAACATCAGGAGTATTATTTTAATTAGAAATATTAAAATTAAGTAGTTAAATTTAAAATCAAATCATTTATATGGTGATTTATATGGATAGTGAAGAAAAATATGAAATGATGAAATTAAGAGTTCTTCATAGTTTTAAATGGGAAAAGGACATTACTATTCCATTGTCTGAAGAATTTGGAATTTCTAAAGATGAATTTGAAGATATTCTTATGAATCGCTTTGATATGAGTGATTTGGAAAATATGCATGCTACCTTTGAAATAGCAAATAGGGAAAAGATAAAAAGGCAAATGCATCTTGATTTAAGGCTTTACTGGTTAAGTGATGTTGCTAAACTAATATCTGATGAAGATGCTGATAGAATCTGCCACCAATTAACCAAAGATGTAGTAAAGCATGGCAAAAAGTATGAGGATGCTTTAGAAGAAGGTAGAGCACAAATAGTTGAATTATTGAGAGAATAATTTGAAAGATTATATTTATAAAATTATTATAAAGAACGAGATTTAAGGTAATTGAAATGCTTAAAAAACTTAAAGATATTGTGAGAAAAAGTTCAATTCATGTTTGTATTGTAAACTGTGGAGGATGTAATGGATGTGATGTAGAGCTCGTTGCACTCCTTTCACCAAGATACGATCTTGAACAGTATGGAATTTACGTTCACAATAATCCTCGTGAAGCGGATGTTCTTTTAGTGACTGGTGCAGTTACAGAACAATGGAGAGACAATTTAAGAAGGATTTATGCAAAAACTCCAGAACCTAAGATTGTAGTGGCTGTTGGAAACTGTCCACAGTCTGGAGATGTCTTTGCTCAAGAGGGAGGAAGAGTTCTTGCTCCTGTTTCAGACTTCATACCTGTGGATGCAGCTATTCCAGGTTGTCCTCCAAGGCCAAGTGAAATTTTAGAGGCAGTTTTAACTGTTGCTCCTGGTGCTCTTGCAGCTAAAGGAAGAGCTCAAGACGCTAGGGAAGATTAAATATATTTATTTGAATTATATTATTGTAAAAATTATATTTATTGTTGATTTATGAAAATTAGATAAGTAAATAGGAGTCAGATATTATGATATTACCAATTGGACCAATTCATCCAGGTTTAAAAGAACCTTTAAGACTTAAACTTAAAACTGAAGGTGAAAAGGTTATTAAAGCTGAGATCGATTATGGTTATGTTCATAGAGGTATTGAAAAGATTATGGAAGGCAAGGCCTGGCAAAAATGCATTTACTTATCTGAAAGAATCTGTGGTATCTGTTCATACGAACACACACAAACCTTTGCAGAAACTTTAGAATCAATTTCTGGAGTTCAAGCGCCTATAAGAGCCCAATACTTAAGGGTAATTACAAATGAATTGGACAGGATCCAATCCCACTTGCTTGCAAATTCAACATTCTTCAAGACTCTTGACCATGAGACACTGTTTATGCATGTTTTAGCATTAAGGGAATATGCAATGGATTCTCTTGAATTGTTAACTGGAAATAGAGTCAATTTAGGATGGAATGTTGTCGGTGGAGTCCGAATGGATGCTGATGAGCGCCATTTCAATGCAATACTCGATAACTTAAAGAAAATTGAAGATGGCTTTGATAGGCATATATCATTATTTGAAGAGGCTCCAATCGTTGCATTAAGGGCAAAAGGCGTTGGAGTGATGACTAAAGAGGAAGCTATTAAAGGGCATGCTGTAGGACCTATTGGAAGAGCTTCTGGTCTTAAGCATGACTTAAGAGAAGAGCATTATACTTATCGTGATTATTTTGACTTCAAGCCTATTTGGAGAAAAGAGGGAGATAACTATGCTCGTACATTGAATAGGCTTTATGAAGTGGAGCAATCTATTGATTTAGTGAAACAGGCAATTGAAAATATGCCTAAAGGAGATATAAGAACTCCTGTAGACATTCCATCAGGATACGGGGAATGGAGAAATGAAGCCCCTCGTGGAGAAGTAAGATATATGGCTGAAACCAATGGAGATTTGATTAAGCGCATTTCAATCAGAACTCCAAGTATCATGAATATTGACTCCTGTGCAAAATACATGCTTAAGGATGTAGCAACAGTTGCTGATGCGGTAGCTACTTATGCGTCATCAGATCCTTGCATAGCATGTACTGAAAGAGTGGCTATAACTGATGTTGATACTGGCAAATCTACTGTAAAAGACTTCTTTGAGGTGAAATGAAATGTCCTCACTTATTTGGTATATTTATGAATTTGCTCGAAAAACCTGGATTGATGGATTTTTCGATGCAAAATCCAAGGAAGACATAGCACACAAGCCAGACAGATTCCGGGATTTTCCTGAAGTGATCAAGGAAAATTGTATTGGTTGTGGAAGCTGCACTGCATCTTGCCCATCACCAAATGCAATCAAATTGGTTAGGGATTCAGACAATGAGGAATCCATTGGTTTGATTTATCCAGTAATTAATAAAGCTGCTTGTATCAGATGCGGTTTCTGTGCAGAAGTCTGCCCTTCAACTCCAAAAACATTGGAATGTGGTGAAAACCATTTCATTCGTGAAGAGTTCAATATCATCCCTTCAAAGAGAAAATACATTGTGGACGATTATTTATGTATCAGATGCCATAAGTGTATGGATGCCTGTGAAGTTGGAGCAATAGAAGAGATTGATGATAGGGTTGTTGTCAACCAATCCAAATGTATTTCATGCGGAAAATGTTTAGAGACCTGTCCTGTAAAAGGAGCAATGAAAGGAGTCTTTGTAAACAATCTTGAAGAGCAAAAGAAAATCATTAATTTGGCAGTAAGCACATTAGAGGAATACATTGAATCCAAGCAGGATGACTTGATTAATTTAGGCACTGACAAGCTATTTTTAGATGAATTGGATTTCAAACCAATATTTGACAAGTCACTAACCATTCTAAATGATGAAGAAGTGGTTCATGAAGTATTGGAAGATGCCATCAATAGATTGAAGATTAGAATTATAACTTGGGATGCAGACAACTGTAAGAAATGTCAAATGTGCATTCCAGACTGTCCAACTGGGGCCATTTCATTTGACAGTGATGAAGATACCATTGTAAGAGATAAGGAAAAATGTTTAAGATGCAGTATTTGTTATCAAACCTGTCCATTTGGTGTCATCAAATATTTCTTGGCTAAATTTAATTTAGATACTAATGATACTGATGAGGAAGTTATTCACATTTCTGTAAAGGCTTCTCAATTAGCAGAAAGGAGGGCTTAATATGGTAACTGTTGACCCTATTCCAAGACCATTAAGAGATGTTCATATAGAGTATGAGATTGATAATGAGAAATGTATCAATTGTATGGACAAGCCATGCTTGAATGTCTGTCCGATTGATGCTGTTTATCAAGATGCAAACACCAAGTTCATTAAATTGGATGAACACTGTTTTGGTTGTGTCTTATGTACCAATGCATGTCCTTATGATGCTATTCACATTAAGAAGACTTTAGCGGATCCGATTCGTGAAAATGTTCCAAACATCAACAAAAAGCTCTGTAGAGCTTGTGGTGCATGTGTAAATGCATGCAAGTCTGGAGCTATCCATTTAAGGTCTTCTGGTGGAGAGGAAGTTCATAGTGAAATAGATGAGGATAAGTGCATTCGTTGCGGATATTGCTTTAGGCACTGCCCTACTGATGCAATTAAGTATGGGGAATTGCTTCCTAAAACCGTAAAGGAAGGTAAAACTCTCTGCATTGACCAGGATGAATGTATCGGCTGTATGACTTGTACAAGGATTTGCCCTTCCAAAGGTGCAATCAATGTCGGAAAAACCAATAAGTTGCCTTTCATTGACCCAGCATATTGCGCAAGATGTGAGGAATGTATGCATTCCTGTCCTACATATGCAATCGATTATGTGGAAAGGGAAGAGGCATTTGAATCATTCAATAAGATCAAGACATTGGAAATAGCTTCTGAAATCATTGATAGGGATGTTCATAACATTTCAAAAGGAGTAACCAATATTGACAATGTTTTGGTTAAATTGCTTGAAGACATTTCCAAGGATTATCACTTTGATGATTTTGATTATGAAAACTCAATGGACATTAGGGATGTTCCTAGAGGAATGGAATTTTCAGATGTGGAAATATTCACATGCACAAACTGCAGATCAATTGTAGTGAATGTAACAGAATTCCTAAATGAGCGATTAAATGCACAGATTAAAAAGGACTTGGATGTTGTAAAGGTATTGGACCTTGTGGAATTCTTCCCACCTGCACTTGGAATTGAAGTTGTGGAAGAGAATTGTATCAGCTGTGGATTGTGCAGAGATGTCTGTCCGACTGAATCAATTAGATTGAATGGCCCTAATCCGATTGTAATAGATACAGACAACTCTTGCGTATACTGTGGATTATGTGCTGAAAGCTGTAATTTCGAAGCTATCAAGCTTAAGGAAGAGTTCTTTACAAACAGGAATCATGAGATATTCTTCATTAAAAGAGACCTTAGAGGAAGAAGAAACGGTACTGTAGAGATTAATCACCATGCTTGTCAATTATGTGAAGTTTGTGTTAAAAACTGTCCAGTTGATGCATTAAGCGTTGAAGATGGAAAAGTTGTTGTAAATCATGATGATTGTATTTCCTGTAGAAACTGTGAGGGAATCTGTCCATTGAATGCAGCAAGAGTCTCTACAATTTGGCAGTTCTTATAATGTCCTTTTAAATTATTTTATTTCAAATAAAATTTTCTTTTTTTATTTTTATTAATTCATTATTATTGAAAAATTTATCTTAGATGAAAATTAGGATTATAGATTTAAAGATTAAAAATTAAAAAATTTCAAACTTAAAATTTGGGAAGATTAAATTATGGTAAAAAAAGTTTTTATCACAGATTGTGAAGGTCCATTAACATTAAATGACAATGCATATGAATTGGCAGATGAGTTTATTGAAGATGGTGGAAAATTATTTAAGATCATCAGTCGATTTGATGATTATCTTGTTGATGATGTCAAGCTTGAAAATTATCATGCTGGTGACACACTTAAACTTATTGTTCCATTTTATAAATTAGCTGGACTTACAAATGAAAAAATGATCAAGTTTTCAAGGGAAAATATCTATCTTGTTGATGGTTCTGATGACACTCTCAGATTTGCAAATGAACTTATTGATTCTTTCATAGTTAGTACTAGTTATGGTCAATATATTGAAGCTCTATGCAATTATATTGATTTCCCATTCCAAAATACTTATCACACACAACTTGATGTAGATGGAGCTACTAATTTCAATCAATTTGATAAAAAATCAGATAATGTTTCATCTGTAACAAACAATTCTCAAACTATTGTTGGTGACAAATCACCAAAATTTATTGAAGAACTTAAGAAAGTTGAAGAATTCCGAAAAATTATACTTGAACATGGTGATGAAAATGAAGATGACTTCAATGTATTGTATGACATTTTCTTCAATGAGTTTCCAAAGCTTGAAATCAACAAGTATATTGAAAGTGTGAAAACTGTTGGTGGTAAAGGTAAGCAAATTGCAGTTGAGGATATTGTTGAAAGGTTTGGACTTGAATCAGGTTCCATTATCTATATGGGTGACAGCATAACTGATGTTGAGCCATTGCAATATGCAAGGGATAATGGTGGATTGTCTGTTAGTTTCAATGGAAATGAATATCCTTTGAATGTTGCAGAAATTGCAGTTATATCTGACCATACAATTGTAAGTTCCATATTGATTGACCTTCATTCAAGATTTGACAAGGATTATGTCTTGGACTTTATCAGAACTTACTCTGAAAAAGGTCCTGATGAAGCATTTGGAGACTTTGAAGTTGATTATTCCCTAATTGAAGAGTTTGAAAAGGTGTTCCATAATAAGAATGCACCAATCATAGAGATTATTACAGATGAAAATAGGGAGTATTTGCTTAAGTTAAGCAAAGAGATGAGGAATAGTATTCGTGGAAAGGATATTGGTGGTCTAGGATAAAAATACTATCTTAAACATTAATATTTATTGATTTAAGATTAGGATTTAAGATTTTATAGATTATTTATAAATTATATTTATTGAGATGACATTTATGGTAAATTATGATAAGGTTGAAGATACATTCTTTGAATCATTTGATGGAATGTATATCAGAGCATTGATTACAGCGGAAGATGAATTGACTGTAAAGGAAGCAGCTTACGATGCTACAGCTACACCAAGTGCTGTAATTGGAAGAGTTGAAGCAGGTGTCGAAGCTTTTGTAGATGGAGACAAGACTCCAGATGGAAGACCTGGAGCTATTGTTCAATTCTGGCTAACTGATGACTTGAAAAAATTTGAAAAGGAATTATCCTACAGAATTCGTCAAGACATTCTTGTAAAGCCATTTACAAGGGTATTCAGCATAACTGAAGATCCAGTTGGCGCTATTGGAATGATGGAAAGTGTAGGTCATTGTGGAGATGGCTATGAATGGGAAATTGAAGAGTTTGGTAGAAAAATGATCAATGTTCCTATTGCGGTTCCAGATTTCCAGATTGAATCTGAACTTGCTTATGCAGAAGGAATCATGGGCGGTAACTTCTGGTATATGTGTTCTACTAAAGAGGCTGTTTTAAAGGCAGGTAGAATCATCATTGACACTATAATGGAAGTGGAAGGAGTTTGCACTCCATTTGGAATATGCTCTGCAGCAAGTAAGCCTGAAACCAATTTCCCAGAGATTGGTCCAAGTACAAATCATCCTTATTGCCCTTCATTGAAGGAAAGACTCGGAGATGAATCAAAAGTTCCAGAAGGAGTTTATTACATTCCAGAAATAGTTATAAATGCAACCAGTCAGGAAGCTATGAATTTGGCTATTAAAAAAGCTATCGATGCAATAATTGACATTCCTGGTGTTGAAAGGATTTCAGCTGGAAACTTTGAAGGCCAATTAGGTGAACATAAGACCAATTTATTGGATATTTTGAAATAATGCTTCTTAATAATCTTTTAACGATGTGAATTAAATGGAAGAGAATAATACAAATATTCCGGAATCCTCAAAAAATGTAACTGCTGAAGATTTAGGTGTTGATGAGATAGTTTATGATGCAATCAATGTGGATGTAATAGGTTTTGGTGCATTGAATGTGGATAAGCTTTATAAGGTTGGTCACATTGCAGAAATCGATGGTGAAAGTTTCATTAAAGGTGAAGAGGAATCTCCTGGTGGTTCAGCAGCAAATACAATCATAGGCCTTTCAAAGCTTGGATGTTCAACATCTTATATTGGAAAGATTGCATATGATGAGGAAGGAGACTTATTGGAATATAATCTAATGATTAATGATGTTTACTTAACAAATCTCATCTATGCAGAAAGCGGAAATTCTGGAAAGGTTTTGGGATTCGTTTCTGATGCTGGAGATAGGGCTCTTTATGTAGACCCTGGTGTAAATGATGAGATAACCATTGATGAGATAAATCCATTGAATGTCAACGCATGCAAGATACTTCATTACACTTCCTTTGTAGGGGATTCATTCAATGCTCAAAAGGAATTGTTGCCATTATTGGCAGATAAAATTGTCTTAAGCTTTGATCCAGGTATGCTATATGTTAAAAAAGGAGTCGAAGAGCTTAAGGAAATCCTTGAAAGAACTGATATTCTTCTTATTAATGAAAGCGAATTGAAGATATTGTTTGAAGATTATTATGAGGAAAAATTGAATTTGTCTGATGATGATTCATTAAGCTTCAGAGACTTGGCAGTAAATGTTAGAAATGATGGCATTGATACTGTTGTTGTAAAAAGAGGATCTATTGGAGCTTATGCAATAAATAAGAAGGATGAAGAGGTTAAAATACCTGCGTTTGAATGTGATGCAGTTGATACAACTGCTGCAGGAGATTCATTTAATGCTGGATTCCTGTATTCATATCTTAAAGGATATGATTTGGCTAAATCATGTACAATAGCTAATTGGGTTGCTTCAAAATCCGTTCAAGCCATTGGCATTACTGGATTGCCTAATTTAGAGGAATTGGAAGAGTTTATTGAGTCTTTGTAAAAAATTTTGAACAATAATACTATATTGAATAATTATAATAAATTATTTAAGTTATTTAAAAGATATATAAACATAATAATGTTTTTAAACTGTGAAATTTAAGATTAAAGATTTGCTTATTAGAGTAAATTAATAATAAACTTTATCTATGGGGATAAAAATATGGAAATTAAACTAAAAAAGCAGATTGAAACCTTAGAGAGGGAAATCACTCTTAAATCTGTAGATTTAGATGAAGATATTGAAGACTTTAATGTAGACATTCATGATTTCAATGATCAGGAAAAGCTCATTACAATTTCTCCTCGTTGTGTCAGATGCAATCTTTGCGTTGAAGAATGTCCTATTAATGTAATCAGTTCTTCAACCTGGCTTAAGAAAGCTAAAATCGGTGAAGAGTGCGTGCAATGTGAAATTTGTGCTCAAACCTGTCCGGTTTCATGTATTTATGTATGGAATGCTGAATCAGTCATTAAGAAAGATGATTCTGTAGAATATACATTAAAGGAAATCAAGGTTCCTCATAGAACTCTTAAAATGGAAGAAATTTCCATAAATCGTAAAGAATGTATTGGATGTGGGTCTTGCTTAAAATACTGTCCAACCAATGCAATATCACTTAGAACTAAAGAATTCATAGAAGAGCATGGAGAGACATGTCCAAGTGATGGAGCTATTGACTCTGAAGATGGATATATGTATTCCTATATTGACAAAGACCGTTGTTGCGGTTGCGGGTCTTGTGCTAACTTATGTATTCAAGGTGCAATTAACCTTAAAAGGGATTTAGGCCCAGTAGTGATTTACAGTCACATTGATGTCAATCAAGATATCTGTGTAGCTTGTGAATTGTGTGAGGATAACTGCCCTGTTTCAGCCATCAAGGTTGTTGACGGTGAGATTTTCCTTAATAACGATAAATGCATAAGATGTAAGGAATGCAGTTCCAGATGTCCTGTAGGTGCTTTAAATTTAGTTTTAGATGATTAAAAATCAAATAAAAAATTTAATTAAATAAATTAAAAAATTTAATTAGATAAATTAAAAGATGGAATTAAATAAAATTAATTAATAGATTATTTTTACAGATTTTTCAAAAATCTTTATGGAGAAGTGTTTAAAATGAAAGCTAGAGAGATGATGGATAAAGAATTTGTTTTTGTATCAAAAAATGATTCTATAGAAGATGTTTCTCTAAAAATGGAAGAGGACAAAAGATTTACTGCTCCTGTTTTAGATGAAAACATGAAATTGGAAGGTTGGATTACTTCATTCAACATAACAAAAGGATTACGTGAAGGAAAGAAAACTATCGCTGATGTTATGAGTCCTGTTGAGGAAATCATGACCATTAGTGAAAATGAAGCGGCAAGAAATGTTGTAATTGCAGCTTCAAAAAATAAGTTAATCAGCATTCCTATTATCAATGATGAAAATCAGGTAATTGGTGTATGCAGATCTGTAGATGTAGTGGATTCCATGTCTTCATTATATGACATTAAAGTTGTAAAAATCTATGAAGCTATGGAGAAGGAACTTAGAGGGGTTACCTGGGATGAATTAATGGAAGCTTCAGCTAAAATCTCTACAAGAACCACTGGTGTTAAAATCACTGCTGAAGAGTATGAGAAAAATATTCAAAATTCTACTTTTGGTGAAGCTATTTGGGCAACAGGTGGACTTGAAAAGTTCTTTGCAGGACTTATTTCTGTTGGAGAAATCGTAATTGCACGTAAAGTAGGCCGTGCAAGACGTTAATATTTTTAAATCTCTTTAGAGTTTTAAATTTCTCCTTTTCTTTTTTATTTATTATTTTATTTATTATTTTATTTATTATTTTTTTCTATTTTTATTTGCTTTTTTTAATTTTATTTATTCTTATTTTATCTATTTCAGACCTTTTTTATAAGAAATTGAATACAAAGAATTCTATCATGATTTCATAGACAAAAATTAAGCCTATTCCTCCGAGAATTCCTGTAATGAATCTGAGGGTGTTATTGCTTTCTCTCATTTCAAATAGCTGTGTGAATCCATCGATTGCACATGGGATTAAAAGAATGATTCCTAAAAGCAGTGTTGTTAAGCTATATGGGATTGGGAAGAGATTTATAAGGATTATGGTAGCTATTCCACTAATGTAAAACCCTGTGCATCTTGCACAAACTGGAAATTGCTTCCCTTTATAAAAAAAGCTTCTTTCGGGTCTTCTATGGCAGATATAGTCAAATACGCTCATTTTCTAACCTTTTTAATTTAAGAGTTATACAATTAAAACATTAACTATTATGAAAATCACTGCAAGAACTATTAAAGTACTGCAACATCCTTCATTTCTGTTTACATTATTGTCCTCATTTTCAAAATAAGTTTCATATATTAAAAATTCTTCTGGACCTAGATCCATTCTATCACCCTCTAAAATCATGACTTAATCTTTATTATATTCTTATTTATTATTTAAATTTAATTAAATTTGTTTAAATTCTATTTTGAGTTGTTTAATAATTTTTAACAGTTATCATTCATTCTATTAAATAATTTTATTAATAATAAAAACATATTTTATAACATATAAACTATTAAAATTATTTTTTAATTAATTTAAACTATGATTTAACTAATTATTAATTATTGAAGTGATTTTTATGTCCAAATATAATGAATATCAAGATAAAACCATTTTAGTAACTGGTGGAGCAGGCTGTGTTGGCAGTAACTTAACTAGAAGATTAGGTGAACTTGGTGCAGAAAAGGTAATAATACTTGACAATATGTCCTCTGCATACGAATGGAATGTACCTCAATTGGAAAACGTTGAGCTTATTCAAGGAGATATCTTGGATGATGAAGAGCTTAAGCGTGTTTTTAAAATGAAACCTGATTATGTATTCCATTTAGCTGCTCACTTTGCTAACCAAAACAGTGTAGACAATCCTGAAACTGACTTGATGGTTAATGGTATCGGTATCTTGAAAGTTCTTCAATATGCACAGCTTACTGGTGTGGAAAGATTTGTATATTCCTCTTCTGGCTGTGGAGTATACGGTTTAGACTCTAAAATGCCATTTGAAGAGCATGACATTTCCATTTCCTTGCACACACCTTACCAAGTAACCAAGCTTCTTGGTGAATTATATACCAATTATTTCCATAACTTATATGACATGCCTATTGTAAATGCAAGGTTCTTCAATGTATTCGGCCCTGGTGAAGTTCCAGGAAAATACAGAAATGTTATTCCTAACTTCTTCTATTGGTCCATGACCAAACAGGCATTGCCAATTACAGGTGATGGATCTGAAACAAGAGACTGGACATTTGTTGGAGATATTGTAAACGGGCTTTTATCTATGGGAATCGAAGAGGAAGCCATTGGTGAAGCTATTAACCTTGGTTCCGGTAAGGACCACAGAGTGATTGACATGGCAAATAAGGTTAATGAATTAACTGGAAACCCTGAAGGAATCGCTTATGTGGCAAGACGTAATTGGGATGCTAAAACCAAATTGTTGTCTTCCATTGATAAGGCAAAAGACATTCTCGGTTACAAGCCAACTGTTTCATTTGATGATGGATTAGAAAGAGTTTACGGTTGGTTTACAGACAACTGGGAAAACATTGAAAGAGATGCTGAATTTTAATTCAGTTTCCAGTCCTTTTCAAAAAACTTTTTTCATTCTTTACCACTAATTTTTTTAATTATTTTTTTAAATATCTTTCATACATTAGCAATATATTTTGGTGTAAAAATGAAGTATGGGTTAATGAAATATAGTTATACTACTAATTTAGGTAATGAAATTCAAAGCATTGCTGCAAGAAGATTTCTACCTCAAATTGATTATTATATTGAACATGAAAAATTAAATCTTTTTCAAAACCAAGAAAAGGTTAAAATGATTATGAATGGATGGTATTTGGATTGTTTAAAATCATGGCCTCCTTCAGATTCAATTGATCCTTTACTGATTTCAATGCATTTCACCACATCTGCTAATGATACAAAAACTGTAATTTCATCACCCGAAAGTAGGGATTTCCTTTCTACTTATGGTCCTGTTGGCTGTAGGGATTATGCTACTTTAGAACTTCTAAAGGAAATAGATATTGATGCATATTATTCTGGTTGTCTAACTTTAACATTAGAGAGTAAAAAAACAAAAACGGAAAAAGATTATATTGTTGTAAATTCTTATAACTCTGAAGAAATCATAGATTTCTTAAAATCAAAAACCGATTTGCCTATTTATGATATTAATCAAGAATTTATTTACTCTTTTGATAAGAAATATTTAGAGAGAATGCCAACTTCTTACGTATTAACCTCTTTTTTAAACTATAATGAAAAACTCTTCGTAGCAGAAAATATATTAAATCTATATAAGAATGCATGTTGCGTTTTAACAGATAGGGTTCATGCTGCATTTCCATGCTTGGCTTTAGAGACTCCAGTTTTATTTTTCAATTCAGCAAAATTTGCTCCTGAAAGGTTTAAAGGAATCAGTGATTTGGTTTTAGAGTCAACTATTGAAGGATATAAGAATAACTATGACATTTTTGATGTTGAAAATCCTCCTAAAAACTCTAAAAAATATCTTAAAATTAGAAAGGATTTAATTAATCGGACAAAAAGTTTTACAGGACATATTTCAGATTCATATGAAATTTGGCATGATAGTGAAGAGATAAGGAATTATCAAACATACTTGTTAACAAACACTGCTCGTGAATCTAGGGAATATATGCATAATGTAATACATATGTCCAGAGATTTTGAATCTAAAATTAATATTAAAAATGACATTATAGAAAATTATAAAAAAATAATCAATGAAAACGAAAAGACTATTAAAAAACAAAAAAATTTTATTAATGAAATGCAAAATTCTAATTCTTGGAAATTAACAAAGCCTATTAGGAATTTTCGTAGTATATTCACTAAAAAAAGAAGGTAAGGCACTGTTAGGAAAGAGAAATTAAGTGCTAAATTTGATGAAAAAGATAGCATTTCACAAAATTTGTTGAAGTAAAATTTAGAATTTAAAAACCAAATAAACTGGATAAATTAGTGGAACCACTCATGTTCATTGCACTTGAATTGTACATTTGAGTTATGTTTGTGGTATTGAATGGATTTAAGATAATGTTCGGATCCATTTGACCAGTGAAAATCAAGAAACCGATTAGTGCAAATTCAGCTATTAAAACAACTAATTGGACTAACCCATGCTTTCTAGCATTTGAATCTTTTCTTGTTATCAGATAAATGGCAAAAATAAAACCGAGCACACTACCTAATATTGCAAATAGGTAACCTATGATAATCATCAATCTGTAACTTTCTTTTCCGGATGAGAGGTTTTCAGGCATAGGATTTAGTTTGACTTCTTGTTTTTTTCCTCCACGTGTAGGAATAAAGAAGACATTGGAATCATCTTCCTCTGCATTGTATTCATCATAGATAGTCCCACAGTAAATGCAGAAATCGGTAGTTCCATCGTTTATTTTTCCACATCTAGGACATTTTATAGGATTCATTTATATCACTATTTTTAATATATTCCAAATTTTTATTATTTTTTTAATATTATTTAAATTTTCAATATTAACCTTTGTACTATATTATTTAATATTTAATATAATTTATAATTTTTTATTCTATTTTCTAGTTATATTTTTTTAGAAATAAGTAAACTATCTAATCCTCATATTTTAATCCACATTCGCTACATACATGCTCTTGAATGCTAATGATTCCTCCGCATGACTCGCACTTCCAGTTAATGCTGTCTTCCAACATTATCTTATTGATTCCAGTGTAGGTGATTCTTTTTGCATTGTCTAATGTGGAAAAATTGTATCTTTTCTTGTAATTCTTATCTTGCTTTTTAATGAGCTTGCAAGGAAATTCACTGCATCTACCGCAATACTTGACTCTTTTTGTTTCAAGACATTTTTTTATTTTGCATTTTAATGCATTCTTGGTCTTGTTAGGACTATCAATAAGGCATCCTGGACATGGGTTGCTTTCCGATAAATGTTCTATACATAGCTTGCAGTTCATTCCACAAGGTGCAAACATGATTGTATCAATCTTTTCAGGCATTTTCATTTTCAACACTAGAATTATCTTTTTAATTTATTTTTTAAATTCTTTTTTATTTAATTATTTTTAATTTAATTATTTTTAATTTAATTATTTTTATTTCTCCTTTTTTATTAATTCTTTTTATAATCTTATTTTCCATTAAAGATAAATTTTATATATTTCCAATAATATAATAGTATTAATTATTTTAGAATAAATTTTTCATTTATTTGAATAAAGGGGGATTAATATGAAGTTAAAAGGTAGAAATTTATTAATCATACTAATTATTTTTATTTTAGGATTTTCCATTATATCTGCAGGATCAGCTTATACTGGAACTGGATTCACTCATGATATTCCTTTTTCCAAATATTCTGATATGTCAAATGATGATATCCTAAACAAGTTTGATGATACAGATTGCCAACCGGAATTCACTGGATTATGCACTTATGTAACTGATGGAGATACCATTGAAGTTGATGGACTTGGAAAGGTGCGTTTTGTAGGGGTGAATACTCCAGAAAGAGGAGTGGAAGGTTATATCTGCTCTAAACGTTTTGTTCAGAAACTATGCTTGAATAAGGAAGTAAGCTTAGACATTGATGATTCAAAGTATACTGATAAGTACGGAAGATATTTGGCTGTTGTCATTGTAGATGGTAAGAACTTGAATGAAATGCTTTTAAGGGAAGGGCTTGCTGAAATCATGTATATGCCTCCAAGTGAGTTCTATCCATATGATTGGGCACCTAATTCAGATGGATATTCTCATTATGTAAGTTCATATAGCTCTTCAAACAGTGGAGACTCTTCATCAAGTTCCTCCGGATCTTATATAGCCAGTGCAAACAGTCATAAGTTCCATTACCCTACTTGCAGATGGGGTAAGAAGATTTCTGAAAAGAATAAGGTCACTTTCAAGAGCAGATCTGATGCAATTAACCAAGGTTATGAGCCATGTAAGGTTTGTCAGCCTTGATTTTACTTTTTATCATCATTAGGTGACAAAAACATTAAATATTTTTCAAAATAAACTATTTATTATTTTAATTAATTATTTTTATTTCTTAACTGATATTTGAGGAGTTTTAATATGAAAGAGGAAGTATTCTATGGAAAAGGTATGGGAAAATTAAAAGATGAAGATGAAGACTTATATCAAGCTATTGTAGCTTTAAATGATGCTGTATGGAATGGAAAAGCATTGGACTATAAGACTCAAAAGTTGATAGCTATTGGAATTGCAGCATCCAATGCAGACAGCCGTGCAACTGAAAAGCAAATCATGAGTGCTAAAAAGGAATTAGGTGTCACTCGTGATGAAGTTGTGGATGTCTTGAAAGTTGTATTGTTGACTTCAGGCATGCAACCATTCAATAAGGCCTTGCAAATAGCTAATAAAGTCTTTGAAGATTAATTTTATTTCACTTAGGAAGTAATATAAATGGGTGAAAAGGTATTTTACGGCAAAGGTATTCGAAGAATTAAAAAAGAAAATCCTGAACTATATGATTCCATTGAAAACTTGGATAAGAATGTTTGGAATGCCCATGCTTTGGATTACAGGACTCAAAAGTTAATAGCTATTGCAATCTCTGCAACTAAACCTGAAAGCTCTTCATTCTTAAAACAGGTTTCTAAAGCTAAAAAGGAACTTGACATCAGTCGTGATGAAATGATGGATGTTTTAAAGGTAGTTCTTTTAACTTCAGGTATGCAGCCATTCAATAAGGCTTTAGAAGTGGTTAATAAATTGTATGATTGATTTTTTTATTTTTATTTTTATTTTTTGATTAATTTTTTCCGATATTTTCTTTTTTTTACTTTTTTTAAATTATTCTCTTTCCAAAAGCTCAAAAACTCTTTCAATTGTATCTGCTATTTTGAAAGTGTTTTTATCAATCTCTTCTCTAACGACCCCTTCTTTTAACATAAAATCAAGCATTTCTAACATAGGATCATAATAACCGAAGAGATTAAAGAGTATTATCTTTTTGTTGTGCTGTTTTAATTTTTTCAATACTATTATTTCAAAGAATTCGTCAAGGGTTCCTATTCCTCCAGGAGCTATTATAAAAGCGTCTGAATTTTTTAAAAATAGCTTTTTTCTCTCATCCATGGATTCTGTATAAATGAATTCATCACAATCTCTACAGATTCCTTCAAAATCTTCCATCCATTCAGGTGCAATTCCTATTACTTTTCCATTATTATCTATTGCTCCTTTAGAGACGGCACCCATAACTCCTGTAGATCCTCCACCAAATACAAGAGTATGTTCTCTTTTAGCTATTTCCTCTCCTAATTTGTATGATTCTTCAGTATATTTGGATTTTATACTAGTGCTTCCAGCACCATAAAGACAAATTCTCATATTATCACAGTTCTTATTTTTAAAATAATATGTTTATAGTTGGTATTGTTTAATAAATAAAAAAGGCATATAATAATTATAATTGAAGCATAAAAATAGTATGATTTATTATTAAAGGAAAGGAAATTCCTTTAATAATCCCATTTTCAAGAAAATATTTTAAATAATAATTTCTAGATAATACTTAGTATTATCAATTAATATTTTACTATTTTTAATATTTAAACATTTGCTGAAATTTGAGTTAAAATAAGGCATTTTAGTCCTTTTTTTATTTAGTAAACTATTTAAATAAATTAGAGGAAATTCACTTCAAAGAAATCTAACTTTAGTTTTTTTTAGGAAATTAATTATTTAATTCGGAGGATAATTAATTTCAAAACTTCGACAAAGTAAAAGAAAAGTTCTTAAAATGAAATCTGAGAATTGATTTCAATGATTAAGAGGAATATTTCTTTAACCGAAATTTTAATATTATCACCTCCAAAATTTTCTCGAAAATGGGTGATTTTTTAGGGAGTGAAAAAACCTCTAAAATTAAATTATCTTTGTTTATTTATAAATTAATAGGAAAATTGGCTTTTAAAATTGATTTAAGCTTGTTAAAGTGTTTTAATTTTGTTAAAACATTGATTTCATATTAGGAAATCAATTTTTAATAAGAAATTTATTTCTTGAAATTCTTTATCTATTTAAATAAAAAATTACATATTAATAAATAATAATTTCTTTTTTAGAATTTTTGGTGAGTTTAATGAAGATATTAGTAGTTCAAGAATCAGACTGGTTAAAGAGAAATCCACATCAGCAACATCATTTAATGGATCGTATGGTACTGCGTGGACATGAGGTAAAAGTCATTGACTATCCAATTGATTGGCCTAAGGAAGACCCTGATGGATTTATGTTCAAAAGGGAAGTTCATGACAATGTATTCAAAGTAAAGCCAGAAGCAGATATTCAAGTAATCAGACCTTCTTTCATTAAAAAACCAGTTTTAAACTACATGTCATTATATTATACTCATAAAAAGGAAATCAAAAGGCAAATAGAAGAATTCAAGCCAGATGTAATTATGGGATTAGGTTTGCTTAATGCATATTCCGCTTCAAAGCTTGCAAATAAACATAATATTCCATTTGTATACTACTTGATTGATGTGCTCTATGCACTTATTCCAGAAAAGACATTTCAATCTTTTGGAAAGAAAGTTAACATGAAGGCAATAGAGCGTTCTGACCTTGTGATTACAATCAATCAAAAGCTTAAAGAACTGGCAATAGATTTGGGTGCTAATCCAAATGAAACCATTTTAATTGATGCTGGAATTGATTTAAATGACTTCGACCCTCAACTTGAGGATTCAAATATAAGAAGTATGTATAACATAGATGAAAATGACACAGTTCTGTTCTTTATGGGTTGGATCTATGAATTTGCAGGTATGAAGGAATTGGCTATTGAACTTGGTAAAAACAAGGAAAAATATCCAAACATGAAGATTCTCATTGTTGGTGATGGTGATGCCTATGACAAGATGGTTCAGATTAAGGAGGAATATGATCTTGGTGACCAGTTGATTCTAACTGGAAAACAGCCTTATGAAATGATTCCTGAATTCTTGGCTTCTGCTGATTTCTGTCTTCTTCCAGCATACATTGATGAAGAAATCATGCAGGATATCGTTCCGATCAAGCTTTATGAGTACTTGGCTATGGAAAAGGTGGTTATAGCAACAGGGCTTCCGGGAATTTCCAAGGAGTTCGGTTACGGAAATGGAATTGAATATGTTCAAAAAGCAGAGGAAGTATTAGAGACTGCTCAAAGGATTCTTTATGAAGGAAGATATGGGGAGATTTCCAAAAAAGGAAGGGAATATGTCAAGTCCAATGATTGGGAAGCAATTACAGATAAGTTTGAAAAGACCTTGAATGACTTAATTGGATAATAGTTTTAAGATATAAGAACAAGTAGAAATCTTTATAACTCATTAAGTTCAATTAAATTTACACATCAATTTTTTAACTTTTTGAAGTGATGTAAAATTATTCTAAAAAATTTTTGTTTTAACTAAAAGTTCTAATTGGTGATATTATGGCGAGAAAAACTTTCAATGAAAAACTAAACTATTCTAAAGACATGCCTAAAATTATAAAAGTTACAGATGAGAAATCCATTAAACGTTATGGTGGAGAGGATATGCTGATTGCTCCTCCATTGGAGTACAATGAAATTATGGCCAAGATTCCTAAGGGAAAACTGATTACTACTGGTCAAATTAGAGAATTTTTAGCAAAGAAACATGGTGCAGAATTTACTTGTCCGTTGACAGCAGGTATTTTCATTTCTTTAGCTGCTCATGCAAGTGAAGAAAGAGAGGATAATAGGATACCCTTTTGGAGAACTCTTAAAAAGAATGGGGAATTGAATCAGAAATATCATGGAGGAGTGGAATATCAAAAGGAAATGCTTGAATATGAAGGACATAGCTTAATTACAAAAGGGAGAAAGAATATAAGATATTTTGTTGAAGATTATGAAGATAAATTATTTGAGTTAGAATAACTTTTTAGTTTTTTTAACTAATTTTTATATTTGAATCGGAAAATTAATTTTTTTATTTTTGCTTTAACTGATTTTCACTATCAAATAATTGGAGATTGTTTATGCCAGAATTAACATTTAGAAATGCAGAAGAAAAAGATGTGCCTTTAATCTTGGAATTTATAAAAAAATTAGCTGATTATGAGCATCGTCTAGATGAAGTGATAGCTACTGAAGAAGCTTTAAAGTATTGGATTTTCGATAAGAATCAAGCAGAAGTCATTTTCGCTCTTGAAGATGGAAAGGAAATAGGATTTGCATTTTTCTTCTTAAGCTTTTCGACTTACATTGCAAATGTCAATATGCACCTTGAGGATCTTTTCATTGACCCTGAATATCGTGGAAAAGGTTATGGAAAGGCAATGCTTAGAGAGCTTGCAAAGATTGTAAAGAAAAGAGATTATGGGAGATTTGAATGGACTTGCCTGGAATGGAATGAACCAAGCAAGGAATTCTATAAGTCCATTGGTGCAGAAGAAAAGGATTGGGATGTTTTCCACTTTACAGGGAAATCCTTGGATGATTTTGTCAATGAAGACTAATTTTTAAATTTTTTAATTCATATATTCTTTATTTTTTTCATCTTACTTTTTTTACTTTTCAATCTTTATTTTTTCTATTTTTACTTTTATTTTTACAATTGATTCATTTTTTCATTATTTTATATTAATAGTTCATTTTTTAATTAATTCTTTACTATTTTTTATAAAAAATTCATTTATTTTATTGAAAATCAATCTCCGTTCAAAAGTTTTAAAAAAGTTTTAATAATGGGATTAATAAATATATTTTATGGTAATAAATTAATTAATAAATTTTGAATTGATTTATTTATTTTTTTATAATTCTTATTAATTAATTAAATTATTAATTCTTTAGATTATAGTGTGATATAATGAGTGAAAATGATAATGGTATGATTTATGATTTATGGGATAAACCTCCTGTTTTTGAGTTGATTTTATTATCCCTTCAACGTTTATGCGCTATTTTTGGTGCTACAATCTTAGTGCCAATTGTAGTTAACACCACTGTTGGCGAACCTGTGCTATCTGTTCCAGTTGCTTTGATTGCTTCAGGGATAGGTACACTTCTTTATGTAATTGTTACACGGAATAGAAGTCCAGTATATCTGGGAAGTTCATTTGCTTTTATTGCTCCTATGATTGCAGGATTTGCTATTGGAGGTAAGTCAAGTATTTTCTCAGCTTTAATGGTTGTAGGTTTGGTCTATATGGCTATTGCTATAATCATCAGAATTACTGGTAATGAATGGATTAACAAGTTATTGCCTCCAGTAATTGTAGGTCCTATGATTATGGTTATCGGTTTATGTTTGGCTCCTACTGCGATTCAGGAAATTGGTCTTGATCAAGCTGTAATTCCAATCAATAACCTTATTGTTGCACTTGTTGCATTCTTGACAACTGCTGTAATAGCTATTCGTGGTAGAGGAATGCTTAAGGTCATTCCTTTCTTGATTGGTATTATTGTATCATATGCTTTAGCAGCTTGCTTAGGTATGGTTGACTTCTCAGGATTCTTTGCAGCTAGCGTATTTGAAGTTCCTGATTTCTATATGCCATTTGTAAACTATAGCTTTAATCCTGCAGCTCTTTTAACAATTGTTCCAATTGCTCTTGTAACTATGGTAGAGCATGTAGGGGACCATAAGGTATTAGGTGAAATCATTGGTCGCGACTTGATTTCTGATCCTGGTTTAAACAAAACCCTTTTTGGTGATGGTCTTGCTACTTTCGTTGCAGCATTCCTTGGTGGTCCTGCAAACACAACTTATGGTGAAAACACTTCAGTTGTAGGATTGACAAGAGTTGCATCCATTTATGTAATCTGTTTGACTGCAATATTTGCAATATTATTTGCGTTCTCTGGACATCTAACTGCACTTCTTGCAGCTATGCCTAACCCTGTAATTGGTGGGGTGGCGATTCTCCTTTACGGATTCATTGCAGTAAATGGTATAAAGCTTTTAATCCAAGAGGATGTTGACTTCAACAACAACAAGAACATTGTTGTAGCAGCTACCATGTTGGTTTTAGGATTAGGTGGAGCTACCTTGTCCATTGTTCGAGGTGACTTGTCTGTATCCATTTCAGGTATGGCTCTTGCAGCAATTGTTGGTGTAGTTCTTAATTTACTTATTCCAGAAAGAAAAGATGATACTGAATTCACTGAAGTTCATTAATCTCTTTTTCTTTTCTTTTCATTTTTCTTTTTTATAATTTTCTATATTATTCTTACTATTTTTTTTCTGACTTTAAATTAGTTAAATGAATAATTTTATATGTTTTCAATATAAATATATAAGTATTATAAATTTTATTAGGAATCAAATATCTTGTTATTTTTTTAATAGGTGATTTAATGCATATAACTGTTATTGGAACTGGCTATGTTGGACTTGTAACCGGAGCATGTTTTTCAAAAATGGGAAATAAGGTTTATTGTGTAGATATTGTAGAAGAAAAGATAAATTGTCTTAAAAAAGGAATCTTGCCTATTTTTGAACCTCATTTAGGAACAATGGTTATTAATGGTCAAGAGAAAGGAGACTTGATTTTCACTACTGACATTAAGGAAGCTTTAGATGACTCCAACATTGTTTTCATTGCTGTTGGAACCCCTATGGCTGAAGATGGCAGTGCTAATTTAAATTATATCTTTTCAGCTGCAACAGATATTGCAAATAACATTTCACATGATTCCTTGGTTGTCATTAAGTCAACTGTTCCTATAGGTACTGGATTCAAAGTTAAAGATCATATTGAAAGTATACTTGAGGAAAAGAATTCTACTGTTAAAATCAAGATTGCATCAAATCCAGAATTCCTAAAAGAGGGAAGGGCAATTGAGGATTGTTTGCATCCTGACCGTGTTGTCATTGGAGCTGAAGATGAAGAGGTATTTGAGACTTTAAAGGAATTATATCATTCATTTGTTCTTAATCATGACAGATTTGTATTGATGGATATTAAATCAGCTGAAATGACTAAATATGTTGCCAATGCAATGCTCGCAACTAAAATATCCTTTATGAATGAAATAGCAAATATTTGTGAAGTTACTGGTGCAAATGTTCAGAAAGTGCGCTTAGGAATAGGTTCAGACAGAAGAATAGGTTATGATTTCATTTATGCAGGTTGTGGATATGGTGGAAGCTGTTTCCCAAAGGATGTTCAAGCTTTAATAAACACATCCCAATCACACGGATATTTCCCAAGGATTTTGTCAAATGTTGAAGAGGTCAATAAAGATCAAAAGATGGTATTGGTAAACAAGGTAGTAGATAGATTCGGTGATGATTTATTAGGTCTTACTTTTAGCATTTGGGGTCTTTCATTCAAACCAGGCACTGATGATGTACGTGAAGCTACATCAATCGTTGTAATTTCCGAACTTATTAAAAAAGGGGCTAAAATCAAGGCATATGACCCTCAAGCTACTGAAGAGTTCAAAAGAGCAATTGATGATGAGTATTTAAGTTCTATTGAATTTGCTGAAAATAGATACGATGCTTTAGATGGGTCTGATGCTCTAATCCTAATCACTGAATGGAAGGAGTTCAGATATCTTGATTTTGATTTGTTTGAAGAGAAATTAAATCAAAAGATCATATTTGATGGAAGAAACATTTATGATAAGAAAATAGAAAAATTAGGATTTGAATTGTTCCAGATAGGGTGTTAATCTATTCATACTTATTTAACTTATTTATTATTATATTTATAAAAATTCATTGTTGGAATTAGGTTTTTAGGAGAGAAATGATGGTAAAGGTTTCTGTTATTATTCCAGTTTATAATGTGGAAAATTATTTGGCAGAATGTTTGGATAGCATTGTAAATCAAACATTAAAGGATATTGAAATTATTTGCATTAATGATGGTTCTACAGACAATTCTTTGGAAATATTAGAAACTTATGCCAAAAATGACAATAGAATAAAAGTATGCACACAAGAGAACAGTGGATTATCTGCTTCAAGAAATCATGGTATAAGATTATCTCGAGGTGAGTTCATATATTTCATAGATTCTGATGATATTTTAGAATTAAATGCTCTTGAAGCTTTGTATAATATGTCTAATGCACTGGATTTGGATATACTAATTTTTAAATTAATCAATTTTGATGATGGGACTCATGAAAAATACACTTCAGATTATTATGAAATGAGTTTTTTAAAACCATTTGCTGGTAGAATATTCAATTATAATAAAGTTGGTGAAAGAATATTGGATGTTGCAGTTTCTATTCCTGGAAAATTCTTTAAGAAGTCTTTAATTTTTTCAATGAAATTTCCTGAAGGGTTAATATTTGAAGATAATTACTTTTTTGCTGAAGCTATGCTTAAGGCTAAAAGGATATCCTTTTTAGATAAGCATTTTTATAATCGTAGAATTCGCAATGATTCAATAACCACTATAAAAACAATCAAATTTGCAGATTCCATTGTTATAAGCAATAAAATAATGGATTTATTTAAGGAATTTGGAGTTTATAACCAATTCAAAAAAAGATTTATTGAGAAAAAGATAAATAGCGCATATAATAGATTTTCCCAAGTTGATGAAGTTTTCAAAGATGAATTTTTCAATAGGATTAAAGAGGACTTTAAAAGTCATAAAAAAGAATTTCACAATGACTATGTATTCCTTGAAAAGGTCAATCCAAGACACAGATACATTTTTAATGAGGCATTGAAAGCAGAAAATTATAAAGAATTTGAGTTAAATGTGGGAACATATATTCAAAAGCAAAAAAATAGGGCTTTGTCTAAAAAGAAAAAGAGATTGAAAAAGGATATAAAAAAATATGAAAAGTTAAATAAGGAACTCATGAAATCTAATAGTTGGAAAATCACCAAACCCTTAAGAAAAATAATGGGGGTATTTAGAAATGACTAAAGTTTCAGTCGTCATGCCTATTTATAATGTTGAAGATTATTTAAAAGACTCTTTATATGGTTTATTGAATCAATCTTTAGAGGATATTGAGATTATTTGTGTAAATGATGGATCAACAGACAATTCTTTGGAAATCTTAAATGATTTCGCACAAAATGATTCCAGGGTCAAGGTTATTGATCAGGAAAACACTGGTGCAGGGATTGCCCGTAATAATGGTATGAAAATGGCTCAAGGGGAATATATACATTTTATTGATGCCGATGATATTGTAACCACAGATATGTTGGAGAAGTTATATAATAATGCAATTAGCAATGATTCTGATTTAGTAGTTTTTAAAGTAGCAAGATTCAATGACAGAACTGTAAATTATAAACACCCTATTTTTAATTTGGAAAAGGTCTTTCCTAATGTTGATTTTAATAATTTTAGCTTTTCTCATTCAGACATTAAAATGAATGTTTTAAATTATTCATTTGCTCCATGGACTAAATTTTATAAAAGGGAATTTTTAGAAAAGAACAATTTGGAATTTCCGGATATTTCATCATATAATGATGTATTAGTCCATGTAAAATCAATGTTAAAGTCATCAAAAATTTCATTTGTCCCTGAATTCTTGTATTTTTATAGGTTAGATAATCCCAATTCCATTACAAATGACCCCACTAAGCATTTCAATATTTTCAAAGTAATCAGTTCCGTTGAGAATTTTTTAATTGAAGAAGGGTTTATGGATGAATATAAAAATGAATTTGACTTATTTAAAATAAATCAAATTAGCAGACATATGGTTTCTCCAGTGACTGAGGAATACTTTAAAGTTGCAAAAAATGAGTTTTTAAGTATTGATGTTTCCAACAATCCTTTAATAAAAAAAACAGATTTAGAGAAATATTATGTTGCATTATCCTTATCCGTCGATGAACTGGATAAGTTTGAGGATTACTTGAATTTGGTTCATTTGCAAAATAAAAATGAGAAATTGGATAAATCAATTAAAAGATTAAATGAACGTTATGTTGAACAAAAGGAAATTCAAAAGAATATTTTATCATCATATAGTTGGAAAATTACTAAACCATTAAGAAGCATAAAGAATCATTCTTTAAAAGAATCCTTATTAAATAGAAGCAATAGTTATGTTTATTATAAACAAAATTATTATAAACTAAAAAATTCTAATAAAACTTTAAAGAAAAAGAATGAACGTTTAGAAAAAAATTACGAGAAAATTTTTAATGATAAAAATCGGTTATCCTCAAAAAAAGATGCTTTGATTGAAGAGAAAAGTCAGTTGATTAATGAAAAGAAACAGTTGATTAATGAAAAGAAACAGTTGATTAAAGAAAATGAGTGTCTGATTGAAGAAAAGGATGAATTGACTCATGAAAAAGATGATTTAAATGAAATTTTAGATTCAATTTTAAACTATTTGGACAATAAAAATTCTTCTGTGCCTAAAGTTTCAGTTGTCATTCCTGTTTATAATGTTGAGAAATATCTTGCTGAATGTTTGGATAGTGTTGTAAATCAAACATTAACTGATATTGAAATTATTTGTGTAAATGATGGGTCAACTGATAATTCATTAGCTATTCTAAATGAATATGCAAAATCAGATGAGAGAATTAATGTCTTCTCAAAAGAAAATGGAGGACAAGGTTCTGCAAGGAATTTGGGTATGAAAAATAGTGTTGGTGAATTCATTTATTTCTTGGATTCCAATGACTATATGAGTTCGGAGATGCTAGAAGAATTATATCATAATGCAATTTTCAATAATTCAGATATGGTCCTTTCTAAAATCGCTCGTTTCAATAACAACTCCTTTGAAATAGATTTCAATCGTCCAGGGTTTGATTTTGAAAAGGTATTTGCAGATGTGAATTTTAATAATTTCAGTTTTATTTATAAAGATGCAAAGAAGTATGTATTGAATTCCTCATTTGCACCATGGATGAAATTATTTAAAAGGGATTTTATAGTTAGAAATGATTTTAAGTTTGTAGAGAATTTGGCTTTTGAAGATGTGCTCTTCCATGTTCAAACATTTTTAAAAGCAAGAAGCATTTCATTTTCTCCTAATTATTTTTATTATTATAGAAATAATCCTAACTCTACAATGAATACCTCTGAAAATGGTTTTGACATTTTTGAAGTAATTAAGATTGTAAAAGAATATTTGGAGAATGAAAATTATTATTATGAATTTAAAAATGAGTTTGAGTTATTTAAGATAATTCAAATTTTAAATTATATTGTGTCAACTGATTCTGAAGATTATTTCCAATTAGCTAAAGAAGAATTTTCAAAAATCAAAGATGTATCCAAGTTAAAAATTTCTGATAAAAACTTAGAAAAATTTGTTCTGGTATTAAATTCTGATAGTCTAGAAGATTATAAGATGCATCTTGAAGATTAGAATTATAAATATCATAAACAGTTATGAGTATTAATGTGGTCCTATGGTAAAAGTTTCTGTTGTCATTCCAGTTTATAATGTGGAAAGATATTTGGAAGAATGTTTGGATAGTGTTATTAACCAAACATTAGAAGATATTGAGATTATTTGCATTAATGATGGTTCTACAGACAATTCATTAGAAATCTTGGAGGATTATGTAAAGAAAGACAATAGAATAAGAATTATAGATCAAGAAAATCTAGGGATTTCCACTACAAGAAATAATGGGTTAAAAGTTTGTCGAGGTAAATACGTTTGTTTTTTAGATTCGGATGATTATCTGGAATTAAATACCTTAAGGGAAACATATGATATTTCTGAGAAGTATTCTTTGGACATGTGCTTTTTTAAGTTGATTAATTTTGATGAAAATACAAAAGAACAATCGACTGAAGAATATTTTGACATGGGATTTTTAAAGGAACTTGTAGGGGATAATGTATTTAACCATCATGATATTGGAGAAAATTTATATAGGATTTCTGTAACAGTTCATAGTAAACTGTTTAATAGGGATTTGATATCTGATATTAAATTTCCTGAAGGGTTGATTTTTGAAGATAATGCATTTTTCACTGAAGCTATGTTTAAATCGGAAAGAGTTTTTTTTCTAGATAAATATTTATATAATAGAAGACTTAGAGCGGACTCCATAACCCATACCAATAATGAAGCATTTATCGATTGGATTGAAATATATAATTTATTAATAAAAATCACAAAAGATAATGGATTCTATGATGATTATAAAAAGGTTTTGTATTATAAGGCAATTTCAAATTCCTATGTTAAATTTAGTGAAATTGAAGAAAAGCATAAAGATGCTTTTTTCCAGAAATTGAAAGAGGATTATATTCAAAAACAGGCTGAATGGAAAAATGATGATGTTTTTAAGGATCTCTCTAAAGATTTAATATTGATATTTGATGCAGCTATCATATCTAAAAACCACATGGAATTTGAGTATAGGGTCAATATGAGAAGATTACAATTATCTAAAAAGGAAAATTTTTTATTAAGTATTAAGAATTTAACCAATAATATTTTCTAATTTAAATAATAACTTATTTAACTTATTTAAGTCATAAATAATATTAATATAATTTGACTGTCTAAAAATCATGGAGATATAATATGAATGAAATTGTTTTAAATCATCCATTAATTACACACAAATTAGCTATTTTAAGAGATGTAAATACAGGTACTAAAGAGTTTAGAGAGCTTGTTACAGAAATTTCCACTCTTTTATGCTATGAAGCTACTAAAGATGCAAAACTTGAGGAAGTGGAAATTGAAACCCCTCTTGAAAAAATGCAAACAGGTATGCTTAATGAGGACAATTATGCTGTTGTTCCTATCTTAAGAGCAGGTATGGGTATGGTAGATGGAATCATCAATGTAATTCCTAATGCTAAAGTGGGCCATATAGGTCTTTATCGTAATGAAGAAACCTTTGAACCTGTGGAATACTATTATAAGATGCCATCTGACATTAAGGATAGGATTGCCATGATTATAGATCCTATGCTTGCAACTGGTGGAAGCGTATCAGCCACTATAGATAGGCTTAAGGAAGATGGCGTAAAGCAAATCAAATTCTTATGCATTGTTGCTGCACCTGAAGGAATTAAGGTAATTGAAACCAATCACCCTGATGTTCAAATTTACTGTGCAGTTGTAGACAAGGGATTAAATGAAAACAAATACATCGTTCCAGGTCTTGGTGATGCTGGAGATAGGATTTATGGTACAAAGTAATTAATTAATTAATTAATTAATTAATTTTTATGACTCCATAGGTGATTTATTTGAGGACTGCTGTTTTAATTCCATGTTATAATGAAGCCAAAACCATTGAAAAGGTTGTAACTGATTTTAAGGAAGTTTTACCTCATGCTGACATATATGTTTATGATAACAATTCTACAGATGGAAGCGATAAATTAGCTAAAAAAGCTGGAGCTATTGTTTGTAATGAATATAAACAAGGAAAAGGTAATGTAGTTCAATCAATGTTTAGAGATATTGTTGCAGATTGCTATATAATGATAGATGGTGATGATACTTATCCTGCGGAATCTGCAGTAGAATTTGAGGAGATTATTTTATCTGGTAAGGCAGATATGGTCATTGGAGATAGATTATCTTCAACTTACTTTGAAGAAAATGATAGGTTATTCCATAATACTGGTAATATACTTGTTAGAAAATTAATAAATTATTTTTTTAAAAGTAACTTAAATGACATCATGACTGGAATGAGAGCTTTTAGTTATAATTTTGTAAAATCTTTCCCTATTTCCTCAAAGGAATTTGAAATTGAAACTGAAATGAGTGTTTTTGCATTAATGAATAATTTTAAAATTCTTGAAATTCCAATTCAATATCGTGATCGTATTGAAGGAAGTCATTCTAAATTAAATACTTATCGTGATGGTTTTAAAGTTATTATGATGATTTTTGCTTTAATTAGGGATGAAAGACCTTTAATGTTCTTTTCTTTTATTTCATTTATTCTTTTCATTATTGCAGGAATATATTTCTTACCCATTTTTTTACACTATTTAAATGAGGGGTATGTATTAAGGATTCCTACATTAATTGTTATTTCTACAGTAGTGATTATTGCGGTTTTAATTTTCTTTGTAGGAGTTATTTTACATGTCTTAAAGCGTCAACATGCTGAGAACTTGCAACATCATTTAATATTATTAAATGAACTTAATAAAAAAGAAAAGGAATAATTTAGTTATTATCATAAATTATTATCTCTTGAGTTAATTTTTTCATAGAGGTGTAAAATTGATTAATAAACTTTTTAAAGATAGCACTGACAATATTTTCATACAATTATTTCGGTATATATTTGTAGGAGGAACTGCATTTGTTGTTGATTTCTTCTTTTTATATTTCTTTAGTGATATTTGTGGAATTTATTATTTAATTTCTGCAGTACTGTCATTTATTATTTCCGTAATTGTGAATTATATTATGAGCACTAAATGGGTTTTTAATCAATATAATATAGAAAATAAAGTTCTGGAATTTAATTTATTCATTTTGATAAGTTCAGTTGGATTAGTCTTTACAGAAATATTATTATATTTCTTTACTGATATCTGTGGATTTTATTATTTGATTTCTAAAATCATTGCAGCAATAATTATTTTATTCTGGAATTTCTTAGCGAGAAGAGTTATGTTTTATGGAAAAGATTTTATTTAAATTTTTCGTAGATATTTTTAAAAAGGGGCTATAATATGTTAAGTACTATTAGAAACTTAATTTTCATTTTTATTATTATGGTATTTTTAGGTTTTTCTTTAATGGTTATTTCTTACTCTTTACCAACAGATCATGCATATGAATGTATTATACAAGATGCTGGACAATTTGATGATTTGTATAGGGAAATAATTCCAGGATATGCATCAACCAGATTAGATTTATTTACGGATGTAGTGTTTTTAAGTGCAACTTCTTATTATGATGAAAATATTTCTCTAATTGAAAATTCAATGTCTTTTTTACATGTTAGTGGATCAAATTTAAATAGTTATGTTAATGGAGATTATAGTGGAATATGGAGTTATTCTCGTTATTGGGGAGGCTATTTGGTTGTTTTAAAACTATTTTTCCTATTTTTTAATTACAATACTTTTAAGATATTGGAATTATTCTTTGCATTAGTGGTAATTTTAGGCATTATTAAAGAGATGATTAAAAAAAATCTAAAAAATTTCATCATTCCTTTCTTATTTTCATTATTTTTTATACATCTTGAGGTAATGGTTTTAAACATACAGTTTTCGGTTATGTTAAATATTATGTTGATTTCTGTTTTTCTGTTACTTAAATTTAAAGAGATTATATTTAAAAATAACAGATTATTTTATTATTTTTTAATAATAGGAATGGCAACAAGCTTTTTTGATTTATTAACTTGTCCTTTACTTTCTTTTGCAGTGCCAATGATTTTTTATCTCTTATTAGAAAAAGATCAATCAAACATAAAAGATAATCTCTGTAAAATTTTCTTATTTGGAATTATATGGAGTGTTGGTTATGTTGGGATGTGGGTTAGTAAATGGATTATTGCTTCTATTATTTTAAATGAGAATATTGTAACAGATGCACTTAATCAGTTATTGTTTAGAACTTCAAGTGTAGGATATTCTAGAATAGGGGCAATTTTAAGTAATGTATTAGTTTATAAAAAGAAATCTTATTTAATCATATTCTTATTGATAGCTATTTATTATATTAAGCGTTTAAGGGATTATAGAAATAATATTTCAAAAAATAATTTAAAAGAATTATCTCCATTTTTCGTAATTGCTATGATTCCTTTTGTATGGTATTTTATACTTAGCAATCATTCTACTATTCATTTTTGGTTTACTTATAGGGATTTATTTATATTTTTCTTTTCAATTATGTGCTCTTTAGAATTAATTATAAGAAGAAAATTTTATACATAACATATATTGATTATAGGATTTGATAATCTACATTAAAATAAACAAAAGTATTAATATATATAAAATAGAAAAATAATAAAAGATAAAAAATTTTTTATTAAAGAATTATATTAATTAAATTATTATGGTGAAAAAATGAGTGAAGTATACAAAACATTCACATCTGAATCAGTAACCCAAGGGCATCCTGATAAAGTTGCAGACATCATTTCAGATGCTATCTTAGATGCATTCATGGAACAGGACCCTCATGCTCATGTTGCATGTGAAACTTGCGTTACAACTGATTTCTGTTTGGTATTCGGTGAAGTTACAGCAGATGCCAACATTACTAGAGAAGATATTGAAAGAATCATTAGAGACACTATCATTGAAATCGGATATGACAATCCTGAATTGAAATTTGATGGTCATAACTGTGAAGTAGTCAGTTTGCTTCATGCTCAATCTCCAGACATCAAGCAAGGTGTAGACCGTGAAGGTGAAGAAAGCGGTGCTGGAGATCAAGGTATGATGTTCGGTTATGCAACTAATGAAACTGATTCATTAATGCCATTCCCAATTGATTTGGCACGTAAGCTTACAAATAAATTAACAGAACTCCGAGAAACTGGTGAAATTCCATATTTAAGACCTGATGGTAAAGCACAAGTATCTGTAAACTACGATAAGGATGGAAATGTTCTTTCATTGGATGCAATTGTTCTTTCAACCCAACATGATGAGACAATGTCCAACAATCAAGAGCAACTTAAGGCAGATATTCGTGAAAAGCTCTTTAAAGCAGTCATTCCACAGGAATTGATGACTGAAAACACTAAAGAGCACATCAATCCAACTGGTGTTTTTGAAATCGGAGGTCCTCATGGTGATGCAGGATTAACTGGTCGTAAGATCATTGTAGACACTTATGGAGGATATGCAAGACACGGTGGTGGAGCATTTTCAGGTAAGGACTGCACTAAAGTGGACAGAAGCGCATGTTACATGGCAAGATACATTGCTAAGAACATTGTGGCAAGTGGACTTGCTGAAAAATGTGAAATCCAAATCTCCTATGCAATTGGAGTTGCTGAGCCAACTTCCGTTATGGTGGATACCTATGGAACTGAAGTAAAGACCAGCAAATCCTTTGATGAGATTGTTCGTGAAAACTTTAGGTTAACTCCTGATGGAATCATCGAAACCTTGAACTTAAGATCTACCAAATACAAGCAAACCGCTAAATACGGTCACTTCGGTATTGAAGGTCTTCCATGGGAGAAAACCGATAAGGCTGAAGACTTAAAGAAATACATTGTAGAATAATTTTAAATTATTTCTTATATCTATTCTCAATATTTATTTCTTGATATCTTTTTGAGACTTCTTAATGAAGTTTCTACATTTTTTATTTTTTACTATTTTTACTATTTTTATGACACTCATATCCACGTGTCAAGTTGTTGCATTATATTAATATCGATTATCTCCTTTTTAACTAATTTTATAATAAATAATTTTATGGTTTTAGTTAAAACTATCATTTAACCATATATTTAATTAAATTAAATCAAATTGCATAGCTATTTTTTCTTATTTTTTATAGATATTATATTATTAGTATACGTTAGAATCATTTCAAAAATTATATATATTCTTATAATTAATTATTATATAAGAGAAGATTATATCTAATAGATTTTTATTCAATATTTCATTAAAAAAAAGGATAAATTTTCATTTTTTATCCAATTAAAATATTTCTAATCTATTTTTTTATATAATCTTAATCTTCAGAGCGTTTATTTTAATTTAACATATTGAATGAATTAATTTAATTTAACATTTTAAATTAATTAATTTAATTTAACCTTTTAAAATAAAATAAACTTTAGCGGTCGAATTTTTTTTATATAATGTGGTGTTATGATGAATGAATTATATGAAAAAATGATTAATGAATCAGTAGCGGCTCTTCAAGCAGATATTGATGTAATTAGCGCAAATAGATACAACGACTTTAAGATTACAGATGCAAAACCTTATGCAGATGCTGTAGCAGGCATGACTTGTGCAGATGGTCAAGCAAAATCTGTTATCGACCTTCACAAAAAATCTGTAGAAAGCCATTATAAGGTATTGACTTCTGTAGCTGATACCATCAGACCGGAAGATGATCCATTTATTGAACATTACCAAACTCCTCCTATTCTTGAAATCTTATGTGAGGAAGATGGTGATTTCGCAGACAGTATGGCTACATTTATTCAAGCTATTGCTGACAGTGAAACATTGATTACAAAAGAATCCGTTCGCCGTTACGGTGGATTCTATGGACCTACCTGTGTAGTGGACTTCGCTTTAATGCCAGGAAGTACTTCCAATGTAGTAAACCAAATCTTGAAAACCATTAATATTCCTGTAATGCACAAGCAAGCTATTCTTTCTGCAAAATCATGGGGTATGAACACTTCCTATGGTATTGGTGACTCATTTGCTCATGCTATTGAAAATGGTGCATCTGCTGCAGAAGCAGCTGCAAAAGAAGTCGAATCAATGCAAATGATTTACAAAGAACCTGTAGAAGCTCAAGGAAAATTGATGGATGATGCAGGACACTCCTCTTTTGATGTAAGATCATTCATGGAAGGATACAAAAAAGAAATGAGACCTGTTGTTAAAGCTGCTATGGATGACGGTGTACACTATGGTAATATTGTAACTGTACCCGCTTACTGTGTTGGTGATATTGGTCACCATATCGGTCAAGCAAGCTATAACATGTGTAAGGATGATGTAACCTTAGCAATTATTCAAGCAACCGCTAAAGTAATGGAAGCTTCCTTAAAAGACAACATAGGCAAATTCATGCACCCTTCACAAGTCTTGAACTTAGCAACCGGTTCCACTGCATGTGCAACTGAATACATTCTTGAATTAGACGGATTCAATTCTACCATGGTTGTAGACTTATTAACCAAAAGATTCCACAACTATGTACAACAATATCCTACAAGAGGTGCAGCTGCAGAATTGCACAACTGTGACTTTATGGACATGATTCACAGAGGTTCCACTTACATATCCGCTGCAAGAAAAGCAAGAAGCAGTGCAAAAATCGATCTTGTACCTAAAGTTAATGGATTTGCTGTTGACTTAGGCGCAATCACTCACAACGAAGTTCTTATGAACCCACAAAGATACACATATCCTGCATGTGGTATTACAGTAAGATTCTCCTCATTAATGAGACTTGCAGACTACCCATGCTTGCTTACTCCTGAACCTGTAACTGCAACCATGATGACAAACATCATTGCACTTAACAAAGAAGTTCCGGGTTCACCTGTAAGAGGATGTAAAAACTGTGCTTCTTGCATCATTGATGCAAAACACGAATACTGTCAATGGAAAGAATCTGTATAAATCTAAATTTAATTAAGCTTTTTAGCTTAATTATTTTTTTATTTTTTAATTAATTGAACCATTTAATATTGATTTTAATTAATTAACTTACAGTTATTTTTTTATCAAGGAAATTTTTAAAAATTAATTATGGGGAGAAATTATGGCTTCTTGTAATATTACAAAAAAATTCATAGCAGAGCTTATCGGTACCTTTTTCCTAGTGTTCTTCGGTACAGGGTCTGCTGTTGTAACTTTACTTATTGATGATGGTGTTGATCATGGTGCAGCTGGTATTGGACTCCTTGGTGGTTTGGGAGACTGGTTAGCTATTGGACTTGCATTTGGATTAACTGTAATGGCATGTATTTACTTATTTGGAAAAATTTCAGGTGCACACTTAAACCCTGCGGTAACAATCGGATTGCTTGTTAGCAAAAACATTTCATTGATTGACAGTGTTTACTACATCGTAGCTCAAGTGATTGGTGCAACTTTAGGAAGCTTATTGTTATTCGTATGTTTAGGAGCTCCTGCTATAACAATTGGGGGATTAGGTGCTACTGCTCCTGGTTTGAGTGTAGGTTATATTCCCGCAATGATTGCTGAATGTATCGGTACTTTCTTCTTGATGCTTGTTGTAATGGGTGTTGCTGTGGATAAGAAAGCAGACCCTAGTGTTGCAGGTATTTCCATTGGTATGACTGTAGCTGCTGTAATCATTGTACTTGGTGCATTCACTGGTGCTTCAATCAACCCAGCACGTACCTTTGGTCCTTACTTAATGGACACCTTGCTTGGTGGAGCTAACCTTTGGGGATTCTTCCCAATTTATTTAGTTGGCCCTATTGTAGGTGCTATCCTTGCAGCTTTAGTGTACAGTTACTTAGCTAAAGGAAACGATGCATGTGCATTGCCACAACCATTTGAAGAATAATATTTTTTTAAAATAAGAGTTTTCTCTTATTTTCTATTTTTTATTTTTTTTTTTAATTATCAGAATTTCCCAACTTTTTCTTTCATTTTTGAAAATGTTGACCATTTTTCAAATTTTTTATCTATTTATTTTATATAATTGAATATTTCTTAATATTTTTTAAGATTTATATAAAAATTATCTATTTTTTAATATTTTTATTTATATAATTTTATAAAATTTTTCTAATTTATTATACAAAAGTTTAAATATGGTGTTAAATAAATATTTAATTAACTAATTGTTCCATAATATATGAACATTTAATTACATTAACTTTGGAGGTATTAAAATGTGCACTGCAAGTGAATATCTAACAGCAAAACATTATTTTGGCAGAAACTTTGACTATGAAATTTCATATAATGAAAGAGTTTGCATAACTCCAAGAAACTACGAATTCAAATTTAGAAAAATAGATGATATGAAATCACATTTTGCAATAATTGGTATTACTGCAGGAATTGATGAATATCCTTTATACTATGATGCTTGCAATGAAAAAGGAGTAGCTATTGCCGGTCTTAACTTTGTGGGCAATGCTGTTTATAGGGAAATTGAGGACGATATGGTGAATGTGACACCATTTGAATTCATTCCTTATTTGTTATCGCAGTCAGAGTCGATAGAGGATGTTAAAGAATTGCTTCTGAATCTTAATTTAGTAAATATAAACTATTCGGAAAACTTGCCTTTATCTCCACTTCATTGGATGATAGCTGATGAGAATTCATCTATTATTGTTGAACCTTTAGAAGATGGATTGAAAGTTTATGATAATCCTGTCGGGGTTTTAACTAATAATCCTACCTTTGATATGCAGCTATTTAATTTGAATAACTATAGAAATCTATCAGTTAAAACTCCAGATAATACCTTCTCTAAAGATCTTGAATTGGATACTTATAGCAGAGGTATGGGTTCAATTGGACTTCCTGGTGACTTGTCTTCTGCATCAAGATTCGTAAAGGTGGCATTCACTAAAGAAAATTCATTCTCTGGCGAAAGTGAAAGTGAAAGCGTTTCACAATTTTTCCATATTTTGGCGTCTGTTGAACAACAGAAAGGATTGACATTTATTGATGATCCAGATTTATATGAATATACAATTTATTCATCCTGTTACAACACCAATAAGGGAATTTTATATTATAAGACATATGATAATCATCAGATAACTGCTGTTGATTTAAACAAGGAAAATCTTGATGGTGATAGTTTGGTCATTTATCCTTTAATTGATGAAGCGCAAATAAATTTTGTAAATTGATTGTAAATTTTTTATTTTTGTTATTATTTTACAATTTTTAAAAATATTTTTTGGTATAAAACTAGATTATTATAATTAATTAATCTTAGGAGGAATTATTATGGTAGATTTAAAAGGAACAAAAACTGAAGAAAACTTAAGGGCAGCTCTTGCTGGTGAATCTCAAGCTCGTGTAAAGTATGAATTTTATGCTTCTCAAGCTAAAAAAGATGGTTATGTGGAAATCAAGGACATTTTCCAGGAATCATCTGACAATGAGAAAGAACATGCAAAAATCTGGTTCAAGCTGTTGAATGGTGGAAAAGTGCCTGACACTTTAAGCAACCTTGCAGATGCTGCAGCAGGTGAGCATGAAGAATGGACTGTAATGTATAAGGGATTTGCAGAAACCGCAAGGGAAGAAGGATTCGATGAGATTGCAGATTTATTTGATGCAGCAGGTGCTACTGAAAAGGTCCACGAAGACAGATACAATGCTTTATCTGCTAAGATAAAAGCAGACAAAGTCTTTAAAAAAGATGAAGAGATTGCATGGAAATGTAATAACTGTGGTTACATCCATATTGGAAAAGAGGCACCTGAAGTCTGTCCATTATGTGATCACCCACAAGCACACTTCAGAAAAAAAGACACAAGTTATATCTAATTTTTTAAACAATTGCTAGTTAATTTTGTTTTTTTTTATAAAATTAACTAGTGTTTTTATTTTTTCATAATTTTTTCATATATTTTTCAATTTTTTCTTGTTAATATAGTCATTTTCCTTTTTTACAAATTTATAATCTTTGAATACTTAATCAAATAAAGTAAATGTTAATTCTAATTTTAAAAAATAAATAGCTTTTTATTAGAAATTTATTATTTGGAGGGAGATTAAATGGAAATTCTTGCTTTAATAGGAAGTCCACATAAAAACAGTAATTGTGAGATAATTGTAGATGAAATAGCTAAAGGTGCAGAGGAAAACGGTCATACTGTAACAAAATACATTATACATGATCTCGATGTAGCGCCATGCAGCGGATGTGAATTATGCAATAAAGGAAAGGATTGCAGATATGAAGATGATGGAACAGAGATCATTGACAAGCTTGCAAATGGAGCTAGTGTTATCTTAGCAAGCCCAATTTACTTTGGTCAAATGACTGCTCAAGCTAAAACAATTGTAGATAGGTTCTACAGCATTTTCAATAATCCTGAAAAAAGCTTTGGTGAAGATGCAAAGGCAGCTATTGTTTTGACTCATGCTTTCACAGGTTCTTATGATTCTTATCTCCAGTTAACCATCACCCAACCATTCCAAAACAATCTGCAGATGGAACTTGTTGGCACCATTGATGCAGGAGATTTAAAAATGCCTGGTGAAGCTAAAGAAAGAGAAGACATCTTAAAAGAAGCTTATGAAATTGGTAAAAATTTTTAATATAAATTCTTTTACTAATTTTTCTTTTTTTTAATATTTTTTATTTTCAATAATTTCTAAATAATGTTTTCCTTTTGCAGTAATTCTATAAAATCTAAATCTTTTATCTTCTTCATTAAGACAGATAACCAGTTCTTTTTCTTTTAAACTAGTTAAATATTTAGAAACATGATGACTACTATCCCCGATTTCTTTAGCAATAATGGAAGGAATTTTCGGAGTTTCTTCTAATGATTTTAATATATCTACTCTTTTATTAGATCTTGCTAAAAATGAAATAATGCTCATATCTTCTTTATTGCCATTAAATTTATGAGTAAATTTCACTTCATCAAAAGTTTCATAGTCTATTTTTGAATCTAATTCTTTTGATATATGGTCTTCTTGAATGGAATTTAAATTATAGTTTAACTCTTTTATTTTTACTTTTAATTCAGTATTTTCTTTTTTTAACTCTTTATTTTCTTCATTTAATTTTTTATTATCATTAAGAAGTTTTTCTATATCTTGAGTTCTCATGATTAAAAGTTTAATTTTTATACATATATTACTATGTTCATATTAGATATATGTTATTAGCAAGCTATTAGCAAATTTTATATATTATCTTTTTCAAGTATAATATATAGAATTAAAAAATTTCTCAAGATTTTTTTATTTCTAGATTTTAAAAAAATATAGTAATTGGGGGTTTTATACTTATCTTTTACTATTTTTTTATTATTTTTTCACATTTCAATTATTCAATAGTTTTAATTTTGGATTGTTGTTTATATAAAAAAGTTTTTTTTTTTAAAAATTAAAGGAGGGGTTAGTATAGATTCAACAAATGTCATATTGATAGCTGTAATTGCTATTATGCTTACAACTGGTGTTGCAGCATTTGGTTTGAATAATGCTGATGATGGTGGTTCCGGTCTTTCAGATCATGGAAGCCATTCTAAAATAAGTCATGAAAAAAAGAGTGTAAATTCTGACAAGAATAAAGATTCTGATGAATCTTCAGGAGATATCACTCTTGATTTAACTATGCAACAAAATGTAAATAACTATCTATTCAATATTCCTACAGCATTTATTCTTGATGTAGATGAATATAATGAAAATACATTTACTTATAATAAAATATACTTGCCAGATAGTGATGAGTATGACTGGGAAGTAGATTTAGAAATTCTTGAGTTTGACTTAGCAAATGGTAGAGACCTCACTCAAGAGGATGTAGAATCATATGTTAATGAAAGTTTTGAACAAACTACCATTAATGGCATAGACGGTTATTACTATCAAGATGATGAAGGTTGGGAAATCTTCGTATTTGGTTCTGGAAATGAATTAATTACTTTACAAGTATATGGAATTTCTTTAGAAGTTGTTCTAGATGATTTTACTCAAGAACCATTAGTAGGAGATTTAGAACCTGAAGAAGAAACTACTGATGATTCTAGTTATGATGACTCTACTTATGATACTCTACTTATGATGATTCTAGTTATGACGATTCTTATTATGATGACTCTACTTATGATGATTCTAGTTATGACGATTCATATTACTATGAAGATGAAGATTATTAATCTAAATTTTTCTTTTTTAGATATGTATCTCATCATCTTTTTTTTTTTTAATTGTTCATAAAGTTTATACAAAAACTTTTTAAATGATTACTCTTAAATATTATAATATGTTAGTATATTTGCTGTTTGATAGCAAGATTCTAACAGAATTATTAAACTCTTATGGACTATAATATTTAGAATTTGATTAATAATTAAATAGCTATTCACTACTCTATTTAAACTAATACAGTTAATCAAAATAAACATTTTAAATATTGTCCTTTGGATGTGGCGAAAAGCTGAACAAGAGGTTATTTAAATGATGTACAAATATATTAGAGATGCATGGAAAAATCCAGATGAGTCTTATGTAAGAGAACTTATGTGGCAAAGAGTTCCTCAATGGAGGAAACAACCTGCAATCACTAGAATCGACAGACCAACCAGAATTGATCGTGCAAGATCATTAGGTTACAGAGCTAAAAAAGGTTTCGTGGTTGTAAGAGTAAAAGTTAGACGTGGTGGACGTAGGAAAACTCGTTTCAAACATGGTCGTAGACCAAAAAGAATGGGTGTAAACAAAATTACCATGGCTAAGTCTATTCAAAGAATCGGTGAGGAACGTGTAGCTAAAAAATACCCTAACATGGAAGTATTAAACTCTTACTGGGTATGGGCTGATGGAAAATACAAATACTTTGAAGTAATCTTAGTAGACCCACAAAGTCCTTCTATTAAAAACGACCCTAAAATCAACTGGATTTGTGAAAGTCAGCACAGAAGCAGAGCTCTCAGAGGCTTAACCAGTGCTGGTAAAAAAGGCCGTGGCCGTAGAAATAGAGGAAAAGGTAGTGAAAAAAGATTAAAATAATCTTTTTTTTAATTTTTCTTTTCTTTTTATTTTTTTATTTTTTTAAAAACTATTTTTATTAATTATCTATACTTTTTTTACAATTATTATCATCTATTTTATAATTTTAATCAAATTTAAATTAATTTTATTATTGGGATTGTTAATCATGATTCATAATATCAGATATCGGGTCTTTATTTACGAAAATGAGGACAAAGATGAAGTTTTAGAAGCTCTTTTAAATATATTGCCTACTGCAGAACCTGAAGTGGAAGAGGCAGAAGGTCTTTTGGAAGAGAAAATGCTTATTTTAACTGGAACCATTTCCAAAAAAAGGGAAACAAAGGAATTCTTAAACACTCTTGTGGACTCCATTGGAGAAGATCAGCTTGTTAAATTGTATAATGATCTAGATAGGAAAATGGATGAAAAGGGTAATTTATTCTTAAGGCTATCTAAGGAAAAGGCATTAGAAGAAGAGTGGGAAATTCTTGACGGTGGGGACAGCATTCACTTAAAGATTAAAATAGCTGCATATCCTGCTAAAAAGGAAGTTGCTATCAAAAAAATCTCTGAAATATTTCCTGAGAACATCAAGAATGATTAGAAACTATTTTAAGCATTAATAATAAATTATAAAATATAAATAATTTTAACTATTTAATAATTTTTCTAACAATTATTCAAACAATTATTCTAATAATTTTTCTAACATTTATTCTAAAAAAATTATTTTTAAAAAGCGAATTAAGGTAATCATATGAAATTTTATGACTTGAATCTAAGAGGACAGAATTACGAAAATGATTTGGCTTTGGTAAAGGAAGCCAATAAATTCGGTTGGGATTATCTTAATTTGAATTATTCTCCTGATAACTTTGAGAATGCTCTTGAGTATAAGGATGAATTGATTGGTGAATTGTCATTAGTTGACTTCAATCAAACCTATAGAAGCAAAAAAACTAATTTTGAACATGCTGAGATTTCTATAGGAATTAATATCCTAAATGCCAATTCCAATGAAATTAGAAAAATTATCAATAAATATAGAAACAAGTCCAATTACATTAGCTGTTTAGGCGGGGACTTAAAGATCAATCGTGCTGTTTGTGAAAACCATAGGATTGACGTATTGTCAAGACCTTACTATAGGAGAAGAGATTCCGGTATGAATCATGTATTAGCTAAGGAAGCTAAAAGAAACAATGTAGCTATTGAATTATGCTTCAGGGATATTTTAAACAACCATCTTAGATACAGGGCTAATGTTATAAGCAGCTTTAAGGAAATCCTTATGTTTCATCGTAAATTCAAGTTCCCATTGATTCTTACAACTGATTCCAAATCAATTTATGATGTCCGCTCTACAAGAGATATTGTATCCTTCTTCAAGTCCATTGGATTTAGCAATGAAGAGATATACAATGGATTTTATTATTATCCTAAGCTAATCGTTGATTTCAATAAGGAAAGAAAAAGCATGATTGTTAAAGGGGTGAAACGTATTGATGCTAATGATTTCACTGACACTTATGACAATCTTGAGAGTGATTTGGAAAAATTCAATGAATCTGAAGACTTTGATGAAGACTTCAATGATGATTTGATTGATGATGAGGATTTGGATTTAATTGAAGATATTGGTGATGAAGATATTGAAAATTATTTAGAGGAGGATGAGCAATGAAACTAAAGGTATTGCCTCCAACACTTAGGAAAAACCATCATTATCTTGTTCTTGATGTAAAGTCAGAAGTGGAAATATCCAAGGAAGACATGTTGGTATATTGCTGGGATGCTTGCATTAGATACTGGGGAGAGAACCATTCAAGCAACTTTGACTTATGGGTCATGAGACATTACCTCATTGAAGAAAGCACCCAAAACAATGAAGCTATTTTCAATTATAAGACAGTATTGAGATGTGGAAGATCTTATGAAAATGATGTAAGGGTTGCACTATCCACTTTAACAAGGCAAAATAAAAGGAAAATAGCTATCAATACAATTGGAGTTTCAGGAACAGTCAAATCAGGAATTTCCAAATTCATTGGTGAGGATAACATCCAATAATTTTTTTTTTTAACTTTGTTTTGTAATTTTCTATCTTTTTTTAGTTTTAGTTTATTTTCTACCTTCTTTTTTAAAAAATTTCTCTTTTTCTTTTCAAGAAAAATCAATGAAGAATAAAAAATTTAAAAACATTTATAAATAACTTTATTATAATATAGTATTGACAGAAATATCAATAAAATACATATTACCAAATAACAGAATGTTTGGTTTATTTTTTAAAATTAATTTGAATTTGTTTAAAAGTAAATTATGGCCGATATTTTATTTATTCTTTTTAAAAGGCTGTAATTTATAAGATAAGATTAAAATAAGATGAAATGAGTTAAATAATGCATAATCTTTAAATTTAAGAATAAATTTAAAAAGTATTTAGTTTATTTATTATTTGATAAAGTAATTATGCTGTGTAATTTTAGATAAATTGGATTGATTTTAAATAAAATATGTAATTTATTAAGTAATTTGTTTGTGAAATTTAAAATTTTATAGAAAATAGGTGATATTAAATGCAACCTTTACAACAACAAAATGCGGGCTATGACAGAGCAATTACTGTATTTAGCCCAGATGGAAGACTTTTCCAAGTAGAATATGCAAGAGAAGCTGTAAAAAGAGGAACTACCTCTTTAGGTCTTAAATCCAAAGAAGGTGTAGTTCTCATTGTAGATAAAAGAACTGTAAGCAGATTAGTTGAAGCAAAATCTATTGAAAAAATATTCCAAATCGATAATCATATTGGTGCTGCTACTTCTGGTCTTGTAGCTGATGCAAGAGCATTAATCGAAAGAGCACGTATTGAATCTCAAATTAACAGAATAACCTATAATGAACCAATTCTTGTTGGAGGTTTAGCTAAAAAAATCTGTGACATGAAACAAATGTACACTCAAAATGGTGGTGTAAGACCTTTCGGTTCAGCACTCATCATTGGTGGAGTGAACGGTGAAGAAGTAAAATTATTCGAAACAGACCCAAGTGGTGCTTTAATTGAATACAAGGCCACTGCTATTGGATCTGGTGTACAAGCAGCTATGGATGTCTTTGAGGAAAGATATGAAGACGACATTAGCTTAGAGGATGCAATCAACTTAGGTTTAGATGCACTTTATGAAGCTACTGAAGGAAGAACCACTGCTCAAAGCGTTGAAATAGCTGTCATTGAAGTAGATACTCAAAGCTACAGAAAATTATCTGATGATGAAGTATCTGAGTATGTCGAAGCTCTTCTTGAGAGAAATGCTGAAGAAGAGGAAGAGGAATCTGAGGAAGAGGATGAAGAAGTAGTCGAAGAAAAAGCAGATGAAAATGCTGAAGATGAAGCTTTCGAAGAGACTTCTGAAGATGTTGTAGATGAAAATGTTTCTGAAGAAAGCGATGGTGAAGAAGGTTCTGAAGAGTAAGACTGTTAGGAAAACTGCAAAGTTTGGACTTAAGCTAGTTCTTACAGAAAAACTTTTAAGTGAACATAAACATTTAAGGATGATTGTTAAGCATATTTAATGAATCTAAATGGTTTTGAAAATAATCCATAAGTTTTCTTAACATTCTTAACTTTATCTTAAATTTTTATTTTAGTTTTTGAGTTCATTTTGAACTCATTTTCATTTTTACTTTTTTATTAATGTATTAAAAATTTTCATACATTTTTTTGTTTTTTTAAATGTATTAAAAAGAATATCAAATTAATTGGTTTTTGGTGAGTAAGCATGGTAAATGTAGATGATGCTATTATTGCAAGATTAGAATCTTTTGGAGAAAAATTTGAAATTTTAGTTGATCCTGATTTAGCTGCAGACTTTAGAAATCCAGATAATGAAAAAGAAATTGAAATTGAAGAAATATTGGCTGTTGAAGAAATATTCAAAGATTCCAAAAAAGGAGACAAGGCTTCTGAGGAAGCAATGGAAAAGGTATTTGGAACTACTGATGTTTTGGAAGTGGCTAGTCAAATTCTTCTAAAAGGGCATGTTCAATTAACTGCTGAACAAAGAAGGCAAATGCAAGAGGACAAGAGGAAACAAGTCATTGCTAAAATAGCAAGAGAAGGAATTAACCCTCAAAACGGTCTTCCACATCCAGTAATGAGAATTGAAAATGCTATGAACGAAGCTAAAGTTAAAGTCGATGCATTTAAATCTGTTGATGAACAGGTTCAAATAGCTTTAAAAGCAATTAAAGTTTTAATCCCAATTAAATTTGAAAAAGTTAAAATGGCTGTTAGATTGCCAAGCACAGCAGCAGGTAATGCTTATTCTGCAATTCGCCCATTTGGACAAATTGTAAATGAAGAATGGCAACAAGATGGTTCTTGGATTGGAATTGTGGAAATGCCTGGTGGTCTTCAAGATGATTTTAATCATAAAATGGCTTCTATCTCAGGAGGAGAAGCTGAAACTAAATTAATAAATTAGCTATATGTTTAATCTATAGCAATAAATGGCTATGGATTTTAATTTGATTAGAGAATAAGAGACTAATTGGATTAACGTTATAGGTGTTTTAATTTAGGTGTGTAGTTGAATTTAATATACTCTTATGGGAAGTATATGTATGATATATGTGAATGAAAAAGATTTAGTTGTTCCTGGAGAATTATTAGCAGAGGATGATTATTATCCAGGAAGAGGAACCTTTGAAGATGATGGGAAAATTTGTTCCAAACTCTTAGGTTTAGTTTCTTTAAGGAATAAGAAAATTAGTGTAATTCCTTTGAAAAGCAAATATCTTCCTAAAAAAGGAGATGTGGTTATTGGTAAAATCGATGATGTCAGATTTTCCATGTGGGGAGTAGACATTAACTCACCATACTCTGGTATCTTACCTGCATCTGAAGTATTCGGAAGAGAGAAAAAGGAATTGAGTAGAGTATTTGACATTGGTGATGTTCTTTTCTTAAGAATCGTCGATGTTGATGAAGTTAAAAAGGTTAAATTAGGTTTAAAAGGCCGTGGAATGGGCAAATTCAAAGGCGGAGTTATCGTAGATATCGCTCCAACAAAAGTGCCTCGTTTAATTGGTAAGAAAGGTTCCATGATCAACATGATCAAGGATAAAACCGGTTGTAAGATTGTAGTCGGTCAAAATGGTCTTGTTTGGGTAAAAGGTAAAGAAGACATGGAACAAATCGTCAAGAACATTATCAAGTTAATCGAAAAAGAAGCTCATACCTCTGGTTTAACTGACAGAATTAAAAACCAGCTTTGTTTACTTATTGACGGCGAATTGCCTCCAGAAGAGGAAGAAGCTGAAGAAGCAGAACAAGAAGTGGAAGAAGAGGATGCTTTTGAAGAAGGCTTGAAAAAACCTGAACTTCAAGATTTCAGAGATGAAGTTGAAAAGGAATTAGCTGAAGAAGGATTCATCGATGAAGACTCAGAAGAAGACTTAGATGATGAGGATTCTGAAGAAGAGGAATTCGAAGATGATGTGGAAGACTTCAATGATGAAACAGAAGATTACGAAGATATCGATGAGGAAGACTTAGATGATGAGGATTCTGAAGAAGAAATCGAAGACTTTGAAGACGATATCTCTGATGAAGAATTGGAAGATGTAATCTCTGATGCTATTTCTGAAGATGAAGAAGACGTGGAAGAAGATTCTGAAGATTTAGAGGATTCTGAAGAAGAAGCTGTAGAAGAAGATTCTGAAGATGAAGATGCAGTGGAAGATGAAGAAGCTCCGGAAGAGGAAGTTGAAGAACTTGCTTCCCAAGAAGATTCTGAAGATGAAGAAAAAGAAGAAAAATCAAAAAAGCCTAATTTCATGGATACCTATGAATTTATCAATGAGCAAAAAAAGAACAATAAATCTTCTTTTGATTTAAGTCATGCAGATAATTCTAAATCTCCTACTTTAAACATTTCACAAGGAAGAGGTATTTAAGCTGTTGAATTAAAAATTTAATAATTATTGTTAATTATGAATGTGATTTTAAAGAGGTGTTTTTTATTATCTCAAATGACAAAGAATTAAGAGCTGACGGCAGAGCTTACAATGAGCTCCGTCCAATTAAAATTGAAGCTGGAGTCTTGAAAAGAGCAGATGGTTCTGCTTACTTGGAAGTTGGTGGAAATAAAATCTTAGCATCTGTATACGGCCCAAGAGAATCCTATATCAGACGTTTATTAAAACCTAATACTGGTGTAATTAGAGTAAGATACAATATGGCTCCATTTTCAGTAGATGACCGTAAAAGACCTGGTCCAGATAGAAGATCAACTGAAATTTCCAAAATTGCTGCTGATGCACTCAGACCTGCTTTAATGTTGGAATCATTCCCAAGATCAATGGTTGATGTTTCAATTGAAGTAATTGAAGCTGAAGGAGGAACCCGTTGTGCAGGAATCACTGCAGCTGCTGTAGCATTAGCTGATGCAGGTATTCCAATGAAAGATATTGTAGTTGGATGTGCTGCAGGTAAGGTAAATGACCAAATCGTTTTAGACTTATCTGAAAAAGAGGATAAGGAAGGACAAGCTGACGTTCCTATCGCTATCATGCCAAGAACCGGTGAAATTACTTTACTTCAAGCAGACGGTAACTTAACTGAAGAAGAATTTGAAGAAGCTTTGGACTTAGCTATGGAAGGATGTATGAAAATTAGCGAACTCCAACATGAAGCTTTAAAGAACAGGTATAGTTCTGAATAGGTTGTGAAAATATGGATATTGTACCAGAAATTACTAGAAAAAGTATTACAAGACTTATAAATGATGGTAAAAGAGCTGATGGAAGAGCTTTTGATGAAAGAAGAGATATTTTCATTGAACCTAATGTGATTGAAAAGGCAGAAGGTTCTGCAAGAGTTAAATTAGGTGACACCCAAGTTATTGTAGGTGTAAAGCCAACTATTGGTGAACCATTTGGGGACACTCCTAATTTAGGGGTCTTAATGACCAATTGTGAATTATTGCCAATGGCTGCTCCTGGATTTGAACCAGGTCCACCTAGCCCTGAATCCATTGAACTTGCACGTGTAGTGGACCGTGGAATTCGTGAAAGTGAATTAGTGGACTTAGAAAAGCTTTGTATTGAAGAAGGTAAAAAAGTTTGGATGCTTTTCATTGACTTGCATGTAATCGATTACGATGGAAATCTCTTTGATGCATCTAACCTTGCTGTAATGGCAGCTTTAATGAACACTAAATTACCTGTTGCTGAATACATTGATGATGAAGTTGTCTTATCTGAAGATGAAACCATGGATTTACCAATCAGAGACAAATTAGCTTTATCCACCTTTGTAAAAATCGGCAATGGCTTGATTTTAGATCCTTCTTTAGAAGAGGAAGAAATCTTGGATGCTAGAATAACTATTGGTGTAACTGATGAAGGAAACCATGTCTGTTCCATGCAAAAAGGTGGAGAAGCACCTTTAAGTAGAGATGAAATCCTTGATGCTGTTCACATGGCATTCACTACCAAAGATGATTTATTAAGTCATTTAGAATAAGCAAGCTTTTTCTAAACCTTTAAAAAAGTTTGATTGAAACTTTTTCAAAACTTTTAAAAAAAGTTTGATCAAAACTTTTTCACTAGTTAGGAGTATCCGCTCTTAACTGGTTATTTTTTTATTTTATTTTAATTTTAACATTCTTTGATATGGCTAATTATTGTAAAAAAATAGTCAATTCTATAAAAAAATAGTTAATTCAATGTTAAATTGTAAATTTAAAGATTTATTCAAATCTAAAATAAAAAATAGCTATTTTTCTCGAATTAAAATATCTAAAAACCATTAACTTTATATACTTTTAAATACTATATTATATTATTAGTTAAGTTTATAGCCTAATTGCTGTAATGGCTTTATAATTTTAACAATTTCTCTTTATTTTAATTATCGTTTGTAGGTTATAATTAGTAAAGTAGATTTTTTTATTTAATCTTATAATTAAAGACAAGAGTATGTCTCATTACTATCATATTTATTGTTTATCATTTGATGGATTAAATAATACTTTAAATTAAGCTTTGTAGGTGTTGAAGCTTAATAACTTATTTAATTAATTCAATTTTACTGGAGATATTTTAAATGGCAAGAACAAAAAAAGTTGGTATTACTGGCAGATTTGGTGCTAGATACGGAAGAAAAGCAAAAAGACAAGTTAAGAAAATCGAAGAAAACATGAAAAAGAAACATGTTTGCCCTAAATGTGACAGACCTTACGTAAAAAGAGTAAGCGCTGGAATTTGGGAATGTAAAAAATGTGGTACTGTCTTTACCGGTGGAGCATACGTACCTGAAACTCCAATGGCAAAAGCTGCTACACGTAACATTAAAAGAGTAGTTGGAGGAAACTAATTGTACAGATGTCCTGAATGTGGAACTGAAGTTGACCACAAAGGTTACATGGAAAATAAATGTCCTAAATGCAGATATAGGATTTTATTTAAAAAAGTTCCAGATGTCAGAAAACTTGTAAAAGCAAGATAGTTATTAAATAATTTTTATTTATAATTATTCTTTAATTATCTTTAATAACTATTTAGCTTATGGCAGTGGATTCTGCTTTCATTTTCTATTTTTATTAGCTATTTAGTTATTTTAGCTATTTGCTAATTTTAATTGCTTATCAAAATTAAAATTAGCCTTTTTATAATTTTTACTAATTTTATGCATTACTATTTCTAATTCTTATCTAAGTTATAAAAAAGAGGATTATCATGCTTATTTCTACATCAAGAAAACCATCTCAGAAAACAAGAACATTCTGCAAGAACTTTTCCCACGCTTTTGGATTTGACTATACCAATAGGGGAAAAAGCAGCTTAAGGGATTTGCTCATTAAAGCTAAGCAATTAGGTCATGACAGTCTTGTTTTAGTGTATCAGATCAAGGGAAATCCAAGCAAGCTAACTTTTTATGACCTTGAGGCAAATGAAAAATTGGCTTTGCTTGTTTCTGTAAACACTACAAATGAACGTCTCCACATCAGCCCTAAGGATTTGAAAATCAGATCAACCGTAAGAGAGTTGGATGTTTTGGCTGAAGTGTTGGGTATTGAAGTCACAACTGAACCTCAGGACTCAAATTACATTAGGATATCCTATGCTGACTATGATGATGAGAAGAACTTTGCAATACTCTATTTTGTAAATAAGAAAGGGGAACAAATAGATTTCCAAATAAACGTTAAAAAGATAGTTGAAAATTAGAATAGATTTTCAGGAGAGATTTTTATTAGTGAAAGTGATATATTAAAGTCAATCAATAGTGACATTGTCATTGATTTTGATACAGAAAAGCAAGCTAAAATAGTTTATGATTCCATATTGCTTGAATTTGAGACTTCTCCTGATTACAGATCTTCCATGGATTTGAAATTGGATAAGAATTCTATCATAATCACTATTGATGCAGAGGATGCAACATCCTTTAGAGCATCAATCAATTCAGCTATCAAATGGATAAAACTGTCTGTTGAGATAAATGAATTGACTGAAATTTAATTTTTTTCATTTATTTAATATCATAAAAAATATCATTCAATCAATAGTTTTAAATATTTAACTAATAATATATTATAATATAATGATTTATTAGCTAATTATATTTTAAAATTAAAAATTAAACTAATATTATTATAAAAAAGATTAAAGGTGAAAATATGGAAATTCCACAAAATATACAACATCAATTAAACCAATTCCAACAATTACAACAACAAGCTCAAGCTGTAACCATTCAAAAACAAAATGTTGACATTCAATTAAGAGAAACTGAAACTGCTCTTGAAGAACTTAAAAAGACTCCCGAAGGGGCTGAAGTATTCAAATCTGCAGGAAACTTATTGATTAAAGTAGAACGCAATGAAACTTTAGAAGAGCTTGAAGATAAAGTTGAAACTCTTAAATTAAGACAACAAACCATGACCCGTCAAGAAGAAAGAGTCATGAAAAAGCTTGAAGAAATGCAAGCAACCATCCAGCAAGCTATGGGTGGAATTCAAGGGTAAATAGATTAAATTAATTTTTTTCTATTTTCTTTTTTTTATTTTTAATTTTTTAATTCGTATTGTATAAAATAATTTTTTTTATTTTATATTCATCGTGTTTGTTTAGCGATAATTTTTTTATAATTATTGTCATTATTTTTTTAGGTGTTAACATGGTATCAAAACTTAAGGAATTATCAGAAGATGATCTTGAAGACATTTCAAATTTTTTATCAGAAACCATTGTGAAGAAAATCTCTTCTTCAGTAAGGTCTCAAAAGGAAATCTTGGATATGGATGTAAGCATTGAAATTGATTATCCTAATGAAAATGGGGAACTTGATGTAGATGCATCAGTTGAGATTGGCATAGATGAGTTATCTGACTTATCTGATGAAATAATCGATGAAGTAATCGATGGGTCTTACTTGGAACTTGATGAATACATTAACGAACATTACAGATAATTGATTGAATTTGATTTCTATAAAATAGGTGAAAAAATGAGCAAGATTATTAAAGTTTTTTTCAGTCCATCTGAAACTACAAAAAAAGTTGTTAGTCAAATAGCTAACAATTTTGAAGAGGAAAGTGTTGTTTGTGACTTATTGTATTTTAATGATGAAAAGAATTTTGAATCAGATGATATTGTCATAGTTGGCATGCCTGTATTTGCAGGACGAATTCCTAAAACTGCAAGGGATAGGTTATCCAGATTATCAGGTGACAATACTAAAGCTATTGCTGTTGTAAATTATGGAAATGCACATGTTAGTGATGCATTGATTGAACTTGTTGACTTATTGGATGAAAATAACTTTGATGTTATTGCAGCAGCTTCTACCGTAAGCCATCATTCCATATTTGATGGTGTTGCAGTGGGAAGGCCTGATGGGGATGACATTGAAAAGATCAATGGGTTTGCACAAAAATGCATTGAAAAAATAGATGCTGGAACTTCCTTAGAGGCTGAGATTCCTGGAAATAGGCCTTATCTTGATTATAAGCAACTTCCATTTGTTGTAAGCTGTGATGAAGCAAAATGTGTATTCTGCCTTGAATGTGTAGGAGTTTGTCCTGAGAAAGCAATTCCTGATGATGATCCTGCAGATGTGAACCTTGACTTATGTTCAAGATGCACTTCATGCATTAACATTTGCCCAGAAAATGCAAGGGCTTTCACTGGAGAGGCATTTAAAGATAAAAAGCCAGCATTTGAAAGTGCTAATGCAGAAAGAAAAGAGCCTAAATTCTATTTTTAGATTTTAAAATTTTATTTAATTATTTTTCTTATTTCTTATTTTTCTTTTTTTATTTCTTATTTTTCTTTTTTTATTTTCTATAAATTTTAATTTTATATTTTGTCTTTTTTCTTTTGAATATTTTTTAAAACTTTTTCATTATAATATTATTTTTCATAATTATTGTTAAAAAATTAAAAATTATATAATTATTTTCAAAATTTTTAAATAAATAACTATATTAATTAAAAAAAAATATAAATACAATTACAATTATTTAGGTTGATAAAATGAATAAAAAACTATTTGCTCTATTGATTTTAGCTATTTAGGGTATTGTAAGTGTAGGTGGGTCTATGCTTTAGACCTTGGAAGTATTTTTGACACTGGAAATTCAGTAACTGTTGATGGAATCAAATTCAATGTTCCTGATGGTTTTGAAGAAGTTGTAAGTAACAGCACAACAAAATATAACAAAAACTGTTGATGATATACCATATTTCTCAGAAATAAAAAATTATGCAGATGGAAATGATACAGTTTCATTATCTGTTTCTAAAAATCTTACCCATAAGGCAACTGATGATACTGCTCGTCGTTTTGGAGGGGATAGTGAAACCATTAATGGAGTTGCGGTTATTTAGATTATCATCCTAAATCTGTGACCAAATTTAGAAGTGGAAATTACATTTACACTTTCACAATATATCCATATTATACATTTGCATATGCAAAAGATGATAAGTTAGTTGTTGTTTCGGCATCTGAAAAGGAATATCTCTCTGATATAATTGCCGGATAATTTTTTCTAGTTTTTTTTAAAAATTCTATTTTTTTCTTTTTTTACCAATTTTTTTTTACAAATTTTATTTTTCATATTTTATTATCTCTATTTAATCAATTGCTTTTGGATGATTTTCATTTATTAATTTTCTAAAACTATAAATAGTATATTCTTTTAATTATAATATAATTCTAAATTTTAAATATTCTAAAATTTAAATAAATAAAAAATATATAATTTTATTCACTTTAAGATGATAATTATGATGGAAACGGATGTTTTAGTAATTGGTGCAGGTCCTGCTGGCTCTGCTGCTGCAAAGCATGCTGCTTTAGGTGGAGCAAGTGTCATTTTGATAGATAAGAAGTCAGAAATAGGAACTCCTAAAAGATGTGCTGAAGGCATTTATGACCATGGGCTTAAATGGTTGGAGATTGAACCGAATCCTCAATGGGCAGTTCAGAGAATCAATGGTGGAGTTATTATTGCCCCTGATAAAACAAGATTGGCTCTTGATGAGACAGTGCTGCCTGAAAAAGGTTATATCATTGAAAGGAAGGTCTTTGATAAGTATATGGCTATGGATGCTGCAAGAGCAGGTGCTAAAATAATGGTTAAGACATTGGCAAAATCCATTATGAAAGATGAGGATTCTGAAGGTTCCTTTTATGTCATCGATTGTGAACATATGGGAGAAATCATAGAAATAAAGGCTCGCATAGTAATTGCTGCAGATGGTCCTGAATCCAGAGTGGCTAAGGCATTTGGCATAAACTCAACACAAAAGCCAAAGCATATGATGTCTGGAGTACAATATGAAATGGCAGGAGTCAATTGTGAGAGAATGGACTTGATTGAGCTTCATTTAGGAGCTTTTGCAGGTGGCGGTTATGCTTGGGTATTTCCTAAGGGAGATGACATTGCAAATGTAGGTATTGGAATACCTTCAACAAGCAAAAAGCCAGCTATTGAATACCTAAATGAATTCGTTGAATCATATCCTCCTTTGAAAAATGCCAAGGCGGTTGAACTTAATGTAGGTGGAGATCCAATTGGCGGATTGATTGGTCAAATCTATAGCGATAACCTATTGGTTTGCGGTGATGCTGCAGGTCAAGTAGACCCAATCACCGGTGGAGGAATCATCTTGGGAATGCTTGGAGGTAAGACTGCTGGCCAAGTGGCTGCAAGGGCCGTTAGGGCTAAGGATTATTCAGCGGAAAGGCTTAGTGAATATGAAGTATTATATGATGAATACACTCAAGGGGCTATTCCTAAATTGGCTATTGCTCATGAGGTATATGCTTCTTTAAGTGATGATGATTTAAATAAGATTATTCATGCATTTATAGGGCTTGATTATAATAATATGACTCCAAGGGATGTTCTAAAAGTATTTTTAAAGATATCCCCTCGCCTTGCATTGAAGTTTACTAAATTGTTTAAGATTCTATTTTAATCAATAATCTATTTTTTATTTTTCTATTTTTTTCATATTTTTTTAAAAAATAATGTTTTTCTTAATATTTTTAATAAACACACAATTTTTTTAAATTTTATTCATATCAATTAAAATTTATTATTTTTCAAGTAAACTTTATATATTATAAAGAATAAAATAAGTTTAAGGGTTCATTCTCTTTATTTTTAATCTTAGCTAGTATTTTTAAACACAATATGAATAAGAAAAGAGATGAATTCTCTTTTCTTTTCTCCCCATTTTATTTTTTTATTCAATTTCTACTTTTCCCATTGCTTTTTACATGTGGAATTTCGTTTCTTTTTTTTATTATTTTATATTTTTTATAAACATCTAGTTTTAATAAGTAAAATGAACAAAATATAGATTATAATTATAAAAATTCTATTTTTTTCTTTACAATGTAATTGGTGTTTTAATGAAAGAGAGATTAGACAAATATTTGGTGAGCAATAATTTTGTTTCCACTAGAACCAAATCAAAGGAATTGATCAAATCCAACAATGTGAAGGTAAATGATAAGATAGTTACAAAAGCCAGTTATATTGTAAAAGACCACGATAAAGTGGAAATAATTGACAATAGTTCCATCAAGTATGTATCAAGGGCCGGATTGAAGCTTGAAGGTGCAATAGGTTCATTTAATCTGGACTTAAAAGATAAAAGCATTATGGACATTGGATCATCAACAGGAGGATTTACCGACTGCTCCTTAAGGCATGGTGCTAAAAGGGTAGTTGCAATTGATGTAGGAACTGACTTGATGGCAGATTCATTAAGGAATGATGAAAGAGTTGAATTGTATGAGCAATTGAACTTCAAGAACGCTCCAAGCGGTCTCTTTGAAAACATTGATATAATTGTATCAGATGTGTCCTTCATTTCCTTAAAGCACATTATAGACAGAATATCCCTTGAGGATGAGGATTTCGAATTGGTATTTCTCATAAAGCCTCAATTTGAATGCGGTAAGGAAATAGCTGATAAATTCAAAGGGATTATCAATGATAAGGAAGTTCATAAGGATGTTATTCTTGATATAATTACTTATTTTAAACAATATGGTTATAATATAATTGATTTGGACGTTTCAAAAATCCAAGGGAAAAATGGGAATATAGAGTACTTAGCCCATTTCAAAAGAAATGTGGAATCCTGTGAAATTTCCATTGATGATGTTGTAGATAAATCCTTTTTATAGAAATATTTATATAATTAGGAAATAAAATATTATTTAGGTTTACCTAATTTCTTTTTAGCTTATAAATAAGTCTAATTTTTTACATATATGCATTATTAAGTAAGTAAATTAAAAATAGATTTATATTATCTGGTTTTGTTCAATATCGATGGATAAAATTAGTTTTAGGTAAAAGATTATTAAGTAGTTTTATTCAATATTTGAGAAGGTAAAAATGGGGAAGGATACTAATTCTAAGATTGATCTAGAGGATGAAAATTCAATCAATAATGATAAAGCATACCACAAAAATGTTCTTTTAATAGGAAGTCCTAATGTAGGGAAGAGCTTAACATTCAATAAATTGACTGGTATGACTGCAATGGTTTCAAATTACCCTGGAACCACAGTAGATATAGATGAAGGTAATTTCACCTATGAAAACAAGACAGTCCACTTAACAGACCCTCCAGGACTTTATGACTTGAATACAATCACAGAAGAGGAAAGAGTAGCTAAATTATTGGTTTTGGATGAGCAATTTGACTTGATGGTTCACGTAGTTGATGCTAAAAACATTGAAAAGTCAATTGACCTTACCTTGCAGTTGATTGATGCAGGAAAAGAGGTTATTTTAGTTTTAAACATGATGGATGAGCTTGAAAAGATTGGAGCGACCATCGACGCTGAAAGATTGTCACAGGACCTTGGAATTCCAGTTGTCTTGACTGCAGCTGCAGAAAACAGGGGATTGGATGAATTGAAGCATACAATTGTAAACTATGATTCAATTGAAGATCAAATAGTAAGCGAATCAAAAACATTGCTTGATGTAGACTATGGAAAGTCTATTGAAATAGCTATTTCTGAGATTAAGGATAACATTAAGGGAAATTACCCTGTTTCTAAAAGATATTTGGCGGTTTCTCTTCTTGAAGGTGATGAAGACAGCGAGGACCTTGTAAAAGAGAAAGAAGATTATGCAGTATTATCAAAGGTTATTGATGCTCAAAAGGACAAATTTGACCAACCGGTCAAGTATTTGACTAAGCTTAAGCTTGCTGATTATGCTAAACACATCAAATCAGAATATACAACTATTGATAGTGTAAATGTTCAGGATAAGGATAGTTTAGGTGAAAAGTTAAGCAGAATAATGATTCATCCGATTTATGGACTTATCATACTTGCCTGTGTGCTTTACTTTGGACTTTATCTGATAGTTGGAGTGCTTGGAGCAGGCATTCTTGTTGATTTCTTGGAAAACACCATTTTCGGCCAGTACATTAACCCCGCAGTAACTGCAGTTGTTGTTCAATACATTCCATGGGTACCGATTCAAAACCTCTTTGTTGGGGAATATGGTATCGTCACACTTGGTTTAACCTATGGATTCGGTATTATCCTGCCGATTGTATCCCTATTCTTTATTGTATTTTCAATACTTGAAGACAGCGGATACCTTCCAAGGCTTGCATTGCTTGTGGATAACGGATTTAAGAAAATCGGTTTGAGCGGTAGAAGTGTTATTCCATTTGTGCTTGCAGTTGGTTGTGGAAGTATGGCAACAATGGTTACAAGAACACTGGAAACAAGAAGGGAGAGAAACATTGCTACAATGCTTATGGCTCTTACAATTCCTTGTTCTGCACAATTGGGGGTTATTATGGCACTATTATCCCAACATCAAAATGCCATTTGGATTTGGTTTGCTGTAATCCTATTCAACTTTGTTGTCATAGGATTCCTTGCAAAAAGATTTGTTCCAGGTGCACAGCCAAGCTTCTTTATGGAATTGCCTCCTTTAAGATGGCCTAAATTGTCTCATATCGCTAAAAAGACTTGGACACGTCTTGTAATGTATATCAAGGAATTGATTCCAATATTCATATTGATCAGTGTAATCATCTGGGCTCTTGACTTATGCGGAATATTCCAATGGATCATTTCTTGCATCAGCCCGGTAGTCAATGCAATTGGTCTTCCAACTTCAACAAGTTCCTCATTTGTGCTCGGATTCTTTAGAAGAGACTTTGGTGCAGCAGGACTTATGACAATTCAGAATCAATTGAAAGGAGTTCAATTGCTTGTTGCTTCTGTAACATTGACTTTGTTCTTGCCTTGTGTAGCTCAATTGATGATTATGATTAAGGAAAGAGGTGTTAAGTTAGCTGGTTTGATTGCTGTAATGAGCATAGTTCTTGCTTTTACAATGGGTTTTATAGTAAACCTAATTTTAACTAGCTTACATGTGGTTTTATAAATTTTAAGTTAATATTCTTAATGTTTTTTTTAATTAATGGGGTTTTGAAATGGATGAAAATAAGATGAAAGATCAAATAATCAAATGTGAATTCTGCGGTTTCACATTTCAAAAGTGTGATGGGATCAGCTGTGATTCATGCCCTATTAATTGCAAAACAGTAAAATGTCCCAATTGCGGATATGAGATTCTACCGGAATCCAAATCCTATAAGTTTATAGAAGACAGTTTTAAAAAGATTAAAAGCATGATTAAATAGTTTCTAACAATTTGGTGTTTAAAATGGAAAAAAGTGAAATTGAACATTATTTGCGTGATATCTGGGTTAGAGAATTTGAAAAGGAAGAGAAATTGGTCATTGATGAATTCAATAAGGATGATATTGAATTATTGGCTAAAAAGGAGTATGTCAAGATTGAAGATGGTTTTGTCAATTTAACTGAAAGTGGTGAACGTTTGGGAAGGTCATTGGTTAGAAAACATAGGATTGCGGAAAAGGTTGTAGCAGACTTGTTTTTAGCAGATATGGAAGAAATGGAAGAATTGGCAGACCAGATTGAGCATGTAATGAGTGAAGAGGTTGAAGACAATATATGCAGAATCTTAGGAAACCCTGAAAACTGTCCTCACAACAATCCAATTCCTAAAGGGGATAGTGATAATGATTTAGGAAACGAATATTCCGTACCTTTAGTCTCTTGTCACAGTGGAGAATCAGGTGAAGTTTCACACATTAAAACAGAAGACGCCCGTAAATTAAGAAAAATCATGAATTTAGGTCTTATTCCAGGGTCTAGAATTTGCTTAATCCAAAAATTCCCTAATTATGTCTTCCAATTAGGAAACACCCAGCTTGCTGTAGACAAGGAATTGGCTAACGAAATATTTATAAAATTAGATGAATAACTTATAATTATCAAAAATAATGGTAATATGGTGAAAACATGTTAGAGATTATTCCTGTTTTAGATTTAATGAATTCTGTTGCAGTATCTGGTAAAAGCGGCAATAGAGACACTTACACTCCTTTGCAAACCATTTATGCATCTTCATCTGACCCTGTGGAAATAGCCAACTCATTGAAAAGGGCTAATGCAAAAGAGATGTATATAGCTGATTTGGACCTCATTGAAAGAAACGGAAATCATAATATTTATAAGATAAAGGAAGTCAATACCATTTTGCCTGTTATTGTGGATGTAGGTGTAGATAATCTTGAAACCTTTGAGTTCATGCTAGATTTCGCTTATAAAATCATTGTAGCTACTGAAACTTTAGAATCAATTGAAGAGCTTGAAAAGATCTTTGAAAAGTATCCGAAGGAAAGAATCATTGTAAGTGTAGATGTAAAGGACAATGAATTGTACACTAAACACATGGATTTGGATTTGGAAGGATTTAAGGAAATCTTGAGAAGGATTGATCCAAATGAAATAATCTTGCTAGACATCTCTTCAGTTGGAACAGAAGCCGGTTTCAATAAGGAATTGCTTGACAAGTTTGAGGAATTCAAGGATAAAATCATTTTAGGTGGCGGAATAACTAAAGATGAAATTCCTTTAATCAATGAATTGGGAATCAAAAAGGCTTTGGTTGGAACTGCTTTGCATAAAGGTGAAATAAATATCAGCAATTTCTGATTGCTTTTATTTCTAAATTTTAAAACTTAATTGAATCTTATTTTTAAATTTTTATTTTGCTATTTCTCTGCTTAAATTTAAATATTAAGTTAAATAAATTATTATATAATTGTAAAAAGTATTAATGTGATATAAATGGCAAATGGATTTATTATTATATTTTCTCATATTTTACCCTTAATATTGGGATTTTTCAGCATTTTATTAATCATTAATGGAATAATGGATGAACAAAAGTATATCACTGCTTTGGGAATAGGTCTTTTCCTGCTTGCATCTATAGGCCCATTTTTTGTTTTACGCTTATTCATATAGTTAATTTATTTTAACTCTTTTCTTTTTTTAGCTATTTTTTCTATTTTTTATTACTTTTCTCTCATTTTCATCACTTTTTTAATAACATATCATAATATCATGATATGAAAACATTTAAATATGTTGATGTAAAAACTATTATTATAAAAAGGTGTTCTAAATGCAAGATCAAAATTCACAAAATGAAGAGAATAAACATGATGATATGTGTGAAATATTTCATCCGCACGAAGATTCAATAGAAAGAGCTAAAAAGCATATTTTAGCTGATGATGAGTATTCTGACCTTTCAGAATTCTTTAAGATATTCGGAAATCCAACAAGGCTTAAGATAATTTCCCTTTTGAGCTATGAGGATTTATGTGTATGTGACATATGCGAAGCATTAGATTTGAATCAGAATGCAGTGTCAAATCAATTGAGGATATTGAGGGCACATAATATTGTCAAATTTGAGAAAGAAGGAAAACAAGCCAGATATTCATTAACTGACCTTCATGTGGAAATGATCTACAAGATGGGTTTGGAACACTTGAATGAATAATAACTTTTGAATATTCTTCAATTAAATTTTTAATTATTTAATTTTCTAATTATTTAATTTTTTTAATATAATTTATTATTAAGGTGTCAATATGGTAAAAAATAAATGTTATGATCCTGATTGTAATGAAGAGGAATGCTTTAATCCTGAACATTACAATCATATTTGTTTTGATCCTGACTGCGAAGATGAAAAATGTATGAATGAAAAGCATTACAATAAGCAGTTATTGAAGGATTATCAGAAAAGCACTGACTTAAGTGTTTTCGATCATAGAGAAAAGATAGATTATGATGAGGATGTTGATATAAGTCTTTGTGGTTGCTCTGATTGTGCAGATGATGACCATGACCATCATCACGGCCACAATCATGAGCATCACCATTATGGACATGACCATCATGAGCACGACCATGATCATGACCATCATGACCATGAGGAAGAGCATCATGAAGAGTCCTGTGGATGTGGCTGTGATGACGATGGTTGTCATGATGAAGAAGAGCATGGCCATGAGCATCATCATGAACACGATCACGAACATGAGCATGAGCATGAACATAGCCATGAGCATCATCATGAACACGACCATAGTCCTAAAGTAGTGGGAGATTCTTGTGAAGACCCTGATTGCGGTTGTCATGACCATGACCACTCTCATAGTCATGAGCATGACCATCATGACCATGGACACGACCGTGACCATGATCATCACCATCATGACCATGATGATGACGATTTCTCACTTTGTGCGTGCTCTGATTGTGCAGATGATGACCATGACCACGGACATGGACATGACCACAGCCATGGGGATGAAGACCTTATTGCAGAAGGAAAACCTCTCCTCTCAAATAGGCCTATTCAAATCATGGTTTCAAGTGGAATCCTATTTATAGCAGGACATATACTTGAATACTTATCTTTTGACATGACCATTGTTACAATAATTTACATGATTGCTGCTATTATAGCAGGTTATGAAATAGCTGTAATGGCTTATAACTCACTTGTAAAACGTCATACCATTGGACCGGCACTTCTTGTGGTGATTGCATGTATAGCTTCATTCATTATCGGACACGGTGAAGAAGGGGCAGCAGTTGCATTATTATACTATATAGCGGAATTCCTCGAGGATTATGCTGAACTTCGTGCAAAACGTTCAATCAAGTCATTGGTTGAATTGGCTCCAGAAACTGCAAGAGTCAAAGTTGACGATGGAGTGGAAGTTCGTAATGTTGACAAAGTAAAAATAGGTGAAATTGTCATCATCAGACCGGGAGATAAAGTTCCTTTGGATGGAAATATTGTATATGGTACATCTTCCATAAACCAAGCTTCAATCACTGGTGAAAGTCTTCCTGTAACAAAAACCGTCGGTGATGCGATCTTTTCAGGTACTGTAAATGAAGACGGATATCTTGAAATGGTGGTTAGCAAAGAAGCTAAGGACTCAGTAATTTCAAAAATTGTAACTCTTGTTAAAAGGTCACAATTGAACAGATCCACTACAGAAACATTGGTGGAACGTATTTCCAAATATTACACTCCTTTAATGATAGTCATTTCTGCCTGTGTAGCATTTATACCTCCACTCTTCTTTGGTCAGAACTTGGTAGATTGGGTTTATAAGGCACTTTCAATTATGGTAATTTCATGTCCTTGTGCATTTTTAATCTCCACTCCAATAGGAATGGTATCAGCAATCACTTCATCTACCAGAAAGGGAGTTCTTATCAAGGGAAGTACATATGTAGAGGAAATGCGTAATGTTAAAGCGGTTATCTTTGATAAGACAGGAACCTTAACTGAAGGAAAGCTTGCATTAAGTGATATAAATGTTATAAATGATGCTTACAGTGAAGAAGAGATTGTAAGAATAGCTGCTTCATTGGAACACAGTTCTTCTCACCCAATCGCTCAGGCAATCGTTGATTATGCAGGAATTAATGAAATAAGTTTTGATGAGATTGAAGATTTCAAGAACATTCCAGGTAAGGGAATTGTCGGTACCGTTGATGGAAAACGTTACTATGCCGCAAATGAGTCATTGATTGAAGGAAGTGAGTTCAATGTTTCAAGAGAGGAAATCAATAGTTATACTTCTGAAGGAAAAACTTTGGTATTCATTGGTGATGAAAATGGAGTAATTGCAGGTTTAACTGTAGTTGACAAGATCAGAGATAATGCTGCAGAAGTAATAAAAGACCTTAAGGACCAAGGCGTAAAGACAATTATGCTTACCGGTGACAATAAGATGGCTGCAAATAAGGTTGCAAATGAAATAGGTCTCGACTATGTCTATTCAGACCTTTTACCGGAGGATAAATTGAATATTGTTGACACTATCCGTAACAAGTTCGGTGATGTTGCTATGGTTGGTGACGGTATCAACGATGCGCCAGCATTGGCACGTGCAAACATCGGAATTGCAATGGGTGCAGCAGGTTCAGATGTAGCTATTGAAACCGCTGATGTGGCTCTAATGCAGGATGATATCAGCAAGTTGCCTTACCTATTCAGTTTAAGCCAAAAGACAATGAATATTATTAAACAAAACATTTCACTATCCATTTTCGTAAAGGCTCTCTTTGTAATCCTTGCAATATTAGGATTAATTACATTGATGATGTCTGTTGGTATAGGTGACTTGGGTTTAACTTTAGTGGTTATATTAAATTCATTTAGAATCGCTAGAGTGAAAGATCCTTTATTCTAGAAAAAAAGTTTTGGTTAAGGTCAAACCTTAACCTATTTTTTATTTTTTAATATTTTTTCATGTATTTAATCATTTTTTTATTATTTTTCTGATGGAATCTTTAATCAATCAGATTATCTATTTTTTCAAAAAGTTCATGATAGTTTTCATAAAGATTCTTGAATTCCTCATCGTTTTTAGACATTATAGCTATTTTAATCTGTTTATCATTTTTAGAGAATTCTACTTGTTCAGATTTATTGTCTTCAAATGTATCAATGATCATTGAACGGATTTCATTGTATCTGTCTTCAGTTAAATTGTACATTCTGCTATGATTTAATATATTCATTGCATGAATAAGTCCCTTTTCTCCATTATCAAGACAGGAAGAGAGTCTGATTTTGGTGTTCATATAGTATGGAGCTTCTATCTTATCTCTACGAAGCACAATTGAAATTCTTGATATCACATGATCATCATTGCAAGTCTCATTAAGGAATTTGATTAATTTAAACTGTTTTATATTTGCATTATTATTCATGAAAGTCATAATAATATATTTTATGTATTGATATTTAATTATTATTGAAAGAAGTGTTTTTACGAAGTTAAAAAATAATTTTTTTTAAATATAATGGTTTATGGCCTTTATTCTAGGATATATTAAATTTAAATTTTGCTCATTTTCTTAATTTAATATTTAATTATTTGACCATTTTAATTTTTGCTAATTTTAATTCACTTTCTTTTAATTGAATTTATTTAGAATAAAAAAATTTAGATATTTTTGAAAGAGTTTATTCAATTTTTATACATAGGCAATTTTTATTTGATTATTTTTGAACTTTGTAAAAAATCAAAAACTTTATAATGTTTAGTGATGTATATATTATTTAGATGTGATGTAATGCTGAAATTTTTACATTTTTTATATAAATGTTTAAGTTTTGGTAGGGGTGTTTATTTTAATTGAAAATATTGAGTTTTTCATTTTTTTTTATTTGATAAATGTTCAATAGCATATGATTGAATTCACATATGTTATTTTCTCACATCGAAATTGTTTGGAGAAAAAATTTATGAAACTATTTGATAAGAGAAACATTGTATTAATAATGTCTATATTCCTCTTACTTTTGATGGTCTCTTCTGTCAGCGCTGCTGATGTAAGTGAAGATGCTGTTGTAGGTAATGATGCGGCTATTGATACAATTACATCAACTGATACGTCTGGAAGTATCGATGATGTAATATCTGCAGAAGTCAGTGATAATCCTAAAGCGGATCCTAGTGATTCTAATGAGTCATTATCCGGCGATATAGTTGCAGATGCTTCCAGTAATAATGATAATATTAATCAAAATACTGTTGATGACTCTTCTCAAGACGTTTTAAAAGCTAGTTCAGACGATGAAGTACTTAGTGCTGATGTACCTATCGACTTGACCCTTCATGTAGGTATTGGCCCTGGTTATGATTATGATAATCTTCAAGATGCAATCGATGCTCTTCTAAATCCAAACCGTAATTATGAAATAGTTATTCATGAGGGTACTTATACTGGTGCGGGTAATAGGGATGTTCATATAATATGGAGCTATTTATTCAATCGGAATTTCCAATATTTATTAATCCGTGCTGCTGATGGAGAAACTGTTACCTTTGATGGTCAAAACAGATACACTCTTTTTTCTGTTAGATCTTCAAATGTTCATATTCAGGGTATAAACTTCATCAATGCAAATACCTCATCCGAAGACGATGGTGGTGTCTGTATTTCCATTACTAATGGTGCAGACCATATTACTATTGATCACTGTAATTTTACTAATAACGGAAGAGATAGTACTTATGGTGGAGCAATTCGTGTAAACGGGGGTTCTCAAGATATTAATCTTACCAACTGTTATTTCGAAAACAACACTGCAAGTGTAGGTGGAGGGATCCGTTCTGAACAAGGTACATCTAGTATTCATCTTGTAAATTGTACTGCTGTTCACAACTATGGTTCAGTACACGGTGGATTTGCATGTTTATTCGGTTCAGACACTGCATTAGAAAACTGTACCTTTGAGGATAACTATGCCCCTTCTTCTGGAGCTGTACACTGTCACTCTGGAAATGTAACTGTCAAAAACTGTACCTTTGTTAACAACTCCGCTATTGGTGGAGGTACTAACGCTACTAACGGTTATGCTGGTGCTTTAGGATTAGTATATGCTGGTAGCCCTGGTGTAACAGTTCTTGACTCACACTTCTACAACAACACTGCTGTCAATGACGGTGGTGCCGTTCAAGTTATGGGTACTGGTAGAGACGCTAAAATCATTAATTCCGACTTTGAGAACAACACTGCTGCTTATGGTGGTGCAGTCAGTATTAAAGGTACTAATACTGTAATTACTGATAGTAATTTCACTGACTGTAACGCTAGCCAATATGGTGGTGCTGTTCAAGTTATCGGTAGCGGTACCAATATTAATAATTGTAATTTTGAAGGGAATAATGCGCTTCCTGATGAAGACAAAAAAGATGATGGTTTAGGTGGAGCAGTTTACATCCAAGGTACTAACTGTCATGTGACTGATTCTAACTTCACTCACAACACTGCTCGTAACGGTTCTGCAATCTATGTAAATCCTAATGGAACTGGAGACAATTATATAAATAACTGTGTTTTTGTTGAAAACCAAGCTTGGGTATATTGGTTACCAATTCTTTATGATAACGAAACTCATAAGATTGAAACCAACTTAACTGGTGGTAACAATATATTAAATGCTATCTACAATAATGGTTCTAATAGACGTCTTTACATTAATGGTACAAATCCTGTTTTAGGATGGGAAAATTCTGATGGTGGAAGAATACCTTACCAAGATGATCTTGAAAATGAGCAAGCAATTGTTATTACTGTATATGATAGAAATGGTAATGTTGTATATTACAATGATACATTAAAAACCAATTTATCAGGTACAGTTTCAGTGGATATTCCTACTGATACAAGTTCTTGGTTCATTATTAACATAACTCACACTGAAGACCATTACTACAAATACATTACTAACATTACTGCGATTAACATTAATCCAGGAGTTACTGTAAATAATGTAACTATGTATAAAGGAAATGAGTCTGCTCAAGAAGTTGTTGTTGATGTAGTTGATGGTAATAAGCCTGTAGCTAATGCAACTATTAACCTTACTGTAATAGTTAATGATCAACCAATAGAAATCGGTTACGGTAATACTTCTGATAAAGGAGTTTTCCAAATTTCCGAAGAAACTCTATTCAAAACATTAGCCCCTGGTGAATATAAGATTCAAGCTACATGTACTTACTTATATTACAATGTAACTACCGGTAAGAATGAAACCAAAACTGTAGTTGGCAATGGTACTTTAAAAGTTCTTCCATATGTATGGGACCTTACTAAAACCATCATTGCAGTTAATGGTCAACCTTATACTGAAGGTATGGAAATTCATGTATATGATAATGTTACTTTCAACATAACCGTTTCAAATCAAGTTGACGCAGATATTACTTCACTTAAGCTAGTTGATTTAGATACTAATAGTTTACATTTTATAGGATCCGAAGAATCAGACTGGAGTTATATAAATAATTATTGGACTTTAGCTAATTTAGCTGCTAAACAAAATTCTAGTTTAATTCTTACTTTCAATATTACTCAAGTAGGCGAATCTATAAATGTGGCTACTGCTTCTATTTTCAATGGTAAAGAAGAAAAATCTGCTGAAGCTAGTTTAACTGCGGATAAATGTCCTTCATCTGTTAACGGTACTGATGTTACTGTTGTTTATGGTGAGGATATTGTTGTTACTGTTGCTAGTGAGAATGCTACTGCTGTGATTTATAATAT
>SFKZ01000100.1 GCA_004553595.1 Methanobrevibacter ruminantium | reverse complement strand
GTGATAACTCACGTGTTCTCGCTTGGATTTTTGACCGCTGTAATGGCGTTGACAATGCTAAGGACACTCCAATTGGTCTTATGCCAGCTGATGGTGCTCTTAATACAGAAGGTCTTGCTGACTGCTACAAGAAAACTCTCCCAGAAATCCTCAAAGTTGATGTTGAAGGATGGAAGAAAGAAGTTAAAGATATCCGTGAAAACCACTATCCAAAATTTGGAAAACACCTTCCAAAAGAACTCACAGCTATCCTTGACGATCTCGAAGCTCGTCTTAACAAAGCATAATTTAGTCCTATAGACTGAATACATAAGCCTGTCTGGATTTTTCAGACAGGCTTTTCAATTGGCTCTTCGTATTGTTCCTGTAACTAATCTATTAAATCGTCTTCAAAAAAAAATCATAAAAATTTAAATTCACCTTCATTTAATGTTTCATCAAGAATAAAATCTCCCATCTTCAATCTTTTTAATTTTACTACATAATTTCCCAATGCAGAAAATATTCTTCTTATCTCGTGAAATTTTCCTTCTGTAACCGTAATTTCAAGTGAGTCATCTGAAAGCCATTTTATAAAAGCGCTTTTACTTATAAATGCTGGTGATTTATTTTCTGAAGGAATTTCAATTCCCTTCTCTGCTTTTAATACATAGGAATTTTTGTCAGTAATAGAATCACGAAGTTTAACAAAATATGTTTTCTCTACTTCGTTTTCTGGAGAAGTAAGCTGATTTACAAAGGTTCCGTTAGTGGACAAAAGCAGAAGACCAGATGTATTGTTATCAAGTCGACCCACACATTTTAACTTATAAAGTTCTGTTTCGTTGAAATTCCCTTTTAAAAGATCATAAACAGTTTTATGTGAATCAGATACAGTGGAACATACGACTCCTTCTGGCTTATTCAACATTATGTATTTATGCTTCACTTGTGGAAGTATTTTACCTCCAACTATTACAGTATCATTTTCTGTATCTACTAAAAAAGATGCATCTTTAATGGAATTTCCATTTACAACCACTTCATTATTTTTAACAAAGTTTTTTGCAGAACGCTGAGAACATAAATTATAGGAAATTAAAAACCTGGATAAAGGTTCCTTATATAAATTCATAAAATGATTATAAAAGATGGTTTGATAAAAAACTATAATTTTTTTTTATTTTTTTTATATAAGTTATTGACATAATTCTGAATATTATATATATTAACAATATAACACGCGGGTGTAGCGAAGCTGGTTATCGCGCTGGCCTGTCACGCCGGAGATCACGGGTTCGAGCCCCGTCACTCGCGCTAAAGACTTGATAAAAATATCAAGTCTTTTTTTTTGCCTCAGAACATTTTTAAATTTTATTAGTGCAAAATATAATTTCCATAATATAATATATTAGACCATGAAGAATAAATCACAACGCCAGATAGACAGAAGAAATTTCAAAGATAGAATTAAAGACTTTTTTACTTCTTCATACATACTTTGGGGAATAATTTTATTTCTTTCACTATTTATATTGATGTTCATCATATTTATTTCAGAGCAAAAAACAAACTCTGAAATAAATTCAATATTTGATGCAATCTGGTATACTCTTGTTACAATTACAACTGTAGGCTATGGCGATATTGCCCCTACATCTGTTATTGGAAGAATTACCGCCATGATTCTTTTGATTGCAGGTGTTGCAATTTTCGGTGCATTATCAGGAAAATTCGCATCTTTTCTTTTTGAACGACAGCAAAAAAAAGACAGAGGACTTTTAAAAATGACTAACATGAAAAATCACTTTTTAATTCTAGGCTGGAAACAAAATTTTTCTAAAATCCTTGAAGGCATTCTATATGCTAATCCAGAAATTCCCGCTGAAAAAATGGTTCTTTTAAATAATGCTCCACTGTCAGAAATAGAAGTTATTAAATCAGATGAACGTTTTAAGAATATCAATTTTCTTCATGGGGATTTCACCGATGAAGGAACATTATTAAAAGCTCAGCTTTCTACAGCAGACAGAGCTGTAATTCTTGCAGATACGTCTGAAAACTTTTCTACACTTGAAATTGATTCAAGAACAGTACTTGCTGTAATAACAATAAAAAATCTTAATCCAAAAATTTATTGTGTTGCAGAGATTCTTGATACAAAGTTTGAAAAACATTTAACCCTTGCTCACTGCGATGAAATCATACTTTCATCAGATTACGAACAAAATCTGTTAGTAAAAGCTTCTGCAGGGAAAGGTATGAGTCATATTTTAAGGGAACTTATTTCTGATGACAATGATTCCGGAATTTTAATTGAAAATATTCCTGACAAATTTATTGGTAAGCCATATCAGGATTTCAAAAATTCCCTGACCTCACAAAAAGATATTCTTATCGGTTTACTAGAAAATACCGGAAATTTTTATAAACGACGAAAGGAAGCTTTAGCAGAAGCACAAAAAAATCCTGATATTGAAAAAATCGTATCAAATCTCAAGAAAGTAAAGACTTTAAAAAGTAACGAACCTTATTTTGCACCTGATGACAGTTACATAATTCCACCAAATGCAAAAGCAATTTTTATTCATGGCTCGAAAAAAAACGTTGAAGATTAAGGAGAATGCAAATGGAACACAGTCAGGAAATAATTGATAAGCTTGTACATCTTGAAATATTCTCAGACTTTAATTCTTCAGATGAAGAACACAGACGATTGTTAAAAGAAGTATGTCAATTGCTGGAACCTCAGTCATACAATTCTGGTGATGTGATTATAAAAGAAGGTGATACAGGTGATACTCTTTATATTCTTTATGAAGGAACAGTTCAAATCAGAAGAAATACACCAAGCAATGATCAATTTGCAGTAGTTAACCTTACTACAGAACAAAATGTATTTTTTGGTGAAGTTGCATTAATAGACAGAGATACTAGATCAGCATCTGTTATTGCTATAGAAAACTGTAAAGTATTAAAATTGGATGGCTCTAGATTTAAGGAACTTTGTGACAAAGAGCCTGTCCTTGGCTATCATGTAATGTATCGCATCTCAAGAAGAATTGCTTCTGCCCTTCGCCGTTCTAACAAAGAAATGATGACATTATACGAAGCATTGCTTGATGAAATTTAATTTTCAAATGATTTTTCAGTAATAATCTGGCAAAAATATAAGCTTTAAGATACTCGTTTGATTCTAATGCAATTTTTTCTATTTCTACTTTGTCTATTTTTTTATCATACCAACAATTGCAAATATAAAATAAACTGCAAGTTCTAC
>SFKZ01000099.1 GCA_004553595.1 Methanobrevibacter ruminantium | reverse complement strand
TCTTCAAAAATTGCCTTGACGAAATAGAGGACTACAGAGTAAGATATGAGTAAGGAAAGTAAGGAGGTGTTTTATGGAACTTGCAAAAGTAACATCAAAAGGTCAGATTACAATTCCTCTTATGATAAGGAAAAAACTTCAGTTGAAAACTGGTGACAAAGTCTTTTTTGAAGAAAGCAGAGGCAAAGTCTATATTACAAACGCTTCTCAAATTACTCTTGCAAATGTTCAGACTGAAATGCAAGGCGAAGCAAAAAAAGCAGGTTTTGAGACCGAAGATGATGTTGTTGCTTATATCAAGGAATTGAGGAAATCTAGGTGAGAGTTTTCGTTGATACAAATGTCGTAATCTCAGCAATGCTTTTTCCAAACGGAAAGGTTGCTAAAGTTTTTTCTCATTTACTTGAAAAACATACTTTAATAATCTCATCTTACACAAAAGATGAATGTAAGGAAGTATTTGAAAAGAAATTTCCTACAAAAATTGAACAACTTGAAATCTTCTTTAATGGCATTAATTTTGAAGAATATACAACTCCAAATAAAATCGATGAAAAGAAATATCCAAAAATCAGGGATATAAAGGATTTGCCTGTTCTCGTCTCTGCAATTTTATCTGACTCTGATATTTTGCTTACAGGTGACAAAGACTTCGAAGATATAAAAATTGATAAACCTTTGATTTTTACGCCTGCAAAATATTTTGAATTGATAGGAAATTAGAACTCATTGTTAGGTTGATGGCGCACTGCGCCACTTTCGTTGAAAGCATAAAATCAGCCGACAGATTAAAATAAAATCATTGGAGGATTTTATGAAACGAATGAGTTTATTAATTCTCATAGCATTAAGTAGCATTCAATTTTGTTTTGCAGATCGCTTATCTTCGGCAATTTACGATGGGGACTTAGAAAAAGTAAAAAGTTGTATCGAAGAACAGGGAATTGATATAAATAGACTTGAAAACAAAACATCGCCTTTATGGGATGCGATTTATTATTTATCATCTAAACAAGGATCTCCAGAAGGTATCGAAATTGTAAAGTATTTAATATCGAAAGGAGCCGATATAAATTATTCATATAAAAACTTTTTCAAGGGTAACATAAATGCAAGTTGCTTAGACTATGTAATTTATGAATCAAAAACACCAGATTGGAAAAACTATTATACAGAACTTTTCAACATCTTATATGAAAATGGAGCAAGAATTTCTGATTATTCATTGAGATGGGCTGTTAATGCTGCAAATGGAATGATTATTGATACATTAGTTAATTCCGGAAAACTAAATAAGACTATGTATACAGATGGTCTTTACTGGACAGTAAACAATATATATGTTGAAAATAGATTTTCTGGAGACATTCAAGTAAACGATGGAATTAGATATATTGAACTTTTTGTAAAAAATGGGGCTGATATAAATTATAAAAGTTCATCGGGCTTATCTCCATTAATGATGTCAGTAACAATGTTTAGTGGAGATGTAGACACAAGGATTATGAAATGCCTAATTGACAATGGGGCTGACATTAATACTACAGATAAAGACGGTAATACAGTGTTAATGAATTGCTCATTTGAATATTATAATTACTATAAAGATAAAATTGAATTGTATTTAAATAGTAATCCTGATTTAAATATTAAAAATAAATATAAGAAAAATGCAATTTCAAAGCTTATTTCTACTCGAATTGGAAAAGTGGGTTCTTCAGATTATGATAACACAGAAGATATGAATAATCTTTTTGAAAAATTTATTGACTTGGGGGCTAAGTTTTCTGATATAGAAGTTGATACTCCATTCATAATCCTAGCAGCAAAATATGATCATAAAGATATTGCAAAATACTTAATTGCAATTGGAGTAGATGTTAATATCAAAGACAAGAAAGGAAAAGATGCTTTATTTTATGCATATGAAACAGAAGATTCTGAACTTATAGATATGATAAAAAATCACGAATCTCTTAGACAATCTTTTTTAGAGGAAATAAAAGCCGAGCAAGAGAAGAGAGAAGATATAAATAAACTTTCTGATGCTATAAAAAATAAGGATTTTAACTATCTAAATTCAACAATGAAAAAATATTACTTAATTCCAGATAACAAAATATCAAATGGAAAATCAATATATGAAAATATTTTTGAATGCTTTTTAAAAGATGGAGATAGTCGTTATTTAGATTTTCTTACAGATACAAGGAATTATACAAATGTACAAATAGATTTTAATGAAGACGAACAACTTTGGTATTATTCGATTGATTCGTATTCTAAAAGAATAGATGATTTTTATAAAATTCCCTCGGAAAAAGTTTCTAAATACTTAAAAAAACAAATTGATTCCAAATTTTCCGAAAATTTTAATAGAATAAAATCAAAGAAATCTAAAGAAAAAATATTTTATTCATATATAGATTCTAATTTTGATTCTGTTCTTATTTATGCTATCAGAAACGATGAGCAGAAAACTGCTAATGTTTTAATAAATAAACATTTAGTTGATTTATCATACACTAATAAAGAAGGTAAAACAGCTTTAGATTATGCAAAGGAACTTGGCCTAAAAAGCATTATAAAAAGCATAGAAAAAAACTTATAAAAGGACTACAAATATGGAAGAAAAATTATTACCAACTCGATATTATTTAGAAATTTGTGAAAACTCACTTGCAAACGATCCAACAATCGTATTCGAAAGTTCGACTCCTATAGGAACTTTCAATGTAGGCGATTATTTCAATCATAGAACTTTCGATGGTTGGATAAAAAGACCAAACACAGAATCAGAGAAATTTGTAATAACACAAGTTGAGCATATTGTCTGGGAAACAGAAGATTCTCATATTGGGCATAAGATAATGATTTGTTTAAAAATTGTTCCTTACAAATGGACAGAATAAACAAACTTATTGACAGAAAAGGATTCCAATGTTGAGGCTCGCTCTCCTCTAAAGAGCAAGTTATAAGAGGTTTCCCTTGACCTTAATAAGGAATTTACACGAGGCATATCGCGGCCTTTATGCGCGAAACTTAACAAGGCAGGCCTAGAGCTTGCCTTTTTTTATGGAGAAAATATGGAAAACTTGAAAATTTATGAAATAGAAAATGCATACATTGACTATCTTGTTCCTTTTGCTCCACATTTGTTTCATAACAAAAAAGAAAATCAAGAAAATGAGCGAAAATATATCGGAATTATTTTGTCAGTAAATGGATTAGATTATTTTGCTCCTCTTTCTTCTTTCAAAGAGAAACACAAAAAAATGAAAAATAACATGGATTTCTTAAAGGTAGGAAATTATGCCGTTATAAATCTTAACAATATGTTTCCTGTTCCAAAGTCTCAGTGCATTTATGTAGATATTTCAAAAGAATCAAATCCGTCTTATAAGGCTTTGCTCTCTGCAGAATATCGAATTATCACTTCACTTGCAGAAAGAATTCTAAAAAATGCAAAATCGCTTTACGAATATAAAATGAAAAATAGTAATACAACACCACTTGCAAAAAGATGTAACGACTTTAAATTACTTGAAGAAAAGTGTAAAGAATATTCTGATGTAAGAAAGAAATAGAACCTAACACAATTTTCAAAGCCGACAAACCGGTCAAGCCGGTTTGCGGTTTAAAATTTGGAAGGAGAAAAAATGAAAAAATTGCTATGTGTTATGCTTCCAATTCTTATTTTATTTTCATCATGTGAAACATTGGATAATTTAACAGAATCTATTAATGAGTTATTTTCAGGTGACAAAAAAACGGAAGATTCTTCTGATGAACAGAAAGGAACAAAAATCTCAACACCAAAATATAAAAGAGAGAGTATAGACACAACAATTTGGAATTTAACAGTTTTAGATACTGCACGAGATGTAGAATACATGAACGACATTGAAAAAGATGTAGTTCTCGAAATGAATATGGCTCGTACAAATCCTAAAAAATATGCTGAATTATATATTGAGCCAAGAACAAAAAAATTTAATGGAAAAATTTATGGTGGAAATCTTCAAACAAATGAAGGAGTTGCCGTTGTAAATGAATGTATAAAATTTATGAATAATCAGAAATCACTTTCTGTTTTATTACCCTCAAAAGGGTTAACGTTAGCTGCGAAAGACCATGCAAATACACAATCATTAACTGACAAAACAGGTCATACGGGCACAGACGGAAGTGATCCTTTTAAAAGAATGAAAAAATATGGTTCCTACTCTACTGCCGGCGAAAATATCTCTTATGGTTCAAAAACTGCCAGAGAAATTGTAGTTTCACTTTTGATAGATGACGGTGTAAAAAGCCGTGGTCATCGTAAAAATATTATGAATAAGGATTTTAAAACAACTGGTATTGGATTTGCAAACAAACATAAATTATATGGTTGTGAATGTGTACTTGATTATGCTGGTGAATATACAGAAAAGGAATAAAATAATAAAACTCTATTATAGGAGAAAAAATTGAAGAAATATGTATATGTAGATTATGAAAATATGAATAATCTCAAAGACTTCCCTAAAATTGATGGAAAGTATTTTTTCTTCATTGGTGCTAAACAGACTTCCATTCCAAAGTCGCTGGTTTTCGCATCTAATGACAGCACTGTGGAATGGATAGAAATTGAAGGCTCTGGAAAAAATGCCTTAGACTTTCATATAGCATATTATTTAGCGAAAAACGATACAAACACAGATGCCATTCATTTTATTTTATCAAAAGATAAAGGCTTTGATCCTTTAATTTCTTCAATAAATAGAAATCATAGTTCTAAAATTGTAAAACGAATTATAAGTCTTACAGATATAAATTCTTCTTCAACAAAAAATGTAGAAAACACTTCTACAAAAGAACAAAATATCATTCTTGCAAAATATGAAAAAGTTTTGAAGAATTTAAAAGGTATTGCAAAAAGTAAAAGACCAAAAAGTGAATCTAAACTAAAAGCTCATATACAATCTTTTGCTAAAAGTGATAATTGGTCTGATAACGAAATACAAAATATAATAGAAGAACTATATAGAAAACGTAATATAAGTAAAGGTGCAAATAATAGAATTTCATATTCTATTTAAGTTTGAAATATAATCGTATAACATAGGTTCGTAGCCGACACGCGGTCAAGCCGCGTGCGGTAC
>SFKZ01000098.1 GCA_004553595.1 Methanobrevibacter ruminantium | reverse complement strand
GACTGTGGTGGAAGGTATCCAGAAGCTCCAAATACTCCAAGCGGGGTACCAGATATTTGCGAAACATATGTTAAAAAATATGACGATGCAATGAACAGTGAAGGAATTAAAGAATTTATCATTGATGAAGAATTAAATCAAGCTCTTGTAGATGGAGAAATGGAACACATTGCTATTATTCCAGTATTAGCAGGAGCATATGCAGTATGGTTATATTTATTATTTACTTTGGATATTGCAACTAGAGCAATCAAATTAATATTCTATAGATTAATTGCTCCAATTCCAGTAATGATGCGAATTACCAAGCCTGTAGGTGGAGCATTTACTAAATGGATAAATGATGTTATTAAGACGTATCTATCATTATTTATTAGATTAATAATTATTAACTTCTCACTCTTTACAATAAATCTTATTGTATCATTAGATTTGAGTGAATTATTTCCAAGTTCTAGCTCTGCAACCGGATTAGCCGTTCTACTTGCTAAAGTAGCGGTTTTACTTGGAATCTTACAATTTGCTAAAGATGCACCAAAAATGGTTGAAGAATTATTCGGCGTTGAACACATTGATACAAGCGTAGCAGGTATGAAAAATAGACTTAACGAAAATGAATATGCTAAAAGGGCTGTAGTTGGTGGTGGAGCTCTAGGATTGGGAGCAGCAAGAAAAGGTTGGAATGCAATTCAAGGCAGATTTAACGAAAAATCAGCTCAATATGCTGAAAGACAAAAAAGAATACAAGAAAGAGATGCTTATAAGGAAAGAAGAGCAAATTATCGTAAAGGATTAAGTAGAGCTGGAAGAGTTGCAGACACTGCAGCTTTTGGGGCTTCAGCAGTTCTTGGTGCCGTTGGAGCAGTTGGAAGAGCAGCGGCCAGAACAGTAGGCACTGCTGGAAGAGGACTGGCTGCTGGCAATGTTGATATTAATGAAATAGGAAATGCAATTGCTGGTCAAGTTGAGGCAAACGAACAAAGATATGCAGAACAAGATCAAAAAAGAGCTCAAAGAAGACAACGTGCTGTTAAAAACAAATTAAATACCGGTTCATATTTCTTTCCATCTGTTCAAGGTGCAGTTGGAAATCTAATTGATAGTATTCCAGATAAAGAAGTTAAAGAAGGTGATGTTGTTAACGAAGGACAACAAACTAAAAAAGATGTACGTGGATGGTTAACAGGGAAGGTTAATAAAGCATTAGGAACAACAACTAGTGCCAGAGTTGCTCAAGACAAAGCAGCAATTGCTGATGCTAAAGCTGCACTTGCTAGAGGTATGGATTTAAAATGTATGGCTGGTGATGATGAGAAATTAGATGCTGAAAAAAAATCAAGACAAAGTGCTGTATATAATTCAATTCAACAAGAAGTTTCTAAAGAAAATGATAGTTATAATCAAAAAGTTTCAGTAATTAAATCTGCTGCTGCACAGCAAAAATCTCAAATTGTTACACCAAAAGTAGAGAGTTATATAAAACAAGTTGATGCAAGTTATGAACTCAAATGTAAGCAAATTGATGCAGACAAAAGTATTTCAGAAGATGATGTTAAAGAAGCAAAGAAAAAAGCATTAAAAGAAGCCGAGGCTCAAAAGGCTGCTTTAACAAGCACGGATATAGATACTGTTAAAGAAGCAATTACCAAATTAAAAGATATTCAGGTAAATCAAATAAAAGCCGATGCAAGCCTTACAGATGCTCAAAAAACTGCACAAATTCAAGCAGTTACTGTAACAGCCACAACAACTACTGATACAATAGCTAAAGAATACGACAAGGTTGACGATAATTTTAAAAAGCAAAAAGAAATAATTGATAACGAACATGCAAAAGTACTTTCTAATATAAGTACAGATGAAGCAACTCGTATCAAAGACGTAAATGCCGACATTAAGAAAAAGAAAGATGCTGCTAAAGTTGAAAAATGTAGGGAAGATGCAGATGCCCTTGCAGTTGCTTACAATGTTGAAACTGAAAATAAAATTATGTCTAGCATAGCTAAGATGAGTCCAGAATCACAAAATGCTATTTATGGTAAGATGGCTAAAGTTTTAGGTTTAGATGATAGTGGTCCTGGAAAAGAACCAACTCCTGAAAATATTCAAAAACAATTACGTGCCACATTCTCAGATATTAGAAATAAAAATATTAGTGAAAATACAGTTCAAGTTTTAGAACAATTTAAAAAGTCACTAGGAAGTGCCTTAAGTATTTCAGAATTATCTGCAGTTAACGCAGGTGGTAATAAAGGTGGTGACAAGAAATAATGACAAATGAAGCACAATTTTGTGAAGATTACATAGTTAGATTTATTCTAATGTATAACGTAATTGATAAAGAAGAACTAGAAGAATTAGAATCAACAAAAGCATTAAAAGAGGATAGTATCTTTAGAATGTCACTACAACCTGATGACGAAGATAGAATGCTTGATATAATTGATAAAGAATATGAACAAGCAATTGGAAAATTAATAGATGAATTAAAAACACAATATCCTCAAGTAATAGGTGAAACAATAATGCAATTAAATAAATTATTAATTCAAAATCAGCAAGTAGCAGCTAAGTTAGGCTTGAGAGTACCACAAAGTATCTCTCAAGCTTTACCTAGTTTAGATTATTTTCACAATTATGAAAAATGTTTAGATAATCTTCAAAAACTAGAGATATTAGGAATGAAATAAAAAGGAGGAATAAAAAGTGAATGAATATTTAATTCCCGCAAACTCCAAAAAGTCAATGTTGATTTTAGGAATGTTTAATAAAGGGGATTTAATTATCTTTGGGGCTGGATTAGGAGCAACTGTATTTATGATGCTTACTATGTCTGCTAATTCATTAAAACAGATATTATTTATATTATCACCTGCGTTAATATGTTCTTTCTTAGTTGTGCCAATTCCTAATCAACATAATATAAGAACATTAATACAGAATATATATTTATATTTTACAGGCCGAAGAACTTACTATTGGAAAGGTTGGTGTGGTGGTTATGGCGAAGACGACACAAAGTAAATATACTGAGGATTGGGTTCCTATTAAGTCAATCCAAAATGGAATGATTCAACTTAATAATAATTACTATGTAACTGGTATTAAAGTTGAACCTAAAAATATTTTTATCTTAGATTATCAAACTCAGAATAATATCATATTTAATTTTAGAAATTTTTATAATACAATTGATTATGAATTCTGGCTAATAGTAGCAGATAGACCTGTTGATATTAAATTATACATGTCTCAACTTCAATTACAATATGATAATGC
>SFKZ01000010.1 GCA_004553595.1 Methanobrevibacter ruminantium | reverse complement strand
TTTTTTTTATTGAAAATGTTAAAATATATAAAAAAAGAAGAGAATTTAAAAATATATAAAAATATATTCTTAAAGTTCCATATTTATTTTTTTAGCATCTATGACTTGATATGGCACATTAGCTTCTTCCAAGTCTTTTGCAATGTTTTTGCTCATATCTCCGATTGAAAGGATCAATACATTCAATCCTTTTCTAACTGCAGATTGAGCTGCTTCACTCACTCCAAATTCAATATCTATTGGCATGCCTAAAGCATTAGCTATTACATGGGAAGTGGTTCCAATTGCTGCAACCTTGTCAATTGAGCTTAAGCCATAGTTTTCATATTTTCCATCATAGATTTCCTTAATCAAGTCGATATCGGCAGACCTTGATCCTCCTTGTTTTATTGGAGGCAATGTAATTATAAGGATTTTACTTTCCTTGATTTCAATGGTTCCTTTAAGATTGGTTAAAGCAACATCAAATCCTTTTTTAGTATCCAATATTACATCAGCGTAAGCATCAGTCTGTGCATTGATTGAAGCGTATAATCTGCCATCTTCCATGAATAAACCTACTTCGTCACCTTCCTTCAAGTCTTCCTTAGCTATTGCAGGCCAGGTAGATTTATAATAAGTCATGGTTTCAAGAACACTGTCAGAATACTTTCTTAAGGTAATTGCATCTTTTTTGACTTTAGCAATTCCCTTTTGGGTAATCTTATATGGTGCTCTACCATCTTTAGATGTGATGTATTCAAGTTCAGTCAATGTTTTGATGTTTTCAGAAACCGCTTGAATTGTAATTCCTAAACGTTCTGCCAAATCCTTTTGCTTAAGATTTGGTTCTTGCTTAGAGATTTCCCCTAAAATTTGAAAATGAGTCAATGCTCCTCTTTTTTGTAAGATTTCCATAATAACCACTTAATTTTTTAATTGAAAGAATTAATTATTTCTAGTTAATAGTTACTTTGTCATTTATAATATTTAAAGTTTATTTTAGTTTTTTATAAAGTTTATTTGAATGTAAAATTTATTTAAAAAATTTACTTAAAAAAAATAGTTTTTAAATGAGTATAAATAAAAATAGTCTTAATAAATGTATATATAAAAAAATAGTGTTGGTATTAATAAATTGGCATTGGAGGATTAATCAAGTACCAATTTACCTTCCAATTCCTTGTTCATCATGTCAAAGAATTCCTCTTTTTGGTCTTTACGGATATAAGCACCACAAGCTACATCGTGACCTCCACCGTTTCCACCTAAACTCTGAGACACTTTTCTGATTATCTTTCCAAAGTGAACTCCATCATAAGCGAGTAGCTTAGAGCAACGAAGTGAAATCTTCAAGTCATCATTTTCTTCACTCACTTGTGTAAATGCAATCATAGGTTTTCTCCAATCCCCTTGACTTAGAACCATTCCAGCGATTGTACCTACAACATTGCTTCTTATGCCTGCACCGTCAAAATACTGAAGATTTTTCATTTGAACTATTGAGTCAGATTCTCCAATCATCTTGATGTTTTGAGCCAAATAGAATCTGTGGGCTTTTGAAATCTCTTCCAATTCATCAAGCACAACAGCCCTGTCGCTTTCAATATCTATTGAAACACTATTGCCGCTTAGGATCTCATTTCTCTTTATGGTTAAATCCAATAGCTTCAATGCAACTTCTGGCCTTTCATTTCTAACGCATGCATTCATTGCTGTAGAGAATTCAGAAGCATCCCTTAAGAAAGTGTACTTCTCTTCATTATCAAATTCGTAGCTTTCTCCCATAACTAGTTTTGGAGCATGGATAGCATATCTGCTTGGGATTTCCTTTGTAATCATGTTGATTAACTCTTTGATTAACTTGAATTTGTCTGGTTGGCTTAAATCGCAAGACCTGATTGATGTGTCATTAACAGGATTTCTGGTATTTATGCCAAGTTTTTTCAACAAATCCAATGACCTATTCTGGTCATTTGTAATTTCCAAGTTAACATCGCTGAAATAGGATAATGCAACAAACAAAGGTCTTGTCTGTCTGCCGTATAATGATAAGTCATTTGTGATTGTCTTAACCAATCCCTCTTCTTCAGCATCCTTAAGGATAGTTCTATTCAATCCTTCCAGCTTTCCGGTCTTACCGTTTTGTATATCTCCAATAGCTGCCAATATTCCAAGCCAGCTTAAATCTGTAAAACCGAACTCCTTAGCAAGAAGGTAGCATAGACCTCCTCCACAGATTTCCTGAGAACCGTCTATTCCATAAAAAATAGGGTTGATTTCCAGGTATTCATAATCTACAGTATTGCCGTAATCAATGTCTCTAAGTGGAGGGTGGTGATCAAGAATAAGTATTTTGGAATCATTATTTGCATTCTTATCAACAGGCTGTCCAGATCCAAGGTCTGAAAATATTGTCAATTCATGTTCAATCGGAACATTTTCCAAAGCATCTAAGTTAACGATTTCAATTTCAAAATCCTTTCCTAATTGTCTGCCTATCTTTTTTAGGATTCCTGTTAGGATAGCTCCGGATGAGATTCCGTCGCAGTCAGTATGGCTGTAAATTTTAATGTCTTTTGAAGATTCTATAAGTCTTCTAGCTTCTTCATATCTTTCTTTCATTTTTGGTGGTATGCTTGTCATCTTAACGCCTTTATTTTGTTTTTAGTGAATAATTGTATTTGATCTTAATTTTTTTATTATTTTTATTTTTTTATAGTGGATTAAGGAATTATTTTTTCCATTTTCCTTTTTTGCCTTTTTTATTGTTAGGCCTATTTGATTGTTTGGTTTCTCTCATTTGCTTGATGGTGTTTGATAAATTGATTAGAATTTCCTTTTTGCTGTCATCACTGGTAATTATGACTCTTCCTGATTTATTGTACCATTCTCCAGGATAAGCCTTATCCTCTTCAGCATAATACTTGTATCTTAATTTTTGAGTAGCCTTCACGATTTCCTTGATTCTTGGTTCAGAGATAGCATACTCTTTGGATATTTTTCTGCCTTCATTCAATGATTTTCTAGCATCAAGATATATCGGCCAAATCATAACGTCTTTCATTTTTTCACCTCTTCAAGATTTTTCTCTTCTTTCTTATTTATAATATGTTAGCATAATATTTAAAAATTATTTATTTTGATAAGCAATTTTTTTTAAATTACTCATTATTTGATTTTCAATAGGACTTTAATGAATTTTAGAATTAGCTTGTATTTCAATCCATTCTTCTTGCCATGTTCTATCATTTCAATCTCATTAAGGAATACCTTATTTTCCTCTTTTGAATTTTCCCGGCTTAACCATAGACTAATCCAATTCAATAGGTAAGGATTCAGGAAGAGATCTTTATTCCTGATGCCATATTCATCAGAAAGCTCTGAAGACAATCTGTAGGCTTTCAGTGAATCGTGCACTAATCTGAAGTTAATGTTTTTTGTAATGGACTTGTCTTCATCTTCAAGTCTCATGAAATAATTGTAGACAATCTTATTGTTTAAAAACAGAATTCCCTTTTTGCTTTTGGCATACGATTCCAATAGGAAGTTCAAGTCCTCAGCAGAGATGCATTCTGGAAACTTGATGCCATTTTCCCTTATCAGTTCGGTTCTGTATATCTTAGACCAGAATGATGGCAAGATCTTTAAAATAGCTATTTCATCATTCTTTTCCGCTTTGAAATCCTTAATGAATATCTCTTCATTGTTTTCCTTCTTAATGGATTTACCATAAAAGAATCTGCTCATGATGTTTTTCCAGAGTGAACCTATGAATCCATTTAAGTTAGAACCTTTAACCAAATCATCAAGGTAATCGACATATGGCTTTTTTAAGTTGTCTACGTATGGAGTGTATGACTTTCGAATGATATTTTTCTCTGGATAATGCCTCAAGTATCTTCCAAAGGCAATGTCGCATTCATATTCATTGATCTTATTGTATAATGTTTCACATGCATCCAAAGGATAAGTGTCATCTGAATCTATGAACATCAGATAGTCTCCATTCACATGGTCCAATGCTATGTTTCGAGGACCAAATGCCCCACCCATGTTTTTCACAAGGTGGATTGACTTAATGGTTTCCTTATTGGTCTCATTGTTGATTCTTTCCTTATAATCTTCAATTATCTGCTTTGTATTGTCTGTGGAACAGTCATTAGCTATTATTATTTCCAGGTTTTCAATTCCTATTGTTTGATTGATAACTGAATCTAAAGTAATTGGAAGATATTTCTCTCCATTGTAAACAGGTATGATTATGCTTATCTTAAATTGGCTGATAGAAATTCCTCCTTTACTTAGATTATTTATTCATAGTTATTTAATTGGTAAAATTTGTCTTTTAATTTTGATTGTTCAATTCCCTAAACATCAAGTCAATCATGTCCTTGACAGTGTATCTTTCAGGATAAATGTGCTTTACATTGTAATCGTCAAGTATTTTTCCAGTTATTGGCCCAATAGCTACTGTAAGTGTGGAACTTGATAACTTTTCAACAAGTTCATCCTTTTGATCATCTTCAGCCGTCTTGAATAGGTTCACCACAGTAAGTGGACTTGTAAATGTTATTCCATCTATCCTTTCATCTATGATTTCTTGAATTAAATTTTCAATGTCTTTTTTGTCATCTGGAATGACTGACTTATAGCTTTCTGCCATGATGACTTCAGCCCCCATGTTTTTGAGTTCTTCAGGTAAAATAGTCCTTGCAGAAAATGTACGAGGGACGCCAACAATTTTATTATTTAAGTCGATTCTTTTAAATTCTTCAATGAGTCCTTCAGCAGTATAATCCTTTGGTATGATATTTATATGGAGTCCTTTATTCATAGCTACTTCTGCAGTTTTTGTGCCAATAGTAGCAATTTTGCAATCAGGATTTAAAGTTTGAGCAAAGTCCGGATAAAACTTGAATATTGAATCGATTGAACTGACTGAAGTGAATATTAACCAGTCCAATTCTTCAAATCTGCCCATCAATTCCTTTAGTGAATCGGTATTTTCCAGTTTCAATTCCAATGTTGGCACGATAAGCGCTTCTCCTCCATAGTTTTCTATGAATTCCTTTGCAGCTTTAGATCTTTCTTTTGGTCTTGTAATAGCTATTCTCTTTACCATATTTCCACATCTTGAGATTATAATTAATATTATGTTTTGAAATATTTATTGTTTTATAAATCTTATTTAATACTTATTTAAATTTATATAATACTTATATCTAAAATTATATATGTAAAAAAATATGTATAAATTTTATCAATTTATTTAAATTATATTTATCCGTGATATTAATGAAGATTTTATTTTTGAACTTACCCTATGAATTCAATATAAGCAGGGCAAGCAGATGGCCTGAAAAGACCAAATCAGGCACTTTGTACTATCCATATTGGTTAGCATACTGTGTTGGAGTGTGTGAAAGGGAAGGATTTGAATGCAAGCTTGTTGATTGCATTACAAAGGCATACTCAATTGAGGATACCGTCAATGAAGTGAAGGGGTATGAACCTGATTATATCATGGCTGAGATTACAACCCCTACCTGCGCTTATGATTATAAGGTTATCAATTCAATTAAGGAAGCTTATCCTAAAGCTAAAATAATGATTGGAGGAACTCATGCAACCATTTTGCCTGATGCAGTTCTTAATGAATGCTTAGGCATTGACTATATCCTTCGTCAGGAATATGACTATACAGTTGGTGAACTTATAATTTCTGATGATGTGTCAAATGTCAAGGGAGTTTCATATAGGGTGAACTGCGATGGTGATGATATTGCTGCTTTAGATGATGTTAATCTATTAGCTGATTCCATTGATTTTGCTGTCAAGCATACTGAAGATAGAGAGCCATTAGATGATTTGGATAGCCTTCCTTATGTTTCCAAGGTTTATGAGAAATACTTGAACTTTGATGATTACGCTTATGCATTTGCCCAAAAGCCAATGATTCAAATCGTTTCATCAAGAGGATGTCCAAACCAGTGCAATTTCTGCAGCTATCCATCTACAATGGGTGGAAGAATTTACAGGACAAGATCTGTCAGTGACCTTGCAGATGAGTTTGAATATATTCTAAATGAGCTTCCGGAGATTAAGGAGATCTTCATTGAGGATGATACATTCACTGTAAACCAGCCAAGAGTCATTGAGTTCTGTGATGAAATCAAAAGAAGAGGTTTGGAGCCTGTTTGGTCCTGCAATACAAGAGTGGATTTGACTTTCGAAACCATGAAAAAGATGAAGGATGCAGGTTGCAGATTGCTTGTTTGCGGTTATGAATCTGGAAATCAGGAAGTCTTGAATGAAATCAAGAAGGGAATAACTCTTGAGCAATCCAAGGCATTTGCGGAAAATGCAAGGAAATTGGACATTAAGGTGTTCGGATGCTTTATGATTGGCCTTACCGGTGACAGTCTTGAAACAATCGATGAAACCTATAAGTTTGCTCAATCAGTTTATCCTGACATGTGTTTCTTCCAGCAAGCGGTGCCTTTCCCAGGAACCGGATTCTATGATTGGGCTAAAGAGAATGGTTATCTTATTACAGAAGATTATTCCAAATGGTTAAATGATGACGGTTACTTGAATTGCCTTGTAGATTATCCTTATGCTGATCATAGGGAGATAGAGAAATTAAGGGACAATTTGATGAGCAAATATTATTTCTCATTTGCATATATTGTGAAGACTTTCTTGGCAAATCTTGATTGGGCAGAGTTTAGACGTGTAATGCGTGGAGGAACCCAATACATTGTATTTAGAGTAAAAAAAGCTTTGAAAAGGCAGATAATTTAGATTGATTTCCAAACTTTTCTAAAAAGAGTTTATTAAAATTTCTTCTTTTTTAGCACTATTTTTTAATTTTTTAAAAGGAGTATTTTTTTTGTGCTGATTTTTATGATTGTTTAAATCCTATTTTTAAAAAAAGAAAAGTATTAGTTTAAGAGTAAAAACTCTAAACTAACTTAAAATTTTTGCTCAAATTTTGACCGAAGGTCAAAACTTGATTGGATTTATTCTGCATCGGAATATAATAAACCGTATGCTCTGCTTTGTAGGAATGTAGTATATATAGTAACGATACCAGATAAAATTGCCCCAATAATTTCAGAGAAATTTCCAATTCCAGTAGCTATAGCAGATAAAACGTAAGAAATGATTCCTATAATAATGATTATTGCAAGGACTTTTACAATTCCGATTTCTTTGAGGTCATTGATTACTTCGCCAATGTTCAAAGCTTCTCCTAAACTTTCGGTTTTTGCAAATCTACATTGGGCAATTACTAAAAGTATAGCAAATACAATCAATAATATGAATCCTAAAATTAAACCTAATAAAGCTAAAGTTTCATTGATGGCAGATAGGATAACCATTACTATAATTGGAATTATCATGTAAATAACTGATAAAATAAATAATTTAATACCATTGATAATTTGTCTTACGGGATCAATTTCAGGAGCGTTATCTTCTCTGTTGATAGCTATTTTAATAACATCTAACATATATCCTGCAATAAGTGCGAATATTGCTATTGCAATGATGATTCCAACAATTCCTAAAATCCCTAATCCTCCGGATAATAATCCAGTAGCTTCACCAGCGCCAATTAATCCAACACCAGTAATGATTAATGCTAAAAATGCAACAATACCAAGCACCACATAGATTACAAGTGCTTTCACGTTATTAATGGGATACATTGCAGCATCACTAATAATTTCACCGATTTCCATAATTAAACACCTCTTTTTTAGTAATTCACTCATACACTATATAAAGTATATTTGAGTTGACATTAAGTTTATCTTTAATAATATATAAATTTGATGTCTTTTTTAGCTTATTTTTCTTTATTTTTGATTTTAAAAATTAATTTAATCTAATTTTTCATATTCTCTCAATAAGTTTAAGTTTAATAAATTTTAAAAATAGATTTTAATTATTTTAGTTTTTTAATTAAAATAACTCATTTTTCAAAGTAATACTCATTTGGATTTATGATAATATTTTTATGAAAAATTTTCGTTAAAGTTTGAAAAAAGCTTTTGAAAGCTGAAAAAAAATAGATTTTAAGTTTTTGAATAATAAAAATAAGATAAATTAAAGGATTATTCAATTCCCTTAATCTCTTTAAATACGTTAATCACATCACCAATCACAAGTATTGCGGGTGTGTTGATTTCCTTGTCAGCTATTGTTTCAAGGGTTCCAAATACGACCCTTTCATTTGGTAGTGTTCCGCTTTCAATAGCGCATGCAGGAGTTTTAGGGTCTCTGTACTTCATGATCTCTTCAGTGTTTTCCCTAATGTTTCCGATTCCCATAAGTATGATCAATGTGTCTGCAGTGTAATCCCATTTCACCTGCTTGTCCTTTTTGGTTGGGTCCTCATGACCTGTAACAACTGTAAATGAGGTTGCAACTGCCCTATGGGTTATTGGGAATGCCATGCTTGTAGGCGCACCGATAGCTGAGGTAACTCCAGGAATAACTTCAAAGTCTATGTTTTCCTTTGCAAGAGCCAATAGCTCTTCGCCCCCTCTTCCAAATACAAATGGGTCTCCACCTTTCAATCTGATTACATTTTCATGCTCTTTTGCTTCCTCAATGATCAATTGATTGATTTCATCCTGGCTCTTATAATGCTCTCCAGCTTTCTTACCTACATAAATGCGTTTAGCATCTTTTGGAGCATGCTTTAGAATCTCTTCATTAGCAAGATAATCATATAAAACCACATCTGCTTTGTTTAATGCTTTCACAGCTTTTAAAGTTATTAAATCAGGGTCTCCTGGACCTGCACCTATTAAATATACTGGCATGTTATCTTCCTTAATTTATATTTTAAAAATGAGTTTGTAAAATTTTATTTCATGAATTTATGGATTAAAAAAATTCAGTATTTTAGATAGCTTAAATGCTATCTAACATACCTTTAAAGAATTCAAGACCATTGTCTGAACCCAATAGTTTTGTAGTAGCCCTTTCTGGGTGTGGCATCATTGCAAGAACAAGTCCTGATTCATCACAAACACCAGTGATTGCTTCCATAGACCCGTTAGGGTTTTCCTCTGCAAACTGAAGAACGATTTGGTCTTGATCTTTCATAAGATCAATGTCTTGAGTGTAGAATCTTCCTTCAGCGTGAGCTATTGGTATGTCAATTACTTGGCCTTTTTCAAAGTTTTTAGTGAATGGGGTCTTGTTGTTTGCAACTTTCAATTTAGACCATTCACAATTAAATTTAGGTACTTCGTTGGTAATGAACAATCCTGGAATAAGTCCAATCTCTCCAAGAATCTGTGCTCCATTACATATTCCAAGAACTGGCTTTTCCTCTTTTACAAGCGCCTTTACACCTTCAACAACAGGGGTGTTGGAAGCTATTGCTCCTGCACGCAAGTAATCTCCATAGGAAAATCCGCCAGGTATAACAATTCCATCGTAATCAGTTAAATCTTCATTATTCCACCATATATATTCTGCTTCTCCACCTGCGAGTTCAATAGCCTTATAAACGTCATGGTCGCAGTTAGTTCCAGGGAATCTTATAATTCCAATTGCCATTTTATCACTTTATAATCTTTATTTATTTTAGAATTGCATTTGAGTTTTTTATCTATTCGCATCCGCATCCGCAACTTAAGTCCATCTTAATGATATTGATTGTGTAATTGTGGATAATTGGATTGCATAATAGTTTTTGACACATGTCATCCACTTTTTCTCTTGCATCGTCTTCTGAATCTGCTTCCAATACAAAAGTAATTATCTCTTTTGTTTTGGTTCCTTTAACTTCATATCCTAAAAGAGCAAGGGATCTTTGAATAGTGGTTGCTTCTGGATTTAACATTCCCGGTTTTAAGGAAACTTTAACTTCAATGTCATACATCATTTTTAATCACCTAAATTTAATTTTATAGCTTTAGTTAGTTTTTTAGTAGTTTAATTCTAAGCTTTTGGCTTATGAATTTTTTTAATAATAATTATGATTTCAGATTATTTAAATTCCCCATTTTTCTTTGTCTTCTTCAGTTAAGAGTCTGTTGAAGACTTCTTCATATGCATCGATGACCTCATCATCCTTTCCTTGTCTGAAGAGTTCCTTATCAAGCATATCAAGGGTTTCTGCATCCCATAATCTGCAGCTGTCAGGACTTATCTCATCACCTAAGATGATGTTTCCATCCTTGTCCTTACCGAATTCGATTTTAAAGTCAACAAGAATGATTCCAATGTCCTTAAACATTTTGCTCATTACATCATTTACCTTAAGAGCAAGCTCTCTTAATGTGTCTAAGTCTTCTTTTGTAGCTATTCCAAGAGCAATAGCTATTGCATCATTCAACATTGGATCATGGAACTCGTCATCCTTGAAGTCCATTTGTATAAGAGGTGGGTTAAATGGAGCCTTATCTTCAAATGGGAATTTCCTGATAATGCTTCCAGTAGCTATGTTTCTTACAATAACTTCTATCGGAATCATATCAAGCTTTTTAGCTTTCATTACACAAGGTTCGCATAATTCAATCAATTGTGTTTCAACTCCAGCATCTTCAAGAGTTTCAAAGATCTTTGCACAAATAATTGAGTTAATGTAACCTTTTTGGCCCATGCTTTCTTTTCTAGCACCATCTCCTGCGGTCATGTCATCTCTAAAGTCAATTATGACCTCATCAGGATTTTCACCTTGGAAAACGCTTTTTGCTTTTCCTTCATAAAGTAAGTTTTTAGAATCCATTTCAATCATCGTTTTAAAAATTATTTTTTAAAATAATTCACTAATCAGTTTAATAATTATTTAAAAAATTACATAATTATAATATATAATTTTATATTTATTATCATTAATAAATATAATTTAAATTTTATCCTTTTTTTTCAATCTTTTTATTATTTCTCATATCAAAATCAATCTAATAAAATTTATCTTATCTTGAAAATTGAATTAAGTTTTCTTGGTTAAATCCTTTGTTTTTTAACTTTCTCAATATCAATAAAAGAAAAGAATATATACCTATAAAAAGAATATAATATTTAAGAAAAATGGGGATTTTTCTAAAATAATATGTAATTTAAAAATATTGAGGATTGTTTTTATGGAAAATGATTCTCTCAATAAAGTTAATGGCACAAATTCTAAAAAACATATGTCAAATGATGAACTATCCGAATATATAATATCTGCTTATGATTCAGGTGAGACCATGATGGACATTGCAGAGACAGTTGGCAGAAGCAAAATATATGTCAGCAAAATCATCCATCAGGTTTATGATGATGAGGAGATCAAGGTTCGCCAGTACAATAAATTAAGAGGCAAGAACAAGCTTGATTTTTCAAAATACAAGAGCACCTCTGGAATTTATAGGGTTAGCTTTGTTGAGAACAAGAGAAATGGAAATGATTATTGGTCATACCAATATTATGAAAACGGCAAACTAAGAAGAATTGTTTCTGTAAATCTATACAAATTAAAGGTTATCGTTTTGGATAAAGGATTGGATTGGATAGAATTTACAGATGAAGCTCGTGATTTGGTTTTGAAATATAGGGAAACCTATGATGAATCTTCATTGGAAAGACAAAACAAAACCGGATTCTTTAGAGTTACAAAACGTAAAACCAAAACAAAACAAGGTTTTACTTGGGCTTATTCCTTTAAAGAGAACAATCAGCTTAATTTTGTCAGTTCTGTAAACATTAGTGCACTAAAAGCTAAGGTTTTAGCTAGAGGGTGGAAATGGATGGAATTGACTGATGAGGCAAAAAGATTGGTTGAGGAAAACTCTAAAAAAACTTCAAGACAGGAATTAGGCCTTTTGGAATGATTTTTCTTCTTTTTTTATCAAATTATTTTATATTTTTTTTAATTTTTCATTACTTAATTGAGTTAACATTGTTAAATGATTTTTTATTTTTTTCACTATTTTTAGAAATATTTAATTAACTTATTAAAGATATATCATATTAATATAAACTTTAAAGTAAAAAATTTAAATAAAATAAACTATAAATGATTTATAATCATTATTGACATGAGAATTAATAAGTTAATTGTAAAATTATATAATTATTATTTTATTCGTAAGAATTTAATTCAATTCATAATTATATAATTATTATTTTCGTTAGAATTTAATTCAATTTAAAATTATAATATAATTATTCATACTTTATTTGGTGATACTATGTGTGGAATTGTTGGATGTGTATTGAAAAATGATAAAGTTGCTCCGATTCTTTTGGATTCAATATCCAAACTAGAATATAGAGGATATGACTCCATAGGTTTAGCTACCGCTTGTGACGGTAAAATCAATCTTAAGAAGGATGCAGGCAAGATTGATGAAGTCAATTCCAAATTGAACTTTGCAGAAATGCCTGGAAATTACGGAATTGCTCATGTAAGATGGGCTACTCACGGAGACCCAAGCAAGGAAAACTCACACCCTCATTTGAATTCCGCAGGAACTATCGCTGTAGTTCACAATGGTATCATTGAGAACTATTTGGCAATCAAGGAAGAACTAATCTCTGAAGGATATGAATTTAAGTCAGACACTGATACAGAAGTAATTCCACACTTGCTTGATAAATTCATGAAAGGGGGATTAGATTTGGAAAAAGCGGTCCGTAAGGTCATAAGTGTTATTGAAGGTGCTTATGCTCTTGCAGCGATTTGCACTGATGAGCCAAATAAGGTTGTAGCTACCCGTAAGGACAGTCCTTTGATTGTAGGTATTGGTGAAGACGAATACTTCGTTGCATCTGACTCTCCAGCTATTTTAAAATATACCAACAATATAGCATACCTTGATAAGGGAGATATCGTCATACTAACTGAAGACGGCGTCACCTTCAAGGATGAAAATGACAAGGTAATCAAAAAGGAAATTGATGTGCTTGATTGGTCTCCTGAAATGGCTGAAAAGGAAGGATATGATCATTTTATGATTAAGGAAATCAATGAGCAGGATGTTGCAATCAGAAACACATTAGGTGAAAAGAAAAAGATCAAAGCTATCGTTGATGATATTAAAGGAACAATCAATAGGGTTGTTTTTGTTGCATGTGGAACATCATACCATGCGTCTTTAACTGGAAAATACCTTATAGAGTCTTTAGTGGGCATACCAACAGAAGTCTTGCTTGCTTCTGAGTTCAAGTATTCAGCTAATGCATTGAATGACCAAACCCTTGTAATTTTCATTTCACAATCTGGTGAAACTGCAGACACATTGAAGGCATTGGATGCTGCTAATGAAGTGTCAAAGACTTTAGCCATTGTAAATGTAAGGGGAAGTTCCGCTACAAGAAGAGCGGATTATGTTATTCAAACCCAAGCAGGTCCTGAAATCGGTGTAGCAGCTACAAAAACCTATGTAAGCCAATTGATAGCTATTTACCTATTCTCTGCACTCCTTGCAGATGATGAGGAATTGCTCAAGAGATTGGAAAAGGTTCCTGATTACATTGATGAGGTTCTTAAGAAGCAAGGGATCATCCGTGAAATCTCACACTTATACAAGAGGGATAAGGATGCATTCTTCATTGGAAGAGGATTCTCATATCCAATTGCTTTAGAAGGAGCTTTAAAACTTAAGGAGATATCCTATATCCATGCAGAGGGGTATGCTGCAGGTGAGCTTAAGCACGGTCCTATTGCACTCATTGATGAACACATTCCTGTAGTTGTGGTTGCACCTCCAGGTGAGGATTACAAGAAGATCATGAGCAATTTGCAGGAAGTCAAGGCAAGAGGCGCTGATATATTAGGTATTGGTGCAAAAGGAGATAAGGATTTGATTGATGAGTCTGATAACGTATTTTTAATCAATCCTGAAGTGGATGACATCTTGGCTCCACTTGTCTATATAGTTCCACTTCAATTATTGAGTTATCATGTATCTGTGATTAGAAACTTAGATCCTGATAAACCTAAGAACTTGGCTAAGTGTGTGACTGTAGAATAATTTAAAAATTTTTCTTATTTTACTTTTTATTTTTTTAATATTTTTTCTAATTTTCTAATTTTTTATTTTTTTTTAATATTTTTTCTAATTTTCTAATTTTTCATAGTATGCATATTTTTTATACATAAAAAATTTATATATTGATTTATGTATAAATATTATACAAGGTGATTTAAATGTTAGTAGAAATTTTTGGAAATTATCCTCAAATAAAAGTTTTGGATTATTTGTTGATGAATCCTTTTGGCAAATATACAAAACAGCAAATCGCTGTAGGATCTGAGATTTCTAGAATTACATTAAATACTTTTATTGGAGAGATTATAGAAAAAAATATCTTAATTAAAGACAATAATTCTAGACTTTTTTTAAATTTAGATTCTCCTATTGTAAAGATTTTAAACAGGACTCTTGATGATTTCAATAAAATTGAAATGGAAAAGCAAATGGAAAACTTAGATGAACCATTTGATGTTTTGTCTGATGAGGAATTAGACAAAGTTTTTGATGAGAATGCTCCTGATATTGATTTAGATAAATTAGAACATGAAATATATTTAAATGAGATGTCTACATTACATATGGAGTATTTGGATAAAGATTCAAATGAGTTTAAACTATCATTTGCAAATATTTAGTGGTGGTATTAATGGATAAAATTGACATTCCTATCAAAAAAGGAGTAAGGATTAATCCTAACTGTGAGATTCATTATGCATCTTCTGTAGGGGTTGGTGAAGATAATGATGAAATTAGGTTAATATTTGTTAATAAGAAACTTGTAAATAATGAGGATGATATTGAATTAGTTAATGAGTCTAATTTGCAAGTTATTTTAAATAGAAATGCTGCAATTGGATTAAAAGAGCTTTTATGCAAATATTTAGATTAAATTATTTTGTATTTTTTGAATTATTAGTTTTGATTATTTTTTAGGGGGTAATGTTTAGGGTTTTTGTTAAAAAAATTTTAAATGGTGCTCGCTATGTCTAAAATTGAAGAGGATAGACAGGAAATTAGAGAAAGAATCTTGTTCTTTTTGTATAGAAATAGCTATTGGCAGAAAAGACACACTCCAAAAATTAATATATGCAATAAATTGTCAGATATTCCCTGCAAATACATTAATAAAGAATTAAAAAAATTATATAAAGAAGAATTCATTCGTTTTAAGAAAACTAATCATGGTGAAGATGTTTTTTTAAATATTAAAAAGAAAAGAGAAATAGAAAATGAAATTGAAGATAAATTAAATAAATTATATGGTTTTCATTGATTTATCTTTTGTATTAATCATTTAGAAACAATTATTTTCTTCCGCTTCCAATCTCAAGAAGAGGGATTTTGCTCATTACAAATATTAATAGCCAACTTAATCCAATTACGATTATTGAACTTACAGGTAACCAAAGGTAAGCATTGGTTTTCACTATAGGTGCTAAAAAGCCTCTGGTTGATAAGTATTGCAATAAGATGTAATGGGAGAAGTAGATTCCAAAACTGCATGATGAGAACAATACGATTGCTTCCCCTAATTTTGTCTGCCTTATCATTCTTGCATCTTTTTTAATCCATTTTGTGCTTGCATACTTAAATGCTGTAAAGAGACCAATGGTTTCTAAAATTACAAATATGTCAAAGAAGTCTATTGGGGCAAGACCATATCCTCCAAGTCCCTTTAGGTATATCTTTGTAAAGTGGCCAGCTATCCCAATAAGGAACACTATGCATCCTATAGCAAACATCTTCTTGTCAGAGTACTTGAACTGCTTGTTGTGGATATATGATCCCATAATGAAGTATCCGAGAACAGGGAAGAAATTGAAGATTACCCTGAAGTTGTATTTCATTTGAGGATAGTCAAAGAATCCGACTGTGTACAATATGGAGAGAATGAATGTAATTAGAATCAAGTATTCCTCTCCTTTCATTCCTTCTTCACGGATAAAGCTGCCTACAACTGGAATGAGAAGATACACTCCAATGAGTGACCAAATAAACCAGAATGGTCTTGAGTAGTCCTGCACCCCAAATGCAGTATCAATAAAATAAGTTATTGTAGGCTGGTAATGCCATATGAGAATTCCCGCAATAATGTACACTATTATCCAGAATAAAAATGGCAAGAATACACGTCTGAAACGCTTTTCTAAAAATTTCTTAACTTCATATTTCCTTGTCAAAAGGAGAGAGCCGCTAACTGTAAAGAAGAGTGGAACACCTATACGTGTAAGTGAGAACACGCCACTGCAGAATAGCCAGCTATAGAAATCATATGAAAACAATCTGGATACGTGTCCGATAACAACCAGCATGATTGCCAATGAACGAACTTCGTCTAGATATAGTATACGCTTGGGACTAATGCTCATTATATCACTTATGATTATATCTTTTTGTTCGTATTAATAAAGATATTTAATATTTTCAAGTATTCCTTTGATTTTTATTAAGTTATTTATAATATAATGACAAATATAAATAATAATTAAAAATTGATTTTTATTATTGGTGTATTCATGAAATATGATTATTTAATTGTAGGATCAGGTTTATTCGGCTCTGTATTTGCATATGAAATGACTAAAAGAGGCAAGAAATGTTTAGTCATAGAAAAAAGAGACCATATTGGAGGAAATGTTTATACTGAGGAAGAATATGGTATAAATGTGCATAAGTATGGAGCACATATATTCCATACAGATAATAAGGATATTTGGAATTACATCAATCAATTTGCTGACTTTAATCGTTACACAAATTCCCCTGTAGCTAACTACAAAGGCGAATTATACAACCTTCCTTTCAATATGAATACCTTTTATCAGATGTGGGGTGTGAAGACTCCTGAGGAAGCTAAAGCAAAGATTGAAGAGCAGAAAAATGAAGCTAATATAACTGAGCCAAAAAACCTTGAAGAGCAAGCAATTTCCCTTGTAGGGAGAGACATTTATGAAAAGCTCGTAAAGGGATATACTGAAAAGCAATGGGGAAGAGATTGTACAGATTTGCCTGCATTCATCATAAAAAGATTGCCTGTTAGATTTACTTTTGACAATAACTATTTTAACGACTTGTATCAAGGAATTCCCATTGGAGGATACACTAAAATCATTGAGAAGATGCTTGATGGAATTGATGTTGAGTTGAACACTGATTTCTTTGAAGATAAGGAAAAATGGTTAAATATTGCCGATAAGGTCTTATTCACTGGTATGATAGATCAGTATTATGATTACTGCTTTGGAGAGCTTGAATACAGAGGGCTTGACTTTGAGTTCGAAACTCTTGATATTGAAAATTATCAAGGAAATGCAGTAATAAATTATACTGATAGGGAAACTCCTTTTACAAGAATAATTGAGCATAAGCACTTTGAGAATGCTGAATCTGACAAGACAGTTATTACAAGAGAGTATCCTAAAGCATGGGAAAAAGGAAAAGAAGCTTATTATCCAATGAACGATGATAAAAACACTGAATTATTTGCTAAATATAAAGAATTAGCTGATAAAGAGGATAAGGTCATATTTGGTGGAAGACTTGGAATGTATCAATACTTTGATATGTGGAAAGTCATTGAAGAGGCTTTAAAATTAGTTGATAACTTAGAATAATCCTAATTCTTTTTTTATTTTCTTATTTTTAAAAACAGATTTTTTATAAAAATAGCTAATGAATTATTCATAGCAAATATTTCTATAAAGACATTTATTACTAAATTGAAAGCAAAACTTGCTGTATTTACTCTTGTGCCTATTTTATAATTCTTATAGTAAGGTTTCATAATGTTTAAAAACTTGTTTTGGCAGTCCTTTTCAATGTCTGCATACATGTAGATTTTAGTCATATCTATAATCAATTCAGACTTTAGAGTATCATACTTTGTTTCATTTTTTAATAAATCCATAATTTTTAAAAATCCTCTTAATTGCTTTTGAAGCATGGATTTGGAAAATATTTGACAGGTTGACTTGTCTTCCCCTTCTGTTCTAAGTTGATATCCATATCCTAAGAAACCATTTAAGATTATGATTCCTTTTGCATTCAAGTAGGATTTTGCACAAAAGTAAACATCTTCATAAAGGTCTCCTTTTGGAAATTGGATGTCGTTTTCCAATATCAATGATTTTCTAAAGATCTTTGTCCAAATCATTGTAGGATGACCTAAAGTCATGATATTTGGGAAATCCTTAACAGAATCCAAATAGATTATATTATTTTCATTATCGTATTTTCCTTTGAAATCATATTTTTCAGGATTGAAATTATCTAAAAATGAGTTTGGAATTTTACCATTTATGTCATATCTGCAGGAAACCACATCAACATCATTATCGTTAATTGCATTGCACATTTCCTCACACATTTTTGGATAATATATGTCGTCATTGTCTAAAAACATTATGTATGGGGAACTTGCATTTTCTATTCCAATGTTTCTAGGTTGGCTTGCAGTACCGCTGTTTCCATCTAAAAAAATAGATTGAATGTTTTCATGTGCTTGGGATAATTCCTTTAAAATGACTTTAGTATTGTCGCTTGAATTGTCATCCACTAAAATAAGTTCAATGTTTTCAAATCCAATGCTTTGTTCTTTTATAGAATTAACTGCTTCCAATAAATAGTTTTCAGCATTATATGTGGGAATAATTACAGTTAATTTGTAAGTCATTTTATCATCTTCTTCAATTATCTTTTAAAAACAGAGGATTTGGTTCAATTCTGATTGTATTTATTTCTTTAAATTTTACTTTATAAGTTTATCTAATAATGAGTTTTTTTAAAATAAATAATATTTTTAAATAATATAAATTAAATATATCCTAATGATATTATAATAATTATCCGTTCGGATAATAGTGAAGTTTCTTAAATTTAGGTTAAATCATGTCAAGTTCAGAAAAAATTCAATTGTATGTTATTTCACACAGTGAAGAAGCTATAAAGGAAATCCGAAATGATGATGTTTACACTCCTTTATTTGTAGGAAGAAATGGGAAGGAGAACTTCGGATTTGCAAGTGATGATAGCTTTGAAGGAAACATATCCTCTAAGAATAAGGATTACTGTGAACTCACCGGGCTTTACTGGATGTGGAAAGCCAGTGATGCGGATGTGATTGGATTATGCCATTATAGAAGATATTTTAAAGGAAAGAATGGCAAGCTTATTGAAAAAGAGGAAATAATTGACTACTTGAATAATTATGACATTATTGTTCCTAAAAGGTCTGATTTGATTAAGGGATCCTATTGGGAAACTTATGAAGAACATTATTTGTATAATGCATTGGAAATCACTAGGGATATTTTAAAAGAGCTTTCTCCAGAATATTTGGAAACTTTTGAAAGCATGTTGAACCAGTCCAGCTTTTCAAATTACAATATGTTCATAGCAAGGAAAGAAGTGATTGATCATTATTGTGAATGGGTGTTTCCAATCCTTGAGGAAGTGGAAAATAGAATTAATGTAGATGAATATCCTCGCGTGTTTGGCCTTATTTCAGAGGCTATTTTCAATGTATGGATTGTTTATAATAAATTAAATATAAAAGAAGTCCCAATCTATTATTTGGGAAATGACTTAAGATTTAGAATGGCCTTATCAGACAATAGAATTTTAAGAAAAGGATATCAATTTTTATATTTCAATTTCTTCAAAAAATCAAAAGGAAAAAGTATTGAGAAGAAAATACATGATTTGTTTTATTAATGTTCTTATTAGTTGATTTTAAAGTGTTATTATGGCTGATGTAAAAACCTTATTTAAAAATGTTAGTTGGGTTACAATATCTCAAGTAATAGTTAATTTATGTGCATTTTTATGGACAATAGCTATTGCTCGTTACCTTGGAGTAAATGATTATGGTATTTTGTCCTTTGCTATTTCATTCACCGTTCTTTTAGGTATGGGTACAGATATTGGTATGACAACATTTGCTACTCGTGAAATCTCTAAGGAAAAATCTCTAACTAATAAGTTTATAAATAATGTAATTCCCTTTAAGGTAGTTTTATCTGTCCTATTGTTTATTCTAACAGCTTTAATTCTATTTTTATTAGGATATGACAAATTAACCATTGATGTTTCATTAATCATTTCAATTGAAACTATTTTCATTTGTATGGTTAAATTCATTGCAGGAGTATTTCAAGCCCATGAAGACGTTAGAATCAATTCCATTGGGGATATGGTTTCTGGATTGCTTCTTCTGTTATTTACATTTATAACAATATTCTTTGATTTGGGCTTAAAAGCAATTGCAATGTCTTACACTCTTACTTATTTAATTTATATGATTATAATGGCTTATGAAATCATTAAGCATTATGGAGCTCCAAAATTCGAATTAGATCTCCCATTTTGGATTGGCACTGCTAAAAAATCAATTCCTTTTGGTTTAAGTATCTTTTTCTATACAGTTTATTTCTCTATAGATGTCGTTATGGTGCAAATGATAGCCGGAGATTACGCTACAGGATTATATAACTCTGCATATAAAATAGTGTCTGTATTCGCGGCATTTTATGTTATTTACCAATATGTGATATTCCCATTGATGAGTAAGCTTTATGCAGAAGATACAAATCTTTTAAAAGTTAGTTTTGAGCAATCGTTCAAATATTCTTTATTGATTTTACTTCCTTTAAGTATTGGAGTCTACTTATATTCTGATTATATAATCAATTTAATTTACAGTAGCCAATATGCTTTAGCTTCTCCAGCCATGCAAATACTTATTTGGACAATTGTTTTCTTGTTTATCAATGGTGTAGCTACCTCCTTGCTTAATTCAATTGGAAAAGAAGTTTCTGTAACTAAAATATATGTAGTTGCAGCCGTATTCAACATTGTCTTAAATTATTTCATGATTCCAGTCTTATCATATAACGGTGCAGCAATTACAACAGTGCTTAGTGAAGTATTGATTTTAGTCCTAATGATGTACTCTATCTCCAGAACAGAGTACAAACCAGATTGGTCTTTATTAAAGACAGTTGTTAAATTAATTGCTTGCGGAATTATTTTAGCTATGGCTCTTCATTTAATAAATGTATCCTTATGGTTAGCTATTCCAATTGGTTTTGTAGTTTATGTTTTAGTATTATTTATCACTAGAACAATTGATGATACTGATAAATATATTATTAATGAATTACTAAATAGATAATAAGAATAATAAATTTTTATATAAAAAATTATTACTATTTATTAGTTCTATTCTTTTTTTAAATACTATGAATAAAGGAGCTAAACTATGAGTTTTTTAAAGAAAATTGCAAAGCCTGTTTATCACAAAGCACAAGATAATTCAATGGGTAGAAGATCAATTACTTTAGCTTTTTTACTTCGTAGGTTGACAAGAAGGTTTGGCAGTAAAGAGAAGGCTAGCAGCTATTTGGCTAAAAATATGCATAAATTCTACATTACTGGCTCCAAATTCAACAAAGGAACTCAAATCAAGAATCTTTTTAGAAAAATTGATATTCATATTCCAAAATCAGGATTCATATTCTTTTTAGATGAATTCAAACACTTATCCGAAGATGGGCATATTATTGATAACATATCCATAGATTATTCTAAAGTTCTTAAATCTTCAGTTTATGAATATAATGAGTTCTATTTCCATCCTAAATCTGGCCGTGGATTTGCTCGTGATTTAAGTTCTGATTTTATTAAAAACCAATTAGATGCCCTTGATGGCATTGAGTTGTTGATTTATAGAATAATTAAGAAATTAAGGAATTCTAATCATAAAGATAGAGCTAAATTTGCCCGTTATTTTGAAAACATGATTGATAAACCTGCAGAACACTTTGAAGAGGCACTGCAACGTATTTTATTCTATAATCAATTATTATGGCAAACTGGCCATGGTTTGAATGGTCTTGGCAGATTGGATAAAATTCTTGAGGACTGCTATTTTGATGATTTAAACAGCGGTTTCATAACTCAAGAAGATGCATATGATTTAATCAAGTCATTTTTAAAGACATTGCATACTTATTATTGGTATAAAAGTGCAGCATTAATGGGAGATACTGGTCAAGTTATCATTCTTGGTGGAAAATATGATGATGAATACGGTGAATACTATTTCTACAATGATTTAACTTACATGTTCATTCGTGCTATAAAAGAGCTTCAATTGCCTGATCCTAAAGTATTGCTTAGGGTAAGTAGTGAAACTCCACGTGATTTGATTGAGTTGTCATTGGAAACCATCAATACTGGAATTGGCAGCCCATTGTTCTCTAACGATGAAATGGTTATTGACAAAATGATTGAATTTGGATATGATAAGGAAGATGCAAATAATTATGTCGTTTCCGCTTGTTGGGAACCTTCTGCTGTCGGAAAAGGTTTTGAACAAAACAATATTAATTTCATTTCATATTTAAAACCTTTAAATGAGTTTTTCGATAATGAAACAGAACAATTCTTAGAAAATGTAAATAGCTTTGGTGAATTGTTTAATTCATATAAATATTATCTAAAAAAAGATGCTGATGAGTTGATAGCATTCCTTGACAATATTGAATGGAATAATGATCCTATGCTTTCATTGTTTATTGATGACTGCAATGAAAAGAATAGGGATATCTCTCAAGGTGGAGCTAAATATAATCATTATGGAATAACTACTGTTGGGCTTGCAAATACAGTAAACAGTTTATACGCTATTAAAAAACTTGTCTTTGAAGATAAAAAATATTCCTTGAATGAATTGAATAAAATTAGAAAAAATAACTTTAAGAAACACAAGTATCAAGATGTATATAATGAATTGAAAAGCATAAAACCTCGTTTTGGTATGGATGATGAAGAAATTTTGGATATTTCCAATGAGATTATCCAATTTTTAGAGGATTGCTTTAAAGATTACACCAATAAGTTTGGCGGCAAAATCAAATTCGGTTTAAGCGCACCTTCATATATTAGTGCAGGAGCTGAAATCAACGCATCCTTTGATGGTAGAAAAGCAGGTGAACCTTTATCCACACATATTTCTTTGGACACCAATAAAGACTTTACAGAAGTATTGCGCTTTGCATCTAAATTAGATTATGGTGGAGCAAAGTTCAATGGAAATGTAGTTGATTTAATGCTTTCGCCTGATTTCATTAAGAATCATAGTGATAAATTTATAGATTTCATTTATTCAAGCATACAATTAGGATTTTTCCAAATGCAGATGAATGTTGTAGACAGTAAAACATTAATTGAAGCAAAGGAAAACCCTGAAACACATCCTAATCTTATTGTAAGAGTTTGGGGATTCAGTGCATACTTCAACGACTTGCCTGAAGAATATCAGGATTTATTAATTAGCAGGGCTTTAAAAAATGAAGGAAAATTAGTTAATTAATCAACTTTCTAAAAATTTTTAAGTATTATTTTTTTTAATTTTCTATTTTAGTGATAAAATGACAGTTAGAGTTACAAATATACAACACTTTTCTTTAGATGATGGTCCGGGAATCAGGACAACAGTATTCTTAAAAGGATGTAATCTAACTTGTCCTTGGTGCTGTAATCCAGAAAACATCAGTTTTGAAATAGAGAATTACATTCATAATAGTCAAAAAGAATCATTTGGTTATGATATTTCATTGGAAGAACTTGAAAAGGAGATTCTAAAGGATGAAGTGTTCTATGTAGAGAACAATGGTGGAGTAACATTCTCAGGAGGAGAACCCTTGCTTCAAATAAGAGAATTAAAACCTCTTTTAAAGTCATTAAGGAGCAAAAATATTAACATTTGTTTTGAAACTTCATTATCTGCATCCTCTGACCTCTTAAAAATAGCTATTGAGTATATTAACGAGATTTTTATCGATATGAAGATTTTAGATAAAAAAGAGGCTAAAAATGTTTTAAATTTGGATCTTGATTTATATTATGATAATTTAGAATTAATAAACAATTCAAATATAGATCATGGCAACATTACTTTTAGAATTCCTTTAAACAATGAGTATACACTAAAAGAGGACAATATAAAAGAAATTTTAAAATGCATTGAAAAATACGCTGATTTTAATGTAGAGATTTTTAAAACCCATAATCTAGCAGAAAGCAAATGTAAATCATTAAATCAGGAATTTGCTATTTTTTCTCCTGTTGATGATGAAGCATTAAATGAAGTATTAGAAAAAATTCAAGAATTGAATTCTAATGCTAGGATAATTAGTTTATAATGATTTAATTTTTCAAATCAATTATTAAATTCATTAAACTTTAACTTTAAATAATAAATTAACTAATATAAAAATGTATTAATTATTTATACTAATTTTAAAAACATTTCAAGTGATTAAATGAGCTATGTTGAAGAGTCTACTGTAATTGATGAAACCATTTATGATTTAATAAATGAAGCATTTGACAATGAGAGAGAATACAAGGATGCCAAGTATAGAAATTCCATATTCTCCAAATACAATGACTATTTTGTTAAGACAGATGATGGATCATACAGCATCAAGTCAAAGGAAATAAATCATAAAGTCGAAACCCTGCATACATCAACAGGTGCAATCAGTGAATCATTTGAAAAGTTCATAAAGCCATTGAAGCTTGATTACGGTGAAGACATAGCTATTCTAGACATCTGTGCAGGACTTGGTTACAATTCATCAGCAGCTATTGATGACTTCATTAAAAACAGTGATGGGACTACAAGACTGCATATAGACATGCTTGAAATATCCAAGCCAACCCTTGCAGCTGGATTGATGGTTCCTTCTCCAATAGAAGCTCATGACATCACCAAAAAGGCAATAGAGCAATCATTAATTGATTGTGAATATGCATCATTGGAACTTGAAAGCACAGAAATTCCATCCAATATTGACTTGAAGATTCATATTGATGATGCAAGGCAAGTCATACAAAAACTGCCTGATGCCACTTATGATGCAATATTTTTGGATCCTTTCAGCCAAAACATGTCTCCTGAATTGGTGTCCGTGGACTTTTTCAAGGAGTTTGGAAGAGTGATTAAGGAAAATGGAATTGTCTGTACATATACTTCATCCGCTCCTGTAAGAATGGGTTTTATTGAAGCGGATTTTTATGTATCCTTAGGCCCAATCTTCGGACGTTTCCAAGGTGGAACATTGGCATCACCAAATCCTAAAAATCTTACCAAATCACTTCCAAAGAATGATGAGATAAAGATGGCATTGTCTGATGTTGGAATTCCATTTAGAGACCCAAATCTAAACTTATCCTCTAAAGAGATACTTGACAACAGGACTGAAGAAAGGCATAATGCTCGTCACAATACCAAAATATCCTCTGCTGTAAAGACTCCAATATTCTTAGGGCAAGTTATGGATGATGAGCCATTGAAGAGGAGAGTTGAGAGAAACCTTGTAAAGATGAACATTCCAGGGGTTCTGTCAAAAGAGGCATTCTATATTGTAGAGCCTGAGAAAGATTATAAAGAGGAGTATTTGGAAGATAATAATACCCGAACTCGTGTTCTGGAAATGATGAGCCGTTTGGATGAGATTAAAAATAAAGGGATCATGTCCATTATAGAAAATGGGGAATGAAATCATGAAAATAATAATTTATGCTTCACAATATGGATCAACAAAACAATATGCTGATGAGTTGTCTAAAAGAACTGGCATTGAAACTGTGGAATACACTGAGGTTATAGACATAAATCAGTATGATACAATAGTTTATCTAGGACCTTTATACGCTGGAAGCGTCATGGGTCTAAAAAAGACCCTAAATAAAATCAGGAATGTTCAAGATAAGAAACTTATCGTTGGATCCGTTGGATTGGCAGACCCTAATGATAAAAGGAATAGGGAAGAGATCATGAATGGAATAAAGGAACAGGTTCATGGATGCATTTATAATAAGGCAAGAGTATATTTCTTGAGAGGTGCAATAGATTACTCTAATCTTAATCTAAAGCACAAAACAATGATGGCTTTTATCCATAGGAAAGTAAAAGGAATGAAGGAAGAGGAAAAGACTGCAGAAATAAATGCGGTTATTGAAACATATGGAAAAAATGTCAGTTATATTGATTTTGATGCTTTGAATCCAATAATCGATGAAATTCAATAGGTATTTTGGATGCCTTGAATCCAATAATCGATGAAATTCAATAATCTATTTCATTAAAAAACTTTTTAAACTAATAAATTAATATAAGATATATAAATCTATTTTTTTATATTTTTAAAAGATTTTAGCATATTTACCAATTTTAAGGATTTATTTAATTTACTTTTTATTATTTAGCAAGGATGAGAAAATCATGTTTGAAATTAAAGCAAAAGATATGAGAGGGAGAGTGGGTGTCTTAAAGACAAAGCATGGAGATGTCAAGACACCAAACTTGATGCCTGTAATCCATCCAAGAAAACAAACCATTAATGTTAAGGATTACGGTGCAGATATTGTAATCACAAACGCTTATTTGATTTATAAGGATGAGGACTTAAGCAAGAAGGCATTGGATGTCGGATTGCATGAGCTCATCAACTTTGATGGTCCGATCATGACTGATTCAGGTTCATTCCAATTGTCTGTCTATGGTGATGTAGACATTACAAACAAGGAAGTAATCGAGTTTCAGGAAGCTATTGGAACCGATATAGGAACTTCCCTTGACATTCCAACTGGTCCTTATGTAGATAGGGAAAAGGCTGAAGAAGACCTTGAAATTACAATTGAACGTGCAAAAGAGGCTATCAGTTATGTTAAGGATAACGATTATGAAATGAAAATTAACTCTGTTGTTCAAGGATCCACATATCCTGATTTGCGTGAATACTGTGCAACTGAATTAACCAAGCTTGATGCAGACTTGTATCCAATTGGAGCAGTGGTTCCTCTTATGGAAATGTATCACTATAGGGATCTTGTTGATGTGGTAATGCATTCAGTTAAATGCTTGCCTGATTCCAAGGCACGTCATCTTATGGGTGCAGGACACCCTATGATCTTTGCCCTTTGTGTTGCAATGGGTTGTGACCTTTTCGATTCAGCAGCTTATATCTTGTATGCAGAAGGAGACAGGTTCCTCACTACAAGAGGTACAATCAAGCTTGAGAACATGACAGAAATGCCTTGTTCCTGTGAAGTCTGTTGCAAATACACTCCAGATGACTTAAGGGCAATGCCTAAGGAAGAAAGAGTGAAACTTATAGCTCAACATAACCTTCATGTAAGCTTTGCAGAACTTAGGCTTATCCGTCAAGCCATTGCTGAAGGAAGCTTGATGGAACTTGTAGAGGAACGTTGCAGAGCTCACCCTATGCTTCTTGATGCAGTGAGACATTTAGGTGAGTACAGTGAAGACTTGGAAAAGTATGACCCTAGAAGCAAGAAGTCTGCATTTTTCTACACTGGTCCTGAATCATTGAAGAGAGCAGAGGTTACAAGACACTTAAAGCAATTGGAAAATATGGACAAAAAGAAAAGCCTTGTTGTCCTTCCAGCTTATAGAAAACCTTACAGCAAGTACTTGTCAAACAGCTTTAAGGAATTCCTTGTTTATGCAAAGGATGAATCCAAAGGTGAAGATGATCCTTGCATAATTGACAATAAGGAAACTGATTTCGCTGTTTTGGACATTCCATTCTGCTTGATTCCACTTGAATTGGATGAGGTTTATCCTTTAAGTCAAAGTGATGCCCCTAAGATTCATGACAAGATTGCTGTTGAGTTTGTAAGAGACTTTTTAGTTGATTTTGCAGAAAATTATGATAATGTATTGATTCATCCTAAGGTCTTGGATGAGCTTGAACTTGATTTCATTGAAGAATACCCACATCCTGAAGAAATCAAGTTTGAAAAGGATGACATCAAGAAATTAAAGGCAATCGCTGATTATCAGTTCGGCCATGGCGCTGGAGATGCATTATTCACTGGAAAGATCAAGATTGAAAAGAGTAAAAAGACAGGTAAGATTAGACATGTCTTTGATAAGAATCAAAATATTGTAAATATGAGAGCTTCTGACAGCTTTTTGATATTATCCAAGTTAGGTGCAAAAAGACTTGCAACCCTTGATGGAATGAGAAACAAGGTAATGATTGACAATAGCGTTGAATCCTTTGCTCGTGATGGAAAAAGCGTTTTTGCAAAATTCATAATTGATTGTGATGAAAACATAAGATCAAATGATGAAGTCTTGATTGTAAACGAGGAAGGAGAGCTATTGGCATTCGGTAAAGCTCTTTTAAATCACAAGGAGATGCTGGACTTCAAGACAGGTCAAGCAATCAAAACAAGAAAAGGATTTAAAAAATAAAAATTATTATATATTCTAATTTATAGAGTATAATTAAATAAAATTCAAAAAAATATGATTATTGTTTTAATAAAATTTTAGAGGAAATATTATGATACCTGGTATGAACCCAAAGCAATTAAAGAACATGCAAAGACAAATGAAGAAAATGGGTATGGACATGAAGGAAATTGAAGGTGTCCAAGAAGTTATTATTCGTTGTGATGATAAGGATTTAATCATTTCACCTGCAGATGTAAGCTTAATGACTGTTATGGGTCAAGAAACCTATCAAGTCACTGGAACTGCAGTTGAAGTTGAAAAAGAAATTGAAATTCCACAAGAAGACATTGAAATGGTTGCTAACACTGCTGGTGTAAGTGCTGCAGATGCTGAAGAAGCATTAAGAGAAACTGGTGGAGATTTAGCAGAAGCTATTTTAAAATTAAATAGTTAATAAATTTCAATTTTCCAATTCATTTTCTATTTTTTTAATTTTTCTTTTTTAATTCTTTATTAATTCTTTTTTTAATTATTTCTATTTTTGAGTTTCACTATTTTTTTAAAAGCCTTTTACTTTTTTATAACTTAACTATATTAATTATTAAATATAAATACTACTAAGTACATAAAATTTAATAGATTATACAGATTTTTTTTTATAAAATTGTGAGGTTAAATATGAGAGAATTAAATTTAGTAAGTGGGCTAGGTAATGTACATGAACTTCTTAAGAAGGATTTTAGGGATGTATTCACTAAAAATCCAATTGTTGTCTTGACATTGCTTGCCATTATAATTTTACCTTCTTTATATGCTCTTATAAACATTCAAGCTTGTTGGGATCCTTACGACAATACCGGAAATCTTGAGTTTGCAGTTGCAAATTTGGATAAAGGTGCAACATTTGATGGTGAAAAAATTAATGTAGGGGACCAACTGGAAGATGAATTGAAAAGAAATGATGATTTCTATTGGACATTTGTAAGTGAAGATGAACTGCGGGAGGGGGTTAATAATGGAACGTATTATGCTGGAATTGTCATTCCAAAAAATTTCAGCAGTTCAATCAAATCAATTACCTCTGATGACCCTCATTCTGCAGAATTGGAATATATTGTTAATAGAAAATCCAATCCAATGGCTTCTAAATTAAGTGATTCTGCAGCAAGGGCGGTTTACAATAAGGTCAATGCAAAGATTGTCCAATTCATTAATGTTGCTGCATATGAAAAATTGGGAGACTTGCAGTCTGCACTTGCATCAGGGGCAAGTCAAATGTCATCTGGTGCTGGACAATTAAGTGCAGGTGCTTCAAAAGTCCAATCTGGGGCTTCCCAAGTTAAATCTGGAGCAAATGATTTGAAAAAAGGAGCTAATGATCTTTCTGCAGGTTCTTCTCAAGTCAAAGATGGCTCTTCACAGATTTCATCATCTGCAAATCAGATTTCTGCTGGTTCATCTCAAGTGCAGGAATCTGCAAAGCAATTAGACAGTTCTGTTGATGAAAGTTCATTGCCTGATCAGATTAAGCCAGTTGTGCATGGTTCTAAGGAATTGGCTAATGCAAGTTCTGATTTGGCTGGGGCTTCAAGCAATCTTGCACAGGGCTCTTCAAAATTAGCAAATGGTTCAGTTGATTTGGCTAATGGTGCTTCCAGTGTTGCAACTGGTGGTTCTCAATTGGCGGATGGTTCTGTAAGCTTGGCTGCAGGTTCTGCATTGCTTGCTAATGGTGCTTCTTCTGCATTGTATTCCGCTTCAAGCGGTCTTGCAGGTGCAGCAGATTCTCTTTCAAGTATAACCGGTGTGAATGAAAGTGAAGTGGGAGAGTATATTTATTCTCCAGTTGTCTTAAAGGAAAATGAATTATATGCTGTTCCAGATTATGGTTCTGAAGTCGCTCCGTTCTATTTGGTTTTATCCATGTGGGTAGGGGCAATAATTACTTGTGTGATGCTTAGGACCGGCCAGTCAACAGGAACCAAATACACTCCTTCTGAAATGTACTTTGGTAAGCTATTGATTTTCTTGGTTATGGCAGTTTTAGAAACTACAGTGACTCTTATCGGTGCATTTATATTGGGAATCAAAATGACCAATCCGTTGCTATTTGTGCTTTCGGCTTATTTCATTGCCTTGATATTCATGCTGATTTGTTATTCCTTGATTTCTGCATTAGGTCATATTGGAAAAGGATTAGCTGTAATTTGGCTTGTATTCCAAATTTCAGGTACTGGAGGTATTTATCCTATTCAATTGATGGGGGAATTCCTTCAAGTGGTCAGTCCATATATGCCAATGACTCATGGAATCACTTTGCTTAGGGAAACTGCATTAGGATTGATTTGGTCTAATTACATTCCATCATTCTTGATATTGATTGCTATGGGTGCTATAACATTGGTATTAGCATTGGTAGTGAAAATGTTTGCAGATAAAAGAGCGCATTGGTTTGAAGAAAAATTAAATGAAACTGACTTGTTCTAACTAGTCATTTTTATTTATTTTTTTTATTTTATTTTTTAAAAGAAGAGTTACTATTGTCTATTTTTTTTATTAAAAAGAGTTTATTTTTAAAAAAGAGTTTAAAAAGAGCTAAATTTACTATTTTTTAAGATATGTTTTATTCATTTCATCATTAACTTCATCATATCTACTTAATAATGTTTTGATTAATGCTTTGCTAATCTTATTGAATTTTTTATCCAATAAATCCACTCCCTCTTGAGTGATTCCTCCTTTAGTGGCCACCTTATTGATTATGTCTTCATTGGATAATCCTTGGTCGTCCTTTAGCATTGCAGTTCCAATCACTGTCTTTAAGATCATATCCTCTATTTCATCTTGGGATATGTTTGATGATTCGCTGCAAGTTTGAGTAAACTTCTTAATCATCATTGCAATGAATGCAGGTCCGCAACTGCTGATTATTGTACTAATTTCCAATTCATTATCGCTTGGGTCGAGATTGTTTTCCTCTTCATTGAAGTAAATTGGATTGTCAATTCTCCTAACGTAACTGAATTCATTGAAAAGGTCTTCAACAAAGAGTCTTTCCTGAAGTTCAACTTTGGAATTGTGCTTAACGAGTGTAACTCCTTTTCTTCTTGCCAGTGAACTTATTGAGTTATTTGAAGTTACTGTAGAAGCTAAAGTAGGAATGACTAGACTTAATTTTCCATCAAAATACTGTTTGATGTGATTGAAGTTAAGTCCTGAACAGGTGTATATGATGTGTGTGCTTTCATTGAGGAAAGGTTTGATTTCTTCTATGATTTCCTTAAATTGAGGAGTTTTGACGGAAATAAGGATTTTTTGACATTGTGTTGCGACTTCTTTGTTATCTGAAGTAATGCTTAAATTTTCTTCTGGATATTCTTCAATTAAACTTTCAAATTTATTAAGGTGTCTATTTGAAACAATTAATTCTTCGTCATCTAATAGTAAATTAAGCTTTAGTATGTTATTTACTATCATTGAACCCATATTTCCGTATCCGATAACTCCTATTTTCATAGTTTCCCTTTCACTATGTGTTTTTTTAATTAGGATCTTAAATTTCTTTTTCCGAAATTATGCATATTATGGATTTTAAGAAAAGTCAAATCGTAATTAAAAAAATTTATTAAAACTATACAGTTATAAAATAATTCTAAAATTATTTATAACTAATATAATTTATTATTTAACTTATTAATAAACTTTATAGTTTTATTTTCGGATTTAAAGGGTTTATTCAACTTTATTTTAGAGTTATTAAACTATAATTTAGTTAAATGTAATTTAGATTATATCAAGTGGTTTTAAGGTTTTAATTAGTAGTGATGTTTTTTAAAGTGGATTCGAAATTATTCAATGATGTTTATTTTTGAATTCTCTTCGATATGGTTGTCTTTAATGAAATTGCTGATTATGGTGTTGAACAATTCATTATCAATTATGTTCCAAAGGTGGTTTCCTCTTACGATTTCCACTAACTTGGCATTAGTTAATGTGTTTTTCAAGTCTATTGCTGACTTTGTACAGTTCAAGTCTTCCTTAGTTCCATAGATTATTAGGACATTTTCCTTTTCAATGATGTCTTCATTGTCCTTTAGGCTTCCAGGAATTGTGTAATTCAATGATTCGAAAGCTATTTTCCTTTCTTCACTAACTGATCTCTCTAAGATTCTTTCAACATCATTGTAATGTTCCTTTTTGATTCCAAAATATCTCAAATATGCCTTTGTTATGAAAATGTCTGATTTTTCATTTAGGTATTCTGATTGGGCCTTTGCGAGTCCATTTGCAATGCTATCGGATTCGCTTTCCTTATAGTCTGCTATTTCAAGTCCAGATAATATGAGATTGCCTATCGTTTGTGGATTTTCATTAAGTATTTCAATAGCTATTGATCCGCCGATGCCTAAAGCTACAATATTTGCTTTTTCAATGCCCTTATTGATGATAATATAATTTATGAATTCAGATATTTCAATAGATGATTTTTCTATGCTGAATTCCTCTTCTGAAATGCTTTCTCCATGATTTGGCAAATCAAGGAATATGCAGTGGAATCCCTTGAAGTGTTTATCATAATCTTCCTTTTGCCTTTTCCAAATCCATTTGTCTAATAATTTGGTATGCAAAAACAGTATTGTTTCACTGTTTTCCTCTCCAATCTCTTCATAAGCCAAATTATTGAAATGTCTTAAATTCATTATATCATCATTTTAATTTTAATATTAACTTGATTAACTAGTTGCTCTACTGTCGAACAAAACATATATATTTATTAATGTTAATGATTATATATTATATTAATTCTTATTATAATTTTTTAATCTAAAAAAGGATTAGTGATAAAATGAAGGCTGATGCATACAAAATCGTAGATAATGTTTATTGGGTAGGAGTTTTAGACTGGGATATCCGTGATTACCATGGATACAGCTTAAATGGAACTACCTACAACTGTTATTTAGTATTTGGGGAAGATAAAGTAGCTTTAATCGATAATGTTTATCCTGGAAAATCCGAACAGTTCTGGGGAAGAATTAAAGATGCATTCGAGAAGGAAGAAAGAGAATTCAAAATCGATGTAGTTATCCAAAACCACATTGAAAACGACCACAGCGGTTCCTTAAGTGAAGTTGTTGCTAAATTCCCTGATGTTGAAGTTTACTGTTCCAAAAAAGCGGAACCAGGTCTTAAGAACCATTTGCCTGAACTTGCAGACTTTGAATTCAATACAGTAAAAACCGGTGACTCATTGGATATTGGTGGAAAGACTTTCCAATTCGTAAATGCACCTATGCTTCACTGGCCTGACAGTATGTTTACAATGTTAATGGAAGATGGAATCTTGTTTTCCAACGATGCATTCGGTCAGCACATCTGCTTGTCTGAAAGACTAGACAGCGATGTGGATCCAGTCATATTGACTGAAGCTGCAAGAAAATATTACGCTAACTTGATTACCCTTTCATCTCCAATGGTTGGAAGAAAAATTGAAGAGCTTGCAAAATTAGGATTGGTGGATGTTCTTAAAATGATTGCTCCATGCCACGGTCAAATCTTCACTGACCCAAGCTTTATCCTTGACCTTTACACAAAATGGTCCACTGGTACTTATGAAGGAAACAAGATCACCTTCATTTACGACACTATGCACCATTCAACCCAAAGAATGGCTCATGCTATGGCTGAAGGTGTAATGAGTGAAGGAGTAAAAGTCAAGATGTACTTCATGCATGATGATGACAAATCCGATGCGGTGACTGATGTTCTTGATTCCAAAGCAATCTTTGTAGGAGCTCCTACCATGATGAACAATCCTTTCCCAGGTATTGGGGATGTAATGTACTACTTGAACTGTCTCAGTTTTGGAAACATTGAAACCAAAAAGGCAGTTGTCTTCGGTTCAAAAGGTTGGGCAGGAGGTTCTGCAAGAATCTTGGCAGCAAACCTTGAAGGTGCTGGATTTGAAGTCGTTGAACAAATGGAACTTGACTTCAAGCCAACTGAAGAGCAACTTGAAGAATGTTACGAATTAGGTAAAAAAGTAGCTCAAATGATTAAAGAATAGTTTTTTCACTATTCTCTTTTTTTATTTTTTTTTTTAAAATTTGTAATTTATTTATTTTTTTAATCAGATTTCTTAATTTTTTTAAATTTAATGTAATTCCTTATTTTTTCAATATTTTTAATATATTAAACTATTTATGTAAAAATCTAACGATAATCAATCAATTTTTTAATTTAACATCAATATTGCTTTTATTTTTAAGAAAAACTTTATATAATAGTTTAAATAGAAAATTAATTGAAAATTATCGAGTTTAGGTGATTTACTATATATTTTTCATTGTAAACTTCTAAACAATAATTTTTAAATAGAATTTTAAATAAAAATAAATTTATACGTGGTAGTTTGAGAGATTATAATATAAATGAATTAATTAAGATATTGAAATCTCATGATCCTGATGAAATATATGTTAGCCCCCATATCTTAGAAAACTGTTTTGAACGTAATTATTCTTTAAATTATGTTCATTCATGCTTGTTAGAAAAAATTCCATTATCAATTAGTAAAACGTCTGAAAATCGTTTTTTATTAATTTATCCTCATGAAACGATTAAATTTCAAGATCTTTATATTGTAATTGGAATAAATGATGATGAAAAAATAACTATAATAACAGTTTATTGTTTTGATAAACGGAGGAGAGAACGTGAAATCAAAAGATAATATATTTGAAGTTGAATATTTTTACAATGAATCTATAGATACTTTAGGCATAAAAGTTAAAAGAGATTTTCAATATGGTCAAACAGTTGAAATGGATGAAGGCATTTTATTGGATTTTGATAGAGATAACGTTCCAACTGCATTCGAGCTACTTAATGCTTCAGAAAAATTGAGTGTTCCTAAAGAAAGCTTTGAAAAAATGCATTGTTTTAATATGAAAGTTTGTGTTGATAAAGATTCCATTCTAATGTGTGCACTATTTGGATTTATGATTCCAAATGAAGATGATGAATATGAATTAAGTTACTTCATTGAAAATAACTTTGATTTTATTCCTACTGAAGCGGAATTGGTGATAGCTTAATCCGGATTTTCATTTCTAATAATTGTTGTAGGTGATTTCCATTAATGAAGAAGATGACTTAAGAATGATTGAGCAACATAATCAGAAGTCAGTGGAAGAGCTGGTAGAAAACTTTGCTTATGTCTATGTCTATTTGGCTGATGGAAGGTCATATTCCATCACAAAAGAAAACAGCTTTGAATTCAAGGATGGAAAATTCCATATCTATGACAAGGATATTGAAGTTGATATAGTTGATATTGAATTGATTGAATTTTCAGATTAGTTTTTTCACTTTTAATATTTTTTAATTCTTGCTTTGCAAATGGAGTAATAATATTTTTTGAGGATAATCATGTTAGATAGAGATTTCAATAAGGATGGACAGACTTATTTTGAATTGAAAGAATACAAAATGGCTATTGAATGCTTTAAAAAAGCCATAGAAATCAATCCAGAAGATGAGGTGGCTTGGTTCAATATTGGATTTGCCTATTTTAAACTAAAGGATTACAATAGTTCAATCGATTCATTTGAGAAAGCAATTTCCCTTTTTGACCGCATATTAAATGAAAATCCTGATGATGATATGGCTAAGGAATGCAGATCTTTAGCAGAGCATATGATCAAGCAAATTTCCTCAAAAGAAGAGAAAAAGCATGAATATGTCAATATCGTAGGTATAGTTACAAAAGTTCGTGACCCTATGGAACTTAAAGAGTCCGAATGCCTTCAAATCATCGAATTCAGTGATTCATCATCTGCAATCAGGGCAATTCTCTGGAATGAAAACGCTGGTCTGGACATTAAGAAAGGAGACATTATCGGAATACAAAATGGTTTTGTTGAATATGACAGCGAAGAGTCAGTGGGATACAGAATCAATACAGACGAAAATTCAAGAATACATGTCAATCCTAAATTGGAAGATGGATTGGTTCAATTTTTAAAGGAATCTGTTGACATTTCATTGACTGATATTAAGGATATTGGAGAAGATTCAACAGAAATCGATATTTTGGCTAGAGTAATCACATTGTTTGAAACTTATTCATTTAAGACTAAGGATGATTCAGGGATTGTCAGATCAGCTATTCTTGCAGACAATACTGGAACCATTAAAGCCTTCTTTTGGAATGAGAAAGCTCAAGTTCCAACCATATCTAAAGCATATAAGATTGAAAATGCAATAGCAAGACAAACTGATGACGGTATGGAACTTCATATAGGTCAAGGTTCAAGGATGATTGATGGGGATAGTTTGTCCATTGAAGAAAGGGCTAATCTAAAATCATTTGAAGAGCTTGAAAGCTTATTATATGCTTCTAAAAGCATAAAGGACTTGAAAGAAAATGATATGAATATTAAAGTCATAGGAAAAATAATTGATGTTCAAGACACTTTTGAGTTTGAAGAAAACGGAAATGTATTTTTAGTTAGGGTTATTGAGATTGAAGATGATACTGGATCCATAAAAGTTAATTTATGGGATGAAATGGCTGACTCCCTATATACGGAGGGAGAATTTATCAAGATTCAGAATCCAACAGTTGTTTATAATAAAAATACGTCTAATTTGGAGTTAAGTGTTGGGGATAATTCTAATATAATTGATGCTTCTTTCAAGTAAATGGCTCTTATTCTCACTTAGCCAAATCTTTTTCATTTTTCGTCAATCCAGACGGGTAATTTTTTATCATTCTTTTTAATTTTATTTAATCTTTTTTTTTTTAAAAAATCATAAAATTCCAAACCTTTATATGTGACTGTGACCTTATACTTTTTGGACGTGAAATTGTGATTGTTATGGGTGATATGATTAAAGCTGTTATAAAGAATTTTGATTCAAAATCTGGAGTCTCTTCCAGATTATCCTTTTGTCCTATTGGACATAACAGTTCTATTTTTAAAACCATGATTGGAAATGGGAAATTCTAGAATAATGCTTTTATTTATTTTATGATATCTTTAGTTATTAACAGCTCTTAATAGCATTATCTTTAGAAAACTATTGATTAACATCATATTCGTTTAATTTTATCATATTAATGCACTATAGCAAGAAGAATTAAAAAAATAATATTTGGAGGTAAACAATGAATATAAGTGAAAAGATAAAAGAAATGCAAGATGATTTCGGAAAATATCATGTGACAGAGAATAATGAAGAGGAATGCAAATTGGAAAATATGATTATGCTCATACTAAATGATCACGGACATTTAGGTCCTGGCAAAATCATTGGAGAAAGCGATGAATTTTTGGATTTCATGTTTTATAAAAAGGAAGGGCCTATCTTTTCTCTCAGCATAAAAAAGGAACACATTTGTGGTTTGTCCATTTTGCATAAGACTATTGATGAAGAAATATCTAAAAGGGAGAATGCTGGACCGTCTAAGGCTTTGTATCAATGATTTTATTTATTATTTATTATTTGTTTATTATTTGATGATTGGAGGTAATTCTTATGAATTTTAGTGAAAAAGTAGCAGAGATTGAAGGAAAAGTAAAGAGTTACAATTTAGAGATTGAAGGTGTGGAAAAGATTCCTGCAGAAGAGATGGTTAGGGTAATGCTAGACGAAGGGCAAATGCTTGAGCCTTGCAGAATCATTGGTGAAAAGTGATGATTTTATTGATTTCATGGTTGTAGATTTGGATAAGGGTCCTGTTTTTTCCATTTCCATAAATAAGGAAAGAATTGTTGGATTCGGTACTTTCTATAAACCTTTAGATGAGTTGTCCAATTCTGAAGAAGAGGAAAATACTGTGCCTGCATCATTGTATATGTAACTTTTTTTCTTTAAACTCTTTTTTTATTTTTTTATTAATTTTAAATCTGTTCTCTTATTTTTTGATTATTTTTAAAATAATAGTAGTTATTGTAAATTTTTGTTTTTATTAAGTAGGATTCTGTTACTTTATTCAGTTTTTTCATTATTAATCAGTTTAAAGTATCAAAATATAAATATTAAAATTAACAAACTATGTTTTAAAGGAGTTGTTATTAATGAAAAAACAAAATGTATTTGCTTTTCTATTATTAGCAATCATTCTTTTAGCTGTCGTTGCTGTCAGCGGATGCATTGGTGGATCTGGTGGTGATGATTCTGCTAATGATGCATCTGGAGATTCCGATGATTCAAGCGATTCTGTAGATAATGATGACAATGACGATGATGACAACGATAAAGACGATAAAGACGACAAAAATGATAAAGACGATAAAGACGATAAAGATGATGATAACGATTGAAGGCTTTAGTTTTTGATTTACAATCATTTGAATTGTTCTAACCTTTATCAAAAAATTTTACTGTTTTTTATTATTTTTTTAAATTTTTCATTATTTTTTTATTTTTTATTCTTCAACTTTTTTTCATAATCTTTAATTGAAAGATATTTTTAAAGTATTCTTCAACTTTTTTTCATAATCTTTAATTGAAAGATATTTTTAAAGTATTCTTCAACTTTTTTTCATAATCTTAATTGAAAGATATTTTAAAAACTCTTATTAACTAATAAGATAAATATTATATTAACTAAGATTAAGGTGAGAGAAAATGAATATGAGAAAAATCCTTATTTTGCTCGTTTTGCTTGTTGCAGTTGTAGGATTTACAATGGGACAAGCATGTGCTGCTACAACAACCATTAAAATGGGCAATCATAAAGATGTTGGCAGTAAGGATAGGATCTTGACTTTCTATCAGCCAAAAGATGCACAAAATGCTAAAGGGGTATATGCAGCTATCTTTTACCATGATAAGAAAAAAGGGGATGACTTCAGGCCTCACACTTATGTATTGAGAAAGATGACTGTTTACTACAAAAACAAAAAAGGAAAAGTAATTACAAGAACAGTTAAGCCAAAAAATATCAGCGGCCTTATGTTACTTTCCACTAAAAAGATAAGTGGTTACACTCCTTACAAGTCTAAAATTACATACACTAAAATGACTAAAAAAGAGAAAAACGTTATTATGAATCCTCTTTTCTAATTCATTTTTTTAAATTTTTTTTATATGGTTTTTTTAATTTTTTAATTTTTTAGCTATTTTTATATTTTTTTATTTAATAGAAAAAGTTCTTTTTTGGATGATTTCATATAAATTAAAAACATTTATATACTTCCATGTTTTTATATTGTATGAAAGGTATTTACAATTGTTTTTTAGATGATTTAATGTGTCCATAATACTTTTAAATTTTAAATCATCATTATGCCAATTATTTTTGTTTTTTTAATATTGTTTATTCAATTATTTTTTAAAAGGAGGTTTTATATGAAAAATGTGTTGAAAAATAAAAACGATTTTATTGGAGATGAAGGTGCTTATGCATCTGTGGTTAAATTAAGAGAATCAATGTCTGAACTTTATGGGGTTAAAAAAGGCATTTCAATGCCTGTGGTTAAATTTGGATTTCATAATTCCTTTATTTTTAATGAGGTGCGAAATGATTGCTGATTAAAAAAAGTATAAGTTAAGTCTTTACTTTGAGGTAATCTCATGACTTATGAAGATGAATTTTCCATAATTCTCAATTCAATTGCTAAACTCTCAAGTTTAGGTTTTAAGAAGTGGTTTGCAAATATGGATGAAATTGATGATGAAAAGTCGAATTTGAGAATTTTAGGAATTTGTCATAATGAACTCATAATAGCTTATGATTATATTTTGCCCACTGAAGAATGTAAATTTATATTAAAATTATTATTTGAGTCAGATATTAATTTTGTTTATATTTCAGGGTTCATTGAGTTAAAATAAACATTACCCCTTTTTTTATTTTTTTATTTTTTCTTAAGAATATCAATTTTATTTTCACTCTAAATACTTCAAGACCTCTTTTGCCAAATCTGTATTTTGATATAGCCTGCCCTTTTTCACTTTTTCATTTATGCAGATGACCAATCCTTGCTTTTTCAATGAGCTTAATACATTAGATGCGTGACTTGTTCTGATGTCAAGATGTTTGGCTACTTCTGAGGGCATCTTAAGCCCTTCTCCTAGGAATTTCAAAGTTTTTGTCCTATATGGAGACACTTTTACAAATCCTACAATCTCCATTAATTTTTCATTATTCATATATTAATATTGTATTAATAAAACAATATATTTATATAAACAAAATATATAAATTATATTATATATTAGCATTTTTATATTAATTTTACGCACTCAATATTTTATTTTTTGCGATTTTGTGAAGGATAGATGATTTTTAGCTATTTTTCTTTGAAATTAGTATTCATGCTAATTTTTATAGATTTTTCAATTGATTAAAAAGGTGATATTATGGCATTTTGTCAAAATTGTGGAAATGAAGTTGAGGATGGGGCTAAATTCTGTCCAGGTTGTGGAAATCCTTTAGACGGTTCAGCACCAACTCAGCAAGAACAAAGCCAAGGTATTTTGGGAGACATCAAAAAAACAGGTTTAGGCTTTAAGAAGAAAATGGATAATTATGCTCATGGTGAGCATATAAATTATGAAAAGCCGGAAGGTGCATTGTATTTCATCAATGGATTGCAAGGAACCTTGGCTGTATTTGAAGACTATGTCGAATTCGATTTCTCAGGAAGCGGAATCAAGAAATGGCAAAGCGGTTTCGGTGGAGTGAAAAAAGTATATTTCCATCAAATCAACAGTATTCAAAAAAGGGATGCGACTGAACTTGTTAACGGTACACTCGAATTTGAGCTTCCAGGAATGGCAACAAGCAAATGGGGTCCTACAAGTGAAAATCTGATCACTTACCTTCCAAAGTATCAGGATGAGGTAAATAAGATCTATGACTTTGTGAATGATAAGATCTTAGCTATCAACCAAGGCAAATCCCAACCTACCCAAGTGGTTCAAAATGAGGTTAGCCCTATGGCTAAACTCAAAGAGGCTAAAGAGCTTTTGGATATGGGTGTAATAAGCCAAGAGGAATTTGATGAAATAAAGGCTAAGTGCTTGGAACAGATGTAAGAGGGATAAGATGATAAAATGCAGTGAATGTGGTGGTGAACTGGAGCAAACAGCTGATTTCTGTCCAAATTGTGGAACAAAGGTGGACAAATCTGCAGTAGTGAAAGAAGAGATTCAACCGGTTCCAAGTCAAAACACCAAATTTTGTTCCAACTGTGGTGCAAAGATTGATGTCAAGGCAGAAATTTGCCCTAAATGCGGAGTCAGGGTTGCAGGGGCATCTGAGCAAAAAAGCCCATTTTTCGCTTTGATATTGTCTTTCCTTTTCCCAGGTTTGGGACAATTTTATAATGGGCATTCTAAAAAGGGAATCATCCTCGTCGTTGGAGCTATTGTCTCCGTTATATTATATGTGATTTTAATCGGTGCAATTTTATACTTGCTCATATGGATTTATGGATTATATGACGCTTATAAATCAGCAGAAGCAATCAACAATGGAGTAAATGTTCCTGATGAGATTTCCTTAAATTTCTAGAGGATATTTAAAAGATTAAAACTAATTTCTTAAACAAAAATTATCTTTTTTAAAATGATTAAAATAAATTTCTAAAAAAATTATCTTTTTTAAAAAAGAATAATTTTTTAATTATTTTTAGGAGAGAATGAAATGAAAAGGATTTTTGGAATTTTATTGATGATAATGGTATTTGGGATGTTGATTTCATCAGTGTCTGCTGAGGAATTGAAACCTTATGATTTTGGAGATTATACTTTGAATGTGCCGGGAGATAATTGGCATTGGTTCAATGCACCATACCCTGGTTCCAGTAATGGAAATGGCGTGTCAATTTCTCACTTCTATGGAGATGAGTTTAAAGAGGCAAGGGTAACAGACTTTGAAGATTTTTCAAAAACCTATTTCGGCAATTATGACCTTATCGAAGATGAGGATGGCTTAAAAGTTTATCAAGCAGGTAATGATTATATTGTTGCCAAGTATTCTGTTGATGAATTATATGTCATTAAAGATAAGGATTTGAATGAAGCGAAAGCAATTGCTGAAAGCGCACAATTAAAATCTAATGAAACTGTTGATGAAGACAGTGATAAGTTATTCACTGAATCTGATGCCTTTGATAATCTATTTAAAATGGACATTCCTAAAAAATCAGAATTTGAAAAAATTAATGAAGAGGGAAACGAATCATATTCCACAGTTTCATTTAAAGATTATAATAAGGATATTGCAGTAAACTATGTGGGATCTGATGATATGGATGCAGTTAAGGAACATATTTCCGAAATGATCGGTCTTAATGATGGCAATTTAACTGAAGAAGGTAACCTCACTATCGCTGAAACTGTTTATGGTGAAAATAGCGTTTATGTATTTTCAGACAATAAGGCGGTGGAGGTATCAAGCTCAAAGGTAGACTTGGACATATTAAAGGAAATGGCAAAATCAGTTGAATTTGAAGATTAATCTCTTCTTTTCTTTTTTTTTCATTGCTGTTTATTTCAAATGTTGCGAAGGTTTTTTTAAAAAAATTTAATTTATGGGGGGTCATGATTAAAAAAGATGACCGAAGTCCGATAAATCCGTTTACAGGTAAAGAGCATTACGATACGGTGGATGATGACAAGTTCCTAAAGGAAATATTTGGCTATTATTATCAGGAACTGAGCAAATATCAGATATTGGATGAAAGTCCGCAAGGTCAACTGACTATTCAAATTGCAACAAAGCTAATCCGTACCGTTGAGGAATTCCTATATAAGATTGGCAGATATGATTATGTTGACGGCTACTATGAATGGGAAGTTCACTTAATTGCAAATGACTGCATCAATGCCACCTGTCATGCAGGTGGAAAGATTACAGTTTACTCTGGAATTCTATCAGTTGCAAATACAGAAGAGAGGTTAGCATTTATTTTAGCTCATGAGATGGCTCATGCATTGCTTGACCATAGCAGAACAAAGATAAGTGCCCGTCAGACCAAGGAAGGGCTTGCTTCAGCAGCTTGGTTAGGTAGTTTTGCATTGGATCTTTTCGGAATGGGCGAAATTGGAAGCATGGCCAGAGCCGCGACAAATGTTGTGAATGTAGGTTCCGAATATTTCCTGATGCAGCCTTGGGGAAGGGATCAGGAATACGAAGCTGATAAATTGGGGATGTTGATAGCCCATTTGGCTGGATATGACATTAGTCACGTTCCCAAATTTTGGATGGAGTTTACTGGATCCAACGCAAGAGGATTTGATTTCTTTTCAACACACCCTGCAGATGACAAAAGAATTGCAGTGATGATTGAAACTGAAGAGGAGATCATCAACACCGATGATTTCTATAGCAGACCCATCCTATCTGAAACACCTAAACCAAAGGATGAATACAATCCATATGTTGAAACAAATGGAACTCAGATACCTCAAGATCTTGGAGATAATAATAAGGATTCCACCATTAGTTTGGGAGATATCATTGCTCAAACAAATATGGAAGCGGTACCTCAAGCTTCAGCCTTAACCGGCGTCAAATCAAGAGGTAATTCAGGTAATATAAGCACTGGATTCATAGTTCCGAATGACTACAAGACTTGCCCTAATTGCAATAGGCAAGTAGATTCTAATGCTAAATTCTGCATGTCCTGTGGATTTAACTTGGAAGAGCTTAAATGTCCATCATGTGGTGCAAGGGTTAAGAAAGAGGATTCCTTCTGCATGAACTGTGGAAACAGATTGGAAAGTGAATCAATATGCTCTTCCTGTGGTTCTAAGGTGAAAAAGGGAAATAACTTTTGTACATTCTGTGGAAATAAATTGAATTGATTTTTTTCCATTTTTCATATTATCTTTATTTTAAACCATTTTTTTAACTTTTTTCTCATTCAAATAAAATAATTTTTCTTAAAATCTTATAACTTAATTTTTCTCATTCAAATAAAATAATTTTTCTTAAAATCTCAATAACTTAATTTTTATATCTACATTCTATTTTAGGTATACCTAAACTTTAAATACTATTAAAATAAACAATTAATTAATTAATTAATTAAAAAATTGAGGTATAACCATGAATTTAGAAGGTGTAGAAAAAACAATGCTTTTGACTTTATACACTAAAGCCAAGCATTCCCAAAAGAAAAATCACAAATTTTTTGACTTTAAGGCAATAGATGTAATTTCTGAAATTGATTATGACTTTTCCATAGCAGATAAGGACTATCAAATGCAATGGGGAGTGATTTCAAGAACTATCGTCTTGGATGATATGGTTTCAAAATATATCCGCTCACATCCCAGATGCACAGTAGTGAATATTGCTTCTGGAATGGACACCAGATACAATCGATTGGACAATGGAATAATCAAATGGTATAATGTTGATTTGGAAAATTCAGCAAGGTTCAGACTGAATTATATTAAGGACAGCAGTAGGGTAAAGACATTGGCATATTCAGCGATGGATCCATCATGGGTCAGTGAAATAGAAGAAAGTGATGATGTTTTGTTCATAATTGAGGGATTGTCAATGTATCTTACTGAAGATGACAATAAGAGGATTCTGGACATAATTGATGAAAATTTCAAGTCATGCACTGTATTCACTGAAATAATGCCTCCGGTTTCAGTAAAGAATGTTAAGGAGAAATCAGTAGAGGAAATGGATGCCAAATTCATTTGGGGGGTTCAAGAAGGTCATGAGCTTTTAAAATTGAATTCCAACTTCAAATGGGTAAAGGATGTAAATCTTTTTGATGGGATGAATGTATATAAGCCATTCACTAAGCTATTTACTTGGATTCCATTTATAAGAAACAGAATGGATTATATTGCTGTTTTGGAAAAATAATTTCAAAATGGCATTTTATTTCTTATAGTAAAAAAAGTTTAAAATTTAAGAATTAAAGTATAGTAAAAATTAGAATTAAAATTGAAGAATAAAAATAAAAAAGTAAGAAAAAATCTAAAAAAGATAAAGGATTAATTTATTCATTAATCCATGATTTTACAGCATCTTTTGAATCATATACATTAGCACCAGGAATTGATAATCCTTTTTTGATTAGAGCTCCTTCGCACAATTTTTTCAAGTCTTTTTGTGATGAACCGAAACCGGAACCTTCATGGGTTACAAAAGGCTTAACTGTTTTTCCTTTAAAATCCAATTGCTCCAATTGGGTAAACATAGGCATTGGCAATGTTCTCCACCAGTTTGGAAAACCGATATATACAGTGTCATATGCATCTATGCTATCTAAGGTTTCCTTGATTTCAGGTCTTGCATCTGATTGCTGTTCCTTTTTAGCAACATCAATGCATTTCATGTAATCATCAGGATATTCATCTGCAGGTTCAACTTTGAATAAGTCTGCATTATCCAATTCCTGAATGTATTCTGCAATCACTTCTGTGTTTCCTTTTTCAATGTTTTTAAGTTCTCCACCAAAGTAGTTTTCACCACTTCTAGAAAAATAAATTACAATACTTGACATGATGGCATCTCCTTTTTTGATTTTCAACAATTAATTAATAATTTAATAAATTCACTTGTTAAATGTTCTGTTTTTATTTCAATATTTTCTTTTTTTAAAATTCTTAATAATCCCTTATAAACAAAACTTTTTTATAGTAAGGCAAACCTATGTATAACTATATGGATAATTTAATATTAATTAAATATAATTTAATTTTTATTATGAATTCTTATAATTAATTCTTGTAATTAATCTTTATAATTACTAATAAATTATCTTATTAAAAATAACACTGATTAAAATTAAGGAGATTATTATGGCACAAATTAATCAACCTAAGTATATTTTACGTGATGATACTGAAAGATTTCAAGGAAATCAAGCTTTAAGAATGAATATTTTTGCAAGTCAAATTTTAGCAAGCATTGTAAGAACCACTCTCGGTCCAAAAGGAATGGATAAAATGTTAGTGGATAAGAAAATGGGTGATGTGGTTGTAACCAATGATGGAGCAACTATTTTACAGGAAATGGATATTGCACACCCTGCCGCAAAAATGCTTGTGGAAATTGCAAGAAAACAAGAAAATGTAGTTGGAGACGGAACCACTACAGTTGTAATCATTGCTGGTGAGTTGCTTAAGAAAGCAATGGAATTATATGAAGATGGAACTGCAATCCCAACCATTCTCATTGGATACAGATTAGCAGTTGCAAAAGCAATGGAAATCTTATATAGCATTTCAACCGATGCAAGAGACCCGGACACATTATTTGGAATTGCAAAAACCGCAATGACAGGTAAAGGTTCAGATTATGCTAAAGATGAACTTGCAGACTTGCTTGTTCAAGCTGCATTGAAAGTTGAAGAAGGAGAAAAATTAGACAAATCACTCATTAAAATCCACAGAATCAATGGTGGAAGTGTAGAGGACTCCTTAATTGTTGACGGTATCTATATTGACCAAGGTAGAGCTAATGAAGCTATGCCTGAAGAAATGCATGATGCTAAAATCGCTTTAATGAAATATCCTTTAGAATTGAAAGATTTGGAAAATGCTAAAGTTGACTTCACTGACCCATTGCAAATGCAGGCTTTCCTTGACAGTGAACAGGAAACCTTGAAGGAAATTGCTGATAAGATCATCGATTCAGGATGTAATGTATTGTTCTGTCAAAAAGGTATTGATGATGTAGTGCAACATCACTTATCCAAAGCTGGAATCATGGCTTTCAAGAGAGTTAAAAACACTGACGTAAAAAGAATCATGAAAGCTACCGGTGCTGAACTCATTACCAATATTGAAGACTTGACTCCTGAAGTATTAGGTAAGGCAGGTTACATACACCAAGAAAAGGTCTTTGACCAAATCATTACCTTCATTGAAGAATGTGAAGACCCTAAAGCAAGTTCCATTTTAATCCGTGGAAGTACCAGACACGTTTCCTCTGAAATCGAAAGGGCTATGGAAGATGCATTAGGTGTAGTTGCAGCTACTGTTGAAGATGGGAAAGTAGTATATGGTGGAGGAGCTCCTGAAATTGAAATTGCAAGACAACTCAGAACCTACGCCAATACAATCAGCGGAAGAGAGCAAATAGCTGTAAATGCATTTGCAGACGCTTTGGAAATCGTACCAAGAACCTTATCTGAAAATGCAGGTTTAAACACCATTGACTTATTAGTGGAACTTAGAGCAGCTCATGAAGATAACATAAATATGGGATTGGATGTATTTGAAGGTAAAGTTGTAGATATGAAAGAAGCTGGTGTTGTTGAGCCGCAAAGAGTCAAAAAGCAAGCTATTCAAGCAGCTCAAGAAGCTTGTGAAATGATCTTGCGTATTGACGATTTGGTTGCAGCAGCTGGTGCACTTCAAAAAGTCGACCCCGATGAAAACTTAGATCACAGTGGTATGCCTCCTGCTCCTGGTATGGGTGGAATGGGTGGAATGCCTCCTATGATGTAGCCCAGCTTTTCCGCTCCTTCGGAGCGCAAAAACTGGACCAAAATTTTTTCTAGTGGTTGGGAGTAAATATCATTTTTTGATAAAAAAATCTCAACTATTTTTTTACAAGTTTTAATTATTTTTTATAATTTTTTTAGCAATTTTTTAAAAATTTTCTTTATTTTCTTATTTTGACTTTAAATACTTCTTTTTTGAATATTACTTAATTAAAATTGCTTATTTATCTAAAATTTACTTTTTAAGAAGTATTTTTTTAATTTAATACTTATTTTAATACTATTTTAAAAATGATAATATTATTTTCTTTTATATCAAATATGTTTAGTAGTTTGTAATTCTTTTTTAAGTTAAATAAAGGTAATTATTTTATTTTCTATTTATTTAAGTCAAATTATTTAAAATTTGATTAAAATAAGTAATTTTAAGTATTTATTCATTATTTAAAGACTTGTTAAGTATTTTTTAATTTTTTTAATTATTATCACTTATTTTTGCTTTTAACTGAATATTTATTCCTTATATCAATACTGTATAGTTAACCATATTTGAATTATAAAATTAATCTTAAATTCTTTTTATTTTTATCTATAAACTATGGAAAATTCTTATTTTCAATGATTTTTTTTAGTAAGGTTTATATAATAAGAGATTAAAAGTAAATATTAATCTAATTTGATTTTTTTGTTTTTAAAGCAAAATTGTCAAGTTAAGAAATGTTTAGGGTGGTCTTTATTGTTTGCTTGAAAAAGTTAAATGATAAACATTGAGTTTGGGAAAAATAAATATTTTTCCATAATATTTTTTAAAAATTCAATGTGAAAATTATACTTGTAAAACTATAATTTTAGGGTTGCTCTAAAATGTGAGGTGAAATGATTTCAGTTAAGAATCTCACATTACTTTTAGCGGTTTTACTTATGGGATTTTGTTTGATCACATCAGTTTCCGCTATGGATATTGATGATTCATCTTCTATAGATGATTCAAATGACTTATCTGGTGCTAGCGTTTCTAGTGGCTCTGATTATGTTGCTAGTGATTCAAATTCAAATAATTTGGAATCTGAAAATGCTGGTTCAAGTAATGTAAATTCAGAAAATGAAGTTTTAAATACTGATAATACTGTAGAAGATTCTGATTCGGAACATAATTCTAACATTGCAAATAATAAGGCTGTTCTTGGGGCTTCCTCACAATCTGATAGTGCTGTTTTAGAAGCTAATGCTAAAGTTAAAACCACTCTCAAGGGAAGTTCAAGTTCCATTTACAGAGGTAATTATTATACACTTACCTTGACTGATAGCAAGGGTAAAGTATTAAGTGGTCAAAAATTGAGTTACAATATCAATGGTAAAACTTATACATTGACAACAGACTCTAAAGGTTCCACTTATATTCAAATAAACTTGAAGGAAGGTAAATACACTATGGTCTGTTCTTATGGGGGATCTGGTGCTTATGATTCTTCAAGATTATCTGTGACTTTATCTGTATTGAAAAATCCTAATGCATTCACTGTTAAGGAGATTGAAGATGCAGCTAGCAATGTTGAGAATTTTGTCTTAAAGAATAAAAGATTGCCTAATACTGTGAAAGTAGGTTCTAAAACTCTTAAGATATCTGAGTTTTCTTATCTTTCATCCCAATTGATATCAAATTTGAATTCAAATAAGAAAGGTGATGTAATACTTTTATCAGGTATTTCAGATGGCAAATCTTCTTCTGCTTCACTAAAAACTACTGTTTATAAAGCACAATATCTTGACTTAGCAAAAAATGTAGTTTCTTTCATTGGTTCTAAAAAGGTACCTCCTACTGAAGTTCTTGTTAAGGACGCTTCTAAGAAGTCTGTAGGAAATGCAAATTTCAATTTGTATACCTTTGCTTTTGCAAAAATTTTAGATTTCCATAAGTCTAAAAATTATTTGCCTAATTATTGTACTTTTGAAAGTTCAGCATTTAATCAAGCAAGCAGTTTAAAAGCAACAATTCTTAAAGGAAGTTCAAATACCATTACTAGAGGTAATAATTATAAGCTTACATTAACTGATGGCAATGGTAAAGCTTTAAGCGGTCAAAAGTTAAGTTATGCTATCAATGGTAAAACTTATACATTGACAACAGACTCTAAAGGTTCCACCTATCTTCAAATAAACTTGAAAGCAGGCAAGTATCCTATGGTCTGTTCTTATGCTGGTTCAAAAGTTTACAAATCCGCTAAGAATTCCGTTACTTTAACTGTATTGGATAATCCTAATGCTTTCACTGTTAAGGAGATAGAAAATGCAGCTACTAATGTTAAGAATTATGTTTTAAAGAATAAAAGATTGCCTAATACTGTGAAAGTAGGTTCTAAAACTCTTAAGATATCTGAGTTTACCTATTTATCATCAAAGGCAGTATCCAATCTCAATTCTAACAATAAAAAGGATATAGTTCTTTTAAGCGGTATTTCTAATGGGGCTTCTTCTGCGTATTCATTGAAATCAACTGTTTACAAAGCTCAGTATGTGGATTTAGCAAAAAGATCAGCTTCTAATATAGAATCTAAAAAAGTACCTTCCAATTACTTGTCTGTCAAAGACGGTTCCAATAAGGCAGGAAATGCAAATTTCAATTTGTATACATTTGCATTTGCTAAGATTTTAGATTTCCATAAATCTCATAATAATTTGCCTAATTATTGTACTTTTGAAAGTTCTGTATATGCTCCTCTTAAGAAATCCACTTCCATAAAAGCTAGTTCAAACAGTGTAAATAAAGGTGATGCATATTCTGTAACATTAGTGGATAACGCAGGTAATGGTTTAGCTAATCAGAAGATTACATTTACATTATCTGGAAAAACATACACTCAAACCACTAACTCCAAAGGAGTGGCTTCCTTAAAGATTGATTTAAATCAGGGAACCTATTCAGTGGTTTCATCTTATGCAGGATCTTCCATTTATGAATCATCTAAGTTATCAAATACAGTAACTGTAAAAGATACAAATAGATTTTCCATAAGTGAAATCGAAACTGCAGCTACTAATGTAAAGAATTATGTTAACTCTCATGATGCGTTGCCTAGTACCGTTACAGTTGCAAATAAAAAATTAAGTATTTCACAATTCTCATATCTAATGACTAAAGCTGTCTATAATATTAATGCTGGTAACACAAATTATATTGCTCTTCCAACTGGAATCTCCAATTCTAATTCTGAAGGGGATTCCATGGACGCTACAGTTTATAAAGCACAATATGTTGATTTAGCAAAAAGAGTAATATCATTTGCGGAATCTAATAAGGTTCCCCCTGTTTACGCTAAGGTTTATAGTAGTTCTGGTAAATCTTTAGGTAATGCTGAATTTGATTTATATACTTATTCATTTGCTAAGATTTTAGATTTCCACAAATCTCATAAGAATTTGCCTAATTACTGTACTTTCGAAAGTTCTGTATTCAAAGGAATTACAGTTCCTCCAATTAACATCTCATCTAAAATACCTTATAATTCAAGTCAATTCAAAGCAGGTTTAAATGAGAAAAATACAGAATCAGATCTTGCCAAATATTTGGTTGGCACTGGCCAATCAGCTATTACAAGTTCAATCAGTAATTTAGCAAGTCAATTGACTAAAGGTTTAAAAACTGATGAGGCAAAAGCTCAAGCAATCTATAATTATGTCAGAGATGAAATTGATTATAGTTATTATGCAAACTCTAAACATGGTGCTTCAGGTACCTTAAGTGTGGGTTCAGGAAATTGTGTGGATCAGGCAAGTTTAGTTGTTGCATTGTGCAGAGCTTCAGGCATTGAAGCAAGATATGCTCATGCAAAAGGCTGTAGATTCTCAAGTGGTTTAGTAACCGGACACGTATGGGCTCAAATTCTCGTAAATGGTGTTTGGTATGCTGCTGATGCTACAAGTGTGAGAAATAAATTAGGTAATATCCAAAATTGGAACACTAATTCATATAGCAATTTGAATAGATATGCTGCTGTACCATTCTAGTATTAAAGTATTTAAAATGGATATAAGAGGATTTCCTCTTATCCAAATTTTTTCTTTTTTTATTTTTAATTAATTCTTTTTTTAACAAACTATTTTTTATATAATATTTTTTTTTAGTATCTTATTTTGTTTATTTAATTTTTTCATTTGATTTCAATCAACTTTTTTTAACAAAATTTTTAATTCTATAAATTTTATTATTTTGATTAATTTTTTATATTATGAATTAATAACATAATAATGTAATTAATTAGTAAAAATTATTAATTCAAACATTTATTTTAAAAAACTTTTATGTCTTATATTTTTCGTAATTGATTCAAATTACTTCATTATTTTTAAAAACAATTTTAAAATAATTTTAAAATCATAATTTTTAATTTTTCAAGTATTTTTTCGGTTGGTGTAACTATTTATTATAAATTTACTTTATCAGCATTGCTTTTGAATTCATATTATCTATATCTACAGTTTCAGCTGACAGTATAGATGATGAAAATTTGGATTTTGTCAATGCTAATGAATTTTCTATAAGTGAAAATGTACCTTTAAATGATTCTTTAAGTGAAGGGCCGGATAAATGTCTGGAAGAATGTTTAAATACTAATTTTGATGATGGTTCAGATGAGAATTTTGATGGAAACTTAAATGAGAATGTTTATCCTGATAATTCTGTTTCAGATGATGGTACAGATAATGATGATGAAGAACCTGTTTTAAAGAATACAACCCTTGAAATCATTTCTCAAGATGATTGGGAAATATATGGAATTGAAAATTATTATGTGAAGCTATTGGATGAGGACAATAATCCTGTAAGTCAAGCATTGGTTAATTTCAGAATCGAGACACCTAAGGGGACTTTTATTTATGAAACTGGCTTTACTGATGATGAAGGTATGGCTATTCTGCCTTTGGATTTAAGCATTGGAGGCATTCATAATATCCAAGTATCATATGATGGTGATTTGAATTATAATCCTGCGGAATCAGTTTATTCTAATGTAATTTTCTATGAGAATACTATAATAAAAACTCTAAAGAATTATGCCTACAGATCTTCTGATTTTACCATCAAACTCGTCTCCTCCAATGGGGATGTCCTATCAAATAAAAAATTAATAATTTATTTAGATGGTGTAAAATACATTAAAACCACTGATTCAAAAGGACAGGTTTATATAAGAATGCCTTCTGATAAGAAAATCTGTTAATTTCAATTGTACTTTTGATGGTGAGGATTTTTATCTTGAATCTTCATTTTCCATGAACTTGCCAGTATATAAGAAAACTTATACAAAACCTTTAATTTACACTATTCTTAAAGGAAAATGTTTTAAAATTTTATTAAAGGGATTGATGGAAAAATCTTAAAGAAGAAAAGGTCAAGTTCACAATTGGTGGAAAAACTTATACAAGAACCACAAATGATAAAGGAATAGCTTATTTAAAGCTTAAACTTCCAAGAAATAGGTATGCGGTAAATTTCTCTTATGATAACAATGGAGTTTACGGACCATCAAGCAATTCCTCTTACTTGGAAATCATAGATTCTTCAGGTCAGTTTAAAAAAGGTTTGAATCAGAACACTAAGCTTTCTGTAAGAAAGTATCTCTATGGTGGGGGATATGCGAAAATAACTAAAGCCATTAGAAAATTATCTGAAAAGATTACAAGTAAGTATTCCACTAAATTGGAAAAGGCAACTGCAATCTATAATTATGTTAGGAATAATTTAGGATACAGTTACTATGCAAATTCCAAAAAAGGAGCTGCAAAAACATTAAGAACTAAAAGAGGAAATTGCTGCGATCATGCCAATTTAATCGTGGCTCTATGCAGAGCCTCTAAGATTCCAGCAAGATATACTCATGCGAAGGGATGTAAATTTGGCTCTGGTTTGGCAACCGGTCATGTCTGGGCTCAGATATATGTTAATGGAAGATGGTATTCTGCAGATGGAACAAGCTATAGAAACAGTTTAGGCCATATTAAAAACTGGAATACAAAATCTTATAGGAAACTACGTATTTATAGGTCTATTCCATTTTAACCTAACTTTTTATTTTTTCATATTACCTTTTTTTAACTTTTTTTAACTATTTTTAACTATTTTTACTATTTACAATTTTTTACTATTTTTACAATTTTTTAATTATTTTTTCAAATAGTTTTTTTTTTAATTTTTAGTAGCTTTGTTATAAAATTTTAGGTTATCCAAAACTTTATATACTTTTTATATAAAATATTATTATATGTATAAAATCATATAAGATTGTCTTATATGATGATTAGATAATTTTTAATTAATAAAAATTAATTTAAATAATTTTAAAATGAATTCATTAACTAAAAATGGAAATTTAATTAAATAAATCGCGGAGGTTCTACATGGCTAAAGAAATTAGTGAGAATATTGAAGAGTATTTGGAAGTTCTTTACAAGTTCGGAAGTAAAGACTCCCATGTGTCTACAACAACTTTATCAAGAGAGTTAGGTATTGCGCCAGGTAGTGTTACCCAAATGCTTAAAAAACTTGAAGATATAGGTTATATCGATTATGTTCCATACAAAGGGGCTTCTTTAACTGATGAAGGTAGCAAGATAGCTCAAAAGATTACACGTAAACATAGAATTCTTGAAAGATTCCTCAAGGATGTCTTGAAAATCAAGGATGAAAACCTTCATGCTCAAGCTTGTGAAATGGAACATTCCTTGTCTGATGAGGCTGAAAGAGCTATTTGCCATATGCTAGAACATCCTGATACATGTCCTGATAACCATTTGATTCCTGCATGTGACTTTGACTTTGCTAACTGTGATGACTGCATAAATAATCAAAGTGACATAGAAGACATTGGTATTAGGGAATTCAATTTATTGTCCATTTCCCAATTGGGCTCTGGAGAAGAAGGTGAAGTCCTCTTTATAAGAGGAGGCGACTCATCATTATCCGATGCAATGGATGCTGGAATTGCTATAGGATCTAAAATCAGAATATCTGATTCTGTAGATTCAAATTATAATGTTTTTATAGATGATTCCCAAATAGAAGTTTCAAGGGATTTGGCAAATAACATATTCGTAAAAACTTTCTAGCTATTAACAATTAGCTCAAATTTATAATTTGATAAAGAATTGGTTCTGATTATAATTTTGGATTATTAAATTTTTTATCAAACTTTTTTTAATTTTTCTTATTTCATTTATTACAGATTTTTATTAGGTGTTTAGATGCGTGGAGATTTATGTGAAGGTATTGTAACCATAAAAATTGAAGAGGGCAACCAAAGAGCGGTTTCCCTTAATCAAAAAAGCCAATTCGGTAAATTGTCCGAGGATTGCTTAGAGCTTTCCATAATTGAGGCATGCTACTTGATGGAAAGCGGTCGTTTGGACATTTATGAAAATGACAAGAAATGTGATGTTAATTATATCATTGATTTAATAAAAGAAGATGAGATTTACGGCAAATACCTTGTTTATAGGGATTTGAAAAACAGAGGTTACATTATCAAGACAGGATTTAAGTACGGATCTGAATTCAGACTTTATGAAAGGGGCACCGGTCCAGGTCATGCACACTCTGACTTCTTGGTTAAGGTATTGTATGAAACAAATGAGGTTAATGTATTGGACTTTGCAAGCTATGTGAGAGTTTCCCACGGTGTAAACAAGAAACTGTTGCTTGCAGTCGTTGATGACGATTTGGACGTTACCTATTATAACATAGAGTGGACTCGTCCATAACTATTTTTTATTAATTTCATTATTTTCATTTTTATTTTTTCTTAAGAATTATTTTTAATATTCTTTTAATATTTTTTTAATTTTTTATTAGTTATTTTTATTAACTTGTAAATCATATTTAATTAATAGCATATTAATTATAATAAATTAGAATTAAAACTAAAAATTATGCAATAATTATTATAAATTTTTAGATAAAAATTTTAAATAATTTTAATTAAAAATACGTACAATTATTTAAACACTTATACAATAAAACATAATAATTATTATCTGACTATTTAATTTAAACAAAGATATTATATTTAAGGTGATTTTTTGATTGATCCATGGGGTTCATCTATAGTAGATTATGATAAATTAGTTAATCAGTTTGGTATAAAAGACTTTTCAGAACTTTTAGGGAAGATTGAAGATCCTGCAAGATTGATGAAAAGAGGAGTTATTTTTGGCCATAGGGACTTTGATAAATTGGTTCCATTAATTAATGGCAAGAAGGACTTTGCAGTAATGACTGGAATGATGCCAAGTGGCCAGATGCATATTGGCCATAAGATGGTCATTGACCAATTGAAATGGTATTTTGAAAAAGGCGCTTCATTATCCTTATCTATTGCAGATATGGAATCATATGCTGCAAGGGGAATCAGTTTTGAAAAGGCAAAGGAAATAGCTATCAATGAGTATTTGGCAAATTACATTGCCTTAGGGCTTGACTTAACTGCAGATAATGTTAATGTATATCTCCAGTCCCAAAACAAGACCTTGAATGACTTGACATTCAAGATTGCAAAAAGGGTCAATTTCAATAATATGCATGCAATTTACGGATTTAATGCAAGCACTAACATTGCACATTTATATGTTCCTTTAGCTCAGGTTGCAGACATTTTGCTTCCACAAACTGAGGAATTCGGTGGGCCAAAGCAAGTGGTTGTTCCTGTAGGTGTGGACCAAGACCCTCATTTAAGGTTAACAAGAGACATTGCGGCTAAAATGAATGAGGAATATGGTTTCTTAGCTCCCGCTTCCACTTATCATAGGTTCTTGACAGGGCTTACTGGAGACAAGATGTCAAGCAGCAAGCCAAACACTGCAATCTACTTGAATGAAACTCCTAAACAAGCTGAGAAAAAGGTCAAATCCTCCAAAACCGGTGGAAGAGAAACCCTTGACGAGCAAAATGAGTTAGGTGGAAGGCCTGATGAATGTGTAATCTATGAAATGCTTGTTTACCATTTGGTTGATGATGACAAGGAGCTTGAAAAGATTCGTGAGGAATGTTTAAATGGTGAGCTCATGTGTGGACATTGTAAGGTTCATGCAGCAGAGCTTATGAAAGATTTCTTTGAAGACTTAAAGGTTAAGCAAGAGGAATCTGTTGAGATTGCCGAATCATTGTTTGATTAGATTAATATTAAATTAAGAAATATTTTCATTATAATTAGTACTAAAATTAAACATCTAAGGATGATTTTATGGATATTAAACATTATTTAGAAATAGCTAAGGAAGAGACAAAAGCAGCATTTTCAAATAATAAATGGCTATTATTGTTTTCAACATTATTGTTTGTGATTCCACTTCTCTTCGGTTATTTTTATGCAGATAGTATTTCCGAGTACATCCAACCTATGGTGGATAATTTTCAGAAGCAGGTAGATGAAGGTGTAATTACCTTAACAACCCAGTCCATCTTCACAAATAATGTGACTGTAGCTATTATGCTATATGCTCTTGGAGCTTTAGGTGGAGTGTTAGGAGCTCTTATTTTAGCGAATAACGGTATGTTCATAGGTTATTTTGGTGCAGATTTCAATATTTACGCTTACTTGGCATTGACTGTGCCTCATGGAATATTTGAAATTCCAGCAATCATTATAGCTACTACAGGTGGTTTTGTACTCCTTTCATTTGTACTTCATTTCATATGGAACCTAAGGTCTCCAGACTATTCATATTTGGATATTTTCGACCCGTATTTTTCAGATGTGAAGATCACTTTCAAGCAAAGGTGTTATGCATCATTTAAAATGAATCAAAACAAGATAAAGGAGTCTTTTATATTCTTATGCCTTGCTGTAATCCTATTGATTATTGCAGCATTCATTGAAGCGAATATAACTGTGCCTCTTGCAGGTAAGCTATTGCCTTTCTTCGGTTTAAGCATGGGCTAATCAGTTTTATTTTTTTAATTCTTTTTTCACTTCTTTAACTCTCACTCTTTTTACTTTTTTTAATTTTTTTCAGTATTTTTTACTTTTTTATTTATTTAAGAAACTTAACTAAATCTTAAAATAAGTTTTTATACTATAATGACTATAATTATATGATGTATATTAATTATAATCGAATTTTTTTCTAAATTTTATAATTAATCATTAAAAATAATTTTAATTAATCAAAATTATTATTTCATCAAAAAAATTTAATGTGATAAAATGATTAGATGTGTGTCTTGTGGAGAAGAATACGAAGATGATGAAGTTATCTACAACTGTAAGAAATGTGGATCTGTCTTGGAAGTAGAAGTGGAAGTTGATGTTCCTAAATCTACTTTTGAAGGTAGAAGAGATAACTTATGGAAATACAAAGAATGCTTGCCTGTTGATGCAAGCAAAAGAGTTTCCTTAGATGAAGGAGGAACTCCATTCTGCAGATGTGAGAAATTAGGTAAGGAACTTGGAATAGACCTTTACGTTAAAGTGGAAGGATCAAACCCTACTGGCAGTTTCAAGGACAGAGGAATGACCATCGGTATGACCAAAGCTATGATGCTTGGTGTTGATACTGTAGGTTGCGCTTCTACTGGTAACACCTCTGCTTCCCTTGCTGCTTATGCTGCTAGAGCAGGTTTAAGATGTGCTGTATTCTTGCCAGCAGGTAAGGTTGCTCTCGGTAAATTGGCACAGGCTATGTTCCACGGTGCAGAAGTATTCTCAATCAACGGTAACTTTGACGAAGCTTTGGAAGCTATGACCCAACTTGCTCGTGAAAAACACTTATACTTATTGAATTCAATTAACCCATTCAGATTAGAAGGACAAAAGACCATAGGTTATGAAATTGTACATGACTTAGGATGGGAATCTCCTGATAGAATCGTTCTTCCTGTAGGTAATGCAGGAAACATTTCAGCTATTTGGAAAGGAATCACTGAATTCCACAATGCGGGATTTATGGATGATGTTCCGATGATGACTGGTATTCAAGCTGAAGGCGCTTGCCCTATTGCAAATGCATTCAGAGACAAAACCATGGACATGACTCCTGTTGAAAACCCGGAAACCATTGCTACTGCAATCCGTATTGGTGCTCCTGTAAGTGCTGTTAAAGCATTAAGAGCTATTTACGATTCCAATGGTTTAGCTGAAACCGTTACTGATGAAGAAATCCTTGACGCTCAAAAATTACTTGCAAGAACTGAAGGTGTTGGAGTTGAACCAGCTTCTGCAGCATCCATTGCAGGTCTTAAGAAATTAGTCGAACAAGGTGACATCGACAAGGGAGAAAGAGTTGTTTGTGTTGTAACTGGACACTTGCTTAAAGATCCTAACACTGCAATTGACGCTTGTGTAGACCCTGTTCAAGTTGACGCAGACATTGATAAAATCAAGGAAATTTTACTTAATAAATAATTTTAAGTAATTTTTCATTTTCTTTTTTTATTTTTTTTTTTAAATATTTTTAACCCCTATTTTTTGGATTAATTGTAAAAATGTTTGTTTTTTATCCTTTTCCTTAATTAAAATGTTTTGTTTAGTTAATTCATTTAATTCTCTTGAAGCGCTTTGTCTTGAAATGTTAAAATATTGATAATGCTCTTTGTTTTTAAAACAAAATGCATAATTATTTGCCTAATAATCTTTTATCGTTGGCATTGCTTTTGCTGATTACTTTTCGTCCAGTGTTTGCCTCCAGTTCGCGGCGAGCATTTCCTGCAATGGTTCCGCCACGCTTAGCTACATCTTGGCTTTCCTCGAATCCGTTTGGGTTTTCGCTTTTGCTTATTTCTGTGGTGGCCAGTTCCCCTAGCATATTGATTACAAGCTCTGCATTTGTCATATTGTCTCTAAGGTTTTCCTTTTTCAGTCCTTTTATCCTTTTATGCTGATTTGTTGTTAGTCCAAATGACGCTCTGCTTATTTCATCTGTTAAGATTGCATATTCCAATCCTTTCTCAACTCCTGATCTGTCCCATTCTGCTGTCAGATCCTTTCTGATTTCCATGCTTCTTATCCTTTGGCTTATCCATTCCTCGCTATAGCCCTGTTGACGATAGTTGTTGATTGCCCTTTCTATGGACAGTTCAGGATCTGCTATCTCATCAAGCCTTTCGCTTCCAACTTGAGCCAACCATAGTTTGAATGGTTCCGCATTTGGTGATGGGACAGACTGTATGAGGCGTAAGAGCTGTTTGGTGGTTGCCACATCTGTCATTCTCATTTTGCCATCTTTAGCCGGCATTTTCAACTGGTGACAATTTGTCACGGTTTGGTTTCCTTCTTCCTTCAATCTTTGTTTTAATTTTCTCCAGTAAGCATTGGGGTCTTTGCTTTCAGTAAGGACTGCGATAACATCTATTATTGAATAGTAATAGTCCTGTATTTCCTCATCCCATTTGGTTCTGATTTGTCTGCCTTCAAATAGTTTTATATTGTTTTCTTTCATTATTTTTCCTCCATTTTTAATGTTTTTCTAATAGTTGATATATTGTCTTAGACAATAAACTTGTAAAAATAGTTTATTTTTATTATTAATAAATATTATAGTTTTTTAGATGAAAAAACTTCTAAATAATTGTCATATTCTAAAAATACTGGAATTTTGATTTATTTTATTAAATCAGAGTTATTTTGTAATTTTTTCATAGTTAAAAAATTATTCTTTTAAAATTCCTCCATTTTTAAGAGCTTCATCGTTAAGAGCAAATCCCTTTATCATGTATTCCTTTAGTATTTGAGTTGTCCATTTTCTAAAATAAGTTGCTTTCTTGCTGTTTACACGATAGCCTACAGAGATGATTGCATCTAAATTATATAGGTTTGTATTATATTTTTTACCATCAGCTGCAGTTATCCGAGATTTTCGGATAACTGAATCTTTTTCCAATTCTCCATCCCTGAATATGTTTCTTAAATGGTCGCTGATTGTTCTTACATTAACATCAAATAATTTGCCCATTTCTTTTTGAGTTGCCCATATTGTATCTTCGGACAAATACACTTCTGCAGTGACTATCCATTCACTGGTTTTATATAGGTATGTTTCTTTTATTTCTAAATTAGACATTTTTTTCACCATTTTAATTCGCATATTTTTCATTGAATTGTAGTTTAATTGCTTAAATATTGTTTTTTTGAGTTTATATATGTTTAGAGAGCGTTTGAGAAGTAATGGTTAATGTATAGTTTACTCTTTATGAAAATAACTCCATTTTGTCCTTTTTTTAAATATTTTTTTATCATGATGATTTCTGAAGAATTATTGAAAAGATTTTGTTCAAATAGAAACATTAAGTATTCCACGCTTAAGTCCTACAGGTCTGCAATTGCCAAGTATGAGTTCTTTCATGATATGGATATGGGATCCCTTATGGATGAGGCAATTGTTGAGGAAGATGAAGGAATTTCGCTTAAGAACAGAAAAATTAAAAGCAGATTGTTGGATTTCAGGTCATTCCTATTGGATTCAGGTTTGGCTATCAGCACTGTCAGAACCTATTTTTCCAGAATCAAGACATTCTATAGGCATTTTGAAATTGAATTGCCCTATTTGAATGACATTAAGTTTGATAAGGAGTATCTATCCTCATATTATGACTTGCCTGCAAGAGGTGACATCAGGAAGGTCTGTTCCATTTCCTCTAATGCTTTTAGGGCGCTTGTTCTTTTCATTTCAAGCAGTGGCTGTGCCAAGGCAGAAACCCTTTCCCTTACTGTCGGTGATTTTGTAAAGGCAAGTGATGAGTATCATGATGGAGGTTCAATTGATGATGTTTTGAATTGCTTGATTGGTAGGAGGGATATTGTTCCTACATTTTATCTTAAGAGGATAAAGACCAATAAGTTCTATTATGCATTTTGCTCTCCTGAAGCAAGTCATCATATTGTGAAGTATCTGATTTCAAGAAAGG
>SFKZ01000097.1 GCA_004553595.1 Methanobrevibacter ruminantium | reverse complement strand
TGTAGATACAATAACCGTAAAAAGGACTAATACAACAAGAATAAATCCTGAGCTTTTCCTGTCTTTATATGTTTTATTTTCGATAAAAGAAATAAGCTTACCGATTAGTCTTACAGGATGAGGAAGTGAGTGTGGATCTCCGAAAATAAGGTCAAGCACGTATCCAATTGTCAATGCTAAAGCGTGATATTTTAATATTTCCATTATTATTAATGTATGAAACGTCTGCTACAATTCCTTCCTTACATTTAACCATATACTCATAATAATCAACATTCATAAAATATGATGTGAGTGCCATAATTGTTCCGCCGTGTGCTATTACGGAAATCTCATCTTCACTATGAGCTTCACGTATTATTTTGTAAAATCCACTGACTGTTCTATTAACAAAATCTTCTTTGCACTCAGGAAGTAATTCTTTTAAATTTTTGTCATTACAGACTTTTCCGTAATTTTTAATAAGCTCTTCTTCACTTATGCCCTTACATTTATCAAGCCAGAATCTGTAATATTCATTATCACACAGCTCTTCATAGCTTTTTCCTTCAAAGCTTTTAAAGTCCATCTCCTTAAGCTCATCAATTATTATTTTATTTGTATTTTTATAAATAATATCTGACGTTTCAATCGCCCGTCTTAACGGACTCACAAAAACCGTCTTAACTTTAGGGTATAATGAACGCTTTGTTTTTTCTTTAAGTTCTTTTTTGGCTTTCTCAGATAACGGTTCATCTGTTAATCCGATGTAACATCTTTTATCATTAAGATCAGTTTCGCCGTGACGTATAAAGTTTATTTTAATTTTACCGCTACAAAACATATTAACCTGTAAACTTCTTTTGCAATATTTGCATAATATTTTGAAATAAGCCCAACTGCTTCCCTGAATCTGTTATCGCTCTCTTTTAACGGAACGACACCTGCCCCGACTTCTGAAATGATTATTATTTCAGGCTCAATCCTTTCAATTAGCTTTTTAACCAGATCTTCAATCAGACTGATATCTTCATTATCCTTTGATAAATACCTTACATATTCCTCCAGATTGCGTATTATTTTATATTTATCACTTAATTCATTTATTGATAAAAAATCAAAATCCGAAAGGTCAAGAACATCGCTTTTACTATAGCCGCTTAGCCTTAGTGCAAATTCTTCTTTACCCTGATACTTTCCACCTGTTATTAAAATCATATATATCCTCCAACAGAAGAAATAATTATAAGTATAAGTTCAGTAATACACATATAGTATCCTAATGTATCTCCCGTTATTCCATTTAGCTCCTTCATCATTTTTGATTTGTAAGTAAAATATGATATGAAACTAAACAGAAGCATCATTAATGCAACAGTTATTTTAATAAAAGATACTAATGCCAGTGATAAAACCACTTCAAATATTAATACAATAAACACGACCTTTAATTGCGTGTTTTTCTTAATTGTGTTAAGCATTCCTTCTTCTTTAGCCGGCTTAATTTTTACTGCACAAATACCGCTTAGTGCTCTTGCAATAACAAAGCTAAAGCAAAAAAACACTACGCTTTCAGTATTAATTAGATAAGAAAATGCCAGAAACAAAAGACTAAATATTGCAAAATTTATTACGGCAAAGGCACCGGTATTCGGGTCTTTCATAATACTTAATTTTCTATCTTTATCGCCATATGAACAAAATGCATCAGATGTATCCATAAATCCGTCAACATGAATTCCTCCTGTTATTATCAAAGGAATTACTGCCATAAGTAATACTCTGAACATTTTTGGAAGAAGCAGTGCTTCACAGGAATGAAAAAGCACATATTCGATTGCCCCGATAAAAGCTCCGATTAACGGAAAGAAAATAAGCGCATATTTAAAATCATCCGAATCAAGATCAACGTGTGGCATTGGAATTTTTGAATATGTTGAAACACATGCAATTAATGATTTAAATATTTTCATATTTGTTTCCTGTACTTATTCCTTGTATTTTAATACTGATTCCATTTATTACTTCAAAAAAACTTTCACTTTGTTCAACTGATTTTGAGTTTACCTTAGCTGTCAGCTTTAAATAGCTCTCAGTCCACTCATCATAAATAATACCGTCTCTATACATATCATTTGTAACCAGTATTAGTTCAAAAGCACTATCGTTTATCGATAAAATATCATTAAAAATATCATCTGCCATGAGTGATATTGATTCATCAGAGGCTGTCTTTTCACCTGATACATTATAGTAATAATTTGCACATAAATTAGATACACATTCTAAAAGTACAACCTTATCCTTTACTGCATTGACATGCTTATTAAGACTTACCTGTTCTTCAATCGTAATAAACCCTTTATCTTTTCTTAAATTTCTGTGCTTTTTAATTCTCTCCTTTGAAGCAGCTGACTCGCTCTCCATAGTTGCAAGATAAATAAGCTGTTTATTATGTTTTAGTGCAATATTCACCGCAATTTTTTCTGCGGCTTCTGACTTTCCTGAGGCAGCCAAACCAATAACCGTAATCATACAAATCTCTCGTACTTATTAACGTTAATATCTTCAAAATGTGTACCTCCCTCATATACTGATAAGGCACACTTTGCGGCTGCCATAAAAATACATGTTCCGGTTCCTTCACCAAGTGCCATATTTGCATTTATTACAGGCTTAGCCTCAAATTCATCAAGTATATATTTTATTCCGTTTTCTTTTGCATTATGAGAAAAGAATACTATGTCTTTAACCGAATCATCGATTCGCTTTGCAAGAAGTGCAGCGACCGAAGTAATAAAACCATCAGAAATTATCGGAACATTTAATGTAGAAGCCATAAGATATACTCCCATAAGAGCTGCGATATCAAATCCACCGACGCAGCGTAATATTTCTTTAGGGGGCAGATTATATAAATCATATTTTTTTATTGCCTCATCGACGACTTTTATTTTCCTAAGAAGCCCTTCATCAGAAAGACCTGCTCCTCTTGAACAGACTTTATCAGCACTTATCTTACAAAGTCCTGCAAGAACTGCGGCCGAAGTCGTAGTGTTTCCGATTCCCATCTCACCAAGCGCAATTACCTTATTCCCTTCTTCTTTAAGCTTATAAACACACTCTTTACCAATTTCAATAGCCTTATTCATATCGCCTTCAGACATTGCCGGCTCTATTAAAAAATTATTGGTGCCATAAGCTACACGCCTATTTTCTACACCTTCAATTTCACCCTTTTCCTTTATTCCGACATTGACATTTTTAATATTCATTCCAACTGACTTTGCCATATGACAGACAGTTGAAATTGAC
>SFKZ01000096.1 GCA_004553595.1 Methanobrevibacter ruminantium | reverse complement strand
AAAGCCATATTTATTTGTAGAAATAGCTTCGACAATCTCTTCTTCAGATAAGGCTGATAATACTACTTTTGCCCCACCATTTACAAGTAAATTTTTAGGTGTTACTAGTGTATCATTTATTTTGACTGGTTTTTCACCATCATTTGTAACAGCCACATTATTAATATCTTTATCCAATGAAAATACTTCATTAATTTCTTGGCCAATTTCTGGATCAATATCAGTAGAAATATCTTCACCGCGAGCTGCTTTTACAGCTAATTCTCCCAGTTTAGCTTCTTCTAGTGCTTTAAGTTCTTCTTTTACTTTAGCAATAACTGCCTTGCTATATTCTGTTGCCATGCTACGGTCTTCATCGAAAATAGAAGCATGCAAATCTTTTGCAGCCTTAGTCATTGCACCCGACTCATACTTACCTTGTTTTATATCGGAAGTAATTTTAGTAAGTATATCATTAGCGGCTTTAACTCGCGCTTCACCTATTTCAGAATACAAAGAAGCTATGACTCGATATGAAGCATACATTTGCGTTAAAGCGGCAGAAGCAGTTTTTATTTCTTTACTATTATTCGTTGATTTTTCTTTTGCCTTTTTATCTGCTTCAATTATAGTATTATAGTTTTCCATAAAGGACTGCAAGTTTATACCATACTCATACGATCGTAATTTTTTCGTAATAGCATTACCTTCAAAACCTTTTCCTGAAGAACGTATTACATTTACTGCAGAACCGGAAGTAGATACAAAAAATGCTATAATCGCTGCATCGAATAATGCCTGCCATGTAAGGTCTTTAAGTTCACCAAAATTATTTTTAGTGACTCTAGTAAACGCGTCGTCTACAAGGAAACCGGAAACTTCTTGTAAAACCTCTTCTAAGCTCTCCTGACCGGCATCCTTAAGTATTCTTTGTAAAGAAGACTTAAGTAATGTATTACTTGATGACTTTCCTACCTTAGAACCATACAATAAATTATCTAACGCCGAACCACCTAATATAGCTCCAAGTATTTTTTCAATTGATATTTCAAATACACTTTTTAGCGCAGCATTAGTTAATATCTGTGCAGATGGTACAGATACTCCTTTAAATGCAAATTCTTGATACATATCTCGTATATTATTAGATGTCATAGAACCATAATATACTACTTGAGACGTAATCGAACCTAACGTTGCCGCACCTGCTGCGGCTGCTCCTGTCGTTCCTGCTGCGGCTGCTCCTGTCGTTCCGGCCGCTGCACCAAAACCTTTAGTTATGAGCATAGCCGGTACCATTTGTCCTATCGTATACGAAATTTGACCTAAATATCCGGCAAAATTAGTATAGTTTCCGTCTAAATCTCGCATATTAGTATAACGATTTTCAAAATCTATTATCCAATTATTCATTTCATCGAAAGGTCTATAATCAGAAGATGCTGACGTATTTATAAAGGCATCTGAAAAACTTTCCTTGTTAAATAATGCACTCATTCCATTGTTAACAGCAGCGGCTAAAGAAACCGCACCATCTATACCTTGAGCCAATCCATGAACTGCTTCAAGAGGTACTCCTACAAGATATGTATTTATAAATTTGCCAAATCCGTTCATAGAATCTTTACGTTCTTGTTCTACTTCTCTAAGCCACTGTGCATACTTATTATCGTTATATTCTTTAATAACAGACTTATAATAATCATAATCTGTTACTTGGTATATTTCAGTAATAGGTTCACCTTTTTCATTATGCATTATAGCACCGGCGTCGTTATAAACATACCGTTCTTGGTTTTTTAAAGTAGTTTTATCTGCAAAAATTTCGTTGTATAAAGCTGATACTCTAGTTTTAGAGTCTGCGTAATAATAATTGTAATCTTTATAGAACTTATCTACATCTTCTATTTTATCTATATTTTGCAAAGTTGCGATATACATATCTAAATCTATATCGCTATTTCCTTTTACTATATTACGCCAATCGCTTTCTACAAAGAAAGGATTGTTTACAAGTTTAGCACGCACCTCTTCATAAGGGTTGCCAAAATTTTTGCTTATTTTTAAAGTTCCTGATGCCATTATTATACTCCTTCTACTGCTCTTCGCAGATTTGAATATCATTATTATATTATTAAAAATCCATACTTTTATGACTTTTAATATATAATAGAGAGATTTATATTGGTATGACAATATAAATCATCATACCAATATTTTTATATATTATTTATTGATTTTTAGTAGAAGCACTAGCAAGGTATGCCAATAAATCTAAATACTTTTGTTCTATGTCTCTAGCAAGTTTCTCATTTGACTTTTGTGCTACATTATGACGATTTGTGCCTCCGGGCAACTGCTGTCCGCCTCTAAGTTTAGAAACATCTGAAAGAGTTATGTCATTTAGAATACTTCCTGCATAATTAGTTACTGTTTCTGCAGTATCCTGAAGTAATCCTCCTAAAAATGCTCCTGCAGACTCAGCTAAAGTCATTCCTATATTTGCTCCAGCTTCTAGTAAGTTTCCATTTGACCATGCTGAACTAACACGTCCCCATCCATCTCTCCATGCTTGTGCAGTTTCTGCCAAAGTTGTCCAATTACTTGTAGACTTTACATTGTATTTGGAATTTTCAAGCATAGTTTCAAATTGCTCTATTCTAGTAAGGATTTCTTGTTTTTCCTCAGAAGTTAATTGCAAATTGTTAACATAAGTCTTAAGGTCTGTAGATATTGTCTCAAGGTCATTAATTATACTTCGCACATCTCCTGATGTACTCTTACTACGCAATTCATTTATGTAATTTCCAATTTTAGATACTTGTGTATGTACTTGTTCTTTACTTAGACCGCCGTAGCGCTCTATATACCTATATTCATTATCGGTGGACTCCAATCCCATAAGTGTTTTAAATGTTCCAAGGTTTGTTCCTGCTTCCGTATAATCATACATATTAGGGGATATAGACCAGTCATAAAGTTCAGGATTTTTTTCAGCTAAATATTTATGGAAACTATAATCTGATCCTTCAGTTACACCTAGCTGATTTAACATTTGATCATAGAAATCTTTTCCTCTATCAGTAATCATACGATTTTCATCGTAAAATTGAGAATACAATTCACTGCTAGACATTAAAGAAGTAGATGTAACTATAGGTTTGCCATTCTTGTCAAGTACATATTTAAAGCATATTCATAGTTTTGTTTAGTATATCTATTCCACAATGGATCGTTCTTGAACATATCGGCCAATAGAGCATCTTCTTGTCCCTTATAATCTCCTATACCTTGAGATCTGTTCCATAAATCTTCAAGATAGTCGTATATAGCATTTTGATAAGCTACTGTATTTTCCGCTTGAGTAGATAATTCACTATCTATGGAAGCTCTAACTTCATTCATAGTATCAGTCACATTGGATCGCTGGGATAAATAATTTTGTCTATAAGTTTCAAATGCCTCGTTTAAATCATAATCCAAATCAGACATTGCAGATTGCTTATAACCTCTTAACAGATTGCTGTTCGCAATAGCAGCTTTATTTTTATAAGCATTTACATACGCTTGAGTTATATCACTAGCATAACTTGACTCCAATGATTTAAGAGCTTCTTGTTCAGCAGTATTTACGGAACTATATAAATCCGACCACACCTTACGACCTTCGTAATTCCTATTAAGCTCTTTTAAAGCATATTCATAGTTTTGTTTAGTATATCTATTCCACAATGGATCGTTCTTGAACATATCGGCCAATAGAGCATCTTCTTGTCCCTTATAATCT
>SFKZ01000095.1 GCA_004553595.1 Methanobrevibacter ruminantium | reverse complement strand
AGAAACAATATGGCGTCATATCGGAACCGTAGATTCATTAGAAGCCGCCCGCTATCTGGTAGAAAATGACCGTGGCTCGTACAAAGATTCAGAAGGCAATGTTTATTACCTTGAATGTGAACCTTCGGACGAATTATTCTATTCTTTTGCCAAAATTGAGTACGGCGATACTGTCGAGTATTACGACTGCTATGTTCCAGGGAAGGAACATAGGTATGGGAGAAGACTTATCTGATATTATTCGTACTTTATTCCAAAATAATCCAGAGTAGCTTTCATAGCATCCTGACCGGTGAAGCAGGTATCTCGCAAAAAGCCTCGTTCAGCCTTCCAGTTCTTGATGCCACGATAGTAATACATTTTAAGTTCTTCTGTAATTATGAATGGGACGATATTGTGTTTGAGGCATTCCTTGAACATAATCAGTCGGCCCACACGACCGTTGCCATCCTGAAAGGGGTGAATAGATTCAAAGCGAACATGGAAATCCAGAATATCATCAAAAGTAATTTTTGATTTGGAATTATATTCTTTAAGAAGCGCCTTGATTGCACCGGAAACTTCTGCAGGTTTTGTTGTTTCGCTTCCGCCAACTTCATTTTCAAGCATTTTATAATCACCGACTTTAAACCAGGATTTCTGACTGTCAGTAGTTCCAGATTTCAAAATGAAATGAAGCTGCTTTATAAAACTTTCTGTAAGTTTTGTATGTGCACCTTCGATTATCAGATCTATGCAGCGGAAATGATTTATAGTTTCAACAATATCATCAACCTTTACGGCTTTATCTGTAACTCCTAGAGTTTTTGTTTCGAAGATATAGCGGGTCTGGTCATGAGTAAGTTTTGAGCCTTCAATGTGATTCGAATTATAAGTAAGGTCAATCTGAATTTTATGATAAATACCACCCTTAAGGCCAGCTTCTTTTTCGCGTTTGAGGAATGAAAGAAGGGTTTCCTCTATTTTTGAATGACGGGGTTTACGATCTGGCTTTTCTGCGGTTGATGGAATCTTCCATGTTTTTCCTTCTAAAAGAGCACCCTCTACCCTGCCTTGAGCGCAGTAATTACGGACACTTCGTTCGCTGATTTGCCACTTTTGAGAAGCCTCTTCTGCAGAGATATAATTCACCTTACTCATAGGAAAGATTATAGCACTTTATCGGCAAAATATAAAGGTGAAAAAAGGTAGAAGTTAACTAAGATATCTTGCCGATAACTGAATTATCAGGTCACAAAGATGTAATCCAATAAAAAAATTAACATTGTTTCGGTACAGTTTTAAACTTTTCTACAAATGTTCGGAAAATTTTTGAATATTTTGGTTGAGTTGTAATTTTTTGTAATTCATCCAAGAATTCATTTTGGCTACCAGCACGTCTTACCCAGTTACCGACATTATTCTCTGTCATTAGTTTATTAATAATATCAATAGTATCATTAAGGAAGTTATCAGAAAAATAATCTATTATCTCTTGTTTATACGAATCTGAACTTTTACCATAGAATTTAAAATAATCAAATGTTCCATCGGTTTGTTTTCCATACAAATTTCGTATTGCAAAATATAATGTAACACAGTAAAAGAAACATGTATTATTTATTTCTTTATTTCGTTGTACTTGAGAACGAAAAGCTTCATTGTTCTTGATAACGGTAGCATCAGTAGCGGTATCAATATTTTTTTGTAAACTATCCATTTGTTCTTCATAAAATTTTTTTAATTGAGTTCGAGACAATCGGTATAGATGTTTTACAAACAAAACTTCATCAATATCATATTTATCAACTGTAAATAATATACCAGGATTATTAATTATAACATCTAAATCAGGATCTCCTGTAGAAACTGGATTATAAGAGGCTGGAATATAATTAAATATTTTTTGATAATCCGTATTTACTAATACACCTTTAGTCTTAGTATCTTTCGTAAAAAGAGTTGATTTTTTATTTTTAGCAGAAAATGGTTCTTGCAAAAAAGCCGCAAAAGCCAACTGCGCCAACTCTTCATTTGTAACCTCTTGATGCTTTTCAATAATAGGATTAGAAGGTTTTCCAACACCTCTTTTGATATGAACATATATGTTTGGCTTACCACCAGATATAAGTCTTTGCTGCAGTTCCCTTTGTTCAAAATTTCTTGATACCATATCTCGACTGGTAATTGCATTTTGTGAATTGTTATAAATTGCAATGCGATCAGCAAATTCATCATCATGGGTTACTTCCATAAGTCGAGCAAGAACAAATACTTTCGACAAATTGTCTTTCATTTCTTGATTGAATGTCATTCTAGCATTCTTTAAATAAGTAAAAAGAGAACTTGTAGTCTGTGCGCCATTAATTATGGAGAAATTAGTTAATTGGATAGAATCAGCTTTTGTTTCTGGATTTTCTACCAATTCAATTTTTTCTGCAATAATAGTAATACCATTATTATAATGCCAGAACCTTTCAGGTTCTTTATTAATTGTATCAGCCATATCAGAATATGTTTTTGATTGGCTTCCTAAAGCTTCTCTAAGATTCTCTCCAAATAAAATATTTCGACCATGACTTGTAGAAATATATTTTTCGCAAAGAAGAGCAAGATCGATACCCCTTATACTACAAAGTAAAGCCCTATCCTTTTCTCTGGTATTAGAATTAGATTCATTTCTATGAGGTTCATAAAGCATAAAATTATCAAAGGCATCAGAGTTTAATTCCTCATATGGAACTTTTTCATTTCCTTTAACATCAGGATGATTAATGCTATATAGAATGATATCTAAATCAGCAACTGTAACAACCTTATCATCCTCTGTCCATGAATTACTGTATTTTGTGTTACCTTTATGAATTACATAATAGGTAATATTTTTTTTATATGTATTACAGAAGTTTGTTTTGCCAATAACTTCCTGCAAATTTGGTGCTACAGATTTAGAATCTTTCAACCATCTATTTATAACATCCTTCATTTCTAAGAAGCAATTTTTAATTGAGTTTTCATCTAAATCACTATACTTGGCCTGAATAACATCATAATAATACTCATCACCACTTTCTCGCTCAATAAATAAATCAATACCTCCATCTTTAGGAGCTACTATATATTGACAAATTTGATCAATATTACAGGAAGTGATAGGAATATCCATATCTTTAGAATATAAAAGCTGCAGGATAGCAATAGTAAAAGCATCATTCGGAATATTATTTCTAACAATTGCATTAGTATTTGGTAATCCCCTAAACTCTTTATATAATTCTTGAACTAACTCGTCAACATTATTAGCCATATATATTTTTCCTCTTTTATTCAATAATATTTAATTCTATCATATTTCTAAATATATTGCATTA
>SFKZ01000009.1 GCA_004553595.1 Methanobrevibacter ruminantium | reverse complement strand
TCTCGTTTCGATCCCAGAAGTTAAGTCTTTTCGCGTTTTGTTTGTGTACTATGGGTTTCGGTCTATGGGAATTTCATTTAGCTGCCAGCCTTTTTTTATTCAAGAATAATTAGTTTTATTCTTTGCGAACTATTTTTGTTATATTTTTATTAATTTTTTATTTGTTCTTCAAATATTTTTTTAATTTATTAAAATATAATTGAGAGTATATTTATATATTTTCAATAACATATTTTTAAATTACAGTATTAAATTAATTAAAGTCATTATATTTTTTAACTTTTTTTATAGGGTTATTTCAATGAATATAGTTTATTGATATTAAATTAATTTTAATTTAAAATTATTATTAAAATAATTATTTTTTTAACAGATAATAAAGGTTTTAAAATGGAAAAGGGAACATTATATGGAGTAAGTATCGGGCCAGGTGACCCTGAGTTAATTACTGTAAAAGCAATGAATATCATATCTGAGTGTAAATATATAGCAACACCACATACTGGTACTGGTGATTCATTAGCATTATCTATTGTATCTCAAGCAACAGATTTATCCAAAAAGGAGATAATGCTGTTAGAGTTTCCAATGACTAAGGATAAGGACATTTTAGCTAAAAGTCATAAGGAAGCTGCAGATTCCATAGCAAATATTCTAGACCAAGGTGAAGATGTTGCAATGCTAAATTTAGGTGATGTAACCATCTTTTCAACATTTGCTTATACAATGGATCAATTATTGGATAAAGATTATAATGTAGCGGTTATTCCAGGAGTTACAAGCTTTTGTGCTTCTGCTTCTAAATTAAGAATTGGATTAACTACAATGAATGAACCTTTACATATTATTCCTGCAACTGGCATTGACTTAAAAGAAGCTTTACAAATGCCTGGTTCAAAGGTTTTAATGAAGATAGGCAGATCCATGCCTAAATTAATTGAAACATTGCATGAATTGAATCTTGAGGATAATGTATATGCAGTAGAAAACTGTGGTTTGGAAAATGAGAAAATCTATAACTCTTTAGATGAATTTGATGAAAATATGGGATATTTCACTATTGTAGTTGTAAAGTAATTCACTCATTAGTTTTTTGGAGATGTATTATGGCAGAAAAACGTTTGGTTAATCAAAAATTATTGCGTTGTGGCTATACAACAGGAACATGTGCGGCGGCAGCTTCTAAGGCAGCAGTAGCAATGCTCTTTAAACAGGAATCAATGGATTCTGTAGCAATCACAACACCTAATCAAACTGATCTCATAATTGATGTTTTAAACCCTCAGTTTAATGAAAATGTTGCAAGCTGTTCTATTGAAAAGGATAGTGGTGATGACCCTGACATTACTAATGGAATATTGGTATCTTCCAAAGTGACGTTATTGCCAGATTCTTCAGAAATTATTATTGAAGGTGGAAAAGGAGTTGGAAAAGTAACTAAAGGGGGGCTAGATCAACCAGTTGGTATGTCTGCTATTAACTCTGTTCCTCGAAAAATGATAAATGATTCATTAAATGAATTGGCGTTGCAATATAATTATAAGGGCGGCTTTCATGTTTTAATTTCTATACCGGAGGGTGAAGAAATAGCAAAGAAAACTTTCAACCCTGAATTAGGCATAGTTGGAGGTATCTCAATATTGGGTACAACAGGTATTGTTGAACCAATGAGCGCCAAGGCATTAGCTGATTCAATTAAAGTTGAGATAAGTGTAATTGCCGCAGAAAGCAATGAGTCAATTCTAATATTTTTAGGCAATTTTGGTAAAAAATTCACTGAAGAGGATTTGAACTTATCTCCAAAACCTGGAATAATGTGCAGTAATTTCATTGATGTAGCTTTGGATAGCTCTGTTGAATTCGGTTTTAAAAATATCCTCATAGTAGGGCATATAGGTAAATTAGTAAAATTAGGTATTGGAATGTTCAATACCCATTCTCATAATGGTGATGGGAGGATAGAAACACTATTGTCTTGTGCATTGGAGGCCGGTGCCAATATTGAAATCTTGAATGAGATTCAAAAATGTGTAAATACAAATGCTGTATTGGATATCCTGTATGAAAATGACTTATTGGAAAAAACTATGGAAGTCTTAAATGATAGAATACAGCATAACGTTGATAGAAGAGTTCCAGATGACATCAATATAGGATTCATATGCTTTGCCAATACTGGAGAGTATTCTGGAGTTTTATTTGAAAGTGAAAATGCAGATGATCTTAAAGAATTATGGAAAAATTGAAAAAATTATTATGTAAATTTATGTTATTTTGATTATTATTTTATATTATGGAGGAATTAATAATGATTCATTTTGTTGGAGCAGGAAGTGGAGCTGTTGATTTAATAACTATAAGAGGATCAGAACTCCTAAAAGAAGCGGATGTAATAATATATGCAGGTTCATTAGTCAATCCTGATTTATTAAATTATGCTAAGGATTCATGTGAAATTTATGACAGTGCTAAAATGACTTTAGATGAAGTCTTGGAAAAGATGTTTGAAGCTGAAAAGGAAAATAAGATGACTGTCCGTTTACACACAGGAGATTCAAGTATTTATGGTGCAATTCGTGAACAGATGGACCGCTTGGATGAAGAAGGAATTTCATATGATGTATGTCCTGGTGTTTCAAGTTTCTGTGGTGCAGCAGCTGCATTGAAAGCGGAATATACCTTGCCAGATGTAAGCCAAAGCGTAATTATCACTCGTATGACTGGAAGAACTCCAGTTCCTGAAAAGGAAAGCATTGCATCATTTGCTGAACATGGGGCAACTATGGTTATTTTCTTAAGCACAGGACTCCTTAAGGATTTATCTAAAGAGCTTGTAAAAGGAAAATACACTGAAGACACTCCTGCAGCAATAGTTTATAAGGCAACCTGGCCAGATGAAAAGGTTATGAGATGTACCGTTGGAACATTATATGAAACTGCAAAGGAAAACAACATTACAAAAACAGCTTTAATAATTGTCGGGGATGTTTTAGATAGTGAATATTCCTTGTCACGTCTTTATGCGGATGATTTTTCAACTGAGTTCAGACAAGCTAAGAAATAAATTTGATGTATTTTCAAGCAACTATGCTTGAATTTGTGAGGTTAAGAATGAAAGTATCAATTATTGCATTTACAGATAATGGTATGGAAATTGCCTATAAATTATCTAATTCATTATCTGAAGCTAATGACGTGGATTTTACTCGTTGTGGAAAAGGTGCTTTGTCAACTTGGACAGAGGAACATTTTTCAAATACTGATGCTCTTATCTTTATAGGGGCAATAGGAATAGCATTGAGGGCAATTGCGCCCTACATTAAAACCAAAACAAAAGATCCTGCAGTTGTTGTTGTGGATGAATTAGGACAGTTTTCTATACCAATTCTTTCTGGACACATTGGAGGGGCTAATGAATTGGCGTTAAAGATATCTGAAATATTAAATGCAATTCCAGTAATCACAACTGCTACTGATATCAATAATGTATTCGCAGTGGACACTTGGGCAAAAAGTCAAGGATTGCGAATATTAAATCCAGAATGCATCAAATTGGTTTCATCTAAATTACTAAAGGGAGAATCCGTACATATCAAATCGGATTATGCGATTCATGGAAATCTGCCTAAAAATGTTTATTTTAATGATTTAGAAGATTTTAATGAGGATATTTATGATGGGTATGATGTTATAATCACTCATAAAATTCTAGAAAATGAAAGTAGGAATGATACATTATTATTAGTCCCACAAATCATTACAGTTGGTATAGGATGTAGAAAAGAAATAAGCTTTGAAGCGATAGAAAGCTCCATTTTAAATATCTTGAAAAGCGAAAATTATCATATTTTAGCTTTAAAAGCTATAGCAAGCATTGATAAAAAGGCTAATGAAAAAGGAATCTTAGAATTTGCTAAAAAATATGATTTGCCCTTTAATACTTATAGTGCAGATGAACTTAACAGTCTTGAAGGGGACTTTACAAAGTCCGATTTTGTTAAAAGTGTTGTAGAAGTGGATAATGTATGTGAACGTTCTGCAATTATGGAAAGCAATGGGAAATTGATTAGAAGAAAGGACACTTGTGACGGTGCAGGTGTGACTGTTGCTTTAGCAATAAATGACCCAAATATCTCTTGGGAGAAATAAATTATAATAATTATCTATTCATTAAGTAAATTAGGAAAAAATTTAAAATAATAAGGTGTCTATTGGAGGAAAGAATTTATGAAATGTGTATCTGTAGTAGGTATTGGTCCTGGAAATGAGTTATACCTTAGCATTGCTGCTAAAGAGACTCTTGAAGATTCAGATTTAATTGTAGGTTATAAAAAGTATGTGGAACTTGTAGAAGAGTATTTGCCTGAAAAAGAGTATTTGTACACTGGAATGACAAAAGAGGTGGATCGCTGTAAGATGGCATTGGAAAAAGCCGCAGAAGGAAATGCAGTGTCTGTAGTCTGCAGTGGAGATGCTGGTGTATATGGTATGGCAGGATTGGTTTATGAACTCTCAGTTGACTATCCTGATGTAGAAATCGATATTGTTCCAGGTATAAGTGCTGTTTTAAGTGGATCTGCAGTTTTAGGAGCTCCAATAGGTCATGACTTTGCTGTAATCAGCTTATCAGATTTATTAACTCCTTGGGAATTGATTGAAAAACGATTGGCATTAGCTGGTGAAGGGGATTTCTGTATTTGTCTTTATAATCCTTCAAGTCATAAAAGAAAGGATTACTTGAAAAAGGCATGTGAAATATTATTGAAATTCAAAGGTAAAGACACTATTTGTGGATATGTTAGAAACATCGGAAGAGATGGTGAAGAATATCATATCACTAACCTTTTGGAGCTTAAGGACACTGAAGTGGATATGTTTACCACTGTTTTCATTGGAAATGCCAATACAAAAGTCATTGATGATAAAATGGTAACACCTAGAGGCTATAAAGGTGTATAACTATAAATGGTATAATAATTATTATATTAATTAATAAGTTCTCTTAATTAGAGGTGTGGATATGCACAAAATTGTTTTATTTGGAGGAACTACTGAAGGACGTTTATTAACTGAATTCTTATCTCAAAATAAGATTCCTGCTATAGTTTGTGTTGCTACAGAATACGGAGAGAAAGTATTGGAATATGAGCCTCCTGTCATTGTTCAGCCTAAAAGATTAAAACCTGGTCCTATGAGAAAACTATTTGAAGAAGAGAAGACCAAATTTGTTTTTGATGCTACACATCCTTATGCAACAGAAATCAGCAAACACATTAAGGAAATTTGTGAGGAACAGGGCATTGAATACATTAGAGTCTTAAGAGAATCAATTGAGATTGAAGATGCTACTGAAGTATCCAGTATGGAAGAATTAATTGATTATCTAAACACTACTGAAGGATTGATCTTTTCTTCAATGGGAGCAAAAGAGGCTCTCGCATTAACAGATGTGGAAAACTTCCAGGAAAGAGTTTATTTAAGAATGTTGCCTTCACCTGAAGGAATGAAGCAATGCCTTGATTTAGGTTATCCTATGAAAAACCTTTGTGGCATGCAAGGTCCTTTTTCTAAGGAATTCAATATGGCTCAATTCAAGGAAATTGGTGCAGACATACTTGTGACTAAGGATTCTGGTAATGTTGGAGGTTTTTTAGAAAAGACAGATGCTGCAAAGGAATGTGGGATGGAAGTTGTTGTATTATCCCGATTGGTTAAAGAAGAAGGAATAAGTGTAGAAGAAGCTAAAGACACCATTAGGAGTAAATGCTTATGAAGGAAATCAATATTATTGGAATGGGGATGAGTGAAAAGACACTCACTGCTGAAGCTTTAGAGTTGATTATTGAAGCGGATATTTTAATAGGGGCTAAAAGATTAATCAATGAGTTTTCTCATATGAATAAACTTAGTTATAATGCTTATTTATCTAATGACATACTCGAAATAATGGAAAAGACAGATGCAGAAAAAATAGCTATCCTAGTTTCTGGAGATGTTGGATTTTATAGTGCAGCTGAGAAATTAGTGGATGTCTTAAATGATTATGGTCCTAATTTAGTTTCTGGAATATCCTCTGTATCATACTTTTTTGCAAAATGCAGTCTTCCTTGGAAAGATGCAAATTTAATAAGCTGTCATGGGATTGATACCAATATTGTTTCATCAGTTCGCAGAAATAGGTACACTTTTGCTTTAACCGGTAAAAATATTCCTGAGTTGCAGAAAGAATTGGTTAAGTATGGATTCAGTGATTTGAAGGTTTGGATTGGTGAGAACTTAGGCTCAGATGATGAGTCTATTCAAGAATCCAAAATATCTGATTTAGATGGAATGGAATTCAGTTCTCTAACTGTTTTGATTATAGAAAACCCTGATTTTGACTCAAGAATCAGAACAGGAATTCCGGATGAGGAATTCATTAGAGGAAAAGTCCCAATGACAAAGTCAGAAGTTCGGGCTGTATGCTTATCAAAATTATCATTGTCTCCAACTGACATAGCATATGATATTGGCTGTGGAACAGGTTCTGTAACAATTGAAATGGCATTTTCTGCATATGAAGGAAAGGTTTATGCCTTTGATAAGAATGAAGATGCAATTGCATTATTGGAGCAAAATTGTCAGAAATTCCACTTGGATAATGTAGATGGTATCTGTGGATTGGCACCAGAATGCCTAAAGGATTTGCCTGTTCCTGATGTTGCTTTCATTGGAGGAAGCTCTGGAAATATGGATGAAATTGTCAGTTATCTTCATGGAATTAATGATAAAATGAGATTTGTCATAACTGCGGTGACTCTTGAAAATGCTATGGCTGGTTTGGACTCATTAAAGAATGTTGGAATAAGCGGGGACATTGTTCAAGTTGCAGTTTCAAAAGGCAAGCAAATCGGTGATTTGCATATGCTAATGGCCCAAAATCCAATATTCATTATTAGTGGAAGTGGTGCTCGTGAATAGAATATTGATTTCAGGAACCAACAGTAACTGTGGTAAGACAACCATCACTATGGCTTTGCTTGCTGCATTCCAAAACAGAGGTTTGGAAATCGCTTCCTTTAAGTCAGGTCCTGATTATATTGACCCAATGTTTCATCGTAAGGTCTTTAATGTAGAGACCCATAATTTGGATCCTTACTTTTCAACTGAGCAAATGTTATGCGACCAATTCATTCGAAATTGCGGTAAGGACTTAAGCATAATCGAGGGTGCTATGGGCTTTTATGACGGAATCGGTGTTGAAGGCAGAGCAAGTGCTTGGGAAGTTGCTAAATCCATTAAAGCTCCTGCAGTACTTATTATTGATGCTAAAGGAATGAGCAATTCTGCAGCAGCAATCATAAAAGGTTTCAAGGAATTCAAGGAAGAAAGCATGGTTGAAGGTGTAATTTTCAATGGAATTTCCCCTATGTTGTATCCACTTTTAAGGGATATTGTTGAAAAAGAAGGCATTAAGGCTTATGGTTTCTTGCCTAGAAAGGAAAAATATTCTATTGGAAGCAGAAACTTAGGATTGATTACTGCAGATGAAATTGAAGACATTAAAGAGAAAATAAATGGTCTTAGGGAATTGGCAGAAAAATACATTGATTTGGATGGATTGTTTGAATTGGCTAAATCCGCCCCAATTCTTGAAGCAAGTGAAGACTATAAAGAGTTGATCGAAAGCAGTGCAAAAATTGATTCTGATAAAAAGACTCGCATAGCAGTTTCCCGTGATAATGCTTTTTGCTTTATGTATAAGGAAAACATTGAAATATTGGAAGATTTAGGATGTGAAGTGGTCTTTTTCAGCCCATTGGAAGATGGAGAGCTTCCTAAAGATATCTCTGGATTGTACTTATGTGGAGGTTATCCTGAATTATATGCGGGAGAATTGTCCAAAAACAGAAAATTATGTGATGAAATAAAGGATATCATAGAAAAGGGAATTCCTACAATAGCTGAATGTGGAGGTTTCATGTATTTGCATGATTCCATTGAGAATGTGCCTATGGTTGGATTCATCAAAGGCAATTGTATAAAGACAGATAAATTGCAAAGATTCGGTTATATTGAAATTACTGCTTTGGAAGATAATCTTTTATGCAAAAAGGATGATAGAATTAGAGTGCATGAATTCCATTATTATGATAGTGAAAACTGTGGGGAAAAGTTTATGGCTAAAAAGGCATCCAATGGTTTGGAATACCTTTGTTGTCATGGCTCTGACAGTCTTTATGCTGGGTTCCCACATATCTATCTTCCTGCAAATCCTGATTTTGCAAAGTCTTTTGTCAAAAATGCAAGGAATTGGAAAGGTTAAAATTTATATTTATTAGTAATTATTAGTTATTTATAGTTATTTGTAATTTAGTAGTTTATTCATAGTAAATTGAAGTGATAGTATGAAAATTGAATTAGAACAAGTTGAACCTGCTGAAATCGAAAGCAGGAGTATGGAAATTATTGAATCTGAACTTCCTCATGAAATTGACCCTAAATTAGCGCCAATTATTAAAAGAGCAGTTCACACAGCTGCGGATTTTGATTATGTAGATAACTTATGCTTTTCAGAATATGTGGTTGATAAGGCATTGGAAGCAATTAAAAACGGTGCTTGCATTGTAACTGACACTAATATGGCAAAGGCAGGAATCAACAAGGCAGAGCTTAAGAAGCATGGAGGTGATGTGTTCTGCTTTATGGGTGATGATGATGTTAGTGAAATGGCTAAAAAGAATCATTCCACTCGTGCAAGAGCTTCCATGGATAAGGCAGCAAGTTTGGATAAACCTTTGATTTTTGCAATAGGAAACGCTCCAACCGCTTTGATTAGATTATATGAATTGATTCAGGAAGGAAAACTCAATCCTGAACTTATCATTGGAGTTCCTGTAGGGTTTGTTAATGTAGTCCAATCAAAAGAGTTGATTATGCAATGTGATGTTCCTTATATCGTCGCTCGTGGACGTAAAGGTGGAAGTAATGTTGCAGCTGCTATTTCAAATGCATTGCTCTATATTTTAAGAGATCAAAATAAATAGTTTTGATTTTTAATTGATAATTTTTTATTTTTTTCATTTCATGAAATTTCATGAAGCCTATTATTTATTCTCTTTTTATTCTTTTCTCATTTCATTAATTATTTTTAATCAATATTTTTAAATATTTCTTTAAATAAAGTATAATTTAGTAATGTTAAATTTTTCTTTAAAAAATTTAATTGTAACAATTAATTAATAAAACAATATATTTTTATTTTTTAGGATGATATTATGGCTGATAAGATTATTTTAGTAGTAAGTTTTGGTACTTCTTATAACAATAACCGCGCTCTTACCATTGGAGCTATCGAAAAGGACATTGATGAAGCATTTCCAGATTATGAAATGAGAAGAGCATTCACAAGCCAAATGGTTATAAACATTTTGAAAAAACGTGATGACTTGGCTATTGACAATGTGGAAGATGCATTGGAAAGAGCATTGGCTGATGGTGTAAAGACTGTTATCATTCAACCGACTCACATCATGAACGGTACTGAATACCATTTCAAGATCAAGGATACTGTGGACAAATACATTGACAAGTTTGAAAACATTCCAATTGCTGAGCCTTTATTAATCTCTGATGAAGACTTTGAAGACTTGATTGCAAGCATTACCTCTAAAGGAGATTATGATGAGGATACTGCGGTAGTGTTCATGGGTCACGGTTCTCCTGCAGAAAGTAATATGGTTTACACCAAATTGCAAGGAATGCTAAAGGATAAAGGATTTGACAATTATTACATTGGTACTGTTGAAGCAAAACCTGACTACGATGATGTCTTGGCTATGGTAAAAGAAGGAGACTACAAGAAGATTGTGCTCAAGCCTTTAATGGTTGTAGCTGGTGATCATGCTCAAAACGACATGGCTGGAGATGAAGATGATTCCTGGAAATCAATGTTTGTATCTGAAGGCTATGAAGTTGAATGTGTCATAGAAGGGCTCGCTCAATCCAAAGACATTAGGGATGTCTACATTAAGCATGTTCAAAATGCAATTGATGGTTTAAATTAAATCATCTTTCAATGAAACTGTGTTTTCATCCTTTTTCTTTTTTTCCTAAAACGCTTATTTTAAGAACTTTTTTCACAAACTTTTTTTTTAATTCATTAACTTTAAATACTATCGTTTCTATATTTTATTTGCTAATTATGATTGAAAAATATTTGAAAAAGAATGATTTAAAGGGTGATAGTATGAAGTGTAATACATGTGGCAATAAGTATTCGGATGAATTTGATTTCTGTCCATTCTGTGGTGCCTACCCTAAAAAGTTTTGTCCAAAATGCTTTAAGGAAATTAATGATGGTGGAGATGTATGTTCAGACTGCGGAACGGAACTTTTGCCATTTGAAGGCTTCAAGAAGTATCATGATCTTAAGGAGAATGCTCTTGAATACTTGGATAAGGATAATTTTAAAAAATCAACGGAATATTTTGAAAGGATATTGGAGGATTGGCCTCAAGTTGAAGAGGTAAATTTTCTTTTGGCTGAGAATTATGCATTCTTAGGCGAGATTGATAAGTCTTTAAGACAGTATGAGAGATTAGCTGAAATTAATCCAAGATATATGGGAGTATATTCCAGAATAGCTAAGATATACATTGAAAAAGAAGAGATTGAAAAGGCTAAGGAGTATCTTCAAAAGGAACATGATGCATATCCATTTGAAAATGAGCATTATATCTATTCAATGCACATTTGCTTTTTGGAAGATGATTTTGAAAAGGCAAACAGAATCCTTGACCGTTTATTTGCAATTGGGCCTAATGAAGATGAGTTATTGATTTTCAAAATTAACAATGACTTGAATTTGAAATTAGTTGAGTATGATCCGGAACTTGCAGACTTAAATGAAAGGGTTAAGGCGTATTTGGAGAAAAATTTCAATTATTCCTTTTAAATTTTTTTTTAAGAAGGTTGAGAGTGATTTCAAAGTATGTTTAGGGGGTTGAAATATGGAAGTAATTGATGTAATTGATGAGATAGAAACTAATAATAATCCATTTATGGATGGTTTAGATTATTATATGGATTGTATTGTGAATGTAAATAATGTTAGAACAAGATGTGAACAGGTCAGTATAGTTCAATGTGATATGGATGGTTCTGATTATGGTAAGAATGGGATTCAAATTTTGCTTGAACTTCGTAGAGGTGAGTGGATTACTTGGATTTTCCTTGATGAAGTCGAATCCTTAGAGGTTAAGGAGTTTCATAAAAAATAATGGTGGTTTGTGAAAAATGATTATTCACATTTTATAAACCATTATTCTATTTTTTAAAATCGTCACAAGTTGTTTTTTCACTATTGTCCTTAATGGAACAAACTCCATTCTGTGAAAGTGCACAGTTTAAGCAGTTTTGCTCTTCCTCTGGATCGGGAGCTGCAACTATTTGTTGAAGAGATAATGTGAAAATTCCATTTAAATGTTCTCCATTTGTTTTTTTAGGGCCTCTGCCAACTATAGGTGATAAGCTTTTCATATAATATGGAATCTCTCCAGTTCCTCCAATATCCACTTTAATTTGTTCATAAGTGTTGAATGTAGCGAAAAATTCTGCTCCTTCTTTTAATATGTCTTGAGAAGCTTCAAATTTGAATATTAACATCTTATTTTCCAAAGAAGTTAACTGGACATATTTGTCATCAAAAGTAAACTCTTCTCCATTTTCTTTTTTAAAAATAACTATTCTTGCAATGTCGGACATGTTTAATCTCCTAATGGTATATGTATGATAATGGTATCTTATAGTATATAATCGTTTGCATTTATTAAAACTATTTTTATTGAAAAAATTACTGAACCATTAATATGACGATATCGGAACTAACAGCTCCATATATCCTTCCACATATCCTAATTCCAGATCATCTGGATCATAGATGGAATTACCACATTCAGCACATCTATAATAACCCTCAATTTCATATATTGATTCGCTTCCACAGTATGGGCAAGTCAATACATAACCATCATTTCTATCGGATTCTAGTTTATTAAGGCTGTTTGTAGCTTTAGAGTTTCCAGAACTGTAATATCGACCATCTTTATGATTTGAAGCATTTCTTTCCTTCTCTTCCATTAATCTTCGATAATCTGCTTCATATACATTGCCGTTGGCTTTAGATTGATACACATCAAATTCATAACCAGTCAAATAGTCATTTTCATCCTTATCCGACTTTCTAAATAGATCATATAGCATATCTTGTGGTGTGTGTGAGACAATGTGATTTACTTCATTGAATTCTAATTTGCTATCATCATTAAGGTCCAGATTATTAAATTCATCAGGATAATTGGTTTCATAATCTGCTGGATGCAATCCTTTAATGAAAAGATTTGCATCGCTGATCATTGAAATTATAAGTATAAAAATTAATGGAAAAACACAACAAATATATAAAGTAGGATGTCTTTTAAAACGTGCACTTAATGTTTCAGATTCATCTACCTTTCTGATTTTAAAAAGAGACATAATGCCATCTGAACTAGGATCATATGTTTCAATATCGGTGTTTTGAGCGGATGACCCATTATCTAATTTATTTCCGCAGTCTGCACAAAAAATAGCTTCATCAACGTTATCTTTTCCGCATTTGGAACATTTTATCATAGAATCCCCCAATACAATTTAAAAAATAATTTAGCAAATTTGACATTAGTTTACTATAAATATTTTATGCTTTTTGATTTATATTGTTTTTGAAAAAAATTTTCTAATGTAAATTTAATAAATTTAATCCTTTTTACAAAATTATATATACAATCTAAAGTAAAGATTATATTGTCGCATCATTAATTTGACTGATGCCTATGGTCCTTCTATGAGGGAAGCTTTAGCTGTCGATGATTAGGAGAAACCCAGCATTAGATAGGCTGCCTGTTTCGAGGGTTACTCGTGGAGGAAAGGGTAAACTACCTGTGAAGCAAGAGAGTTAGTATACGGGCAAAATATCAATATTTAAAAATTTATAATTTTAGATTTTTTCAAATCTATTATTTATAAATATTTTAAATAATTGCTTTTTTAGATAATTGCTTTTTTTAAAACTAATTTTTATTCAAAACTTTTCCAATATTTTACCATATACCTTTTTAAGTTCTGGTGGTGAGTTGTTGTACATTCTTTTTATAATTAATTCTGGTGTACTTTTTGCCAAGTAATTCATCTTAGGGGTTCTGTCTACAATAAGATTATAGTTTTCATCGAGCCCTGTAGCTTCAATTCCATCTACACGAATGTCTGTGTATTTCATTAGTTCATTTGCCATGTGGGTTACAATGATTGCAAAGGAATTGCTTTCCTCAATCATTTCTATGAAACTGGAAATGATCTTTACAGCCGCTTCCAATTCTGTAATTCCTTCAAGTTCGTCAAGGAGAACCAGTTTCTCGCTATCGCTTGTAACGATTGGCATGAATACATTGAGGAATGATTCAAAAGCTCCTGCATCCAATGATCTCTTTTTGGAAAAGTGATAGATCTCATCTAACAATTTTATCTTAGCGGATTTGGCTGGAACAGGAAGTCCCATCTGTCCAAGAATGGCTATTTGGCTGATTGTTTCAAGCAATGTGGTTTTACCTCCACTGTTTGCTCCAGTCAATAGTGCAATGTTTTCCTCTTCATTCAACTTATAATCCACTCTTTGGATTTCTTCATTAATGGTCCTTTCCCTTAGGCATAAGTTCAAGTGCAATGCTTGATTAAGGTCATATTCATTTGTGAACTCCGGCTTGTTCAAGTCATAAAGATAAGCAAAGCTGCCTAAAGCGTATTCATAGTCAAACTTGATTATATCACTGACTTCCCTTTCAGCATCTTCCTTAATGGATGCCAATTGTTCTGCAGCAGTGCTCTTCTTATCAAAGTAATTGTTTTCAGAATTTGAAAGGATTTCTGTCTTCACCCTTTCCATTTCCATATCATCGATTTCAATCGGATACTTCCTGATGAATGGGTCAAAATCAATACCGCTTTCCAACTTGATAGTTTCCTTTGATTTACTTAAAATTTCGTTAAATATTTCTTCTAGTTTTGGTGGTAAAGCATTGTTTAATAAGTCGAGAACTTCATCTCCTTCAAGGTCAATGTTTTGAATCCTTTCTTTTAACTCATGGTCTATATATCTCTTCTCATTATTAACAATTTCATCCAAATCAACTTCTTTTGTTTTATATGATTCAAGTTCATCAAGTATAGGTCCAATATCATTTAGGACAGTTTCTTCCCCTAATATTGCTTTGATTTTTGAAACTCTTTCGAATAAATCTCTGTTTTCCTTAAAGTAGTCTAAAATCACTTCAGGCACAAGCTGATAGATAGGAGCATCCTTATTTATCATGATTAGATTAGGCATATCTCCTAAGTCAAGGAATCCTTCAGTGTAAATGTAATAGATTAATTCATATCCTCTCAATTCTTCCTGGAAGAATGGCGAATCTGATGCGGTCAATATTGTGTAGTATCTGTTCAATCCAAGGTCCATTAAATAATCAGCATCTTCATTGCTTTCTACAAGAATGGCTTTGCTTGCATCATAATTAGGTTTGGATTGCTTTGGTTCATTCAAGTGTTTCATTAGCCTATCCAATTCATATAGAGGCAATTCGCTTACCTTTTCTTTAGCATTCATTACAAAATTCAATCTCTCTTCGATGATTTCCTCATCTTTTATAGGAGCAAGGAGCAAAATTCTGTTTTTGGCATAACTTGTATTTGAATAGCTTACAATCTTTTCAATGATTTCATCGTAAAGTTGGATTGCCCTATCGCTTTTCAAGAATTTTTGAGCAGGATTTCCGATTAATTGATTCATTATTTCAATGGCTTTCCTTTGGCTGATTCCCTCAATATTGATCAATCTCTCTAAATCAAGGTTTTCAATAACTTGATTTAATTCATCTTCCCCTCCTAACTCATCAATGATCTTTTGGGATAATTTATCTCCAATTCCCTTAATGTTTTGTAATTGTGCTCCTTCCATACGATTACCTCATTTCATGAATATGAGAAAGTATAATAAATTTTATGCTTTTGTTTATTAATTTTTAATATATAGTTAATTTTTTTTATTTTTATATTAATTTTTAAATCTTTTGATTTTCAATAGCTTGAATTTCAAATTGATTAAAATATTGTTTTAATTCTGAAAATTCATAACTTTTTCATTTCAATCCTTTTTCAAAATTTGCTTTTGTCAAATCAGGGCAATGCTTATCAATGATCTTTTTAGATTCATTAATATTATTTTCACTATCAACAATGTCCCTATAGACTTTTCCAATATCATTGATGTAGTTCAAGGATTTCCATCTTGCATCTATTGAAAAGCTTGAGATTCCTATTGATTTCAAGTAATCAATCTCATCAATCAAGCAAAGCTCTTCGCAGTTCAATATGATTATATGGTCCTCATTCAAATTGGTTTTTATCGGATAATACTGGTCTCTTCTGTTTTTAAGATAGTATTCATTTGAATCAATGTAATATTCGCTTTCCTTGAAATTCTTATTCAGCTTTCTTTGCTTTTGATTGTATTTGCTTATGAGTTTCAATTGCTTTTTGGAAACAAGTTCCTTCCTTGTTATCATTGATTCAATATTTCCATGAACCAAGAGTTCCAATTCTGGAAGTGCAGTGTCTTTTGACAGTTCCTTATAGTAATCTTCCATTAAATCCTTAATGTTTTCCTTATATATTTCAGGAGATATGGATAATGCCTTATAATTATTCAACTCCAATACGGTTTCTATATTATATGCATTAATTGGGTAATTTCCATAAAGTTCCACATCAAACTTGTCTTTTAATGAATCGTCCAATCCAATTAAACTGGTCATTATGTCAATGTGCAGATTCATCTTTTTAAGGATTCCCATAATCTTGATTATAGATTCCTTAGACTGCTTGTGTGCAATGTCTGGAAGTTTCCAAATTAATTTATAATTCTGATCTTTTGAAATTTCAAGGGATTCTTTCAGGAAATTGACACAATAACTTATGTTCAGTTCATGTTCCTGAAGGGATTTGTTTTCAATGATATCTTGGCTGATTTCTTCAAAGTCCTTGTTTGGAGGAATTTCCAAATAGATTCTATCAAAAACAGATTCTTTCTCTTTGTTTAGTCCTTTCAGGATTTCCAAGCTATTGATATATACTGATAATTTATAGTCCTCAACTGAGTTTTCGACTTTTGATTTCAAATCAATTCTTTTTCTTAAGTTCTCATTTAAGCTATTGATGTTTTCTTCAGCAATTTTCACATCTTCTTCTTTTGGCTTGTAGCTATTTATGATTTCCTCTTCAAGCTCATTGAAGAATCTTCTTCTAAGCTCATTGATTTCGCTTATTGGGCTGAATAAGCTCTTATTGTTGTTTATTGTAATCTTTTCAATGTAATACGGCAAGTCCCCAATCTTCAGCAATTGCTTCTTGATTGTCTCATTGGATATTGGCTTTTTGATTGCTTCTTCCCAAGGATTTTCCCCTTTGATCTTTAAGGTGATTACATGACCGTTATCCAATTTCAAATTACCCTTTAAATGAGGATAATTATCGCTGTCTATTCTAAAGTAAAGTTCAAGCAATGATTTCTTTATGTAGTGGTTCCCCTTCTTATGGTGAAGATCTTTCACTTCATTCAAAAGTGAGTTTTTCTTGGTTAGATAAACCTTTGAACCTTTTGGAAGTGGGAAATTTAGTCTCCTATTCTCTCTGACCCTTTTAATGACAAGAAGTTTTCCTTCAATATCCTTATCCTTTTCCCTTTTTCTCCAATGCTTGTCTTTTGAGTCCTTTAAGACTGGTTTTGAAGAAATGTCAAATCCATAGGTTTGAATGAATCCGTTATTTTGATTTCCTTGATTATCTTGATTATTCCGATTAATTTCCTTTCTGGTTCTTTTTTCTTTCCTTTTAGCTCTTTTATCCTGTTTTGTTTTTGATCTTTTATTGTCTTTAGAGCTATTTTCTGAATTATTTCGATTATTGTCATTTTCCAAATTAGGGTTTGTTTCAATTAGTATGCCATCGCCCTTTTCAGGTATGTGGATGAGATTGTCCCTTAGCAAAATATGGATCTCTTCAGTTTGAGGATTGTATCTGTGAATCTTTCCAATGTATAATCCTTGATGTCCTGGCTTTTTCCTGTTCATTATCATAGGATTGTTTTTAGGAATAAGATGGCCGGTTGTAAACTCTCTGTTGAATACCAATTCAAGCTCTTCAAGGGATTCAAGGTTTTGGAGTTTCTGCTCTTCTTTAAGTTTGGCTATATTTTCCTTGTCCTGTGCCTTTTTCAAATCAGTGCTTCTTCCCTTTTTCCCTTTGCTTTTTCTTTCCAATTCCTTGATGTTTCTGTTCAGTGCTTGGCTTGTTTTGTCGTATCTCAATTTATTTAGTCTTTTTCTATAGTTCTTGATAACAGTTGCAACATAATCATTGCTTCTTATTCTGCCTTCAATCTTTATGCTGTCAACTTCAAGATTGACTATTTCATCAAGATGCTCAAACAATGAAAGGTCTCTCGGAGATAAAAGGTAATCCCCTTCATTTTTAGGATTGATCTTTTTGCCTTTGTTGATGTTCAATTCATATTTCTCCCTGCATGGTTGAGCGCAAGTTCCTCTGTTTCCGCTTCTTCCACCTTGCATTGAGGATAGTAAGCAATGTCCGGAATAGCTGTAACAAAGAGCACCGTGTGCAAATATCTCTATTTCAATTCCAAGTGAATGTGCATAATCGATAATCTCTTTCAATTCATTCATTTCAGTTTCTCTTGGAAGAACAACTCTTTTTATGTTGTGTTCTGATGCCCATTTGATTCCTTCAATGTTGTGGAGGTTCATTTGGGTTGAAGCATGAATCGCTAGTTTAGGAATGTTTTCATTAATGATTTTTACAATGCCGACATCTTGGATAAGAACTGCATCAACACCTATCTTATATAATTCCAAAAGGTAATTTGACACTTTTTCCAATTCTCCTTCCTTGATTAGGATATTGACAGTAACATAAACCTTTACATTATGCAAATGAGCATATTTTACTGCTTCCCTTATTTCTGGAACTGTGAAGTTTTCTGCAAATTTCCTTGCTCCGAAATTCTCTCCAGATAAGTAAATGGAATTTGCACCAGACAATATTGCAAGCTTCAAATGCTCTGCAGATCCTACCGGTGCCAATAATTCAGGTAATTTCATTGTTTTTCCTCGAGTAATAAATATGGTTGATTATCTTTAATTGCATATTGCATTAACATGACTTTTCATGTATTCTTCCATTGATGAAGTTTCCTTTATTCAATCTTGATAATGTAATGTTCTTAATTTGTTCTTTCAGTAAGTCTAAATCGTAAGTGTTGTCTTCCTTTAATGCTTGTGAGTAAAGTGAAACAATTGTTGAGCTGTATTGTGGAGAAGAGAATCTGCAATCGATTATGCAGGAGTTCACTCCAGTGTCCTTGATCAGTTCCACTTCATCTATTAGGCATAAGCAGTCCTTGTTGATGAAATGGCTGTGCCTATTGTAATCGAAAACAACCTTGTATTTGAATTTCTTACGCTTTTGGTCTTCAAGTATTGCATAATCAGAAGAATCCTTGATTATGAAGTCTTTTCCATCATTAAGATTTGAAAAGTCATCCTTACTGCTCATAACTTCAAGGTTTCCTTGGATGATGATATTTAAGTCCATATCTTCATCTGTCTTGATGAATTGGTATTTGGAAACCAGTTCCTTGATTTCTGCATGTGACAATTCAGAAGATATGATCATGCTTTTAAATCCAGCATCAGATAGGTTTTTGACATTATAGCTATTCCAAACGTTTAGGTTATGATTTCCATAAACCTTATTTCTAAAGCTTTTAGCTATTCCTGGAGTGTCATACATTATTGGAATTCTCATTCCTTCATCTTCCAATTCCGCTATGATTGTGCTGATTCTTTCTATTTCCTCATCGCTTATGAATGATGATAAGACCAATACCAATTTATCATCCACATTTTCCTTGCCTTTATAAACGATGGAATATGCTTCTTTGAGCAGATCCTTTATGTTTTCAAAGTATTCCTCTTGACTTTTGTATGAAAAGGATGGATCAAAGAAATACTTGTGGATTGGCAATTTGGAAGTCATCTTTAAAAGTTCCAAATTGTCTGCAAATATTGAAAGATTCAATCTTTCATTTCTAACTGGAATATCACTATAAGTTTTATATTCTTTTACAAATTGACTAATAAGTTTATTTGTTTTCCTGATTTCCTTTTTATCAGGTTTATAATAGTCTAATAATAATTCAGTAGCCTTATCCAGTACTTGGCGTCTAATCTTATTAAGCTTTCCAATTGGCACAAAGCTGTTTTCAGGCATGCCAGTTATAGTTAAGTTGTTAATGAAGAATGATGTTGAACCGGTTTTAAGCATTTGCTTTTCAATGTCTTCAATGCTCACAGGTCTTTTTTGTGCAGGCTCGAATTTGGTTTGGGAAATGTATCTGAAGCTAAATTCCTCTTCCTTGTTCTCATTGTTTATTCCCTTTTCAACAATCTTGAATTTTGCGCCGATGTTAAGCCTTAAATCTTCAGTCCATTTGATGTCCAAGTCTAATGGGATGTTTTGCTTAATGGTTTCGCTTTTGAATTTCTTAAGGTTGTCATGAGTTGATTTGGAATAGCTTAAGAGAACCTTGTCACCTTCACGGACATTTCTTGTTGTTTCAAGCTTTATGTATTCATCAGTTTGTTCCTTGATGTTGTCGATGTAGATTCCCTTGATCTTATCCTTGTATTTGAATCCAATCCCATCTCCAATGTCAAGGGTTATCTTGAATTCTTCGTTTTCCTTAGCTATTGTGATTAAATCTCCTTTCTTTGCGGTGATTTTTCCAATATAAACCCCTTCATGACCTGAACTTTCTCTTCCTAAAACCTGTCCTGGCTTTTGATTAAGGATATAACCGTCAGTGAATTGCCTATTGAAAACGAGACTCAAGTCCTTGTCATAGTCTCCTTCATCACCGTCAATCAAATGTCTGTATGCATTTGTGATTGTTCCAACGTAATCTGCAGATTTCATTCTTCCTTCAAGCTTAAGTGAAAAGACTCCTGCATCTTCTATTTCTTTCAATCCTTTGTAGGCTGCAAGATCGTGAGTTGACAATAAATATCCGTTTCCAACATTGTAATTCTTATATTTCAACTTGTATTGCTTACGACAAGGCTGTGCACATGCCCCTCTGTTTCCACTACGTCCGCTGTTGTATGATGAAATGTAACAGTTTCCACTGAAGCAGTAGCATAAAGCTCCATGTCCAAAGACTTCAAGTTCTATATTTATGTTGGATTTCTGCAATTTTTTTGATATTTCAGCTATTTTGTCAACGCTTATTTCACGTGGGAAAACTATCCTTGAGATATTGTTTTCAACAGCCCATAAGATACAATCATAATCGCTTAATGTCATTTGTGTGGAAGCATGGGCTTCAAGGCCAGGAATGAGGTTTTTAATGAGTTCAATGATTCCTAAGTCCTGTACAATTACTGCATCAACACCTATTTTGTATAAGTAAAATAAGTATTTGACAACATCTATGACTTCAAAGTCGTTTATCAAGGTGTTTACGGTTACATGTATTTTCGCTCCATTCAAGTGAGCGTATTCCACACTTTTTTCTATCTCTTCCAGAGTGAAGTTTTTTGCGAATGCTCTTGCTCCAAACCTTTCTCCAGATATGTATACTGCATCAGCTCCTGCATTGATTGCAGTGACCAAGATGTCATAGTCTCCTGCAGGTGCTAATAATTCAGGTAATGCCATTAAGTAATCTCCTATAATTTTGATTGTTTTTATGATTGTATTTTTTATTTAATTAGTTTAATTTGATAATATTTTATTTTAAATAATCTAACTATTAATAGATTTGTTAATTTTATTATATACATATTATATTTTTAATATTATAATAATATTATAATAATATTATTGATAATTAATATTTTAATAAATTATATTGATTATTGCGATAGCTTGTGAAAACTAATAAAATTACAATAGAATTTATATATTCTGAAAAATAAATTTTATTCTATGTATATTGTATTGGAAGGAATAGATGGCGCTGGAAAATCAACTCAAACAAAGATGTTAAAGGAATGGCTAGAAAGCAATGGATTAAGAGTTGAAACAATTGTTGAACCGACTGATTTGGAAGTTGGAAAGCTTATTCGTAAGCTTTTAACTCGCTCTGATGCTACAAGTGACACAATGCAAAAGACATTAGGTCTATTGTTTGCAGCAGACAGACTTATTTTAATGGATAAGATTGAACAATTGGAGAAGGACAATACTGTAGTAATAAGTGACAGATCTTTCTATTCCAGCTTATCATATCAAGATCCTCAGGACTGGATTAAAGAGATCAATAAGTTTGCCAAAATTCCTGATTTGGTTTTGCTCTTGGATTTGGATGTCAAGAAATCCGTTGAAAGGTGTGATGGAACTGATGAATTTGAAAATGAAGAGTTCCTAACTGGAGTAAAACAGAATTATTTGGATTTGGCACAGTCCAATGATAACTTTAAAATAATTGATGCAAATAATGGTCCGAATAAGGTTTCTTCTGATATTAAAAAAGCAGTTGCACCATTATTTGATATTTGCAAGGATTGCATTTTATAATCTAAAAATAGAAAATTTAAGTAAATTCTTAAATTATATTTTAAATTTCAACTAATTATTTTTAAAATAAGGAAGTAGTATAAAGTAAAGACAAATGAAGATAATAAATTAGATAGTAAATAAGATAGTAAGTAAGATAGTAAATAGATTATCTTCTATCTAATTCATCTAATCTTTCTTTCATTACTTTAACAATGTAATCTTGTGTTTTTTCAAGCTCTTCTTTTGTACCTTGAAGTTTTGGTCCAAATTCGGTTTGCTTAAGTTCAACATCGAACTGTTCAATAACATGAGCAAGCATTTGTTCTCCAATTCCATTGGTAAGTTTCATTTCATATACTGGTTCTTCTTCCATTCTATCCCTCTTTTTAATCTTTTTTTTTAAAAATTAATTATTATTATTATTATTATTATTTTTAGATTTTATTGTTATTTATTCTTATTTTTATTTTTATTTTTATTTTTATTCTTGTGATTCCATGAAGTCTCTAACTGGTTTCAAGAAATCAATTAAGTATTGTGTAATTGCATTTTTCAAGTCCATTGGGTGCAAGTTTTCTTCTCCATACATTGTGTATAGTTCATCTTTGCTGAGTTCAAGATTTCCACCGAATTTCTCAGGTCTTTCTATAAGCAAAGTGTCTTGTTGTGAGAATACGAAGTGGTCTGCAATTTCTAAAATAGGGTTTCCTTCAGTTTCTCCCATAGGACAGTAGCTTTTCTTGATCTTATCCTTGATTGTCTTTTCATCATCATCTACAGCGATGTAGTTTCCTTTGCTTGAGGACATCTTGTCATCACCGTCAAGACCATGAATCAAAGGAGTGTGAATACAGACAGGAGCTTCTTTTCCTATTCTAGGCAAGTTTTCTCTTGCTAACATTTGGATTTTTCTTTGTTCCATACCACCTAATGCAACATCCACTTCCAAAGCGGACATATCTGCAGTTTGCATCAATGGATAAACTACACTAGCTACTTTAGGGTTGTCATCATGTCTGCTGACTTGATCCATACTTCTTTTTGCCCTTTTTAAGGTGGTTAAAGTAGCTAATTGGTAAACGTCATTAGTGTATTCGCTTCCGGTTTGGAAAGATGAACCTAAAATGTATTCGGTATCATCAGCAAGCCCTAATCCTTGGAAGCATCTCTTATTGTATTCTGCAGTTTCAGCTATTTCTTCTACAGTTCCTTTTCCATTCAAGAAAGCATGATAATCTGCAAGCAAGATTTTGATTTTAAATCCTAAGTCTTGTAATTGTTTAAGTTTCATTATTGTCACTGCATGACCTAAATGAATTTTTCCAGAAGGTTCATATCCAGTATAAGCAATAGGTTGCTCTTTTTCAAGCTTTTCTTTCAATTCATCTACATCAATGATTTCTAAAGTTCCTTCTTGAATTAATTCAATTTTTTCTTCAATGTTCATGTAATCACACTTTTGTTTTTCTAATGGGTAATAAGATAATTATTATAATTTTTATTTTTTACTTTTATTTTTTGTAATCTTTTAATAGATAATTCATAATTATGATTTTTTGTTTATTATTTTAGATTAAATAGATTTTTCCATCTATTTTTATAACGTCTATCTCTTCGCCAATATTGTATTTTTCCATCTTTTCATTCATTTCCAAATCAATTGGGCTATAATCGTCAGGATCAAGAATTTGCATCATGCTTGGAGATTTCGCTGTAATGATTGCTTTTTGGACTCCTTCCAAATGCTCTATTTTTTCGATGGAATCGTATTCTCTCCATTTTAAAGCTATTATGTCTTGATTTTCCAGGTTTATGACTTGAATCCTGTTTCCATCAACATCACTCACTTGATAAACGTTATCATGATATTTCACGAAATCATCCTTAACGAATTTTGGAAGTCTTAATACAATCCAAATCCTGTAAAGCCCTTTTCCAGTGGACTTGTCTTCACTTATGAGTCTTGGAGATTCTTTTGTTGTTCCTCCAAATTCCTCTTTAAGATGTTCCACAACCTTTTTTGCAGATTTTAAAGAGCCGATGTAATAGTCATTTCCTTCCTTAAGCTTTGCAACTTGAGGAATATAAGCCAATTTATCCTTTTTAAATTGCTTATCAAGGGTTCTATTGATAATTTCTTCAGCAATAATTATTTCCTCTTGTTCAAGTTCTCTATCATCTGCACGAAATTGGATAACCGCTTCATAATATCCTGCATTCCTTTTACTGCAGTCAGGGCAAGCTGAATAATTGATCTTTACATCTGGAGTATGTGTTTCAACCACTTCTTCTCCTAAAACAGTTGCAACAGCTTCAACGTAACATTCTGCAATTGTTCCTCTCATCTGGTCGATTTCAAGTTCTATCTCTTCATTTTCAGCCAAATCGGAAATGGTTATGTTTCTCTCTAATGCTCTATAGATGATTTCCTCTTCAGGGATGTACTCATCTTTCCATTTTCCCTCTTCTAATTTGGCATTGCAGTGCTTGCAGATGGTTACAGTGATATTTTCTGGAATTTCCATAAGTTGGAATTTCTTTAAAAAACAGTTTTTGCAGATTCCATCTATCATTTCAACGTCTGTTGCACCACATTCTGGACAAAACATTTTAAAACACTCTAATAATGTAAAAATTGAATAAAAATTATGATTTAAGTTTAAATAGCTATTGTTTTTTTAAAAATAAAAAATATAAAAGAAGAGAATTTATAATGGTTTAAGTGGAGCTTTTGCACCACATGCGGCACATTTTAAGATAAAAATTCTGTCTTCTCTTATGATTTGAGTATCAGGTCTATTACATTCGTGACAGATAACATATTTTTCAATGTATTCATCGAGTCTCTCATTGATTAGGAAATGATTGAATTTACCTTGCAAGATTGCTCTTACTCCTTCTAAGTTACCTGCAGTACCTAATTCTCTTAATAAGTATTTTAATACATGTTGTGGGTCTCTGTTTAATGAGTCTGCCACATCTTTGAAATTTTGAATAAATGTTCTATTACCTTGAATAACAGAGTATGCTTTTACAGGTTCGAATCTTTTTGTTTCAAATACCTCAGGAGGCAATTGATCAATAGCTCTGTTTAATAAGTTTTCATATTCATCCATTTTTTCACCTCTTTGGAATAATAAAATTAATTTAAAGTAAGTATAATCAAATAAAATTTATGATAAGTTTTTATAAAATTAGTATTTGAGTTATATTAATATAAAATATATTTTTTATCATTTATTAATGTATTTATTATATAATAATTTATATAAAAGAAAATACTTTTTATTCTGATAAATTTATTAAAATTTCAATGAAATTTTAAAAAAATAGTTTGAAAATAAGAAAATAGAAAATGCTTGATATTTATCAAGCATAAAGTTTAATTTTATTCAGTGGCTTTGGCACTGTTTTATTCTTCCAGTCTTTTTACCACACCATGATGAGGTTCATAAATGATTCCTTTAGACCTGAGTATTCTTAAGATTTCATCTGTTTTCTCTTCACTCATCTCGTGGTTTTCAGAAAGATGGTCTTTTAGGATATTCACTGGAACTTCAACAAATTCCTCTTCCAATGCTTTAATCGCTTCTTGCACTACACGCATCTTATCTCTTTCAGATGTAGGAGTTCTTCCTTCAACTCTTGCAATATCGATTTTACCTGTATCAGGATCCATTCCGATTTTCTCTAAACATCTTCTTTGCAAGGAAATTGCTCTATGAGCATCTGAAGCTTCCACTTCATTTTTAAGTTGAAGTTTTGCACTAGCTTCAGCTAAACGAATGGTTGCTTCCAATTGCCTTGGAGTGATAGGTACAGGAGTTCCCTCTTCCATGCCTCCAGTTCTCACAGATACATAAAACTCTTCCAATACTTTATTTGCTTCATCTGTAAGTACCGGATGGATATTTTTACGTGCATAAGCGATATATTTTCTTAAGAGTTCTGGCTCTATATCATATGCTATGTTAGAGTATTGGTGAGTCTTAAGAATGTGTTGAGCCAATGCCCTATCCTTTTCAACATCTGGCTTGTCTTCAATTACAAATATCAAGTCGAAACGAGAAAGAATTGGTGAAGGCAAGTCAATTTGGTTTGCTAAAGTCTTGTATCTGTCAAAAGTACCAAATTTTGGGTTTGCAGCTGCAAGAACTGAACATCTTGTATTCAATGTTGCCATGATTCCTGCTTTTGCAATACTTACTGTTTGTTGTTCCAATGCTTCGTGGAGTGCAGATCTGTCTTCTGAACGCATCTTATCCAATTCGTCAACACATACGTTACCTTGGTCCCCAAGTACTAATGCACCTGCTTCAAGAGACCATCCCCCAAGTTCATCTCTAACTGCGGCTGCAGTTAATCCAGCGCCGGATGTACCTTTACCACTGGTGTAAACACTTCTTGGAGCTAATTTTGAAACGTATTTAAGTATTTGGGACTTACCGATACCTGGGTCCCCGACAATAAGAATGTGAAGGTCTCCTCTTAAACGAGTTCCATCCTCTAATTGTTGCACTGTTCCACCAAAGAGCTGCAATGCAATTGCTTCCTTTACATCTCTGTGACCTCTGATTGAAGGTGCAGTGGAGTTAATGATTTTATCGTGTATATGAGGGTCTTGGGACAATTCCAAGATTCTCTCTTCATCCTCTTCACTAAGTTCCAATTCCTCAAATTCCTGTTCCAATGGCTCAATATGATTCACATAGATGTAGTTTTTGAATTTTCCACTTCTCTCTTCCCTAAATGTCTTTAGGGTTCCTGTGATTCTAACTTTATCTCCAGGATTCAATTCATCTACCAAATCATCTTCTAAAACCATAAGCATTTGTTTTGGTTCAGTTCCTCCAGAGAGGTTTTCCAAAGGTTCCTGCATTCTAGCATTTTGTGTATCAATATATTTTGATTCCTCTTGAAGCAATCTAAAGGATCTTCCACCACATTCGCTACATAATGAAGGTTCCATAATATGGTTTCCGGAGTGCTGTTCCACTTCAGTAATCCTCATGCAACCTCTACATTCAAATTTTGCTGTTTCAATACGTGGACGAATCTCATCAGTTTTTCTTACAATTCCATCAGCAGATACAAAGTTACCGATATATTTACTTAAGAGATCGCTTAATGGAATGTTGTTTGTGAGATTTTCAAATCTGATGTTTAATTCCATATCTTCCTTCATCAACGGATCGATATTTTTAATAGCCTTTTGTGAAGCTGCAATAACTTCATCCGGCTTTGTAATCAATAAGTCAGCTAAATCAGGATCAAACTTCTCTAATTCTTCGTAATTGACTGTAAGTGACCTTTCATCAGGATATTTTTCTAAAATTTCTAATACATCATCCTTGTAAATTGTTGAGAAAAATTCTTCAAATTGTGCAAGTGATGCTTTTGTTTTGTTAGTGGAATTCATTGTAATATAGTTTTTATATTTAATATTATAAAAGTTTATTCAATTTTTTAATTTTTCATTATAATCATGTTGAAAAATTGTTCCGATTTCGTTATAATTTTATAAAAATTGACAATACTATATTGAAATATTGTCTTTATTCGTTAAAACACCAAAATAATTGATAATTTTAAATATGTGTAAAATTAAAATTAATAATAATGCTATTTACTTTTAAATAATATTATGGTGAATTTATGAGAAAATCAAGATTGAGTCTATTCAAATCAACTTCTATGTTAATTTCTGTTTTAGGAGTGATAATGATTATAGCTACTGTTGCTGCAGTTGCTTATGTTGGTTTTAGCGTAGTTTCTTCTAGTTTAACTGGAGGAATTTCTTCCGGTACTCAATATGACCAGTTAGCTGAATTGAAGAATAATTATACTAATTTGGAAGTTCAATATAATGAAACTGGTAATAAGATTTATATGATGAACAATATCCCTTTAGAAAGAGAATATGTTAATGCACAAGTAGAGCTTGTAAGAGTTAAAAATGATATAAGTAATGTTGAAAGTGCATTGTCTATGGGAAAAACGGCTTCAGAAGTTGATAAAAGATTACAACTAGCAAAAGACGATTTAAAAATAGCTCAAGAAGCTTATAACACTTTATCAGTTAAATAATATTTTTATTTAAAATATTTTTTTAACTTCTTTTTTTATTTTTTTTATTTATAGTATTTTTAGATTTTTTTATTTTTATCCTTTAAATAGCTATTTTTGTATTTTTTAACTATTTTTAACCTATTTTAAAATATTTTATCTAATTTTACTATTTTTTTTAATTATTTTTTCTTTTTAGGTCCCTTTCTATAGCCTAAACCTACAATATACATTTCTTTACTCTTTTGTCTTGATGATGGAGGCTTTGTTGATTTCACTTTTCTGAAATCGTATTTGATGCTGTCTAAAAGGTGTTTGTATTCGGAACCTTGAAATGCTTTGATAACCAGATTTCCTTCGGTTTCAAGGATATTGTCTGCAATCTTAATCACTGTTTCAACAAGGTCTACAGACCTTAAATGGTCGAGGTCTTTAACTCCAGTTAATGAAGGTGCAGCATCTGACATAAGGACTTTCACTTTACCGTTTGTCAATTCCATGATCTTTTCCTGAACAATCTCTTTTGTAAAGTCCCCTCTGATTCCATAATAATTAGGTTCGTGGAATGGCTTGATTCTATTTAAATCGACTCCTACAACGATTCCCTCTTCACCTACCTTTTCCAATGCAACTTGAGACCATCCCCCTGGAGCAGCACCTAAGTCCACTACAGTGTCTCCTTCCTTAATGATCTTGTATTTCTTATCAAGTTGCTTAAGTTTGTATGATGCTCTTGAACGATACTCTTCACTTTTAGCTCTTTTGTAATAAGGGTCATTCTTCTTTTCCACTTGCCATCTGCTTCCCATTTTAACCCTCCTGTAATTTTTTTAATTCTCTTATTTATTGATTGTATTTTATTGATTCTCTTATTTATTGGTTCTATTTTTTCTTTTTTCGATTAATTCATCTTAATTATCTTTATTTATCTTTATTTTCCTTATTTGCCTTTTTATCTTTATTTATCTTTATTTTACTTATTTGCCTTTTCTTCAAAGAAATTTAATGCTGAACAAACTGGCCTTCCAGTTTGAATGAATTCTATGCTTATGTCATTGCCGTTTATTTCCATCAATGCCACTGACGGGTCAGATAATCTTGGGTTTGTCGGACTTCCAGGATTGACTAAAATGACATTTTTAATCTTTTCAAGCTGTGCAACATGTGAATGTCCGCTTACAAGGATATCCACTTCCAATTGCAATGCATGGTAATATAATTGTTGTGTGTCTCCTCTTGGATAAACTTCTCCATGTATTACTCCAATCTTATGGCCTTCCGCTTCTATGATTTCAGAAGGTGGGAGATCAATCTCCCCATGAACCCTGTCCATATTTCCTTCAACAGCAACTACAGGCGCTATTGCTTCCAATTCATCTATAACGTTTTGGCTGGTTATGTCCCCTGCATGAATAATCAAGTCAACACCTTCAAAGGTTTCCAAAACCTTTTGGGGAAGCTTAATTCTTCTATCTGGAATATGGGTGTCTGATATTAATCCAATTAACATATTTTCACATTCAATAATTATGAATTCAAAACAATTTGAAATGAATTAGTTATTAATTCGTTTTCATCTAACAATAATTACTTTGTTTTATATTGATTATATAGTTTATTAGAAAATTGCTTAGAAAATCACTGTCTTAATTCATTCATTTTTGATTTTATTTGCATTTTTTAGTTTCATAATATATGAATAAAAATTTAATAATAAAACTTTATAAGTTTATAAAAATATAATATAATTATTGATAAATAATTTTTATCTTTAAGTTGATTTCTGAAAAATATTAGTTCAGGAGATTAAAAATGGGAAAAGTTAGTAAAGAAAAAATATTGGAGATTTTAGAAGGGTATGATAAAGACAATATCACTATCGCAACTTTAGGTAGTCACACATCTTTACATATTCTTAATGGTGCTAAACAAGAAGGATTTAGAACTGCTATTGTTTGTGCAAAAGGTAGAGAAGTACCTTATCAACGTTTTGATGTTGCAGATGAATATATCATCGTAGATAAATTCGAAGACATTGTAAACGAAGATGTCCAACAAAGATTAAGAGACATGAACGCAATTGTTATTCCTCACGGATCCTTTGTAGCATACGCAGGTTTAGATAATGTTGAAGATAAGTTCAATGTACCTATGTTTGGTAACAGAGACATCTTAAGATGGGAAGCTGAAAGAGACTTGGAAAGACAATTGCTCGTAAACGGTAAAATCAGAATCCCAATGAAATATGATGACCCTGCTGAAATTGACCGTGCTGTAATGGTTAAATTCCCTGGAGCAAGAGGTGGAAGAGGATACTTTGTAGCTTCATCTCCTGAAGAATTTAATGAAAAAATCGATGCAATGAAAGAACGTGGATGGATTGAAGATGAAGATGTGGCTCAAGCTCACATTGAAGAGTATGTATCTGGTTGTAACTACTGTATCCACTACTTCTACTCAGCATTGAATGATGAAGTGGAACTTATGGGTATGGACAGCAGATATGAATCCAGTATTGACGGATTTGTAAGAATGCCTGCTAAAGATCAATTATCCATTGACATTAGCCCATCTTACGTTGTAACCGGTAACCACCCAGTTGTAATGAGAGAATCATTGCTTCCACAAGCATTTGAAATCGGTGACAAATTAGTTAAAAGTGCTGCAGAATTAGTAAAACCTGGTTTAAACGGTCCATTCTGTATCCAAACTCTTGTAAACGATAACCTTGAAGTTGTTGTATTTGAAACAAGTGCAAGAACTGATGGTGGTACAAACACCTTTATGGAAGGTTCCGCATACAGTTACCTCAAATATGGTGAAGGTATGAGTATGGGAAGAAGAGTTGCACGTGAAATTAAAATGGCACTCGAAAACGGCGGATTTGAAAAGATTATTACATAATCTTCCAACTTAGAAAAAACATTTAGAAAAAGTTTGATTAAAACTTTTTCAACTATTTTTTTAAAGTTTTTATTTCTTTTTTTAACTTTTATAACTTTTTTACTCTTTTTTTATTAATATTCAATTATTCATTAATTATTCTAATATTTCTGCTATTTTTTAATATTTTATAAAATTAGAATATGTATTTTAGTTTAAGTCTTTAAATTAAAAAATAGCTATTTATTGAGTTTAAAAAATTATAAAAAAATATTTTATAAAAAAAGATTTTAGAATCCCAAACGGGATTCTAATTAAAATAAAAATTATTTTTTCCTTCTGCCTTTTGGAAGGAATAAGTTAGTAATGTTCTTTTTGACATTACCCGTATCTTCGAATTTTTTCTCTTTTTGTTTGATAGGAACATTTTTAGTTCCTTTGCTGCCTTTTGCAATGTCATATTCCTCTTTAGCTTTTGATCTTTCTTGGTAAAGGTAAGCTCCGAAGAATGCCATCAATGCACCAAGTCCAAGGACTGCAACACTTGTAATCAAGTCTCCCATTTCAGTTGGAGTGTATGCTCCTAAAAATCCTGCAAATGTCAAGTATAATAGTGGTGTTGCACCAACAATACCTAAAAGAACACCTTTAAGGTAGGATTTTGCTTCATAACCAATATAAAGAGGACCAATAGCTGCAAATGCCATTAAAAGATCTATTCCATATTGGGTTGCAACAAGTGGGAAAAATGCATATGCTGCTGCACCGAAAATCAATGATTTTAAATTTATGTCAGGTAAATTAGAATTTCTATTCTTTTTTACTTTAGGTTGTTTTGCCTTTTCTGCATCTACCATTAAATCACCTAAAACTTTAAGATTATATTCATATCACAATTTTAATTTATTAAAAATTAATATTGTCTATTTATTTTTCTAAATTAAATTTTTATTTCTCATATAATTTAAATTTTAATATTTTTTTTAAAAAATCAGTATAAATTGATAAAAATCGAAATAATAAAAGTGAAAAATGTTTAAAAGGAAGAATAGTTAATAAAATAAGTAAATTGCAATGATAAAATAATAAAAAAGAAATGAAAGAGAAAAATTTAAAAAATTTAATTTTTCTGTTTATTTAAAGCTCCACCGAGAGCACCAGTTATTCCCATAGTGATCATATATTTGATTATATTGTAGATAATTGCGAATAAGCTTGAAACTCCAGAAACGGTGAATCCAGTAAGCCCTCCAAGAGGCCCCATCAATGCGGTTCCACCTACTGTAACAAGCAGTATGAATAGGATTGATACCACAATTGTTCCGAATGCTCCTGCAAGTGCTGCATTCCACATTCCTCCGAATATTCCTTCGTGAGTTATGTATCCGACAATGAATCCCACGATTAAAAGACCCCAGAATTCATAACGTCCAAAGAATAAGTAAACTGCTAATGTCAATAGAAATCCTATTAGAACTGAACTCATTTTAGCCATTTTATCACCTCATTTTACATTAATTCTTTAATTATAATAATCGCTTTTTTATTATAATTTTCACGTATTTAAGTTTAGTTATCAAGTATTTAAACTTTGCTTTTTAATTTATTTTAATTTATTTTACTTTATTTTAGTTTATAGAATTTATTTTAGTTTATTTTTAATTTTAATTTTAATTAATTATTAGTTGACTAATAATAATCATTTCCCATTTGCTCTTTTATCTTTTCTATAACTGCCCTATGCATCCTTTTGGTAAATTCTGATTTATCGTTCTGCTTTAGGACTTCCAAGTATCCTTGTGATACAAGATTAAATGCAAATGGGCTTGGGATTATTGTATTTATTGTCTTGATTTCCATTTCACCACTTGAAATCCATGAAATGACCCTTTTAGCATTTTTAATGTCCATATAATCTTCAGTGGCTTCCCTTCTGGATTCCTTGAGTATTGGGAAATTATTGTCCATTTCCTGAATGTACTTGAGCAATATTTTTCCTCTAACTTGCTGCCTTCCTACAGACTTTTCATGCCCTTTGTATCTTCTTAAGGTCATGAGGGATCTTCCAGCGCAATGCCTGAATCTGCTTGCCAATGTTTCGGTTTTGTCAAGTGACCTTATCAGTATGTTTTCAAAGTTGTTAGGATTCAATCTTTCCAATGCTTCCAATGCTCCCATCTTGCCCTCCGAGCTTAAATAGAATCCATTGTCTGTAATTGAGATTGTAATGTTCCTCTTGTTTCTGTCACTTGCCACATAAGCCACTGCCCTTGCAAGCGCATCATTTGTCTTCCTTCCAAACAAGCTATGGAAAACAACGAATTTTCTTCCTCCAAATCCTGTGTAATACTCAACAAGAAGCTTTTGTTTGTGAGGTATTTGGGCATAGAGGAACTGTTCATTGAAGTATTCATAGATTGAGTTTGCTGCAAACTCATCAACATAAAGGTATTCATGAAGGAATTCCATTATTTCCTCTTTAGATCTTCCATACTGGAACTTGCTTTCAAGAATGTATCTAAATCTCTGGATGTCTACTGCAAGATCAAATGCAAGAGGCAATTGCTCAGAATACCATGAAGGGATTGTAGGAGGTCCTGATGCTGGAGAGACATTTATGGTCATTCCCTTTCCATAATTGAATTTGTATGTTCTTCCGCCAAGAACAAAGCTGTCACCTTTTTTAAGCTTTTCCATAAAGTCCTCTTCAACCTTACCTATTGGCTCCCCATCACATTTCACGATTACTGCAGAATGGTCAGGTATGGTTCCAATGTTTGTGGAATAAAGCATCCTTGCTAATTTTCCCCTTTTTCCAAAGGTGTTTTCCTTATAGTCTATCCAGATTTTAGCATAAACGTAACGCTCTTCAAGTTCCACATACTCTCCTGCCAAATAGCTTAGGACATCTTCATAGTCATCCCTTTCCAGATCCTTATAGCAATAGCTTTTTCTAATCACATCGTAGGCATAATCGATGTCCCAAGGGTTTTCTATTCCCATTCCATAGATATGTTGTGAAAGCACATCCAAGCAGTCCTTAGGGATTTTTATGTTGTCAATTTTTCCTTCCTTAGCATTTTTTAAGAGAACAGAACATTCTACAAGTTCATCTCTATCTGTAACGATTATTCTTCCCTTGGACTTTTCATGCAATCTGTGGCCGCTTCTACCGATTCTTTGAAGAGCCCTTGAAACTGATTTCGGTGAGTTGATAAGTATTACAAGGTCAATGTAACCTATATCTATTCCAAGTTCAAGTGAAGTTGAGGATACAACAGCCCTAAGCTCACCTCTCTTTAGTTTTTCTTCAGTTTCCAATCTTGATTCCTTTGATAGGGAAGAGTGGTGTGCCATAATGTTGTTGCTATTGAAATGTTCTCCGTAAAGCTTTTTGAGGTTGTAAACATAGCGTTCTGTAGCGCTACGGGTATTTGTAAATATCAAGGTTGTCTTATGTTCCATCACTAAGTCATCGATTAGGGCATAAGTTGCCATTCTCGTATCCTCATCATCAGCTATTACAATATCGTCAACTGGAGAGATAACTTCTATATCCAGTTCCTTCAGATAATTGATATCAACTAGGATACAATCCCTTTCCACTCCGTATTCATATCCTACAAGGAATTTTGCAACTTCTTCAAGAGGGCTTACTGTAGCGGATAATCCAATCCTTGTAAATCCCCCAATTAGATGCTGCAATCTCTCTAATGATAGGCTTAAGTGAACTCCCCTCTTGTTTTCAGCCAATGAATGGATCTCATCAACAATCACATACTTTACATGTGATAATTTTTCCCGGAATTTAGGCGCGACAAGGAGGATTGATAATGTTTCAGGTGTTGTAATCAGAATATGTGGGGGGGACTTCAACATCTTTGTCCTTTGATATTGGGTGGTGTCTCCAGTTCTAACTGCCTTTCTGATTCCTAATGGCTTTTTAGCTATTTTCTCTATTTCCCTAAGGGGCTGGTCAAGGTTTCTTTCAATGTCATTGTCCAATGCCTTTAGAGGAGATATGTAAATGCAATAAACCTTATCTTCAAGTTCCCCTTTATCTGCAAGTTCAGTCAGTTCATTAATGACCGATAGGAATGCAGTCAATGTCTTTCCAGATCCTGTTGGTGATGAAACAAGTATGTTGTTCCCTTTATGAATTTCAGGAATCGCTTGTTTTTGTGCAGGTGTAAAGTCTTCAAAGCTATTCTCAAACCACTGCTTCACATAAGGGTGGAGATTATTATAGATTTCCTTTTTTGAATAGCTTTTAGTTTGTTTTTTTATCATATTATCAATCTTTAAATCTTATTGGTGTGTTGTGTTATTTTAAAATAGTTACCATTTATTTATGTAATTTATTTATTTTATAGTTTAGTTTTTACTTATTCAAATTAATTTAAATATTAGTTTTAACTTAAATATTATTAAATTAAGAATTAAGTTTAGAAATTAATTTTAATTCATTGATTATTTTAATTATTTTAGTTTTATGAGGATTTATTATGGTAGGAAATTTATCAATTGAAGAAGCTATTGAAGCATTGAAGGATGAAGATGTAGCGACTAGAAAATCAGCTATAGCAAGTTTGGAAAAGGTGAATGATGAATCTATTATCGATCATTTGATTCAAGCTACTAAAGATGAAAATGCTCAAGTGCGTTTTAAAGCTGCAGAAATCTTAGGTAATATGGGAGATGTGGCTGTAGATAAATTGATTGAAGAGTTTGCAAATGCAGAAGGAAAGGATAAACGATTTTTAGCGTTTGCGCTTAAGGAAACTGAAGATGCAAAGGTAATTCCTTATTTCGTAGAATCCCTTGATGATGAGGATTTCGGTGTTAGAAAAGTTGCTGTAAGGGCTTTAGGTGAACTTCAAGCTGAAGATGAATTGGATAGCATTGCAAAATGTCTTGAAGATGAGGATTGGGGTGTAAAGTTAGCTGCAGTTCAAGCTTTAGGAGATTTAGGAAGTGATGAATCCATTAAGCTCATCAAACAGGCAAGAAAGAATGAGGATGACAAGGACTTCAAGAAATCCTGTAATAAGGCAATTAAAAAAGCTGAAAAAAGGAAAAAGGCAAAGGCCTCTGGAAAAGCTATTGTTAAAGTCATTCCTATGAGCACCATTAAGGAAATGGAAGCGGCAAATCTTAAAAAGGCAATTAAGGAATATGAAAGGTATGTTGAATCAAAACAGCCAAAAGATGCTCCATATAAAAGATTATGTGTTCTCTATAGAAAGGAAAATGATTATGACAATGAAGTAAGAGTCTTGGAAACAGCATGTGAAGTGTTTGCTGATACTGAGAAAAAATTAGCTTACTTTGAAAAGAGATTAGCAAAATTAAAATAAAATTAAAAAATAAATTAAGATAAATTTTAATTATTTTTATTATTTTTATTAATTTGTTTTCTCTTTTTTAATATTTTTTTTAAAATTAGTGCCTATTTTTATAATTTTTATTTTTCATGAAATTTCATGTTTATTTCATGAACATATTTTATCTTATCTATTTTTTCTTCATTTCGTATAAATCAGTTCTTCTGTTCTTTAAAACAGGAATCTCTTCTCTTATCCGTTTTATTTCATCCAAATCTATTTCAACGATTTTTAATTCTTCGCTGTAATCCAATTCTTCAATCACTTCTCCCCATGGATTTACTGCTATGGAATGTCCATATGAGTTATAGCTTGCATTCTCATCAAGTGCTGGTGCAACTCCAATTGCATAAACTTGATTGTCCAATGCTCTTGATCTAAATAAGAGTTCCCAATGTGTAGGGCCTGTTGTCAAATTGAAAGCCCCTGGGAAAATTAGTATTTCAACACCATTCAATGCCATGATTCTTGACAGCTCCACAAATCTTATGTCATAGCAGATTCCGATTCCAAATCTTGCCGAATCTGTCTTTATAATTGTGAATTCATTTCCTGCACTTAATGTGTCTGATTCCTTGAAATAGATTTTTCCTTTAACATCAATGTCAAATAGGTGCATTTTCCTATGCTTTCCTAATTGTTTCCCATCATTGTCAAAGAAAACTGCAGTGTTGTATATTGATTCTGTTTCATTTTCATCATCTCTTTCAAGTTCAGGTATGGATCCTGCCAAAACATGAATGTTCTCTTCTTTTGCAATCTTAGCTATTTCCTTTAAGGTTTGACTATTCTCCAGTTCTTCAGCATATTCTATGAATTTCTCATTTTCATATGGGCAGTTAAACATTTCAGGAAGAACAGCCAAATCTGCTCCTTGCTCTTTTGATTCCTTAATCATTTGAATGGCTTTTTCTATATTCTTTTCCTTATTGTCCACCACATTCATTTGACAAAGAGCTATTTTGATTGAATTCATGTTTGTTTCCTCGATAGTTAATGATAAAAATTAAAAATAGGTTAATATTTAAAAATTATAAAATTATAAAATTAAAAAATAAAAAAATTAAGAAAAATAAAAAAGAAAAAATATTTATTTTTAAGCGGAAGTTAAAAATAAAAAATTAATAGATTAGTTTTAGGCTATTTCTGCACCGTCTGCTGCATCAATTTCTGTTGTTTGAAAACTAATACTATTAATCATATTTTGGATTTCAGTTGTATTCAAAGCGCTTATGTCTTGATTACTTGATTTTCCATTGTTTATGACAAAGCTGTAGTACACTCCATCACGTAAGGTACAGTAGTATCTTGAATATCCTTGGTCTGCAGTGCTGATTGTCATTCTCAAGGATGGAATTCCACCTATATCAACAGTTTCAGCATCTAAGACCTCCCCATTTAAGGATTGTGATGTTGCGTTAATGTCACTTATGATCTTTTCATAGGTAATGTCATCACTTTGAATTGTAGTGAATCCAATTAATGTGTTGTCTTTAGTTTTAAATGCAATATCGCTGGAATTGCTGTTTCCATCGGTATTGTTGTACATGGACCAGTTTCCAGAGTAATCAAAACTGATTATTCCATCTGAATAGTTCTTAACTTCATCAGTGGTTTGGTTTTGTAGTCCATTAAGTCCAATTCCTGCAATCAATAGAATGATTATTGCAAGTATTGCAACAATTGCAATTTTTCTAATGTTTAGGTTGGAACCGCCGTCTGATTTTTTAGTGACTTTAGGTTCAGCTTTCTTCTCTTTTTTAGGAATTTTAATTTTATCTTTCTTAGGGATTTCCTTTTTAATTTCCCTAGTGATCTTTTCAGTTTTTGCAGAACTGAATTTCTTAGCAGGGTCTTTGATTCCCTTATCTTTTTGCTTGAATCCTTCAGTTGCAGTTTTGCTGAATGAAGGTTTAGTACTTTGAGCTTGAGTGTGACTTTTTTGTTCTTTCTCTCTAGAAACACTACTAAATTTACTTAAATCGAAGCTTCCTAACTTGCTAGATAATCCTTTTCCAAAGCTAGATGAACTGCCGGAGAATATTGAATCATTTGTGCTAGTGATTACTCCTGGTTTGAATTTTCCTTCTAACTTAGGATGTCTAGCATTTGCTTCAGATTTTGGAGGAAGTTTAGCACCACAGTTACCACAAACTGGTGCACTGTCATAACTTGCATTTCCACACTCTTGACAATATTTTACCAAATTTTAACCTCCTACTCAATAGATTAAAAATACTTATAAAAATTCTTTAATATATTATAATATATACTAATATTAATCTTTATATTTAATCTTATATTTAAAATTTAACATATTTTAAGGATATTTTTAAGAAATTAAGGTAAATTATTTTATTTAGTAATTAGAAATTAATATTTAATTGAAAATTTTTAAAAATAATCTTTTAATAATCTTTAAGAATAATGTGATAATATGGCTGAAGAAAAAGAAATTAAATGTGACAATATCAATTATGCAGTTTATAAAATTGAGGATTGGGAAAATGATTATGAAATAAACATCATTGGAACTGCAAGAGAAAAACCTGTAACTCAACCAACTTTGGATCATATGCTTAAGCAAATGGAACATATAAGAGTGTCTGTATTTGAGATTGGTGGAAAGGAAGTCAATGGAATGATTGGATTAGGCATGCAGCTTAATCAATCCATGCAAAAAAGGGATTTGGATGAGCTCATTCAACAGGAAGAAAAAGAGTATCAATCAATTATGGAAGAATTGAATGCTATTGAATTAAAATCCGCTGAGGACACTATTTCTTTAGATACTGATGAGTATGTTATTTATAAATTGGAGTATGATGGACATACATTATCTCCTAAGCCTTATAATGATTATGCTATAAGGCATCAAAAGGAAGAGATTGAACGTCTTAAGAAAGAAAGCGGACAAAAATTCGTTTTAGATCTCTAATTATTATTAAAAAAAGATTTTGAGCTTTAATATTCTAAAGCTCATTTAACTATTTTTATAAAATCAATATTCCTAATCCTTCGAGGAGTATTTTTACACCAAGCAAGATTAAGATAACTCCTCCAAGTATTTCGAACTTGTCTCCAAAGTAATATCCTATTTTTTTACCTAAATAGAGTCCGATTATTGTAAATATGAATGCAGTGACCCCAATCATGATTACTGGAATCAGGATATCTGTTTTTAATACTGCATAGGTTATTCCAACTGCAAATGCATCTATGCTTGTAGCTATTGCAAGCAATGTCAATTCCTTAAATGAAAATTTATCGGATGAATCCTCTTCTTCATCGCTGGAGAAACTTTCCTTTATCATATTTGATCCAATCAAAAGAAGAAGGATAAATGCTATCCAAGGGGCAAAGGTAGTTATGAGCCATTCCAGCTGAATTCCACCTAACCAACCTAAAACAGGCATCAATGCCTGGAATCCTCCAAAGAATATTGCAAACCACAAGACTTGGCTTTTGGTAATTTTCTTCAATGTGAATCCTTTTGTAAGTGAAACGCTGAATGCATCCATTGCCAATGCAATTGCAATGAGTAATGTTGAAATAAAATCCATAATAATCAGTACGTGTTTAATTGATGTTTTGAAAGTTTTATAGTATCAAATTTATTTATTCATTTTTATCCGAAAGCATCTAAAGTAACTTTTTTATCCTTTTTAAGTTCTCTTGGAGGTTCTACAGCTACAAATTCGATTCCTTCCTCTTCAAGAAGCTCAAGTGCATCATCACCTATTGAAGGCGCTACAAGCAATCCTCTGATTTTCTGCTTTTCTCCAGTTTCGCCTTTGATTTCCTTGTTTTCCCTATTTTCAAAGTCAGACAAGTATCTTCTGATTTGTTTTACTGCAGCTATTCCTGCCTTACGGGCCTTCAATTCTAAAATCATTAGGTTTCCTTCACTATCATTTCCAAGAATGTCAATGAATCCGTGCTCTGTTGCATATTCCCTTACGCTTGGACGGAATCCTTCCTCAATTATGTGAGGCTTTTCCCAAATCATGTCACCCATATCCTTTTCATAGCCTGCTCTTTCAAGCTCTTCATAATCTTCAATTAGGTTATAGTTAGCGTAATGGACTTTTCTTACCTCAACTTCCAATCTTTCAGGAGGGCTGCGCCTATGACTTTCCAAAAATAGTATTTCATCTTTGATGTAAGCTCTTGGTCTTGATTTAGGAGGTTGCCAATTGACTGGATCCACTTTATTGTCCTGATGAATCAGGAAGCATCCGTCTGGCTTCATCATGATTATTCTTTCACCATAATCAAGTTCACTTAATGCACGGCCTTCATAGCTGACTCTACAGCATGCAAAAAGAAGTATGGTTGCCTTTTTCCTAAGGCCTTCCTCAATAAGCTCATAAGTCTCTTCATAATTAGGATTTTCTAAAATTTTGTATTTCATTTTATCAGTTTTAAGTTTTATAAATAGTAAATTTTTATCAAATAGTTTGTTTTATTTCCAATAATCAATATTTGTTTTTATTTTTTATAAATTTAATCAATTTATTACTTTTTTATGAATTTTTCAAAATTAGTAATATCCTTAAAAATTAGTAATATCCTTAAAATTTTATATAGGACTATGTATATATTTATAATAGTTCGGAAATGATTATTATGGAAATGAATGAAAATGTTGAAATGATTACCGGAGACCCTAAGAAAGCTATTAATAAGCTTGCTTGGCCTATGATAGCAAGTATGTTTTTAATTTTCTTAAACAATATTGTGGATAGTATTTGGGTAGCAGGATTAGGACCTGCTCCTTTGGCAGCACTTGGATATGTAACTCCATTGTTTATGGTGCTTGTAGGATTTGGAAATGGTATAGGTGCTGGTGCAACATCTCTTATTTCTCGTTATATTGGTGCTGAAAAAAGAGATGAGGCAAATAATGCAGCTATGCACTCTGCTATTTTAAGTGTAATTGTTTCGTTGATTCTTACAGTATTTTTCCTTTTATCTTTAGAATCCCTATTAAAGATAATGGGTGCAAGTGATGTATTGAAATATGCTATGGATTATGGCATAATTGTATTCGCTTTCACTGCTCCAATTTTAATCCCTCCTATTTTTGGAGGGGCATTTAGGGCAGAAGGAGATGTAAAAAGAGCCACTTTGCCTATTGCTATTGTAGCTATTATCAATATGGTCTTAGATCCAATATTCATTTACACATTTGGTTGGGGAGTTTCAGGTGCAGCTCTTGCAACAGGTTTATCTCCTCTATTTGCTATTCTAATGATGTTATACTGGATTTTCATTAAGAAAGATACATACTTATCATATAACAAGAAAGATTTCCATAATAATTTTAAAATGTATAAGGATATTCTAGTTGTAGGAATTCCAGCAAGCTTGGAACAATTGATTATGGCAGCTCTTGCAGTTACAGTCAATTATATGCTCACTTTGGTTTCAGGTTCAGTTGCAGTGGCAGTTTATACTGCAGGATGGAGAATCATATCCTTAGGTTTGCTTCCAGCTATTGGTGTTGGAACTGCTGCAATTACCGTTGCTGGTGTTGCATATGGTGCTAAAAAGTATGAAAACATTAGAACTGCTTGCAGATATTCCGTTAAGCTAGGTCTAATCTCATCCATTATAGTTTGCATATTGCTCTTTGTATTTGCAAATCAGGTGGCATTCATATTCTCATATTCAGAGGCAAGCTCACATCTTGAACCGTTGATTGCTTCATTCATACAATTGATGTGCCTATTCATATTGTATGTTCCATTCGGTGCAAGTGCTGGAAATGTATTCCAAGGGCTTGGAAAAGGAACAACTTCCTTTATTTTAACCACATTCAGGGAATTTGTACTTGTATTGATATTCGCATATCTTTTAGGATTTGTATTCAATATGGGAGAGCGTGGAATTTATTACGGTATGCTTTTAGGCGGTTTCCTTGGTTCTGTAATAGCTTATGGATACATTGAACTCTATGTGGACAGATTGATTAATGGAAAAGTTAAAGGAAGTGACATTTAGCTTTAACTTTTCAAATTCATTTTTTTTCTTTTTTTTTTGATTTGTATTCTTTAAAAGTCATTTATTTTATTTAAAATACTTAATCTGGTAATATAAACTTTTTTAAATGATTTTATACAAATTAATTAATAGAAAAATATTTTATAATTTTATTAGGTGGTTAATTTAATATGCAAAAAGTAATTAATTCTCATTGTCACATTTATCCAGATAAGATTGCAGCAAAAGCTGTAAAGGGGATTCGTGATTTTTATGACCTTCACATGTCTTTAAATGGGACTGTAAATGACTTGATTGAAGACGGAAATAAGGTTGGTGTTGTTCATTATCTTATCCATTCAGTGGCAACAACTCCAAAGCAGGTTCAATCAATCAATGAATTCATCAGTTTTGAGGTCAAATCCCATCCAGACCTTTTTACAGGTTTTGGGACATTGCATCCTGATAGTGAAGACATTGATGGTGACTTGGATTACATTATTGAACTTGGCCTTAAAGGTGTGAAAGTTCATCCTGATTTCCAGCAATTTGCCTTAAATGAGGAAAAGGCATTTAAGATGGGAGAGGCAGTCAATGAAAGAGGATTGCCAATCATGATTCATTGCGGCGATTTCAGATATGATTATTCAAATCCTGAACATTTAAAGCCTTTCCTTGAGAAGTTTCCAGATCTCACAGTTATTGGCGCTCATTTTGCAGGATGGAGCATGTGGGAAAAGGCAACAGAAGAATTAGCAGGAACTCCTAATCTCTTTGTAGATTGCAGTTCAAGCTTATATGCATTGTCTCCTGAAACTGCAAAGGATTTGATTCATGCATACGGTGCAGATAAGGTCTTATGGGCAACTGATTTTCCGATGTGGGAATCAACAAGTGAGATGGAAATGTTCAATAAAATTGATTTAACTGAAGAAGAGCGAAATTTAATTCTTTATGAAAATGCAGCTAAACTTTTAGGTTTAAAATAAAAATAAGCGCTAAACGATAATATTTTGTTAAGTTGCTATTTTTCATTCTTACTTTTTCTTATTTTTCTAATTTTTATGGTTGATATCATGTTTGATGTAGAAGCTATTGAAGCAGAGTATTTTACTTTAGATGAGTTTAAATTCAATAATGGAGAAGTCTTGAAGGATGCAAAAGTTGAATACATTACCTTTGGAACTCCACAGTATGATGAAAATGGAATCATTTCAAATGCTGTAATTTACTTCCACGGTTCAAGTGGCAGCTGTTACTCTGCAAGACGCATTTCTGAAGATATGGGCAGTGGAGAGATATTTGATACAGATAAATTCTTCTTCATTTCAGTCAGTGCTCTTGGCTGTCCAGGTTCTGCAAGTCCCTCAACAACTGGTCTTATGAATAGGTTTCCAGAGTATGATATTGAAGATATGGTAAACTTCCAAAAGCAGTTCATTGAAGAGAAATTCGGAATCACTCATGTGAAAGGGCTAATTGGAAACTCAATGGGTGGTTTTGAAGTCTTGACTTGGGGATGCGTTTATCAGGATTCAGTTGATTTCATCATTTCTCTTGTAAGCAGCTTTAAGGTAGGTGGACATAACTTTGCATTAAGCAAGATCATGAATAACATTTTGGAATCAGATCCTGATTATAATGATGGAGCTTATGATTTGCCGCTTTCAGACTCATTGAAGAGAAGCTTAAAGCTTTCATCAGATGCAATGTATTGCTATGGATTGTCAAGAGAGGAATACAGAAACAACATGACAAATGAGGAAATTGGCCTTGCTATGGCGGAATTTGCAGAGGAAAGCTTAGAGGAAGATCCTAATGATTTGATTTATATGAATAACTCTTCTCTCGATTATGATTTGACAGACCAGTTGGAAAATATAACTGCTAAAGTATTGATTATAGCTATCAATCAGGACCAATATTTCCCACCAAATCTTGATGCGATTCCAATGAGCAAAATGATTAAGGATAACAAATTGCTTATTTTTGACTCTTGCATGGGTCATGTTGGCTCTAATGAATTGTTTAAGGTAAAAGATGATTTGGAAGAGTTCATAAAGGAATTTAGGGATAATTAATCAATTATTTGATTTTACTGATTTTTCATTGATTTATTTAATTTTTATTTAGAATTTATTTAAATTTTTATTTAGAAAAATATTATAATTTAAAAAAACATAATTTAATTAAGAGATTAAAAGGGATAAATATGTTAAGCGTTAAAGTTGAGGATTATGGCGAAACTGAAGATCAAATGCACTATGTAACTTATAGGGTGTCTGATTTAACTGAAAAGGAATTGGATTTTTTATTGAATAACTTGGAAGGGGAAACCATTGTGGAAGATGGTGATTTGCTCTTAAATATATTCTATTCTAGAAAATTCTTCCCATTTGCTTCAGATGATGCACATTTTAAACTTGAAGATTTCATTAAAAGGGAAGAGATTGAAATGACTTATTTCATTGCAAGCTTCTTGGAAGACATGAATTAAGTTCTAACCATAAAAGTTTTAATTATTTAAAAAAAGTTTTTTTTTTTATTTGTTAGTTTTTATTAAAATTTTAGATTCTATAAAAAAAGAGAAAATGATAAAAAGAAATATTCTTTTTATCTGATGTTTATTTACTATTTTTATTTAGATGCTTCCAGCATTCTTTCTACAGCATTGGTTGATTTTTCAGCTATTTCTTCAGGGACAATAATTTTAGGTTCTTCATTGATTAGGCAGTCCCTTACTTTTTCCAATGTGTGGAGTTTCATGGTTTTACAAATAGCTCCTTCAAGCAATGGGTAGTATGTTTTGTCTGGACATTCTGATTTGAGTCTTGTAATCATGTCAACTTCAGTTCCAATGACAAATTCCTTATCTGGGCTATCCCTTACATGGGCTAGCATTCCACCAGTACTTAAGACATGATCTGCAAGTTCTTGAACCTCTTTGTTGGATTCAGGGTGAATTAAGATTTCTATGTTAGGATATTTTTTCCTTGCATCTTCAATATCTTCCTTGTGGAATAGCTTGTGAACATAACAGTGGCCGTCACCTGGAATTGGAATGATCTTTTTGTCAGTAAATGGCTGTACGTATTCTCCAAGATTGGTGTCTGGTCCAAAGAGAATTGTATCCTCTTCTAAACTTGCTACAACCTTTTTGACATTTCCAGAAGTACATAGAATGTCTGATTCCGCTTTTGCTTCACCAAGACTGTTTACATATAAGCAGACTGCTGCATCAGGATATTTTTCTTTTGCTTCTCTGACTTCTTCTCCAGTAAGCATATGTGCCATAGGACATTCTGCATCAATATCTGGGATTAGAACTTTCTTATCCGGGTTTAGCATATATGCAGTTTCTGCCATAAAGTCTACTCCGCAGAAGACAATGATATCTCTGTCTTCCACTTCTGCAGCCTTATTACATAATTCTAAAGAGTCTCCAAGGAAATCAGCTATTTCCTGGATTTCTTTTGGTTGGTAGTTATGTGCGAGGATAATCGCATTCTTTTCTTCTTTCAATTGAATAATTTCTTTCTGTAATTCATTCATTTTTAACCCTCTTTACAATGGGATTATTAAATAATTTAGTTGTTTATATTATCTTTATTCTTCTTACTTAAAAAATTAACTATTGTTATTTTCTATAGTTTATCTATTTTTCCTGTTTTTTATACTCATCAATCAGTCTATTGATATTTTCCAATATTGTCACTTTACCGCAATCAGTGTATTTATATTCTGTAATCCAATAGCTTACCTCAACTTTAGGGCCCCATTCCGTATAGTCCTTTGAAAAGATTGTGGTTTTGCCACTTATGACCCAATTGTATTCATACATGATCTTATCAAGCGCTTCTTTGAATTCTGGGATATTCATTCCATGAGGCAAAGTCGCTATGATTCTTAGCCTGTGGTCTTCAGTTGGCTTATACATCTTGTAGATGTTTTTGCTCAAGACAGAGTTAGGGATTGTTATCTCAAAGTTGTCTTGATTTATCATTATTGTATTTCTAAATCCGACTTTCTTGATGGTTCCCTTAAAGTTATTGACTTCAATTACCTCTCCAACTTTGATTCTTTTATCGCTGATTACAAAAACTCCGGAAATGAAGTTAGAAACAATATCCTGTGATGCAAAACCTATTGCAATACCTACAACACCTAAACTGATTAAAATGCTTTCTAAATTGATTCCGAGAACATGCAATATCCATGCAATGGCTACAATAATCACTGTGTATTTCACTATGTCCTTAAATAGGTAATGGGCGGTGAGATTCAAATCGAATTTCTGCTCGAGTTTTGTAAGAATTTTATCTCCCACTTTTATACATATAAATCCACCTATTATAATCAGTAGAATATATATGATATTCTCTAAATGAAAGAGATGAAGCAATGCGTTCAATATTTGGGTTGTGTATTTCATTTTATCTTCCTCTTCCAGTCTTTTTAATCATTGTTTACAGTAAGTATGTTCTTGAAATTTATTGATGTCTTGTCTTTGCCAATGTTTATTTCAGTAAAGTCATTAGCCACAATGGTATTTTCAAATATTTCTTTTGCTTCATTTTTTATGTTTAAATCACTTGTATACCTTGTGCTTATGTGAGTCAAGACCAATAGCTTAACATTTGCCTCTTTAGCTATTTCTGCAGCTTCCTTTGATGTGGAATGGCAATTTTCAATTGCCTTGTCCTGGTCTGCATCTTCATATGTTGCTTCATGAATCAAGACATCGCTTTCTTTAGCAAGTTCAATAAGCTTTTCACAAGGCCTTGTATCTCCAGAGTAAGTGACTTTCTTTCCAGCTCTTGGAGGTCCCAATACCTGTTCTGGCTTGATGATCTTTCCATCCACTTCAACTTCCTGGCCGCTATGAAGCTTTCCAAAGGCAGGGCCTACGGGAACACCAAGTTCAATAGCCTTTTCTCTTAAGAAGCGAGGCTTTTTCTTTTCATAAATTGAATAAGCTATATTCGGAATGTTGTGTTCAGCAATGATTGACTTGATGATGTATTCATCAGTTTCCACAACCACTCCTTCATCGATTTCATGAATATTGATTCTAAAGTTTATCTGGAAAAATCCATAGTTGGAAATCACGCCTATAATCTTTTCCAATCCTTTAGGCCCATAGATGTCCAAATCATTTTCTCTTCCTCTAAATCCCATGGATTGAATGAGTCCTGCCAAACCGAGGATATGGTCTCCATGATAGTGGCTGATGAATATCTTGTCTATTTTCATGGGACTTATTCTAGCGTAAGTCAATTGCCTTTGTGTTCCTTCCCCACAATCAAAGAGCAGTGTGTCCTTAAAGTATTTCAAAATGATTCCTGCATGGTTCCTATATTTTGAAGGCACTGCAGATGAGGTTCCTAAAAATGTAATTTCCATAAAATCACTTAAATTAAATTTTTCAGCTATTCTAAGATAGAATTAACCAGATTAAATAATTCTTTTGTCTTATAATTTATATTTTGTTAATCTACATATATATAATTGATTTAAATATATAAAATATATTAATAGTTTAAAACATATATTATTGTAATTGATATTTGATTTTTTATAATTGTTTTCAATAATTTTGGTGTAAAAATGGATGAAATTATAAAATACATGCTTAGGGAAGATGAAGGTTTTGGAGATATCACTTCAAATGCATTAATTCCAGAAAATAAGATATTTTATGCTAAATTGATTACTAAAGATGATGGAATCCTTGCAGGAATTGAAATCATAAAGGAAATGTTTTCAGACTATGGCATTGAAATCATCTCCTCTAAAAAGGATGGGGATGCAATTTCCAAAGGGGATGTCCTTTTAGAGCTTGAAGGAAATGCTCGAAAGATTCTTCTTTTGGAGCGTACTGCACTTAATTTGCTTATGAGAATGTCTGGTGTTGCAACAATAACAAACAGGATAGTCAAAAAGGTTCATGATGTGAATCCTAAGATAAGGGTTGCAGGAACCCGTAAGACTGCGCCTGCACTTCAAAAGTATGATAAGCTAGCTATTTCCATTGGTGGTGGAGACCCTCACAGATCTGCATTGGATGACATGATTTTGATTAAGGACAATCATATTGCTGTTGTCGGTTCAGTCAAAAAGGCTCTCGAATTGGCTAAAGAGAACAATAGCTTTTCCAAAAAGATTGAAATTGAAGTGGAATCAACTGAAGATGCAATAATTGCCTGTGAAAATGGTGCAGACATTGTAATGTTTGACAATATGTCTCCAGATGAAGCTCAAGATACCTTAAATGCTTTAGAGGAAAATGATTTGAGAAAAGATGTATTGATTGAGATTTCCGGTGGAATCACTGAAGACAACATATTGGATTATGCTCCATTGGATGTTGACATCATTTCATTAGGTTCAATTACTCATCAGGCAAGCAGCTTGAATTTCAGCTTGGATATGGATTAGTTTGATGGATTTATTTCCTTTAGTCATATTGGAATTTGATAATTTTTTAAATTTTTGTTTTATTGGATAAAAACCTTTTCGGCTTATTGGCTTATGGATAAGTTTATATGCCTTATTGCTTAATATAAATATAACTTTTAATATGAGGTGAAATTATGGCAAATCTTGAAAATAGTATAGAAGAAAAACTCACTGAAGTATTTAAAGGTGAATTTGAAAAGGAAGATTTTGAATTGAATTATCTCATAACTGATGATGTAATCACTTTCTTCTTCCCAATAGCAGAAGGAAAAGAGCTTTCACTTGATTCAATCGAAAAGATTTCAAGCATTATCGATGGAAGATTTGAAGGTTCCAATATTGTAAACCAAGAATACAGGTATGCATTCAATCTGGATCCTTGTGCTGACTAAAATTATTGGTTTTTAAAATAAAATTTTATTTATTTCTTATTTATTATTTTTATTATTATTTTCACATCAATTTCATTCCCAATTTTTTGCTGTTTTTTAAATTTTTAAATTTTTAAATTTTTAATATTTTTTATATTTTTTTCATATTTCACTTTGTTTCAGGAATAGTATATTATTCCTATTTTTTACAACAATTTTCATTGATTTTTCAATTAATAATTTTTATATTTTTCACATAATTCATAATTTTAAAAAAGGGATTTTTCAATTTTTATAAGCTATCAAAATTATTGACTTTTGCTATAATTATTCATATAGTCATAGAGTAAACTATATGAAAAAATAATCATAAAATTAAAATAATGCGATACCTTTATATATTCCTTTAAACAAATATATTATTACATCTAGATAAGCAAATGGATTTTTTAGATTTTAAATCAATTTTTATTAAAAAATAAAAATAATTTTTTATCTAAATTTACATTTCACTTGCTTTTCATGATTTATTTAAAATTTAGATAAATTTTATTAATATTAAAATTTTTATTGTAATTTTCATACTTATGATAAATTTTTATGAACTAATTATTGCATTAGCCAGTTAATAATTCAGTTGTAATCAATTATTAATAAAATTTATAATATTTATTATGGAGACGTTATTATGGCTGAAGAAGAAATCAATAATGTTGAAATCGAAGAAGAGGAAGATGAATACTTACCTTTCGCTAAAGCAGAAGTTGTTCGTTTAATGAAACAAAACCTTGATGATGACAAAATGATCAGGGAAAGAGTAAAAGTGGAAATGAACAAGTTTTTAGGAGACATCCTCAAGCAAGTTTGTGAACAACTCAATGAGTACCCATACACAACCATTGAGTACGAAATGCTTAAAGAGTCAACCTATCCATACACTAACATCAAAAGAATCAACCAAGAAAAAGAAAGAATTTTATTACACTTAAACGCTATTAAAGCAGATTGTGATGCATTAGCTATGGATGTTCAAAAGACTCTCAAATTAAAAGATGTCGTAGAGGAAGATGAGTTCACTCCATTATCTATGACAAAACAAGAAGAAGATGAAGAAGAAATAGAAGAATAAATCTTCTAATTTTCTTATTTTTTTATTTTTAATAATTTTATTTTTAATATTTATATCAATTCAATTTTAACTACTTTTTTTAATTATTTAATTTTTTTAAAATTTTAATTTTTCAAATTATTTAATCTTTTAAAATTTTCACTATTTTTAAATAATTAATCAATTACAGTATAACCTGTTTTCAGATTTTTAAGTTCCTCATCAGTTAATGGCTCAGTCTTTGCACGAACATCCATGATTTTGCTTTGTCCGAATGGATCTTCGATAAGCAAGAGAGTTTCAAGCTTACCATCTAAAATCTTGTGCAGGTTTTCAAGAACAATCTTTCCATTTTTTTGAGAGGTTTCATCTGTAAACATATTCAATGCCCTTTCAGTTGCTTCTATGAATCTTACAATAACTCCTTCAACATTTGAGATGTATCCTTCAGACTTTGGACCAGGTTCAACTTTGATTCCAACTTCTGGAAGTGAAACTGTAGCTGACTGGGATCTGACCACTCTTGAGTCCAAAGATTTTTTGGTAATTAGCAAACTATGTTTGGCAGGGTCTTTCTGTTCAGTTGCCAAAACATCATTATGTCTGAATCCACATTTTTCACATTGTATGGTTGATTCAACAACCTCTCCAAAATAAGCAAGTTCATGAGTTTGAGTAGTGTAAGTTGCAGTTCCTTTTCCTCCACATACTGGACAATCCATTTTCATTTCTGCACTTTTTCCAGTTGTAACATCATCTGTGTTCATATTAATTCTCTCCTTTATTAATTTTCATACTTGTGCAATAGCTATTGATAATTATTAAGTCTAAATCGTATAATTTGAATAGTTGATATTAACTATCTATTTTAGATTTCATTGATGTAGATATAGTTAACTATATTTTAAAAACTAATTAATTTTCAATATTTTTTTATTTTCTATAATATTTTTTAATTTTCTATAATATTTTTATTTTTTTAATACTTATAATTTTTAATGAATTTTACTTAAATTAGTATCCTAATGAAAATCTATCAAAAATATTAATTTAATAAGTTTTATGCTAATATTTATTAATAATAATAAATATATAAATACATTAGGATAAATTCTATAATGTTGGATATTGTATTATTTATTGCATTAGTATTTAATATATTTTATTTGAAAAAATTCAATGTTTAACAATTTATCATATTATATTTTTATCAAAATTACACAATTTTTAAAAGAGGAGTGATCACTTGTATTCTATAAATTCTGTTGAAGATCTTCAAGAATTAAATCCTTATATTATAGTAGGATGTGGAGGTGGAGGAGAAAAGTTCTCTAACCTCGAAGGGATTGAAACAGTAGGATTCCTTGATGATAACCCTGCAAAACAAGGAAAACCTTTCTGTGGTCTTGAAGTGGCATCAAACTTATCAGATTTATTTGAATCTACTGAAGCAAATACTGTAGCAATCATGTTGCCTATTGGAGCTGAAGGAACCGCTTTAAAATATGCAGTTCAAGCATTGGCAAATGGTAAGAATGCAGTTGTTTCATTTAGATCTTTATCTTTATCTGAAAATGAATCTTTATTAAAACTTGCTGAACAAAATGATGTTTGCATTAAAGAGATTAGTCCAAGATTGGATGTTGTACGTAAAATATGTGGTGTAGCACCTGAAAAATGCTGTGAAGTATTGCCTAAAATCTCATATGAAGCAAAGGCACCTGTTATCTTTGTTGGAGGTACTTCCCAGGAATGCGGTAAAAGAACCACTACCAAATCCTTAGGAATTGAAGCTATGAAAAGAGGAATGAAATCTTCAATCATTTCCACTGATGAAATGGGATTGGAACAGCCTACTGCATTCAACTTCAGAGCAGGAAGCTTATCTGCAATGGACATTCCTTCAGCTATCTTAAGTTCAATCAAGTATGTTGAGGAAAATGACCAACCGGACATTATCTTTATCGAAGGGCAATCAAGCTTAACTGAAGATGGAAACCCTCACCCAAGAGGATTGTCTGCATGTATCCTAATCGGTGCAGACCCTGATGCAGTTGTTGTAGGTCACAGACCAAACCACCCATATCGTGAACCAAGGGGTATCGATTATGAGGTAAAAGCTATTGAAGCTGTTGTACCTACCACTAAAGTCGTCGGATTATCCATTAACTTAAGAAATGCTGATGAAGACATGACTTTAGAAAGCTTTGAAGAAAAATACGGCTTGCCTGCAGCAGATATGTATTCTGGTGGAGCAGCAAAAATATTGGATGCAATCTTAGAATATTTGGATAAAAATTAATTTTTAGTCATTTATTCTATTTCTTTTTTATTATTCTTTTAAATCTTTTTTGAATTCTATTTTTTAAATCCATTTTTCTTAAAAAAATAATAACTTTTATATCTATAAAAAAATATATACTTTAATGTAACAAAGTTTAATTTATTAAACTTTTAAATTAATAAACAAATTTTTTATAGAATATTATAAAATTTTTAAAATTTTTTTAAATTTATTTAAAATTAATTTAATCAATTTTCTTTATCGAATTTAAGGGAAGATCAAAATGAGTTTTACTGATAATTTAAAGAAAAGCCTTGGTTTTGAAGAAGATGACTTTGGCAGTGCATACGGAATTAGCGATTATGGAGAAGATGAATTTTTTGAAGAGGGATTCACTAGCATTTCTCCAGAACAAACTTTTTATGAAATCGTTTTAATCAGACCAAAATCCGTTGATGATATGGATTACATCTTTGACCAAATCGTTGAAGAAAACAATCCTGTAATTCTTGATTTAAAATTCCTTGAAAAACAGAGTCAAAAAGACTTCAGACAAGCTGGAGAAATCTTAAAGATTTTAAGACACCAATATGGTGCAGAAGCAATCTTGCTTTCACAATCTGAAGACAAAAATCTAATTATTGTAACTCCATCCAGAGTTAAATTAGTTAGAAAAGATTAATTGGGACAATACTCATATTGTTTTTCCTATTTACTTTTCTTTTTCTATTTTTTTAATTTTTTTCAACTATTTTAAATCTTTTTTTATAATTTTTATCAATTATTTAATTTTTTTAATTTATTATTTTCAATTTTACTTTTAGGGTGGTATTATGAGTCATGTGGAAAGATCAGCGGAATTATTCGGATTGAATTTCAATTGTGCACAGGCTGTTTTTGCAAGTTTTTCTAAAGAATTTGGAATTGATGAAAAACAGGCACTTAAAATTGGTGGATGCTTTGGAAGCGGAATGCGTAAAGGTGAGGTTTGTGGAGCATGCACTGGTGCATTAATGGCTTTAGGATTAAAGTATGGTCAAAGTGAAGTCGGGGATGCCGATAGCAAACTAAAGTCTGATGATGTTTGCGTTAAATTCCTAGAGGAATTTGAATCTAAAAATGGTTCTTATATATGCAATGAATTATTGGGATGCGATATAAAAACTAAAGAAGGAGTGGAATATGCAGTGGAAAATAAGCTTTTTACTGAATTATGCCCTAAAATGGTGGAGTCTGCTACATTGATTGCAGAAAAATTAATTAAGGAATAATTATTAAGTTATTCCATTCATTAAGATTTTTTTATTTTTTTTTATTTATTTTGTTATTTAAATATTGAAAAAAAACTTTTGATTCATGATAATTTTTTTAATTTAAATATTAAAGAACTTTTTAGCATTTTCAAATGCTACCTTATCAATCTCTTTTTTATCATATCCTAATCTTTTTAGTGTTCTTACTGTTTTTGGAACAGAAAGTGGATTAGATGGCTTATTGCTAATATCACTATTCAATAGGAATTTATCAAAGCCGTATTTGTCCAATATTTCAATTGCCTCTTCGACTTCCATCTTTTGAGGCTGTACAGTCAATCCTATGGTGAATTCCTCATCAATTATCTCTTCAATGGTGTTAAGATTTATATGATCAATGACAACAAGTTTTGGGTTGATTCTTTCAAGCACGATTTCCTTAATGTCCTTTAGGACTTCAAGCTTATTTCTTCTTGGAGTGTGGATGATTACTTTTGATTCTGTTCTATCTGCCAATTCCAATTGCTTTTTAAAGACTTCCTTTTCCAAATCAGTATTTTCATCCAATCCTATTTCTCCAATCGCTATAATTTCCTTGTTTTCTATCCAAGTCTCTAATGCTTCAAATATGATGTCATTATCCTCCAATGCATTAACTGGATGAATTCCCAGTGCAACCCTTAAGTCAAGACCATATTCTCCGGCTCTTCCAGGTTCAAAGTTTAGGATTCTATTCAAGTGGTTTAAAAGTATTTTAGGGTCATTATCAATTTTATATGGGTAGTATGAGCAGGTAATTGCGGTGTCTATTCCGCTAATGAACATCTTTTCAAAGTCTTCACTGCTTCTTGAATCAGCATGCATATGTGTATCAATCATATTTTCACCATTATTTTTTTTCTTTGGAATTTAGCAATTAGATATTTTTCATGTTTATATTAAAAAATCACTTTCTAATTATTATTTGATTTGTTTTATATATTATTTTTTCTAAAATACTTTTAGATTCAATATTTTTAAAAAAATTTACAGTTTGACATCAATATTGATGTCATCTTGTAATTGTTGTTCATGTTTTTCTAGCATGTTTATATATGTGTTTATTAAAATAATAAATTGAGTTAACTATCCGTTAACAGATTTTATGATTAAATTTATAACTTTTTCACGTTATTTATTTAATGTAGGGATGTTTTGAGTTAGGGGCTTTGCATTTTTGTTTGTTTTGTTCTTGTTCTTATTTGCTTAGTTTTATTGGGCAATAAATAATTTTACATTTTTTTAAAATTATGGTTTGTTTAGTTTATCAATTGGTTTGATAATCTATAAATGGTGGTAATATGTATTATTTCTCAGTTGTTGGAGAAGAGTTGAAATTTTTAAATAATTCTGATATTAGGATAAAAGTCTTGGTGGATTTATTGGATGGGCCTTTGAAAATAAGGGATATAAATAGGAAGTCTCTATTGAGCTACAGCTCAATTTCAAGCAATATTCATAAGTTGTGTGATGAGGGATACGTAGAGAAGATTCATAACAGCTTTCAATTGACAAATTTAGGGTTGATTTACATAACAATATTGCTGGATTTTAGGGATGTGATCTCAACAATTACCAATAATTCAGATTTTTGGTTAGATCATGATATCTCATCTTTGTCCCTTGATGATTTAAATAGACTATCTTCTTTGGAGGGCTCTGAATTGATTAGATGCAATTCAATGGATATTTATAGGACACATAAAGAGTTCAAGCGATTATTTAAAAATTCTAAAAACTTGAAAGTCATTTTCCCATACCTTCACCCAGAATATCCTAAATTGATTAGAAGATTGGTCTTAAAGGGAATCAAGGTTGAATTGATAGTTTCTAAAGACATCTTGGATGGTTTTATTGGGGATATTGGAAAGGATGTTGTTAAAAAAGGAATTTATGATGGCAATTTTTCCATAAAATACTTTAATGAGGATGTTAAGATTGCTCTTGCAATTTCACATGAATTCGTTACAGTGGGATTGTTTAAGCTAGATGGAACTTATGACCAAAACAGATTATTGCTCTCCAATAGGAAAAGGGCAATTAGTTGGGGATTGACTATTTTTGACTCATATGATGAAAATGCATTGCCTTTGATTTTGGATTGATTTTCAGGTGATTTTATGTTTGATAAAGAGGATTCACGAAATAGATACGATGATTTCATTACTGTTCGCTTTTTATTGGCTTCTAAAATGAGGCCTTTGCTTTTGTTACTGTTGTCTGATATGGCATATGACTTAAATGACTTTAGGGAGGAATTGGATAAGCCTTCTGCTTCAATATTGCATGGATTGAAGGAGTTGGAACGCATTAATCTAATCAAAAAGAATTTCAAAAGGTATTCATTATCCTCTAAAGGTGTCCTATGTTCTGCAAGCTTGAAGAAACTTTTTATGGATTTGTATATTTTCGAAATCAATAGGGATTTTTGGCTCAATCATTCAATCGAATCAATTCCAAGTGACTCCTTTAGAAACACCTATTTGCTTAAGGATTCTGTTTTTGTAGAATCTGATGAGCATAACCTGTCAAAGTCATTCACAAAGTATCTGGAATTGTTGAGCAATTGCGGAAATATGGAAATCATTCTGCCTATATTCCTAGAGGAACATTTGGAGATCATCTTGGAAAATCTGGAAAATGGGGATAATTTGCTTCTGATTACAAATGATGAGGTTCTCACTTCCTTAAGGAACTCAAAGTATTATGGTGATTTAGCTGATTTCTCTAAAAAGGGACAGGTTATCATTAGAAAGGTGGATTATGACTTAAAGGTGTTCTTGACAATCTGTGATGATTTCATGTCCTTGAGTCTCTTCTTTAAGGACGGACTTTTTGACAATTCATGCTTTATTCTCAATGAGCATTCTGATGGTATAAAGTGGGCAAAGACATTATTTGAAAAGTTTTTTGAAAAGTCAGTTAGAGTGCTTTAAGGCTAAAATAGGTTAAAAAAAGTAGTTTTCTTAGTGCAATTTAAAGTTAAATTATTAATTTTAAAAAGCTAAAAAATAGTAAAAAACAGTAAAAAAATAGTAAAAAGTATACAAGTTAATAAAAAGCGTAAGTTATTAAAAAAATAAAAAAAGTTAAAGAAATTTAAAAGTTTATTGAAGTTTTGCTTCAATAACTTCTTTTAAATCTTCTATTTTTACTCTTTCTTGTTCTTCAGTGTCCCTATCTCTTATTGTAACAGTATTGTCTTCTTTTGTATCAAAGTCTACTGTAATAGCTATTGGAACACCTACTTCATCTGCACGAGCATATCTTTTTCCAATGGTTCCTGAAGTGTCATTGTCTACAGTGAAACCCGCTTCACGAAGTTTGTGAGTGATGTCAATTGCTATTTCACCGAGACCTTCCTTGTTCATCAATGGGAAGACACTTACTTGAATTGGTGCAATCTCTTTTGCAAACTTGAAGTATTCCTTTTCAAATCCGTCTTCTTCAGTCTTAAATGAATGCAATAATGTGCAGTAAAGGATACGGTCGATACCGAATGAAGGTTCAATTACATGAGGAATGATTCTTTCCCCTTTAACTTCCTCTTCAATATCTTCAAAGATCAAGTGCTCTTCAAGAATCTCGAATGTGCTGTCAAGTTCAAGGATGAATTTTCCTTCACTTTCGATTTGTTCCTTAAGTGCCAAGACTTCATCATCTGATAAGTTTTCAATGTAAGTTTTTATTTTTGGAGAATCTCCTTTGAATGCAGGTCCGAATAGCTTTAAGTTAGGCTTTACGATAGTTTTTGAGACGAGTTTAGGTTCATCGTATTCCATGTAAATGCTTAATTCCTCATTACTGAACTGGCTGTGTGCAGTTAGGTCATAGTTTCCTCTGTCTGCAATACCGATGATTTCAACCCAACCGTATTGGTCAGTCAAGCATTCAACGTCCCAGCAGTCAAGTGCATAGTGAGCCATTTCTCCAGGCAAGTGTTGTCTGAATCTCAATACTTCATCAGGAATTCCTAATTCCTTCAAGAATTTTCTTGCAAGATATAATTGATAGATCAATGTTTCAGAGGACACGACACCTTGGTCTAAAGCTTCTTGAGCAGTGATTTCCAAGGTTTCCTTATCATTCATTTGAACATCTTGAGAGGATAAGTATAATATTTCATCAGCTATTTGGCTGAATTTAGGATGAGTCTTGTCTTCAGGGTCTAGGAATATTTCCGCTTCAGCTTGAGTGAATTCTCTTAAACGAATAACTCCTTGTCTTGGTGAGATTTCATTTCTGTATGCTTTTCCAAGTTGCACAGCACCGAATGGGAGCTTGTTTTTAAAGAATCTGGATAATCTTTTGAATAGAATGAAAATTCCTTGAGCAGTTTCAGGTCTCATGTATCCTACTTTGTCACCTTTTGCTCCGATTTCAGTCTTGAACATTAGATTGTAGTTCCAGATGTTTGCCAAGTCTCCACCACAGCTTGGACATTTGATATTGCTTTCCTTCACGATTTCATCCATTTGGCTATTTTCCAAGCTTTCAACATCTTCGCCGATTGCCTCTTCAATGATGTGGTCTGCTCTAAACACTTCACCGCAAGAGAGACATTTGGTCATAGGATCAGTGAAGTTGTCAACGTGACCTGATGCCTTCAATACTTCTTTAGGCATTACTGTAGGTCCTTCAATTTCGTGGAAACCTTCTCCTGCAATGTATTGCTTTCTCCACTTTTGCATGATGTTATTCTTTAAGCTTGCTCCAAGAGGTCCATAATCTGTAAATCCAGACACTCCTGAGTAAATCTCAAAAGATGGCCATAAGAAACCTCTTTTACGTGCAATATTAAACATTTTTTCATGATTCATTAATATTTCTCCATAATAAAATAATTTTTTAAATTAATTAGAATAATTAATTAGAATATTTAATTAGAATATTTAATTAGAATATTATTGAAATAAGTTATTATAATCAAATAATTTAACTTAATAATTTAACATTTTAATTTTTCTTTTTAATTATTATTATAAGTTTTTATAAAATTAAATTCCATCATTAAAAAAATAAGTTAAATTAAAAAAAGTAATTAAAAAGTATTAGTTAATTATTTTTTATAATCAACTAATTCTCCAATTCTATTTAATACAGAATCAATAGATTTTTGGCTGTAATTCAATTCAATAGCATCGAACTTGCATGTTTGAACACAGTGCCCACAACCAACACATTTGTCTTGATCAATGCTTATTTTTCCATCTTCAATATAGATTGCATTTCCAAAGCAAACGTCATCATCTAAACATTTTCTGCACATCTTACAGTTATAGCTTACTGTATGCACTTCAACGTCTTCAAGCCTCATCACCTTATTGCTGATGTCATCATCCAAGTCTGGAAGAACTTTCCATAGGCAACAGCAAGGGCAGCAATGGCAAATTGTCAAGAGTTTTTCCTTTGGCCTTACATTCATCCAAACGCCATCTATTTTGTTTCTACCGATAACATGGCTTAATCCTAATTCATCTGCCTTGTCAACATGTGCTAAGGCCTCTTCAACAGTTGCGCTTCTACCGTATTTTGAAGCTATTTTCCTGCTTGCAGGGCCAATGAAAATACAACCGAAGTCTTGAGGGTAATCCTCACAATTTGCAGAAGTTCTGCAAAGGCATTTGTGCATAATGACAATATCTTCAGCTTCTTTTATAACTTCCTTGATTATTTGGCTCGGCACAAATTCAGAGTCATCTTTTTGGAAGCTTTGGTTGACTTCAATGTTTGTAGTGATGGTCTTATTGACGGCATTTTTGTTTGGAAGGACATAAACTTCATCATCTTCGAAAAGGATTTTATCAATGATTTTTTTAAATATCCTTGATCTTCTTGTCATTCTAGAAAGGAAAAATCGTGTATGGAATGTGTGCCCAACTAAAAATGTAGTTACATCTTCATAATATCCTTTTCTTCTGTCTTTATCGTCCATAGTTTAGTACCTTGAATTTTTTATTTTATAAGTCTAATATAGATATAATTCATTAATATTTAAATTTTTTGATAATTTTTAAAGTATAAATTTTTTTTATTATTTATCATTGTTTTCTTCTTCTATCTTTTTATTCAATCGTCTTAAAATGCCTTTTAATGTATGTGCCTCTCTTCCAGTAATGAAAGCTCGATTGATGATATTCCTGAACACTTTCAATCCGTTTTTCTTTTTATGATCGGGAATGGATAATGTGCTGATTAGCTTTTCCATATCACTTAACAAATATTCCTTTTCAAGTGCAGTGCTTTCTTCCAATCCTTCAACTGGATAATTGTTTCTGTTTTTAAAGACTTCATAAATGATAACTGCAGCGGCATGTGAAATGTTCATTATAGGATAACTTGGGTCAGTTGGAATGCTTACAGTGATGTCACACATTTCTATTTCTGCATTGGTCAATCCGTTTCCTTCCCTTCCAAAGAGAATGGCTATCTTATCGTTGTAGTTCATTGACTTTCCAAGTTCTTCCGGTTTTATTGGAATCCTTGAGAGGTTATAACTTCCCCCAGGGGCTCCTGTTGAACCGACAATAAAGTCAATTTCATTGTCTTTTACAAAGTCTTCAACGGTATCATAAATCAATGCATTTTCAACAGTTTCCCTTGCATGCATAGCTTGATAATAAGCTTCATCCTTAAGGGTGCATGGGTTGATTAGAACTAATTTATGGAGTCCGAAGTTACCCATGGTTCTTGCTAAAAATCCAACATTTCCAGGAGATTCACATTCTACAAAAACAATATAAATGTTTTCCTTTAGGCGTTTAGTTTCTTCATCCTCAACTATTTCCTTAACTTTGCCTCTATCGCTTGATTTGTTTTTGTTTTTCATGATAATCTTCTGTTGATTTTATTGCCTATTCGTCATAAGCCATTTTAAGCAATTGAATAAGATTTAATATTTTTACGTTTTCAAGACCAATTTCGTTCAAACCGTCTTGGATGTTGATTTGACAGAATGGACAGATTGTAGTAACATAATCTGCACCTGTTGCTTTAACCATCTCTGCTTTGTCTTTAGCAAGCCCTAAAGCGATTTCAGGTTTTCCAGATTTGATTCCTCCACCTGCACCACAGCATTGGTTAGGAAGTTCAAGTTCTTCAAATTCAACTCCAGGAATCATTTCAATGATTTTTCTTGGCTCTTCTCTAATGCCTTGCCCCCTTGACAAATGGCACGGATCATGCCAAGTCACTTTGGTATCCACTTCCTTCATTTTGCTTGTATCAAGCTTGTCAATGAGGAACTCACTGATATCTTGAACATTGAGATTTGAACCGTATTTAGGATGGTCATTTTTGAGGGTTGCCCCACAACCTGCACAGATAGTGATAACTTTATCATAATCCTTGAAGATCTCCTTGTTCTTGTCTACAAGCTCTTGGACTACATCAACTTGGCCTGTCCTTAAAAGAGGTGAACCGCAACAGACTTGTCCTTCTGGAATGTCTATCTCAATGTTGTTTGCCTTTAATACATCAAGTAGTGCATATCCTACCTCTTGGGCTCTGTAATCCACCATACATCCTGTGAATAATGCAACTTTTTCCTTATCTTCATTATCATCAGTATAATATTTGCCTTCTTCATCCCATTTCTTATGGATTGTTTCAATGAATGGCTCTTCAGGTTTGCTCACGCTTCTTCCGCTTGCTACAACATTATCCTTGAAGACCTTATGAGCATCAAGAGGTCCAAGATTTCCAGCATAAGCCATTGCTCTGAGTTTTTCGATTGCATCCCCAAAGCTGTTGATGTTTTTAGGACAGATTTCCCCACATTTTCCACAGCTTGTACAGGAATACATTCCGCTGTCAAGAGCTTCTATCAATCTGTCATATTCATCTCTTGGATCAAAGTCAAACTTGGAGATGTATCTTAAGTAGTAAGGTCCGAGGAATTCTTCATTGAAGTGCTTTACCACCGGACAACTGGATAAACAGGTATAACATTCAATGCAGCTTCTAACCTTTTTGGTATCCTTGATGTCTTCAGGCTTAAGCTTTTCATGGGAAGTTTCGCTGTCACAATCCAAGCTTAACTGCAATTGCTTTACCTTTTCATCAGCTGAACTTCTATCCACAATCAAATCCTTTATGACTGGGAAATCCAATGGTTCAATCAATACATTATCACTAATTTCTGCCTTACATGCAAGTGCACCGTTTCCATTGATTTTCACTCCGCAGGAACCGCATTGTCCTGCAAGGCATGAGCTTCTAAAGCTTATGTCAGCATCATATTTTCTGTTGATCTCTTCCAATGCATCAAGCACTTTCATTCCAGGATATTCTTCAATTTCATAAGATTCAATATGAGCTTCCTCATCAGTTTCTCTGTTGAATCTTTTTACATAAACGGTAATCATAGCAATCCCTTTTTAAAACTATCAAATAATTATTTTATCAATATGATTTTTAAATTAATTTTATATTTTTCCTTAAATTGCATTTATTTATTTTTATATAATAAAATAATAAATCATTTTATATATTTTTATTTATTTAATTATAAAGTTTAGTATTTTTTAATCTCACATTTTTCATGTCACAATTCTTTTATCTAATCCTTAGCAACCACTCTAAAATTTCTTAAAAATGCCATGTATTAAATATATAAAGAAACTAATATCTTATTATGATAATTTATGAAATTTTATAAAATTTTATGATATTTTAGCGAATTTTAATTATTATCTTATATTTACAATTTAATTAAAACTTTAGAGATTAATCGATTTATGATTTTTCATCGTTATTTTAGAGAATGATATTAATTGATTGGTCTCGTGTGTGGTGAATTTATATGGCTTATGATCAATTAGTAACTAGTGAAAAAGGAGATAAGCTTTTCCTTTTAGGTAATGAAGCTGCTGTTAGAGGAGCTATTGAAGCTGGCGTATCAGTTGCAGCAACTTACCCTGGGACTCCTTCTTCAGAAATAGGAAATATTTTATCTGTTGTTGCTAAAAATGCAGAAATGTACTTTGAATTTTCTGCAAATGAAAAAGTGGCTATGGAAGTGGCAGCTACTGCAGCTGCAAGTGGCCTTAGATCATTTACTTTCATGAAGCATGTAGGATTGAATGTAGCTGCTGACTCATTCATGACAACTGCTTACTCTGGTGTTAAGGGAGGAATGATTATCCTTGTAGCGGATGACCCTTCACTTTTCTCTTCACAGAATGAACAGGATACAAGAAACTATTCAAGGCTTTCTTCCATTCCGATTTTAGAACCATCTTCCCCTCAGGAAATTAAGGACATGATGGTTTATGGATTTGACTTGTCTGAACAGTTTGGAATTCCAGTGATTCTCAGAACAAGCACTCGTGTATCTCATATGAGAGGAATTGTGGAATGCGGTGAGATTGAAAAACCTAAATCCACAACCAAGGAAACTGAATCTGATGGACCTTGGTTAAGAGGATATTTCGTTAAAAATCCAAGGGAATTTGTTCCTGTTCCTGCAAATGCTCTTGCAATGCATGAAAGACTTGCAGAAAAAATGGGAAGAATGGAAGAGACAGCTAATGAAAGTCCAGTTAATGAGGTTTATTCTTTTGAAAATGGATCACTTCAAGGTAAATATGGTATTATTTCATCTGGAGGTGCTTTCAATTATGCTTATGATGTAGTTTCCCAAGAGAATTTAGGTATGGATATACTTAAAATAGCATTGTCTTATCCTACTCCAAAAGATTTGATTTATGACTTCTGCAAAAACTTGGAAGGAATCTTTATTGTAGAGGAAGTTGATCCTGTACTTGAAAGGGATGTCCTTGCTGTTCTTGGTGAGAATAATTTGGATTGTCCTGTTTACGGCAAGTTCGATGGAACTTTCCCAATGGTTCATGAATACAATCCAGACATTGTAAAGGAATCCATCAATAAGGTTGTTTCTGATTTGGCTGATGATGCTGAGTTTAAGGAAGAGTACAAATCAGAAAATGGCAAAGAGCTTGACGGAGATTTAATAGAAATCGTAGACAAGATGGAATTTACTGATGGTTTGAATGATTTGATTGAAAACATTCCAACAAGAGCTCCAACATTATGTGCGGGCTGTTCCCATAGGTCTGCTTATTATGCTGCTGTAAAGGCTTATGAAGAACTTGGCTATGCTAAAGAGGATATGATATTCGCTTCTGACATTGGATGTTACACTTTAGGAATATCCCCTCCATATGAAACTGCAGACTACTTGCTTGCAATGGGGTCATCTGTAGGTGACGGTTGCGGTTTCTCAATTGCAACCAATCAGCATGTTATGAGTTTCATTGGAGATTCAACATTCTTCCACAGCGGATTATCTCCTCTTGTTAATGCAGTTCACAATAAGAACAAGTTTGTGCTTACAATTTTAGATAACAGAATCACTGCAATGACAGGAGGTCAGCCAAACCCCGGTATTCCAGTTGATGGAATGGGAGATGAAGCTCCAGCTGTTTCCATTGAAGATATTGTAGAGGCAATTGGAGTCAAGTTCCTTAAGATTGTAAATCCACATAACATAAAGAAGACTGTTGACATTTACAAGGAAGCTCTTGAATACGATGGTGTTGCTGTTGTAATTGCAAGATACCCATGTACATTAATCAAGGGACAAAAGAAAAAGGCGCCTATGGTAATCAAGGACAATTGTGTCAAATGTCTTACTTGTGTAAATACTCTTGCATGTCCTGCAATCTCTTATCTAAACGATAATGTAGTTGTTGATGAGGCACTTTGTAAATCATGTACAGTTTGTATACAAGTTTGTCCAAATAAAGCTATTGGAGTAAAGAAAGGTGATTAAGATGGATAATAATGATAATAACAATTACAGTATTTACATTTCCGGTGTAGGCGGTCAAGGAATTATTAAGACATCTGTAATCATTGGTGAAGCTGCAATGCTTGAAGGTTATGATGTTGTGATGAGTGAGATTCATGGTATGAGCCAAAGGGGAGGATCTGTGTCAACTGAACTTAAGATGGGAAATTTCAAATCCTCAATTGTAGAGGAATCCAAGGCAGACTTGATTCTTGCATTTGAACCTATTGAAGTCTTAAGGGGATTGAATAAGGCAAACAAGGACACAACTTTAATCTTTAATACTTTCCCTATTGTGCCTTCAACCTTAACTCAAACTGGAGAGACCTATCCTGAACTTGATGATATTGTAAAGAATCTTAAGGATAATTTTGATTCAGTTTATCCAATTGAAGGAAATGGGCTTGCAATAGATGCTGGAAGCATCTTATCATTGAATATGGTGCTTTTAGGTGCATGTGTTGCAAATGATGATTTCCCACTTTCAAAGGAAACCGTCGAAACTGCAATGAAAAACAATTTAGCTCCTAAATTCCATGATATGAATTTAAAAGCTATTGAAAATGGTTATAATGCAATTAAAGACAAGCTTTTATAGCCTTCGGCTATAAAACCTTGACAAAAATCTTTTTATTAGTTGGGAGTTTCCAACTATTTCTTTTTTATTTTTATTTAAACTTTTTTTTAAAAATTATTTTATAAATAATTCTTATTTTCCATGTAATTTTATACCGCATATTTTACATACTGTGTCTTCTTCCTTAACTCTATTACCGCATTGTGGACAATATTTGGGAAGCTGTGGCTTAGTTGACTTGACTTTCTGATTAAGGAAAATGTCTTCTCTGATTTTCCTGTTTTGAATGAGACAAGCTCTATCCCAATCATGTTCCATTAGTGTCTTTTTTACAAAATAAGCTTCAACCATAGTATCATATTGGCCGTAATTTTCTTCCCCTCTTATAACACAGAACTTACGTTCCTTATGGTTGAATACGATTTCCCCTTCAAGGTCTTTTTTAAATTTCAGGTTTCCTTCAATACGTCCCCTTGGGCGACTTTCAGGAAATGGGGGAAGATCCATATTTTCATACTTGTTCGGCAAGTCGCATTCCACAAGAAGATCATAGTCAAACTTGCAATAAAACAAGCAATCCCTTTCATAGAGTGCATCGGATAGTTTACTGAATTCTCCGTAATCCTTATTGTTATATTTGATACGATATTTCTTACCTGACTTTACAATATTTCTGTAAAAATATCTTATATTATTAGTTTCTATCCTAACACCTCCATTCAAGTCGATTAGATGCAAATTGCCAAATTATAAGTTTATAAAATTTTTAAAAAAATAAGAAAAAATAATTAAATTTTATAGTAATATTAGTATGTTTTAATAATATATTAAATTTTTTAAATCAATTTTTTAATCAATTTTTTAATTAAATTTTTAACTCATTCCAAATCAATTCTAAAAAATTTAAATACTTCTAATAATTCTTTTATAAAATATTTTAAATTTCTTCCAATGCCTTTTTGGTAATTCTAATTGCACCGGCACTGTGAATGTGGACGGTTTGGTTTTCATCATTTTCTGCAATGTATTCCAGTTTCTCCAAGTAAGGCTTTACGCAATTGGGGTTTCTTTTTCCAACCACTCTAAACATTTCAGGAGCTTCTATCCTAAGCTTTTCATGGCTGTCTGTAATCATTTCATAAAATATGCCAAGCTTTTCACAAAACAGTTCTGGAGCATTGGCAGCTATGTTTTCACAAGCCCGAATAAATGCATGTCTGACATTTTCGGTTTTGTCATATTTCAGTTTCATCAATGTGTCAATATAATCGATTATCAAATCTTTGTCAGCTATTCCTATCCTTCCAATTGCATTGGCTGACCTTTCCCTCAATTTGGATTCATCATTTTCAAGGTAACCTGCAATGTCATTGATATATGGTTCTATTTCTTCAGGATATTTCAAACCCATTTCTCCAAGAAGCCATAATGCCTTTGCCTTTACAGCAACAGAATAATCCTCATTTAATTTCAGTGCAACAAAATCTACATTTGCTTTCCAGCTTTCCTTATCCTTTGTAATGGTTCTCAATTCTTTTTAAATCTCTTTATCTGCATGGGTTGACATATTATTACCCTTCTTTATAAAACTTCATTGATTGGACTTATTAAAATCTATTAATTTTCACTCATAATTACTAATAAAATTCTCTTAACGAATATATTTAAGAATATCTATTTTTTCATCTTCATTATTTGCATTCAGTGTCACGTTTTTGCATTTTTCAATTTTCATTTCATCTTCATTATTTGCATTTCAGCATGCAATTTTTGCATCTTGTTAATTTGGATAAGTATTCATTTATATAATGATAATCTAACTAGTATTATCTAAAAACGAATGGAATTTCATTAATCATTTTAGAAATTTTAAAAAAACAAATTATAATTAAGTGTGATTTTATGTCTGAAAGTGAATTATATAGTAGAGCAGAAAAAAGAGTGGATGAAAAAATGGGATTTTATCACCATTTATACAGTTTCATTGCAGTAAACATAATTCTTATCATTATAAATGTCTTGTTTTCTCGTGGTGAATGGTGGTTTTATTGGGTAACCCTTTTCTGGGGAATCGGTTTAGTATCCCATTATCTTAAAACCTTTGTTTTCTTTGAGAAATTTGATGAAAAATACAGAGATCAAATGATAGAAAAGGAAATGGAAAAGATGAGAAAATAATCATGGATTTTAAAAATGTTTATTTTATTTAAAAACAATATTTTAAATTGATTATAGTTATTTTAAAAAAATTGTTTGGTAATTTTATGAAAGTGAATTTGTTTGTTTCAAAAGACCTTGAGGAGCCTTATGCAGAAATCTATACAGATGCATTGACTGACAATATTCAAAAGGCAATGGTTCTTTTGGAAAATGAAGAGGAATACGAAGAGGAAGGAATTGGTGACAATTCAATATTGGCTGTTAAGAAGGGACAGGATATTGTTCTTTTGGACTTTGAAGACATCTTCATGATCAGAGTTGAGGAAAAGCAGGCCAAGGCCTATACAGAGGATAAGGATTATTTGGTCAAAAGGCCTCTCTATCAGATTGAAGAGAATCTTGACTCTAATTTCGTAAGGGTTTCAAAGACCACACTTGTCAATTTGAGAAAGATAAAAAGAGTGGCTCCTTCCTTAAGGGGAATGATGTTTATTGAGCTTAAGAACGGATTGAAGGATAATATTTCAAGAAAATACTTATCCGATTTTAAGGAAGCTCTTAACTTATGATATTTATTGATTATGCTTATTTGTAAAGGTGGTTATATGAAATTGAATTTAATAGAAAGATTATCAATGGGAGCGTTTGTAGGATGCTTCGTTGTAATGCTTGTAATGGTATTGGGGTCTTATATTGCAGGTCCTCGTAATGTATCATTCAGCGGTTTGGAAATAATAAATGCGTTCTTTGGATCCATAGTGGTTGGATGGGCATTTTCCTTAAGTGGATTGATTTATGATAAGGAAGAGGTTCCATCTCCACTTCAAGTCATATTCCAGATGGTAATTGGTATGGGTGTATTGTTTGCTGTGGCGGTTTACTTGAAATGGATGCCAATCAGCTTAGGAATCGGTCCAATAATTACTTGGATTGTAATAGCATGCATCTTTGCTGCATTATTCTGGGCAGGATTTTTTGTCTATTACTCTCTTCAAGCAAGAGATATAAATAAAAAATTGGAATTATCCAATAGATAGATAACTATAAATTAGATAATTCTTTTTTATTTTTTCTTTTTTTAACTTTTTTTTATTATTTTGTATTAATTTTAATTGTTTTTTCTATTTTAATTCTATTTTTTGGTAACTCCAGTTAATGTTCCATCTACAATGCAGTCAAAGTCAACCTTGTCGAGCCAACCTGCTTTGGTAAACATGTCCATGTATCCAACACCAATGATTTTCCCATCATCCTTTAGGATTTCTGCAATGGTTTTATTTAAATCATCCACATCGGTATTGGCTTTAGGCATGGTAAGTCCACCTAATAAGACTACTGCATCAGAACCATGAGGGTCAGATATTTCTTCATTAAGTTGCATTCCATATGGTTTGAATTCAAACTGATGGCATTTATCGATGTCAGTCCCACTAATGAAATGAGATTCCTTATCTCTTATTGCATATGAGAATAATGCTGCAAAAGGAGTGCAGACACCAGGAGTACCTAAAAAAGTGACCTTTTCAACATCACCAACAGCTTCCTTAAATGCTACAATGTTCCCATTCAATCCTTTAAATTCACTAATTGTTTCCATGATTTCACATCCTTTAAATAATTAAGTATTCTTAATTAATCATTTTCAAATAAAAATATATAAAACTTATTTTAAAATTATTAATAATGAAAACTATAGCAAATGGATTAATCCTAAAAGGCACTGATTTAAGTCCTGTAAAGGAGAACATTGTCATTGATGATGAAAATAATATCATTGAAATCTCCAAGGATGCGGAAGAAGGAGAAATCATAGACTCATCAAATAAGATTGTATGCCCAAGTTTCATAAATGCACATACACATATTGGAGATTCCATCATAAAGGACGAGGGTGATGGCTTAAGTCTTGATGAAGTTGTAAAGCCTCCTCATGGAATAAAACATCTTGCATTGGAATCTGCAAGTGATGATGAGCTCATTGAAGCAATGAGAGAATCAATGTGGGATATGTACAATCTTGGAATCAGCCATTTCATAGACTATCGTGAAGGTGGTCTTGAAGGTGTCAAGCTTATCAAGGAGGCATCCAAGGACATCCCAATAACTCCAATCATTCTTGGAAGAGATAGCTCCTTTTATGGTGAAGATCCTGATTACCATCAGGTGAAAGTGGCTATCAGAAAGCTTCTGAAGCATGCAGATGGGATTGGATTAAGTGGGTTTGGTGAAATTGATACAACAGTTGCTGAAATAATCTGTGAAAAATGTGAAGCAGCAGGAAAGATATCTTCAATTCATGTAGCTGAAAATGAAAATAACCAATTTGTATCTTTGGAAAAGACAAGTAAAACTGAACCGCAAAGAGCATTTGAAGCGGGATTCAATCAGGTTGTCCATATGACCAATCCAAAAAATGATGACATTGATCTTCTTTCCAAATCAAATAGCTCTCTCACTATATGTCCAAGGTCAAATGGTGCATTGAGTGTTGGAATCATTCCACTTTTTGAAGTGTTGAAAACTGGAGTTAAGCCATTGATTGGAAGTGACAATATAATGATAAATAGGCCTAATCTATTTAGGGAAATGGAATTTACATTAAAGATAATGAAGGGTTTCTCTAAGAATTACATAGCGCCTGTTGAAGTATTGAAAATGGCAACAACCAATGTATGTATAACAGATTCAATCAGTGGTAAAATCAATAAATCATGCATTGAAGAAGGACAAAATGCTGAATTAATGATTATAAATCAAAAGTCAAACAATCCATATCTAAGTTTAATAAACAGAACTGAAGTGGATGATATCATTAATATTTTTTAAATAATGTTTTTCAAGATAATTTCATCTTGAATTATCATTTCTATTTTTGATTTTCTATTTTTTTTATTTTTTATCCTATGAAATCCTTTATCAAATTTTCTATTTCTTTAGGTTTTTCCACCATCATCATATGTCCAGCATCTTCTAATAATTCAAATCTGCAATTTAGTGCATCTGCCACTTCACGGCCTCTTTCAGGGGGAACTATCTTATCGTATTCTGCAGATATCACCAATGCTTCTGCATTCACATTATCGATTTCCTTTAGGTTGTCAAAATCTGCAATTGCCTTTGTTTCAGCAACTCTGTCCTCTACGCTAAGTTCCTTTCCTTGAGGCCTCATTGTTTTCATGTTTTCAGGAATCTTTGTTGTAGGTGCAAATATGTTTGCCCTCATGATTTTGCCGTATTCCTCTTTTGTAACGTTTTCAACAGTCAATCCATTCTCTTTAAGAAGATTTGTTATTGCTGGATCTGAGCTGTCCCCTTTTGTTCCGATAAGGATGATCTTTTCAAAGGTATCTGAAATTTGGCTCGCTCTAAGCACAATAAAGGAACCCATGGAATATCCTATGGCAATTGGCTTTTCTAATCCAAGCTCATTTGTAAAGGCTACAAGGTCATTTGAAAGGTCTTCAAGTGTATAGTCGCCCATTCTATCGCTTTCTCCATGGCCTCTGCAATCAATTGTATATACTTTATATTTGTCAGTAAGACCATTTCTCATAAGAAACATTGTTTCCTTGGATGAAGAGAGTCCATGAACAAGAATAATCTCTTTGCCATCTTCACAACCTGATTCATCATATGCAAGTTTAATTCCATTTGCTTCAATAAATTTAGTCATGATTTACAGTTTATTATTTTAAATATAAATTTATTGTTGTTATTTTTTAATTTAAAGTTAAATGGGTTAATTGTTTTTTATTTAAGAGTAAATAATCCCTCATGGAAAATGATAATTTTTTATAATTCTTTTCAATCCTTTCCATCAACAACTATTTTAAATTTTTCCAAAAAATATATTATCATTGCATTATATAAATTAAATCAATTAAGAATAAAAGTTTAGTTATTAGCTAAATTTAAGTTTATTAATTATTTTTAAGTGATTAAAATGGGTGAACAGTTATATAAAAAGATTTTATTGCCAACAGATGGTTCAAAATATTCAGACATTTCTGAAAAACATGCATTATCAATTGCAGCTACAAACAATGCTGAAATAATCGCTTTAAGTGTTATTGAAAACTCTTTTTCAATAGGTCTTCCAGATTCAGAAACCATTTCTGAAGTGAACAGATTGCTTAAGGACGAGAATGAAAAGAACCTTAAGAAAGTTGAAAGGCTTAGAGATGAATGTGGAATGGATGTGAAAATCACTACAATGGTTAAGGAGGGTTCTCCTGCAAGGGTAATTCTCGAAACAATTGAAGAGGAAGACATAGACCTTGTTGTTATTGGAAGTTCCGGCAAGACTGGAATCGACAAGTTCTTGATGGGAAGTGTAGCTGAAAAGGTTGTCAAGTCTGCAAAATGTTCTGTCTTAGTTGTTCATTGATTGCATTTAATGGAGTTTTAAATGAAGGAAATAGATTTTGATTTGGAGAACAACCCATTCATAAACTTCTTGTCATCAAGATATTCCATGTCTGCAAGGATTGATGTTGAAAACTTGTGGATTAAATCAAAGGAGCAGGATTTGTCCTTTTTTGTCATGTCACTTGGAGCATTGATGAATGCATTGAATGATATTCCTCAAATGAGAAGAAGGATCATTGATGGCAAGGTCATTGAATTCGAATCCTTGGATGCAGTTTGCCCAATAATGGATAAAGAGGAGACAGTCTTTAAGGAAATAAGGATAGAATGTCCTCAAAGATTCTATAACATTCTAAAATGGCATGATTATGTTGTGGATTATCAGCTTAATGTTTTGGAAGGAGTTGATAAGGCATTTGATGTGGATACAAGGGAAAGGGATAAGATAAACATTGCTAATTTTTCATGCATCCCTTGGGTTGATTTCGATTCAATCACCAATGCAACTGCTGCGGGAAATGCAATCCAACCTTTAATCACTTGGGGGAAGGTCAATGAGAATTATGAGATGACTGTATCCATAACAGTTAGCCATATATTTGTAAATGGGTTGGAATTGGCTAAGTTCTATAAGAACGTTCAAGAAAACTTTGACAGTTTGCTTTAATTTTTGCATCATTTATGAGATTTTCATATGGATTTTTTCTTTTTTCTTTTTTCTTATCTGTTCATTATTTTTTTATTTAATTCATTCTTGCATATCTCTTGATTTTTACAAAATTTACATAGTATTTTTTTGCTTCCTCAATATGCTTATTTTCTAATAAAACTCATTAATTCTTCTTTATTTTATTTCTAGAGTGCTAATATTAATTTTAAATAATTCTAGTTTCCCATTAGTTTTTGAAACTTGCCCTGCTGAATTATGAGTTTTTTAATGAATATATAAAAAACTATAAATCTTGCTTTTTTTAATTAAATTGGTATGATTTATGCATATTTTTATTTAAAACTTGTAATTTATTTATTTTTGATTAAAATAATTATATTTTGGCCTTATTTTATCTAATAAACCAATATTCTATCTTTTTTATCTTTAATTGTTAAAAATCATTTATTTTTTGTTTAACTTGAATTTTTGTATTATTTACATTAATGAAATATTTTTCAATGGATGATCTTATTTTTAACAAATATCCTACTTTTTTATTTGATTTAAATGAATATATGTCCTTTAAAATTTGGATTTAAAATGAAAAGATTTATATAAGATTAACCAGTTAATTTTAATCAACATTAAAAAAGAAATACTGATGCTTTAGTCAAATAAAGCCCAAATTTTAATTTTTAATGATTAAATTATATTAAAAAGAAATTTGTTTGTATTGTTTGTAAGATAATAATTAAGAATTTAATTATTTTTTAAAAACCATTATTGACATATTTTTTCATATGTTGATTCTTACTTTTTTAATGTATTGAGGTGAAACAATTTCGAGGTGAAACAATTTCGCTAAAAAGCAAGACGTTATTTGCAGTGCTTATAAGCTTGTTCATAATTTCTATAGCAAGTGTTTCTGCAACTGACGTCAGTGATATTAGTGATAATCAAGATTCAAATATTCTAAATGATGTAGATTCTGGCAGTGGGATTTCCACTTCCGATGATTTTGTTGAAAATGGCACTGGCTCTGTTGGTTCTAGTATTTCATCTAGTTCTGATAGTCTCAGCAGTTCAACAGGTGTTGATGTTTCTGATTATGATGGGAATTCAATTGATTCAATCGGTTCAACCGGTTCAGATAGTAATTTTTGCGAGATCAGTTCAAAAGATGGATTCTCTTCAACAAATGAATTGTGTTCATCTACAGAAGGAAATGCAGAAGCAAATGTCTCAAGTGATGTCTTATGCTCTTCTGAAGATGGTGAAAAGGATTCAG
>SFKZ01000094.1 GCA_004553595.1 Methanobrevibacter ruminantium | reverse complement strand
TTTGTTGTTTTGCGGTAAAAACATTTTATCCGATTCAAACCTCTTTTTCTATCTTAGGCTATTTTAGCCAATCCACAACTTTTGATTATAACTCGTATTTCTTCTCCATTTACATACAGCTTAATATGGTTTGTTCCTGGATAATTAGGATCTAGAAATCTTTGATAAACCATAGAAAAATGAAATTTAAGATTATTTATATATTTAGTTAAAGCATTTGCTTTCGCAACTGTTTTTTTATAGTCTGTCTTTTTTATAAGTCTATCAACTTTGTCCCATATAACCAATGTTCCATTATTTCCATTAGTTGTTTCTTCCAAATATTCGATTTCATCATCATCAAGTTCTGGTTGTAATAATTTCCATGAATTTGTTGATACAATTTCATCTAAATCCCATTGTACCTTGTTATATTCATTATTATCACCTTTAGAAAGTACTGATAAAGAGCGACAAAAAGTAGTAGAAGCAGTTTTTAATCCTAGTCCGAATTTTCCAAGACTGTTTGGATCATCTCTTTCAGCAGAACCATAACGCATAGCGTTTTTTAATCCATCAAAATCCATTCCACAGCCATTATCTGCAATGTAAACATGGATATTGTCTTGTGTATCCATATCAATTTTGACATTAATAATAGATGCGTTAGCTGCAATTGAATTATCGACTAAATCAGCCATAGCTGTATTAAAGTCATATCCAGTGTCTCTTAAACCTTCTATTAATCTTGCAGGTGAAGGATTTAGTATCATTTCATCATCATTCATTTTTTTTCTCCTAATTATTTATCTTCATATTCAAAATAATGCCAGCCTCCACATAGCACTATTTTTTTAACTTTTTTTTGTTCATCAGGCATACTTGCCTTTTCAATTCCGATGTGTCTTATTCCATTATCATCAATAGAAAACCATATAGAATCTCCAGACTTTACTTCAAATTCTCGTAGAAAATCAATTACGCAAGTTAGTCTATATTCATTATGGCTTTTCGATGGTTCTTTGCCAAAAAATACATCATTATAATAAATATATGGAAATTCCCACTTTTTTTCATGAATATCAAAAAAAGTAAGGTTTATTCTAGGGTTTAATTTTTCTGTTCCAAGTGGTGGTAAAATTCCTGCTTGTACAACTTTTTTTGGTATAGAGATTCCAGATTGGTGTGAATGTGTTTCACCAGTGTCATTCTTAGATAAAATTTTGAAGATTTTTTTTTCACTCATAGTTCCTCCTTATTGGGGACATTTTTAATGCTCTCAATAATTCATTTTTATCTGTTTTTGTTCCATCGATTCCTACAATTAAGTTGTCAGCAATATTTTTCTTAAATTCAATTTTTTCATTTATTATTTCGTCTATAGTATTTACATAAAATAATCTGTGTACAAATACCGTTTTTGTTTGTCCTGTTCTATATGCTCTAGCTGTTGCTTGTAATTCAGAAGCTGGATTCCATTCCAGATTATAATGTATTACATGATTAGCAGCAGTTATATTTAAGCCTACTCCTGCAGCTTTTGGATTCAAAATTAAAATAGAGCTACCTGATATTTGAGAATATTCATCTATAATATCTTGTCGTTTTTTTGATTCTACGGATCCATTTATATAATAAATTGGAACATTAAATCTTTGATGTAAATCAGTTTGCATTATTTCAGACATTTTATTAAAAGATGTAAAAATTATAATTTTTTCATTCTTTGCAATTATTTCATTTATTATATCACATAAACGTTGATACTTTGTACTTATATTGTAAGGATCAATTGATGAATATTGCTCATCATAAACAGCAGGATGTGTACAAAACATTCTAAGATTTTGTATATCACCTAAAGAAGATGGTTTCAGTTGAACTGTGTGTTCAAAATTTATACGATGCTTTTCATAAAGCTCTGCTTCTTCAATAGACATTTCTATTGCTTCTGGTATATCTACTAGGGGAGGTAAATTATTACCAACTTCTTTCACCATTCTTCGTAATAAAAATGGTGTTATCATAGATTCTATTGTTGTTGCAGATTCAATGGAATCTGCAAAATGATTTTCAAAATCAGTTAATTTTCCGAAAAAACCTGGTTCAATATAATCCATTAAAGACCATACATCAGTTAAATGATTTTCAAATGGTGTTCCTGTCACTGCTATTGCTAATTTATGTTTAATCTTTTTGATATATGTTGTTCTTTCTGCTAAAGGATTCTTTATATTTTGAGCTTCATCTAAAATTAACAAATCCCATGTAATTTGATTAAACATACTATAATCAGAAACAGCCAGCGAATATGATGTTATAATTACATCATATCCTATTATATCTTTCCAATTGCCAGTTCTGTTAGTTCCATGATGAATATAACAATTTAAAGAAGGATAAAACTTTTTAATTTCTCTTTCCCAGTTTATTAATAAAGAAACAGGTGCAATAATAAGAAAGTTTACGTTTTTATTAATTTCTTTAAGATACCCCAATAAAGTTATTATTTGAAGAGTTTTTCCTAATCCCATTTCGTCGGCAAGTATTGCTCCGCACTTGCTCTCAACCATAAATTTTAGCCAATTAAATCCAGTCTTTTGATATGGGTAAAGTTTTGCCTTTAATTTTATAGGAATATGTTCAAAATTTGTATTATTAATTATTTCTTCTTTTACATTATCTGTTAATCTAAAACCTTCATTTTTTAATTCTTGAGTTAATTTTATATAATTATGAAAATCAAGTATTCCATCTTCATTAATAGTTATATCTTTGATTAATGAATTTATGACTTTAATTGTGATATTAATTGGATATATTTTGCTATCAAAAATTATATAATCTTGAAATTGTTTTTTATTGAAATTAACTTTTATTTTTTGCTCTTTTTTTAAGGCAAATATTTCAAATTTTATTTGATTATTATAGTATTTAAATTCTAGTGTAAAATCGCTTGAAAGTGTTGAAATCTTTACTCCTGTTTCTTCTTGAAAGTTTTGTATCTTTTCATTATTAAAGATAAAGTTACCTTCAGTTTTATAATTAGCAAAATCATCGGCATTGGGAGTAAAGGTTTTTCCTTTTTGGTTTATATATTGTATGTAACCGTTTTTATTTATCCAAGCCATTTTATTACCAGTTTCCTTTCTTATTTTTATTAACAAAGTCAAAAAGTATATCAGCTAATGCATAACTAACATTTACAGTTACAGCGTTTCCAAATTGTTTATATGCCTGACAATCAGAAACAACTTGTTTCCAATCAGGCGGAAAACCTTGCAATTGTCTACAGAGTTATAATCAAAAGTTGTGGATTGGCTAAAATAGCCTAAGATAGAAAAAGAGGTTTGAATCGGATAAAATGTTTTTACCGCAAAACAACAAACCG
>SFKZ01000093.1 GCA_004553595.1 Methanobrevibacter ruminantium | reverse complement strand
CCTCTGGTTTTAATTTTTTGCCTGGTGGGTTAATTTCTTCATTAGTACCACTTGGTATTCCATCTGTAATGATAAAATCTATAATCTTCGAACTCTTTGATTTCAACTTGTACGACTCAGCTATTCTTCTGATAAGACCATCTAATTGAATAGCATCTGAATAATCGGTAAGCTTCCTGGAAGATAAATCTGCTGTTAGGCTATCAAATGGATATTCTTTTAACAAATCTTTTTCAACATAGAAACCTTTGATTGTTTTATCGGAATAATATTGCTGGATACCCGATAATACAGATATTAACTGTGAAAGATTCTTGCTTTCAAAAAATCCTTTCATACTTGAAGAATTGTCTATATAAAGATTAATCTCTGTATTTAACGATTTTAGGGGAATAAGCCACGGATTAATCCTTCCTGTAGTATCCGCACCTTCATCGTAGCATAATGCCCAATACTTTGAAACATCATTAATTCCTTCTGATTTAAAATACATCTCTAATTTTGTCCTGTCTTCTTTAGACATTATCTCCCATTGCTTAGAGAAAACCTCCTCCACAGGACTCGAATTACAGCCTTGCAGCAAATATACCATAGCCGTAAATATCAAACAACATGTTATCGAAATTACCTTTTTCATATTTTTTTTAATTAATTAATTGAATCTTGTAACTTTTGCTTTATGTGTTTCACCATTCGCAGTGTAACCCAATCTAAACATATCAATAATAACTCCTTGTCTATCCCCAACAAGCTCTTTCACATCATTCACATAATCTTTCACATCCGAGAGGGTACTTTCGTCATATAGATTAGAATCGTATATGTCTTCAAATAACATAGGATAATGAAGTTTAATACCGAACGCTCTCAACATTTGTTCTGTAAGAATAAACGATGAATATATGCTTCTGACATCAATCTTATTCTGTGTGAAATATGATGCAACTTGGGGATTTTGTACATATAGATAAATATGAGAAAGAGTTTGAATCCAACTATTATTCTGTACAGCATCAAGGAATAGTTCTTTAAGTGATGTTTGCACGTCATCATGTTTGAACTTGGGATTATTAATAATACTCTTTAAATTCTCCATAAAGCCATATACATCAAAAGCGTCATTTTTTATTACACGCTGAATAAATTTAGCAGGTAGAGCATCTTTCGAGTTTGCATTCTTACAAGTCCTTACAAGATCATTTTCTATATGTTCAAAAGCAGTTAATATAAATGTCGAATAATCTTGGTACAATGTTTTGATCTCTTCATCTTTACCATTGACAATTATTTGCAGTTTATTATTTTCAGTTTGACAATTAGAAATCTTGTTTTTTACCTTTTCAATGAGTTTATCAATTGCATAGATTGGATCTTCGGAAGACAAATCTTCTTCAAATAAAACCATATAATGAGACTTTACTTCGTCTATTATCAGGGTATTTGCATCATCTTTTTCTTTTACCGCTTTTTCTTTGTCATCCTTTAAAGAACACATTTCCTCAACAATTGTCGAAATACCACCTACAGCCTTAACAATCTTATCAGCAGAATCTGCTTTAACAATCTTCTCAACAATTGTTTTCAAGTTTTTGAATGACTCAATTTTTCCCCAATTCGGTATACTATTTTGAACTGCATTCTGAACAGCTTTAATCAGTTCTGTCTTTCCTATATTAGAAAGATGATATTTAACATCCTTTGCCTCTGAACCGAATTCTGCCAATTCAGCAAGCGACTTTATTCTTTCATATTTATCTAAATCTTCTTTTACTTGGTCAACACTTTTTCCATTAATTAAGATTTCCTCTTGCGTATCAGGAACTGGCATTTGCGGATTTTCCAATTCGCCAAGTATCTCATCAATAGTTTTATTTTTACTATCAGCCAAATGTTTCAATCGATTTATCAGTTTTGAGTCAACTTCAATACTTGGAGACTTGCAGTCTGTAGTCTTATCATTCCAAACACCCAAGAAGTCATCTTTATTTATAAATTTCAATCCTACGAACTTACCTATTATCTCCAGTGCTTTGTTTTCCAGTTCGGTGGATTTTATAACTGTAATACCAGTTATTGCATTTGATAGGACTGTTTTCTCGTTCCAATCAAGATTGAATTTATTATTAAGATAACGTCTTAAATAAACATTTAAAACCTTACTTATTAAATCATCATCAATTTCTGGTAACGGCCTTTTTTCAACCTGCGTTGAAAGTTCTCCCAATGTGTATGAAACTTCATTTGGTTTACTTTTTATTAAGAGCGAATCAATAGCTTCGATTAGTTCTGTTTTTGTTGTAATACATTTTTCTTTCAAGGCGATTCGAATGTTAGATTTCTTTTTCATATCCTTAATGAAATCCTGAACTAATTCATCCTCACTCTTTTGTTGTTTCTCTGGATTGTCATTCTGTGGTTTAAATTCTTCTGGTTTCTTTATTGAATTTACCAACTTTACTAATTCTGAGCATAATTGATCACAAGAATTAAACTCCTCTATCTTAAGTTTAATAGATTCAAGTTGTTTTTTTGTATCATCTGTAAGTGATGAAAGCCAGTTATATGGTGTCTTTTCTATTTCTTCAGAAACATCTATTCCTTGATTATTTTCTTCTTTTGTTTCTATTATCTTTATATCCTTTATTCTGTAAGCATCTACAATTATTATTGTATTATCGGGCATAAAGAAAACTCCATTAGGATATGCGGCATCACCGAGATTAGGTTTATCTTTCTTACACTCAATAGTTATATCATTATTGTCAAGGTCTTTTTGTGTAAAACAATCTTTCGAAAAAATTAATTTTACATAATCACCTTCTACCAAAATAGTGCGCCCATCCATTAATTTGTGAAAACCATTTGGATATGCAAAAGTTCCAATATTGATTGTTTCATTCTTACTCTTATAATACGTCACATTGCCATCACTTACTTTTTTTGATTTAATACGAATAAATATTCTTTTAATAGATTCTCTCACCCTAAATAACTCATAAGCAATAAAAAATAGAATTATTACAATAATAGCTATCTTTAATTGCCATGAGATATTATTATCAGAAGCACTGGTTTCTTCTTCAATACCTATATACCATATATTTCCTTCTAGTTCAAAAATATATTTTTTCCCCTTGTATAATACGAATCCAAAATTATCTTCAATTCTCTGTACTTCTTTATGTAAAATTGTATCACCATTACATATAATTGACAATATACCTTCCTTGGGGAATTTCGCAGAATTTATTGTTAAAGTATCATTAAGTTCAAAAAATCCCTTCTCGTTTCTTTTCTCTATTATTTCGCTATTTATCGTCCTTATACTTATTTTTGTTGTATCAAGCAATACAAGGTCGAATTTTTTCGTAAATTC
>SFKZ01000092.1 GCA_004553595.1 Methanobrevibacter ruminantium | reverse complement strand
TTCAATAAAATCTGGATTATCTTGACGTACAATGTTACGGAAAATTACGGGCTTAAAGTGCCAACTAGCCCATTCATCAGAATTAAATGCATATTCTTTTCCGCCAGCAAAGTACTGTCGCTCATAATCTGTACTTACAATTGGGGGCAATTGATAAAAGTCACCTACAACAATAAGTTGAATAGGCTGCTTATTTTCCTTTTCTGCCAATCTAAGGCTTTCGCTGAGCCACTTAAATATATCTGCTCTTACCATGGAAACCTCGTCTAAAATGACTCTATGAGTGCCCCTAAGAGATTTTGGCATTGTAGTAGGATGGTCATTAATTGTATCTGTACTCAGCTTTAAATGTAACAAACGATGAATAGTTGTACCACCTACATTAACAGCGGCTCGTCCAGTTGGTGCGCAAACTCTTGTATAATCATCGTTAAATTTATGGATAATGTACTTAAGTAAGAAGCTCTTACCTGTACCAGCTGAACCAGTTAAAAAGACATTTTCGCCCTTTTCAATTAATTCAATTGCCTTGTGTTGCTCAGCATTTAGCTTAACTTTTGACCAATCAATCTCTTCTTGACTTTCTGATAAAGCACTTCTTAGTTGCGTGTTAAAAACTTTATTAGCCTTTTTATGCTTACCTTTTTTCTCAGTAGTTTTGTATAAGCTATTTAAATAAGCAATGGCTTTATTTTTAGAACGATAACCATAACCATTACAATTATCGACTACCTTATTTGAGCGATCGACAATAATGTATCGATCACCTTTTTTCATTTTGACCTTAACCAAAGCTAAATCTTCGAATTCATATTTTTTAGTAATATTAGCTAAGTGTATTGGTTTTTGTCTAGCAGTAACTTTTTGCGAATGGATAACTTGTTTTACTTCTATGGTTCCATTTTTCCATTCCTTTACAGCTGAATCGACATTATCTTTAATCAATTCAGCTTTTTTAGGCTTGTAGTCAAAATTAGCTTGAAGAAATTTTAAAGCCTTTTCTCGTGTTTTATATCCCCATCCATTGCAATTCTCAATGATCTCACCATTTTTACCATTTACAATAACGAAACGTCCATTATGTTCAACAATTCCTGCATCAACAGCGTTGCTATGAGTTAATTTCTTAATCGGTGTTTCCTGAACAGCCATTAATGTCCCTCCATAATTTTTTCAAGCAATTTTCTTTTTTAAGTACTTAAAAATAAAAAATATAATCTTAGTGTAGTTTATTTAAGTAGTTGGTATCTATGTTTTTATCATGCTTACACATGTATTTGCACATGCAATTGAAAATGCAAATTTAATTAAAATTGCAATTGCATGTATAACTAATTATAATAGATAATATAAGCATTTTTCAATGAAGGAGAAAATAATGGAAGTCATTACTTTTGCGACGATTAAGGGTGGAATAGGTAAGACAACCCTCTCATATAATTACGGTGAGTATTTAGCCAGTAAAGGGCATAAAGTTCTGCTCATGGATTTAGACCAACAAAGTTCGTTAAGTAGAACTTACGGTATTACAGATCAAGAAGGTACTGTAGAAGAAATTTTTAACGTTTACGATGACGACGAAAATCGCAAAGAAGTTAAGATACATCGTGTAAATAAGAATGTCGATTTAATTTCTGGTACAACTAGATTGGATAAAGTGCAAAGCCGTCTAGAAACGCATAACAATAAAAACTTAATTCTATTTATGTGGCTTCATCAACACTATGACGATATTGTTGCTAATTATGATTATATGATTATTGACTGTCACCCAGATATTGGTATTGCAACTAAAAATGCGATTGCCGTTTCTGATGCTGTCCTAAGTCCAGTAACTCCTTCGAAATTTAGTTATGATTCAATCACTGAATTAGAAACACGAATGAAGGAATTGAAAAAGGAAACTGTAGATGTTATGTCAGGTAACACCTTGATAAGAGCTAAGGTGTATTATATTGCAAATATGATTAAGCATAATACAGGAATCAGTAAGGACTTCTTAAAGAGTATTAAAGAAGATAAGGAAGTCGAATGGATAGCAGAAATACCTGAACGTGAAATTTTTAATCGCTCAACATACTATCAGGTACCTATTTGCGAGATGGAACAAATGGCAAACACACCATTATCTGAAATTCCAGATGACTATAAGAACAACAAGGATTTCATGAAGATGCGCAATTATTTTGCTAATCAAAATCCCAAGAATTATAAGCAAATTGACGATATTTTTGATACGATTACAAAATATGTGTAATTGCACATGCAAATACACATAGAAATGCAATTGCATTTCTATGCGTAAAATAATAGTTTGAGAATAACATAAGGAGGATAAAATGGCTTTTCCAGAAAACTTTCCTAAATCAAGTGCATTTACTCGTGATGCAAAAATTCAACAATCAATTGAAGAAAATGAGAAAAAAGACCGTTTAGAACAAGAGAAAGAATCTACAAACGATTTAGTAAGTTCAGTTCCACGTAAGAAACGTAAAAAAGAAAAAAAGACATATATGACAATTTATGTTAGTCCAAGTGATAAACGTATTTTAAAAAAGGCTAGTCAAGAATACGGGTATAATTCAATTAGTGAGTTAATCAGAGCTTGGGCAACCGCACTTGAGCAAGATTTGAAGAAATAATTTTGTTTAGTTTAGTCGCTTTGTATTTTTGTGAATATAGAAAAAAATCTTTTCTCAAAATAATAAGCTTAATGAATGAAAAAATATTGAAAGGTAGGAATCCATGGAATCGAGAGAAATAATAAATAGTGAGGATGGTTTGATCCCAATTAGCGGTAATAATGATTTTGAGAATAAAATTTTTCAGATTTTATTCGATGAAGCGAAAAGAACTCTTAAATCAGAGATAGAAATTCCAGGTAAAAAATCAAACAGCTAATTGACTATCATGATGACGTACCAAATATTAATTATGTGGATCAAATTACAGCGGCATTAAATAAACCTCAAAGTATTAAGGGTAAAAATAGAAAGGGAGAGATATTTAAAGAATGGTTTCTCCCATTTCAAAAGATTCGAATTTATGAAAATGACTTAACTATTCGTTTCTATTTTTAGTGATCCTTGTATATAGTAATTATCCCAATATTGTTGGGTAATGAATATCTTACATACGAGATTCATCTGTTTAAAACATTGTTAAACGTGTGTTATAATATATATTGCAACGAAGAAAATATATCTAAATGATAGTACTCAAAAAGCTCTACCTGGTGTCGAAATAGGTAGAGCTTTTCTTTACGCTTAGCGGCAACATACTAAGTGTGAGGGCAGACCACGACTACTTGTGATTGTTGTCTCGATGGTCCAGCCAATGTTCGAACAGTGCAAGCACTATACCCACAATGATGGGTGCAACAATCGAAGAAAATATATCCATGATAGGCTCACCTCCTCTCAAGA
>SFKZ01000008.1 GCA_004553595.1 Methanobrevibacter ruminantium | reverse complement strand
AAGGATGAAAGACAAGGACTTACTCCTGACAAGAAAATGTGCATATTCAATTATGGCAGAAAAGAAGTTTCAAATTATCTTATTTCATGCGCGCTGTTTTGGATAAATGTTTATCATGCAGATGGAATTAAGATAAATGATGTCGCTAAAATGGTCTATCTTGATTATGATAGAAATGAGAATGAATATGTTGCCAATATTTATGGCGGAAATGAAAATTTAGAAGCGATTGACCTTTTGAAGCATTTGAATTCCATCAATGAAAAAATGAAGTTAAATGCAATGATAATAGCTGATGGAAACGGATATTATCCGATGCTGACAGAGAAGCTCTCAAACGGTGGCCTTGGATTTTCATATGCCTTTAATACGGGATTTTCTGATAACCTGACAGATTATATCTATAAAGATGTTCCGTCAAGAAAGTATCACTATGATGAATTGACGCACACTACAGCGTATGCATATTCCGAAAACTATATATTACCTCTGTCACATTGTAATTCTTTTGATGCAGGTGGTTCTCTTTTATATAGAATTTTGGGAGATGACAAATATAAAGCTGCTAATTATAAAGTATTGCTTGGATATTTATTTACATATCCCGGTAAAAAGCTCGTATTTAAGGAGCAATTACCTAAAGAAATTAATGAATTAATAGGAAATTACAATAAGGATTTATTAAACCTTTACAAAGAAACAAAGGCACTCTATGAGCTAGACGGCAGTAGTGAAGGCTTTGAGTGGCTTGAAAATATATCATCGGAAAAGAATATACTTTCATTTATCAGAAAATCAAAGTCTGGGGAGATGGTACTTGTTGTTTGCAATTTTTCAGATGAGTCATATGAAAAGCATAAATTATCGGTTCCTTTCTTCGGTAAGTACAAAGAGATATTCAATTCTGATTCGGCCTCTTATGGTGGAAGCGATTTCATTAATAAGAGATTAAAGACATCTAAAAAAGAAAAGAATGCCTTTAGGGACGATTATATCAGTATAAATGTACCACCACTTGGAATCAGTATTTTTAATTGCACTAAGGTTTTAGAATAAATGGAAAGCCAACGTTTTATATGACACAAAACGCTGATTTATTGCGATAATACAGCGATTATGATAGAATAAATCGGATATGGTTTTATTTTTGAGGATATAATAATGACAATAGTTCAGGCAATAATATTAGGAGTTATACAAGGGCTTACCGAGTTTTTACCGGTATCAAGTTCAGGGCATCTTGCCATTATGAAGAACATTTTAAGAATGGATTTGGAAACAGGCGCCTTATATGATGTATTATTGCATGTTGCAACACTGGTTGCCATCTGTATTGTAATGCGTAAGGACATTGTTAAACTGATTTTGGAGTTTATTTCAATAGTAAGGGATGTCTTCACGAATTTTCTTATTTTTATAGACAGAATTACACATAAAGATGACCAGTATTATATTAAAATAATGTCTTCTGCATACAGAAGATTTGTTGTATTGATTATAGTTTCATCTATACCGACTGCCATTATTGGTTTTTTACTTAATGACATTATTGAAACAGTAGAGAATGAACTGCTGGTTCCCGGAATATGTCTTATTGCAACCGCTGTAATTATTTTGATTTCGGATTTTCTTGCTGATGGTACGAAAAAACCAAAAGATGCCACAGTATATGATGCATTCGCAATAGGAACGGCACAGGGAATTGCAACACTTCCTGGATTATCAAGATCAGGAACTACTATAACAGCATGTATTCTCTGTGGATTCGACAGAAAGTTTGCAGTTAAATATTCATTTATTATGTCTATGCCTGCGATTTTTGGTGCATTGATTCTAAAGCTGTCAAAGATTTCTTCTGAGACAGTTACGGGAGGCGATATTGCAGTTTATATTGTCGGTATGGTTATAGCAGCTGTAGTTGGTTATTTTGCATTAATCTTTACTACAAAGTTAGTACAGAAAAAGAGTTTTAAATACTTTGCATTTTATTGTTTCGGAATAGGGGTCGTTTCAATAATTGCATATATAATAAGTTTTTAATCTTTCGGTTCATAAGAGGGATGTGAATCGAATGAAAAATAGGGGGAAGTATGGCTACAAGGTCTACAGGTTCAGGCAAAAGTACAAGCCGGAACACTAAGAAGGGTGCCACAAAGACAAACACGAAACGTGGCAATACAAAAAGAAAAAAGAAAGATATTGCGAATCTTGTTACCGTTGATGACAGTATACGTGATGAAGCGGTGCTTTTGTGCATTTTAGGCGTCAGCATATTGATTTATCTTGCTTTATTTGGCATACTCGGTTCATTTGGTAAGGTTCTTCAGGGATTCTTTTTTGGCGTTTTTGGAATAGTATCATATATTGTACCGGTTGTGATTTTCTTTTCGGCTGCATTCTATATATCTAACCGAGGAAAAAGTGTCGCATATATTAAGGTTATTTTTGCCTTTGTTTTATTGCTTATTCTTATGTCTTTATCTGAGCTTATGTTTGATAAGGACTTTAGTGCAGTAAAAATTACGGAGTATTATACTCATTGCAGTGAAGCACATAAGGGCGGCGGAATAATCGGTGGAATTATCAGCAGTGTACTTACTAAAACTATCGGAACACCGGGAACATATATTGTATTAATTATTCTTTCGATTGTTGCAATTGTACTTATTACAGAAAGATCATTTTTCTCAGGAGTTAAACACGGCTCGGAAACAATATATAATTCGTCAAAGGATTATTCTATAAAATATAAAGACAGACGTGACGAAAAGAGAAGAATAAGAGAAGAGCATAACAGACAACGTCTTATTGAAAAGGAAGAATTAAGAAAAGATAAAGTTGTCTCAGGTGTAATGCTTAATACAAAGCTGACACCACCTATTGAAGATGCTGACGATATACATGAGATTAAAGGCGATGGCAGCATTTCTGATGTTGATGTCACTAAATGGTCACGAAATGATATTAACGAAGCAGAAAATCTTGAGGCTGTTACGCCTAATATAAATATTCGTACAATTCATAATATTGAAATTGATGACGAGAAAGAATTTAAGATTAGTAAGCCATTCATTTCCGATGTCACTGATGATGATGAAATTATTTCATATTCCGATAATAATGATTCAAATGTGTATGAAGATAGTTACGCTAACACTACATTAAACGGCAAAATCAATATTACAGGTGAGAATATTGTCGGACATGGCGAAATAAAGGAAAAAGAAAAACAGACAGAATACGAAGATTCTTTTATTAAGTCGGAAAACCTAAAACCGATTAAAAAGCCTGTCAGGAAAAAAAGTGTATATAAATTCCCGCCTATCACTTTGCTTAAGTCGGTTGCTAAAAATGTAAATACAGAATCAGTAGCAAAACTTAGGGAAACGGCGGCAAAGCTTCAGACAACACTTAAGACTTTTGGTGTAAATGTTACTATAACAGATATTGCACAAGGCCCGTCAGTAACACGATATGAGATGCAGCCTGAAGTCGGAACAAAAGTTTCTAAAATTACAAATCTTCAAGATGATATTAAGTTAAACATGGCTGCAAGGGATATTAGAATAGAAGCTCCAATTCCCGGAAAAGCTGCAGTTGGTATAGAGATTCCTAATAAAGAAGTATCAATGGTCTCATTTAGAGAACTCATTGATTCAAAGGAATTCAAGGAGGCAAATTCAAAGATAAGCTTTGCTGTAGGAAAAGACTTATCGGGTTCAACTGTTGTTGCAGACATAGGTAAGATGCCGCATCTTCTGATTGCCGGTTCTACAGGTTCGGGAAAGTCAGTATGTATAAATACTCTTATTATGAGTATTATTTACAAGGCTACACCTGATGAGGTTAAGCTTATTATGGTTGACCCTAAGGTCGTTGAGCTTTCTGTCTATAATGGAATACCGCATCTTATGATTCCCGTTGTTACAGATCCAAAAAAAGCTGCCGCAGCGCTTAACTGGGGCGTAGCGGAAATGACCGACAGATATAACAAATTTGCTGAATTCGGTGTAAGGGACTTAAAGGGCTACAATAAGAAGCTTGAACAGGTAATGGCTAATGTTAATGAAGCAGAAAGACCAAAGAAACTTCCTCAGATTGTAATTATTGTAGACGAGCTTGCAGACCTTATGATGGTAGCATCAAATGAAGTTGAAGCTTCAATATGTAGACTGGCCCAGCTTGCCAGAGCAGCAGGTATTCATCTGGTAATTGCAACGCAGCGTCCGTCTGTAGATGTAATTACAGGACTCATTAAGGCTAATATGCCAAGCCGTATCGCATTCGCTGTTTCATCGGGAGTCGATTCGAGAACAATTCTTGATATGAATGGTGCTGAACGTTTGTTAGGAAAGGGCGATATGCTCTTTTATCCTCAAGGCTATACTAAGCCTTCACGAGTTCAGGGTGCATTTATTTCAGATGAGGAAATTAGCGAAATTGTTGACTTTTTAAAGGCAAATTGCGGCGAGGGTTATTATGACGAGGATGTGCTTGCAAAGGTCAATTCGCAGGCTTTGGATTCTAACGGTACAAAGCAGGGCTTAGGTGGAAATAGTCAGGATAACGATTCAGACAAAGACCAGTATTTTATTGAAGCGGCAAGGCTTGTAATAGAACAGGACAAAGCATCAATCGGATATTTTCAGAGAAGATTCAAAATCGGCTTTAACAGAGCTGCAAGAATTATGGATCAGCTTTTTGAAGCAGGCATTGTATCTCAAGAGGAAGGAACAAAACCAAGAAAAGTACTCATGAGTATGGAAGAATTTGAAAATGCTTTAGAACAAGGAGAGTTTTAATGAAAGCAGATATTGAAATCGCAAGAGAAGCTGAAAAACTGAATATTAAAGAGATTGCAGGAAGACTTAATATCAGTGAAGATGATATTGAAATGTATGGAAAATACAAGGCAAAGCTGTCTTCTGAATACTTAAAGTCAATAGAAAATAATGAAGACGGAAAGCTTATTTTAGTTACTGCAATTAATCCGACACCGGCAGGTGAAGGGAAAACTACTACAAGCGTAGGTCTTGCAGATGCTTTTTCAAAACTTAATAAAAAGGTAGTACTTGCATTAAGAGAACCATCACTTGGCCCGTGTTTTGGAATTAAAGGCGGAGCTGCAGGCGGTGGTTATGCACAGGTAGTTCCAATGGATGAGATTAACCTTCATTTTACAGGGGATTTTCATGCTATTACAAGTGCCAATAATCTTTGTGCCGCACTTCTTGACAACCATATCCAGCAAGGAAATGAAAAGAATATTGATACAAGAAGTATCGTATTTAAACGATGTGTTGATATGAATGACAGAGTATTAAGAAATGTTGTTGTAGGACTTGGTTCTAAGACTGACGGCTTTGTAAGAGAAGATCATTTTGTCATTACGGTTGCTTCTGAAATCATGGCAGTTCTTTGTCTTGCAACAGATTTTAAGGATTTAAAAAGACGTCTTTCAAGAATGGTTGTTGCATATGATTATGACGGAAATCCTGTTACTGCTAATGACATTAAGGCAGTAGGCGGAATGGCTGCTCTTTTAAAAGAAGCAATTAAGCCTAATTTAGTTCAGACTTTAGAGCATACACCTGTACTTATTCATGGTGGCCCTTTTGCCAATATAGCTCATGGTTGTAATTCTGTAATAGCCACAAAAGCAGGACTTAAGATGGCAGATTATTGTATTACTGAAGCCGGATTCGGTGCAGACCTTGGAGCAGAAAAGTTTTTTGATATTAAATGCAGAAAAGCGGGATTAAAGCCTGCCTGTGTAGTTCTTGTTGCAACGGTAAGAGCTCTTAAATATAATGGCGGAGTTGAAAAAGCAGATTTGGCTACCGAGAATCTTTCAGCATTGCAAAAGGGAATTGTAAATCTTGAAAAACACATTGAAAATCTCAAGAAATATAATGTTCCTGTTGTAGTTACTCTTAATGCATTTGCATCAGATACTCAAGCTGAGCATGAATTTATTAAGAAATTCTGTGAGGAAAGAGGCTGTGAATTTGCACTTTCAAATGTATTTACGGAAGGCGGACAGGGCGGAATAGAACTTGCACAAAAAGTTATTAATTCAATTGAAAACAAAAAATCTGATTTTAAGCCTTTATATGATGAAAAGCTTCCGATAAAGGAAAAGATTTTAACAATTGCAAAGGAAATCTATGGTGCCAAAGGTGTTAAGTATACATTAAATGTTGAAAAGGAAATAAATAACCTTAATAAGCACGGATATTCCGAACTACCGATATGTATGGCAAAAACACAGTATTCACTTTCTGATGATGCCACAAAGCTTGGAAGACCTAATGATTTTGAAATAACTGTAAGAGATATGTATGTATCTGCAGGTGCAGGATTTATTGTTGCAATTACTGGTTCAATAATGACTATGCCGGGACTTTCTAAAAATCCTGCCGCATACAGCATTGATGTTGATGATGATGGCAATATTACAGGATTATTCTAAATATAATAAGGAGCTTATATGACTAAGATAATTGATGGGAAAAAGATTTCACAAGAGATAAAGGATGAGTTAAAGGCTAAAGTATTAAGCCTTAAAGCTGAAGGTAAAAAAATACCTTGTCTTGCCGTAATTCAGGTTGGAAACGACCCGGCTTCAACAGTATACGTAGGCAATAAGAAAAAGGCATGTGAATATATTGGAATCGGTTCTAAGTCATTTGAGCTTAAGGAAGAAACAACACAGGATGAACTTATAAAGCTTATTGACGAGCTTAATAACGATGATGAAGTAACAGGAATATTAGTACAGCTTCCTGTTCCAAAACACATTGATGAAGATACAATAATAAGAAGAATATCTCCTCAAAAAGACGTTGACGGATTCCATCCAATGTCTGTAGGTGCACTGTTAATCGGTGAGGATGGATTTTTGTCATGCACTCCGCAAGGTGTTATACAGCTTCTTAAGAGATCAAATATTTCTATTGAAGGTAAGGAATGCGTAGTAATAGGCAGAAGCAATATTGTTGGTAAACCTATGGCAGTATTACTTTTAAGAGAAAACGGAACAGTTACTGTATGTCATTCAAAGACAGCCAATTTAAAAGAGGTTTGTAAAAGAGCAGATATTCTTGTTGTCGCTATTGGCAAGCCAAAAATGATAAATTCAGAATATGTTAAAGAAGGTGCATGCGTCATCGATGTAGGAATACACAGAATGGAAAACAATAAGCTGTGTGGAGACGTTGACTATGATGATGTGGCACCTCATACAAGCTATATTACTCCGGTTCCCGGAGGAGTCGGACCTATGACAATTGCAATGTTAATGAGCAACTGTCTTAAAGACGCATAATTTGTATTAGTAAGGGATGAAACAATAATGATTTGTCCAAAGTGCGGTAGCACGATACAGGAAGGACATCTGTATTGTGAAACATGTGGTGAAGAAATCAGGATAGTTCCTGATTTTGATGCTACTGTTGATGAAAATATCAATATTTCATTTACGGATGAGTACGATACAGCCGGTGTTATACAGGAGTTATCTAAAGTTGCAACAAAGGAAATTGCAAAAGAAATTGACATTGAAGCTACTAAGGAAATTAATATTAATTCTGTAAAACATACATCTATTGACAGATTAGATGACAAAAAGCCGGATGATAAAATAGTAATTAAAGCTCTTGTAATCGCAGGAGCTGTTTGTCTTGTAATTGTATTTTTAGTATTAATGATTAACAGACGAATAAATGATTATTATTCAATAGACAAACAGTATGAGAAAGCATTTGATTACTTTGAGAGTGAACAGTATGACGAATCTGTAAAAATACTTAAGCATGCACATTCAATTGATTCTGAAGATATAAGAATCAGTATTTTGCTTTCGGATAATTATTATATGCTCGGCAAGTATGATGAGAGTAATGCTGTTTTGTATGAACTTATTAATCAGAATGATGACCGGAATATCTATGAGAGAATAATTAAGAATTACGAAGCCTTAAATGACTATTCTTCAATAAGTAAACTGCTTAATGATATTAATGATGAGGAAATTCTTAATATATATAAGCAATACAAAGTTTCAAACGTTTCTTTTTCCGTAGAGTCGGGAGTTTATGACAGTAAGCAGACAGTAGTTCTATCATCCGATGAAGAATCAACAATATATTATACTCTTGATGGTCAGAATGCAGATGAAAATGCTTTACTATATAACGGTCCAATTGAGCTTGAAGCCGGAGAATATATAATTAATGCGGTCGCGATAAATAAATTCGGAGTTAAGAGTGAAAACACAATAGCAGAATATACAATTGACTACTTTGTGCCTGATGCTCCGATTATTAAAACAACAGGCGGAACGTATAATGTACCGACTCCGATTGAAGCGGATTTTGCAGATTATGAAGTATGTTATTACACGATTGATGGAGAAGATCCGACAATTGAAGATGAAAAGTATATAGGCCCGATTCCTATGTACATTGGTAAACATACATATAAATTTGCTGTAATATCAAATAAAGGAGTTTCAAGTGATGTTGTAAGTGTTGATATATCACTTGAAATGGTAGTTCTTCTTGATATGGAAACAGCTACTAACGCAATTATTAACTGGAAGAAGCTTTCCGGAAGCACAGACTATTCCTATAAATGCGAACAGGCATGTGTAACCAATAATTCAACATATTATATTATAAATGAATATGATGAATCTGATGAAGAAAAAGAACCAACCGGGAATCATTATGCAGTTGATGTGTTGAACGGACTTTCATATAAAGCTATTCTGAATAAATCTACCGGGAAATACACATTAGAGGCACTTAGATAGAAATTAAAACTGGAGGAGAAAAATGTACAAAATTATTGAGAGAGAACAGCTTACTGAAACTATTTTCAAGATGGTAGTATCAGCGAAAAGAATAGCAAAATCATGTAAGCCGGGACAGTTTATCATCGCAAAAATCGATGAAAAGGGTGAGAGAATTCCATTGACAATCTGCGATTATGACAGGGAAGCAGGAACAATTACTATTGTGTTTATGGCTATTGGGGCTTCTACATACAGAATGTCTTCATTGATGGCAGGAGATTCTTTCAGGGATTTTACAGGCCCACTGGGACAGCCTTCTGAGTTTGTTACAGATCCGATAGATGAGGTTAAAAAGAGAAAGTATCTGTTCGTTGCCGGCGGTGTTGGTACAGCACCTGTTTTACCGCAAATTAAATGGCTTAAGGAAAACGGTATCGAAGCGGACGTTATTATCGGTGCTAAGACAAAAGAACTTGTTATTTTAGAAGATGAATTCAAGAAGTATTCCGGAAATCTATATATTACAACAGATGATGGTTCTTATGGAAGAAGTGGTATGGTTACAGATACAATAAAGTATCTTATTGAAGAAGAAAAGAAGAACTACGATGTTTGTGTTGCAATCGGACCAATGATTATGATGAAGTTTGTTTGCTTACTTACTAAGAATTATGATCTTCCGACAATTGTCAGCCTGAATCCTATAATGGTTGACGGTACAGGTATGTGCGGCGCTTGTCGTGTAACAGTTGGCGGTGAAGTGAAGTTTGCATGCGTTGATGGTCCTGAGTTCGACGGACATAAGGTTGATTTTGACCAGGCAATGCAGAGACAGACTCTCTATAAGAGTGAAGAAGGAAGAGCATATCTTAAAGCTAAAGAGGGAGATACACATCACGGTGGATGTGGCAACTGCAACTAATAATATCTGTAATTTGATTATAAGGAGAATAAGATGGGTGACGTGTTAAAAAAGGTTCCGGTAAGAGAACAGGAACCTAAAGTAAGAGCAAAAAACTTTGATGAAGTTTGTCTTGGCTACAATAAAGAAGAAGCAATTGAAGAAGCTAACAGATGCCTTAATTGTAAAAATGCACAGTGTATTAAAGGGTGTCCTGTAGCAATTAATATTCCTGCGTTTATTGAACAGGTTAAGACAGGAAACGTTGAGGAAGCGTATAAGGTAATTTCTGAATCATCAGCACTTCCTGCTGTTTGCGGACGTGTTTGTCCACAGGAATCACAGTGTGAAGGAAAATGTATCAGAGGAATTAAGGGTGAGCCTGTTTCAATTGGAAAGCTTGAAAGATTCGTTGCTGATACTGCAAGAGAGATGGGAATTAAGCCAGAGGGTGCTAAAGAGAAGAACGGTAAGAAGGTTGCTGTTATAGGTTCAGGCCCTGCAGGACTTACCTGTGCAGGCGACCTGGCTAAGCTTGGATATGACGTTACTATTTTTGAAGCACTTCATGAAGCAGGCGGTGTTTTGGTATACGGTATTCCTGAGTTCAGATTACCAAAAGAAGACGTAGTTGCAAAAGAAATAGAGAATGTTAAGAATCTTGGAGTAAAAATTGAAACAAACGTTGTAATCGGAAAGTCAACTACAGTTGATGAGCTTATTGAAGAAGAAGGCTTCGAAGCAGTATTTATTGGTTCGGGTGCAGGCCTTCCAAAGTTTATGGGAATCAAGGGCGAAACAGCTAACGGTGTATTTTCAGCAAACGAGTACCTTACACGTTCAAACCTTATGAAAGCCTTTGATGAAAGCTATGATACTCCAATTAAGCCGGGCAAAAATGTTGCAGTAGTCGGTGGTGGTAATGTAGCAATGGATGCTGCAAGAACAGCATTAAGACTTGGTGCAAATGTCAGCATTGTGTATCGTCGTTCACTTGAAGAACTGCCTGCACGAGTTGAAGAAGTACATCATGCAATGGAAGAAGGAATTAAATTTGAGCTTCTTACTAATCCTGTTGAAATCATCGAGGATGAGAAGGGTCTAGTAACCGGAATGAAATGTATTCGTATGGAACTTGGTGAGCCTGATGAATCAGGAAGAAGACGTCCTGTTGAAATAAAGGGTTCAGAGTTTATTATGGATGTTGATACTGTCATTATGTCACTTGGTACAAGCCCTAATCCGCTTATTTCTTCAACTACTAAGGGACTTGAAACAAACAGACATGGTTGCATTATTGCAAATGAGGAAATAGGAGCTACTTCTAAGGAAGGCGTTTTTGCGGGAGGAGATGCTGTTACCGGAGCAGCTACTGTTATTCTTGCTATGGGTGCAGGAAAGGCGGCAGCTAAGGGTATCCATGATTATTTAAGCAATAAATAAGGTATTGTTTTGAATATAGATATTATCTGTGTTGGAAAAATTAAAGAAAAATATATTAAAGAAGCGATAGAAGAATACTCAAAAAGACTGTCAAGATATTGTAATTTAAATATTCTTGAAGTGCTTGATGAGAAAACAGTAGAAAATGCGTCTTCAACTGTATGCGAGAAAATCAAGCTGTCGGAAGCTAACAGAATTGAAAAGTATATTAAAAATGATGCTGTACTTGTAACGTTGGAAATTGACGGCAAAATGCTTGACTCTGTTGAGTTTGCAGGAAAAATTAGCAAGTGGGGTGTAGACGGATTTTCAGACATTCAATTTGTAATAGGAGGCTCAATTGGTTTACATAAGTCAATTTGCGATAAAGCTGATTATCATTTGAGCTTTTCTAAAATGACATTTCCACATCAGTTAATGAGGGTTATTCTGTTAGAGCAGATTTATCGTTCATACAGAATCAATAATAATGAACCATATCATAAATAATTAGTATGGCAGAGTTTATTTTAGACATTGAAATTGAACATGCAAAAAACATTAGTGGTGCGTTTGATGTATATATTAAAAAACTCGAACGTACCTTTAGTGTTTCTATTCTTGAAAGATCTGAAGGCATCAAAATTACAGGCTCAGACTTAGATGTCACGACTGTGAAAAATATTTTGACAGAGCTATATGAGTTGTCAAAAAGAGGTAATGTAATTACAGAACAAAATGTTGATTACGCAATTGCTATGGCTATAGAAAATAAAAATAATGCATTGCTTGAAGTAGATGCAGATCTCATTTGCCATACTATGCTTGGTAAGCCTGTCAAGCCAAAAACGTTAGGTCAGAAGCAGTATGTAGATGCAATTAGAAATAATATGATTACATTTGGCATCGGTCCTGCCGGAACAGGTAAAACATATCTTGCAATGGCAATGGCAATTACTGCATTTAAGAATGAAGAAGTATCAAGAATTATATTAACAAGGCCTGCCATAGAAGCAGGAGAAAAGCTTGGGTTTCTACCTGGTGATTTACAAAGTAAAATTGATCCGTATCTAAGACCTTTGTATGATGCGCTATATCAGATAATGGGGGCAGATGCGTTCATTAAAAACTCAGAGAAAGGTCTGATTGAAGTGGCGCCTCTTGCATATATGAGAGGACGTACTCTTGATAACGCTTATATTATTCTTGATGAAGCACAGAATACAACTCCTTCTCAGATGAAAATGTTTTTAACAAGAATTGGATTTGGTTCAAAAGTTGTTATTACAGGTGACAGAACACAGAAGGATTTACCAAGAGATCAGATTTCAGGACTTGATACAGCCATGAAGATTCTTGGTAAGATTGAAGGAATTAAGTTCTGTACATTGACAAGTCATGATGTTGTAAGACATCCGCTTGTCCAGAAAATAGTAAAAGCATATGAAGAATATGAGAGCAGTTTGGCTAAGAAAAACAGATAGGCAGTAATATGATATATAATTTTTGTAACGAGACAGAAGTTAAATTTGAATTTGAATATGAGAAAATATATCGTGAAGTAGTTGACTGTGTACTTGATACTTTTGACTGCAAATATGATTGTGAAGTTAGTTTACTGCTTGTTGACAATGATTCTATTAAAGAGATTAATTTAGAAACAAGAGGAATAGATAAGCCTACAGACGTGCTTTCTTTTCCGAATGTAATATTTGAAAAACCCGGAGATTTTGACTCAATAGATGAATCATCGGACTGCTTTGAGCCTGATTCCGGAGAACTCATTCTTGGAGATATAGTGATATCGGTTGATAAGGTAATATCTCAGGCTATAGAGTATGGACATTCTCAGTTAAGAGAATACGCATTTTTGATATGTCACAGTTTATTGCATCTGCTTTCATTTGATCATATGACAGATGATGAGAGAGAAGTGATGGAAGAATATCAGAGTAAAGTAATGGAAGCTCTGAAAATATTAAGATAAATGGGAAATAAGAACTCAAAAAGTACAAATTTCATAGTACAGGGCGGGATTCTTGCAATGGCCGGAGTAATCGCAAGATTAATAGGCTTGATTTACAGAGTTCCGATGCAAAGAACAATCGGTGATGCTGGCATGGGATATTATTCGGCAGCATTTCAGATTTATTCTTTGATGCTTATTATTTCATCATACAGTCTTCCTGTTGCTGTATCAAAATTAATTGCAGGATATACTGCAAGAGACGAATATAAGAATGCGAAGAGAATATATAACTGTTCTATGTTATTTGCATGTTTTACAGGTGGTATTACATGTCTTATTGTATTTTTTTGTGCCGATTTTCTTGCAGGACTGATTAAGCTTCCAAAATCTGCAATAGCATTGAGAATACTTGCACCTACACTTTTAGTAGTGGCAATAATGGGTGTAATGCGAGGCTTTTTCCAAGGAAACGGTAGCATGGTTCCTACTGCAACGTCTCAGCTTGTTGAGCAAATAATTAATGCAATAGTTTCTGTTGTTGCCGCAAAGTTTCTTTTTGATTACGGACTTGGCGTTTCGGGATTATTAAGAGATGATGATTATGCTGCTGCGTATGGAGCGGCAGGAGGCACACTTGGCACATCTGCAGGAGCACTTGCCGGACTGATTTGCCTTATTATTGTATATCTGATTTCAAAGAGGGATTTTAATTACAGAGTCAGACATGACGAAAACAGACATAGTGATACTTTTGGAAGAATGCTTTTTGCACTTATTCTTACCGTATTACCTGTTCTTTTGTCTACTACCGTATATAATCTATCGGATATACTTGACCAGGGTATATTCAATTATGTGATGGATACAAAAGGCTTATCAGAAGTAAAAGCAGAACATTGGGGTATTTTTTCAACAAAATACAAAGTACTGACTAATGTTCCGGTGGCGCTTGCATCAGCCGTATGTTCGTCTATGATGCCTTCGTTAACAGGCTGTATTAGAAGAGAAGAATATAAAATTGCCAGAAGAAAAGTATCACTTGCGATGAGATTTACTATGATCCTATCCATTCCGTGTGCTGTAGGACTTGCAGTGCTCGGAAAACCTATAATTAGTACTTTGTTTCAGGGAGAAGTTGATATTCCTGCTACGATGCTAAAAATTGGATCAATTGCCGTAGTGTTTTATTCAATGTCAACATTGTCAAATGGTGTATTACAGGGAATTGATAAATTGAATATTCCTGTAAGAAATGCCGCAATAGCTCTTGTTTTGCACGTTGGCATTTTGTATTTCATGCTTGATGTGTTTAACATGGGATTATATGGTGTTGTAATTTCGTGTGTGCTCTTTGCACTTATTATGTGTATACTCAACTGGCTTGCAATCAGAAAATATTTAAATTATCAACAGGAGATAGTAAGGACATTTGTAATTCCTACAGTATCATCGATATTTATGGGATTAGTTGCATGGCTTTCTAATTTCTTAATATCAAAAGCTTTATCTTCCTTTGTATCACTTGCCATTTCAATAGCTCTATCTGTGTGCGTATATTTTGTGTTACTGATAAAGCTTAAAGGAGTTAAGGAAAAGGAAATAAGAAGCTTCCCGGGAGGCAACCTGATGGCGGCAATTGCAAGATTCTTTAGATTATTATAGTGGTTTAAATAATTTAATAAATAGTATTAAATACTAAAATAAGCTCAATAATAATTATCGTAAATAATAATTACTATTGAGCTTATTATTAAATAAATCACAAGTAAAATTATGCAACTACCTGATTACGTCCGTTTTCTTTTCCTCTGTACAGCTTTTGATCGGCTGACTTAATTAATGAGTTAATGTCCGAATTAGCATGGAATGATGATACACCAAGGGTAATGGTAACTCGTAATTCAAGGTTTTGGTATTTATATGTATGAGCCTCTACCTGAGCTCTGATACGTTCTGCCAATATAGCTGCATTTGCTTTATTGTTGTTAACGATTATTAAGAATTCTTCGCCACCCCATCTACTTACAATATCCTCATCTCTGACTGTATCTTTAAGTATCCAGGCTACTTCCTTAAGAACATAATCACCGGCATCATGTCCGTATGTATCATTAACGAGCTTGAATTTATCAATATCACACATAATAACAGAGAATGCATCTTCATCGTGATAATGAGCATCAAAGAGCTGATTTAACTTTTCATCAGCGCTTCGTCTGTTTAATAGATTTGTAAGAGGATCATAAGTTGCATAATTATCAAGCTTTGAATTTTCACTTACAAGCTTATTTTTAATATAACCGTATTCTATTGCAAGTAAAATGTCAAAAAATGTAATTCCTATAATTGCTACAGATAGATTAAAGTAGCCAAAAAAATCGGAATAGCTATTTGCATTTTTAAATCCTGTATATAATGGGGTGTGAAATGATAAATAATGCTTGCAACCAATAAGCAATATATAATATATTATTGCGACTATTGATGAGAAAAAAATAGGTCGTTTAAAGCAATCCAAGAACAGACCAAAATAGAACACTATTGATATTGCAGTAATTAATAAGAGCATAAAATTATACTCATAGCCAACAAAAATGGTACATAATATGCTGTGGAGTGGTATTTCAAAAAGTATATAATATGAAAAGTCTTTAATTCTGTTTCCTTTATATGCTTCAGCTAAAAAGAAAAAGTAACCTGAAATACAGAATATATTGTATATGGACATAGCAAGAAGACCAATTTTGTAAAAAAAGAAGAGATAGATTAAATGAATAATACAAATACTGCCGGCAATTACAGTATATTTACCGCCTCTTCTAAACAGAAATTGTTCAATTTTTTGTGTATTTTGATTGTTTGCCATATTTTATACCCGATTATAATCCTTATTAATTATTATATTAAAAATATTACACGATTTATTGGTACAATTTTAACATATATATTTACATAAATCAAATAAAAATCGATTTATATGTATCACATATCATATTAAATGTGATACATAATGTTGCGAAGATAAATAAATAACACGTATTTGAGGCTCGTCTCTTTGTTTTGATCAGTCTTACATTTACAGGGTGTATTATTTGTATAAAATGAAGATATTATTTACATAAAACACAATATATGGTATCTTATTAATGTATAGGTTGTTTTATGAGCGAGTAGGGGATTCGCTTGATAATTTATATAAGGGGATTAAAATGAATAAAGTTATGGAAGCTATTGAGCTTTTGTCACAGGGGAATGACAATGGCGAGTTAAATAGCGATTTACTTTTGGCTGCAAAGCAGGAACTTGAGTGGGCATACAAAGAGTTAGAAAGTAAGCGTAATGCATTTCAATATGAAATGGAACTTAAGCAGAAATCTTTAGATTCACAGATTAAGCTATTTAATATGAAATGGAGCCTTCTTGAAGAAGAGACAAGAAAGCTTGCAGAAGAGTCGAAAAAAGCCGAGAAGAGAAGGGCCTTCTTTGAGAGAGTTAATTCTTTCCAGAAAGGTGGAAATGACGGCGACAATATTGTTCATGGTGAAATGTTCTTTAAGGGCGTTGCTTCCCCGCAGGCTCTTAAGAAGAGATATAAGGATTTAATTAAGATCTATCATCCTGATTCTGAGAATGGTGACAATCAGACTGTTCAGGAGATTAACAGAGAATACGATTCCCTTATTCACGCCATGGCTAAATAGGACAGTATAATTTGAGAAAATATGATTTTTATTTAGCGGGTGCAATGTGTATCATTGCACTCGTTCTATATTTAATAATAAATTTCAGTTGTGAAAAAGGACAGTTACTTGTTGTTTATAAAGACAATGAAGTAATTGGAAAGTATTCATTAAATGATGAAGGATATCATACAATCGAATACGATGATATGACACTGATGACATTTGAAATAAAAAATGGAAAAGCAGATGTTTTATCTGCGTGCTGCCATGATAAGCTATGTGTTCATCAGAAGCCTATTAATTCTTCGGGAGAAGTAATTTGCTGTCTTCCGGGTAAAATACTTCTTAAAGTTTACGGTCCACAAAATGAAAGTACTAACGAGGATTATGATGCAGTTGCCAGATAATAAAAAAATAGCATATTTATCTTTAATGATTGCACTTTCGCTTATTTTTTCATATATTGAAACACTGATACCGCTAAATTTTGGAATTGCAGGAGTAAAAATAGGTTTAGCAAATATAATATCAGTAATTGCCCTTTATTTATTTGGATTTGGATATTCACTTTTTATTGTAATTATTAGAGTAATTCTTTCCGGATTTTTGTTTGGCAATCTTTTTTCAATAATCTATTCGCTTACAGGTGGAATACTGAGTATAAGTATTATGTATTTCCTTAAAAAAACAGACAAGTTCAGCATTACAGGGGTTAGTATAGGCGGAGGTGTATTTCATAATGCAGGACAGCTGTTAGTAGCGGTATTGGTAATAAATGAACTTAAGCTTTACTTTTATTTCCCTGTGTTAATTATTGCAGGAGTAATAATGGGTACTATTATCGGAATTATCAGTTCCATAATAATTAGCAGAGTTGAAACATATGTTCGAATATGATAAAATATCATCATCATAATTATAGGTGGGGAAGTAATGATAGCATTTCTTAAAGGGGAGATTTCCGCAATTTATGAGGATAAGGTGATTATTGAAGTATCAGGCGTTGGATACAATGTTCTGATGCCTGCTTCGTGTATTCAGTCATTACAGGGAATTGGCAATACTGCTAAAATATATACATATCTTTCTGTAAGGGAAGATGCAATGCAGTTATATGGTTTTAATACGAGTGATGACCTTGAACTTTTTAAGCTCTTAATTACAGTGAACGGTATAGGACCTAAGGCCTCATTACAGATACTGTCAACAATGACTACTGATGATATTAAGATGGCAATTGTTTCATCAGATTCTAAGACTTTATCAAAGGTTCAAGGAATCGGACCTAAAACTGCACAACGAATCATAATTGACCTTAAAGACAAAATTGATCTTATTAATACGGTTGAGAACAAGTTGTTAAGCAACGAAGTATATGCCGGTACACTTAGTGATGAGAAATCAGAGGCTATTGAAGCTTTGATTGCACTCGGTTATTCTAAAAAGGATGCATTAAATGCAGTAAATAGTGTAGATATGCCTGATGGAACAAAGGTTGAACAGATATTAAAGCTTGCATTAAAGAACATTTCAAGGTTATAAGCTATGGCTAAAAGAATGATTGAAACAAATATTACAGATGAAGATATTAAGATTGAATCTACACTTCGTCCGCTGTCTTTTGATAATTATATTGGACAAAAGAAGTGTAAGGATAATCTTAAAGTTTATATTAAGGCAGCTAAGATGCGAGGCGACTCTTTGGATCATGTGCTGTTTTACGGTCCTCCGGGTCTTGGTAAGACAACTCTTTCCGGAATTATTGCAAATGAAATGGGCGTTAATATGAAGACTACTTCGGGACCTGCAATTGAAAAGCCGGGAGAAATTGCTGCAATTCTTCAGACTCTTAATGAAGGTGATGTTCTTTTTATCGATGAAATTCACAGATTGAACAGACAGGTTGAAGAAATTCTTTATCCGGCGATGGAAGATTTTGCAATAGATATTATGGTTGGCTCGGGGCCGAGCGCTAAGTCAATAAGACTTGATCTTCCTAAGTTTACTCTTGTAGGTGCTACTACAAGAGCAGGACTTCTTACAGCACCGTTAAGAGACAGATTTGGTGTAATACATAAACTGGAATTCTATACACCTGAAGAATTATCTGTAATAATAATTAATTCTGCTAAAAAGCTTTCGGTTAATATTGATAAAGACGGAGCATATGAGCTTGCAAGAAGATCACGAGGCACACCAAGGCTTGCCAACAGATTGTTAAAAAGAGTCCGTGATTTTGCAATAGTAAGGTTTGACGGAGAAATTACATATGATGTTGCGATGAATGCTCTCGATTTAATGGATGTAGATAAAATGGGACTCGATTATGTTGACAGAAATGTTATTCTGACAATAATCAATAAGTTTTCGGGCGGACCGGTAGGTCTTGATACTATTGCCGCTGCTATTGGTGAGGATGCCGGCACTATAGAAGATGTGTATGAACCATATTTAATCCAAAACGGGTTTATTAACAGAACACCAAAGGGCAGAGTGGCCACAGAGCTTGCATACAGGCATTTTGGCATTGAATATTAAGTCTGGTATGATATAATTTGTTTAATGAGTTTAAATGGGGAGTAAATTATGGGTTTTACAAATGATTGTGAAGTAGTAATCGGTGGTAAGGTAATAACACTTTCGGGTGCAGAGAGTGAGGAATATCTCCAGAAAGTTGCTGCTTATCTTAATGGTAAGATTCAAGAGGTAAATGCTTCGGATTCATTCAGAAGACAACCGCTTGAACTTCAGAACATTTATATACAGCTTAATATTGCAGATGATTACTTTAAGGCGCTTGACAGGGTAAAAGCTTTAGAAGAAGATTTGGATTTAAAGGACAGAGAGTTATATGACCTTAAGCATGAATTAATAACATCACAGATAAAGCTTGAGTCGAAGGATAAAATGATAAAGAGCTATCAGAACGGAATAAATTTAAAATAACAGAAAGCTGTCATATGACAGCTTTTATTGTATTTAAGGGTATTAGGTATTACATGAAAAAAATAGAATTATTATCTCCGGCAGGAGACTACAATTCGTTTTTGGCAGCTATAAGCTGTGGCGCAGATGCAGTATATTTAAGCGGCGATAAATTTGGCGCCAGAGCTTATGCTAAAAACTTTTCAAAAGAAGAATTGATTAAAGCAATAGATTATGCACATATTTTTTCCAGGAAAGTGTATCTTACACTTAATACTTTATTAAAAGATGAAGAAATGGGTGAGATTTATGATTACCTTCTTCCCTTATATGAAGCGGGATTGGATGCTGTAATAGTACAGGACATGGGAGTAATTTCATATATCAGAAAAGTATTTTATGATATGCCTGTTCATGCAAGTACTCAGCTTACAATAACAGGGATTGAAGGAATCAGATTACTTGAAAACCTTGGGGTAACAAGAACCGTATTAGCAAGAGAATTGTCTATGAAGGAGATTGAATACATTCATGACAATTCTAATATGGAGCTTGAAACATTTATTCATGGTGCTTTATGTTACAGCTATTCCGGAAAGTGCCTTTTCAGCTCTTTGGCAGGCGGCAGAAGCGGTAACAGAGGAAGATGTGCCGGACCTTGCAGACAACCTTATAATGATGAATATCTGTTATCAACTAAAGATATTTGCAGTATTGACTATATTCCGTCAATGATTAAGGCAGGAATATGCTCACTAAAAATAGAAGGCAGAATGAAAAGTCCTGAATATGTTGGCAAAGTTACTGCAATTTACAGAAAATATATTGATTATTATTATGACAACATTACCAAAATGTCTGTTAAAGAAATATCTGATAAATTCTTTACCGGGCATGAGTTTAATAACGATAAAAATATACTTATAAAGCTTTACACAAGAGGAGGCAATTCATCAGGGTATTATTATAAGCATAACGGAAGAGAAATGATTTCTGTTTCGGATGCAAGCTATAAAACAGAAAAAGAAGAAAATAAAGACATTGATTTTACAAATAATATCAAAATGCCGTTATCTGCATTTGTAAGAATTTATCCCGATGAAAATATTTCAATTCTTATAAATAATGAATTTTATTATGAAGGTAATAAAGCTTTAGTTGCAAAAAATCGCCCTACAGATTCAGAAACAGTATTAAAACAGCTTAAGAAAACAAAGGATACAGAATTTGAATTTACAGATATTAATTTTGATATTGCAAAGAATGCATTTGTCTTACTCTCTGACTTAAATGAATTAAGACGCGAAGCAATAAATTGTGTCAGAAATGAATTGACAAAAAAATACAAAAGAAAATCTGATTTTAATAGAAATACTATAGTGTCAGAAATGTCAGATGAATCAATTAAAGATCAGGCATTTAGTAATAACTCTGATTTAGATAAAGACCGAAGTATTTCCGATAGTAAAATCGTTATAAATTGTGAAATTACAAATTATGAACAGCTTAAAGCTGCAGCATCATCAGAATATGTAAATGGTATTTATATCCCGTTTATCCTATGTAAAGATAAAAACATAATAAAATCATTAAGAGAATCAAACAAGAAGGTATATGTTACATTCCAATCGGTGTGTAGATACAACTATCTTAATATTAATAAGGAAGAAATAGTTAGTCTTTTTGATTATATTGATGGTGTACTTGCTGATTCTCATGAGGTGATTCAGTTTTTTAAGGATAACGGATTTAATAAAGAAATAATAGGTAATATTCATATTTATACACTCAATAAAGAAGCAGAAAATATGTATTATGATATCGGAGTGAGTAAGCTTACTGTACCTGTAGAGCTTAATAAAAAGGAGTTATATAAATTATCACTAAAACATTCTGAAATAATAGCATATGGATATCTTCCGATGATGGTTTCTGCACAATGTGTCAATAATACATGTTTTTCATGCGATAAAGTTGAAAAAACAATTACTCTTAAAGACAGAAGAGGAGCTAAATACTTTGCAGTTAACAGTTGCGAGACATGTATTAATACAATATATAATAACGTACCTTTGTTTTTAAAAGGAGAACAGGATTTCTTAAGAAAGCTAAAAGTTAATTCTATCCGTTTATCTTTCACAATGGAATCTGAATTACAGATAAAAGAAATAATAAACTATTTTGCAAAATGTATAATATTGGGAGAAAATTGTGACACAGAGCTATTAACTGATATGTACACTAAGGGACATTTAAACAGAGGAGTATTATAGTTTGGGAATATTATTTACCATTGTTTCAAAGTACATAATTGTATTCTTAATGGCACTCTATACATTTTCATGTTATAACGTGTTTTTACATAAAACTGAAAATGAAAGAAAGCGAATATACTTTAGACAAAATCTGTATATGATACTGATATACAGCCTTTCATTTTGTTCTTTATACATTGTCAAAAGAGAAATAAAATATCTGCTGTTTTATTTGTGCTCTTTGATTTGTATTATTTTTGTAATCATTTTTACAAAAACAATATATAAACGTTCTAACAGGCTCATAGTTAACAACATGTGTATGCTTTTATCTATTGGATTTATTATTATATCCCGTATTTCCTTTGATAAAGCCTTGCGCCAGTTTGTTATTGCAATGCTTGCATTAAGCATATCTACCTGTATTCCCTTTATTATTGCAAAGGGACCATTTTTCTCAATGCTTAAATGGACGTATGTGATTACCGGATTTATAACACTGTTTTTAGTATTTATTTTTTCTGTTGCAACAAACGGAGCCAAAATCAGTATTACACTATTTAATGTTACATTCCAGCCCTCGGAATTTGTGAAAATAATATTTGTATTCGGAATTGCAAGCTGTTTTGCAAAAGCGAAGAACTTTAAAGATATTGTTATTACTACAGTAATTGCAATTGCACATGTAATTGTTCTTGTAATATCAAAAGATCTTGGAGGTGCAATAATACTTACCGTAGTTTATATATGTGTTATGTATGTGGCGACATGTAAATTCTTATACTTATTATGCGGCACTTTAGCACTTGGCGCAGGTTCTGTTATAGGCTATAAGCTTTTTGCACATGTACGTATTCGTGTCAATGCATTTTTAAGACCTTTTGATACGATAAACGATGCCGGATATCAGATAGCACAGTCCTTATTTGCAATCGGAACCGGCGGTTTTTTCGGAATGGGAGTAGGTATGGGAATGCCGCAATCCATCCCGGTTGTTGCTGCTGATTTTATATATTCGGCTATTTCAGAAGAGTTTGGAAGTCTGTTCGGAATATGCTTAATATTAATATGTTTGAGCTGCTTCATCATGTTTATGAACATTGCAATAAAGTTTAATAATATGTTTTATAAATATGTCGCTGTCGGACTCGCTGTGCTATATGGATTTCAGGTCTTTTTGACGATAGGTGGAGTTACAAAATTTATTCCGTTAACCGGAGTCACTCTTCCTCTTGTAAGCTATGGCGGAACATCAGTGCTTGTAACGATTGTTATGTTTTCAATTATTCAAGGTCTTTATATAGGAAGAGAACATTAACATTATGATAAAAGTATTTAAATATCTTAAAGACAAATTGAATACTATAAAAGATTTAAGCGGTAATAAAGAGATAATCAGGCTGACGTATCTGTTCAGTGCAATTTTCTTTGCACTTATTTGCTATGTGTTAATTGTTGTATATCGGGATTCAGCATCAATAATAAATAATTCATATAATAAAAGAGAAGAATTATATGCAAAAAAGACAGTCAGAGGAAGCATTTTATCAAGCAATAAAGAGGTGCTGGCTTATACTGATACATCTGACTCAAATGAAAACAGAGTATATCCTTATGGCCGTTTATTTGCACATGTTGTCGGCTATAACATAAAGGGCAAAGCAGGTCTTGAAAGCAGTGCTAATTTTACATTATTACAGTCAAATGCTTTTATTTTGGAAAGAATTAATAATGAACTTAATTCAGTTAAAAACATAGGAGACAATATAATTACCACTCTTGATATAAATACACAGCTTGCCGCATATGAAGCACTTTCTAACAAAACAGGAGCTGTAGTTGTTATGGATGCTGAGACAGGACGTATTCTTGCAATGGTTTCAAAGCCTGATTTTGATCCTAATAATATTAGTGATATCTGGGATTCTGTCGTAAATGAAAAAGGCAATACTACACTTCTAAATAAGACAACGCAAGGATTATATCCACCTGGTTCTACGTTTAAAATACTGACGGCACTCGAATATATGAAAGAAAATGATGATTATACTGATTATTCATTTGACTGTCCCGGATATTTTGAATATAAAGGAACTAAAATAAACTGTTATCATGGTATAAAACACGGACAGGTTGATCTTAAAGTATCTTTTTCAAAATCATGTAATGCTTCATTTGCAAACATTACTACAAAGCTTAATGAAAATAAGTTTAAAAATACCTGTGAGGAATTATTATTTAATGAATCTATTCCGAGTCCTTCCATAATAGACAGCAGAAGTTCTTTTATTGCCAAAAAGAGCTATGTCCCTATTAATTCAAAATCAACACCTGATGAACTTATCCAGACCGGTATCGGACAGGGGAAGACAGAGGTATCGCCGTATCATATGTGTCTTATTTCTGCTGCAATAGCAAATGAAGGTGTGCTTATGAATCCGATTCTTGTTGAATCAATAGAGAATTATACGGGAGATATTGTATCGTCAGCACGCATTAGACCATACAAGAGATTGCTATCTAAGGAAGATTCTGATAAAGTAAAAGAGTTAATGAGAGGCGTTATTACCGACGGAACAGGTACTAAGCTAAAAGATGCATACGGCTACACTGCATATGGTAAAACGGGATCTGCGGAGTTTAGTTCAAATAAAACGGAATCACATGCATGGTTTACAGGATTTGCTGAAGGTAATAATGGGAAGAAAATTGCAATAAGTGTTATTATTGAAAACGGTGGTTCGGGAGGACAGGTTGCAATACCTGTGGCAAGAGCGGTTTTTGATTCGTATTTTAACAGATAGTTATGAATAATGTTATTAGCTGTGGAGGAGTAGTATTCTTCGAAGGCAAAATTTTAATATTATATAAGAACCTCAATAACAGGTATAAGGGTTGGGTTTTACCTAAAGGAACAGTTGAAGAAGGTGAAACATTTGAAGAGACTGCTTTACGTGAAGTTAAAGAGGAGACCGGTGTTGAGGCAAAGCTTATTAAGTTTATTGACTCAAGCTTTTATTCATTTTTTGTAAAGGAAGGAATAGTCAATAAAGAAGTTAAATGGTATCTGATGATTGCCGATACACCTTATTCAATACCTCAGAAGGAAGAGTATTTTATTGAGTCAAAATATTTAAGCTATGAAGAAGTATTAAGGCTGTTAAAATTTGATAATGAGAAAAATATAGTAAAAAAAGCATATTCCGAATATCGGAATATGCTTGAAAAACCGGATATTTAATATGATATTAAGTGAGTCTGTCAATGTACAGGCTCTTTTCTTTTGAAAGATCTATATACTGTCCGTTTTCTGATAATACCATAGGTCTTGATAAATCGTGAGAGTTTATTAATACAACTTTACATACAGTTCCGTTGTTAAGCATTACTTCTTTGCCTATGTATTCTTCAACAATACGTTTCATGAAACTCAGATAGTAATTAGTATCGTATTTGCCGTATCCGTCTTTTGAGAGTATTTCGATAACCTTGAACGGACAAAGCGGTTCTCTATAGCTTCTGTAGCTTGTCATCGCTTCATATGCATCAAGTATAGAAATGATTTTTGCAAATTTATTGATTTTTTCTTCTGTTATTTTTTGTGGATATCCTTCTCCGTCACATCTTTCATGGTGCATCAATGTTGCAAGTTTAATATCGTCTTCAATATTAGAGAACTTAGACAGCATTGAAAAACCAAGCAGAGGATGAGTTTTAATCTTCAAAAATTCAGCATCCGTAAGCTTTCCCTGTTTTCTTATTATGGATTCAGGAATTGAAAACTTTCCGATATCATAATAGAAGCCACATAAAATAAGAGTGTTTTTTTCTTCTTCAGTTAATGAAAACCAGCTTGCGGTATAATCACAAATTAAAGCAACATTAAGTCCGTGAGCATAAAGAAAATCCTTATCATCAGTCCTTAAAACAGAAAGCATATCAAGTATTGTTATTTTACTTTGCTCAAGAGGTTTAGTAATATTATTAATTAATGTCAATAAATCTTCGTTATTGATAGGTGTTTTATTGTAGACAAGAAACTCTACAGAAACTTTATATGCGGTAAAATTTTCGAAATAGAGTTCTTCAAATTTTTGAAAAGATTTTGATTTTTTTACTTTATCAAAGTAATTTTCTACGTAATCTTCGGGTTCTTTGATATTTACACAGATAATATTATGTACAGAAAGTTTTTCAATGTAGTTTCTGTCAAGAATAGTATTTTTCTTTAAAATAACATGGCCTTTATGATCGGTTACATCTTCTCCAAGCTCCATTCCCGGCTTTAAGGCAACTGTTGCAATTAATTCCATAAATACACCCCTTGAAATTTAGAATAATCGCGAACAATTTAACGTGGTGCATTGTTAAAATGTTTACATAATGTATTATATATTGTGCTATTATTTTGTCAATATTTTTGTCAAATATTAGGCTATTCAATGCTATTTATGATATTATATTTTTTATGATTGAATATATAAATGAACTGTATCTTACAGATAAAACAAAAAATAAAATAGATAAGATCAAAAATGATATTTTAAACGAAAAGCTTATCTCATTAGTATGCATTATAATTCTATCTGAATGCGAAAGCGATGTTTTTGACATTATCCCTCTCAACAACCTTAAATTTCGTAAGAATCTTAATGATAAGCTTTTAGTTCTTGGCATTGCAGAAAATAAAAAAGCTGCGATAAAGCTTTGCGCTAAAATGATAGAAGAGTACATGATGAAAAAAAGTGATAAAAGCATGAGAGAATATTTTAAGGATAAATTGTAATGAGTATTTTTTTACTTATTTTAAAAATAATAGGAATAATACTGCTTAGTATTATTTCGCTGCTTCTTATTATAATTGCATTAATACTTTTTGTACCAATCCGTTATCGTATAATTGCAAATAAATTTGAAGACAGTGATTTTTATGCTGAAATAAAACTGACATGGCTTCTTCATTTTATTAATATTCTCATAAAATATACCGATGATTTATATTACAGAGTAAGAGTAATACTGATCCCGATAAAGAAAAGTGATAATCTAAAAAAACATAAGAACAATAGCAAAAAAACCGAGCCTTATTCTGATGATACAAAAAGCGTAGATGAAGGAGGAAACATTAGTGATGAAAGTGCAAATGAAGATATATCTGATAATGAAATTTCAAAAGATAAAGAAGAAATAGTAAGCACTTCTGATTTGGATGAAAATGATGATGATAACATTAAGTTTGATGAAAACAAAGGAATTATTTATAAGATCAGATTTGTATTGACAAAATTTTTTGAATTTTTATTTAATATAAAAGAAAAGCTTAATGAGGCATATAATACTGTAGTTAATATAGTTAAAGATATTGATTATTATATTAATGCATTAAAAGATGAACGAAATAAAAAAGTAATTTCACTGTGTTTGTCGCAGGCGTCAAGTATTATAAATAATATTAAACCAAAAATTTTTAATGGAAATTTGACAATTGGAATTGATGAACCGTATACAATGGGTCAAATACTATCAATATATGGTATACTTTTTCCGATAATTCATGATAAAATTACTATAAATCCTGTTTATGATAAGGAAGTAATAGAAGGGGATTTATATATTAAAGGCCGTATTAGTGTTTTTGTATTGATAAGGGCAGCAATTAAGATTTATTTTAACAGAGACTATAAACGAATGATTAAAATATTTAAGAAATAAAGCTAGTTTGGAGGATAAAGATGTCAGATAATAATTTCAATAATATTGTACAGTCGATGCTTAAGGGAATGGATGGCTTTTTGTCAACAAAGACGGTAGTAGGCGAACCGGTTACAATTTCAGATACTATAATTGTTCCCTTTGTTGATGTTTCATTTGGTATGGGAGCAGGAAATGTAGCTAAAGAAAAAGAAGACGGCGGAGCAGGCGGTATGAACGGCAAGATGACTCCAAGCGCCGTGCTGATTATTTCTAATGGAACTACAAGACTTGTAAGCATTAAGAATCAGGATAGCTTTTCTAAAATTATTGATATGGTGCCTGATATAGTAAATAAGGTCGCAGCTAAGAATAATATTAATGTATCAGATGATAAAGCAGTAGATGCGGCTTTTGGGGATACGCTTGATTGAATGATGAATTAAACTTATTTTAAGCATAAAAAAAGCAGTTTCATAACGAAACTGCTTTTTAATCTTTAATAATATTAAGCTCTCTCAACTTTATTAGACTTAAGGCAGCTTGTACACACATGCATTGTCTTTGGTGTGCCGTTAACCTTAACTTTTACTTTCTTAACATTAGCGAAGAACATTCTGTTAGATCTTCTGTGAGAATGGCTGACATTGTTACCAAAATGAACGCCCTTACCACATACATCACACTTTGCCATATATAACACCTCCTTCAAGGATAAAATCATATTTACGGTAATGTTGCCAGTTTGCAACAAATCGTATTCTATCAAAATTATTTTTTTAATGCAAGGGTTTTTAAAATTTCTTTGTATTTTTTATATATTTTTAGTATAATATGTTAGCTAAGCTTCAATTTGCTTATTTTTTATAATAATTGCAGGGAGGTTTTTTATGAAGGGTTATATTAATACAAATACAAATAACGTCAGCATAGATACAGATGTTATTGCTCAATATGCAGGAACAGTTGCCGTTGAGTGCTTTGGAATCGTCGGAATGGCATCGGTTAACGTTAAAGACGGCATTGTAAAGCTTCTTAAGAGAGAGTATATTACTCACGGAATTAATGTTACTGTCAGTGAGAATATGCTTATTCTTGATTTCCATGTAATCGTAGCATACGGCGTAAGCATTATGGCTGTGTCAAATAATCTTATTGAAAACGTTAAATATAAAGTTGAAGAGTTTACCGGACTTTCAATTGAAAAAATAAATATTTATGTCGAAGGCGTTCAGGTCATCGATTAATCGATATTTTAGGAGGAAAAGTTGTGGCAACCAGTAATATTGATGTGAAAATGCTGTCAAAGATGTTTCTTGCAGGAGCAAATGCATTAGAGGCACAAAAAGAGTACATTAATGAGTTAAATGTATTCCCTGTTCCTGATGGAGATACCGGAACTAATATGTCGCTCACAATTATGTCTGCGGCTAAGGAGATTTCAGAACTCCCTGAAGATTCAACTATTGAACAGTTTTCGAAAGCTTTGTCTTCGGGTTCTTTAAGAGGAGCCAGAGGAAACTCGGGCGTAATTCTTTCTCAGCTTATCAGAGGTTTTACTAAAGTAATTAAGACAGAAACTGAAATTAACGTTACTGTACTTACCAATGCAACACAGAAGGCAGTTGAAACTGCTTATAAGGCTGTTATGAAGCCAAAGGAGGGTACAATACTTACAGTAGCTAAAGGAGCTGCTGACATGGCTGACGAGCTTGTATCTAAAACAGATGATATTGAAGTATTCATGGGTAAAATTATCGAACACTGTGAATATGTATTATCACAGACTCCTGAAATGCTTCCGGTACTTAAAGAAGCCGGTGTTGTCGACTCCGGCGGACAGGGACTTTTGGAAATACTTAAAGGTGCATATAACGCACTACTTGGAAAAGAGATTTCTCTTATTGTAGAAAAGGCAGATAAGAGTAACGAGACTAAAAAGGAACTTAAGTATGCATATGATACAAGTTTTGTTATATTAGTCAGAAATGTATTTAATGCAAAAAATGAACAGGATTATAGGATATTCCTTGAGTCTATCGGTGATAATGCAACAGTCAAAGTAAATGACAGAGTTGTAAATGTATCAGTAATCACTAATGATCCCGGACTTGTTCTTACAAAAGCAATGTCATATGGTGCAATTGATGACATCGTAATTAAGAATCTTAAATCTGAAAGAATTAATAACGATATTATTAGTGAAGAAGCTAAGCCGGTTGAAAATACAGCTGATTCACCAACAAATGAATCAGAAACCAATAATTCTGTTAAAGAAGAAACACCGGCTGATTCAAAGTCTGAAAGAACAGACAAGCCTGTATTTAATGAGCCGCCAAAGGAAATGGGATTCATCGCTGTATCTGTTGGTGAAGGAATGGATAACATATTTAAAGGACTTGGCGTAGACTATATTATTTCAGGCGGACAGACAATGAACCCATCAACTGATGATATGGTTGTAGCAATTGACAATGTTAATGCCAAGAATATATTTATTCTTCCAAATAATAAAAATATTATTCTTGCTGCTAACCAGGCACAGTACCTTGTTGAAGATAAGAATGTTATTGTCATTCCTACCAAAACAGCACCACAGGGTATTACAGCACTCATTAATTTTATGCCTGATACTTCTGTTGAAGAAAATGAGGCAATAATGAATGAAGAGATTACAAGAGTTAAGACAGGACAGGTAACATATGCCGTACGAGATACAGTAATCAATGGCCTTGAAATTAAACAGGGCAATATTATGGGTATCGGAGATAAGGAAATCCTGTCTGTCGGCACTATTGTTGAAGATACTGCATTTGAAATGCTTGAAAGAATGATAGATGATGAGTCGGAACTGATAAGCATTTATTACGGTGCGGATGTAGATGAAGAATGTGCTCTTGACTTTATAAAGGATGTAGAAAACAAGTATCCTGATTTAGATGTTGAGGCTCATTTCGGTGGACAGCCAATTTACTATTACATCTGTTCGGTTGAATAGTAATACAATGAATGATTTTTATCCTATCACAAATTTAAAAGGAATCGGACAGAAAACTGCCGGGCTTTATAATAAGCTCGGCATATTTTCTTGTGAAGATCTTTTATACAATTTCCCAAGAGACTATATAAAGTATGAAAATACTAAAAGCATCTGTGATTCATCTGTTGGAGAAACAGTTTCAATTAAAGGACGAATTGTTAAACAGCCGTTACTAAAGTATGTAAAAAAATTTAAAATTGTATCTGCATATATTAAAACAGATGATCAAGTGATTTTGGCAACATGGTTCAATATGGCATATCTTGCAAAATCACTTAAACCCGGGGAAATGTATGTTTTCAGAGGAACATTAACTGTTAAAGGAAATTCATATTGTTTAGAACAGCCACAGATTTTTACAATCGAAAAATATGAAGAACTCATTAATTCCCTGCAACCGGTATATTCTCTGACAAAGGGACTTACAAATACTTCTGTTACAAAAGCAGTTAAGACTTTGTTTAATGATCCTTATTACTTCTCAATGAATTTCAAATCTGTAGAGAGCGATAGTGAAAAAGTAAGGAATGCTCTTGAAACAATTCATTTTCCAAAGGATATTGATTCTCTTATTGAAGCACGAAGACTGCTTGTTTTTGACGAATTTTATTATTTTATTCTTAAACTGAGATTATTAAAAGAAGATAATGAACGTTTAAAAAACAACTTTAATATTGTTGAGAGTGCATATACAAAAAGACTTATTGAGTCACTACCGTACAGGTTAACAAATGCACAGCTTAGAGTATTTAATGAAATAGAAAATGATCTTTGTAAAGACGTGTCAATGTCAAGACTTGTTCAGGGTGATGTTGGAAGCGGTAAAACAATTATTGCAGTTCTTGCGGCACTTCAGGTCGCTGCAAACGGATATCAGACTGCATTAATGGCGCCTACAGAAATTCTGGCAACTCAGCATTTTTCATCCGTAACAGAGATGTTTGGTAAATTCAATATTCCGTTCAAGTGCGTTTTATTGACAGGTTCAATGTCTAAGACAAAGAAAAAAGAAGTGTATGAACAGATTGAAAATGGTGAAGCGGATATTATCATTGGAACGCATGCTCTTATTCAGGAAAAAGTTAAATATAAAAATCTTGCACTTGTAATTACGGATGAACAGCATAGATTCGGTGTAAGACAAAGAGAAATGCTTAGTAATAAGAATACATCTGATAACCCGCATATTCTTGTTATGTCAGCAACACCTATACCGAGAACATTGGCTATAATAATGTATTCTGACCTTGATGTATCTATTATTGATGAGGTGCCTGAAAAGAGATTAAAGATTAAAAACTGTGTTGTTGGTCAGGAATATAGAAATACTGCCTATAATTTTATGATAAATGAAATTGACAACGGCTCACAGGTGTATGTGATATGTCCTCTTGTGGAAGAAAGTGAAGGGTTAGAAGCAGAAAACGTTATATCGTATACTGAAAAACTCAAGGCTGTTTTTCCTGACAGAATCAATATTGCATATTTACATGGCAAAATGAAGCAGAATGAAAAAAATAGTGTTATGAATGCATTTCTTAATAATGACATTCAAATTCTTGTATCTACTACAGTTGTAGAAGTCGGTGTAAATGTCCCAAATGCAACTGTAATGCTTATTGAAAATGCAGAACGGTTTGGATTATCCCAGCTCCATCAGTTAAGAGGAAGAATAGGAAGAGGTGAAAAGCAGTCATACTGTATTTTCATGAGTACTAAAAAAAATGATGCTACTATGAAGCGTCTGAATATATTAAACAAATCAAATGATGGATTTTTCATAGCATCAGAAGATATGAAATTGAGAGGTCCGGGTGATTTATTCGGTATACGTCAGTCGGGGGACATGCATTTTAATCTTGCGGATATATTTAACGATGTTAATATATTAAAGGAAGCAGCAGAGTCAGTTACTGAACTTCTTAATGATGATAAGGATTTATCAAAACCTGAGAATGCAAATATAAAACAGATTATTGAGGAAGAAATAAGAAAGGATTTATATTCAACGCTTTGACAGATCATGAACTTGAAAAAATAAACAGTATTTCTGAAGAGATAATGAAGCTTACTCATGATGAACTGCTTATGAATATGCGTTTTTTAGACTCTGCATTATTTAATCTAAAAGTAACAAGGGGTTCAAATAACGGAGTACATGTTTTTACAGGTAATGAGCTTTTGTTTTCTAATGTTAAGCTGATTAGTGATTATAAAACGCATATAAATAAATGCAAACGACTATACCTGCATACTTTGCTTCATTGTGTATTTTCTCATGCCTATGATTCAAAAGGAAAAGACAAAAAGCTTTGGGACCTTGCAACTGATATTGCAGTTGAAAGTGTTGCGCTTGATTTTGAACTGGCAATATTATCATTGCCAACAGATGACCTTCTATTAAACAGAATAAACAATATAAAAAAGGAATTCAGAAGAATATACAAAGGAAATACTTCTATATCGGCACAAAAAATATATAAATATTTTCTTATTGAAGAATTGTCCGATGATGGCTATGAAGAATGGGTAAAGCTTACAAAATATGATGAGCATCTGTATTGGGACATTAAAGAAGAAATTGAATATTCCAATGAACAATGGCAAAGAATTGCAGAGAGTATTAAGGCGGATTTAAAAAGTTTTTCAAAAGGAAAAACTAATTCAGAAAACCTAGAAGAAAATTTAAATATTGCAACAAGAGAAAAATATGATTATTCTGAGTTCTTAAGACGGTTTATGGTGATGTCTGAAAATCTGTCGATAAATGATGATGAATTTGATTATATTTATTATACATACGGAATGAAATTGTATGATAATATGCCATTAATTGAACCGTTGGAATATAAAGATTCAAATAAAATAAAAGAATTTGTCATTGCGATTGACACATCTGCATCTTGTAAGGGTGAACTTGTTAAGGCGTTTCTTGAAAGAACGGTTAATATATTAAGAGACTCGGAAAACTTTTTTAATAAAATTAATATACATATCATTCAATGTGATAATCAGGTCAGAAGCGATACTGTCATAAGAGATAAAGACGACTTTAGTCAATTTATGAATGAATATACAGTTATAGGATTTGGTTCGACGGATTTTAGGCCTGTATTTGATTATGTTGATGAAATGATTGAAAATGAACAGTTTTCAGATTTAAAGGGTCTGATTTATTTTACTGATGGTTATGGAATATATCCTGAAACAAAAAAGAATTATGATGTTGCATTTGTGTTTTTGAGTGATGATGAAAACGCACCAAAAGTACCGCCATGGGCAATAAAAGTAATACTTACCGAAGAAGATATTATGATTAATGAATAAAAGGAAAAGCCATGAATATTAAAGAAGCAAAACGTTATATCGAAGAATCTGTTGAAATGTATTTAAAAAAGGATGAGGACGGAGAATACAGAATACCTGTTGTCAGACAGCGTCCGATATTCTTGCTTGGAGCGCCGGGAATAGGTAAGACAGCAATTATGGAACAGATTGCAAGTGAATTGAATATTGCACTTGTTTCATATTCTATGACTCATCATACAAGACAATCTGCACTTGGACTCCCGTTTATTTCACATAAGGAGTATGAAGGGAAGGAATATGATGTGTCAGAATATACGATGAGTGAAATAATTGCATCTATTTATGATGTTATGAAAAACTCATCAATTAAAGAAGGTATTTTGTTTTTGGATGAAATAAACTGCGTTTCCGAAACACTTGCCCCTTCCATGCTGCAGTTCTTACAGTATAAAGTGTTCGGACGCCATAAGGTTCCTAACGGATGGGTAATTGTAACTGCCGGAAATCCGCCTGAATACAATAAATCAGTTAGAGATTTTGATATCGTTACTCTTGACAGAATGAAAATAATAGAGGTAGAAGCAGATTATTCGGTATGGAAGGAATATGCTAAGAATAAAGAGCTTCATCCTGCTATTATTGGTTTTATTGATATCAATAAGGATTACTTTTATTCTGTTGAAACAACTGTTAAAGGTAAAAACTATATTACTGCAAGAGGATGGGAAGATTTATCCGAGATGATAAAGCTTTACGAAGAAAGTAATCTGCCGGTTAGAAAGACTCTTGTAGAACAATATATAAGAAATGAAAAAGTTGTGAGAGAATTCATAGCTTATTATGATGTGTTCAAAAAATATCAGTCTTCTTACAATGTAGGGGAAATATTAAGCGGTATATATAACGATTCTGTTATTGAAAAGGGTAAAAAAGCACCGCTTGAAGAGAGAATGTCAATTATCGGAATGATTGTTGATGAAGTATGTCATAACATAAAAGAAAATATATTTGAAGCAAATGTGCTAAATGATGTACTAAAACCTCTTAAGTCAATTAAAGCAGACATAAATTCGTTATCTGTAAATGAACTGACTGAAAAGGTTAAAAACATTTTATATGCAAGAGAAGAGCAATTAAGGAAGCTTGAAAATTCAGGTGCAATTTCATCAAAGGTTAAGAAGCATAACAAAGAAGTAATAAAAATCTTTGCAGGTATAAATGATAAAATCAATAAAAATACATATGATTCGGCAAGCTTAATGTTTAATGATATCAAGTCATATTATGATGAAAGGACTTCGCTTTATAAAACAAAAACAAATAACGTCAAGGAAAGATTACACAATGCATTTTCATTTGTTGAGAAGACTTTTGGTGACGGAAACGAAATGCTGATTCTTATGACTGAGCTTACTGTAATTGATGAATGTGCTATTTTTATTTCAAAATACGGAAGTGAAGACTATTCAATACACAATAAAGAAATGATGCTATCTAATAAGAGTGATGATATTCTTAAAAAGATTAATGAAATTGAAGGAATATAATAAATGTCAAAATTACAGACAGAAAACGGAATATTAAGCTATACAGTCAGCAATGGCAGTGTTCATATAACAGAATATTCAGGAAAAGATTTAATTGTTACTATTCCTCAAGTTATCGAAGATATGGCTGTTACACATATTAAGAAAAAGGCATTTTTATCAAGCCGTTTTGTTAAAGAAATTCATCTTCCGGATACAATTAGAAATATAGAAGATTATGCTTTTGCAAGATGCAGAAAGCTTGAAAAAATTTATCTGCCATATGTCAATATGAATCTTGGACAGGATATATTTATTGATTGTGACAAGCTTGACTATATTTTTGACATAAGAAGCAATGAAAACAGTAGTGAAGATGTTGCTTATTTGCTTGCAAAAACTATTAATGGCCTTGATGCATTCTTCTTATTTGATTTAAATAACGCCGGAAGTGATGAGTGGCTTTTGCACCTTGACTCTACAATTGATATGCGCATGAGAAAAGACGATATGGAAGACTTTTCAAAAATGATTTTGTGTGGCGAAGAAGAGGTTGTATGCGCAAGTGATGGTACAATTGAAGATTCAAACCCTGCGACATATAAATCAAACAGAGTAAAAGAAAAAATCAGAATTGCTTTTATGCGCTTGCTCCATAGCTATAAGCTTGATGAAAAATTAAGAGAAACGCTTGTTAAGTATTTGATAAATCATACAAAAGGAGCAAAAACAGAAGAAACATGGGCTGTATTACAAAATGAACACGGGGATGATCAAAAGTATTACGAACTATTAATTAGTATAGATGCAATCAACAAAAATAACCTAAATGAAATTCTTCTGGATATGGGAAATGCACATACTGAAATGAAATCATTTTTAATAAGATATTTTGAAGATGTAAAAGATGAAACGGATATTTTTGCAGAGTTCGAGTTATAATTGTTTATTGTGATTGGCACAAATTGTATGGAGAACATATTTTCGAACAACAGGTTGTATATTTTTTAAAAATATGATATTTTATAAAAGATTAGGGAATAAATAATCAAATACAGTTATATAGAGGGAATATAACGAAAGAGGGGTTTAAATGGCAACAAAGTCAAATTATGGTGCTGACAGTATTACTGTACTGGAAGGTCTTGAAGCCGTAAGACAGAGACCCGGTATGTATATTGGAAGTGTCTCATCAAAAGGTCTTAATCATCTTGTCTATGAGATCATGGACAATTCCGTAGACGAACATTTAGCAGGATTCTGCGATACTATATGGGTTACACTTGAAAAGGATGGCTCTGCAACGGTTAAAGATAACGGCAGAGGCATTCCTGTTGATATGCACGAGAAAGGTGTGAGCGCTGAAAGGGTTATTTTTACTACTCTTCATGCAGGAGGAAAATTCGATTCTACCGTCTACAAAACAAGCGGAGGACTTCATGGAGTGGGTTCTTCGGTCGTTAATGCACTCTCGACATATTTAGATATTGAAGTTTCAAGAAACGGTAAAATATATCATGACAGATATAAGCAGGGAATTCCTGATTTAGAGCTTGAAAACGGATTGCTTCCGGTAATAGGAAAATCCAAAACAACAGGTACTAAGATTAATTTTCTGCCTGATGATACTATATTTGAAAAAACAAGATTTAAGGAAGAAGAGATTAAGTCTCGTCTTCACGAAACTGCATATTTAAATCCGGGACTTACAATTATATTTAAGGATATGCGTCAGGACGAGCCTGTAGAAATAATATTTCATGAAGAAGATGGTATCGTAGGCTTCGTTAAGGATCTTAATAAATCTAAAGAAGTATTACATGAGCCGGTATATTTTAAAGGTACTTCTGACGGAATAAATGTTGAGATTGCATTCCAGTATGTTAATGAATTCCATGAAATAGTACTTGGATTTTGTAATAACATTTATAACTCTGAAGGTGGAACACACCTAACAGGATTTAAAACAAGCATAACAAATATCCTTAATTCATATGCAAGACAAATTGGCATCCTTAAAGATAAGGATCCTAATTTTACAGGTGCAGACATTCGTAACGGAATGACTGCAATTGTATCAATTAAACATCCGGATCCGAGATTTGAAGGTCAGACTAAGACAAAGCTTGATAATCAGGACGCAACCAAGTCAGTAGCGAAGGTTACAAGTGATGAAGTTGTAAGATTTTTTGACAGAAATCTTGAAACACTAAAGCTTGTGTTATCACAGGCTGAAAAGTCAGCCAAAATCAGAAAATCAGAGGAAAAAGCAAAGACAAATCTTTTGACTAAGCAGCGTTATTCATTTGACTCAAATGGTAAGCTTGCAAATTGTGAAAGTAAAGACGCTGAAAAGTGTGAAATTTTCATTGTTGAGGGTGATTCTGCGGGCGGCTCTGCTAAAACTGCAAGAGACAGGATGTATCAGGCGATTTTACCTATAAGAGGAAAAATACTTAACGTAGAGAAGGCTTCGATTGATAAGGTTTTAGCTAATGCAGAGATTAAAACTATGATTAATGCATTCGGCTGTGGCTTTTCTGAAGGCTATGGTAATGATTTTGATATTACGAAGCTTAAATACAATAAAATTATAATTATGGCGGATGCCGACGTTGATGGCGCACATATTTCGACATTGCTGCTTACATTATTCTATAGGTTTATGCCTGAACTTATATTAGAGGGGCATGTGTATATAGCAATGCCACCACTTTATAAAGCAATTCCTAAAAAGGGTGAAGAAGAATATTTGTATGATGATAAGGCACTTAATAAATATCGTAAAAATCACTCTGATTTTATTCTTCAACGATATAAAGGTCTTGGCGAAATGGATGCAGAACAGTTGTGGGAGACTACTCTTGATCCAAAGAGAAGAAGGCTTAAGCTTGTTGAAGTAGAAGACGCGCTCATGGCATCAAACATTACCGAGATGCTTATGGGGACTGATGTTCAACCACGTAGAGAGTTTATTCACAGAAATGCTCATGAAGCTATTCTTGATATTTAAGATTATTTGCTATGGAGTAGAATATTATGGCTAAGAAGTCAGAAGAAGTATTTGAAGAACAGATAATTAAAACAGAATATTCAGACGTTATGCAAAAATCCTATATAGATTATGCGATGTCTGTACTTATGGCGCGTGCGGTACCCGATGTAAGAGATGGCCTAAAGCCTGTACAAAGAAGAGTTCTGTATGCTATGCATGAGCTTGGCCTTAAGCATGACAAGCCTTATCGTAAATCGGCTCGTATTGTCGGTGATACTATGGGTAAGTACCATCCACACGGAGACAGTTCAATATATGAGTCGCTTGTTGTCATGTCACAGGAATTTAAGAAGGGCATTAAATTAGTTGACGGTCACGGAAACTTTGGTTCAATCGAAGGTGATTCTGCAGCTGCAATGCGATATACAGAAGCAAGACTTTGCAAAGTATCCGAGGATACTTTACTTGCTGACCTTGATAAGGATGTTGTTGATTTCGTTAAAAACTTTGACGAGACAGAAGAAGAACCAAGCGTATTACCGGCTAAAATCCCTAATCTATTAGTTAATGGAACAGAAGGTATTGCTGTCGGTATGACTACAAATATACCGCCTCATAATCTATCAGAGGTAATTGAAGGAATTAAGGCTTATATGCATAATCCTGATATTACTGTGGCAGAGCTTATGGAGTATATTAAGGGCCCTGATTTTCCTACCGGCGGAATTGTAACAAATAAGGATGACCTCCTTTCAATTTATGAGACAGGTACAGGCAAAATTAAAATACGCGGTACTACTGAAATTGAGCAGGGTAAAGCCGGCAAAATGAAAATCGTTGTTACGGAAATACCTTATACAATGATTGGTGCAAATATAGGTAAATTCCTTACAGATATAGTTGCATTAATAGATGCAAAGAAAACAAATGACATTGTTGATATATCTAACCAGATTTCAAAGACCGGTGTAAGAATTGTAATTGAAGTCAAGAAAGATGCGGATGTTGAAAATTTAAGAAACATGCTCATCAAAAAGACAAAATTGGAAGACACATTTGGTGTTAACATGCTTGCTGTTGCGGACGGCAGACCTGAGACACTGTCTTTAAAAGATATTATAATTCATCATGTCAATTTCCAGCGTGAGCTTAATACACGAAAATATAACACTTTACTTAAGAAAGAACTTGATAAAAAGGAAATCCAGGAAGGACTTATTAAGGCTTGTGACGTCCTTGATTTAATTATCGAGATTATCAGGGGCTCTAAGGATGTTAAGATAGCTAAAAAGTGCCTTACAGAAGGTGTTACCGATAATATTAATTTTAAATCACGTATTTCAAAAAAGCAGGCTGAGCTATTAAGATTTACACAAAGACAGGCACAGGCAATTCTTGATTTAAGATTATCAAAGCTTGTCGGTCTTGAAATTGAAGCATTAATTAAAGAACACGAAACTACGCTTAAAAATATCGAGCAATACAAAGATATTCTTACAAATCCAAAAACAATGGATAAAACAATAATTAAAGAGCTTGATGGAATTAAGAAAGAATTCGGAGTTCCAAGAAGAACAAGAATAGAAAATCTCGAAGAAGCTTCATTTGAAGAGAAGAAAATCGAAGAAGCTATGGTTTACTTTATTATGGACAGGTTTGGCTATGCAAAAATGATTGATGTAGCTACATTTGACAGGAATAAAGAAACAATAGAAGCAGAAAATAAAGTAATAATACCTGTTCTTAATACAGGAAGAATATGCGTATTTACTTCTAATGGTAATATGCATACAATTAAGATGCTCGATTTGCCTTTATGCAAAATGAAAGATAAGGGTGTCCCAATTGATAATGTCAGCAATTTTGACTCAAAAACAGAAGAAGCTATTTATCTTAGCACACTTAAAGATGTTGTCGTTAAAAAGCTTATGTTTGTTACAAAACAGGGAATGATGAAGCAGGTTTACGGCACGGAATTTGAAGTTTTAAAGAGAACAGTTGTTGCAACAAAGCTTAATGAAAATGACAGTTTATTAAGCATTTCGCCAATAGTTGATGAACGTAATGTTGCATTGATTTCAAAAGACGGATATGCAATAAGATTCAGTGTTGATGAAGTTCCGATAAAGAAAAAGAGTGCTGTTGGAGTAAGAGGCATTAAGCTTTTATCAGGTGATGAAATTACAGATGTATTTTATCTTTCCATGGGAGATAATCCTGTATGCAAGGTTAAAGGCAGAAATGTTGAAGTCAACAAAATAAAGCTAACAAAGCGTGATTCAAAGGGTACAAAACTAAGAGGATAAATTTAGTATGAGAGTAATTGCGGGAAGTGCAAGAAGACTTCTTTTGAAAACTCCGAAAGGGCTTGAAACAAGACCGACATCCGATCAGATAAAAGAAACATTGTTTAATATACTTATGCCTTATTTATATGATGCAAATTTTCTTGATCTTTTCAGCGGAAGTGGCGGAATTGGCATAGAAGCATTAAGCAGAGGATGTAAGTCGGCTGTATTTGTCGAGAACTCGAAAGCGGCCCTTAAATGCATTGAAGATAACATCAAAAATACTCATTTTGAAGAATTAAGTACTGTTTATCCTATGGATGTGTTCAGTGCACTTAATCAGCTTGAGTTAAAAACTGTTTTTGATGTTGTATTTATGGATCCACCATACAATAAAGAACTTGAAAAACAGGTGCTCTTAAGGCTTTCTTCTTCTTCATTGATAAATGAAGATTCAATTATTGTATTTGAAGCTAACAAAGATACCGATATAAGTTATATTGATTCATACGGATTTGAAATATTTAAGATTAAAGAGTATAAAAACAATATGCATGTATTCTTAAGGAGGAAGTAAATGCTATGAAATCTGCAATCTATCCGGGATCCTTTGATCCTATTACATATGGTCATATTGATATTATTACAAGATCTGCCAAAATTTTTGATAATCTTACAGTTGCTGTTCTTAACAACAGGGCGAAACATTCGTTGTTTTCGGTAGATGAACGTGTTAATATGATTAAAGATGCAGTAAAAGACATTCATAACATTAGTGTTGTAAGCTATGAAGGACTTCTTGTAAATTATGCAAGAGAAGTTGGCGCTAATGTCATAATAAGGGGCTTAAGAGCTGTCACGGACTTTGAATATGAACTTCAGATGTCTCAGACTAATGCTAAATTAAGTGACGGAGATATTGAAACAATTTTCTTAAATACAGATTTAAGATATGCATACCTTTCTTCATCTACGGTAAGGGAGGTTGCAAGCTTTGGAGGCGATATCAGCAAGTTTGTCACAAAGGAAGTGGCAGAGCTTGTTTATAATAAATATAAAAAATAATATTACAATGATGTAATAAAGGGGACAGAATAAAAGAGGTATAATATGGCAAGTAGATTTGAACAGGTTATTGAAGAAATTGAAGATTATATTGATGAATGCAAATTCGTACCACTATCAAATACTAAAATCCAGGTGGACAGAGAGAGATTGTTTGATTTATTAGGAGATTTAAGAAACAAAACTCCTGATGAAGTTAAGAGATATCAAAAGATTATTTCAAATAAGGAAGCAATTTTAGATGATGCAAGGGCAAGGGCACAGGAAATGCTTGCAGAGGCAAAAGCCCAGACAGACCAGATGCTTTCTGAACATGAAATTATGCAGGCTGCATATGCACAGGCAAGAGCAGTAATTGAAGATGCAAATGCCAAAGCACAGCAGATTGTTGATGATGCAACAATTGAAGCTAACGAAGTTAAGCATGCTGCAATGAGATATACAGATGAATCTCTTGAAAATCTTCAGAATATTATTTCTCATGCAATTGCAACCGCAGATGCAAAATATGGATCGTTAATTCAATCATTAAGAGAGAGCGAAGCAGTAATTAACCATGACAGATCTGTATTATATCCGCAGGTTTCTCTTGATGAAGATGTTGCTGCATTATCCGGAGATCAAGTTGCAACATCAAATAGTAATCTCAACGTAAATACAACAGACCTCAAGTCTAATAATGTTGATATTTTGTAGAAGGATTTGAAATGTTAGAAAATTTTGAGCCGCAAAGTGTTTTTAAATATTTCGAGAAGATTGCAAGTATTCCGCATGGTTCTTCAAATACAAAGGCAATATCCGATTATGTTGTCAGTGTTTGTAAGGAACATGGACTTTCTTATGTTCAGGACTCATATAACAACGTAATTGTATATAAGGAAAGTGCCAAGGGTTATGAAGACAAGCCACCGGTTATGCTTCAAGGTCATCTTGATATGGTATGTGAGAAAAATTTCGAAACAGACGCAAGATTTGACTTTGAGACAGATCCATTAAAACTTTCTGTGATGGATGATTATATTTATGCTAAGGGAACTACACTTGGTGGCGATGATGGCATAGGCGTTGCATATATGCTTTCTTTATTAACAGATGATACACTTATCGCTCCTAAGCTTGAGTGCGTATTTACATCTGATGAAGAAACCGGCATGAACGGAGCACACGCACTTGATGTGAGTCTGCTTAAATCAAAGCGTCTTATAAACTTAGACCATGAAGATGAAGGAGTTATTCTTACAAGCTGTGCCGGAGGCAAAAAAGTAGTATTAAGTGTACCTGTAAGACGAATAGAAAAATCAGGAATAAAATACAATATTGTCATATGCGGTTTACTTGGTGGACATTCCGGAACTGAAATTGATAAATACCGCGCAAATGCCAACCTTTTTATGGGCAGACTTTTACAGTTCCTTGAAACAAGAGTTAAATTTGATTTGTTAAGCATTAGCGGTGGATTACAGGACAATGCAATTCCGCGTGAATGTAATGCTGAAATTATTGTTAGCGAAGATGATTCTCAGAAGTTAGAAGACATTTTCTACGAATTTGAGTCAATCATTAAGAATGAATATAAGAGTGTCGAGAAAAATATGATGGTCTATTGTGAGAACTGTGATTTTGTTACAGAAAAGGTTCTTACATATAAGACTATGCAGAGAGTAATTTTCCTACTTATGACTTTACCTGATGGAGTTCAGCGAATGAGCCCTTCTACTAAAGGTTTAGTCCAGACCTCTTCAAATGTCGGTATCATTAAATTGAGAAAAGACAAATTTGAAGTATTAATCAGTATAAGAAGCTCTATCACAAGTGAAAAAGAAGCTCTTTCTACTAAGATTAAATATTTAATAGAAACAATCGGCGGTACTTTTTTAGAAGAGGGAGATTATCCTGCCTGGGAATATTCTGAAAATTCGGCTCTTAGAGATGCAGCGATAAGCTGCTTTCGTAAGGTGCTTTGTTATGAACCTAGGGTTGAAGGCATTCATGCAGGACTTGAGACAGGTATTTTCTATAATAAGATTAAGAACCTTGATATTATTTCATTCGGACCTAACGTACTTGATATTCATACACCAAAGGAAAAACTTAGTATCTCGTCAGCGAAAAGAGTTTATGATGTACTTGTAGAATTACTTAAGGTGTTGGCTGAAAACTAATATGAATCTACCTATTAATTATTTAGATTATATGAAGGGGCTGTTAGGCGATGAATATTCAAGTTATATTGATAGCTTGAACAGACCTTCTTATCATGGATTAAGAGTTAACAGACTAAAGATAAGTAAAGAAGAATTAAAAGATAAGCTTAGTTTTTCACTTGAAGAAATTCCATTTATTGATAATGGATACATATATGCTGATAAAGAAAATCCGGCAAAGGATGTATATTACCATGCCGGACTTTATTATTTACAGGAGCCATCCGCAATGCTTCCTGCAAACAGACTTCCTATTGAAAAAGGTGACAGAGTTCTTGATTTATGTGCTGCACCGGGAGGAAAGGCTACAGAGCTTGCGGGAAAACTTTCAAATACAGGCTTATTATATGCAAATGATATTTCTGCTTCCAGAGCTTTAGCTTTACTTAAAAATCTTGAACTTACAGGAGCATCAAATATTTTTGTTACGGCTGAAAAACCGGAAAATCTTTCTGTTAAATTTCCTTTGTTTTTCAATAAAATACTTTGTGATGTTCCATGCTCGGGTGAAGGGATGTTTAGGAAAGAGCCTTCTTTAATAAAATCATGGATAGAGAAAGGCCCTGAATATTATCAGAATATCCAAAGAACAATAATTGATAATGCATATGAAATGCTTTGTGAAGGCGGACTTCTCATGTATTCAACATGTACATTTAATGAGAAGGAAGATGAAGAAAATATTGCTTATTTTCTTGATAAGCATAATGATATGGAATTAATTGATATTGAAGGCTATGAGGGATTTTCAAACGGAAGACTGGGACTTACAAAATGTGTAAGAGTTTTTCCGCATAAGATGATTGGCGAAGGTCATTTTATGGCGTTATTAAAGAAAAAAGGTGAATGTGTTAAATGTGATGTAGGAAATGATTTTGCTCCTTCAAAAATTATTTCTATTGCATTAAAAAATAAAAAAGAAGCAATTGATTATAAATTACCGCCGCTTAAGGATAACGGCTACAGAGAAGGGATAAGGTATATAAGAACGGGACTTATGCTTTCTGAATCACAAGCCTATGCAATGACGCTTAATTCTGACAACTTTGATAATTGTCTTAATCTAACACATGATGATATTAGAACTGTAAAATACATTAAAGGTGAGACAATATTCTTAAATGAAAATGAAACTTTGCACCCCGGACTCTCACTTATTCTTTGTGATAATTATCCACTTGGGTTTGCAAAATCAGATAAATCCGGAAAACTTAAAAATTTGCTAAATAAAAGCTATAGAATGAATTAGGGACTATGTTAAATAATATTGATGCTTGCATTTTTGATATGGATGGTACAATTGTAGATTCAATGTGGGTTTGGGGACAGGTAGACATTGACTATCTTAGTAAACATGGACATGAAGTACCAAAAGATATGGGAAAAGAAATTGAAGGCTTAAGCATGAGAGAAGTAGCCTTTTATTTTAAAAATCGTTTCAATATTGATGATGATATCGATACGATAATTAATGATTGGAACGATATGGCACTATTTAAATATAAAAATTCAATTAAATTAAAGCCTAACGTAAAAGAGTTTCTCATTCATCTTAAAAATAAAGGAATAAAGACAGGACTATTTACATCTAATTCATTAGTTCTTGCTAAAGCTGCGCTTAAAGCTAACGGGATACTTGAATATTTTGATGCAATAACTGCCGGCTGTAGTGATATAAAGGGAAAGCCTGAACCTGATGGCTATATTATTACCGCAAATAAATTAAATGTAAAATGTGAAAATTGTCTTGTATTTGAAGATCTTATAAAAGGAATAATGGCAGGTAAAAATGCAAATATGAAAACCTGTGCCGTTAGGGATGATTATTCAATGTATCAGGACGAAGAAAAACGTAAGCTGGCCGATTATTATATTGAGGATTATTATGAAATTTTTAAAAATTGAAAAAGGATCATTTAAGTATATAAATAATAAAAGAATAATAGAAATAATCAAAACAGTATTTATGTTTTCATGTGCGATTTTTTTGTATCTGTTTGGTTATATTACTCTTAAAACAAACAAAAACTTTTTCACTGTTTTTGCAGTACTAAGTGTACTTCCGGCTGCTAAAAGTGCTGTTTCAATGATTATGTTTCTTAGATTTTCTTCTATTGATGAAGAAGATTATAAAAAAATAAAAGAAGCATCAGGAAACGCAAATACAAAATATGAATATGTTTTTACAACATCGGAAAGAGCATTTTTCGTTAAGGCTATCAGTATTCTTAACAATACAATAATTTGTTTATATGCACCTAAAAAAAAGGATTTTTCAAAGGAGTTAAAGGATCATATTGTTACATGTCTTGAAAGAGAAGGCTATAAGTCATATTCTGTAAAGGTTTACATAAGTGCCGAAGATTACATTAAACGACTTACAGAAATGAATGAAAAACTTTCAGGGGATGAAACGGATTCATCTGATAATGTATTTTCACTGTTTAATGCCGTATCGATATAAGCTGCTTATTCAATACTAATATGAAAGAATTTATTGTCACAAAACAAAATGAAGGGCAAAGATTTGATAAATATCTTACGCGTATTTTAAATAAAGGATCAATGTCTTTTATATTTAAGATGCTTAGAAAGAAAAACTTTGTTCTTAATGATAAAAAAGCTACAGGTAAGGAAATAATAAAGGAAGGCGATGTAGTTAAGCTTTATATTTCAGATGATACCTATAACAAATTTAAGACTGATTCTTTTACTGAAGAAGACATTAAGATAAGTGATCGTTTTAATATAAAAGACAGTATTGTATACGAAGACAAGGATATTATCCTTATAAATAAACCTGCAAATATGTTATCGCAGAAAGCTAAAAAAAATGATGTTTCACTTAATGAATATATAATTAATTATTTGATTTCTTCAGGATATCTTAATGATGATAATATATTGGATTATAAACCTTCAGTAATTAACAGACTTGACAGAAATACTACAGGTATTGTCATAGCATGTAAAAATCTAAAAGCAGCGCAGATATTATCCATGTCACTAAAGACAAGAGAGATTAATAAATACTATAAATGTCTTGTTAAAGGTGAATTCAATAAAGAAGGACTGTATAAAGGATATTTGAGTAAAGATAGTATTACTAATAAAGTCACTGTTACATCAGATAAAACAAGTGATGACTGTGATTTGATTGAAACAGAGTATAAGCTTCTTGAATATAAAAATAATACTTCATTAGTATCAGTTCATCTGATAACGGGTAAATCACACCAGATAAGAGCCCATATGGCTTATCTTGGATTTCCGATTATTGGTGACAATAAATATGGGGACAAAAAATTAAGCAGTGAGTTTAATAAAAAATACCAGATGCTTCATGCATATAAGATAATATTCCCTAAATATGATGATGAACTGTCTTTTGATTTTTCGGGAAAAACATTTATTTGCGAACCGCAATTTAGATTAAGCTTATAGGTACAAGATGGCTACATGGAAAACGAGAGGACTTAGAGGTTCTACTCTTGAAGACTTAATTAACAGAACAAATGAGAGATATTCAGAAGCCGGTTTATGTCTTGTTCAGAAAATTCCGACTCCGATTACGCCAATAAATATTGATTCTAAATCAAGACACATTACTCTTGCATACTTTGAGCAAAAGTCAACAGTCGATTATATTGGCGCAGCACAGGGAATTCCGATAGCTTTTGATGCAAAGGAATGCGCAAAGGATACATTTACCCTTGCAAATATTCATGAACATCAGGTTAGGTTTATGGATGATTTTGAAAAACAAGGAGGCATTGCCTTTTTCTTAATCTATTATACTCATAGAGATAAATACTATTATTTGAGATTTGAAAAACTTAAATATTTCTGGAAACGAATGAATACAGGCGGTAGAAAAAGCTTTACATTTGATGAAACCGAGGAAGATTTCTTTTTAGAAAGTAAGGCAGGCATTTTCGTGCCATATCTTGATGGAGTAAATCTTGATTTGAGCAGACGGGATTGACAAACAAAATAAATAAATATATAATTCGCTTTGGTAATTCGCTAACGAATTAGCACATTAACGCACTAAAGTATATGGAGAGATAATAATGTATAATAAATTACTAGATACTCCTGAAGGCTTCAGGGATATATATGGAAATGAATATTATAAAAGACAGGACGTCAAAAATACACTTTTTGACACTATAAAAAAATATAATTATATGAATATTGATTTGCCATCAATAGAATATTTTGATATTTTTTCTTCTGATATCGGTACAATACCATCAAATGAGCTTTTTAAGTTTTTTGACAAAGAAGGAAATACACTATGTCTTCGTCCTGACTTCACGCCATCTATTGCACGTGTTGCGGCTACTTATTTTGCGGATTATGAAGATATTTTAAGATTTGTATATTCAGGACTTACATATGTTAATTCTTCTGACCTTCAAGGTAAGCTAAAAGAATCATTAGAAGTAGGCAGTGAATTAATAGGAGATGATTCGGTTAAGGCAGACTATGAAATCATATCAATAGTACTTGATTGTGCTAAGGCACTTAATATTGAAGACTTTCAGATAAGTATTGGTAATGTTGAATTCTTTAAAGGATTATGTGAAGAGTTTGTTTTCGATGAAAAAACCGAAATGGACTTAAGAGATATGATTTCCAACAAGAATTATTTTGGTGCTAAGGGAATCCTTGATGCAACTGATATTAATGAAGACGTTAAGGACTCCATATTAAGTATTTCGGAATTATTCGGTTCATATGAATGTCTTGAAAAAGCAATTGAAATGTCAGGGAACGGACGATCAAAATATGCAATTAAAAGACTTATGGAATTATATGCGTTGCTTAAGAATGAAGGCAAAGAAAAATATATTTCGTTTGACTTAGGAATGCTTTCAAAATACAACTACTATACAGGAATCGTATTCAGAGGCTATACATACGGAAGCGGTGATGCAATATTTAAAGGCGGAAGGTATGATAAGCTTATCGAAAAATTTGGAAAAGATGCACCTGCTATAGGATTTTCAGCTAATGTCGACCAGCTTGTGTCGGTAATAACAAGAAATAAGAAAGAAAACAATTAAATCCGAGGTATATATGAGATATTTAACTTTTGCATTAACTAAGGGCAGACTTGCCAATAAAACACTTGAACTACTTGAGAAAACAGGTATATATTGCGAGGAAATGAAAGATAAAGACACAAGGAAGCTTATCTTTGTAAATGAGGAACTTAAGCTTAAGTTCTTTTTAGCCAAGGGTCCTGATGTACCTACATATGTGGAATATGGCGCTGCCGATATAGGTGTAGTAGGCAAAGACACAATTATGGAGGAAAACCGCAAAAATTACGAGGTTCTCGATTTAGGCTTCGGAAAATGCAGAATGTGTGTATGTGGTCCAAATAGTGCTAAAGAATTACTTAATTCACATGAAGTAATAAGAGTTGCAACCAAATACCCTGTAATAGCTAAAGATTATTTTCATAATGAGAAACATAGAACAGTTGATATTATTAAGCTTAACGGTTCAATTGAATTGGCACCAATTGTCGGTCTTTCGGATGTTATCGTAGATATAGTTGAAACAGGTTCTACATTAAGGGAAAACGGTCTTGAAGTATTAGAAGAAATTCATCCGATTTCTGCAAGAATGATTGTAAACAGAGTATCAATGAATATGGAAAGCAAGAGAATTAACAATCTCATTAAAGATATTAAAGAAGTATTAAACGATAAGAACGGAGCTATATAATGAGACAAATCAAATTAACTGAAGAAACAAAAAAGGATATACTTACTACTTTATTAAAGCGTTCACCTTCACAGTATCCTGAATATGAAAAAACCGTATCTGAAATTCTTAATAATGTCAGAAATAACGGTGATAAAGCTGTATTTGAATATACAGAAAAATTTGACGGATATAAATATGATGAAAATACTATAAGAGTAACAGAAAAAGAAATTAATGAAGCATATAATAATTACGATAAAGAACTTATTGCAATTATGGAAAAAGCTTTTAACAATATTAAGGAGTACCATGAGAAACAGAAACAGAATTCCTGGATTAGTACAAAGGAGGATGGTACTTTACTTGGAGTAAAGGTTTCTGCAATTGAAAAAGCCGGAGTTTATGTACCCGGCGGAAAAGCAGCATATCCATCGTCTACTCTTATGTGTGTTATTCCTGCATTAGTAGCCGGCGTAGAAAGGATTGTAATGGTTACTCCGGCCAACAAGGAAGGAAAAGTGGCAGATTGTACTCTTGTTGCGGCAAAAATCTGTGGAGTTAATGAGATATATAAAGTTGGAGGAGCACAGGCAATTGCAGCTTTGGCTTACGGAACAGAAACAATTCCAAAAGTTGATAAAATTGTTGGACCCGGTAATATTTTTGTGGCTTTGGCTAAAAAAGCAGTATTTGGACATGTAAGCATTGATTCTGTTGCGGGCCCTTCTGAAATACTTGTAATTGCAGATGATACTGCCAACCCAAGATATGTTGCTGCTGATCTTTTGTCTCAAGCCGAACATGATCAGCTTGCATCAGCAATATTACTTACTACATCTAAGGAACTTGCTGACAAAGTATCTGCAGAAGTTGATATTTTCTTAAAAGAATTATCAAGAACTGAAATAATTGAAAAGTCTTTAGAAAACTACGGATATATTATTTTGTGTGATTCAATTGATGATGCTATTGATGCGGCAAATGAGATTGCATCTGAGCACCTTGAGATTTTAACAAAGAATCCGTATGAAACAATGACTAAGATAAAAAATGCAGGAGCTATCTTTTTAGGTGAATATTCTTCAGAGCCGTTAGGTGATTATTTTGCAGGACCAAATCATGTTCTTCCTACTAACGGAACAGCAAAGTTTTTCTCACCTTTATCTGTTGATGCATTTATCAAAAAGACAAGTATTATTTCATATTCTAAAGATGCACTTAAAGAAATTCACACTGATATTGAAAGATTTGCATTATCAGAAGGCCTCAGCGCACATGCAAATTCAATAAAAGTGCGATTTGAATAATATTTATATTTAAGAACAGGAGAAAAGATGAACAGTTTATTAATCCCTGCTTTATTTTTAAAAGATGAAAAGCTTGTATCAGATTTTTCAAATTATAATGTACTCTCTGATAATCCTGTAGATTATTCGGTTTCATTAGCAGCAAAAGGTGCAAATAAGATTATAATTTTTGATTTATCAAATACGGATTCAGAGCATGATAAAGCCTTGACTTGTATTAGGAATATAACAAGAGCTGTTGATATTCCAATAATCGGTGCAGGTAATATTAAGCGCTTAGAGGATGTTAAGAAGATACTCTATGCAGGCTGTAAGGCTTGTGCTCTCAATATGTCTAAGGATTCAAATCTTAAGCTTATTGAAGAAGCATCTAAAAGATTTGAAAAAGACAAAATAATGGTTTGTATAAAAGAAGAGGGCGAATATTATAGTAACGAACCAATTATTAATGAATATTCATCTGCCATAGTATCAATAAATGAGATGGTAACAGTTGATACTAACGAACTTACATTTATTCATATTGAAAAAGATCCTGACAGGCAGGTTTATTCAGTTAATATTGACTGCAAATACAAATGGTCGGACTTAAAAAAGAATTCAGATGGATATGTACCTGTAGTAGTTCAGGATTACAAGACTGATGAAGTATTAATGGTTGCATATATGAACGAAGAAGCGTTTAACAAAACGATTGATACAGGGGTAATGACATATTATTCACGTTCAAGAAATGAACTGTGGGTAAAGGGACTTACAAGCGGACATTTTCAGTATGTTAAATCCATGTATGTAGATTGTGATTTGGATACAATACTTGTTAAGGTTTTACAGATTGGAAGTGCATGTCATACAGGAAAGGGTAGTTGTTTCTTTAACGAGGCTTTCAGTCTTAATTCAAGTAATCACAATCCGTCGAAGGTTTTTGATGAGGTTATGGCAACTATTTTAGACAGAAAAGTACATCCTAAGGAAGGAAGCTATACAAATTATTTGTTTGATAAAGGAATAGACAAAGTCCTTAAAAAAGTCGGAGAAGAAGCTACTGAAATAGTGATTGCAGCTAAAAATCCCGATAAAGAAGAGATTAAATATGAAATTGCAGATTTCTTATATCATGTAATGGTTCTTATGGCGCAAAAAGATGTTACATGGGAAGATATTACTGAAGAACTTGCCAACAGATAATTTATATATTGTATATATCGTTTATTCATGATATGATAATTGTTGACATAATATTTAATTGTGTTATGGGTAGTATAAAACAATGGAGGGTGTTTACTAATGATTTCAACAATTAAAAAAATAGTTATTCATGCAGCAATTGCCGCATTAGCTTTAATATCAGTTAATACATTTGATGTATATGCTGCAGGTAAGAATGCTAAATTTAACGTTACATTCATTTATGGAACAACAATAAATACTCAGCAGGTAAAAAGAGGTAAAGATGCAATCGTTCCTGTTGATACTTTTGTTCCGGGATTTACATTTGCAGGATGGACAGACACAGCTGCCAATATACAGTCTGATAAGATTATTCTTGGTATGTATACTCCTACAAAGGCCGCAGTAACTGCAAGTACTACACCTACACAGAACGGTATTGGTGGAAAGGCAATAAAGCTTAATAATAATGTATCTGCTCCTGCTTTACCATGGTGGGATATGTCTCTTAAGGGAGTACCTGGTAAGACTTGTGTAGTAAGATGGTACAACGGACATAACGGTGAACTTTGGAAGACAGATGTAGTTCCATACGGAACAACACTTGATGATCCGGGCAATCCTTGTCTGCACGGATATGATTTTGTCGGCTGGGAAGGTTCATGGGAGAATATCACTGAAGACAGAAACATTAAAGCCTGGTATTACCACTTAAATAAAGTCAGATTTATTGATGACTATACAGGTGATGTAATTGATGAAAAGTGGGTTCGTGACGGAGAGGGAGTTGGCGAACCAAGAATACCTGAACATCATGGTATGGACTTTGATTGCTTCTCAAGAAGTCTTTCAAATATCAACGGAGATACAGATATTTACTTATATTATAAAGAAGATTAATTGTATAAATATTTACAGAGCACATGTAATATGTGCTCTGTTTTTTTTTTCATATATTTGGTAAAATAAACTCTGTATGTGATTATTTTTAAGAAAGAAAAAGAAATGGAAAAAAGAGCGTTATCAGATAAGATATTATTAAAAATTGACAAGCCTGCCAGATATATTGGTCATGAAATAAATGCAATATATAAAGATAAATCAAAAATTGATATAAGATTTTGTATGTGTTTTCCTGATGTGTATGAAATTGGTATGTCTCATCTTGGAATTCAAATTTTATATGATTTATTTAATAAACGTGATGATGTCTGGTGTGAACGAGTATATTCACCATGGATTGATCTACATCAGATAATGAAGGCAGAAAATATTCCTCTGTTTGCTTTAGAATCACAGGATAACATTAAAGATTTTAACTTCCTTGGAATAACACTTCAATACGAAATGTGTTATACAAATATAATTCAGATTCTTGATTTATCACAAATTCCAATCTATGCAATAGACCGGAAAAATGATGACACAATAGTAATTGGCGGAGGACCTTGTGCATATAATCCTGAGCCTATTGCTGACTTTTTTGATCTGTTTTATATAGGTGAAGGTGAAGTGAGCTATAATATGCTTCTTGATCTATATAAGGAATGTAAAAAGGAAGGCTTTAATCGACAGAAATTTCTTCGTATGGCATCAAAAATAGATGGGATTTACGTTCCGTCACTTTATAATGTTGAATATAACGAAGATATGACAATTAATAAATTTGAACCAATTTATGAGGATGTTCCGTCGAAGGTAAAAAAGACTGCAGTTGAAGATTTTACATTCAGTCCATATCCGACAGAGCCGATTGTTCCATATATAAAAGCAACTCAGGACAGGGTTGTTCTTGAAATTCAACGCGGTTGCATAAGAGGATGCAGATTCTGTCAGGCGGGAATGATTTACAGACCTGTTAGAGAAAAAAATATAGAACAACTAAAAGAAATTGCAAAAAAAATGCTTGATTCTACCGGGCATGAGGAAATATGCTTAAGTTCCTTATCTTCATCTGATTACACAGAACTCAAGGAACTGTTAACATTCCTTATTGAATATGGAAAGGAAAAGCATGTTAATATTTCTTTGCCTTCGTTAAGAATTGATGCATTTTCTCTTGATGTAATGAGTAAAGTCCAGGATATTAAAAAGAGTTCTCTTACATTTGCTCCTGAAGCCGGCTCTCAAAGGCTTAGAAATGTTATAAATAAAGGACTTACTGAAGAAGTAATTCTTAATGGTGCAAAGCTTGCATTTTTAGGAGGCTGGAGTAAGGTGAAGCTTTATTTTATGCTTGGACAGCCATATGAAACGAATGATGATATAAGAGGAATAGCAGAGCTTTCCAATGAAATAGCAAAGCTTTATTATGACACTATTCCTAAAGAAGAAAGAAAAGGGAAAAAAGTACATATTACTTCTTCGACTTCATTTTTTGTTCCAAAACCATTCACACCTTTTCAATGGGCAAGACAATGCACAAAAGAAGAATTTCTTGAAAAAGCAAGATATACAAAAGAGTGCATGAAGGAACAGATTAACTTTAAATCCATTCAATATAACTGGCATGAAGCCGATTTAAGCGTTCTTGAAGGACTATTTGCAAGAGGGGACAGAAGGCTTAGTAAAGTATTACTAAGAGCATACGAAAAAGGCTGTCTTTTTGACTCATGGACAGAAGAGTATAAGCCTTGGGTATGGGATGAAACGTTAGAAGAATGTAAAGTAGATGTTTCCTTCTATACACATAGAGAAAGAAGTGTTGATGAAATACTTCCATGGGATTTTATTGATACATGTGTTAGCAAGAAATTTCTTGTTAATGAATGGTTAAAAGCCAAGGAAGAACTAATTACGCCAAACTGCAGACAAAAATGCAGTGCATGCGGTGCGGCTGTAATTAAGGGAGGTGTGTGCCATGAAAGTAAGAATTAAGTTTTCAAAATGCGGTGCACTTAAGTTTATCGGACACCTCGATGTAATGAGATATTTTCAAAAGCTTATGAGAAGGGCTGATATCCCAATTGCTTATTCGGAAGGCTTTTCACCTCATCAAATTATGTCCTTTGCGATGCCGCTTGGTATTGGAGATGAGAGTATTGCAGAATATGTTGATATAGAACTTAATTCATATATCAGTTCAAACGATGCAATAAACAGACTTAATGAAAAGTCAGTAGATGAAATAAGAATTCTTTCATTTAAGGAAATACCGGAAGGCAAAGCTTATAATGCAATGTCCAGCATTAGTGCTGCTTCATATGAAATTAAAATAAGGGATGAGAATAAGCCTGAATTTGATTTTGAAAAAGCATTTTATGATTTACTTGATAAAGATCAGGTGATTGTTACAAAACAGTCAAAGAAATCAGAAAATACGCTTGATATTAAACCGTTTATTTATGAATACAATATAAACGGAGACGTTATTTCTTTGCTTGTATCGTGTGGCTCTGTAATGAATATTAAGCCTGAGCTTGTAATAAAAGCTGTTTTTGATTCTATGAATAAAGAATTTGATGAATATTTTATTACAATTAAAAGAACCGAAATGTATACAGGCGTATATAATGAAAAGTCTTTTAAATCATTAGAGGATGTAGGAAAAGACATTTTATAATATGAAAAAAAGAGTTGTTATAACAGAATATCAGAAAAAAGTATTGGTTTTATTTTTACATGATGATAAATGCATAAAAATAAGAGCAGTTGATTCAATCCATGATACTTCTGATTCGGTTTTTCTTGGAAGAGTTGATAAAGTACTTAAAAATATTGATGCAAGCTTTGTAAGATGTAATAAAACCTCAATGTATTTAAAAGGGACACAATACAAGCCGGAGACGGTTATTCCCGTAATGCTAAAAAAAGAAACCGACGTTAATAAAAAAGATGCAATAACAGATGAAATATCATTATCAGGTCTTTTTGTTATTGTAAATAAATGTATTGACGGCGTTAAATTTTCATCAAGAATACGTGATAAAAGCAAAATATGTACAGATAATCTGAATAATGTAATTATCAGACAAAATGCAGTCTATGCAAATACAGAGTCAATATACAATGAATATAAATACTTATCAAAAATTCTTGATAATATTTATAAAAATAAAGATAAAAGAACAGATAATTCTATTTTGTATTTAGGTCTGCCGGAATTATTAAATATATTGTTTACTGAAGATATATGTAATTACGATGAAATACTTACTGATTCAGATGAAGTATTTGAGCTTATTAATGATTTTTGCAATAACTATAAATCCAAGAATATCGATGTAAATATACAATTTAAAAAATATGAAGACAAAATGGTTCCGCTTTCAGCGCTTATTTCATTATCTTCAAAGCTTGAAAGGGCTACAAGCAGAATAGTCCATCTTAAATCCGATGCGTATATTACAATTGATAAGACAGAAGCGCTTACAGTAATAGATGTTAACAGCGGTAATACTACATTTAAAGGAGATAGGGCAACTGTAATTCATTCGATAAATATTGAAGCCGCAAAGGAAGTAGTATTACAGCTTAAGCTTAGAAATATTTCAGGAATTATCATTGTTGATTTCATCAATGAACAAAAATCAGAATATAACGATGAATTAATTAAAACAATAAAAGAAGAACTTAAAACCGATGACCAGGGAGCAAAATGTTATGGATTAACAAAGCTTGGTCTTGTTGAAATTTCAAGAAAAAGAATAAGTAAGACACTTAAGGAACAGTTATGGACATAGACATTAAAAATCTTTCTCCAATGATGCAAAACTATATACAGACTAAAGAGGAATACAAAGACTGTATTCTCTTTTATCGTCTCGGTGATTTCTATGAAATGTTTTTTGATGATGCCTTACTTGCATCAAAAGAACTTGAACTAACATTAACAGGTAAAAACTGCGGACTATTGGAAAGGGCACCAATGTGTGGAGTCCCGTTTCATGCCGCAGAAAATTACATTAATAAACTTGTTGCTAAAGGATATAAAGTTGCAATATGTGAACAGGTTGAAGATCCAAAGCTTGCAAAAGGACTTGTAAAACGTGAAGTAATAAGAGTTGCAACTCCCGGAACAAATATTGATGTTGCTTCGCTTGATGAGAGCAGAAATAACTATATCATGTCTATTGTATATGTCCTTGGTAATTTTGGATTTGCAATTTCCGATGTCACGACAGGTGTATTTTATGTAACTGAAGTCAACACACTGCAAAAGCTTACTGATGAAATATATAAATTTAATCCATCTGAAATTATATGTAATGAGTCATTTTTACTCTCAGGAATAAATATCGAAGAACTTAGGACTAAGCTTTCTGTAACTTTATATTCGCTTGAATCATGGTACTTTGACGACACAGCGTGTGAAGATATACTAAAAAGTCATTTTAAAGTTACAAATTTATCGGGGCTTGGTCTTCATGATCTAAACTGCGGAAAAGTGGCGGCCGGTTCACTTTTAAAATATCTATACGAAACCCAGAAAAACTCTCTTGAACATATTTTATCAATTACACCATACAATATTTCTGATTTCATGCTTATTGATTCCTCCACAAGAAGAAATCTTGAGCTTACAGAAACAATGCGTGATAAAAATAAAAGAGGCTCATTATTATGGGTACTTGATAAGTGCAAAACAGCAATGGGTTCAAGAATGATAAGAAGTTTTATTGAGCAGCCGCTTATCAATAAAGAAAGAATTACACTTAGACTTGATGCTGTTGAAGCATTATTTAAAAATGCAATTACACGTGAAGAATTAAGAGAATATTTAAGTCCAATATACGATCTTGAAAGATTAATGAGTAAAATCAGCTATAAATCCGCCAATCCAAGGGATTTAATTGCATTAAGAAATTCATTAAAACTATTACCGGCTATAAAACAACAGCTTTCGGATTTTAAATCAGGTATTCTTGGTGAATTATATGATAAGCTTGATGATTTAAATGACATTTTCTTACTTATAGAAAACTCAATAAATGAAGAAGCACCAATTACAATTAAAGAAGGCGGAATAATAAAAGAGGGCTATAATGAGACAATTGACAATTTAAGAAATGCAAAAGTATTAGGAAAGAAATGGCTTACCGAACTTGAAGCTTCTGACAAGGAACGTACCGGAATTAAAAATTTAAGAATTAAATATAACAGAGTATTCGGCTATTATTTTGAAGTAACAAATTCATTTAAAGAACTTGTACCTGATGACTATGTAAGAAAACAGACTCTTGCAAATGCCGAGAGATATACAAATGATAAATTAAAGGAACTTGAAGATACAATATTAAATGCAGAAGATAAGCTTTTTTCGCTTGAATATGATATTTTCTGTGAAATACGTGATTTGATTTCTACAAATGTATCAAGGATACAAAATACCGCACATGTAATAGCAACACTTGATGCATTCTGTTCTTTGGCATATGTCAGTGAGGCTAACAGATATACAAGACCGAAAATCAATACAAAAGGTATTATTGATATTAAAGGCGGAAGACATCCTGTAATCGAGAAGATGATACCTGACGGTATGTTTATTTCAAATGATACATATCTTGATAATGCAAAAAACAGAATTTCAATTATAACAGGTCCGAATATGGCCGGTAAATCAACGTATATGCGTCAAAGTGCATTAATTGTTCTAATGGCACAAATCGGCTGTTTTGTCCCTGCAGATTCATCCAATATTGGTGTATGTGACAGAATATTTACAAGAGTTGGAGCTTCTGATGATTTATCACTCGGTCAGTCAACATTTATGGTTGAAATGGCTGAAGTGGCAAATATTTTAAGAAATGCAACAGATAAAAGTTTGTTAATACTTGATGAAATAGGACGTGGAACATCTACCTTTGACGGGTTGTCCATTGCCTGGGCTGTTGTTGAATACATTTCAGATACAAAGCTTCTTGGCGCAAAGACATTATTTGCAACACATTATCATGAGCTTACTGAACTTGAAGGAAAGCTGCCGTCTGTAAATAATTACTGTGTAGCAGTTAAAGAACAGGGCGATGATGTAGTATTTTTACGTAAAATTGTCAAGGGCGGAGCTGATAAGAGCTACGGTATTGCAGTTGCAAAGCTTGCAGGAGTTCCAAATACCGTAATAATGAGGGCTAAGGAATTAGCAGATGAATTAACAGAAAATGATATTTCATCAAAAATAAAGTCTATTGCTTCAGAAACAACAAATGTATCAAATAAAAGAAGCAAAAAGGTAAGACAGTTAGATGAAGTAGATCTTAATCAGATGTCTTTATTTGATACAGATACTGATGAAGATATATTAAATGAAATAAAAACATTGGACATTAATTCACTAACACCAATTGAGGCTATAAATACATTAAGCAGTCTGCAGAGCAGACTAAAAAACAGGTGGAAAATCTGATAAATGAAAAATATAAATATTCTTGATTCAAATACAATCGATAAAATTGCTGCAGGTGAAGTCGTTGAAAGACCATCAGCTGTTGTAAAGGAACTTGTCGAAAATTCAATTGATGCAAATGCAGATGCGGTTACAATTGAAATAAAAGACGGCGGTATTTCTTTTATTAGGATTACCGACAACGGTGAGGGAATTGACAGGTCACAGATAAAAAAAGCATTTATGCGTCATGCAACATCAAAAATAAAAAGTGTTGAGGATTTAATCTCTGTAACCAGTCTTGGTTTCAGAGGAGAAGCTTTATCAAGCATTAGTGCTGTAGGTAAAGTCGAATTTCTTACAAAAACCAAAACTGACTTTATTGGGACAAGATATGTTGTAGAGGGTGGCAGAGAATGTGTATTTGAGGATGCAGGAATCCCTGATGGAACAACAATAATTGTAAGAGATTTATTTTTTAATGTACCTGCAAGAAAGAAATTTTTAAAGTCACCATCAAGTGAAGGAAATAACATTACAGAACTTATTGAGCACATGATATTATCACATCCGAATATCAGCTTTAAGTATATTTATAACGGGAATGTCAAGCTTCAAAGTTCAGGAAAAAACGATATAAAAAGCTGTATTTATAATGTTTACGGACGTGATATAGCTAACGGTTTAATTGAAGTAAAGTCAATACGAGATGATATTTCAATTCATGGCTTTATAGGAAAGCCCGAGCTTGCAAGAGCTACAAGAAATTTTGAAATTTATTTTGTAAATAACAGATTTATTAAAAGCACGTTAATTGACAGGGCACTTGAAGAAGCATACAAGGATTATCTTATGCTTCATAAATACCCGACTGTTTTTTTGTATTTTGAAATACCGTCTCATTTAATTGATGTAAATGTGCATCCTACCAAGCGTGAAATTCGCTTTTTCGAAGGTGAAGCATTGAAATGTTATATTGTCGATGTGATTAAAAATGCACTTATTAACAAGGAACTTATTAAAGAGATTGTTGAAGAATATCATGAAAAACCTTCAGTTAAAGAATCGGAAATTAATAAAGAACCGTTTGAAACGATAAATCATATTATTGAATCATCATATAATAATTACTATTCATCAGAAATTGAAAAAGAGGATGAAAGTACAGATATTAATGATAAAAACGAACAGCTTACGCTTTTTGATGATAAATTTATCAGTGAAGAGTCTATAAAGAAACATCGAATAATCGGACAACTTTTTAATACATACTGGCTAATTGAATTTGAGAATAAATTATTCATTGTTGACCAGCATGCTGCACATGAAAAGGTTAATTACGAACGACTTATAAAAAAATTAAGAAACAACGAGAACTGTTCACAAAATATTTATCCGCCAATTGTTGTTTCTCTTTCAAATGCAGAGGCTCAGTATGTTACAAAATATAATGAAAATTTTTTAAATGTCGGCTTTACAATAGAGCACTTTGGAGGGCTTGATTATACTATAAGTACTGTTCCGATGGAGCTATTAAGCCAGAATCCGGCAGATTATTTTCATGAAATGCTTGATGAATTGATGGAAGGCAAAAATTCAAAAGAAACAGAGACAGTCAATTTGAAAATCGCAACAATGGCATGCAAAGCTTCCGTAAAGGGTAATATGCATTTATCTGTATTTGAAGCTGACAAGCTTATTTCAGAACTTCTTACACTTGAAAATCCTTATAATTGTCCTCATGGAAGACCTACTATTATTTCATTTTCTAAATATGAAATAGAGAAGATGTTTAAAAGGATTGTTAATTAGTTCATTTATTTTTATTATACAACTTAAGGTTTAGTTAATGCAGAATAACGATAAACAAAGCTTAATAATTATTGCAGGTCCTACTGCTGTTGGCAAAACTGCACTTTCAATTGAGCTTGCAAAGTCAATAAATGCAAGTATTATATCTGCTGATTCAATGCAGGTATATAAACATATGGATATTGGTTCTGCTAAGGTCACAAAAGATGAAATGCAGGGAATAAAGCATTATCTTATTGATGTGTTAGAGCCCGAAGAAGAATTTAATATCGCGACATTTAAACAGTTTGCTAAAAATGATATTGAATATATTAAAAATGACGGAAAAATACCGATAATTGCAGGAGGAACCGGATTTTATATTCAGGCACTTTTATATGATATTAATTTTGATGATGATGCAAATAAAAGTGATGAAATACGAGACAGACTTGAAAATTTAATTACTACAAAAGGGAATGAATTTGTTCATAATATGCTTAGAAAGGTAGATGAAAAAGCTGCAAATGAAATTCATCCAAATAATGTAAAAAGAGTAATTAGGGCACTTGAATATCATTATCTTACAGGTGAGAAAATATCAAAGCATAACGAAACAGAACGAATAAAAGAATCGCCTTATAATTTTAAATATTTTGTAATCAATGAGGACAGAGCCCTTTTATATAAAAACATTGATAAACGTGTTGATATTATGATTGAAAACGGTCTTGTTGATGAAGTAAAAGCGCTTAAGGAAAGAGGTCTTACAAAAGACAATATTTCTATGCAGGGACTTGGATATAAGGAGATTCTTTCTTATCTGAACAATGATATATCTTTAGAAGAAGCAGTTTACATAATTAAGAGAGATACGAGACATTTCGCCAAAAGACAGCTTACATGGTTTAAGCGTGAAAAAGATGTAATTTGGATCAATAAAGAAGATTTTTCATTTGATAATAATAAAATAATAGAATTTATGAAGGAGCAATTAAAAGGTGCAGGAATTATATAAAGAACTTGGAATTTGCGAAGAGGTATATAAGTTATCAAAGGATGTATTAGACAGCCTTGAATTGAGATTTAAGGAAATTGATAAAATTACAGAATATAACCAGCTTAAGGTGCTAAAGGCTATGCAGGAAAATAAAGTTTCCGAAGCATGCTTATACAGTTCAACCGGATATGGCTATAACGACATAGGAAGAGACACTTTGGAAAAAGTGTACGCTTCATATTTTCATACAGAGGATGCTCTTGTAAGACCTCAAATTGCATGTGGCACTCACGCACTTGCTATTGCACTTTCTGCCACAAGTACTTTGGATGGCTTGGTGGTCAACAGTGCTCCTATGATTGAGTTTAGTGTATCAAATTCATCTGTCATACCCAATTGTTGCGCGATTTCTCTTGCCTTGTCACGAAAGGCATTAATCCCTGATTCGCCATTGACAACCAACATCTTCTCCAAATGCTCCTCGATATTTGTTCTTGGCAGGCATTTGGATACACTGTTGCGCGATCTTCCCTTTTGAAGATTCTCCAAGATGCGTCTCTCTGTACTCGAAATATACAGGTTTTCGATGAATGGCATGTCACGCTCTGTACCCATAGACCCTTTTAACAAGTGAACCTTTATTCCTGGCAAATCGATGTTCTTGGTGTATGTATAGGTTAGAAATATATCACCTTCTGCCGTCGGCTTGAGTTCGAAGGCAGAGCGATGGCTAATCACAGCATTGGGATATAGTTGTCCTAATATATAGAAAATGTTTCTTCTGACGATGTCTTCAGGGGCATCGTCCATGTTGTTAGTGTATATTCTTGGAGCAATCTTTCGTATCTTACCTTCTTTTAGTAGTGAGGCATTACGTTGAGAAGCGGATTTGTCGGATGAGCCGACGATTATCTCCAATATGTTGTGAATAGCTTTGTTTTTATTCATAATTTTCTATTAAGAATGATTTTCGATGCAAAATTAGGTATTTTTGTCGAATAAGCAAAGGGTTTTTGGGTATTTTTGTCGAATAAGAGCGGTATTTTTAGAATTTTTGTCGATTAAGCATAGGGCTTTGCGGTATTTTTGTCGATTAAGGATATAAAACAAAAAAAGAAGTTCAAAACGAACTTCTTTTTTGAGGTTGCGGAGAGAGAGGCTCTCAAACTTATGGTTTCTTAGAATATCATAAAATACGAAATAGCTGTATGTCAGCCATTTGTAAAATTAGCCAAAAATTAGGATATCACAGAATTTCTTTCCGTATCGCTATTTTTGGGTGTAGAATTGGGTGTAGATTTTGAAGTTACACCCACAAGAATGAAATCTTGGTATTCTCAGATTTTGGTGTTAAAACGACTGGTTCTGCATTGATTCATGTACATTAGTCTTGTCTTTGCGCAGAAAACACGAATTTTAGGCTCTTATACGTTAAATAAGCATTAAAATAAGTAACTTTTTGGTGCAAAAGCATTGTTTTGTCCCAAATTTATTATAATTTTGTCCCAAAATACAAATTAGTATGGTTGATAGTACAGCAAAAAGAATTGAAACAGCTATCGGTTCGGAACCGGAAGGGAAAATAGTTTTTTCCACAGACTATGCCGAGCTTGGTACGCCAGAGGCCATCAAGAAGTCACTAATCAGACTATGTGAACGTAATGTTATCGTAGGACTGGCCCACGGGATATATTACAAGCCTAAGTACGACAAAG
>SFKZ01000091.1 GCA_004553595.1 Methanobrevibacter ruminantium | reverse complement strand
TTATGCACACCTCTCCCGGATAAGTTTTAAAGCTAAGTTTTTGTTTCTTGGCTTATATTATACATTAAAAAGTAAAGGTATTAATATTATAAAAGTAAAAGATCATGTTAAACCATACTTTAATGTATTTAAGGTAATAATGAACATTTTACAAGAGGAGAGATAAATGATGTTTGTTAAAGGTTATACTAACGACGCGGGAACTGAAATAATATTACAAGAAGATATTATATTTAAAGCTAAAGAAGTAACCGTAGTAAATTTAAAATGTGCGGTCACTCCTAAAGTGGATACTTGTGTAATATTGACACCGCGTTCATCTGCCGCTAAAAAAGGATTGTTCATAGCGACTTGTCCTGTAGATGCCGATTATTGTGGCGATATACATGTCATAGTATTTAATGCTAATGATTCAGATGTTAGATATAATAAAGGAGAATCTTTTTGTCAGTATATAACATTTAATATAGTTACTGACACCCTAACTGTTCCTAAAAAGACTGGTCGTAGATCAGCTGGTGCTTTTGGTTCAACTGATAAATAATTAATATAAAGGAGGATTAAAATGAACTATGACAGTTTTATTACCCATAGTATAGACATGTACATGGGTAAACCTAAGTCAGGTAAAACTTTAATAGCCGGAAGTTATCCGAAGCCTTTACTTTACATATCCATTGGAAATGATGGCGGTGGTAGAGTATTGGCAATGAGATACCGTGATGATATAGCTAAAGGTCTTATTAAAGTAAAAAACCTTAAGAATGATGCTATAATAGGTGGAAAAATAGCTAAAACTTCACCTGAAAAACTTGCAGAAGTTCTTGCTGAACTTAGGAAACCTGGCGCGGATAAGTTTGCAACAATTGTAATAGACACTATTGGTGCAATACAAGATGATTACAAAACTTATCTCGAATTTACTAAAGGAGGTCGTGCCTTATCTCAACAGGAATGGGGTGATGTCGCTAAGATGGTATTAAATATTAAAGACAATATGAAGCGTTTTAGCGAAGAAACCGGTACACAGTTCGTATGGTGTACTCACACTAGAGAGCAGGAAATTTATGAAACTAGTGGTCTTAATAAAGAGATACGCATAGTACCAGACCTTACGATTGCATCTGGAGTAAAATATATGAAAGACGCCTCAAACATCTTCTATTGTTGCAGAAAAACTGTGATAAATAAAGACGGCACAAGAAGTGTAAAGTTTCTTACTTATGTAGGTCCGCATCCATTGATGGATACTGGTACGAGAGATATTATTTTAAGTACTGGTGATTTCATAGAAAACTTTACATATGACAAATTCCAAAAGTTTATAGCTGCAGGTAGCTTAGACGGTGTAAACGTTGCAATACCTGAAAATAATACAGAAGAAAAAGAAATAAATGAATAATTAAAAGGAGAACAAAACGATGATTGAAAAGTTTAGCGATTATGAAGGTACACAGTTTATTGACAGAGCTGGAGAGTTCGAGTTTGAGATTATGGATTATGAGCTTAAGGACAGCTCCAAGGGAACAGCTATGGCAGTATTTAATGTAAAGAGTGATGCCGGCAGTAGTACTATTTACCACTCTCTTAATCCTAAGGCAAGATGGTCTTATAATAATCTTATAAAGTGCGCACTTAAGCTCGATACTCCTGAAAAGATTGCAGCATTTGAGCTTGATTATGAAACTATAGGAAACGATCTTGTAGGCCATAAGTTCATTGGTGTAGTTGAATGTGAAAAGTACGATAAAGAAATAAAGGTTCCTAATGACGATGGTACATTTACTACTAGTATAGAGTCCAGAGACTCATACAAGATTAAGAGTTATAAGCCTGTAGCGTAAGCATTAATCTTGGGTACGCAAATACTGAGCGGACTTACCACCCGCTCACAATATGCCAGAATGGTGGAATTGGAAGACACCTTGGACTTAAAATCCAATGTTCGAAAGAGCGTGCCGGTTCGAGCCCGGTTTCTGGCACCAGCGTCACTGACCTGATGATGCGACAAAAGTCTAACATTAGTTAAGGCAGATGGTCCGGCGGAATGACTTCCCTCCGCCGTTATACAGGGGTATAGCCAAGCGGTAAGGCACAGGACTTTGACTCCTCTACTCGCTGGTTCGAATCCAGCTACCCCTGCCAATGTATTAAAAGTGAAGGAGGAATAAACTTAATGGCTGTAACTGAAAGAGAAAGAAAAGTTCAAGAACGTACAATGAGAATAATCCGTAAGTATGGAGGATATGTATACAAAAACGCACAAGGAATGTATACTGAAAAAGGTAGGCCTGATTTGACAGCTTGTATACCTACTACTCTTAAAACTTTAACCGAAATTTACGGAGAAGATGCAAAGGTAGGATTATTCGTAGGTCTAGAAATAAAACGAGATGGGCATTTAGGAGAAGTATCAGAGGCGCAAGAAATAGTGGGTAGAACTATTAAAAAGTCTAACGGAATTTGGATAGCGGTAGATGATACAGACTTAGTAGAAGCTTTAATGATAAAGTTTACAGGAGAAGTTAAGTAATGCTATACTATGAATATTTAACTAAAAGAAAAAGTTATCAAGAAGCAGGACATCTTTTCTTACTTGAGAGGAAACATGCCTGCTTATTTTATAAACCCGGTAAAGGAAAAACATACCCTTGTATAGATGCTTTAAGAGATGTAGCAAAAAGTAAAAAAGATTGCAAAGTACTAATACTATCGACTGCAGATGCTATAAAAAATATGTGGAATGCAGAAATAGTTCCTCAAAATATATTACCGGAAAATTCAGTACTTATGAGTTTTAATTCAGCAATAGTAGAAAGTACTAAAGCTAATTTATTTAAAATCAAGTGGGATGTAATAATTATAGATGAATGTCACAAGGTAAAATCTCATAATAGTAAAACTAGTAAGTTAGTATATCAACTTTCTAAAAAAGCAGAATACGTTTGGGGATTAAGTGGTACACCACGAGGTAACAACGATCTGGATATTTATTGTCAATTTCACAATATGTGCATAAGCGATTGGGGTTCTATAAATTATACTACTTTTGTAAATACTTGTTGTGATATTGAAAAGAAATACTTCGGAGGAAATATAATAAACACTCCTATAGGAATAACTGCTAAATTTAAACCAGGATGGGATAAACAAGTGGCAATGTACACACAGAGAGTAGATTATTCGGAGGAAGATGATATGCCTGAGCTTAAAGTCAACGAAATATTTCTTCCTTATGTACCTACAAAAGAGTATTTACAAGCGGAAGATGGAGTAATAAAAGTAAATGATTATGAAAGTACTATGACTAAGTTAGCAGCAATTCAAAAATTACATCAGGCTGTTAACGGTTTTTTGTATATACCTGACGAAAAAGATAATACAAAACATATAATATATAGAATACATAGAAATTCAAAATTAGACTGGCTATTACATAATGTGCGTGTAAATGAACC
>SFKZ01000090.1 GCA_004553595.1 Methanobrevibacter ruminantium | reverse complement strand
TGTGCTCTTCCGATCTTAGATATTCATATTCTAAAATTAAAGTGGGTGATAATTTAAAAGGAAAAAGAATTGGATTATGCAATGATGAAAGTACAGTTAACACATTTTTACATAATATTACAAAAGATAATTATATGCATAATGTAATTACAGGCCAAGATGTTTCGATAGTATATCAAAATAAAACAGAAAATTCATACATAAGTTTTTATATTAAGTATGCTAGTGCATCATCATATAACTTTATGAATGAAATATCATTATACGATTCAGGTTATAGGCCATTTGAAAAATACTATACCTGTACTGAAGACTTTATTGTCACATCTATATCTGCTGGTTGGGATGATATACTTATGATAATAGATGAAGTACCTCTTCTTTCAACAAAAGAAGATAAATCTAATAAAGTTACTTCTATATTATCTAGTTTAACTGATGACCAATATCCGACAGCAAAAGCTGTTGTTGACTATGTAAATGAAAAAGTGGTCCAAGAATCTTATTATGTGTATGATAAAGAAATAGACACATTGCCAAATATAACTGTCACTGCGGGAGATTTTACTTGGGATGCGACTGCTAAGACATTAACAGTAAAAGGTGCAAGAAATACAACAAAGACTGCAACAATTAAGTTCAATGAAGATGTAGATGGTGTATATTATTCTTTGACTAATTCGAGCTCAACAACAGGAAGAATGGGAATACTCTCAGCAAAAATAAATAACGAAGATTATTATATTGGAATGCTACAAGGATTTGGAACTCATTATTCTCAATGGAATATGAAAAAAAATGATGTAGTAACGATTGAATATACTGGGGATTCTACAGCAACTGCTAATGATGAATTTGTATTTAAAATAGAACATTGGCAAAAACCAAAACAAACAACTTCAGCAGCGTCTTATGCTAATTATATTGTTGGAAACTCAGAATTAAATGATCAAATGAATGAAAGTTCGCTACGTACAGATGTTTTAAATATGAAATATGATATGGATGAACACCACACACATCATTATGAAGATTATCGTGGAAACATTTTACCAACTTGTACAATAACTAACGGGGCTAATGGTTTTAATCATCCAAATAGATCTGTTGATTTTACTGCAACATCTGCAGATGGAATGACATATGAAACAACACTTACAATAACACAAGATAATATAAGTGCAATGGGATTCTTAGCAACTATCACTTCTTCAAAAGAATCTGCTATATGGGGAGAATGTACATTAAAGATTGAAAATACTACTCAAAATAGAGTCTTATTGGAAACAAGCGAAATAGGAGAATTGAGAACAATAGAAGGAGTAAATCCCGGAGATAGTATAAAAATGACCTTCACTTGTCCAGAAAATGTTTATACTCCAATGGAAGTAACAGTATCTGTTGCAATGTATTTAGCTATGGAGACAACTTCTAATATAGAAGATGTAATTTATTCGGGAGCAGCGATAAAAGAATTTATAACAGATCAAAAAATCGGTTATTTAAAAAATGAATTAGAGCATGCTAAAGCAGGACAAAAACCACAAATACATACTGGAACATATCCAAACTTACAATTAAACTTAAATGCAGCAAGCGACAATTCTGAATGGAGAATCTGGCAAGGAAGCCAAGGAAATTGTACCTTAACAATTGGATTCGATTATCCTGAAATAGGAGAAGAGAGTACTTTTGGATGTACGGTTGTATTTAAAACACCTCATCGTTCTACTGCGACGACATCGTTCTCTTGGGCTGCTGATTATGGTGACATGGTGAGTATCGTTGGGGATGATGTAGTAGATGGTATATTTACACCACAACTACTAAAAGTGTATGAAATGGTATTCACTTGGAATGGATTCGTGATGAACTGTGTTGTTAAAGGAAGTAAATACACAGCACCACTGGAGTAAAAAAACATGATAGGAATTAAAAGAAAAAGCAGTGTTTATTATCCAATAAAAGAATATTATAAAAGAAGAATAATGGTTGGGGATATATTGACGAGCAGAACATTATATACAGACTTTCCTGATGATTTTATCAATATTGCTGAACTTGATGGGACATATGTTGACAGAAGTATCTTTGCGTATAATAATAGTTCAGCAGGAACATTAGATACTCGTATTCGTGAATATTTAGATGATCCATATGAATATGGCATTTATGTTGGAGCCCATGGGACTATATATTTTTATAATCTTGAAACAAATGAATTGAAAGTAAATAAAAATGAGTATAAAATGTCAGATACAGTACAAGATGTTACTGAAGTTACTGATTGTCAAGCATATAGACATATTTATATTAAAGATCCAAAAATAAGACCTTTAAAAGTTGGAGATGCTCTTAAAAACGGTACTAAGTTATATTTTAATATTCCAGATAATATTACTGAATTATATTCAGAATATAAATATACAAGTTCAACAAGGAGTAAAGTAAGATCTAAAACTCCTATATTAAAAGCATCACCTTCAACACCAAGCACAACAGATACTTTAATAAGTAACTTTCTTAAGGTAACTTATTATCCTGATGAGATAGGATCAACAGTACAAGTTACAAATCTAATTTTAACAGATGGAAGTTCTAATATAGATATATTTAAAGCAAATTTTAATCAAAGTATTAAACATAAACCAGAAATAAATATATCAACATACACTATCACAAGTCCAACAACAATAACAGACTACAATGAATTTGATTTTTGGTTTCAGTTTATCTTAGTTGATGAAACTACATTATAAGAGCCTAGAGCTCTTTTTTTTGTTTGACAAAATACATATTATCTGGTATACTGTATTAAATACTGTGAATGGTTTATCGATACTATATAATAGGAAAAGGAGGGGATAGACATGGCTTATACACCTACCGCATGGCAAGATGATGAAACATTAGTGAATGCACAACGTATGAATAACATTGAAAGTGGAGTAAAGAATGCTAATGATAATAAGTCAGATATTAATCATAATCATGATGACAGGTATTCAAAATTAGATCATAATCATGATGATAGATATGCGAAGAAAGATGAGACATATACAAAGACTGAAGTTGATTTAAAAATAGATCCAATTAAGAAAGAAATAAAAGATTTGCAAAGTGACGGTACAACAATTAACAATAAACTTACCGTTTTAGAAAAAGAAACTTCTTCGTTGAGGGGAGACGTTAGAACCAATACTCGAAGTATTAGTACTGCTGAGGAGAATCTAGGAATATTGAGTGAATTAAATACAACGAATAAGAGTAGTTTAGTAGCTGCTATTAATGAAGTAAATATTTCCGGTGGAGGAGGTTCTGGAACAAAAAATTATGAAGAGTTGTTCAAGAAACCTCTAATAAACGGAAGAGAACTGGTTGGAAATAAGACATCTAAGGAATTGGGACTGATTTCATCTGGCATAGGTAATGCTCAAGAAGTTATATTTAATGATGGTGAAACGCTACAATCTAAATATGAAGATG
>SFKZ01000089.1 GCA_004553595.1 Methanobrevibacter ruminantium | reverse complement strand
ATACCAATTTGTTGATAACCTGTCCGTCCTGTAAACAAGTAATATCTGTTTTTGTTTTATATTGAACAGTTCCAAAAGATTCAATTGTTGGAGATATTGTTTTATACTCAGGTTTTAATACGGATACTCTTATATTTGATTCAGGAATTTCTTTTTTCTTTGTCATTTTATTTAGTAAAATAATTCCTGTGATAAATGCTAAAATAATAATAAATGAAATAATTATGATTTTTTTATTCATATAAAGATGACTCCCCTGTTAGATATTTAATTTTTTCTAAAAGCAAATTGAATTGGATTATTTGTTGAATTAAAGCTTGTGAAACTTCTGAGAAATCAATGATTTGTTTAATATATTCAGAATAAGTAACTAATCCGTTTTCAGCTTCATACTTTAATATATCCAGTTTTTCTTTCATTAATGTTTGTGTTGTTTTATTGATTTTTATTTGTGATAGAAGATTGTCGTGACTAAATATATATTCAATCGCTTTTTTTGAAATTTCTCTCTCTTTATTAGACAGTTTTAATTCAGCTTGTTTAAGTGATATTGCTGCAATTTTTTTGTTATCGAAATAATTTATTTCAGGAATGATATTGGCAGATAAACTGTTTTCAAGAGACTTTGATTGATTATAATTTACTCCTGAATTGGTTGTTAAATTTGGTTTTACGAATGGTACTGAATCAAAGGTAAAAATTAACTTTAAATTGTATTCAGGTTGTGTTAATGGATAACTTATTCCCGTAAATGATATTCCCCCAGAAAGATAGATAGAAGGGAAATAGAATCGCTTTATAGTTTTTGCAAGTTTTCTTTCATAATTTAGAGTATTTTGAAGCTGTTGTATTTCTATGTCATTACGAAGCATGTCTGTAATAATCTGAGTTTTTTTGTCTTTTAAGGTATTTGTTTCGTTAATTGTTTGTTCAGAATAATCTTCAATATAGATATCTGTTTCTTCTGGTATATTTAGCATTTCTTTAATATCAAAAATGTTTATTTGAATCTGATTTTTATAATTTAGGATTTCATTTTCAAGCTTATTACAATATATTTCATATTCTAATAAATCTGATTTTGTGATTAATCCATTTTCGAATTTATATTTAATTGCATTTAGATCTTTTAAGCTGTTTTCAAGGAGTTGTTCTTTAAGAATAAGGGTATTGGAGAGCAGCTGATGATTATAATACTTTTCAATTAGATTCAATTCATATTCTTTGATTGTCTTTTGATATAACATGTATTCTAAAAAAGATGTCTGCCTGTTATATAAATATTCAGTTTTTGTTTTGCCATTGTCGAATAATAGTTGTGTTATGGAAGCGGTGATTGTTTTTGTTCTTATGTCATTCTGTTTGTAGTTAATCCTGTCATATTCCTGCCAGCTGAGATTGAATTGTGGAAGAAATGGCGTAATTGACTTTTTAGTGGTTTTTAATTTGAGCAGCATGTATTCGTTGTTTAATATGATTTCTTGAGAATTGGATCTGGCAAATGCAATAAGTTCATCTGATGATTTAATTGTAATTTGAGGATACATATGAAATGTTTTTAATAATAGGAATAGAAAAAGAAATATTTTAGTTCGCATCATTTAGTCCTGAGAAGTGAGATTGTTTTTTATGTCTGATATGATTTTTTCAGTTTCCTGGAATTGACGTGAACTTGATATAATACTTTCGTCAGATACTGAGTAAAAACAGTTGGAATAAATGAGCTTGTTGAATTTATCAAAAACCTTAGCTGAAATAAATAATGAAAATTTATTTTCGAAATTTCTTATAAACTGCCTTTCATTAACTGTTACATCAAGAAAATAATTTGAGTTGTTTTCATCGTTATTAATTTTAAACAGCTTAAGATCAATTAGTTCTTTCAGTTGTTCTGTAGAACTTTCATCGTTTATTGAATTAATTGAAACCTGGATAATATTGCTTTTGATACTTACATTTTCCTGAAGGGAAAAATCTGAGAAAGCTTTTTCTGCTCCCATAGTTCTGCAGCCTGTAATTTTTATTGCTGCCATCAAAAAGCAAATTGAAAACATAATAGTTTTAATTCTCATTTATTCAGAACCTCTTTTTTTTCTGTATATTTCATATATCTGTCTGCCATTCCTAATTCCATCCAGATAACAGCCAGCTCTTTATATATGAAGGATGTTTCTTTTAATATCTGTTCTGCTGAATTAAGACTAAGAAAATATTTTTCGAAATTATTTTGTGATTTTGCAATTAATGCTTGCCAGTAAAATAATCTCCAGTCTTCACTATTATTTTCTTTTAATTCTGCAATTAGTTCTTCTGATTCTTCTAACTTGCCTGACAGAAAATATGTTCGTAAAAGCCATAATTTGTAATCAAAATTTTCAGGATGTTTTTTTACCAGCACGTTCAGAATTTTTTCTGCTGTGTAGAAATCATTTCTAAAAAAGCTGGCTTTTGCTTTAAGAAAATTTGCAGCATCAAAATTCCTTTTTTCTCGTAAAACATTATCTGCTATCAAGATTGTCTGTTCAAAGTTTCTGTTTTGATATTCTGCCATGGCCTGGGAATATAATTGACTGGCTTTGTCATTATTCCCACAGCTTGTAAATACAAATATCAATAAAGGAAGTAGGTATAGTTTATTCATATAAAACCTCAGATAAGACTCCCGCCCAGTGGCTAAAGCACCAGGAGAGAGTCTGGAATATGGTCGCGTATATATATACTTATTGGTTTTGTTTTTATGACACGAAAAAAAATAGTTTCTGATATTTTTTAACTTTGATTTTGTATAGTGGTGATACTTTCCCTTATTTCTTTTTTTTGTTAAAATAAAGGTTCAAAATTAATATTAGTTTAATGTGCGGAGGCATTTCTTATGCTTTTTTATTTAGGAGAGTTATTGCAGAACAAGTTGAATTTTGGACCTGGACGACTCCTTCAGTCATATACTGTTTTGATTGTAATCGCTTTGTATTTGGCTTTTTTACTTGCCGTTAAACTTGTTCCAAAATTTTATGATAAACTTCCTCATGACCGTGGTAGAGAATTTACAGAGCATGCTGCTGACGCAAAAGGATAACCAACAGGTGCTGGTGTTGTATTTATTACAATCTTTGCAATCATCTGTATTCTTGTTGTTCCTTTAACACCATTGCAGGGTTCAATTATTTGTCTTACATGGCTTTCTATGTTGACTGGTTATCTTGATGACAGAAGTACAAAGAGCTGGGGTGAATATCTTAAAGGTGCACTTGATTTAATAATCTGTCTTGCAGCTTCTTTCTGTCTTTACTATTTCCTTGCTAAAAATTCTCCAGATGGAAAAGTTTATTTCTGGTTCCCATTTTATTCAAATCTTGTTGCAATTCCAATGTGGCTTTATGTAATTATTGGAACAATAATTATGTGGGCAACAATAAATACAACAAACTGTACAGATGGTGTTGATGGCCTTTCTAGTATGCTCATTCTTATTGCTTTGATTACAATGG
>SFKZ01000088.1 GCA_004553595.1 Methanobrevibacter ruminantium | reverse complement strand
AGTTCGCCTCCTGCACTATTTTCTGGACAGATATGAATATCTTCTTTTACTCTTCTAATAAGGGGGAAACTCAAATGTGTTGGCAAATCCAAAATTGTTTTGTTGGCTATCAATTTGTATGACTTTCTGTCAATAGTGAGTTGTGCAATTCTCCCTTTAGAATTAGAATACATAAACTCTTCTGCCAGTAAAATTATTTTAGAGTTAGTGACTTCTAAAATAAATGGATCCTCAAACCAGCGATCGTGATATTTGTGTTTTATAACATTGATTTTACAGGCTTTATTTGCCAATATTGTCTCGACACTGTCTTCAATAAATCCTATTTTGAATTTATGGTTTGTTAAATACTTTAAATAGGTGATTAGCTTCATGTTCAGTGTTATTTAAAAATTTTATTTTTTATAAAATAAAGAAAAGGCATTATGTCTTTTTTATTGAAATAGAAGGAACAATCTATGTCTAAAAAATCTTTCACCCATTTGGTAAACGTAAGATTGCCATTTTTTACATTAATTTTAAAGTCGGGAATCACATTCATAAATTTGAATGGAAGTTTGCATATATGCTCTTCTGAAGTGTTTATTTTGCCATCTATTACAGATTGTGAATACATTATAGGTAGGTTAATACCGCATTTAGTATAAGCATAAGTCCAACAACTGCTCCTAAAATTAATTTCTAAAAAGTAGAAATTATCGTTTTGATCAATCAAGAATTCTATTTCAAAAATACCATTAAACTTTGTTTCTTTTACCAATTCTTTTATTTTATGAAATAATTCAGTTTGTTGGCTTTTTTCAATAAATCCATATTGCCCATAGCTGGATGGTGTGTTTCTGTAGTAGCGATTGTCGTATGGCATATATAGGTCTTGCCCATTGTTTATTGCAAAGCCTTCGTAGTTCAATTCATTTTTTTTGTGAATATATTCTTGTAATATAACACGCTCTTGGGTGATGTGTTTGTATGCTTCTTTTAATTCATTCTCATTATTACAGATAAATACATTAGCTTTCCAATTGTGTATCGTAGGGGTATTTGATTTTGTCATTATGGGAAACTTAACAGATTTAGGCATATCCCCTCTATTGACTTCTTCTGTTTTTGGGATTTTTAGTCCACAAGATTGAGCCAAATGAGCTATATACTCTTTTTCCATCATTTTTGTGATGCGTCCTTGTTCTCCTGCATTAAAAAAGTGAAATTTGTCAACTAACTCATCATAATGTAAGTCTAAGCATGATGCTGTTTCGTCCGTTGTTGCGATAATAAATGGCTTATATAATTCTTGCGAATAATTGTCTTTGATATATTTGTAGCATTCTTCGATGTTATTTGAACGATAGTATTCACTTATGTATTTGCTTTTTTGAACAAGTTTTGACTTTTCGCCATACAAGACAACAATGGGGTTTATTCCCTTTTCTCCAAGACTGCGAATTATTCCTAATGAATTAAAATGATCAATCGCAAAAACGATAAACTTATGTTTGTATATACTCATGTGTTCAATATTTATATTAAATAAAACTGTCAATTAATTTTTGATATGGAGTCTTGGACTCTTTTAAAGACCTGACCAGTATCATCAAAATTCATGTGTCGGGATATTATGCTCATCACATCATCAAGTTCGCCATTTTTGATGAAATATATATATCCACAGTCTTTTATCCATTCGTAGGCTCCTTCTATCTTGTGATTGTTGTTAGAAAACACAATAGCTGGAGTTCCTGTTATAAATGCAAAGATCATGCCGTGTAGTCGGTCTGTAATCACCCATTCCGAAGTTCTGAATTTATCCCATATTTTTTCGAGCTCACTTTTTCTTTCAATAATAGATAACCCATCTTTACCTATATGAGTATCGTAGTTGGAAATTTTAAATTTTTTGGAGAGCTTATTCAATAGATTTTCGTATTTAGAATCAGAAATGGCCCTCTCTGCATCATTCCGCAAACATAGGGTTACACCGAGCCTTTTGACTGTAGGGCGTCTTTTGTCAAGTGACATTACAATATCAGGAGTTAATTTAATATTACAACGTTGAAATAATGAGCACATTATTTCAAATGATAGTTTTTCTCGTGCTACTATTGTGATATTTGGATGCTTATTATATGTTTTTTTTGCAAGATACTTGATATATATTCCTGATAAAGTGTTCGAGAAAAAAATAGTTTGGGGGAATGAAATAACTTTGTTATCATGGAATGCTTTCACAACCAATTGGCGTAATAGCTCTATATCAAAGTATAAATCGCACATGTTTACACCTCCAGCTGTTGTGATAATGTCGTCTTTGGAGATTATGGATTGTATCGCTTTTATGGAACTAAGAGTTTTGCTAATGGGTACATCTACAATTTTATAACCAGGGAAGGTCTCACTTAGATATTTCTCTTGAGCATATGTAATAGCTACATCTCCAAGATTACCATAGTCTGCTGCAAGAAACACAAAACATTTTTTTCTTCCTTGCAATTCTTCATATTCAGGAAGAAAACAAGGACTCGTTTTCATTTTGTGAGCAAAAGCAAGCTGTATTTTAATTATTTTGATTAGCGATGCCATCTTGGTATTCTTTTTTTAACGAACTGAATGATACTTGCTCTCTCTTGAGCGTCAAATACTAAAATAATAGATAATATGGCAATTATCATTGTATTCAATAGTAGAATGGCGACAAAAGATGTGAAGTTGTCGTTAAAAGCGTCTTTAATTTGGTAGATTAATAAAAATGAAACAACTCCTAAAAATATTAATCTACCAAAGGTTGCAAAATAAAAATGTGATATCTTGAATTCTGGAGTGTTTTTCTTTAATACAAAAGAATTAATGATTACAAACACAAAGCTGATTGCAACGATTATCCAATAGCAAACTTCATAACCATATCCTAACTTCAAAAATACATACATTGCAGGGATACTTAGTAAGTATAAAGTTCCACAAATAAAGCTTGACTTCATAATATTTCCAGAAGCTTGAATTGCAGTTAGTAACACAGCGTTCGTGCTAGCAAAGATATTGACGAGTAAGCATAAACGAGTGATAACAATGGCTCCTTCAGGTACTTGCCCAAGCCAAAATTGAAGAATAAATTTTGTGAGGAAAAGTGTCGGAATAGTAAAAATAAAAAGAAGTATTTGCGCAGCTTTTACACTGAGATTTATTAGTTTGTTGAAATCTGCAAAATTCGCTGTTGCGAATTTTTTTATAATAGGAGGTTTGAATGCCATCACAATATTGGAAGAAAAACCCATTAGAAGTCCTTGAATAGTTGAACCCAGCATATTGGCAGCGTTTATTGCTGGCCCGATAAAAATATTGAGGAGGAAATTTGCGCCTTGCTGACGAACTGTATATGCAATATCACCATAAATGCTCCAGCCGGAGAAGGATAGGAGGGGTGTGAGGTAGGTTTTGTCCCATACCCAGTGGAAGTGTGATTCTTTAAAGTGGCGTAGGCAGTAGATGCGGTATA
>SFKZ01000087.1 GCA_004553595.1 Methanobrevibacter ruminantium | reverse complement strand
ATCTGTTCTTGTGTAAATTCCATAGTGTGATGATTCTACTCCAAAATTCATTTTGTTTAAAGTATAGTGGAATATTTTCATTCGAGTTGGAATTTTCGAAAAAGTCCTTACAAATATTAAACTCAACAAGCGTATTGTGATTATTTTCTCCAGTTTTAAGTTAAGTTCTTCGTGAGTTATACAGTCAACATCCCAGAAAGCTGGCTTCTGGTTTTTCTTGACAAGTTTTCTTTGCTCTATTATTATTTTACTTATAGACAAGAAAACTTGGCTTTATTGGAGATGAATTTATGAATACTGAAATTCCACTAAAAAACAATGTTAAAGATGTACGCCTCGATTTAAATATAACTCAGGCAGAACTTGCTGAAACAGTTGACGTTTCTCGCAATACAATTGTATCAATAGAAAATGGTCGTTATTGTCCAAGTGCAAAACTGGCTCTTCAGATTTGTATTGCATTGAATAAAAAATTTGAAGAAACTTAAATCTAATTTGACTAACGCTCGGTAGTCAAATTGATAAAAAAAAATGGCGATGGATTATTGTTCTAATCCGTCGCCATTTTTTTGTGCTCTGATCTTTTGGATAATTATAATTTCAACTACTGAAAGTTGCTTCTTGAATAAGGAGATCCAATCCAGATTTGAAGTTCTTCACTTCCCATATAATCTTTTCGCTGCCCTTCAATCAAAAACTGCACGCTGTCTACAGTTGAGAATTCTGTGGCAGTATAAACAATCTGCATCAACTGTGCTCTATAACTATCAGCACTGATTCCGTTAAATTCAAACTCTTCGCTAAAATTTAATGTGGCAATTCCGTTCTTAACCGAAGCTCCAAGTAATCGTGTACCCGCTGGAATTAAACTCATACAGTTTTTATCTCCAGACTCTGGTCCATTCAAAAGTGCCTTGATGGAATTTGTGAGTGGAGCATTTGATTTTGGAATTTCACGAGTTGTGATTCTTCTGATTACTTTTCCATCTGAATCTACATTTACGAAACAAAGATTTACTTTTGATTTAGCAACGGGTTTTGGTTCTTCTTTTTTCTGTTCAGTAACCTGATCTGCCGGTTTCTGTTTATCTTCAATTTTTTCTTCAACCTGTTTTTCAATCTTAATTTCCTGAACAGGACTTTCATGTTCTGTATTATTCACTTCTGCAACTTCTGTAATTGATCCGATTTCTGCAGGTCCAGGAGTAATTTCAATATCAAGTAACCCGTTCGATTCTTTTTTTGTTTCTGGCTCTTTGTAGTTTTCAATGAACTCTGGAGTTTTCTGTCCAATTCGTTCAAAGAAGTTTGTGTTTTTCAGATTACTAAAAATTGCATCTTTTTTAACAAAGAAAAAGATTACAAGCACAAGTGCCAATAAAATCCAGCAAGAAATTAAAAGTCCAGTTTTTTGTTTATTTCCACCCATAATTCCTCATTATAGTTTATTCATTTTTTATTAGCAAGAAATGAATATGTTACTATTCTCCATTTTCGATAAAATACATTGCTTCTGTAGATTCTTCCCCAGTATTAGGATATCTGCGGAATCCATTCTGCCAGAGCAGTTTCAATCCGATTTTTTCCATTACTCTGCGTGATGGATTATTTCTTTCATCACAGCGGGCTATTATTTTTTTTACTTTTATTGTATTAAAAGCAAATTGTTTTAGTTTAAGAGCTGCTTCTGTGCAATAACCTTTTCCGTGATATTTTCGGTTAAAGGACCAGCCAAACTCACATTCTGTTCCATCCTCATTCAGATAGGCGCAGATATTTCCGATGAGCTTTCTACTTTCCTTTTCTATTACCGCAAACTCATAAAAGGATGGCTTCTCTTTTTTCCATTCTTGGTCACATCCGCAAAGAAACTCTAATGTCCTTTCTTTTGGAAAAACTTCTCCAGGTTTTACAGAAAGTTCATACATATATTTTACAACTTCATAATCTGAATTGTATTCATATACTTCTTCAATATCTTTTGCCGAAAGTGGTCTTAATAATAATCGGCTTGTTTCAAGAATTAATTCACTCATATTTTACTCTCAACTTTTTTAATGCAGCTTCCATCGAGATACATTCTGCATATCTGTTAGGCCACATCATTTCATTGTAATATCTGTAAGCTGTTTCTTTATTAAAATATTTGTTATCAAATGTACTGTTTGTATACTCAGGGACAATCATTTTGAATCCGTGCTCAAAACCGCTTTTAATTGTGGCATCAATACAAAAATCTGTCTGTAATCCTACAACCATTATTTCTTTTTCATTTTTAGCTTTAAGGTAATCCAAAAGTCCTGTAGCTTCATTAAAGGAATTGTTTACATTTTTGCAGAATATTTTTTCTTCTTTGTCTGGTAAAAACTCTTCATAAATTTCATAATCCGAATCCCCTTTAGAAAATCCTGTTCCAGCTCCATCATCGTGCTGAACAAAGATTATTTCTGTTCCAGAGTTTCTGGCTGCAATCAACAAAGCTTTGATATTTGCTTTTACTTTATCAAATGCAAATAATCTATCATCCATAATTCCTTTTTGTGTATCTACAACTAATAAAACCATTATTAATTCCTTTTTTTCAAGCTTACTTATCTTTGTTTTTTTTTAAACTTTTTTCCTTTTCCTTAAATTTGTCGGATTTTTTTTTAATTAACTTAAGCAAGTTTAAACTAACAAACGGTCATTAATTTTTTTAGTTGACGAACGGTTGTTAGTTTAAAGATAGTTTTGGATTTTATTAAATTCTGAAATTTGTTGCACGTGAAACTTTTTTATAAAACGTTTTTAATTATGTTGCACGTGAAACACTGAATGCGATTTACAGACAAAAATTGTTTCATGTGAAACAATTTTTGTTATCAATTTTATTTCTGATTTTTTGTCCGATCTAATAAATGTGGATAAGTTGTTGATTATGTGGATAACTTTTTCCTTGAATGTTGCACGTGAAACAAATTTATGAATCGTAGACAAAAGTGCAAAACTTATAATTAAGTCTTTCATCTATTTAATGGAACGGACGGACATGTATTTTGAAATATAAATGTTTCATGTGAAACATATTCCAGATACAATTAAACAAAACTAATTTCTCACATAATTTTATATTTGATATCGTTAATCTTTTTCATAATTAATGATCTAAACTATTAAATGAAAATAACCAGAATGTAAGCAAGTAAATGTGAATGGAAAATATTTTGAAGTAGTGAAGTTAAAATAATTTAGAAAGGATACTGCAGACTTAAAAATGTTTCATGTGAAACACTTTTAAGTTATCCACAATATCAACAAGTTATCCACCGATGTGGATAAGTAATGGACAAAAAAATAACCGGGGAATTACCCCGGCACCTGATGATTCATTTCGCTTTTGTATAAGCGTTCCCCTCTTAACGTATATTATACTCTATATATTTAATTTTGTCATTAGAAAATCAATTTAAATCTAAAATATTTTAAATATACAAAACTACCGAACGATAGTTAGTTATAAATATAAGTTTTCCTTTCACACGTCTTTATTCAAAAAGCTGCGTATTCGTCATTAGTCATTTCATATAATTAGAATGAATAACGCTGGAAATACAATTGCTTGAGATAACTGACAATGTCTGATGAAAAAAATTTTACTCATAAAAAAACCCAGAAGCATTTCACTTCTGGGTTTAATTGTCATTTATTGTTTTTCTTCTTTATCTTCGTCATTAACGATTTTATCAAGGCCGACAAGATAATCAGGTTCATCAATTTTAAGAACGCTTACTCCAGAAGAAGAAGGTCCCTGAACATTGATTGTTGAAACCTTAACTCTCAATGTTTTTCCCTGCCCAGTCATACAAACAATTTCGTCTTTATCAGAAACTGAAAGAGCTCCGATAATTTCACCCTTATTGTCGACATTTCCGAATACTCTCTGTCCGCCGGTTCCACGACCGTGAACATTGTAGTCTTCGAATCTTGCACGTTTACCAAATCCTTTTTCAGTAAGA
>SFKZ01000086.1 GCA_004553595.1 Methanobrevibacter ruminantium | reverse complement strand
TTGTTCAAGAGAACTCTTGCCAAGAAGCGCAATCGAATCCTGCCTGTGCAGAGAGTCGGCCACGTGCAGCGAATCTCTTCTTGCAAGTTCCAGAGAATCAGGAATATGGACCTTCTTTTCAGGCCTTGCTCCATACTGCTGCCCACCACGTCTCCTCTGTGCGGAAATATCCGTGCAAAGAAGCAGCGCGACAAGCATTGTAAAAGCAAATATGATGTTTCTGGTCTTCAATTCCCAACTTTTCATTATATTTGTAACCTGCAAAAGTACTACAAATAATTGAAACGCACAATCTGCATACTGATATCATTTCCAGTTGCACATTTATTTAATACGTAATTCCAAACAGAAGAATCATTATTAACTGTATTTGCACCATAAATATAACTTGGTCGAACAACACGGATTTTCACACCATGTTCCTTCGAATAACAAGCACATAACTGTTCAGCTGCCATTTTTCCCATAGCATATACATTATGATAATCTGTAAAATCTATACTGCCATACATTTTTTCTGAAATTGATTCTCTGCATAAATTTCCATAAACAGTGCTGCTAGAACAATAAACTGTCATCTTCGTATTTTTTTCATGAGCAAAATTTAATATACGAGAAGTCCCCTGTACAATTGTATTAAATGAAGAAGCTGGTTTTGAAAGAAATACATCTGATCGCGCTGGTGCCGCAAGGTGTACAATATAGTTCACTTCCTCTTTTATCTTTTCTTCAAGGGGAGTTTCAAAATTATATTCAATATATTTTAATTCTTGAAATTCATCTTTATTATAAAACAAATTCTTAGCTTTATTAATATCACGACAAGCAACATAAATAGAAAAATGTATTTTTTCTTTACTCTTAAAATCAAGAAGGAGTTGCATTAAATAATATCCTATAAAACCTGTAGCCCCGGTAATAAGAATCGTTTGGTTCTTAAGTTTTTTTAAAACTTTTATATCACTATCATCATAAAACATAAGAATTATTCTCCTCGTGTTTTTTTAATATTCTATCTACAAATTTCTCAATCAACGATTTTATAAATAATAAAATTTTTTGAAATACAGGAATAGAAAATATACAGCAAGCAGAAATTGCAATTAAAATATATATAATAAGTAAAATGATTTTTTTATATTTTGTTTCAAAAGACCAGTTCTGTAATGGAATAAAGTAATTTACTGTATAAATAAAAGGTTGATGCAGAAAATAAACAGCTAAAGTTTTCTTTCCAATAAATCTAAATATTTTCGAAATTGAGTTTAAAAACTTTAAAGTACAAAGCAGCGATATTCCTCCAATAGAGCAAATCACAAACCATAATAGTCTTGCAAAACAAACTATTAATTTATCTGATAACTTCGCTCCTGCTATTTGCTGATAATTACTTGAAGCCCAGAATAATTGTTTGCATTGTAAAATAATTTCTGGATTTTGCTTAAATATAAGAAATATTCCCCAAAATATAAAAATCAATACTGTTAGAGAAATACCAAATATATAATTTTTCTTTCCATAAGAGGTCAATGTTTGTTCAACAGATTCATGATTTGAATAAAACCCAAATAAAAAGAATGGGAAAAAATTTATTATTCTCATTAATGAAAAATGAGTATCAAACGATACATCAAAACCGGCAAAAATTGCTACTGCAATAGATAATGGAATAATAATTTTTCCAGAAAACTTTCTAACAAAAAAAATTGAAGCAGTAAAAAAAGCAGATGCTAGTCCAAACCAAGGATCTGAACCTTCATTCCAAAAACCGTCTAAAAGCCAAGGTTGAAACTTTCCATGCAGAATATAGTAACTACCATAGTATACAAACTTACAAATTATAAATAATACGATAAAAAATAAAAATCTTTTTATAAGTCTTATATCATCTTTTTGTATATGACTAGCAAAATATCCTTGAATAAAAATAAACAATGGCATGTTAAATACTTGAAACCATTCATATAATGAGTTTTCAAAACAATAATTATGCCCGTTAGGTTCAAGAACATGAACCATTACAACAAAAAATATTAAAAGACCTTTTATTTCATCCCAAAAATTATTTCTTGTTTTATGTTTTCTTTCTGTCATGTTAAAGCAGTTCCCTAATTTTTTCCTTTACACAATCCGCCGTTAATCCATAATGATGCATTTTTTCATCATAAGTGCCGTAATTACGGAAAATTTCATGCGGAAATGCTACATGCTCAATTTGCAATGGACGTCCTGGTAATGCCTTGTGAATATCATAAAGAAGGCTCCCTTCGTATTCTGGCTCAACGACAAGAATCTTTCCACTTTGACAATTATTCGCTAAAGTCTCATAATCAAATGGTTCAAGAGTCGTATAATAAAGAATTGTAACATCTTCGTTTTCGCATGCTTCCAATACAGTATCAAGCATAACCGAAACGGAAATAATAGTTGCCTTATTCCCCTTTTTTATTACATTTGCTTTACCAAATTCAACATCACAATCAAGTCTTGTATTTGGATGATCACTAACACGGAAGAAAGTTGGATGTCCATTTCTGTAAGATTGATTAAAAAGTTGCATGAATTGTTTTGCAGTTCCAGGGGCAACAAATTCACAGCCTGGAACCTGTTTAATTACACTTACATCCTCGGCACAATAATGAGAATATCCGTATTTTGGATAATCAACTGCAGCCCCTGTACCAACGATATTTACACCAAGTTTCTGATAAGCCAGATCCATTTTTATCTGTTCAAGGGTTCGTTCAATAAGATATGGTTGAATACCAAAAATTGTAGGTATAAGTCCTCTTCGAGCCATACCGGCAGCGATAGAAAACATTCCATCCTCAAAAATGCCGACATTACAACAACGTTCTGGATAATCACGAAGAACATCACGAATTGCCCACATTCCTATATCAACTGTAAAAAAAACTGTATCTTTTTCATTGCGAATCATGTCCGCAACACGACCTAAAAATGCTCTTCTCAAAATGAATCTACCTCGCTCATAAGCATTGAAAGCTCTTCTTCATTCGGAGCTTTATGAAACCAAATATCATTTTCTGTCATAGTCTTACTGCCATAACCTCTAACTGTATGTGCAATCATTGCTTTTGGCCGACCATTATTTCTATCAAAAGTTCGGAAAGCTGTTTCTAACTCAGCCATATCGTGTCCGTTAACATCAGCAACATCAAATCCAAAAGATTTGAATTTTTCTGTCATACTGCCCATGTTTACCATAGCACCAACTGAATTGTTATCGTCTACAATAATGCACAGATTATCAAGTTTATGAGAAGATGCAAAAATTAAACTTTCCCACATAGTACCTTCGCAAAATTCACCATCCCCAGTAAGAACATAAGTTTGTGATGAAAGGCCTTTGATTTTATTTGCGGCTGCTATACCAACTGCAAATGGAAGTCCATGCCCAAATTCCTTTTTCAATAAGAACTGGATATAACGATAAAGTTGCTTGTCCTTTACTTATAATAAAAAAGTCCCTGTCATCTGCAAGAGCTTTTTCAACAGCCCAGTTCATAATCTTATCATACAAAACCCACAGAATATCCATACAAGAAAAAACACTCTGCAAGTTACCATCTTTACACTTGTGTGAAAGATAAAGCGCATTTTTACGTAGTTTTTTACTGATTTCTTCCATAATTTATATTAATCCTTTTTCTTGTTCTTTTACCAAATACTTCCAGGCATTTTTTCCGAATTTTATTGCTTTTTTCTGTTGTCTGATTTTATATAAATATTCAACCACACTTGCACAAAAAAACATAAAGGCTGAAGGTTGGTGTGGACATACATATTTAAAATCACATTCGGAAAGTTTCCCATAAACACCTTTCTCAATTTGAGAAATATAGCCAATTACAAAATGTTTATTATGACTATTAGCAAAGAGAAGTCCCATCAAAAAATTAAATGGATTTTTATGGAAAACATATTTCCTAAAATCATACTGATTAATTG
>SFKZ01000085.1 GCA_004553595.1 Methanobrevibacter ruminantium | reverse complement strand
TCAAATTAAACATTTTTTCAGATAATGTAAATTTAAGTTCTGATATTTTATTATTTCTATCGCTATTTAAAACTAAATCCATTAAATCATTAATAATGAAGTAAGGATTAGTAACTGTTGGATAAGTAAGACTATTAATATCTTGTTTAAATAAAACTCCATAACCTCCATCATTAATCCAATCAATTATCTTCTTTCTTGAATCATCAACTAAAATATTACCATTAACATCAATATTGGTATTAGTAACATCAGCAGAAAGACTAGTTACATCACCTCTCTGCAAATCTTTTAACGCAGTAGTGAAATAGTCGTCGTCAAACATAGCATAGCGGAGCAAACGCAAGTCAACATCAGTCTCGTCATTTGAATAAACGCCGTCAAAATTGATTTTATCATTAGCGGTTAATTCTGAACGACCAGAAATATAATTAGCAACGTTATTAGTAATCGTATAAGGTAAAAGCCATTCGTCATCACCTTCAACAGGAAACAAAGCCTGATTATCCTGTAAAAGATTTGGATTAACATAGTAATGCTTACAAATTGATTGATACATTACAAACGGCAAGGCAGAAACTTTTGAATAATTACCAAATCCAGTACCAATAGCTTCGTTATAAACTTTTGATTGATTGGCAAGTAAATCACCGTTATTGGTAATTTTGAAAGAATTAGGAAGATAATTTTTAACAATAAAAGCAAAAGTTGGGTCATTATCTGGGTCAGTTATACCATAATAACCATTCATTGACGGAGGAACGCCAATATAAGAAGACAAAGAATGATTGCTAATCGGGTAATGATAACCATAAGCTATTTTATCAGAACCATTAACAGAGACAACAATAGTACCACCCTTAACCTTGTCAATAGGGTAATTCAAGTCAACTTGGGGAACAACCAAATTGACATTGCCAGAACGTCCTTTAGTTGAGAAAGTTTTCCAGCCACGCCACATATCACGCTTTTTCATATAATAGAAATGAGTAACAATTTTGTAGTTGGTCAAACTCGGAGCAACCAAAGGCAAAGTATCAAGAGCCATTTTAAGGCTAATCCTGAATTTATCACCGGGATAAGTCTCAAGCAATTCAATTGGCACAATCATACCAGTATCAAGAGAAAAATTAACTTTTCGAGATAAATCAAATCTCGAAACCTGTGGCTTATTTGGGCGGTCGTGCTGAAAAAGAGTAGACGATGCACCAGTACCTTTAACTTGGTTCATAATTTTATACCTCCATAAACACAAATAGTCCTGTTTTCACAGGACCATTTTTAATTAACTTTAATTGTTTTTTTTAACCTACAAGAACAGAAGTTCCTACAGATGCACCAAGAAGAGCAACAGCAGAGCCGCCGTCTCCGAGCCAATTACCGAGAACGGCAGAACCAAACACGATAACAGCACTTACCAAGCTTTTAATAAGAGTAAGCAAAGGCGCTTTTAGACTTTCCTTCATTATTTAACCTCCTGTTTAAGAATTGGACTTTCAGGGAACTCGTAACAATCCCAAGAAACGGGTTCATAATTTTCCAGAACCTCAATTTTACAAGTTTCATCATCGAGAACACCAACTTTACGCAATTCAACATCACCAACAGGAAGCAAGCGTGAAAGATTCGGAGCATTCTCACGAACAGCAAGTGAATCACTTGCAGAATTGAAAGTAAACAAAGTTTTTTTTGCGACTTTGTCAAACGCAACATACAAATTAAGTTTCATTTTGAAACCTCCTTAATTATTAAAAGATGAAGCAGTGATAGCTTCACCAAAAATCACAGAATCAACAAATCCAGACTCATTAACGGCACGCTGTAAACAACGTGTCAAAAACAAAGTCGTCAGATTGGGATATTTTTCCTGAAATCTTTTGTACTGGGATTTAGACCAATAAAAAGATATCTGTTTTCTATCACCGTCTTTAAAACGCAACTGCTTGGACAATTTACACCTCAAAAGATTATTTAAAATAAAACAAGAAACATCTTTACGAAAAGAAGATGAAACTTCAAGTTTAGAATTAAGATTAAAAATAGAACGAGAAAAACTCATTTTATTACCTCTTGAAAAGGTGGCGTTTTACCGCCACCAAATTCAAACATTTTCATTTTTTAGGATATATTATTTTATGAACAAATGCAATAAGCACCTCCTTACAAGCTTTTTTTATCTTCTGCCAGAAGTTCATCAAGAACATCAAGAACGATAGCACAAAAATCCATTTTATTACCTCCTAAATAAACGCACGAAAGTGCGAAAAAAAATTGATATAAATAATATACTAGAAATTTAAAAAAATGTCTAGTACTTTTATTTATTTTTATTATTTTCAAACCAAGCTTTTTTAATTTTTACAAACTTGTTTTTTTCCTCAAGAATTACATTTGCAATCGCAAACGCAAGATTTTGCTCAGAATTGTCATCACATTTACATTTCCAAACCTTATGCTCCCTGATGGTTTCGTACTCGACACAAACATAAAAATCTTTTTCCATAGAAATCTCCTGAACTTATAAAAAATAATAACGCACCTGAAATATATTGTCAACAGGTTTTAACATTTTTTTTAAAATTTCATATATTTCTTAATAACAGGGCTACGCCCTCGGCTACGCCTTCACCTGTGAAACTTGAAACTTCGTTTCAAGTTTTTACACAAAATTTCCACACCTGTGGAAAAGTCTGTATAGTTATTTTATTACTTAATTTTATTATTTATTTTCGACGAAAATATATTGCGCATCTAGTAAGGCAATATATTTTCGTACTTTACACAAATTACAGTATAGTATTTTACTTAATGAACGTATAGTAATTAAAATTTGATTTTTACAGAAATAATTTTGAATTACGCGCACGCACGTGTAACACGCGCGCGCACGCAATTTATTCAGATAAGATAGACTGAACCAGATTTTGAGTATCAGAAAAGTTGTCAATTTCTTTATATGAAGGAAAATTAGGAACGCCTCTATCGTGAAGCTTTTTAGACAAGGCTAGTTCATTTGATTTTGAAATATATTTAACATAAGAATCTGGACTCGAAAAGCCAAGACGTTTAGATTCATTAACAATTTTATCGTAATTTTCACGATTAAAATTAAAATGGCTTTGGACCTCATCGTCAGAAAATGAACAAAAAAGATTCTTATAATAAAGAGGGACAGGAACAATCCTGGAGCCAATTTTTAGAACATCACCGTTACGAATTTCATCACGATGAGAAAAAAAAAGTTCAGAACCAAGACCACGGGAACAGGACTTAAAAGGACGCTCAATCCCCTTATTGTCATACTCCTTTTCTGCCATTTCACCACTAACAAGATTTTTAGTGAAATAGTCGACAACATAACGAACACCGCCAGAAAGCAAAGGCAAAGACTTTATAAAACCGTTGTGCCAACTACTCTCAAAAATTTTTTTAAAAGCCATAAAATCAAGACCAAAAAAAAGAACGTGAAAAAGAACGTGATAATGAGGACGGTTAAAAATGTCTCCATACTCACCACAAGCAAAATAAGAAAAATCCTTGCGACAATACGGTGGAAGACGTGGCATAGATTTTACCTTATGGCGAATGTTATCAATAAACTTATGAAACGATTCCTGTTTCAAAGTAGGAAACAAGGAACCTTCGTTATACGGCAGATGGTAATCGTCATAAGTAAAAGTAACAAAAGCATTGGCACCCTTAATCTGCTCGTAATTGCAGCGAGCAGTCCAGAGAGCCAACTTATCAATACGACAGCCAAGACAATTACCACAGGGCAACTTAAGACCGTCCATATAAGACTTAACAGAACCATATTTTTTATACTTCTGATAAGTATTGGCCTGCATTTCAGAAAAAAAAACAGGATTATTGCACATCCTTG
>SFKZ01000084.1 GCA_004553595.1 Methanobrevibacter ruminantium | reverse complement strand
AACAGCTATTTTTTTCTAAACCCTGCTTGTCTTTTTTCAACATTAATTAATTGATTGCATGCATCATCATTAACATAAATTAAAGATCCGTTTACTATTGTTCCATAATAATCATGAGAATTAATATCAAATACAAATCTTGTTATATTTTGATTGTTTACACTATCTCTTATTTCTGATACTGAAATATTTTTATCATGATTTTCTAAAATAATTCTATCAGAATTTGACATATGAGGTAAAACTTCTTCTTTTGTTAGCCACTGTAAAGTTCCTTCTCTATTATCTTTGCTGACACTTTGTTCTATAAAATCATATTCTTCTTTAGAAAGTTCATATATATAATTATATATCAACCAACATTCTGTTTTATCAGGTAATGTGATTCTTATTCTGCTTATGCCAATCTTATTTAATAATTTAGGATTTATTGATATTCCATGTTTTTCTATTTCATGAGTGTACAATCCATTTTCGTCTTTTTTATATGTGCTGGTTTCCTCCATTACTTCTCTAGCTGCTGCATATTTTACTTCTTCCGCAGTATCTAATTGCCCAGATTCATATGATTTAAGAATTTTATCAATATCGTTTTTTTCTTGACTTTGAACTATAGTTCCTAGAATTGGGCGTACCTTACCACCAAGTCCTACTAAAGTATCAACTACCTTGTCTTCCTTTTTTTGTTCTAGTATTAAAAATTTATCTGTATAATGTAAATAAACTACTGTTCCAAAAACAAATAAGGGAGTTTTACCATTAACTTTATCTCCACTTTCAGGAAAGATTTCTAAAACCTTTCCATCTAGATATACTGATGGATCACCAAAATAAGTACTTTTCAGTCTCTCTTGAGATAAATGATATTTTAATAACAAATCATAATCTTGATACTCCATATTACCTCCTTTATTTGTTTTTTATCATCCATTCGTTGTTTAGGATGACAAAAGGATGACAATTTATTATTTTTTTAATTTATAATTGCTTGGTTTTCCTTATTTTCCGCAGCATTGCTTATATTTTTTCCCTGACCCACATGGACAAGGATCGTTTCTACCTATTTTCTTTTTATCATTTGTTTTAGGCGTTTGTTTTAGGGATTCTTTGCCATCATTTGTTTTACCTTGTACTTGTTTTCTTGGAGCAATATTTTGTTTAATTTCTACTCTCATTAAGAAATTAGTAATATTAGCATCAATGTTATCTTGCATTTTATCAAAGATATCATAACCTTCTAGGGCATAAGCTTGTAATGGATTAGTTTGTCCATATCCTCTTAAGCCAATACCTTCTCTTAAATGATCCATTGCATTAATGTGTTCAATCCATGCATCATCAATTACTTTTAATGAAATGAATTTTTCAAAGTTATTGCTTATTTCAGAAGGAACATCTTTTAATTTTTCTTGGAAATCTTCTACTAATAAATCTCCGATGTAATCTATAATGTCATCTTCTTTTTTACCTTTGATATCTTCTAAAGTGAATTTTTTGAATTTTAATAGTGAGCTATTGAAGTTATTCACAATTGCTTCTAAATCATTATCTGTTAAATATCCTTCTGGAGCAATATGTCCATCTACAAATTCATCAACATAATCTTTAAATGTTTCGTATGTTAATTCATTTATGTTATCTGTATCTAAGATTTCATTTCTGCGGTTATAAATAATTTTTCTTTGTTCTGAAACAATATTGTCATAATCTAGAAGGCTCTTACGCATATCGTAGTTATTTCCTTCTACTTTCTTTTGAGCACTTTCAATACTCTTAGAGAACATTTTAGAACGGATTGGCATTGTATCGTCATAGCCCATATTTTGAATTAGATTTTTAACTTTGTCAGTTCCGAATCTTCTCATTAATTCATCTTCAAATGAGATGAAGAATTGTGAATATCCTGGATCTCCTTGACGTCCAGCACGACCTCTTAACTGATTATCAATACGTCTTGATTCATGTCTTTCAGTACCAATAACGCATAATCCGCCTAATTCTTTAACACCTTCACCTAATTTAATATCGGTACCACGTCCTGCCATATTTGTAGCGATTGTGATAGCACCTTTTTCACCAGCTTTAGCAATGATTTCGGCTTCTCTAGCATGGTTTTTAGCATTTAATACTTCATGAGGTAAATGTTCTTTTTGTAATAATTTACTTAAGAATTCATTTGATTCAACTGAGATTGTACCCACTAAGATTGGTTGTCCAGTTGCATGTCTTTCTTTAATAAAATTAACTATAGCGTTATATTTTCCTTTTTCAGTTGCAAACATAAGGTCTGCCATATCTTCTCTGATACATGGTTTATTGGTAGGAATTTCAATAACATACATATTGTAGATGTCTCTAAATTCTTCTTCTTCAGTTTTAGCTGTTCCTGTCATACCAGAGATTTTATTATACATTCTAAATAAGTTTTGGAATGTTATTGTTGCCATAGTTTTGGTTTCTTCATTAATTTTTACGCCTTCTTTAGCTTCGATTGCTTGATGTAATCCTTCACTAAATTGTCTACCATGCATTAGACGTCCAGTAAATTGGTCAACAATTACAACAGCACCTTCTTCATCAACAACATAATCAACATCAATTTTCATTCCATAGTTAGCTTTTAACGCTTGATTAACATGATGTACTAAAGCGGTATTATCTGCATCATAAAGATTTGATAATTTGAAGTATTTTTCAATTTTACTACTTCCTTCTGGAGTTAGCATTACTGTTTTTGTTTTTTCATCTATTGTATAGTCATCTTCAGCTTTTAGTTTTTTAACAGCACTATCTGCTTCAATATATAGGTTAGCAGAATTCATTTTTCCACCAGAAATAATTAGTGGGGTTCTGGCTTCATCGATTAACATTGAGTCAATTTCATCAAGGATAACATAATTTAATCCTCTTTGAGTACGGTCTTCTTTTCTTTGAACCATATTGTCTCTTAAATAATCGAATCCAATTTCATTATTAGTTGAATATGTTATATCACAGTTATATACTTCCTGTTTTTCTTGAGGAGATAGTTCTCTTAAATTTACTCCAACTGTTAAGCCTAAGAATTTATAAACTGGGCCCATCCATTCGGCATTACGAGCTGATAGGTATTCATTTACGGTTACAACATGAACTCCTTTTCCAGCTAGAGCATTTAAATATGCAGGTAGAATTGTAACTAGGGTTTTTCCTTCTCCTGTTTTCATTTCAGCAATATTACCATAATGAATAGCTAGACCACCGATAAGTTGAACTCGATATGGTTTTAAGCCAATAGTTCTATAAGCAGCTTCTCTTACAGTAGCGAAAGCTTCTACTTTTATATCTTCTAATGTTTCACCATTAGCTAATCTTTCTTTAAATTCATTTGTTTTTGCGGCTAGACTTTCATCACTCATTTTTGAATATGTTTCATCTAACGCTTCAATTTGATCTGCAATTTTATTAAATCTTCTTAATTCTTTATATTCAGTATCAACAAGTTTTTTTAGTAAACTCATTAAAATCACCTCTTCAAGTTAATATTATATCAGAAAAAAAGGACTTTTACATCCTATTTTTTTATTTAGTATCTATTATACCGT
>SFKZ01000083.1 GCA_004553595.1 Methanobrevibacter ruminantium | reverse complement strand
TTATATAATCGTATACCAATCTGCCTACCTCACATTTTAGAAATATATATTTTCACTTTTACAATACGCTCAATACTGAATTATATCAAGCGAAATATTTGTTAATTGTCCAACCAAAATAACAATACTACGTTGGGAATATAGTCGGGAACTTAAAGCAGAATTTGTGGTTTTAACTATGCCCTTCAAATTGTACATCGCTACTTCAAAATTTTATTCTCATTAATAACCTTGTTAATATATTCGAATGTCTTTTCTTTTATATTAACCTGATTAGCAATTACCTGGAATTCGGCAATTGCCGCTTCAACTTCACTGATAATATTGCTGCAACGACGTGCCTTTATTCCCATTTTGTTACCAGCCTCCATTAAATCTGGATAACCTATTCCCAAAGTCTTTCCATTTACTGACATCTGATGAGCCCTAAGCCATTTATTTGTAGGATTGTACGAAAAGGTAATATCATATGCCGGTGAAAGTGACCATTTACCGGTTCTATCCATAATAAACGAGATATTCTTAACATGATCATCCTGGTTAACAGCGAGACAATTAAAAACCATCCTACGATAAAACTGTTCAATCTCTTTATAAGAAATGCCCAGTTCCTTCATGTACATAGCAGCCAGCTCGTATCCGCATGCTCCCGGCTCCTGATAGCTAATGTGTGACAAAGCACCCAGAGACTGCATATGAAGCTTTTTGCCATCCACACGATCAAAACGCTTTGTCATAAAATGATGATCCCCTTCGCTTTCATATATCCTGCACTCATTCATTGTTATTCCGGCCTTTTTTGCCATAAGATAATAAGCATATTCTATTAAAGTATATTCTGGCTTATCTTCAAGACCATGATCACCATTTTTTGAAACATTATCAAACTTCATTAGCCAATAATCATATCCCGCACCCACCTGTGTTTGTCCGGACCTTACTTCGTTAGTCTCCTCATTCCAGGCAATAACTGCTTTTGCTCTGGCTCCTCCTGCGGAGCTTCCAACCTGCACAAGCTGTGCATATGTTAGATTATCATCTGATTTCAAAGATATATCTTCTCTATTAGCTAATATATCTGATGCAAACTTTACCATCTCTTTCACATTGATATTTTCATCTATATCCTTTATATCAGTACTTGCCGGTACATATTCTAGTGCACCCATTCCGCGCTTTCCCGTATAACATAACCTATCGATTGCTGTAAAATCAGATAATGATTTTCCTAATGACATAAGCCACTGTTCTATGACTGCGTTACCGAATTTATCAGGAAGCGAATCTGCTACAAGACCTGGCATTCCATAAAATGGTTCGCCGACCATTCCGGGAAATTCATATATATTTCCAGCAAGCGGCATACGAAGCGGAGCTACTTCTATTCCACTTTTTATAAAGTCCTTATCATATTCAAAAGAAGCATACGACTTTTCAATATCCTGATGAATAATTCCTATTCGTGTCCCCCACAAATACACTTCTGCTGTAGTATTCACTGTTCATCCCCCCATTTAAATTCGCTTCTTTTAATTTTTTTACGGACTCTTTTCGGTTTATCCGCTGTTTTCTCAAGATAAAAACTTGGTCTTTTCGTTTGATCTGGAACCAATAATTCTATATTATCTCCAAGCTCTAATGCCAAAAGTATTTTGAACAAATTATCAACCTGAACAGATTCTCCTTGTTCTAATCTGGATATGCTTCTCTTAGAAACACCTGTTTTATCCTCCAAATCCTGCTGAGACATTTCTTTCATGATTCTATATGTCTTTATTTTTTGACCTAATTCTTTAATATATTCCTGATAATCTTTTTTGTTATTCATAATATCACGCCATTTCTGTCTTTTTAATGTTTTTATTATATATCAATATGCCATATTTGTCTATTTATTTTTTCAAATCACTCATAAATATAATACATATTAATAATGCCACAAACCAAGAATTCTTGATTTGTGGCATTAAACATTCCTATTATATTTAATCATTATATTATCATTCAGATTAGAAAATACTTGTTTTCTAAATCAATACATCTTTGCGCCGGCCGGGATGCGGTTATCAAGCATATCCCATCATTGCCCTTGGTGGAAGAAAAGTACTTCATTGCTAATTTTCAATCAGAATTTTATCTTTTCACGAAATCTATTTGTCACAATCTATAACCCGGAAATATCTAAGTCAACTATTAACTGATCGATTTTAGGTTCTTTAAGAAGATAACTCATATAAATTGGAAGATAGATAATCTTACCTTCCTTTTCAACATTAAAGGTAGAAAATACATATGCCTTTTCAAGATGATAATCCTCTATATTCATATAGTTATCCAGTGCCTTATGAGACTTATACCTTTTACCAGACTTCACTTCAATAGGTACCACTTTTCCGCTAAGTTCAATAAGAAAATCCAACTCTCCAACCTTGCTTCTTTTACAGAAATATGGATCAAAGTCATTAGCAAGTAATTGCTGTGCAACTGCGTTTTCGAAGTGTGCCCCATTATTTACCTCACCATTTTTACTAATCAGTTCCATTTTTGTTTCTGCAGGATAAGCACTTGTAAGCAGTCCAATATCACTTGAAAAAAGTCTAAAAACATTACTACTCTTGCCTGCCTTAAGAGGAATCAGAGGAGCCTCTGCTTTATAGACCGGTATTACAACACCTGCATCCTTTAACCATAAAAAGCTATTCTCATATCTATCAAACTTTAATTCCTTATCAAGCATTGTAAATACAAACTTTTTATTTTGCTTATTTAACTCTGCCGGAATAATATCATATATAGATTTAAGCTTAAGCTTTTTATCTTCTTCTTCATATTGTGAGAAATCAACTCTATATAAATCCACGATGTCCTTCTGAATTTTATCAACTTCGCGAATATCCTTTGTTTCTATATATTTTTTAACTGCATCCGGCATACCGCCCACAATCAAATATACAAAAAACATCGACATGAGCTTTTCATGTACGAAATCATCTACAGGCTTACGCTCATCAAAGCAATCCTTAATCATATTCAGAGTCGTCGTCGAAACCCCATTTGCTATCATAAACTCCTCAAAATCCATAGGATACATTTTCAAAACTCTCAAATATCCAACCGGTGCGGATGCTATACCCTTTAGTTCTACCCCCAGTAAAGATCCACTCATAGCATATTTAAAGCTTCCCTCATCAACCAAAAATTTTATTTTTGTAACAATTTCTGGACACTTCTGAATTTCGTCAAAGAATACAACTGTTTCATGAGGCTTACATTCCTCAGGCATTATCAATCTAAGCTTTACAAGAAAATCCTCCGCACTCATTTCTGCATTGAGATACTCTACCATATCGGGCTGATTTATAAAATTGATTTCAAATCGTTTATATCCACTTTTATCTATTTCATCCCTAATAAGCCAAGTCTTCCCTATCTGTCTTGCACCTGTAACTAAAAGTGCTTTATTCGAAGTTTCTAACCATTCTTTTACTGCAATTGAATCTTTTCTAAACACAAGGCTTCACCTCCGGATACATCATATCATATTGCCCCGTTTTTGCAATTGCTTTTATTATATTCTGCCCCGTTTTTCAG
>SFKZ01000082.1 GCA_004553595.1 Methanobrevibacter ruminantium | reverse complement strand
TACCTATGAAGATGGATACAATGCTACGCTTGGCGGAGATGGAAAAATATTGTTAGACTATGATGAGATCATAAAAGCATATCTAATGAAACACAATGCCACAGAAGTTGCTAAAACATTTAGATGTAGTGTAGATTCAGTATATAAAATAATGCGAGCAAATGATATTCCAATTCTTAATAAGGGGGAAGTTACAAAAGAAAAAACTTCTAAAAAAATAATCCAATATGATAAAAGGGGTAATTTTATAAAGGAATATCCTTCTGCAATGGAAGCAGCTCGTCAAATAGGTGGCGAAAATTATATGCCCAATATTAGTCGTTGTGCTAACGGTAAGAGAAAAACAGCAAACGGATATATATGGGAATGGAAATAAAAAGAAAATATTACTCTTGAGGAATTTTTGCAAGAGTAAAAAATTCGAGGGTAGTCAAGTGGTAAGACATTGGATTTTGGCTCCAAGATGCGTAGGTTCGAATCCTTCCCCTCGAGCCAATTATAAGAAAGTGAGTGGTCTATATGAAATATATATGTCCAATTTGTAATAAAGATTTTTCAACGGAAGAAAAAGTATCTAAACATTTCTTAAAGTGTTGGAAAGATACTAATCCCCACCATAAATCTAAAGATGCTCCTCGTAGCGAAGACGTTGTGACAAGTAAAATGAATAGTGATATGGCAGATTTTTTTACTTCTCTAAAAGGAGATGATAAAGAATGCATGAAGTGATGATCAAGACTCATCTAATAATCACCGACATTCATAACGAATATCATATGGACTGGTGTGGAAGTATTATTGATACAAAACCAAAAATAGTAGATGGTAAGCCTGTTTTTGTTATTCGTGGCAAATCAGGAGCAATAGAAATAAACACTACCGATGAAAAATATTTAGAAAAAATCGCACAAAAAATGACAGAGCCAAGAGGAAGGGCAGCTGTAACTACTGATAGAGCGAGAATTTATATTAAGCAAATAGATAATAGTGAAAAGTTGATAGGAATTTTAACTCATGATAAAATCAAAACGTTTGCTCCAATGTATGATTCTTTTTATTGTAATGGGGAATAAATAGTATTCGATTGCTATTTGAAATTATCATAATACAAGTCGCAATTATGCGTCAAATAATCAAACAAAAATAAATGGAAACTTATTTTCAAAAGTTGTTAATAGTGTTAAATCACTATTTGCAGTTAACTGCTTAGCGTAGTCTAAAACAACCTTCTATATGAGTATCAGTAAGCTGTCAGAAAAAGTATAGTCGTATTAACGTCAAAGACAGATGCTCAGTTAGTTTTCATTGTCGACTAATTGATGTAAACTAATTTTAGATAATGACCAGCCTTATGAGATTTGTTGCAAGGGTATGAGGTTTGGATAGAACGAGTGCAACCGAAACTTGTGAAGTAAGAATGAAACTTATGGTAAATAGAATAGTAAGACTCGGGGGCGGTACCCGAATTCTCCACCAAGAATTTTACGCATTTATGCGTTTATCTATATATTATTTGTAAAAAGACTTGACGAATGCCAGGTCTTTTTTTTATAATTATAATATAAAATAAATAAAAAAAGGGAAGTGATATTATGGGAGTAACTTTTGAAGATTATAATAATTTACTAGAACGATGTGAGCAGGTTAAGGACTTAGACAAAGAGATTGGAGAAATAAAAAAAGAGTGGGATAGGCTAACAGCAAAATTTTTTGAAACATCTACTAAAGAAGAGATTATTGAAGCACTTCAGTCAATATGGACACGCTTAGACAATGAAATGGGAGATCAAACAAGAGAAGAACAATGGAATTCTTTCGTTGCTTATTTGTCTTATAGTTCTGACCGTATGAATATAAATAGATGGTGTCGTCTACAACTTTTGATAGGTAATGCCCAAAGTCATTAAAGGAGGTAATTAATATGTTAAAACCCAAAATTATTAGATGGATGACATATGAAGATCTAGAACAAATACAAAATGAAATACAAATTGGAGATGCTATGTATGGCTATACTCCAGAAGTTCATGAGGCTCCTTTTGATGAGTTTCACCAAGATGTTTTAATACAAGAGATAGTAAAAAATAATTACATAATATGTGGAGATACTCATCAAAATTTTGCAATTCCGATTTTTAACGATGGCTTTTTAATGCTTTCTATGCGTAGATGGGCAGAAGTTATGAATCAAGCATACGGCAACCAACATAATTTTTATATGGCAGCTGTTTGCGATATACAGGAGAAATTACCAAATGAATAATCCTGTCGTATTTTTGGATTATGACGGAGTGATCAATACTCTTGTGATTTATAAAGAACCAGTAAAAGCAAGGCGACTATTACAAAAAGACGGATACTATTTTGATTTATGCTACCCTCAAGATGAAAGAGTATCCAATGTTCAAGCAGTCTTATGGCTTGATAAGCTATGTAAAGAATTTACTGCGGATATTGTTATAACTTCAACTTGGCGTAAAGATTATGATCTTGCTTGTAGATGTTTATATAACTCTGGTTTATCAAAAAATATAAGAATAATAGGTGCTACCCCTTGGCTTAACCAATGCCGAGGATCGGAAATTGACGCTTGGTTAAAAGAGCATCCTTGTCCAGCTTTTGTTATATTGGACGACGATAGTGATATGGAACCTTATACGGACCATCTTATTAAAACAGATACTTATGATGGTTTTACCTTTAATTCTTATGTTAAAGCCAAAGAATTACTACAGAAACAATTATCTTTATAATTTTATCAAAAATACTTGCATAAGTGTAGATAAATGTAATATAATTATATTGTAAAAAAGAAAAGGAGAGTGAAAAAATGAAATGGTATGTGCTTAATTATGATTTTAATGCAAAAAGGATTGAAAATTTTAACATCTTTCAAAGCGTTAGGTTCAGTAAAGGTATTGATGAATTAAGAAATAAAATATGGAACTCAGTTGAAGATTTCAAAGAAGCTGTAAGAAAAGAAGCTATGTATTCTTTCTGGTCAAAAGCCGAATATGAAATAATGATTGGAGATTTGTTTGAAACTGACTGCAATAAATTAGAAAAGTGGGACGTATATGATCAAATTTTACCAAATCTCGAACAACTATGTAGATATATTTTAAACTATTGGGCTAATAACCCAAGACAATAATAGATAATTTTATGTTAGGCTCGGTCTATAAAGGTGGAAGTATAGCCTATAAGTAGAAGTCCATTCAAAAGAAAAAATAAAGCAATCCTAAAATTATCAAAAACACTTGACTTTAGATAGAAAAATATTATATAATTATATTGTAAATTGAAAAGGAAAAATTCAATTTATAAAAAGATAAGATTTAGTAGAGAAGTAGCTATTCTCACAAGCCCAGACAATAACTTATGGCGTTGAAGTGGAGAGAAAGATAGAACCAATCTTACTCAATACCAACCTCCAAAGTGAGAAAGGGAGAGAAAACACCAATCTTATCTTTAAATATAAATGTCGCTCGGCTTAAAATCTTTATGGGTTTTGAGTCGAGGGCATTCTAAATACTATTATTATAACGCCGACCTAGCTCAATAGGTAGAGCAATCGCCTTGTAAGCGATAGGTTGGGGATTCGATTTC
>SFKZ01000025.1 GCA_004553595.1 Methanobrevibacter ruminantium | reverse complement strand
ATGATGGGAAAATATAAACCTATGAATTTAGTTGATCAAGCTTTAGTTGCCATGGATTAATTAAGAAAGTCGACTTGTTCGTTGACTTTTTATGGGAGTCTGAAATGCAACAAAAGGAAATAAAACGAAATTCAAGTTTAGAATTGTTAAGAATCATAGCGATGATTTTAATAATTTTAGATCATGCAAATCGTCATGGTTTGCATTTTGAAACTAGTACATTTAATTCTTTATTGTTTACATCATTGTTTTCTCATTTAGGACCTATTGGGAATTGGCTTTTTTTTCTTATTTCAGTTTTTTTTCTAAAAGAAGAAAGTTTTTCTTGGAATAAGGTTTTACGTTTATGGTTACAGGTTTTTTCAACATCAGTAATTATAGGAGTAATTGTTTATATAACACAAATTCCTATTGTTAAAAATGGCACTGATGCTTTGAATTCTTATACAACATATGGTTTTACATTGGCAGCATCTCCTGCTTCAATAAAAGAAGTTATTGTTTCTGTAATGCCATGTTACTTTTCTACGTGTTGGTATGCTACTGCTTACTTAGTTTTCTTTATGTTAATGCCATTCTTAGATTTGTTTTTAAAAACTCTTTCTCAAGATAAGCATAGAAGAATTATTATTCTTATGTCTATTCTTGGAACTGTAATAACAATCTTTCCAGGGGAACGATTCTTTATTCCGTCTGAGGTATATCCATTTATTTTAGCTTTCTTCATTGCAAAATATATAAAATTATATAAACCTAGATTTTTTTTAAATGTAAAATATAATATTTATATTATTATTTTGGGTGTACTACTATTGATTTCATTTAAATTTGGAACATCTATAATTTTACCTAAGATTGGAATATCAGAAAAATACAGTACCAATATTATAACGATGTTTGATAAAAATTCATCTTTTCCAATAATGATGATTTCACTTTCATTATTTTCTATTTTTCTGAATATTCAACCATTTTATAGCAAAATTATAAATGTTGTTGCTTCATCTACATTTGGGATTTTTTTAATACATGCTAATGTGTTACTCAAATATTGGATATGGCATAAATTATGGAATTTTGATAGATATACAAATTGTTCTCCATTATATTTGTTGGGGTATTATTTTATTTGTGTTGTACTAACATTTATTATTTGTTGTATACTAGAATTGATTAGAAAAACTCTAATAGAAAGACCATTCTTTTGTTTTGTTTCAATTATTGTTAAAAGAAAAGCGTAATATTAAGAAAAGTAAGGGTATTATGATAAATAAACGGCTAGAAACAAAAATAGGAATATCTCTATATTATTATAATCTTGTTCTTATATTGGCGATTCTAAATTTTGTATATTTACCACTAAAGGTTGGTATAATATCAGACTTTATCATGTTATATATGGCAATTAAGGAAAATCTTATAACAAAATTGAGAATAAAACCATTTTTCTTTTTTTATGTTTTTTGGATTTTACTTTCATATATATGGATGGGTGCTGATAGGCTTTCTGGTATGGTAACGTCATTTGGTTATTCGATATTACCAATGCTTTTTTTTATAGTTGGAAGAAAACTTACGTTTGTTGAAAGAAAAAAATATATTGATACAATTATTACTTCTATACGTATTATGCTTGTGCTGTCTGTCATATTATGGTTTTTTATGCCAGACTTTTATTGTAAGTATTTGATAAATAAAACATGGGTTGGGAATAAGAATTTATCTATAGCAAAAGTTGAAGCTCGAATGTGTATGCAGGGCATTTCAGGGGCAACGGCAACAGGTTTTTTCTGTGCTGTTTTATTTTTAGCAGATTTAAAAAAAATACTATGGTGTAAACTTACAAAGTTATCTATTGTCTTCATATTTCTAGATGTTTTCTTTTTGATTGCTAATTCACGAAAGAGTGCAATGTTGGGTGCATTTTTCATAATGATTATGGAAATAGTTAACTATATTAAAAATAAACCTCGTTTTTCAATACGGCTAATTATTCTTTTATTTGTAACAATATTATTTTGTCTTTTCTTTTACTGTGTTTGTCTTTATATACATTTTGATTTTAATTTCTTCAAAAATATGCTTGATAGATTTTCTAATACAGAACTAGAAAAAGCTTTTACTGTTCGAGCCAATGATAATGAATCAGCACTTATAAATATGAAGAATTATATGTATTTTTTTGGAAATGGGTTTGGTAGTTCTGGACACAAGGCTGATTTATCAACAGGTATTTATATTTATGATAATAATTGGATGCTTATATTTGTTGAAACAGGAATAATAGGACTTCTACTCTTTATTTTAGCAATTATAGAAAATGTAAATAAGGTTCTGATTAATAAACGTTATTTTTCATTAGAATTTTATATTGTTTGTTTAGTTTTGCTACAATCTATTACTTCAAATATGTTGGAAAATCAGTTTATTACCCCTCTTTTTTACTTTTCTTTAGGATGCTGTTCGGCATGGAAGTTATGTACAACAAAAGGTGAAATATATGAGTGATGATTTAATATCAATAATTGTTCCTGTTTATAATGTTGAGAAATATTTAACTCGGTGTTTAGCATGCTTGTGTAAACAAACATACCAAAAAATTGAAATTATTTGTGTTGATGATAAATCAACAGATGGAAGTTTATCTATTTGCGAGGATGCATGTAAAAATGATAATAGAATTATTATCGTTAGAAATGAGAAAAATGAAGGTCCTTCAGTTGTCCGTAATAAAGGTATAGAACTTGCTAAAGGAAAATATCTGTTCTTTATTGATAGTGATGATTTTATAGAAGAGAATACAATACAATTGCTATATGAACAAACTCAAAAAGGAACCATTGATATTGTTTCATGTAACTTTTGTTTTTATTTTCAGAAAGAAGATGTAAAAGATGTTTATCTTTATAATAAAAATATTAATGTGTTAGATTTACCCCAGGAGGAAGCATTTAAGAATCTTCTTACACAGGAAACTAATTATCGTTGTGTATGGGCAAAATTGATTAAGAAAGAAATCGTTGATGACCTATCTTTTCCAGAAGGATATCGTTATGGTGAAGATATGATTTTTACATCTAAATTAATTTTAAATGCAACAACAATAAAACATTTGAATAAAGTCCTGTATTATTATAATCAGGAAGGAATAAGTCTTGTCCGTTCAGGCTTTAATAAAGAAAAACTAAAAGAGATTGAAATTGTAAAGGATTGGTTAAATATAACTAGAGAAAAATTTCCAAATTTAATCAATAAAGCAAACGCTTATTATTACATAACAATAATTAATCTTTGCCTTGTAACTAAAAGAAATAATCTTCTTGAGGATAGTAAAAGACTTAAAACTGAAGTTTCGAAAAACTATATACACATTTTAATTAGTAAATTACTAACAATCAAAATGAAGTTAAAAGCTACATATATCATGCTTTTTTATAAGGGGTAATATGCTAAATTTAAGGAAACTAATAAAATATATAATTTTTAGAAAAAGAGGTTTGGATATTGACTTCTCATCTTCATTAAATAAAACTGTTTCTTTTGCAGGTTCATTTGTTGGTGGATATATTAGAAACTCAAATCTTCAAATATCAAAGTTAGGTAATGCATGTTATATAGAAAATGCATATTCTTATGGTGATGTTGAACTAGGTAATCATGTTTCGATATCTGGTCCAGGTACTGTGCTTCATGCAGCTGTTGGAAAAATCAAAATTGGTAATTATTGTAGTATAGCTCAGAATGTTTCTATCCAAGAGTTTAATCATGATTATAAAAGAGTATCCACTTCTGCAATTAATTTCTTTTTCTTCACAAAGGATTTTAAGGATGATGCTATTTCAAAAGGTGATATTATAATTGAAGATGATGTTTGGATTGGTTCAAATGTTGTGATATTATCTGGTGTACAAATTGGACGTGGTAGTGTTATTGGAGCTGGTAGTATCGTTTCAAAATCAATTCCGCCCTATTCAATAGTTATAGGTAATCCTGCAAGGGTTTTAAAAAAGCGATTTTCAGATGAAGTGATTGCAAAATTAGAAAAGTCTAATTGGTGGAATTGGTCTGATGATGAGATTATTAGAAATAAATGCTTTTTTGAGGATTTTGGAATATGAATGAAAAAAAAGCTATAAAATCTGCTTCATGGTATGTAATTTCTAATCTTTTAATAAAAGCATTAAGTTTTATAACAGCACCCATTTTTATGCATATACTTCTCCCCTCAGAATATGGTGTAGTAAGTAATTTTTTTGCATGGGAAGCAATAATTGCTGTTTTTGTTGGATTAGGTATAGATTATTCTATAGGTAGAGCTAAACTTGATTATGAAAAAGAGTTCGATACATATTTATCCTCAGTTCAGCTGTTATGTATATTTGCAGTGATTATTATTGCTACTATTTTGATGTTATTTAAAAATCGATTTACCTCTATATCTGGTATTACACAGAATTTAATAATTGTTTTAGTTTTATATTCTCTAACGAAATCTTTTATTGCTTTTTTTCAATCCAAATTGCGTTTTGAATATAAATATAAAGGAAATATAATAATTGCCTTTTATTCAATAATTGCAACAACAGTGCTTTCTTTAGTTTTGTTATGTTTTATAAAATTAGAAGATAAAGGACTTGCTAGAATATATGGTTTAGCAATCCCAACTATATGTTTGGGCGTTTTCTGTTTTTTTATTATATTAAGAAAAGGTAAAAAGTGTATGGATATCCATATTTGGAAATATGCACTAACCTTTTCATTGCCAATGATTCCGCATGCACTTTCAATGATTATATTGGAACAAACTGATAGGATTATGATAGTAAAATGTATAGATCTTGAAGCTGCAGGACTATATAGTTTTGCATATACATTTGCTATGATTCTTTCAGTAGTAACAAATTCTATAATGAATGGATGGCAACCTTGGTTTTTTGAAAATTTGAATAATAATAATATCGAATCAATTGATAAAAGCATGAAATTACTTGGCACTCTTTTATTATTTTTCTTAGCCACATATTTATGTATTATACCAGAATTTATGAGAATTATGGGCAGAAGGGAATTCTGGAATGCTAAATATGCTACTATACCAGTTATTGCAGGTTGTGCATTTCAGTTTTTGTATAACATCTTTGTTCAACTAGAACTTTTCAATAAAAAAACTTTTATTATTGCACTTGGTTCTGTAACTACAGCTCTGATAAATCTTCTTCTTAATATTATTTTTATACCTAAATATGGTTATATAGCGGCAGGGTATACAACAATGGGGAGTTATTTTTTATTAATGCTCTATCATTTTTGTATTTGCAAAATTTATTTTAAAACTAAACTTTTTTCTTTAGGTTTATTACTACGAATAATTTTAGGTGTATTCGGATTAGTATTATTATATTTATTTTTGTATAAAGTAAATGCCATTATACGTTATACTATAGGAATTAGTGTTATATTACTAATCTGTTTTTTAAACAGAAATTTAATGAGATCATTAATAATTCTTGTTAAAAATAAGTTTTCGTTCAATAAAATAAATTAAAAGGAGTTTTTATGTTTTCTGGGAAGAAAATTTTATTAGTATGTAAAGAGACATATTCCTATCCCTTATATTTTCTCACAAAAAAATGGATTAAAAATAATCAGGTTGCTGCATTCTTTTTTAATCCTTGTGAATCTATGTATAAAAAGTGTTATCTGAATGATTCTACCTATTATGCATTTAAAGAGTTAGAAGATGTAAAAATTTATAATTCAGATGAGATTACACAGAAATTTACATCCATTTTAAATTCGGAAATAATAGATAATGAATATCTTAAGGAAATTGAAGAAAAATATACACACTTTTCGAACTTGAATTTACAAATAGTTTCAACTCAATTTTTTACAAGGCATTATCATTTTCGTAATTATATGAATACTTGTACGTATAACCAACAAATGAATTGGTTAATATTAAACTATCAGAATGTGATTAAAATCCTTGATGAATTTCAACCAGATGTAATTATAGATTGTGATTCGGCCGAGTTAGCTAGAACTGTGATTAATGAAGTGGCATTTGCAAGAAAAATTCCATATATTAGTCCTTCTTACTTACGATATGATAATTACATTACTTTTTCTTATTGTCTTGGAAAAGAAATTGAACCTATATTTATTAAAACTTATAATCAGTTTCTGACAAATGATAATCTAACAGAAGAAAAAGATTATATAAAGGAGTTTAATGAAAAATCTAATATAATGCCTGAAAGGTTTAAGAATACGGTCACTTCTCAATATAAACCTAAGAGTATATTTAGAGCAGTTCGGAATATTCAAGGTATAATTAAATATTTTTGGAATCAGGATATTTCGGCCAAAAACTTAAAACTTAAACATTCCAATAAAATTCTGTTTAATGGTTCATTACAATATGTTTTATTTTACATGAGGTATGAAAAAAACAATCGTAAACTCTTAAAGAAGAATAAGTATTTTGAGAATCCTATTGAAGGAGAACCTTATGTATATATGCCTTTGCATCTTATACCAGAATCAACAACAGCTACGCTTTCTCCGATATATATTAATGAATTAACATTAATAGAAGCTGTTTCAAAAAGTTTACCAGCTGGTTGGTGGTTATATGTAAAAGAACATCAATCAATGTTAGGTGAAAGAGGTTTGGAATTTTATAAAAGAGTAAAAAAACTACCTAATGTAAGATTAGTACAAATAAATTATTACAACGATCCTAAACCGTGGATTTTAAATTCGAAAGGAGTTGTAACAATTTCAGGTACTACAGCCTATGAAGCAGCATTGCTACATAAACCATCAATTGTGTTTAGTGACGTACCATTTTCACTAATTTCATCAGTTCACCGTATGAAATCATTGGAAGACCTTTCAAAGGTTTTTATTCAGTTTGATAGCCATATAGATAATGAACGTTCTTGTGAATCTTATTTAGCAACATCAAGAAAATTAGGGTATCCTATAAAAATGAAGTATCTTATGGATGAGGGGGAAAGAATAATTCGTGGAAAATCAAAATACTCAGAGGAATATGAAAAAGAATTATTTTTTCTGGAATCTATGTTTCAAAAAGGGTATGAACTTTTTACACCTACAAAATAAAAACGGTATGGAGATATAAAATGATTAAACCTAGAATAATTGCATTTTATTTGCCTCAATTTCATCCTGTTCCTGAAAATAATGAATGGTGGGGAAAGGGATTTACAGAATGGACAAATGTTGGAAAAGCGAAGAAAATGTTTATTGGCCACAAGCAACCGAAAGTTCCTACAGAATTAGGGTATTATGATTTAAGATTATCTGAAGTTCGCGAACAACAGGCAATGATGGCAAAAGAAGCGGGCATTGAAGGTTTTTGTTATTGGCACTATTATTTTGGAGAAGGAAAACAGTTATTAGAAAGACCATTACAAGAAGTTATAGAAAGTAAATCTCCAAATTTCCCATTATGTTTGGGGTGGGCTAATGAATCATGGGAAAAAAAACTTTGGAATAAAGACAGTAAAGGTAATGTAACTCTTATTGAACAAAAATATGGTGGTATAGATGATTATACAAAGCATTTTAATATTATTCTGCCGATTCTAAAAGATCCTAGATATATAACTGTTGATGGAAAACCATTGTTTTTTATTTATCGTCCAAATAAGATTCCTAATTGCAAGGAATTCATTGATTGTTGGCGTCAGCTTATCCGAGAAACTTTAGGTAAAGATTTTCATTTTGTTGCACATGCGGACGAGAATGAAACAAATTTTCAAAAATATTTTAATTATGGATTTGATGCAATTTATTCAAATAGAGTTCAAGCTGGTGCAAAATGGGTACAGAGTAATTTGATAAATACATTTAAGTATACTTTATGTAGATTATTTGGATTACCAAGACTTGTAAACTTTAATGATGTAATAAAAAAATCAGTAGATGAATTAGATAAATCTGAAAATATATATCCTGGTATCATTTGTGGGTGGGATCATACACCTCGTAGCGGCAAGAAAGGGTATGTATATTATAATTTTTCTATTCCATTATTTAAGAAACATGTGAAATCAATTTTAAAACTTGTAGAAAATAAACAACAAGAACATAAGATTATTTTTCTGAAATCCTGGAATGAATGGGGTGAGGGAAATTTTATGGAACCGGATTTAGAATTCGGTGATGAAAAACTAATTGCATTACGAACTGTTATAGAAGAGTTATAAATTCGATTACACTGCTAAGGAGAAATGTATATATGAAATATGATTATCTTTTTGTCGGAGCTGGACTCTTTTCAGCAACTCTTGCAAATGCCGCTATACAAGCAGGGAAAAAATGTCTAGTTATAGAAAAACGCTCCCATTTAGCAGGTAATGTTTTTACAGAAAATATTGAAGGAATAAATATTCATAAATACGGTGCACATATTTTTCATACAGATAGTAAAGAAGTATGGGCTTTTGTAAATTCATTTGCAGAATTTAATCGTTATACTAATAGTCCTGTGGCGAACTATAAAGGAACACTTTATAATTTACCATTTAATATGAATACTTTTGCAAAACTCTGGGCTGATGTAATTACTCCAGAAGATGCAAAGAATCGTATTGCAGAACAGGCTGCAGAGATGGCTGGTAAAACGCCAAAGAATCTTGAAGAGCAGGCAATAAGTTTAGTTGGTCGTGACATTTATGAGAAACTGATTAAAGGTTATACAGAAAAACAGTGGGGGCGTGATTGTACTGAACTTCCACCAAGTATTATAAAAAGATTACCTGTACGTTTAACATTTGACAATAATTATTTTAATGATCGCTACCAGGGAATTCCAATTGGTGGTTATACAAAAATGATTGAAAAAATGTTTGAAGGTTGTGATATTCAGTTAAATACAGATTTCTTTAATGATAAAGAGAAATGGTTAAATATTGCAGATAAAGTAATTTATACAGGCACAATTGATAAGTTTTTTGATTATCAGTTTGGAGAACTAGAATATCGAAGCCTTAAGTTTGAAACAGAAAAATTGGATGTTGAAAACTATCAGGGTAATGCAGTTATTAATTATACTGAAAGAGAAATTCCTTATACTCGTATTATTGAACATAAGCATTTTGAATATGGTACACAACCAACAACCGTAATAACAAAAGAATATCCTTCTACTTGGAAACAGGGGGATGAACCATATTACGCTGTAAATGACGAAAAGAATTCTGCACTTTATGCTAAATATAAAGAACTTGCAGATAAACAAGATAAGGTAATATTTGGTGGCCGCCTTGGTATGTACAAATATTTTGATATGGATGATACTATTCTTGCTGCTTGGGAATTAGGAAGGAAATTGTTCTAATTTATTTACATCATTGCTTAAAGGAAAAAGCTGTGATAGCATGATTAAATCATTATTAATTTTTTTACGATATTGTTTTAATTATGGTGATATTTCTTTTTACTAAGAAGGTATAGAAAATATGCTCCTTTCAATAATTATTCCTTGTTATAATTCTGAGACTTTTATAGCAGGTACTCTTAATTCATTGGTTTCTCAAAATCTAGCAGATTGTGAAGTCATAGTGGTGAATGATGGTTCTAATGATGGTACTAGTAGAATAGTTAAAAAATTTATAGATCAATATTCTGAAATACGATTAATAGATAAAGAAAATGAAGGTGTTTCAGTAGCTCGTAATGTTGGAATAAAAGAAGCTCATGGAAAATTTGTTTGTTTTCTAGATAGTGATGATGCTTTTGAAGAAGGAACATTAGATTATTTTCGCAATATTTTATCAGTTAATTCTGATATTGATTTTTTTTCTTTTGGTTATGTTTCTAAAAAGGATGGTGTTGTAAAAAAAAATTATTCATTTGATGGTATTACTTCTGACATACTTATGCCTATTGAGTATTTACAATATTTTTTTATAAAAAAAATTCAATTACATATAGGTAGTTTTATTTGTGCAAAGTCTTTTTTGGAAAAGAATCAATTATTATTTACACCTGGTTTAAGACAAGGTGAAGATATAGAATTTATATTAAATATACTAAAGTGTATACCTTCGGTAAGATATTATCCTCGTCAATGTTTTATCTATCAATTACGAGAAGATTCAGTTACTTGCAACTATTCTGTATACACTCGGGAGCATTTATTCTTTTTTGAATTATGGCGTGACATCGTATTATCTCAGGAATTTCAAATCCCTGAATTAAGTAAATATGTAAATTTTTGGCTTCAAAATTTATTACTATCACATATTATTACATATATAAGGTTTGGTAAGAAAGATAAATATATTACAAAGCATTTACAAATGAATTGTGATATATTTCAGAAATCATGCATACGTGTAAAGACAAAAAAATATATTTTTATTAAAATTGCAAGATGTATACCTATTAGGTGTTTATTAGGATTATTAAAATGAATTTCTCAAGATCAAGTTCTTTATATAATTTTTTGTATTATCGTTATAATACAATTCGCCATTCAAAAGCTTATTTACCCAAAAGAATGATTTCATTATTGAAATATAGATTTGTGAAATCAAATAGTCAAAGTATTTTGTGTGATGCGAAAATTAAAAAAAATACATCAATTTCTTTTTTCTATTCTTTAGATGATACCTTGATTGCGACATCTGATAAAATTATATATGATAATTTAACTCCAGATTATTCAATTTTACTGAATAATTCATTAAAAGAACTTTATGATAATTCTAATAATTCAAAAACTGTTGATGAAATATATGTATATTTAAGAAAATGTATTGATTATTCTGTGACTAATTTTGAAGAATTAAAGAATATAATTGATAATAAATGTAATTCGTTTCATGAAGCCTTGCAAAGAATATTATTTTGTAACCAATTAATTTGGCAGGAAGGTCATAAATTGGTTGGCCTTGGTCACTTAGATTGGTTGTTGGAACCATTTTATAGAACTGATATTGAAAATAATATTATTTCAAAGAATGAGGCTCTTATCTATATTAAAGAATTTTTTTTAATTTTGCATGAACACTTTTCATTTAAGAGTAGTTCTTTACTAGGTGATACAGGTCAAATAGTAATTTTAGGTGGAATAAACAGTAATGATGATTATAAAGTTAATGAATTAACATATTTATTTATTCAAGCAATACAAGAATTACATTTACCAGATCCAAAAGTACTTGTTAGAGTATCTAGTAAAATGCCTGTTGAACTTCTTGACAAAAGTATAGAGTGTATTTCTACAGGAATCGGATGTCCATTATTTGCAAATGATGACGTTATTATTCCATTACTTCAATCATATGGTTATTCTAGGGAAGATTCTTATAATTATGGAACTTCAGCATGTTGGGAACCTTTTATTATTGGTAAATCTGTCGATTCTAATAATATTTATCAATTAAATTTTTTGAAACCTTTGCTAATGGTTTTTAATAGTATTATTGAAGATGATACTAAAATAAATAACTATAGTGATTTGGTTTTTTTGTATAAGAAAGAACTCGAGAGATACGTAATTAATTCATTAAAGATTGTTTCTCAATTTAAATGGGAAGAATATCCATTGTTGGCTTTATTTATTCAAAAACAACCTAATAATACTCCGTACTATTCTGATTTAGGTTTTACGACCGTAGCTTTATCAAATACAGTTAATTCCCTGTTAAATATTCAAGAATTTATTTTTGAAAAGAAAATTCTATCTTTACGAGAATTAATTGTTATTCTAAAATCGGATTATCAAGATAATAATAAACTACAAAATCTGTTAAAAAATAATGCAAATTTTTATGGTAACGATATAGAAACTTCTGTTTCATTAGCAAATGATTTATTTATTTCTTTGTCAAATTACATAGTTGAAAATCAGTCAATTATTTCAAATAGGAAAATAAAAGTTGGTGTGAGTTCTCCCAGTTATATATCACTGTCAAAGAACTTTCCAGCAAGTCCTGATGGTAGGAAAAAAGGACAACCTTTTAATGTTCATATTTCAAATGAGAGGGCAAAAGATTTGACTTCTGTATTTTCATTTGCCGCCAAATTAAATTATTCAGATAATCGATTTAATGGAAACGTAATTGATTTTATGGTTACTCCTGCATTCCTACGTTCAAATCGTAAGCAATTCCGAGATATGCTAAAGGTTTCATTTGAACAGGGAATTTTTGAAATGCAAATAAATGTTCTTGATAGTAAAACTCTTATTTCTGCAAAAAGGAATCCTGAAAACTATCAAAATCTCATCGTTCGAGTTTGGGGCTTTAGTGCATATTTTAATGATTTGCCAGATAGTTATAAGGATGTGTTAATTTCAAGGGCTATAGAAAGTGAGCGTTCTTATTACTAATATACAGCGTACTAGTTTTCATGATGGAGCAGGAATAAGGACAACGGTATTCTTTAAAGGTTGTACATTAAAATGTCCATGGTGTGCTAATCCTGAAAATATTAGTCATGATAAAGAATTCTATTTTGATAATGAAAGATGTATCGCAGAAAACGGAACTTGTATTTGTAACAATTCTTGTCCAATTTTAAAACATAGTCAAAATCTAGATGATTCGAAATGCCCTGTTGGAGGAATAGGTTCTTTCGGAAAGATATATGATGAAGATTTATTATATAGAGAATTGGTAAAAGATAAGTTGTATTTTCAAAAAACAGATGGTGGAATTACTTTTTCTGGTGGCGAACCACTATTGCAATTACATAAAATAACAAATGTTCTTCAGCAATTAAAAAAGGACAATATTCATCTTGCTGTTGAGTCTTCTTTATATGTTCCTAAAGATAATATAGTTTCTATAATTCCATATATTGATTTATTTTATATTGATATAAAATCTCTTGAAAACGAAGTAGTAAGTAAAGTATTGAAAGGACAATTAGATACATATATGAGAAATTTACAATTTGTTTTTTCTCAATCAAAAAAGATCATATTACGTATGCCATTAGTGGCTGAAGTTACAGCAACAATTGAGAATATAAATTTATTACATGAACTGTTAAAGAAATTTCGTCCACAGATATTTGAATTTTTCTCTGTACATAATTTAGCAGAAAAAAAATATAAAATGTTAAATATGAAAGAGCCTCTTTTTCAGCAAGTAAATCCTATCTATAAAAAAATGATTAAAGATATATGTATAAAAGAGTCTATTACATGCAATGAATTAATTCTTGTATAAGAGTTTTATTATTTCTTTCCTGTTTTATATTTTTTTAATCCATTTAATCCCCAGCATAATAAATACCAGATACTTGTAATAAGATTAATTTTTAGAACCTTTCTATAAATATTCCACTGTGGTTTAATCATCTTTGTCTTGCTGGCGGTCATGCTGTCTTCACGCATACGGTAATCAACAAGAACATCTTTATAACCTAAAGCACAAAGCCCGTTTTTCATTATTTCAAGCCAGTAAGCATAATCATCGCGTAGCGCTTTTAGTTTCTCATTGAAAAAAACTTTTTCAGAGAGTTTGCTTGTATCTACAATTGCAGCAGATGGGAAAATTGGACAATGACGTAACAGTTGTTTATAAGACCTCTTTCCTTCAAAAATATACGGATTCAATAATTCTGCATCACATTTGCTGTTCATACGACGATATGAAGAAAAGTATATAGCAACAGTTTTATCTTTGGATTCTTCTATATATTTCATCATTGTAGCAAGGTATTCTGGATGCCAGATATCATCACTATCAAGGAATGCGAAGAACTGTCCTTTTGCATTCCGCATGGCTTCGTTACGAGCTCCGCTTGAGCCTTTGTTTACTGTTGCTGAAATCAGTTTTATACGATTGTCTTTTTCTGCATAAGATTGAACAACTTTACAGCCAGCCCCTTCATCTGGCGAACAGTCATCGACAATAATCATTTCCCAATCGCTATAGTTTTGTGCAAGAACAGATTCTATTGTTGCTCCTACAAGTGCAGCTCCTTTCCACATAGGTGTAATGATAGAAACTTTTGGATTGGACATATGTTTTTCTCCCTTAAACTCTTCTAATATTATTTAATATTTTAATGAAAAAAGATAAGTTGTTCTACATAATTATAAATATTGAAGAAGTTGCAAAAGGCGTTCAAAAAAGGACGCTGGAGCGCTCAAAAGAGGACATCCAGCGTCCTAAAAGGTAAATTAGGCAGTTTCGATGTTCAGAATAAAGCCGGAAGTCAGTCGTCTGCGGATTGCATCCGAAAGAGTCGGTTCATTCTGCTCGCCCATAAAATCTCCCCAGTCATCTGCAGGATACTGACAAGTGACAACCGTTGAAGTTCCAAAGACTTCTCTTAGTTTTATCAGCTGAAACAGAATTGATGCACGTTCTTCATTGATGTGCGTAATCAAAAAATCATCTAGAATAAGAACCTGTATCCTTCCAAAATACTTAAGCTTCTTGTTGTACTTTGCAGGATCAGCAGTTCATCAATGAGCGTCGTACAGTCTGTTGTTAGCGACAGATGAAAACAACCAATTAGAGGCAATCGAAAATCGCCAATTCCAGCTAAATAAAAAAAGACATTGCTATAATTGATAGAAATCCTCCAAAATGAGAAAGAACCGTCAAGCAGTATTTGATAAACAATAGAAGAAATGTTAGATTTATATAAATATAGGTTATTTCTGATAAAGATTATATTAACAATTCTGTTTAAGGAGTACTGTTGTGAATTACGTAAAAAAGAATGGTGGTCCTTGGTGGGGAGTCGCAAAGGATTTAGTAAATAAAAAAATTGCTGTTCTTGGTCCATTATTTGATGATAGACCTATGGAAGATAAGGTAATTGCAAAACAAAAGGAAGGAAAATATTTTAATTGTGAAACAGTTGAGATTTCAAAATGGTCTAAAGAACAGGTTATTGATTATTGGCAAAATGAAGGATTTGAATTTGTCGATTCTTCCGATTTATTTGGAGAAATTGATTAAGTAGGATATGTCAAATATAGCTTTTGATTTTTTAACAGAAAGTTTCCTCTTTAATGAATCTGCATCAAATTATGCAAAACGCACTATAGATGAACTTGATAAGGAAATTCAAAAATATCAAAAGTATATCTTGAATCATCTAACAGAAATTAATGCAGAAGTTTACAAAGAGTATAACTTTATACAGCCATTATCAAATAAAAGAATGCTTCCTTCAAAGGAAGATTTACTGCATGGGTGTATTTTTCTGGATACATATCTTATAGACGATCCAATTTTCAATTATAATATTAAACGGATGAAGTTTGCTGATGTAGAAAGGATTTCCATGGGGATGGAAATCCTTTCTGATGAGGAGATTAAAGGAGAATTAAGTTCATATGCGGAATATATGAAATCTCTTACAACCGGAGTGAATGTTGAAAATGGATATATTAAGTTTTATCCTTTTAGTTTATGGTTACAGCCGGTATTTAATCCTGTTATAAAGATTCCGGATTTATCGATTGAAGGTATTCCTAAGAATGTTTACGACTGGCTTTACAAACAGATTGAAGTAAAGAACCTTGAGAAGAATAGAACTAATCCTAATTTGAAAATATCAAACAAAATTCTTTTAGATTTTAAGGATGATACAAGTGATAGCGCTTATATTGCACACTATCATGTAATGATCCCTGAAAAATTTGAAAAAGACCATGTTATTGGTAGACTCGACGGTAACTATATTCCCCATGAAAAGGAATATGAATCATGGATTAATGAAGAAATCATCAAATATATTAAAAGTAAAATTGATTATTTTGTTTTTAGGGACAGTCTCTGCTCGTTTTTTAATTCTCCTATTTGTCTTTGTAACAACTTTCAGAAGAACTTTTACAGTACTAATTTTTCGCTTTCTCAAAAAGACCATATGTATAAACTGGGTTTCGATTTAAATATCCCTGGTCTTGATAAGATGGATTTTGATAAAGCTATGGAAATCAGAAAAAATGCTCATTGGAGTTTCGTTGAACTTCAGAAAAAAATAAAAGAAGATTCGAATCAATTACGGGCAGCAAATGATGAAAAAATCTATAATGATATAATTAAGCAGATTGAAAATGATTATCTGAATGCAATAAAATCAACACATACAATATTGGATTCCATGAAAAAACTGTTTTCTTTTAACAACCTGACAAATATGGTTCTCGCTGCACATTCATATTATACTGGTCAGTTTTCGAATGTAACTACAGGTCTTACTGTCATAAATGGCTTGTATAATGCATATGATATCACAAAAACTCAATTGTCTAATCCTATGTATTTCTTGAAGAAGATGATGAAGTAACACAAGTTATACGATAGTTAATTATTTCAATTTAGAATGCTTTCTAAAAGGTCGATAATTGAGAAAAATATGAAACAATAGAGAAGAAAAATGAAAGAATATTTTAAGGAACATTTTTTTCAGTTTTTGTATTTAATTCCTGTATGTTTTATAGCAATTGGTTCATTTATACTTAATATTTATTTGAATCAATACGGAATAATTGATGTTGCTTTATTTGATTCAAAAACGGTTTTTGTAGGTTTTGTTGCTGCTTTTCAATTTGTATTTTTCTTTTTTCTGATATGTATTTATATAGGCAAAGAAGAATATAAAGATGAATTAGAAGCAGTTATTTTTATGGGCGTTGATGTTTTTCTTAAACCATTTTTATTTTCTCTTTTAGTATATGCTTCTTCAGGTTGTTCAGGAAACTTGAGAAGAATTTATTCAGATTGGAAATATGATATTGCCAGATCTTCTGCGTTTTTATCTATGCTTATGTTCCTGGTAATAATATCACGGTGTAACTACATTCTTCATTGGGAGTCAAAAAATAAAAAGCAAAAAACACTTTTTTCTGTGGTTGTTGTAGTTGAATTTATTTCTACATATATAGCGCAGTTGTATTTGCTTAAAGATAAAGTGTTTAAGGAAATTGGTGAAATGTACTTATGGTCAAGTGTTGCTTTTTCTTTTTTTTCAATATTTATTTTATTTAGAGAAAATCCATTAAAAAATAAGATTTCACTAGTTAGGCAAAATTTAAAACTAATAAAGTTTGATAATTATCTAGCTGGTTTTAGTGTTATCATAATTTTTATGATAACATTGATAAACTATTCGACAAAAGTTTATCCTTATATTTCAAGTAATTTAGGCGGTGGGTATTATAAATATAATACTCTTATACTAGATACAGGGGAAATAGTAACTGGTACAATAATACATAGTAATAATAAGTATATCTATATTATTGAAGAAGAGAATAAATTGTCACAATACTTTATAGATGAAATAAAATCTTATGCTATTAAAGATTGTGTAGATTCTGAAAAGACTAAAACAGATGAACTAACCAGTGAAGTTATAGAAGATGAATTAGATTATCGAGCAAACGGAATTGAGAAGTAAAAAAACAATGTCTTTTATGCAATATTTTTTTCAATTTTTTGCACAAAAAAATATATAAAGCATTTTATAGCACTGTATTAGCAACAACAGATAAAAACTACTTTTTATGGAGTGTAATTTATAAAAAAGGGCGTCGATTGTTGCTCGACCCCTTAATTCCTTCTACGCTTGGTAGATGAATCACTCTATAGTTAATATAGTCTTGAATTGTATTTTTGTCAATTTAATAATATATTAAAAAATATTTATAAATTAGGATTAAAAAAGTGAAAGAAAACAATTTATTTTTTCTGGAAAACAGAATTAATCTTCCGAAAAATAAAATTAAACTGGTATTATTTGATGCAGCAAAGTATTTGAAAGATTATTCAGAATCGATTGATAGTGTAAATTTTGATAAAGAAATAAATCCTGAAAAATATCTTTCTGTAACAAAAGAATTAGATTATTCTAATATCTCTCCTGGACTTTATACAGGTTTTGTAAAGAAAAACAATAGGGAAAGATATGTTTCTGCAAATAATGAACAAGATTCTAGGCGATTGATTGGTTTTAATACACAGGTACGGGTATCTTTAATTGAGTATAATAAAGAGTACAATACAAATCCAAAAGAGTATTTAGCAAAGTTAACAAAAATACCTGAAAATATTGAAAGTGTTAGTGATGTTTTTAGTTATCATATAAATGTAGGCCATGGAAATTGTACCATTATATATAATAAAGGCAAAATTATTTTTATTGACTGTTCAATTTTTGACATAACAGGACCTAGATGGTATACCTCGAATTTAGATTCGTGTATAAAACACATCAAAAAAAAATTCGCTCTATCTTTTTTTCATATAGATTTTTTCTTGCTTACACATCCTCATTATGATCATTATTCTGGAGTTGAATATCTTATAAAAAACAACTTTATAGATTCTTCAACTGTTTTTTATTTAAACGAGCATTATAGTTTTCAAGGAATTCTTTATACAAGAGTTCTGAACAAAATTATAAATATGGGATGTAAGATTTTTGAACCTATTAAGAATAATTCAAATTCTTTATTTGAGATTATTCATCCTTCAAAGATAATTGTTAAGAAACCTTTTAATGCACCATCAATTCCTATAAAGGATAAGATAGTTGAGCCTAACCCCAACAATGCTTCTTTTGTTTCTTTATTTGAACTTGCCGGAAAGAAATTGCTGTTTCCGGGAGATTTAGAAATGCAAGGTTGGGATAAAATATGTCCGTGTGATATTTGCACTTCAAATATTGACTATTTTGCAATTTCACATCACGGAAGTATTACGGGATTTGAAAGAACTGTATGTGGGAAAAATAAACAAATAAATGATTTATCAGATTGTTTATCTAAAGATGTGTATGCAGTTCTTATGGGGCGTGACGGGGCTTATTCTGGTATTTATTGCCCTAAGGTAATAAGTAGTTTTAAGAATCTTTATTATACTGAAAAAGATAATAATGGTGATGAAAAAGAGTTTTTAGAAATTAATTTAAGTACAGATGAGGCAATTTGGTATAAAGACCAAGTCTGAAAAGGAAGTTGTTTTCTAAAGAGGTCTGATGCTGCAGGGGCGTTACGGGGGCGGAGCCACCGTTAGAGAGGGTAGGCCGCAACGAATGAACTGACCCCAAAAAGTTAGACACTTTTTGGAGGTTAGAAAATGGGAGTTACAATTCCTTATCCAATTGACTTGAGAGTAAAGGTTTTGGCAGAATA
>SFKZ01000081.1 GCA_004553595.1 Methanobrevibacter ruminantium | reverse complement strand
CACCAAATCCAGCAGTACAGTTAATGAAAGTACAGTTAGTCATATTCATAGTACCCTTATTATTGTATACTACTGAATCATGGTCATCTCCTGCTGTGATGTTTATGAATGTACAGTTTTCCAATTTGCTAGTTCCAGTGGTTTGCAATTGTATGAGCATTTGACAGTTGATGTTTTGGAACTTGACATTTCTAAATGTGATCTGCAATGCATTGTTGTAAGTACTTTTAAATGGAATTCTATTGGCTGCATTTCCAGTAATGTAACTGTTAGCATTACCTACTACTATTGCATTGTTTTTAAATTCGATATCACCAGTACTGATAGATATTGGTCCATTTAAGTTGATTGTGTAATCAGTACCAGTTGTTTCCGCATAAGTTTTCAAATCTGACCATGTTGATACTGTTTGAGTACCAGATGCCCTTATGTTTTCTTCTTCATCGTTTGTTTCTATGGATGCATCAGATTGATCAACCCCAGAGTCTGTATCAGCAGCTTCCAGGGAACTGGATTCACCTGATTGCAAGTCTGCATCAACATCTTCATCTGAAATGATTACATCATCAATAGCATCATTCACAACATCTGTTGAGATGTCTTCGGCTGCACTTGCAGCTCCCATGATACAACATAGAAGAACTAAAAAGATTGCTATGTATTTAATTTTCATAATTTTACCTCATTACATAATCACATATCAAATCCCCTTTACTTCCTTAAAGGAGAAAAAATATAAAAAAATCCAATTTTTATCATACTTTTTTGTAAGGTATAAAATTTTTATATGTTTCTATGAAAAAACTATAAAAATTATTACAAAACCCTACATCAATAATAAAAATTTATTAAAAATTGAATAAAAATCTAATCCGTATAAAATTTTTTCAATTAATCTTGATAAAAAATAATTATTTTATCAAGCTAGATTGAATAAATTGAAAGTAATTTTATATTAATATATATAATTAGGAATAATATATAAATATTTTGAAACAAATTCGCAAGCTTAAAAACTGTCTAAAAATATTCATTTCTTATAAAATAAATTAAAATTTCTTTTTTTTTCGTTTATAAATATTAAAAGATTTATTGAGTAAATTAAATCTTTATTTGGTCTTTAAAATAAGTACAGACTAATCTAATTTAAATAAAGAACATATTCTTCAGATTTAAAATGATCAAAAAAATAGTTCTATAGTATTGAAACAAGTTTCTAGTTCTTTTTCATAGAAACATATAAAAATCACCACATAATCTATAAAAACTCAAGAGAAAAATATACTATTCACTCCCTTAATCCATACTAACCAACATGAAATTTAAATTAATGCCATAAATTTAAAAATCATCACAAGTGGACCACATAAAAAAATATTGATTTGGAAAATCATTGCAAAAAAGAGAATTTATTAAAATAAGACACCAGCTCCCCTTAATAAGGGGGTCCATTTTTTAAGGATGAAAAAAAGATATGCTTAAATTTAATTAACAACCCATAATTTAATAACTTATATGAATAAGCAACATAATAATTGAACATTAATTAATTTATTTTAAGTGGTCCATTTCTATGGACCGCTTATGGACCACCACTAAACTAGACAAAGAAATAATAGGTTTGATCAATGACTATCTTTCTAACCAAACTCTTTTCAAGCAAAGCATTCAAATCCCTTTTTGCAGTAGTTTTTGAAACATCATAAATACTTGCATAATCATTGAATGTCAATTTAAGCTCTTCATTTTTCATTTTAAGCATAGCATCAATCTGCCTGCCATTAAGATTGAAATCCTTGAAATCCTCTGCAGTTGCATTTCTAGGAATGATTAAATTGCCGTTTGGACCTTCCAATGTCACTTTAAAATAAAAGCCATCATCTTCAAATTTAGGCTCTGGCAAATTGCTTCTTTTCATTTCCTCCCTCATACGAGTAATTCCAGTACCAACATGTTCCATATATTTAGTCTTTTCAAATATATTGCATATATTTTTATTTCTATGCTTAGGACTACTGCCAACACCTAAATTTTCAATAGTCAATGGATAAGGCAATTTCCCCGGACTTGTAACTTCAATCCTATCATCATAAATATAAAATGTGATGCAATCCCCAGATAATGTGTAATCCCTATGGGCTATTGCATTAATAAATGCCTCCCTAACAGCATTGATAGGATACTCTGGGATTGTAGTTCTCTTCATTCCAGTAACTATTCCCCCTAATTTAGTATTTTGATAAAAGAATACCTCAAACTCATTAATTAATTTGAAAAATGAACTTTGACTAAAAAGCTTATCTATGATTTCCAGTCGAATAGTTCCATTGAATCTAACCATTTTAACTTCATGCTCCAAATCAAACTTGCTTATGTCTTTAGCAAAAAATAATGCACCTGCTTTGTTAAAATGAAAAACACCATTTTTATCTATCTTGCCCGCACCGATATATTCCAAAATCTTATCCAAACTTCTTTTACCGAATAAACCTCTGATGCTTTCATTTTCAAGCACATCCAAAAATAAATTTACCGCTTCCTCGTCCACATCACTTATTGAAGAATTGTACAAAATCTCATTGTCATATCTTGTTTTGGTTAATTTTTTATCAATGAATTCATCAAGACTTTTCTTCACTTCAACTAACAATTCCTCTTTGCTTGAAAAAGTCTTATATTTGTTAAGCTTACTGATTCTTTCTAGAAATTTCTCACTACTTTCATCCCTTGAATCAGATTCTTTTACAAAGAAATATGCATCATGTTTTTGAGAGATATAGGTATTGTATTCGTATTCAGTAGCAGAAATGTCTTTATTATAAATATTGCCATAACTTTGACCTATTAAACCAATATAAATGTCTGCTTCCTCAACTTCATTGATAAATACCTCATCTGCAGGAACAGTTTGAGCATTATCCAATTCAAAAACAAACAATTCAACATTCCGGCTTAAATATGGATCTTTATTAATTTCTTGATAAAGAAATTTTCTCTCTTCCTCAAACTCTGCTTGATAGCTGCTGATAAAAACTTTTAAAACCATGATGATAATTTTATATATACTGATTTATATAACCTTTGCCATTAATAATAAAAAATATAATCTGAAATAAATTTTACAAATAAAGCAATCCCCTATTTTCTTAAATGGGGAATTTTAAGGAAACCATGTTTAAAAAAAATTTAAAGAACATCAAAAATTAAAATTTCTCATTACTCCACCCTATAATTCATACCATCCAAGCTGAAATTAATTATTATATTAATCTCCTGCCTTTCAATAACTACATTCTTATCCTCCTTCTTATCAGGAATCTCATTTTCCCTTATCCATTCATCATCAATCATCACATTGTGCATTGCACTCATATAAATCTCTTTCAATCTTTTTGGATTTGTCTTTATATATGCCTCACGAACCCTTGTCTTTCCTCTTCCCTGCAGCTCATCAACAATATCAGCACTCAAGTCTATATTGCTTGCATGAAACTTACGCAGAGCATGAGACCTAAAAAATCGGTACCTTCCTACGAATCCCATATCCAGCTTATCATTCACCTTCTTGAAACTATAGATCAAGGAACTGTCAGTAAAGTCAAAAAGCCTATCATCCAAAGACAATCCCTTTCTTGAAATCAGATACTTCACAATATGATGACTTGCTTCAGGAGAGCAAAATGCATAATAGAA
>SFKZ01000080.1 GCA_004553595.1 Methanobrevibacter ruminantium | reverse complement strand
CTATGGGAATGTCTGGTGATTTTAAAATTGCTATTCGTGAAGGTTCAACAATGGTTAGGGTAGGTACAAGTATTTTTGGAGAAAGACAATATTAACTATGAATAAATTAAATAAAAAGCTGATTACATTATTTATACTCGCTATTATTTGTATTTCTGGAATGTATGCAAATTCAAATGATTCTTTATTAACCTCAAATTCGTCACAAACAGTTTCAGTAAAAGAAACCCCTCAATGGTTAAAAGATCTTCGTGATACTGAAATTATCACCATTGGTGCTATGCCTTTTATTACTCTTGGTGTTTCATTGACATATTCATTAATTGTTCTTTTTCAAAATAATTTTAATACAACATATTTTGTTAATCCCTTTGCAAAAAGTGGAAGTTATTCAACTGAAGAGCAAATTGGAATTATTGTTACTTCATCATTGATTTGTGTCGGAATAGGACTTACGAATCTAACAATAAATCTTGTAAAACGTGGAATCGAGAAAAAAAACAATCAGAATTATCTTCAGGACAATGTAAAAATTACAGTAATTGAAAATGAACTAAATGTAATTCCTGTTCCTGCAAAATATACTCGTGAAAAAAATTATCTTTACGGAACAATGGAAAATGCCGTTTTTTAATACAGTGGTACCAGACGATTTTTCAAATTCGGAAAGACTTGATAAATATATTTCCTCTTTAAAAGATGGAATGAACCGTTCCAAGTTAAAATCCTCTGCAACAGAAATTCTTGTTAACGGAAAAACAGCCAAACTTTCAAGTAAAGTTAAAGCAAGAGATGAAATTTCAATTCAGTGGGATGAAAATATTCCAACCGACATTATTCCCGAAGATATTCCTTTACAAATAATTTTTGAAGATGAGAATGTTACAGTTGTAAATAAAGAACAGGGAATGGTTACTCACCCAGCTGCAGGTAACTGGAATGGTACCCTGGTTAATGCATTGCTTTATCATTGGAAAAGACAGTCCATACAAGAAATTCAGGATGAAGATATAAACAAAGTTTTAGCTAACAGAAGACCTGGAATTGTTCATCGGCTGGATAAAGACACATCAGGAATAATTATAACCGCGAAAAATAGCTTTGCAGAAGAATGGCTTTCAAAGCAGTTTCTCAACAAAAAACTTCATAAAGAATATATTCTGATTACAAAAGGAAGGCCACCAGCTTCTGCCGGTGATGTAAAAACTCAGATAATCCGTGATCCAAAAGACAGAAAAAAATATAAAGCAGCAGTAAATACCCAGGAAGGAAAATTTGCCCGAACTTTGTACAAAGTTATTGCATATTATGGGAATTACACATTAATCAGAGTCAGATTAAAAACAGGAAGAACTCATCAAATACGCGTTCATATGAAATATCTTGGTTGTCCGATTTTAGGAGATCCAATTTATGGAAAAACAGATTCCTTATTCAGTAATGCAACCTTAATGCTTCATTCAAGACAGATGGATATAAAATTGCCAGGTGAAAAAGATTTCACAAGATTTAAAGCAGGTGTACCTGAAAGATTTTATAAAACAATAGAAATTTTAAAAAAACAGTTTTCTAAAGAAAATCCTGTAATGCCAAAAAAACTTGGCGGTAAAAAGTAATCATGACATTAAATAAACATTCAGATAAAATTACAGTTATTGCTGAAAACTCAAAGACAAGTCCATTTGTCATTATTTATAAGCCACAGGGTTTACCTTCTGCACCATTAACAGAAAACGATAAAAACTGTGCACTTTATCAGGCAGCCCAGTTTTTCCCTGAGATTATGAATGTAAAAGGAAAAAAAAATATAGAAGCCGGTTTGGTTCACAGAATAGATAACGTTACAGACGGACTTTTGCTTATTGCCACTACTCAACAATCCTATGACTTTCTATTAAAACTTCAGGAAGAAAACAGATTCATTAAAACATATAATGCAAAGTGTTCTTACCTTAAAAATTTATATGAATTGAAACCAGGTTTTCCTGAAAATTTGTATAGAAATAAAATTCCTTTATTAAAAGATAAGGAGGAATTTAAAATAGTACTTGAAAGCTGCTTCAGACCCTACGGACCAGGACGCAAAGAAGTAAGACCTGCAATTGAAAATGATACAAAAGCTGCTTCCAAAAAAAGCAGTAATCGAATTTATCAGACTGGAATTGCTGTAACAAAAGATGGTACTGATTACAATGTTACATGTAAAATTACTAATGGATTTCGTCATCAGGTTAGGAGCCACCTTGCTTGGCTTTCAATTCCAGTAAAAGGTGATCCACTTTATAATCCTTTAAGTAAAGAAAACGAAGAATTTTTCTTTAGCGCAACAGGCCTTGAATTTGTAAATCCTGTAAACGGTGAAAAAGTGAAGGTTGAAATCTGATTTTGTATTTAGTGGATAAATTAAAAGATAAGATTATAAATCTGAGCTTTTGAAAAGTTTTGCCCGGAAGGAGACTTGAACTCCTACGAGATTGCTCTCACTAGCACCTGAAGCTAGCGTGTCTACCAATTCCACCATTCGGGCTTATATATGTATATTATCAAATACTTGAAAAATATTCAATTCATATCTAATAAGAACATTTTATTAAAAAGACAATCATTACAGCAAGAACACCAAGAGTAAGAATATAAATCCATACTGGTAAAGAAGAACCTGCACCTTTTTTCTTAGTTGAAGATGATGTAGATGCATATTTTGGTTTGTGCATATAAAAGTGACTTTTTTTATTTTTTGCTTCAAACTGAGAATCTTTATTTTGGTTTGTAGATTTACTTTTCGAATTTTTTTCTGCGTAACCGCATGAAGGACAGCCGTTTACAAATGAATGTGAAGATCCAACTTTTCCACATTGAGGACATCTAACGGCAGAAAAAAATCTACCGCACTTATTACAGAATCTTGCATTCTGAGCAACTTCTTCACCACAGTTTTCACAGAAAAACTTAGCTTGTTTTTTTGCCATTTATTAAATTACCTGCAATTCAAGTCTTTTGTTATCAATAGTTTTGGATAATATTTTAACCTGAATATACTTAATAGACTTTTTATTTTTGAATGTAGCCTGAGGAATCTGAGCACTCTCAACTAAAGGTGACAGAAGTTCAGGACAATCAGGATTAAAAGAAATTATATTATTTTCATATTTTGAAATATTTCCAGTAATAAAGGCACCTGTCTTTGGATTTGTAAAAATCAAAGAGAAGTCTTTGCCTTTTCTATTTGAAAGAATATCAGAAAGCTCCGAAAGACCTTCAGCATCAAGGGAATTAAAGATTCCTGTAATATGCAATGCTTCTGATTTTCTTAAATCATCATCATTGAATTCTCTTTCCGCATAAAGAACAACTTTAGGAATGACACCACCGATTCCACTTTGAACAAACTGAACAAGTGTTTTCCAATGTCGAGGATAGCTTGATGCACTGATGACGATTACTTCTGGTGCAATTTCTTCTACATTATCCATTGCTTTAATAAGACAGCGGTAAGTAATTACATCGTAACCTTCATCAGTAAGAGAAGCTTTTATTTTTTCAATTACAATATCATCATCTGCAATTAATAAAGCTTTCATTCTGTCCCCAGATTATCAACATCATAATCATAAATCTGCCAGATTCCATCACGCTGCTGAACATAGTATGTATATTGTTTTTTCTCGTAGAAATTAGTGTTCTTAAACCATTCAAGTACAATTACTTTGCCTTCTGTCTGAGAATAAGTTGTCTTTTTAATCTCAAATCTTTCTGGAACAGC
>SFKZ01000024.1 GCA_004553595.1 Methanobrevibacter ruminantium | reverse complement strand
ATCATGTTTTGGCATATGGTGATGAAGCTTTCAAAATGTATGAAAAGACTCCTGAATCTATTGAGATATCGTTTCCTGTAACAAACGGTGTAATAGCTGATATTCACCATATGCAGCTCCTTTTACACAACTTTGTTATTGATTCAACAGGTGGAAATTTCAGATCGGCAGATTATTATATTTCAGTACCTACTGATATTACAGAAGTTGAGAAACGTGCCTTCTTTGACCTTGTAAATGACTCGAATGTTAAGCCTCGTAATATTTATATTGTTGAAAAGGCAATAGCTGACGGTGTCGGACTTGCCCCTGATATTAAGAATTTCCAAGGCGCATTAATAGTTAATATCGGATATGAAACTACAGAAATATCTGTATTATCAATGGGTGGAATAGTTCTTTCAAAGCTTATTAAAATTGGCGGTAAAAAATTCGACGAATCGATTAAAAATATAATCCGTAAGGAGTATAATTTGTATATCGGTAATAAAACTGCTGAGCGTGTTAAAATATCTCTTCCTGAGCTTGAAGCAGATGAAGAGGATGCAGTGCTTTACGGCAGAGATATCGTAACCGGACTCCCTGTTGAGAGAACTATACCGACGAACATGATTGAAAAAGCGATGCATGAGAACTTCGATACAATCATTGACAATGTTCGTGCTATACTTGAAAGAACACCACCGGAGCTTGGTGCAGACATATATAAGAGGGGAATTTATTTAACCGGCGGTTCAGCTGTAATCGGTGATTTGCATGAACTTATTGCACAATCAACAGGACTTAAAGTTAACTTTGCACCGCATGGTCAGGAAAGCGTTGCATATGGACTATCCCAGATGATCAAAAATGAAGAATTACGGGGATTTGCATATTCAATGCAGGAGTTTAAAGAATAAAGGGGAAAAATGGCAAGGAATCGAAGAAGGAAAAACAAAATAGAGATTCCGTCAAAATATATTTTGCTAATAATTTCAATCATATGTATTATTATGATGATTATTTCTTATACGGCAGATATCTTTTCAGGACCGCTTAAAGCGATCTCATCATATACTGTTGTACCATTTCAGAGAGGAATCGAAACTGCAGGCTCATGGCTTTTTAACAGAACGGAAGATATTAAGCATCTCAATGAACTGACTGTAAAAGTTGAAGAACTGCAATCTCAGGTTGACGAGCTCACAATTAAAAACAACAAACTGATGCAGGATAAATATGAACTGTCTGAATTAAGGCAGTTATTTAAGCTTTCAGAAAATTACGAAGAATATGACACTATCGGAGCCAGAATTATCGGCAAAGATACAGGAAACTGGTTTCAAACATTCCTTATTGATAAAGGAAGCAATGATGGTATTAGTGTCGATATGAATGTAATGGCAGGAAGCGGTCTTGTCGGTATTGTAACCGAGGTCGGGCCTAATTGGGCAACAGTAAATTCAATAATTAATGATGATGCAAATGTTTCCGGAATGATTCAGTCCACTTCGGATACACTCATTGTTGAAGGCTCACTTGAATTAATGAATAAAGGAATCATTAAGTTTTCACAGCTTGAAGACACTGAGGATGTAGTAAAAGTAGGAGACCAGATAGTAACATCATATATTAGTAACAAATACCTTCCGGGTATTTCAATCGGGTATGTTACAGAGATAAATCTTGATTCGAACAACCTTACAAAATCAGGATATTTAACTCCGGTTGTTGACTTTAAGCATTTATCAACAGTGCTTGTCGTTACTGAACTTAAACAGCAGAAGGAATAAATATATGCTTAGAAAACTGATTACTTTTTTAACTATATATTTATGTTTTATACTTCAATGTTCTGTGTTTAATCATATTTCACTTGGCGGAATTGTTCCAAATATATTAATTATTATAACCGCATCATTTGGATTTATGAGAGGCCAGAATACGGGAATGGCTGTAGGGCTTGTTGCAGGTTTGTTTATTGATATTTTTTTTGGAAGTCCTTTTGGATTTATGGTTTTAATCTATACAATTATTGGATATTTAAACGGCTTCTTTAAGAATATATTTTATCCTGAAGATATAAAGCTTCCAATGATATTAATTACTGTAAGTGAGCTTGTTTATTGCATTTTGTATTATATTTTTAAGTTCTTATTAAGAGGAAGACTTAATATCGGTTATTATTTTGTTCATATTATGCTTCCTGAAATTGTATATACAATAATTATTACTTTACCACTGTATTTGATTATTGTATGGATAAATGAACATCTCGAAGCATATGAAAGAAGGAATTCGTAGAATTGTTTAGCGATTTTAAAGAATGGCTGCAAAATACTGCAGTTGTGAGACTGATTTCTTTAATAATCATATTTATCGTATTATTTTCAATCCTTATTAACAGACTCTTTGTTTTTCAGATTGTTGATGGTCAAAAGTATTTAAATGATTTTACATTAACTATTAAAAAAGAAGCTACGTTAAAATCTACAAGAGGTAATATATACGATAGAGAGGGCCGGCTTATTGCATACAATGAGCTGGCATATTCAGTTACAATTGAAGATAATTATGAATCTGGTTCTTCAAAAAATCAGAAAATAAATGATTGTATTCTTAAGACAATTGATATTATTGAAGCAAACGGCGATACTGTAATAAATGATTTTAATATAGTACTGAACAACTATAATCAGTTTGAATATGCTGTTTCAGACACTAAATTATTAAGGTTTCTTGCGGATGTATATGGCAAGAAGTCTATTGATGATTTATCAACACTTGAACGTAATGCAACGCCTATCGAGGTAATAGAATATTTGTGCTCTAAGGAAAAATATGGTATCGGTACGAAGGAAGACGTTCACGGAACTGTTTCTTTTAATCCAATGAGAGGATACTCATATGAGGATATATTGAAAATCATTACTGTCAGATATTCGATGAGTACAAATGCCTACCAGAAATATGTTACAACTGTTATTGCATCTGATGTTTCAAAAGAAACAGTGGCTGCGATTATGGAGAATAAAATAGAACTCCAGGGAATAAATATTGAAGAGCATACATTAAGAAAATACAACGATGCAAAATATATTGCTCATATTGTCGGATACACAGGAAATGCATCAGTTGATGATCTTGAAGAACTTAAGGGTTCTGAACTGAATTATACTATGAATGATGTTGTCGGAAAAGCCGGTGTTGAAAAGGCTATGGAAGAACATCTTCAGGGTATTAAAGGCAGTGAGACGATATATGTTGATAATGTTGGAAAAATCATTGACCGTACGGACAGAGTAGAGCCGGTTTCCGGTAACGATGTTTATTTATCGATTGACCTTGAGCTTCAGAAGGCTGTTTACAATATGCTTGAGCAAAAGCTTGCAGGTATTCTGGTCGGAAAAATCATTAATTCTAAAACATATGATAATTCTGTAGTTAAGACATCAAGCATGATGATTCCTATAGATGATGTATATTATGCATTTTTTAACAATAATATTATTGATATCGATAGGCTTGAGAGAGAAAATGCTTCACAGTATGAATCAATAATTTATGAAAGATTCGTTGATAAAAGGAATCGTTCAATAAATGCAATCAGGGAAGAACTTATAAATACTTCAACCCCTTATAAAGACTTATCAAAAGAAATGCAGGTATATGAAAGCTTTATTGTTTCTATGCTTTCTTCAAGTAATAAAGGTGTACTTGTAAGTTCATTAGTTGATAAAAATGATGCTACATATATTGCGTGGGCTAAGGATGAAACAATTTCACTCGAACAGTATTTAAGATATGCGTTATCTCAAAACTGGATTGACATATCTAAAATAAAGCTTGATTCTAAATATTCAGATGCTGATGTAATATATGAAAAACTTGTTGATTACATCTGTGAGCAGCTTGTTACCGAAAACGGTTTTTGTAAGAGACAGTTTAAATATATGATTGCCGATAATGAAATATCGGGACGTGAAATCTGCATGCTTCTTTTCGAGCAGAGAATAATATTTGGAACTGCTGCTGAGAAAGCTGAAGTTGAATCAGGTGCAAAAACGGCATATGATTTTTTAATTAACAAGATATCAAATATTGAAATTACGCCTGCAATGCTTGCGCTTGACCCTTGTTCCGGCTCTTGTGTTGTAACTTCTACAAACGGCGAAATATTAGCATGTGTTTCTTATCCCGGATATGATAATAATAAGCTTGCTAATCAGATTGATGCCGAATATTATTCAGAATTAATGAATGATTTATCATCGCCTATGTACAATTATGCAACGCAGCAGATGACGGCACCGGGTTCAACATTTAAGCCATTATCAAGTGTCATTGCACTTGAAGAGGGAATTGTTAATCCTGGCGAAACTATTTATTGTAAAGGTGTTTATGAAGTTCTTGATATGGAAAAGAAGTGTTGGGTTTATCCATTAGGTCATGGCGAAATGGATGTTATCAATGCTATCGGTAATTCGTGTAACGTATTCTTTTATGATGTCGGATATCGTCTTGCAACAAATGTATATACTGAGAACTATGATGAAAAAAGAGGTATTGAGCGTATGAAAAAATACGCTGATTTATTCGGACTCACAGAGAAAACAGGAGTTGAAACCGAAGAAAATGAATCCCAGTATTCAAGTACGCTTCCTGTTGATACTGCAATCGGTCAGGGTTCAAGTAATATTACTACAATCGCTTTAGCAAGATATGTAAATGCAATTGCGAGCAGAGGAAATGTATATTCACTGTCTTTAGTAAACCGTGTTGCCGATTTAGACGGACATACCGTTAAATTGTACGGACCAAAGCTTAAAAATACAGTAGATATTTCAGATGAAGAATGGGATATGGTTCACAGAGGTATGAGAATTGTTGTTGAAAAGGCAAAAGCCTTTAGTGATATGCCTATAGAAGTTGCAGGTAAAACCGGTACGGCACAGTCTTCTAAATCAAGAACAAACCATGCTTTATTTGTAGGATTTGCTCCATATGAAGATCCTGAAATATCAATTGCAATAAGAATGGCATATGGATATACATCCGGTAATGCAGCAAGTCTTGCGGCTGATGTAATTAAATACTACTATAATCTTGAAGACAATCTTATTACCGGTGTTGCTGATGTTTCAGAAACAGAAGTTATTGAAGACTAAGGGGATGTAATTATGGGTAATTTATGTAAGATTAAGGGAATGAGAGACGGAATTGTCATTAAACTTGACGATAAGGCTGATTTTAATGAAGTTTACAACGATATGTGTGATAAATTCAGAGAGTCATCCAATTATTTCAAAAATGCGAGTCTTATTATAGGATTTGAAGGACGCAAATTAACTGAAGAAGAAGAAAACAAATTAGTTGATGGAATCTGTCTTAACTCTGATATTAATGTTCTTTGTGTTATTGGAGACGATGATAAGAAGGATGAAATGTTTTTACGATTAAAAAAACACTTCGATCCGACTCATAATTATAAGGACAAGCAGTTTTACAAAGGTTCGGTTCGTTCTCATGAGCATCTTGAATCCGATCAGACTATTGTTGTCCTTGGTGATATTAATCCGGGAGGTATTGTCTCGTCTAAGGGGAATATTATTATTTTAGGCACATTATACGGAACTGCACATGCCGGAACAGATGGGAATACAAGTGCTATTGTAGTATGTCTTGACATGAAGACATCGCGTGTTGGAATAGCAGATACTATTGCTGATATTACATATAAAAACTCCGTTTTTTCAAAAAATAAAGTAATGCCAAAAATATCTTTCTTAGAAGGCAGAGAAGTGGTGACAGAAGATATTACAAGAGATTTGTTAAATCTTATTGCAATGCAGCTGAATTAATATGAAAGAAAAGATTAAAAAACTATTTATTGAATATAATTTCAGAAAATATGATTTCTGGTTATTGCTCTTAACAATTGCAATCGGAATACTTGGGGTAGTATTTGTCGGAAGTGCTGATAATTCCAATATGGACAGGCAAAAATTCGGGCTTATTTTTGGATTATCACTTATGATAATTATTTCATTTTTAAGCTACAGCTTTATCCTGAAGTTTTACTGGGTTATATACGTTGTATGTATTGCAATGCTTGTTCTTGTAAGATTATACGGCGATTCCGGAGGTGGCGCGGCACGATGGTTCGAGTTCGGAAGTCTTCGTTTTCAGCCATCCGAGCTTGTTAAAATTTTATTGATTTTATTTTATGCACAGTTTATTATGAAGCGTGAGGACAATTTCAATTCTATTAGGAATATTTTGTTTAGTGTTGTCCTTGTTCTGCCGATTTTTTACATGATTTTTGAACAGCCTGACTTATCGACTTCAATCATGATTTTAGTCATATTTGGCTCGGTTATGTTTATTGGCGGATTGAAATTAAGTGTAATTTTTGGTGCTCTCATTGTAGGTGTTCCTTCACTTATCTTTGCCGTAAGCTATCTTATTAAAGATGATGTGACTTTGCTTGACACTTACCAGAAAAATCGTATACTAGCATGGCTTCATCCTGAACAATATGCTACTACGGAGGCTTACCAGACATTGAATGCCATTACTGCAATCGGTTCCGGCCAGTTGTCCGGAAAAGGACTAAATAATAACGTCATTGCTTCCGTTAAAAATGGTAATTTTATTTCCGAAGCACATACAGATATGATATTTGCTGTTATTGGTGAAGAAACGGGATTTATCGGTGCTTGTACCGTATTATTCCTTCTTCTTCTTATTGTTATTGAATGCATAAGAGTTGCAATTTCGGCAAAAGATATTGCCGGTTCAATAATTGCAGGTGGAATGGGATGCCTTATCGGTTTTCAGACATTTATTAATATTGGTGTAGTTACGGGGTTACTTCCAAATACAGGACTTCCATTACCATTTGTCAGTTATGGATTAACATCTTTAGTTTCGTTACTGATTGGTATGGGCTTTGTTATGAATGTCAGGTTACAGACACCAAAATAATATAAATTTATAAGGAGAATGGTATGAATATTGGATTAATTGCACATGATTCTAAGAAAAAGCTTATGCAGAATTTGTGTATAGCATATATGGGCATATTATCAAAACATGAATTATTTGCTACAGGTACTACGGGGAGACTAATTGAAGAGGTAACAAATCTTACTGTCCATAAATATCTTGCCGGACATCTTGGCGGAGAACAGCAAATTGGTGCACAAATTGAGCATAATGAAATTGATGTACTGATTTTTCTTCGTGATCCTTTGTCACCTAAATCACATGAACCTGATGTTGCATATCTATTAAGATTATGTGATATGTATAACATCCCACTTGCAACAAACCTTGCTACCGCAGAATTATTGATTAAGTCACTTGAAAGAGGAGATATTGAGTGGCGTGAGATGTATAAATAAAAATCTTAAAGTTGTTTTATGTCTTTTGGTAATTTGTGCGTGCTTATCCGGTTGCAAAATTAATGAGTATGACCTGCCATATGATGTAAACAGCAATATAAGTGCATATAGTTTCGGAAGTACTCAGTCTGACAAAATGCTTACTTCATTTGCAAGTAATATTTGTGTTGTTAATGAAGATGTTAATTCTGATAAGGCTGATATTCCACGTACTGAAGCGGGTTGTCTGTTTAATAGAACAGATAATACTACTGTTTATGCAAAATCGGCAAATGTTAAGCTTCATCCGGCATCTACTACAAAAGTAATGACAGCTATTCTTGCGTTAAAATATGGTAAGCTTGATGATATTTTAACTGCATCCGAAAACGTAGAAATAAAAGAATCCGGTGCTCAGCTTTGTGGATTCAAGCAAGGAGACAAGGCGACGTTGGAACAAGTTCTTTACGGATTATTATTATATTCCGGTAATGACGCAGGTGTCATGATAGCAGAGTATGTCTCCGGATCAGAGGAAGCATTTGCAAAGCTTATGAATGACGAGGCTAAAAAGCTTGGAGCAACAAATACAAATTTTGCGAATGCCCATGGACTTACCGATGACAGTCATCTTACTACAGCTTATGATTTGTATATTATATTTAATGAAGCACTGAAATACGATAAATTCAAAGAAATAATAAATACTAAGACATATAAAACAAGCTATTCATCTGCAAACGGCGGAACCAAAAACTTAGATATAGAAAATACTAACAGATTTATCAATGGCAAGTATTCTGCGCCATCAGGGGTAACTGTAATTGGTGGTAAAACCGGTACTACAAAAGCTGCCGGAGGATGCCTTTTATTATATTCAATAAACAGCAGTTCAAATGATGAATATATTTCTGTTGTAATGAAATCGGAAAATGTTGATTCAATGTATGAAGATACGTCATCATTACTAATTCTTGAGAATTAATAGGTTGTGTTTTTGTACAAAATAAACTATAATCAGAATATGAAATTGAAGTAGAAATACTTTGAAATATCACTTTAAAGGAGGACCTTTAATGGTACACTTAATCGTAGGAGAAAAAGGTAAAGGTAAGACAAAACATCTTTTAGACAAGGTTAACAGTGCCGTCAAGACTGCTTCTGGCAATATTGTATATCTTGATAAGAATTCAAAGCATATGTATGAATTAAAGAATGCAATACGTTTAATTGCCACATCAGAATATCCTATCAGCAATACGGATGAATTTATGGGATTTATCTGTGGTATTGTTTCACAGGATCATGACATTGAAGAGATGTATTTAGACAGCTTCAGAATTGTTGCATTCATTGATGATGATAATAAAATTAAAGCTGTTTTAGATAAGCTTTCTAAGATAAGCGATCAGTTTAAGGTTAACTTCACAATCAGCATTTCAGTTGATGAATCAGAAGTACCGGCTGAGTATAAATCAAATATTATTGTTTCACTTTAATTAAAATTATTTTTTAGAAAAGCCTCGTAAATCGAGGCTTTTCTAATGTTGTGTAAGAATAACGGTAATTATATCGTTTTAATATAAATGGCAGGAAATAAAAGTAAACACCCTGAAAGAAGAAAACAAAGGGTGCCTGAAAACAAAAAAAGAAAACAGCGTCAATCAAAAAAAGTCAGAAATGATAAAAATCAAAGAAATGACAACGTTGTAGTGTACAAGCCTCCGGTTAATATTAATCTGGGACTTGGTATTTTTGTATTGCTGATTGGTTATCTGGCAATTATTATTATTTCATATTTAAAAAGTAAACCTATCACACCATATGAAGTATCTATGGGTTCTCTTGCTGTTAATAACACATATACCGGTGTGGCTTTAAGAGAAGAAGTACTTGTAAGTGCTGATTATTCAGGATATGTAAATTATTATGCCCGAGAAGGAGAGAAGGTCTCAAAGGGGACTATGATTTATACTATTGACTCTACCGGAAAACTCTCTGATGTTGTAGGGACTGATAATACAAGTGAAAATAAACTGTCTGACAATGATTTGTTTGAAATAAAGAGCGATATTTCCGAATTCGCCAACAGCTTTGATCCTATCAATTTTAATCATACATATAATTTCAAATACGATATCGAAGGAACTGTATTAAAGCTTGAAAATTACAGAGTATTATCCGGTATTGAGAAAATAAATTCTGCAAATTATTCAGATGCAGTAAGCTTTGGCTATGCGCCTACATCAGGTGTATTAGTATATGCAGTTGATGGGTATGAACAGTTAAAGGCTGAAGACTTAACTCCGGAAATGCTTGATTCAACTCAATATGTTCGTTCACAATTTCATTCAGGAGACCTTATAGCTGATAATGATAATGCATATAAGCTTGTAACAAGTGAAAACTGGTCAATTGTTATTGAAATTGATGAAGCAAGAGCTAAAGAACTTGAAGATGAAACATATGTTGAAGTAAGATTCCTTAAAAATAATTATAAATCATGGGCTGCAACAACAATTCTTCATCAAAATGGAGCAACGTATTTAAAGCTTGATTTTAATAATTCTATGATAACATTTGCATCTGACAGATTTATTGAGATAGAGCTATTGTTAAATACACAAAGCGGACTTAAGATTCCAAATTCCGCAATTGTCGAAAGAGCCTTTTATCTTATTCCTGAAAAATATTATACCGAAGGCGGAAGTCAGGGGAATCCCGGATTTATCAGAGAATCATATTTAGAGGATGGTTCTAAATCAACTGAATTTGTCGATGCGGAAGTATATGCGTTTGTAGACGGCTACTACTATGTTGATGAATCGTTATTTAATGTTGGCGATAAGCTACTAATGCCTGATTCCGAAGCAACATATACTGTAAGTAAGCAGGATACACTTGTAGGCGTATTCAATATTAATAAAGGATATGCTGATTTTAAAGAAATCACTATTCTTAATGCCAATGATGAATATTCCATTGTTAAATCCAATTCAGAATATGGACTTAATGTTTATGACCATATTGTTCTAAAAGGTGATACAGTATCTGATAGAGATTTTATATATGAGTAAGGATTACATATGATTAAAGATAACATTATTATAATTAAAAATGAAATTATAGAAGCATTAAAAAAATCCGGTAGAAACGAAAATGAAGCATCGCTTATTGCAGTCTCTAAAACAAAGCCTGTAAATATGATTAAGGAAGCATATGATTGTGGGATGAGAGATTTTGGCGAAAACAAGGTTCAAGAACTCGTTGACAAATATGACAGGCTGCCAAATGATATCAGATGGCATTTAATAGGTCATCTTCAGACTAATAAAGTCAAATATATTATTGATAAAGCATATTTGATTCATAGCGTTGATTCATATAAACTTGCAAAAGAAATAAGTAAAGAAGCATTAAAGAAAAATGTTACCGCAAATATTCTTATTGAGGTAAACGTAGCTTCAGAAGAATCAAAGTATGGCGTAAGTGTTGAAGAATGTGAATCTTTAATCATTTTAATATCAAAACTACCTGGAATTTGCATTAAAGGATTAATGACTGTTGCACCTTTCGTTAAAAATGAAGAAGACAACAGACTGGTCTTTAGGAAATTAAAGCAATTATTTATTGACATTAAAGAGAAAAACATAGATAATGTATTTATGGAAATTATGTCTATGGGTATGTCCGGTGATTATCGGGTCGCAGTAGAAGAAGGGGCTACTTATGTACGTGTAGGCACTAAGATTTTCGGTGAACGTAACTATAATCTTTAGTATTATTTTGGGGAGATAAGTGAAATAAAGGAGAATTAAAATGGGATTTATGGATAAACTTCTCGGATCAATGCATTACGATGATGATTTTGATGACGATGAAGAATATTATGATGATGACGAAGTCGAAGAGGCGCCAAGAAAATCAAGAGCCATGAGATCTGCGGATATGGATGACGATTACGAAGAGCCTAGAAAATCCTCAAGATCAACCTATAATGGCCCTAGAAAAGGAAGCGCCAAGACAATGTCAAATGGGATGCAGGTCGTTGTAATTAAGCCTACATCGGTTGACGAAGCAAGAGAGATAACTCAGACTCTTTTAGAAAATCGTACTGTAGTACTTAATATGGAAGGACTTGATATGGACATTGCTCAGCGAATCATAGATTTTACTTCGGGTTCTACATATGCTATAGATGGCACTTTACAGAAAATATCAAATATGATTTTTATTGTTACACCTAAGAGTGTTGGTGTTTCTGGGGATTTCCAGGAAATATTGGCAGGTCAGTTTGATGTTCCATCGCTAAGAAACAAGTTTTAAATTTATCCCCCTTATTTAGGGGGATTTTTTGTTTTGGAGGATTTTATATGAATACTATTATTACTATTTCAAGAGATTTTGGCTCTAACGGCAGAGAAATCGGTAAAAGAGTTGCTGAAAAGTTATCTATAAAGTGGTATGACAAAGATTTAATGAAGAGAGCCGCTGAAAAAAGTGGTTTATGTACTGAAATTTTTGAAAACCATGATGAAAAACCAACTTCAAGCTTTTTATATAATTTAGTAATGGACACTTATTCTTTTGGATATTCATCTTCAAATTATATTGATATGCCTATCGGACATAAAGTTTTTTTGGCTCAGTTTGATGCAATTAAAGCAATTGCAGATGAGGGCCCATGTGTAATAATCGGTCGTTGTGCAGATTATGCACTTCAAGATAGGGATAACTGTATTAACTTATTTATTCATAGTGATTTTGATGTCAGAGTTAAACACATTATGGAAAGATACAATCTTAGTGAAGACAAAGCTAAAGATATGATTAACAAAAAAGATAAACAGCGTGCAAATTACTATAACTTTTATTCAAATAAAAAGTGGGGCAAAGCTGAATCTTATGATTTAAGTATTGACAGTTCAATACTTGGAATAGACGGAACAGTTGATTTGATTTGTTATTTAGTAAATGAATTTGAGAAGAAGAACAGCTAAAGGTAGGTTTTATGAAGCATTTTGATAAAAAAATAAAACAGGCAGGTATAATCAGTTTATTAGTTATATGTGGAGGAATACTGTTTTATTATTGCTTATTTAACAGTGAGAGCTTCTTTTCAATAGGATCTAAAGTTTTCACTATATTAATGCCATTTATTTACGGCTTTTTTATCGCATATATTCTAAATCCGGTAATGATTTTTATAGAAGAAAAGATAATACTGCCTCTTAGAATAAAATTAAGCAAAAAAAGTATTAAGAATAAATCTGTAATCAGATTAATTTCTGTAATTCTTACAGTTGCATTCTTTTTATCAATAGTGTATGCACTTATAATAATGGTATTTCCTCAGGTATTTGAAAGTATCCAGAGTATTGCTCTAAAATGCCCTGATTATTTTAACAGGTTTAATAGCTGGCTCAATAAATTTATTGAAAATAATAAAGATTTAGCAAAAATTATTTCACCATATATGGCTGATGTAGAAACATGGTTCATTGATAATGTATTACCTAATCTTCAGGAATGGGTTACAAATGCATCAACAAACATAATAGGTGGTGTTTATACTACAATTTCACAGTTGATTAAATTTGTGCTTGGAATAATTATTGCAATATTCTTGCTTTTAAATAAGGAATTGTATTGTGCACAGAGTAAAAAGATAATATATGCCGTATTAAGAGAAGAAAGAGCAAATAATCTTATAAATAATGTCAGATTTGCCAATAAAACATTCGGTGGATTCTTAAACGGTAAAATTGTCGATTCACTAATAATTGGAATTCTTACATTTATTGTACTTTCAATATTTAAAATACCTTATACAATGCTTATTTCGGTTGTTGTAGGCGTTACAAATATTATTCCATATTTTGGACCAATTTTAGGTGCAATTCCTTCAGTTATTATTCTTTTAATGGTAAATCCAAGAAAAGCACTGTGGTTTTTAATTATTGTAGTAATAATTCAGCAGCTTGACGGAAACTTTATCGGGCCAAAAATACTTGGTGAATCAACCGGCTTATCAAGCTTTTGGGTTATATTTGCAATTACTGTTTTTGGCGGATTCTTCGGCGTATTCGGTATGTTTATAGGTGTCCCGTTATTTGCAGTAATATACGCCGCAATTCGTACATTTATAAATGAACGGCTTAGAAAAAAACTGCTTCCTGACTCAACAAAATTTTATATTGATTCAGATTATCATTCAGATGATTATATTACTAATTCCGGAAAAGAGATTAAATTTGTTAAAAAGACATTTGAAAACATTTATGTTGAAGGAAAAGGCAAACGCGTAATAGTTACAATTGATAAAGATGAAAATCAAATGGATTCTGATTCGGATTCAAGTTCTGATTCTTAATGAAATATATAAATAATCAGAAAGTTAAGGTGTAATTTCAAAATGGAAGAAATAAATGTATTAACAAAAACAGATAATAATAAGTCATATAATATTATTTTAGATAATTCATATGTTAATTTAGCAAATAAATTAAAGGAATTATATCCTGAAAAAGTAAAAGTCTGTATTATAACTGACAGTAATGTTGCTCCGCTGTATTTAGAACAGCTAAAATCCGCTGTTTCAGATGTATTTTCTAAGGTTCATGACTTTACATTTGAGGCAGGAGAGGAGTCTAAAAATCTTGATGTAATAAATGAAGCATATGAAGGATTAATTGATCATCATTTTAATAGAAAAGATGTCTTAATTGCACTCGGCGGTGGCGTTACAGGTGATATGACCGGATATATAGCTGCCACTTATATGCGTGGAATTGATTTTATTCAGGTTCCAACGACACTTTTATCGATGGTTGATTCAAGTATAGGTGGTAAAACAGGCGTAGATTATAAACAATACAAAAATATGATTGGTGCATTTAAGATGCCTCGATTGGTTTACATAAATATATCTGTACTTAAAACATTAAGTTATTTGCAATTTGCATCAGGTATGGCTGAGGTTCTTAAAGCAGGTTTACTTAAAGATGCTAATTTTTATGAATGGACAATCAATAATTTTCTTGAAATTAACGATAAAAACGAAGAAATCCTTACCAATATGATTAGGAAAAGCATCGAAATTAAGAAATTTATTGTTGAAAAGGATCCATTTGAACAAGGTGACCGTGCATTACTTAATTTAGGACATACAGTTGGCCATGCAATTGAAAAATATATGAATTTTACAAAAACTCATGGTGAATGTGTTGCATTAGGTACAATTGTTGCAGCTTTCATTTCTTATAAACGTGAAATGATTTCTATGGAAGACTTCTATGAAATCAGAGATATGTTTGTTCCTTTTAATTTACCTATATCAGTTGATGAAATTGATGCGGATGAAATAATCAGACTTACCAAGTCGGATAAAAAAGCAGAAAATGGATTTATCAAATTTATACTGCTTAAAAAAATTGGTAAAGCTGTAATTGTAAAAGATGTAAAAGATGAAGAAATCAAGAATGCAATTAATGAATTAATTGTTGAGTGGGATTAATTTTTATAAGGCCTTAAGTAAATATAATTGACTTAGGGCTTTATTTTTTGGTATAATCTATTCGTTAAAGTTGTCTTTCGCGAATAGTTACATAGAGGTGATTATATGGCAGAATTTAATAAAAATACATATCATGACCAGGTAAATAATATTAATACGCTTAAGCTAAGGCAAATGCAGAATACTCTTCCTAAATTCTTAAGAGATTTTTTTCTTGGAATTAAGGATACAACTTCTACAAGAACAAGACTTGCATATGCTTACGATTTAAGAATATTTTTCGAATTTATAAAAGCAAATAATCCTCAATATAAAAATAAAAAGATCAATGAATTCAATATAGAAATATTAGAAGAAATAACTGCTCAGGATATTGTTGAATATATGGACTATCTCTCCTATTATGAAAACGAAGAAGGAGATATACAGACTAATGATGAACGAGGAAAACAAAGAAAACTCGCATCTCTTCGTTCAATGTATAACTATTTCTATAAAATGGAATTAATTTCAAAAAATCCTGCTGCACTTGTTGATTTTCCAAAGCTTCATAAGAAGGAAATAATAAGACTGGATCCTGACGAAGTTAAAGATTTACTAAATAATATTGAAAATGGCGAGGGATTAACAAAAAAACAACTCGAATACCAGAATAAAACAAAGGTTCGTGACCTTGCAATCATTACTCTTCTGCTTGGTACCGGAATACGAGTTTCTGAATGTGTTGGTCTTGATAAAAATAATATTGATTTTAAGAATAATGGTATATTAATTAAGCGTAAAGGCGGATATGAAGATATTGTATATTTCGGTGAAGAAGTACATAAAGCACTTACAGATTATATGAATGAACGAGAACATATAATGCCTGAATCAGGACATGAAAATGCTCTATTCCTTTCATTACAAAATAAACGGATAAGTGTAAGAAGCGTTGAACTATTAGTAAAAAAATATGCCAAAACAGTAACCAGCTTAAAAAAAATAACACCTCATAAATTAAGAAGTACTTATGGTACTACTCTATACCAGGAAACAGGCGATATTTACCTCGTAGCAGACGTTTTAGGACATAAGGACGTAAATACTACTAAAAAGCATTATGCGGCCCAAAATGAGGAAAGAAAGCGCTATGCAGCAACCGTTGTTAAATTACGTGACAATAAATAAAGGGGTGCGCCCGGTTCTGAAGGAATGCCGTAATGGCAAAACCGGGCGCTGAATAAAATAAATGAGTATAAAAACAAATAGTGAAATACTATTTATTAACCGATATTTCAATTACAGGATTAGCTGACATATTATTACTATCATTCTTATTAATATAGTATGGAATGACAATCTTATTACCGACAACAAGCTTTGTATCACTGTTCATCCCATTAATTGATAAAACTTCATTAATATACTTATTAACTGAGGAATATTCATTACTCATATATTCATCAGCAATAGATTCAAGAGTATCTCCTGAAAAAACTGTAATTGACTTATACATCTTAACCGCATTGCTGTTGGCAGAAAAATTAGCGGCTTCTGTTTTATGATTAAATAGTAATAATGAAAACAAAAAAACAGTTATACATATTATTGAAATTAATAAGCGTTCCTTGTAAACGACTACTGTTCTATTATAATACTGCTGTCTTCTGTTATATTCCCTGTAATAGTTATTCTTCATATTAAATACTCCCAAAAGTAAGTGTTCCCCTAAACACCAAACGAACATTTGTTTGATAATGTCATTATACGAACAATAGTTCGACTTGTCAACACTTTTTCGAACAAATTTTCGGAATATATGTTTGCCTTTTTCGAACATATGTATTATAATAGTTCTAAATAATAGTAATTATTGTAATTACATTTTATGGAGGGAATATTTATGTCAACAGGTAAAATCTCAGCTAAGCAGCAGGAAATACTTGAATATATTAAAGAATCTATACTTAATAAGGGTTATCCGCCTGCTGTTCGTGAAATTTGCGAAGCTGTTCATTTAAGTTCTACTTCAAGTGTTCATTCACATCTTGAAACTCTTGAGAAAAACGGCTATATAAGAAGAGATCCTACTAAACCACGTACAATAGAAATATGTGATGACAGTTTTCAGATGATGCGTAGAGAGATGACGAGTATTCCTGTTATTGGACGTGTTGCTGCAGGACAGCCAATACTTGCTACCGAGAATATTGAAGGCTACTTTCCTCTTCCTGTTGAATATGTACCTAATGCTGATACATTTATTCTTAAAGTTAAGGGTGAGAGTATGATTAATGCGGGTATATTTGACGGAGATATTATTTTTGTCGAGAAGACTAATAATGTAAGAAACGGTGATACTGTTGTTGCGTTAATTGACGACTCTGCTACAGTTAAGACATTTTATAAGGAGGCCGGACATATTCGCTTACAGCCTGAGAATGACTCTATGGAACCAATAATTGTAGAGAATTGTGAGATTATTGGAAAAGTATTCGGTGTATTCAGGCTGATGTAATTCATTATATTAACAATCAAATAAATAAAGGAGGATTTTCTATATGTATAGAAAATTCTCCTTTTTAATCTTAAAATACTATAATATTACTTCTTTTCCATCGCTCCATATTCTTTCAAGATCATAAAACAATCGATTTTCCTTGTCAAAAATATGAACTATTACATCTGAGTAATCCATAAGAATCCAATTTGCAGTATCATAGCCTTCCACCTGTTTTAAATCATGTCCGGTTTTGTGTAATTTCTCAATCACATTATCACAAATGGCCTGTAACTGATTTCTGTTATTACCACTTGCAATAATAAAATAATCTGCCATAACAGATACATTACTTATATCAAGTGTTTTTATATCTTCAGCTTTCTTTTCATCAAGTGCTTTTATTATTTCCTTTGCAATATTTAATGCGTCTTCTTTTGTGCTAATTTTACCCATATATGCTCTCTTTCACTTTATTTACAATAATAATTATATGTATCAATCGTTGCCTTATCAATCATCATTCCTGAGCTTTTTAAATAATTTAATGTGTCTGTTAATATTAGCTTTAGACATTCATCTATGTCTTCAAAAGCAATCTTTCTAATCACATCAAGTCTTGGCATTTTATAGCGTAATGGCTCAATATAATCTGAAACATATACAATTTTCTCAAGAAGATTCATATTTGGTTTACCGGTAGTATGACACTTAATAGCTGACAATATATCTTCATCATTTATATCATATTTTTTATTGGCATAGTAGCTGCCAAGTTTTGCATGTAACAAATCAGGTTTATTTAGCTCATAGTCAGTTATTGACAGACCTGCTTTTTGTGCTTTATCAAGCATTTCCTTACCGTCCATATATTTGGCGCAATCGTGAAGTAATCCAGCTACAATCGCCTTATTAACATCATATTCATACTTCATTGCAAGACAAGCACAGGTATGTGATACTGAAACAGTATGTGCATATCTTGTATCACTTAACTTTCGTTGTAATCTGTTCTGAATTCTGATTATTTCTTTAATATCATTGTCCATATTTAAACCTTCTTTTTAAATATACTTTTGATATTTTCTTCAATAAGTACTAAATCTTTTTCCTTATAATAAAATAGTAATAATATAACAAGTACGGCTGTACCTATTGAAACATACATGTCCGCAACATTAAATATCGGGAAATCAATAAGACAAAAATATATAAAATCAACAACATAATTAAGCCTTATTCTGTCTATCATATTACCGATTCCGCCTGCAATAATAAGTGTAAGTACAACATTAATTATTGTAAATTTCTTATCATTTGGCATATTATATATCAAAAACAAAAGAAGCATTGAAATAATTAAGGCTATTATTAAAAATAACATCTGGTGGCCTTTAAGCATGCCAAAAGCAGCACCTGTATTTCCATTTGGAAGATAATAAAACTCTAATGTATTTTTAATGAGGACAATCGGTTCACTATCCTTTAACCTTATAACTGCCCACATTTTAGTAAGTTGATCTATTATTACAAGTACTGTTATCGATAATATTGCAAATAATGTTTTTTTGATTTTGTAATTATTCATACTGATTCCTGCCTGATTAATGTTATTTATAAAAATTAAATAATACTAAATATTTACCCCTTATACAAAGCGTTATCAATGATGTACTTATATACATTCAGCGGAAGTTCATTACAATCATTTGTAAAATTTCCGTTTTTTATAGAATTTCTGATATTTGTTGATGAAATATCAATCTTTTCGATATCGATTATTTCTGCTTTTGAATTATATTTAACATTAAGATAATTACACATTTTGATGACTTCTGATTTGTTATGGTCATCTCGTTGCATTACACTAAGAATACAGTTTGATAACAGTGTTTCTATGTTTTTCCAGCTCTCAATATTAAACAGTGTATCAGCACCTATAATTAAATACAGTAAAGCATCTAAATATTCTTCTTTTAAATCAAGAATTGTACTGTATGTATATGAATTGCCTTCTTTTTTAACTTCTATATCAGAATATTCAAGATATGGGTAGTCTTTAATTGCAAGCTTAACCATATCAGCCCGAATATACTTTGACAAAACATTTTCTCCCGATTTCTGATAAGAAAAACCGGAAGGTATTACAAGTACCTTGTCTAGATTTAAAAGCGTATATGCGCTTTTTGCAAGGTAAATATGGCCATTATGTATTGGATTAAAGGTTCCGCCAAATACACCGATCTTTTTCATACAAATTTACCTTGGAAGTATGATTTGCTGATTATCTCTGTCTTTTTTATAAAGAATTATCTTTTTGCCAATTACTTTTACAACAGTAGAACCTGTGTTTTCAGCAATTGCTTCTGCTATTGCCCTAGGGTCATCCGTACAATTCTTTAATACACCAATTTTTATCAATTCATGTGTATTAAATGTTTCTTCTACAGCATTTATTATTTCGTCTGTAAGACTTGCTTTCCCGATATTCATTATAACATCAAGATTTGATGCAAGACTCATTAAATATGCTCTCTGTTTACTGGTTAAAGTCATAGTACTCCTACTATTATATAAAGTCATAGTCTTTCTTTACCTTTTCTATAGGTTCGACTATGCTATTTTAAGATACTGTGGATTGGTTTCGTCCTCCTACCACTCGATGGTTTAAATAAGGCTC
>SFKZ01000079.1 GCA_004553595.1 Methanobrevibacter ruminantium | reverse complement strand
ATAATGCTATGGAACAAAGACATACAGTATCTAATTCTTCAACATAATAATCCTTTTCATCTAGCTTATTCATAGCATAATCAGCAAAATCTATTATTAACAGTTTTAAATCATCTAAAGCATCGTAGCTATATAGGACATTAAAGGCTAATAATATCTTACATATCTCATCTAAGGAAGTATCATATAGCTTATCTTTATATTCAACAAAGACTTGAAGGATTTCCATGGCAAAAGCTTTATAGGCATCATATACATCACTTTCAGGATTCTTTAAGGAATATAAGTAATAAGCAAGCATCATATATGCTTGATCAGAAAATTTAAATTTTTTATCTTTATCAGATAAGTTAAAGTTTTTATAATTATTTTCACCATTATTTTTCTTACTTGTAAATGTACCATCAGCACTTCTTAAATTTACAGAATAGAATTCTAACTGCTCTTTAGCTAATTTTTCATATATATCATGAAATGCATAGAGACTTTTATCCTTGCCTCTAAAGTTACCATAGTAATCAGCAAGTTCAAGAATTGATAAGGTCATTAGAGCATTAGTTGTTGGATTAATTTCTTTCCTAAAGGTATCTTCATCAAAACCATTGGAATTTTTACTATGGATATAGTTAGGTGAAGCCTTTTTGTATACGCAGAGTAGTGGAGAAATATTACTATTTATGCTAATATCATTGTTAGAGGAAAGTCTTTTATAGCTTTTTATAGAAGATACTAATCCACATTTAGATTCAAGCACAATGGTTCTAATTGCTTCTTTAGCAAAAAAGAAAAGTTGTGTATTAATTTCATCTTGAGAAAGATTATTCATTCTAAAAAATGGACCCATATATCTCAATTTATTCACCTCTCAAAGTAATTCTTATATTAATAATATGAGTGATAAGAGGAAAAAGTGCATTTTTTTAGTAATAAGATAATAAAACAAGATGATAATATAAATATAAGATATTAAACGTAAATATTAAAACTATTAGTTGGAGGAGAATTATGCGTATTGATGGCAGAAAAAATGATCAAGTTAGACATACAAAAGTAACAAGAAACTATATAAAGCATGCTGAAGGTTCTGTATTAATTGAAGTAGGAGATACAAAGGTTATTTGTACAGCATCTATTGAAGATAAAGTACCACCATTTTTAAAGGGAACTGGAGAAGGATGGATAACGGCAGAATATAATATGCTTCCTAGATCTACAGCAACTAGAAAGGTGAGAGATATAGCTAGATTAAAGCTTGATGGTAGAACAATGGAGATTCAAAGACTTATTGGAAGAGCATTAAGATCAGTTGTTGATTTAAAGGCATTAGGTGAAAAAACAATCTGGATTGATTGCGATGTTATTCAAGCTGATGGAGGAACTAGAACAACAAGTATTACTGGTGCATTTATAGCATTGGTAGATGCAGTAAATAAAATTCATAAGCAAAAAAGTTTTAAGGTTTATCCAATAAGAAAGTTTGTTTGTGCAACTAGTGTTGGTATTGTTGGAGAAGAAAAGCTATTAGACCTATGTTATGAAGAAGATTCAAATGCAAAGGTAGATATGAATATTATTGGAACTGATGATGGACAGTTTGTAGAAATACAAGGTACAGGTGAAGAAGCTCCATTTACAAGAAGTGAATTAAATGAAATATTAGATTTAGGTGAAAAAGGTATTAAGCAAATGATTCAATTACAAAAGGATTGCTTAAAGATGGATGCACTATGGATTGGAACAGGAGAATCTAAATAATGAGAAAAATCGTTTTAGCTAGTAATAATGCAAAGAAAATAAAAGAATTAAAGAATATGCTTAAAGAGTATGATTTTGAAGTATGTTCATTAAAGGATGAAGATATTAATATTGATGTTGTGGAAGATGGAAATACTTTTGAAGAAAATGCTCTTAAGAAGGCATCAGAAATATATAACTATCTTTTAGCTAATAATAAAGGTGATGCTTTAGTTTTAGCAGATGATTCAGGATTAGAAGTAGATTACTTAAATGGAGAGCCAGGCATATACTCAGCTAGGTATAGTGGAGAGCATGGCAATGACTATGCAAATAACATTAAGTTATTAGATAAAATGAAGTCAGCTAAAGGTGAAGATAGAAGAGGTAGATTTGTATGTGCATTAGCTTTAATAGGTAATGATACAAAAGAGGTAATTAGAGGTACTGTAGAAGGATATATAAAAGAAGAACTTATAGAAGGAGATTTCTTTGGGTATGATCCATTATTCTTCTATCCAGAGTTTAATAAAACTTTTGCAGAAGCATCAGCAGAAGAAAAGAATGCAGTTTCTCACAGAGGAAATGCCTTAGCAGAATTAAAGAAGATATTAACACAACTATAATACTTAGATAATTATGAATGAAGAATGATGAACTTAGATAATGATGAATTATGAATGATGAGTGATGAATTAATGATGAAACTCAAAGAGTTTCTAAAGAATATGCTTTCTAAACTCCCCTTTGGGAGTTTATTCCTAAATTCATAATTCATAATTCTTCATTCATCATTAAAAAAAAGGGGGTTTTTTATGTTAGTAGCAGTGGTAAGTGATTCTCATAATAATAGTGAAGCTGTAGATTTAGCTAAAAAAGCTATAGCTAAATGTGATGCTTTGTTATTTTTAGGAGATGGAGAAAGTGATTTAGAAAAGTTAACAGAAGGATTTAAAGGTGAAGTATATGCTGTATGTGGCAATTGTGACTTTAAGATGATGAATCCAGTAGAGAGAATTGTAATTTTAAATGGCAAAAGAATATATATGACTCATGGTAACAAATATAATGTTAACTTTGGTTTTAATTCAATTTACTATAGAGGTAGAGAAGTAGATGCTGATATTGTATTATATGGTCATACACATATACCAATGATAAAGCACGAAGGAGATATGATTATAATGAATCCAGGAAGTGTTTCTAGTGGAAGAGGTATTAAATTTCAAAGAAGCATAGGGTATCTTAAAGTAGCTGAAAATCAGCCTGTAGAGGCATTTATAGAGGAATTAAAATAAAAAAAATGAAAAAAAATAAAAAAAGTTGAAAAAAAGTGTTGACGTATTAAATAAGATATTGTAGAATAATCCTTGTCGTTGAGAGACAAAGTGTTCTCGAGAGAAACAAGATGTTCTCGGGGTGTGGCGCAGATGGGAGCGCGCGTGGTTTGGGACCATGAGGTCGCAGGTTCGATCCCTGTCACCCCGACCATTTTAAAACGACAATTGATTATGCGGGTATCGTATATCGGCTAATACTCCAGCCTTCCAAGCTGGAAAGGTGGGTTCGATTCCCACTACCCGCTCCATTTAAGACTTGAAAAAAGTTTGAAAAAAACTTTAAAAAAAGTCTTGACATAAGAAAAGAAACGTTGTAAAATAATAAACGTTCTGACAAGACATTAAGCGTGTTTAGCTCAGCTGGATAGAGCAACGCCCTTCTAAGGCGTGGGCCAGGAGTTCGAATCTCTTAACACGCACCATAATGTCGGGGTGTGGCGCAGATGGGAGCGCGCGTGGTTTGGGACCATGAGGTCGCAGGTTCGATCCCTGTCACCCCGACCATTAAAAACAAATATCATGCGGGTATCGTATATCGGCTAATACTCCAGCCTTCCAAGCTGGAAAGGTGGGTTCGATTTATGGTGGACGTAGTTCAGTTGGTAGAGCGCCAGATTGTGGTTCTGGTTGTCGTGGGTTCGAGTCCCATCGTCCACCCCATTTAGGGATATCGCCAAGCGGTAAGGCACCACACTTTGACTGTGGTATTCGTAGGTTCGAATCCTGCTATCCCTGCCATTACGGTTTACTAGCTCAGTCGGTAGAGCACTTGACTTTTAATCAAGGTGTCCGGGGTTCGATTCCCCGGTAAGCCACCAACAATATAACATGCAGATGTGGCGGAATTGGCAGACGCACTAGACTTAGGATCTAGCGCCATTGGCGTGGGGGTTCGACTCCCTTCATCTGCACCACTTATATTGTTAACAACTTATAAAATATGCGGGTATCGTATATCGGCTAATACTCCAGCCTTCCAAGCTGGAAAGGTGGGTTCGATTCCCACTACCCGCTCCATTAAAACATTAAGCGTGTTTAGCTCAGCTGGATAGAGCAACGCCCTTCTAAGGCGTGGGCCAGGAGTTCGAATCTCTTAACACGCACCACACATGCATCATTAGCTCAGTTGGTAGAGCACCTGACTCTTAATCAGGGTGTCCCGGGTTCGATCCCCTGATGATGCACCATATGGTGGACGTAGTTCAGTTGGTAGAGCGCCAGATTGTGGTTCTGGTTGTCGTGGGTTCGAGTCCCATCGTCCACCCCATTTAGGGATATCGCCAAGC
>SFKZ01000078.1 GCA_004553595.1 Methanobrevibacter ruminantium | reverse complement strand
GCATAATTCCACCCAAGGGGAATTTTACCATTTTGTGCATTTTTTAAATAGTAGTTTAGAGATTTAAAACAAAAAATTTTTACATGCGTTTGCCCTGAATCGCGATAGACTTCCAAACGCAGAGCAAGCCGTTAAAATTGCAGAAGCCCTTAATACTTCCGTAGAATTTTTAGTGACTGGAAAATCTAATAACAGAAAAAATGACCATTCAAAAACTGTAAAACTACTTGAACAAGCTATAGTAAATTTACAAAAAGAAATGCAGTAAAACTACGATAAGCGCCCCAGTGGGGGCGTCCACATAACAATGCGCTTAAACGGTGGCGGGCGTAGACCCGACATCCGATTTGAAGTGCATGTTATGTGATTATTTATCAAGACAACAAATTTTATAGAAAAAGCTAATCTAAATTTTCTTCAGCATCAATCCATTTTTTTGTTTTTGTATCATAATATCGATAGAAAAAAGTTTTGGAATCGTCAGAAAAATGATAGTCTTCTGACGTATAATCAAATGGTCCCAGTATTTTCCCTGATAAAATATACCATTTTTTTGCTTGTAAATCCTCAACATAAATTGCAATGTACTTGGAGTTAGGCGAAAATTTAAAATCACCTATCAATGTAAAACCTGTTGTTGGTGGAATTGGGAAATCTCCATATAAATAATATGCATTATAATATCCACCTCTTGGTTTTCCTTCTATAAAGTAAAACTTTTTACCGTCTGGACTATATGTCGGTCGATAAAGATATGATGCTTTCGCATACAATAAATCATTTTTATATAATAACATGTCTGCATTTTCATCAAAAACTATATATGCCAGCTCATCATTCATACCAATTGAAAAATCATTCAAATCCTGATTTATATTTTTCAAAATACCTTTATTTTTATAAATAGTATTTCCAATACTATAATAGATATTTCCATTTATCTCGTAGGCAGGCTTCTTCCAATCAGATTTTGATATTAAAATATCTTGATTCTTGTAAATTGGATTATCTCCTTCTTCTAATCGATAGTAAACCTGATTTTCATATAAACCTAAAAATTTAATATCTCCATGTGTTGCTTCTGCAATTATTTCATCATTTTTAATAAGATATTCAGGATTTTGTGAAGAATACCCAGTTTGGATTTTGAAAATCAAATCTGGCTCATTTAAGTAAACGTCAATTGACTGCTTATCTCTAAGGGGAAATTCTTTTACAATATTGCCATTGTAATAATAAGCATTTTTTTCAACATCATAAATATCAACAGAATATGTTGTAGTTTTCAATTCACGACAATAAAATTTTATCATTTCTGCCTTAGAATCTTCAGTATTTTTTATTGTTCTATAAGACTTAGAGTTTTTTATTATAAGTAAATGTTCAAGAGAAATTGTTAATGTAGAACCATTTTTTTCATATTCAATTTCGAGTTCTTCGCAATTTTTATATGGTACAAGTGCAAATATTTTTGTCTTTTGGGTAATGTTTATTTCATTTGTTTTTTTTGGAGAAAAAATACTCAGTGATACCCATTCAGATTTTTTTTCATCATATCCGAATAATTCAAATAATATTTCATTCGAAACATCTTCAATAAAAAAGTTTTCAGCTTTTTTATATAATTTTAAATTTACCTTTTTAATGTTTGAACCTACGTTTATCGTCTGAGAACCTTGAACAGGGCATGTTATATTTTCATTAGATTTAGAAAATAAATACGTTGTATTAAGAAATACAAACAATGAAGTGAAAAGTACTACCTTAAAATTTTTCATTTTATACTCCAAGCGCCCCAGTGCGGGCGTCCACATAACAATGAGTTAAACCGCAAAAACGGTTTTGCCCAACGGGCAAAATTGGCGCAAAAGTTGCGGTGGCGTAAAGCCACGAAGAGCAACTTTTGTGACAAAGTTTTTGTCGGCTTTGAACTTCTTGTTAGGTTATTTTTCTTGATGATAATGAGTTCCGCACTGAACAATATTCAGTTTATCACCGTCAACTTTATATACAAGTCTGTTTGCAGAATCAATACGGCGGCTATAATACCCAGAAAGCTCATGTTTCAATGGCTCAGGCTGTCCACGACCTTTGTCTGCTCCGTTTCGTTCAATGTCTTTTATAAGTTCGTGAACAATTTTTATAAGTTTTTGCTGGTGAAGATCAAAGAATTTACAGTAATCATCCCATGCAATATCAGCCCAAACTTTTATCATCAGTAATTCTCCCGCAGTTCATGAACTTTTCCATTACCATTTTCTATCTGAGCTATACTTTGACGAAGATACTTCATATTTTCTTCAGAATAAACATAAGGATCATCTGCGGCTTTTAATTCAAATGGAATTCCATTTTCACGGATTGTAGCCTTTACAAATGCTGTTATTGCAGTCGTAACATTCAGCCCTATTGAATTAATTATTGTTTCAAATAAATTCTTGTCATTATTTTCGATTTTTGCTGAAATTGTAGTCATATTTACTACCTCCGACTACATTATAGTGTAACAATATTACAATTGTCAAATTCAAAGATAGCGAACTTGACTCGCTATCTTTTTATACTAACCCAAAATTTGTGCATTCCTCAGTTCTTCTTTCAAAATAGTTCGAGTTTGCTTGGCTACATTTTTTAAAGGTTTTAGAGGAAGTGTGTTTTTTATATTAAATTCTTCCAATAGAGCTTTTATATTTTGAAATCGCATTCGAATAGATCCAATATCACGACCTCCGAATACTTCATTATCTTTTATTCCGTTCAATACAATTTCAATGTCTTTTGAACCTAAAACTATCACATATTCTGATATAATTGTACTACAACAAAGTTTGTCTTCATTTTCCGACCAATTCATAGATACCCCATAAAATATAAATGGGGATGACCAATAAGTATCGTCATGCTGAACTTGTTTCAGCATCTACACTATATCTAGGCCTATAGATTCCGAAACAAGTTCGGAATGACACTAGGAAGTAAACTTATTGGACAGCCCCTCTGAAAAAATCAACTATCTCAACGATTCTTCTGGAAGCATTTCCGTAATTACAAAATTCCTGTTTTTAATTTCAACTTTGTAAGTTTTACCTGCAACAAAATTAAATTTTGTTGAGGATTGATATTGCAATGCAGTTGTTCCGTTAGAACTCGGTAATCCTCCAGTAAGTTTATGAGTTCCAGAAGGAATACCTATCTGATAAGCCTCGACTTTATCATAAATTCCCGCCATTGTACCTAAAAGACTTTGTGAATAATAAGGGCTCCACGAGACAGTTTCATCATCAAAAGCTGTAATCCAACATCCTGAGGAACCACCAATTACAAGTATCGCATCTTGGTCTTGCGGAACTGAATAATCATATCTTCCGACTTCTACGTTTTTTGGGGCAGAAGTACAACTCAAAAAAATTGCTGAAAGAAAAATTCCAGCAATCAAAGCCAATTTGTTCTTTAACATAAAAGAACCTCCAAATAATTAATTGGAGAAAATCTGCCGGAAGATTTACCTTATTAACAATAAGTGGCGCAGTGCGCCATCAACCTAACAACGGGTTGTACCGCACGCGGCTTGACCGCGTGTCGGCTACGAACCTCTTGTTATGACAAATTATTTTTCTTATACATACTCTTCTTAAATCTTTTCCTTTAAGAAGAGTATGTATTATATTCTAGAAGCAATGCTTCATTTTGTAAAATTCTAAGCGGCGTAAAGCCGCGTACAACCGCTTCTTCGTCCAAGCCCTAAAGTTAAATTTCAGAGTTTTTTATTCGAGCTTGACTCGAATAAAAAATTATTCTTCTTTTCCTAAAATCGCTTCTTCGCGTAAACCCTAAAAATTTAATAATTCAATTTTTTCATCGGGCTTGAACCGATGAAAAAATGCTCCATTATTTTCTTTGGAAGGATAAATTGTACTTA
>SFKZ01000077.1 GCA_004553595.1 Methanobrevibacter ruminantium | reverse complement strand
AAGAAAAATAGCGGGTAAAAAAATCAGAATTTTTTGAAATAAAATAAAACATTTTGCGGTTTTCTTCATCTTTGTCGCGGACAATAAAAGTTTTTTCCAGCAATTTTCTCGCACATTTTTGGAAAAACTGTTTTTCGCTTGAAGTAAATTCGGAATTCCAATATTCATCAATAGATTCACTGCTCATTTTTTCTTGCCCTCCAGTGTTTGGTTATATAGTTTTCACTTTCTATATAGGTACCATCTGTTTCTATAAAATATCCGTTTTCTTTTGCATAACTAACTGCTGCCAGAGATTTTAATATGTCTTCTTTATTTGAATAATTAAACTGACTGTTATCAATAATATCATTTTGCATGAATAAATCATCCATATATTTTTTCATCTGGTCTTTTGAATATGGATTGTGAGATTCCTGTTCTAGAATATATTTTTGCCGTTCTATTTCTTCCTTTGTTAATTCAAAATAATCGGATTCTGTATTATGCAAAATCTGCTGACTCTTATGTGGATACATTACAGATGACTGATCAACATACTCATACTTTTGAATATTAAATAAATTTCCGAGCTCTTCTTTTTCTGAAATGTTTTCAGAAGAAATGAGAATTCGTAATGTTTGCTCAACTACACCACGGATATCAAGACCCTTGTTTCTTAGCATTCTTTCACGTGCAATTGCTATGTGAATATAGGTATTAATTTTCAGTTTGATATCATCCATTATTTTGTTGTAGTCGTCATGAAGGAACTTCTTTGTGGAATCAATCATTTCATAAACTCTTTCTTCTGCTTCCATATTTGAAATCAGAACTTTATGAGCTTTTTCCTCTGCTGATAATTCTGTGCAAAGAAGATTAAAATATTCAGGTTGCTTCATTTCATCTAGCTTACGAGTAATAAAGTTCCTGTAAATATGAATATTTTGTTGATGAACAAGTCTTGAATATTCTTTTATAAAATCTCCGTCACAGTAACTGATAATATTTTCTGTAAGACTTTCCAGACTTCCTTCATGATTCATTTTCTCGATAATCTTTTTTATAGAAGTTGAAAGTTTCTTAAGATCTGAAGAAAGAGCTTTTGCATCGGAAAAAGTTGGCTTTAGAATAAAGTTATATAGTTCCTGCTTATTTGCATATTCCTTTGAATTAAAACGGTTATAAATATTGAGAATGTAACTGGAAAACTCTGGAGTTGCCGGCCGTTTTAATTTATGTAAAAATTCTGCCAGAGCAATTCCATTATCAGTCATTACAATATATTTTTCAAAAGTAGAATCATCCTGATCTTCTTCAAGCCAGCCCACAGAAATAAACTTTCTTAAAACAAAGTTAGCTTCATCGTTTCCTGCATTTGCAGTGTTTTCTTCATCAGACAAGTCCAGATGATTTTCCAATAAAAAAGCAGCAAGTACATCTCGCAAATATGAACGTTCAAGTCGATAAGAAATTTCTTTATCATATTGATTATGAATCAATTCCAGACAGTCAGCATATACACGATTATTGCTATTTCCAGCGAGACAATTGAAAAAATCTGAGGGAATTATATCAAATACGTTCATATTTAGTTCCTAAGCATAAAATTTGGAATTGGAATTATTGATGTGAATTCGGTAGACGCGGCTGATGAATTTGTTCTGGCAGTACGCAGGACAGAGCTGATTTCTTTGTAGAGATTTGAGATAGAAGTTATATCAAGTTCATTTTTCATATAATCACCTCGTATTTGATTAACTGGGATTAGGGTATTAGTTTACTTCTCCTCTGAAAGCAGCAAATCCAGTTGAGCCTGTAGCTCTTCCTTCTTTGGTAAGTACAACTGATAGCGGGCTGCAAACAACTGGTTTGTAATTCCCTGAGTTGCATATTCCATTAATAGTTCATCTTTCTTAGCACCTAAAACAATTCCAATTGGAGGATTATCATCTGGTTGGCAGATTTCAGTTTTAAAATAATTTAAATACATATTCATCTGACCAATATCACCATGCTTTATTTCTTCGCGTTTTAAGTCAATCAGGACATAGCACTTTAGGATACAGTGATAGAAGACAAGATCAACCTTGAACCTGCGGCTACCAATCGGAATCACATATTGACGACCAATAAAAGCAAAACCTCTTCCTAATTCCAAAAGGAATTTTTCCATATTTGCCTTTAGTGCAGCTTCAAGTTCTCCTTCTTTATAACGTTTCTTCTGAGGAAGTCCTGTAAACTCAAGAACATAAGGGTCACGTATAATATCCTGAGCGGTAATAATCTGATGACCTTCATTTGCCAGAGCAAGAATGCCTTTTTTATCTGTACTAAGAGCCAGACGCTGAAAAAGTGAACTTTTCATCTGACGTTTTAATTCTCTGACTTTCCAGCCTTCTTTTTCTGCTTCATGAAAGTAGAACTGTAATTCCATTTGGTCATCGCATTTTAAGAGTTCAAAATAATGGCTCCAGGTCAATTTGTGAGACACTGTCTCACATTTTGGAAAGGCTAGATAAAACTTTCTCATATATGTCAGATTACTTCGGCTGAATCCCTTTCCATTTCTTAAAGTAAGATCTTTAGAAAGATTTACAAGTAGCTGTTTGCCATACTCAGCTTTTGCTTTTCCGCCTTGTTCATATTCAACAATATATTCACCAGTATGCCAATTTGCCATTAAAAGTTCAGTGTTTACTGAAAGTGCGGCATTGGTTTTTGCTTCCTGCCATAACGTAGATATATTATTTACGAGGTGTTCGTATTCTGGTTCAACGGGCTGGGTGATTAGAGATTTTTGTTCATTCATAGTTTTCTCCCATTTTATAAGCTTTTATATTATCTTTTCAATTTCCAATATCAAACTTTGCAACGCAGGTTTGTATATCTTTAGCAGAGTTCCTTTTTCTCTGCTAGAAACAAAAGTATTTGGTTTTAAGGATTTTTTATTTTTTGCATGAGATAGTAAATCAGAAGAACGTCTTTCATGAAGTTTTAAGAAATCAGCACATTGTGTATAGGTATTAGTAAAATAAGAGGATTGATTTAATAACACCCCAATATCAACAAGTTCTGATTTTCTATTAATTGTTGAAGGCCATTGATTGCTAGGTGGACATTTCACTTTCAGTTTTTCAATAAAAGTTCTAATCAATAAATCATTAAAAAAATCAGTAAGATTTAACCAGGCAGTTTTATTTATATCTTTTGACAATTGTGCATTATAAACTAATAAAGTCGCTAGGTCATAATCTTTACCAAAGAATTTTTTCCAGTCTAAATTACTTTTTATATCATACTCTTTTTTGAGAGTGTATTTTATTGTTTCATATTTTGCTTTATTTGGAACGGATGCAAACTGAATTTTATCGTCTGGCACTTTGTTGTTAATAATATTCAGATATGTTTTTGCATTTTGAAATACGATATTAAATTCAACAAGAGAGCGTTTTTCAAATTGATCAAATGCTATATAGGAATACTGGTCCTCTATACTATCCAAGGTTAAGTGTCGGATTGATAATTCCTGAAAAATGGAACTGTTTTCATATCCAATATTATAATAGAATTCCAAAGAATGCTGCTTAGAGAGAAAATTATAAATTCCGTACTGTTCATCATAATCAATTTTCGATTTAGACTTTAATTTGTTCTTTGCGAAAATAGTTAGCTCAAAAGGTATTGTTTCGTAATCAGATATTTTCTTTATTAAACTCCAAATTTCGCCTTTCACAAAACCATAGGGAATATCATTATTTAATAGAATAGGTTCAAAAAAAGTTAATAATTCTTTGGCCTTTGTATCTGCAAAATTACCTAAATAGTTTAGAAAATCATCGCAGTATTCATAATAATCATTAAATTTTTCCAATATACTTTGAAATAAAACATCGCTTTTTTTATAAGCCTTTAAAATATATCTGATTTTTGAGCCATCGAAATT
>SFKZ01000076.1 GCA_004553595.1 Methanobrevibacter ruminantium | reverse complement strand
CTTAATACTCAATTCATCTTCAGTACTGTTAATCCAGTGCCAAAAAGTAGGTATCCAACAAACAATGCCTGAGATTATTATCCATTTAGCAAGCCAATTAATTATTGTTGCAAACCAAGGTAAGCCTAATGCTAAAAATTTCAAGATCAGTCCTGAAATTATGAAGAAGACGCCCAAAATAGGGAATAAATAATGATTATTAAATCCATTTAATGAAGGGGCTTGCCGCCTCCGATAGTCTTTATTAAACATTACTGTTTATCTCCTTGTGCTCTAATCTGACGTTGAGTCTGTGGCAAGATTAAATTATCAGCACTAATGCTACAATTAATGTTTGCAAAGGTGCTATTTTCCGCCGTGGTTGCATAAACAGAATGAACTATCGGATTAACTAACCTTACATTTGTAACCATGCCACGAATGGATGGTAGATTCTCTTGTTTTATCCGAACGTTAAACGTTTCACCAAGATTCGGATCTTGAACAATCTCCCCGTTAGATTTAAGGTAAGTATTACCATCAGCAGTTACTGCTAAAGTCGCAGTATAGTAATCCGTATCTGTAGCTTGCGATGCCACTACTTTCCGCACTTTTAAAAGTGCGAATTGCATTTTTTCAAACGCAACTTTGATACCACTGTTTGTAAGTGGAATTAAACTTAATGCCATATTAAATGGTCCTTTCTAAGTTTTAATTAGGGAATCTCAACTAAATACAAGATGTATCCCTTCATCAATCTTGTGACCCAAGCATAAGAAAATTTTGGATATTTTAAAATCACCCCGGAGGTCATACCCTAGGGGTGATTTCTATTTCTATTCGCATTTTTTGAGAAAATAAGAAAATAATTTCTTATCAATTATTTGTTTTAAAATTTAAACAAATTGATATTTAAAGGAGACAACCAATATGAATTCATCAAAAGAAATGACCATCATTTTAGATAGAGCCTACTCAATACTGGATAAAAATGACAAACTAAAAATTAAAAAGATAATAACAGAGATTAATAAGCCTATGAAGGCACCGAACAATTTCCCGCAACTTATTCGTTCAGCAATAAAAGAAACTGCTAAAGTGCAAAAAATTAAAATTTCTCAAGAAAAATATTACGATAAATTTCTATATAATTTAGATAACAGTATTGAATTCATATCTAAGAATGACTTCAAACCAATGTCACCAACTTGGGTTAAATACAATCAAAAAATGTTTTCAAATACACAACTCCACATTAGTGATGATAATACAATAGAAAATTATTACTATCCAAATTTCGATGAAAACAAGGACAAGGACTTTATTTCCTTTAACTCATATAAAAAATATCTATCTGGAGAAAAGAGGCCTTCTATTGTCAGGATGCGTAATATGCTTAAATTTTTTGAAGATACCGCCAATAAAGACGATCCTAGAAAATATGAAGATGAATTTTACGATTTAAATTATTTGAAAAACTACATTCATTTCTCATATCATGAAACGCTTTTTCATGATATAAACCAAGAGATTAACTATATTTTTCAAATTATCATTGATTCGCTAAATGGCTTACATGATATGAATAAAGTAATATCTAAACTCATACCAAGCACGGGAAATGGATTAAACGAAAATATAGAATGGATAAAGAGTTTTTCTAAATTCAATAATATAGCTTTAACCAAGCTAGACTTTGCACAAAAAGCCTTGTATTTAGAAAAAATAAAGCTATCCGATCTTCCTAAAATTAATCTTACAAATAGTACTGCTTTTCTTAAAATAATTCATCACTATATAGTAAGTGCCCAATCACCCTTCTACAATAATTTGTTCACTGGAGAACCAGCTCAAACGATAATTGGAAACTACATAGATAACTATTTTTTAGAAAAATACTATGATATTTCAAGTCCCAGTTGGATACCCGTGCAACTTAATGAAGCTAATTTTATATATATAATATCTACCAAAGCCATTTTAGATTTCTTGCACAACATGCCATACAGAATCAAAGCTACTAATAATTTACTTAATACACCTGGATTTAACTTTAAAAAGTAAAATCTCTCACTTCTTTTTTTTCTTGATCAGTTAATCCGTAAGCTTTCATAACTAATTCATCAACCTCACAATTTTCTTTAGAGTAATCTTGCCCTGATTGTGCTTTACTCATAATTACTGAAACCTTATCTGCAATTGCATTTTGTTCTTCTGTACTCAAACTAGGAACAGGAAATTGCGCCAACTCATTTACTTTGAATTGTGGAAATAGCCTACGTTGAAACTTATCAAAATGCATTAAAAACCATAGAGTTTCCACTTTTGAATTAATTATTCCTAATAACGTAAGAGGATTAATATTTATATCTTCTATTACCATAGAGTTTAAATCATTAATAATGTTTTTTTGTGTAAAGACACCGTTGATTGAGTACACACTTTTAGAAGGAATTTGTCTTACCAATATTCTCGGTTCTTTAAAATTAGTTGATCTTCTCGGTTCAGCCAAATTATTTCCATATTTTATGTATTCACCATTCCATGTAAGTAAATATCTTGATACATTATTTCCATCTACATAGGGTATATATGTATCATCCATTTTTTGCGTTGAATGATAAATTCTATTATCACCATCAGACTTTTTTTGTCTAGGTTTCCCTTTCCCTTTTTGATATGCTTTTATCCCAGTTTTAACTTGTGCATAATCATTTTCTTCTAGTGATAAATTCTTATTAATTTTCCAATATGCCCCAATTGCATCCCTATACTTAACCATTGAAATACTAAAAATAGGTTTATCTTTCCCAAAGAAATCTTTATCTACTGTTCCAACAGTCTCAAAGTCACCTTTATTTAATTCTCCTACAGTTACTTCATCAGATTTTTCTTTTTTTAAGAATACTAAACAGTTATCTACATTCGCATCCGCAAAAATTTTATCTAGAGAATTAATAATCACTAAACTGCCTGACTTATTCAAAAGAAAATCTCTTATCTTTTGATTTGATTGAATCGTCAACATGTTATTAGGGACTATATAAGCAAAAGTTCCATTTTTCTTTAGTAACTTATAGCCTAATTCCATAAACAGCGTATAAGTATTAGCTTGATATTCGTCTACTTCATAATGTGAAAGATAATATTGCTTAGTCTTCTCGTCAAACGATTGGTTTCTTGCAAAAATATACGGTGGATTTGCAATTACAATATCAAAACCAACAAAGTTACCATCTTGATCTAACACTTCTGGAAATTCTAAGCGCCATTCAAGAGCATTGTTATAAAGGGGATCTCCCTTTCTATTTTCAAAGCTTTCTTTTGCTTCTTTAACTTTTTGTCTTAATTCTGCAATTTTCTCACTATCAACTTTTTGATCAAAAAGGTTAGTAGTTCCTGCTAATTCTGCAAGTGCTCTATCATATTTTTCAGCTTCAGGAGATCTCCAGCTATTCACAAAAGTGCTTTTAATATTATTAATCTGGCCATTAATTTCAGATTTAATGCCTTTATCGCTAGTATCTTTATATTGTTTTACTAACTCAACATATTGCTTAAAATCTTTTTTACGGAGATCAAATTTATCAGTAAGATCATAACGATGAATCAAACTATCCCCAACTTTGATATTAATATCAATATTAGGAAGAGTTGTTAAATATCTCTCTCCATTATCACCTTCTGAATAATATGCGTTCTTTAAAAGTTCAATCCATAATCTTAAACGACAAATATTTACAGAGTTTGGATTTAAATCCACACCATAAAGACAGTTTTCAATAATTGTCTTTTTTTGTTGGAACAGTGCTTTTTGCACTCTTAATGAATTAGGCTTATTAGCATCATAAGAATAGTTATTACCATATTCATCTTGAATAATTAATTCATCATTAGCTACGGTACAACTAATATCATTTAATAAATTACCGTCAGCATCAAATAGCACTCTAAGGGATGCTTTT
>SFKZ01000075.1 GCA_004553595.1 Methanobrevibacter ruminantium | reverse complement strand
GCAGTCTTTCGATTAAGCTTAACCATAAAAACATTACTCCTAAAGCTTTCCTATTTTTGTAAGGACAACATCAGTCAAGACATCAATGTTAGCAATGTACTCACTGTACCATCTGCGTCTGATCTTACTGATTACATAAGCCAAAGCACCAGCACCAATACCCACAACAGTGGTGTCAAAAGCAACAATGACAGCATTGGACAAAGTCACAATGTCACCGCTACCTAAAGCAGCAAGACCAGGACCCATAGGAATCAAAGTACCCATCAACCCAAGAGTAGGACCAATACGAGTGATAATATCAGTGTATGAGAGTCTTTTCTCCAATTTCTTTTCTCTTGAATTGATTAGTTTCTTTGCTAATGCTATTCTTGATTCAAGGTCAAGATCAGTGTCTATAATCTCTCTTAAGTCATTCTTCATTGAATTTGGTATTTGGGAATTGTCCACTATATTCAATATTTCCTCTTGACTTTTTGCATTTGAGATCTCATTGATTAATCTTTTCATCTCCACATTGGAAACAGTCTTTCTATGCCTGAACTCCCTAATTAATCCACCCAATAGGATTATTGCTCCTATTGCAAAGAGCAACAGAAATATTATTACAGGGATTTGAAGACTCTGGCTAACCAAATCTAAAGTAGATGTTAAAATGTTAGTGCCAACCATATAAAATTACTCCTCCTAAAAATTATACAATTTAATTAAAAACATGACTAATTAAAATAAATAATTTATATAAAACCTATTGTTTAATTAATCAAATCATTAAAATAATTAAAGAAATATTCTAATCTTGAATTTTATAAATTGCTAATGTAGATAAAACCATTAATAAATCACAATAATCTATTAATTTTAAAATCAAAAAACAAAACTTTATCCTTTAATTTTAAAATTAAAAAATTAAAAAGGAAAGCATTTGCCAAAAAACTAATAAATTTAGAGGTTTATTATCTAAAAATCTATGAAGCTTAAAACTATTATTTTTTGGCAAACACTCCATCATAAACAAAAATTTTTAACTATTCTTCTTCCTCTTTATCCTTCTGACGCTTATAACCAACAAGCAACAGCAGCAAAGCAACAATACAAATTATTCCCAATTGGAGATAATCTGAAGACTTGCTAACTACATTGTCATGCTCATCAATCTCATAGGCATTCTTATCAACTTCTGACGGAGAGTTGGAAGCAGAACCTGCAGATGAAGAAGCAGCTGCAATGCTCAAACCGGAATCCCCAACAGAATAATAGGTAGAATTCAAATCACCATGAGTAGCATTTGACTTGCTAAAGTGACTATTCCTGCCATTGACATCTGAATCAAAATGGAATCCTCCACGGCCGGAACCATTGCCAAGGCCCCCAAAATGAGCATTTCCATCCTCACTCAGCCAGGACAAGCTAAATCCATTGCCTTTTGGACTTTGATAATTCTTCAGCCAATCAGGCAAATCCTGCTGGGACATATGGCGAACAGGATTGGAACCATTGGTATTATACCTTACAACATTATTTGTACCTTGGCCTCCAATTGCCACAGCCTTGTCACCACCTTCTCCACGACCGGTAACCAAAATGTTATACATGACATTTGTATCGCTGGTAGTGGAATCCAATAAACCCTGATTCAAGCTGATTGCAATAGGTCCTGGAACTGTGACATTATTATACTTGATTTGATATTTATGATTGCCGCCAGTGCTCTGGGCATAACTTATGCCATAAATGCGATCACCATCATGATATCCACCAACAGTATCCACTATTATTGTATTGTTAAGTATTCTGTCATCAGAGTCTTGCACCTCAATTCCTGCAACCAACGCCCACATATGACTTCCAGCCTTGCCTGTAATGTTGATGAAATTGCTTATGACATCAATCTGAGTCTGACCATAAGCGTTTTGCGAATAGATTCCAATGTTCGGGCCATTGCTAATGCTTTTTAGGTAATTGTAAGCGACCTTGATGTTATATGCAGGACCGGTAACCTGGATAGGATAAGCAGTTCCATGAAAACTGTAACCGCCATATGTAAAGACATCAATGTAATTGTTCACGACACGAACGTCATCAGATACATAGATATCCAAGGCGTATAGGTAATTAGCCTGATTCTTGCGGGTGAAATAGTCCTCAACAAGAATGCTGTTGCCATCAAGTGTGGAATTTCTGCAGGCATAAACCAAAACAGAGGACAAAGTAGGGAAAAGATTATCCGCATAAACTCCTCCATTGACTGCAGAATAAATGCTGTTATTTGCAAAGATGAGGTTGTCACAGCCTCCAATGGCAAAAGAGGAAACCTTATCCATGCTCACACCACCATAAATAAGCTGGCTCCAGTCAACATCACGCAAAGGCAATGTTGCATTGATGCTATTGCCGCTTACAAAGGCATCATAGCAATAAGTCATAAGGACAGGATAATTAAATCCATCATTATATGCTTGGCCAAAATAATTAACTGTATTGTTAATCAGGTTCAATCCATAATTGTCATTGGCATAAATACCGATGCAAGTAGTATCAACGGGAGCAATATAGTTAATTGTATTGTTGAAAACTGTGATATTGTCCCATCCAACGTAAATGCCAGCATTATGATTCGAAGGAAAAGCCTGATTAAAATCAAAATTGAAATTAGCCAAGACAATATCACTGGCAGTCAAACTGAAAACAGTGTTAACGAAACGAGACTGATTAGAAACAAGACGAGTGTTGTTCTTATCAATAGTGAATACTCCCTTATCTTCAAAATTGCCTTCAAAGACGAGAATGGAACCTCCGAACTCATCCTTTAAAACACCAGAATCATCAAAAAAATGAGTATAATTATCACAACTAACATAATATGTCAAATTGGCATTGGAAACAGGAGTTTCCATCAAAACATCCATTTTAGGATTGAAATCACTACCCTCATTTTCTATAGATTTTTCAGAAGAGTATTCTTTATTTGCAGTATTTGATTGATCTAATCCAAAATCAGAAGAAGAATAGGATTCAATGAGAGAATCAACTGAAGAAGGTAATTCATTGCGAGAATCATCAGCAGACACTTCAACTGAAACCTCTTCTATTGAATCATCAATACCAATATTATTTAAACTGGAATCGGAATATGCATCAGCAGCCGATGCAAAATTCATACCTAAAATAATAATCAATATTGAAATAAGCAATAATGAATTATATTTAAATCTCATAAAAAATCCCACTTTCCAAAAAATACTTAATAAAATAAACAAACACCATATTGGTCCATCCATTTTATTTATTCACCACAAAATAATTAAGTTTCCATGATGTAGTGAATAAATAAAATAAAAGAAAATAGGAAAAAATGATCCATTTTCAAGAATCAATATCCCTATTTAATCTTAATTTTCACTGTTTTACTAATAGCTTTATACCATTTATCTCCCTTAAATACTATTTTTGACTTGTAGGTTCCTTTTTTAGACAATTTAGTGATCTTAAATGTGGCAACCCCTTTCTTGTTTGTAGTTGCAGTGTATGTCTTGCCTTTGACTTTTATAGTAAGTTTTTTGCCCTTTAAAACCCTGTTTTTGGAATCCTTTAAGGTTACAGAGAACTTTTTAGTCTTAACCTTAGCTTTGAATGTCTTCGCTTTGGCAATCAATTTGGAAACCCCTTTGGATACAGTGACTTTTGAACTAATTGAGGAAGACTTATAGTTATCATCACCTGCAAAGCTAATGCTTGCAGTGTAGGTTTTAGGAACAAATGAGGCAACATTAAGGCTAAGTTGACCTTTGCTGTTAGTGGTCATAACCTTGGATATGGAGCCGACCTTAACAATAACCTTTTTATTTGCTAAAGTTTTATTGTTGGAATCCTTTAGTTAGAACTGTGCTAAGTTTAGACTTTTCAAATGTGAAGTTCTTAAAGACTTTGGATGGGGCATAGCCTTCATACTCATCTCCAGGATAAGTGATTTCAAAGCTGTAATTGCCTAAAAGATTGCTTAGTATGATTTTTCCATCGTTGTCTGTATATTCATAGGAAACCCTTCCGTTGGTTACAATTTCAACTTCATAGTCAACCAATGGATTGTTGGACTCATCAGTTAAACTGATGACTAAAGTGTTTGCATTTGCAACAAGAACCAGATTAGTCTTAATAACTGGTCGATCAGTGCTGTTAATGTAAAATGGGCCGACTAAAGGAACCTCATAACTGACTGGAAAATCATATGTGCAATTGGAGATGATGCAATAAGGAGAGTTTCGAGCCTTAACGACTCCATTGATGTCACAGTTTGTGAATGTGGAATTAAAGATATAAGCCCCATCAATGCGACCATAATAATCTGTATTTCCACCATAGGAATCAACAATAGCATCACAGTTAACATTGTCAAAGGTACAATTATTAAATATGTATTTGCTGCATTCAAATGAAGTGAACATTGAAGTTGTTTCATATTCTTCTGTAGGGATGATAGTTCCCCAGGAAGTATGCACATCATAAGAGTTAACGCTTGGGTCATAAGTGTAATCTAGAAATTTGCAATTTTCAAAAATTGCAGTGCAGATATCTGTTAATCCATCCCTATTAGGTTCAACATGCTGATGCTGACCAGAAACAAAAGATGTGTTGATAAAAGTGCAGTTAATGAAATTGAAATCACGCCCATCCATGGAAATGCCATAAAATATTATGGTATCACTGAAACCAATATCATCATTTCCACTGGAATACCAAACTTGTCCACTTGATGGAACTTCAAAACTGACATTTATAAAAGTTAATGTTTGATTAAAATTTTTATAAGTTCCCATACTATCAAACCAACAGGAATTAATTACTGTTCCCTCTTGGCCAATAATATAATAGTTTGTATTATATGGTGAGCCTTCTGGAACTCCATAGTTTCCTTCAGACAAATGAATTGTACCACTGATGGCCACTTTGTCATATACAGTATAATCAAAGTTCTTGTATGCGGTTTCAGGACTTAAACCGTCTCCGCTAAGTTCTTTACTACTATTAATATAAAAATCGGATGGCTTGTCATCTTCCTTTAAAATATTGCTTTCTAAGTTCAATAAACTGTTTTCATTTGAACATTCTATGTTTTCATCTATGCCGAAATCATCTTCATTAATGCTTGAATCATCAGTGATTGATTGTGTATCTAATATATCTTCAGAGGCATATGCAGATGATATGCATATGAATAAAATGATGAGCATTGAAAATAATAGAATGCTTTTATTTGTTTTCCCCATATTAATAATCTCCCCATATTGCATTATACTCTTTAAATAAACTTCATTCATAGATAATCAAAGAAATTATTTATTATTCCAAATAGAATAGGATGTTGAATAATAAATAAATTCCTCTAATTTTTAGAAAAATAAAAAAATAATAGAGAAAAATTAATTTTTTCTCTATTTTTTAACAGTTATTTTCACTTTTTTGGTAGCTGCTTTGAAGTATTTATTTCCTGCAAATTTGACAGTTCCAGTGTAGGCTCCTTTTTTGGTCAATTTGACTTTGAATGTTGCTACACCTTTGCTGTTGGTTTTTGCAGTGTAGGTTTTCTTACCGATTTTAAGAGTAAGCTTTGTGCTTTTCAATACTTTTCCTTTGTTGTTTTTAAGGGTTGCAGTTACCTTTTTGGTTTTTGCTTTGACTTTAAAAGTCTTTTTAGCAGCGGTTAGTTTTGGAGCTGCCTTTTTGACTGTGACTTTAGCGCTGACACTTGATGCCTTATAGCTACTGTCTCCTGCAAATTTGATTGTTGCAGTGTAAGTTTTAGGAACAAGGGTGTTTACAGCAACGCTTACTTGTCCTTTAGGATTGGTTTTCAATGTTTTGCTGATAGTTCCAACTTTTACAGTGACTTTCTTGTTAGCCAATACTTTGTTGTTTGCATCCTTAAGTGTGATCACTAACTTTTTGGCAACATTGTATGTAGCGGTCACTTTAGGTGCAGTGAGCTTAGTAGCAACTTTAGTTGGAGTTACAGGAGTGCTATTGGAACCGTTAGTGTCATTGGTTGCAGACTCTTCAGTAAAGTTAAAGAACTGACTGCCAGTAATAGCATTGAATGATTCGTTTCCTTCATAGTTTACTTCAATGGTAACTTCACCAGTTAAACCTGAAATTGTGAATTTACCATCAGCATCAGTAGTATTTGTTTGTTCTTCACCACCATTAACAGTATATTTAACAGTAGCGCCAGCAATAGGAGCAGAACTGTTATCAGTTAAAGCAATGACAACAACACCTTTCTCAGAGGAACTAATGTCTACCACTGAATCAACAGCAGTTACTGGGAATTTACAATTATCAAAGTTTAAAGTGAAACTATTTTCGTTAAATTGAATATTTGAATCAATAATTTTATTTATTGCAATTTCTTCCTTATCGAATTCAAAAGTACAATCTTTAAAGCTGTAAATATTAACTATGTCACAATCAGTATCATAATATAAATTCCAATAATCATTTATATCATAACCATTAATGTATAATGCTTTTTTGAAAGTACAATTGGTGAATTCATAACTTCTAGAACCTAAAATAACATCACAATCAAAAATAATATTTTTATGAGAAATAGTATTTCTAATAGCTTCTTGATCCCATTCAGTAGTATCAATACCTCCTTTGAGATCTAAATTATAACCATCGGCACATCTGAATATTACATTATCCCCAGTACCTTCAACAGTGAAAATACCGAGTGCAAATAACTTAGCAACACCATCTAATTTATAGTATCCAAATCCATAATCCTCATCTACTTCCCAAATTAAGTTTGGTTTAATAGTTTTAGAATAAATTCCAGGTGAAACAAGAATATTTACAACTTGTGGTTCACTACCATAACCAGTTTTTGTCATTTTTGAAAACGCATCTTCAAAGGAATCATCATCAGAAACTTCTCTTTGAATATCATCACTTAATATATCATTACTAGAAGCCCCTAACAAACCTTTAGCCATGGCAATAGGATTTATAAATGAATTATAAGTATTACTTGAGCCTGAATAAATAGTTGATTGGGTGCTATTATAAAAGTGATTATTATTAAATGAATTTATAATCCCATTGATGTATACAGTATCTCCAGAACCAGTATGATTTATAAAGGTATTTCCATCAATAGCTAAATATGGCCTATCACTTGTACCATTAACAACTTTTTTATTAGCTGCAGAAATTGCTTGTCCATTAGTTGCACTATTTGATATGAAAGTGGAGTTATATACATTAAGGTAACCTCCGTTTAAAGTACCAATTGCCCCACCTTTTCCATTAGAGTTAAGATTATTGTTATATTTAAAAGTACAATTATTAATAATGATGTCAAATAAGGAACCATAGTTATAAGCCCCTATTGCTCCGCCTCCATTATTAGTAGAACAGTTGTTATCTTCAAAAATAGAATCATACACTCTTAATACACTATAAGTGAATAATGCTCCACCATTCCATCCTGCGACATTGTGATAAAAATAAGATTTATTTATCACAGTATTTGCATTACTATGGGTATGAATTGCTCCTGCCCACTGATATGCACTATTGTTATTAAAAGTAGAATTATATACTGTTAAAATTCCACAATTGTTAATTGCACCAGGTTCTGTAGAACCGTAATTATTTTCAAATGTAGAATCCTTAACATTTAAAGTTACACCAGTAGTAGAACCGCTCATATAGTTAGTCACAGCAGGAGATGACCATGATTCAGTAGTATACAATAATAAGGGTACTATGAATATGACTAACTGTACTTTCATTAACTGTACTGCTGGATTTGGTG
>SFKZ01000074.1 GCA_004553595.1 Methanobrevibacter ruminantium | reverse complement strand
ATAAGCGATATTTTATGCTATTCATGTAAATATCAACACTATCTACAAGTATCTCTAATTCATCTGTCTTTTTAACTTTATTTATTTGTTCACTTTTTATATAGTTATTTATATTAAGTTTTTTTACTTGTTCTTTAGTTTCAACTGTTATATAATCAATATTTTTTTTGACATTATCATAATTTCCTGTAGTCATTATGTCTTCAATAAATGTGACTTTATATGTATGATAATTTTTGTTTGTTACCCAGCTTTGTAAAGTGCATTCTTTTTTTTGATCAAAAATAATACTGTAGTAATTTTTTTTAAAACTTTCTAAATCCGGATACATTTTTTTCTTACACTCATCTGTTAACAAATCATATGCTTCTTGAATTTTGTTATTATTGCAGAATTCTACAAATGTATTTATTAAATTTTCTTCTTGTTTAAAATCTTCTGTTTCTACATTTTCTCCCGCAATAATAGTCTTTGTCGGATTATAAATTGTATTTTTAGATGTTCCTTCACTTCTACTATTTCTGTTTCTAATTGACATCGCAAGTCCAATCCCCACAAGTATAAGAATTCCAAACATCTTTGCAATTTTTTCTATTTTTTTCTTATTATTTCTTATAAATTCACTAAGCCATCTACGAAGCATATTATCCTCCCTTTTGAGTTTTAAGGCGGACTTTTACTAGTCCGCCTCTATTTAATTTAATCTCTTAGGTGCCTTTTGCGATTCTGCTCTTCTTTCTTCTAAAACCTTATTCATTACTTCTTCTATTTTTTTTGTTTCATCTTCTGCTTTTTTATTTGAAGTTTCAATAGCCTTATTAATAGGAATTTTTTTATTTACTGGTAGCCTAATAGTTGTTATATTGTCTTTTATAGCTTTTTGTATTATCTTATCCATTGCTACAACATATTGAGCACTCGAATGGTGCTCAGTTTCACCTAGCGTTACTTTTTCATCTATTTTCCTTTGTAAGTCATTTAATCTCATTAATGTTTCTGGATCTTTTGCAGCTCCTGATGCAATAAATTCCCTTCCTTCAGAAATATTTTGTTGAACTTGCTGATTTACTTGTTGAATGACATTTTGATCTCCTGCATTAAATTCTATGCTCTTTCCTAATTTATCAGCTATCATATTTTGCATTGCACCAATATTTTCTTCTGACTTAAAGTTTTCTACTCTAGTAAATGCTATATTATCTTTAGCTATAGTTATAAGTGCTCTTTCTGGTTTTACATTCCTATCCATTAAATTTTTGATTGTAGCTACGTCCGTTATTCCTAGTCCAGCATATGGTCCCATAGCTTTTAATTTTTCTTGAGCCTGTTTACTAGCTGGTATAATTTCTCCTGTTTCTTTATCCTTTTTATCTTTCAAATCAAATATTTTTATAGCATCCTTTATGTTTTTATCATTATTGATAAATTGCATTAAATTAGCCTCTTTCTTGTTTTGAATATATTCCTGAGTAATATTTGTGTTCCAATCTTTTGGCGCTCCATTGCCTACATAATATGTATCTACCATTTCATGTCCAGCATCTCTTAATTTTTTATATTGTTCTAGCATTTCTGGTTTAAATAAAATACTTTCACTAAAGTTCTCAAGGTTCAACCTAGCATTTAAATTTTTACCTTTCTCACCAAATAAATTTAATAAAGGACTAAAGCCCGGTCCCAATTTATTTAATAACATAGTTGATAAGTTTTGTCCTCCAACATATGTTTTTTCTTCTTCATCATCTAAATTATCTGATTCTTCAGGGCTTACCATCTCTGGTATTGTTGTGTTAGGTTCTGCAGCAGCACCTGTACTTGCTGTTGCTTCTGCTGTTGCGTTTGCTGTTGCTTCTGTTGCTACTTCCGTCATTGCTCCGGCCGCATTTGCAGCAGCTCCTCCGGCCGCATTTGCAGCAGCTCCTCCGGCTGCATTTGCAGCAGCTCCTCCGGCTGCACTTGCAGCAGTTCCTCCGGCCATTGCTAATGATGCTCCTCCTGTAGCAATTGCTCCTCCAATCATAATTGCTGTCTTTGCGGTTTCTTGTACAACTTGAACACCCTTGTCCAATGTTTTCTTTCCAGAATCGAAACTTGCAACATTATCAAGTGCTGTTTGGCCAAATCCGAATATTCCTCTCATGTATTTTTCTATTGGTCTAATCATTGAAATTGCAATTAATGCATATACTTGTGCATCTAAAGTTCCATAATGAATTTCGAAGACACCACTTCCAATTGTAATTCCTGAACTATTCATAACCCCCATCGGTATTAAAACTAATATACTATATATTAGCATGTGAAATGGTTGAACCATAACACCCCAAACAAATTCTTTAAACCATCTATTAAACCTTTCTTTTCCATTTTTTCCAAGTGCATATAAAGAAGCGTTTAATGGGGCAATCACAACCATTGTCATTATAAAAAACAATCTCTTAAAATATGAGATTAAAAATACTATTGTCAAATAAGTTATATATCCATACATTATAATGTATATCACATTTCCTCTGGCATCCAATACAGATGTGCTATCAAAATTTCTTCTTATTTCTGTTACTATTGTATTATTAGACATAAGTGTACTCTGTAGTCCATCGGTTACTATTTCTGATATGTAAAACACTCCTATCATAATCATATGCACAAACATTACTAATGCCAATGCTTTTAGCCAATCATACAACATCATTTTCCATTTTGCTTTCTCTCCTGCATTTGTTGATGATAGGACTATTCGTATTCCTGTATAAATTAGTAAAGAAAGCAAAATAACAATAGCTAAATTTCTCATAATATAATACAATTGTGCTACTGCTTGTTTTAATTGTTTCATTAAATGGTTAAATAGATTCCAATCACTCAATGAAAGTTTTCCATCTTCACCAAATTTTTTAGAAAATATATTTGCATTTGTAACTTGAACTCTATTAGAAAATATGTCGTCTGGACTTAATAGTAAATTATAAAATCCATCTTGGCATTCATCTAAGCCTTCTGCTATTTTTTGGAATAAATTTTTAGTATTATCAACATCTTTAATTTCTTCTACCGTTTCTGCTATGCTTTTCATTTTTTCATCACTCGCAAAAAGTGTAGCCAATAATGCATTGAATCCATCAATAGTTCTCATTATCATTCCAGAAAAAGGCTTTGTTAGAGTAGAAATTCCTATTCCTGCGTTTGAACAAATTGGACTAATTATTGAAATTAGCGTTATAATTAAGATAGTTATTGCTGTTTTGCTAATTGCATTTTTCTTTATGAATTTTTTCATATTTTTACATCCTTCCAATTATATTTTGTCAAGAAGTTCGACTAATAATTGCCATATTCCTAATGCACCTATTATTATTATTGATCCTACTATATATGGCTTTAAGTTTTCTTTTATGCTTGCTTTTTCTTCTAAACTAGAAAACATATATTTTATTCCTATTATTACTCCACAAGTTAAAACTACAAAAATTCCAATTCCCCATAATATACCTGCTAGATTATTGAATTCACTCCATTTTTTAGTTGACGCACTACCAGACTTTTCCGCCTCTTCTCTTCCTAAATCCAGCCAGTTCTTTGCTAACCCTTTTATATCAGAATCTACTTTTGCACCATATACACATGCAAAGTTGCTTATTAACAATATTATAACAATTAAAATTATTAATATTTTTATAACTTTTTGCATATTTCTCACCCCTTGTTGTATAGTAATTAAACCATAGATTTTACAACTTTATATATAATTTCAGCAAATGTACTTACCCCGAATACAAGTATAGCCCCTACTATATACACTCCAAATGTTTTTTTATATTCTGCTTTTTCTTCTACAGAGCTTAACATATATTTTATTCCTAGTAGCATTAAAGCCACTACTGAACAAATTATACCAATTCTTGTCACTAGTCCAAATATTTTATTTCCTATGTCTGATACTTCATTTGCTTTTTCCTTTGATATACCTATTCCTTCTGTAAGTTTGGAAGTTGCTAAAGTACTAGTTGAAG
>SFKZ01000073.1 GCA_004553595.1 Methanobrevibacter ruminantium | reverse complement strand
TTTTCTATTTAATTGTACTATGATTTAATTTATTTGGTCAAGGTTAATGAACGAGAAAAATTTTTCTAGATAAAATCTTGGCTGGCTGATGCAAACGGGATGTTAATTTTAGAAAAAGCACCTATTTTAATACAAATTTCGGAACGTTACATATGACGGAAAATGGCAAAAAAATACACAAGTTAGATTCTTGTGTATTTAGTAAATTTATATTTGATATTATTTTCTTCTAATTCTTTGATTATTTCTTTTGTATATTTTGTTTTATCAAATGTTGGGAAGTAGACATCTGCTTCTTTGGTATCTTCTATTTCTGTTAGATATAGATATTTACAATATGGTAAAAATAATTCATATATTTTGGCACCACCTATTATGAAGCATTCTTCTTCGGTGTTTTTAAGATAATCTAGAACTTCTTCTTTGGTGTGAAATATTATGGCACCATTAACTTGATAATCTTTATTGTTTGTTAGGATTATGTGTTTTCGATTAGGAAGTAAGCCTGGTAATGATTCGAAGCATTTTCTTCCCATGATGATGGTTTTACCTGATGTTTGGGTTCTAAAGAATTTCATATCTTCATGTAAATGCCAGATTAAATCATTATTTTTACCTAGTTCGTTAGATGAACCAATGGCAGCGATTAATGATAGATTATTCATTATTGAGCAAGTGGGAATCTAATTGGTCCCATATGTTTGTAGTCTACTACTTTGATGTCTAGGCAATCTTTTGAGTTGTCGAATTTGAAGAAATCATCGATATCTGGATTAATCCATAATTTTGGAGCTGGAATATCTTCTTCTGTATCAAATCTATTTATTTGTTCTTTAATTCCATCAACTTGGTTAACATAGATATGAGCATCTATAATTGACCAATCTATTGTTCCTGGTTTTAAGCCGGTAACTTGAGCAATTAATGATAAAAGAGTTGCATATTGGGTTACGTTAAATGGTAAGCCTAGAGGAACATCACAGCTTCTTTGATGTACCCATAAATTTAGGTATCCATCAGTTACATCCCATTCACTACTCCATACGCATGATGGTAGAACTGCTGTATCTAAATAATCATTTTGCCATAGGGTCATAACCATTCTTCGATCGGTTGGGTTTTCTTTGATTGTTTTGATTAGGTTTTGAGTCATTTGGAATTTGTTTACGATATAACCATAGGCAGTTCCAATGGTGTGTTCAAATCCTTCTGGGAATTGTTTAACGATATCTTTTTTGACATATTTACCGTTTTCCATAACGTTTTGAGTAGCATGCCATGCGCCATCATCAGCAATTTCCCATTCATCCCAAATATGAACGTTTCTTTCTTGTAACCATCTTACGTCGTTACTTTGAGCTTGATAAATCCATAACATTTCTAGAATTGCTTGTCTAAAGAATAATTGTTTTGTTGCTAGAACTGGAAATTCTTCTCTTAAGTCAAAATGTAAGTGATATGATGGTATTTTGATGGTGTTTACACCGGTTCTATTTTCTACTTCTTTTCCCTCTTTTAAGATTTTTTTACATAATTTAATATACTCTTTATCCCATTTAGTCATTTTTAATTACCTTCCTTCTATTTATAAATTGGATATTTTTTTGTTATATTTAATACTTCTTGTTTCAAAGTATATAACACTTGTTCATTATCTTTATTATCAAGAGCTTTGACAATAATTTGACCGATTTGTTTAAAGTCTTCTTCGGTTAACCCCCTGGTTGTCATGGCAGCTGAGCCTAATCTTAGCCCCGATGTTTTGAATGGACTTTCGGTTTCTTTTGGTATAGTATTTTTATTGGTTGTTATATTGATTTGATCTAAGATGTTTTCCGCTTCTTTACCGGTTAGATTAAATTTTGATTTAACATCTATTAATAATAAGTGATTATCGGTTCCACCTGAAATTACTCTTACTCCTTGTTCTTTTAAGGAATTTGCTAAAGCTTTAGCATTTTTAACAACGTTTTCAATGTATATAACAAATTCTGGTTCTAGAGCTTCTGAAAAACATTGAAGTTTAGCAGCTATAACATGTATAAGAGGTCCACCTTGAATTCCCGGAAAGATGGTTTTATCGATTTTTTTAGCAATTTCTTCATCGTTTGTTAGGATTAAGCCACCTCTTGGTCCTCTTAAGGTTTTATGCGTTGTTGTTGTTACAACATCGGCATAAGGAAATGGTGATGGATGGGCTTTAGCGGCAACTAAGCCAGCAATATGAGCCATATCTACCATTAAGTATGCGCCTACTTCATCGGCTATTTCTTTAAATTTTTTAAAATCTATTAATCTTGAATAAGCACTTGCTCCAGCAATAATCATTTTTGGTTTTGATTCTAAAGCTATTTTACGAACATTTTCATAGTCGATTGTTTCGGTTTCAGGGTCAACTGTATAACTTACGATGTTATATTCTTTACCACTAAAATTCATAGGATGTCCATGGGTTAAATGACCACCATTGGATAAATCCATACCAAGAACAGTATCCCCAATATTTAATAAAGCTTTATAAACGGCCATGTTAGCATTTGATCCGGAATGAGGTTGTACGTTAGCGTATTTACATTTAAATAATTTGCAGGCATATTCAATTGCCATAGTTTCAATTTGATCAATATATTCACAACCACCATAATATTTTTTCCCTGGATAACCTTCAGCATATTTATTGGTTAGGATACTTCCTTGTAGTTTTAAAATGTCTTTTGATACGTAATTTTCACTGGCAATTAATTCAATATTTTCTTCTTGTCTAGTTGCTTCTTGTTTTAGTAATTTGGATAGTTTACGATTCAAAATAGGGTTCCCCCTCCTTGTTTTTTAATGTGACTATAACTTTTATCGGTGGCAATTCTTCCTCTTTGGGTTCTTTTAATAAATCCTTCTTGCATTAGATATGGTTCAACAACATCTTCTAGGGTTGATACTTCTTCACCGATTGATGATGCAATGGTTTCAACACCAACTGGACCACCATTAAATTTATTTATTAAGCTTTCTAAATATTCAATATCAACTTGATCTAGTCCATATGTATCTACTTTTAAGCGTTCTAAGGCTTCTTTGGTTGTTTCAATAGATATTTCACTTTCACCTTTTACTTGGGCAAAATCTCTTACTCTTTTAAATAATCTATTGGCGATTCTTGGGGTTTTACGACTTCTTTTTGCTAGTTCTAAGGCTGATTCGTCGGTAATATCCATTTCTAGGACTTTGCTGGTTCTTTTAATTATTTCTTTTAGTTCTTCTTCAGAGTAATAGTTTAACTTAGATACGATTCCAAAACGGTCTCTTAGAGGGGCGGAAATATCTCCTGCTCTAGTTGTAGCTCCAACTAAGGTAAATGGTGGAAGGTCTATTTTGATGCTTCTACTTGAACCTTCTTGGCCTACGACGATATCTAATTCAAAATCTTCCATTGCTGGATAAAGGATTTCTTCAATGAACTTAGGAATGCGATGAATTTCATCAATAAATAAGACATCTCCGGGTTCAAGTGTTGATAAGACAGCGGCTAGATCACCACTTTTTTCTAGGGCTGGTCCAGTTGTAGTTTTAATGTTGGTTCCAAGTTCATTAGCAATAATATGTGCTAAAGTGGTTTTACCTAGTCCTGGAGGGCCATATAGTAAAACATGATCTAAAGCTTCATCTCTCATTTTAGCAGCTTCAACAAAAACTTTAATATTTTCTTTTACTTCATTTTGACCTATATATTCACCAAAACGTTGTGGTCTGATATTAGTTTCAAATTTATCTGATTCTAGTTCTTCACTTGTTATAATTCTTTCCATTTAAAACTCCCCTTCTAGATATTTTTCTAAATATAACCAATTATCAAATGTTGGATATTTACTTGCTGGTTCTCTAACACTTTTAAACTTAATTGGAATGATTCCATAATCAATAGCACTATCTAAATTTTCTTCACGATCATCAATTAAAATATCAATATTATTATTTTTACAGTCTAATCCTTTATTGATTGAGGAAAATATCATGTCATCATAAGGAATGTTATATTTCTTAAA
>SFKZ01000072.1 GCA_004553595.1 Methanobrevibacter ruminantium | reverse complement strand
AGAGTTTTATATGATTTGATAATGGCTTTTTTATTTGAACTAGCTTTTGGCGATTTCCGCTGAACTTAGGTGTGGCTGAAATCGGCGAGCTCTAACATTTGTAATTGGAGCAGGCTTTTCAATCTCCCTTAAAGCCCACTGCATTGAATTAAAATCAGACCTGGGATTTGCTCCCTTATCTGCTTTCCACTAAATAAAAGATTTTTGAAATATTTTTTTGAGAATGCATATTTATATTAAAAATTCATATATATCTGATTTATATATTTACTGTGCACTTTTTTTCGTGAGGGGACGGAAGGATTTTTCATGAGGTTTAGGAAACTTTCTTCAAGACTCCCCGAAAATAACTGCAGGAGAGTAGTACGCAGATTTGCGTTTAAATGATTTTTGGACGATGGATTTTTAGAAGAGATTTGAAAGATGTTTCAAAGAACTTTGAGGGTAAATGAAAAAGGCTTCCAGTCTGCATCTAACAAACTGAAAGCCTCTTAAAATTATTTCAGATTATTTTGTTTTAATATCTTTATTGTCTTTGTCTTGCTTCTCTTGAGTTGAAGCCTTAAACAACTCCTTTAAAGATTCATTTGGTTCTGAAGGATTCTCTAGTTCGGTCATTACAAGATCTCTGTCTTGATTTGATAGTTTTAAAGTTTCTGACATTTTCAATTCCTTTTACTTCTGAATCCAGACATAAGCCGTTGCCGAACTAGCACCAACCTTTTCAATAAGTCCTTCTTTAACTAAATCGGCTAAAGCTCTTTCTACAGTCTTTGTACTGATATCAGGACATTTTTCCAGAATTTCTTTTTTGTTTATCTTGCCTACAGTATTTTGTATCAAGCGTTTTACTCTTTCAGGCTTTGAAATCTTATTGTCAGATAAGTATTCAACACGACTTTCAAATTCATTTGATGCCTTAATCAGAATACCTAGATAATACTTAACGAAAGGCTCGTATAGATTATTGCTCTCATGCCATTCTGCAGAACAATCCTGTAGGGCTTCATAATAAGTTTCTTTTGACTCTTCAATAAGCATTTCAATACTTATGTATTTTCCAACAATAAATCCAGCCCGATAAAGTAAAAGAAGAGTAAGCGTCTGCTCATTCGTCCGTTTCCATCTTCAAATGGGGGAATACATAGGAAATCCAAAATGAACATAGGGATTAACAGTAATTTATCTGTTTTACTGTTATTCCATTCCTCCAGAAAACGTTCTGTCATGATTCTCATGGCTTCTTCAGTTTCAAAGGCTGGTACTGGTGCAAATCTTACTTTCTGAATTCCATTTCCATCCGTTTCGGCAATAATGTTATCGTTGGATTTATATTTTCCACCAAAACCATTTTGATTGTATGAATATAAATCTCTATGAAGCTGTTGAATGATATTTGATGTAGGTGAAATATAATCATAGCTTTCATGTATTGTGGAAAGGACATCTCTATAACCAGTAATTTCCTGCTCGTTTCTATTTCGTGGTTCAGCTTTTTTCTGCATCAATTCTTCGAGTCGTTTATCTGTCGTAAAAATGCCTTCAATTCTGTTTGATGATTTTGTACTCTGAATTTTTGCAATTTCAAGTAGGGTACTTAATTCATTATTCTTTGCTTCTACAAATAATTGCTGTCGGCCTTTATGCTCATAAATTGAACTAAGAAGATTTACGATTTCCAGTGTCAGTAATTTACAAGCATTTTCTTTATACTCAAAATTATGCATTGTATCCTCCGTAATAATCTCTACCCCAAAGAAATATTCTCTATGTCATAAATAACACAAAATGACATAGAGAACAAGGCTATGACATAGAGAAATTAAGTTTTACGCAATTCCAAATCTTTGAGAGATTCGAGCCACATCTTCCTCAGAAAGATTAAACGTTCCAAGTTCCAGTTTAGCAATCCGCTGTAATTAAACTCTATGCAACAATACTCTCATTCATCTCTCTTCTTTCATTATCAAAGAACCACCCGAATTTGTTAAAATCTTTGATTGCTTTTTTTCTTGCTCCTTTGTGGAAAATAGAATTTATGGTTCGTGTATTCAGACGGATTAGAAAATAACAGATTTGAATATACCTTATTATACTGTAATATTGCATTTATTCGTCCACTCTGATAGGTATTTTCGTTGGTTGCTTTAAAAAGCCGAGATGCCTTTTAAGATTCTTTCCTTAAAAATGAAAACCGCAGGTGATGTTCCTGCGGTTTATTTTTTTTATACTTCCATCATATCAATCAAGCTTCCATCACATTCTGGATAAAACTTGCAATATACTAATGGTTCATCATCATCTGGAAATTTAACAGCGTTGGCTTCTTTATACAAATATTCTTTTCCACAATGAATGCAGTGTACCTTAGTATCCATTGTGAAGTTTGTCTTAAATGAATGAATACCTTTTTCAAGTGCTGCCATTCTAGATTCTTTGTACATAATTGTAGGACTCAATACTTTGTAATCAAGATAGGTTCCACGGCAATTAGGATAGTTTTTGCAGACGACCATTGTAATATTTTTTATGTTTGATTTTATAACCTTCGATTGATTAAAGTTGAAAGCTTTATTACAACGTGTACAGAATACATAAGAATCTTTTCGGATGAACCAATTCGGAGCATGTTCGGCATCAAATTGCTTCATTTCATTTGCTTTTAATTTACCAGATAAAACTGTAACTTCATCTACAGGTAAATATGCAATACTTTGTTTTTCTTGTAATCCATAAAAGTATTGAGCATAATCTAATAATTCTTCTGCATTGTCAGGCGTAATGTGTGGGGCACCTGTCACCTCTTCCCATTGTTGTAAATTCTGCGAGTCTTTGAAATGACGTAACAAGAACTCTGCTAATTCAAGTTCTTTTTCAGATGCGTTAGTCAGATCATCCCATTTCTTAAACCCAACCATCTGTGCAATGAGATGTTGTGCATGACCAAGACTACAATTCTGTTCGTCTTTATCATCTAATTCAAAATAAAAGAACAGATCTCCAACGTCGTAAAACTTCCAATCATAGTGATAAGAAATATACCCATCACTTTCAACTGTTTTGGTTTGAGTCTGCCAATCCTTTAAAAAGTTTTTGGCCTGCTTTCGGATAAATTCAATATGATTCATAATATCTTCCTTGAGCATACATTTATTGCTTTTGCTTATTGTGTCAGTACCGTAAGCAGCAATATCCCGATGCTCTAGGCAAATATTATTAAGTTAGATTAGATATGGTATGGTTAAAACCTTCACACTGACTGCCAGCTCTACCACGGAACTATATTAAATATACTAAGGAAGATTTTAAGAGTCAATATTTACAATTATTTCATGTTCTCTAAAATATAAGGAAGTACAGCAATTGCAGCATCGGCCCCTTTATTAATTACCCATCCCAATACTGATTTTGCTTTTTCCCAAAATTTACTTTTATTATCACTACAAGATGACAATTCAGTAATTTGCTTAATCAATTCTTCTTTATCAAATTCTGCTGTTTCTGTTAGAGCTTTTATTGCATCAATTGTATTTTTAAGAGTAATAATTGAATTTGGCGAATTAATGATGATGTTAGAATTAGAAATATTCTGGAGTTTAATCATTGACGTTGAAGAAAAATCTTCTTCATATTTTTCCAAGAAGTTATTTCTTTCTATAGTTTCAATAACATCAAGGTCATAAGCAGTTAATTGAATCATAAATATTTGGGTTGCTCCACCCAACATAGGAATGATTTTACTGTAAATATACCCCTTCTGAGCTAGGTATGTAATTGCACCTAAAAAGGTTTCAAATTCTTCATCAGTTTTTATTTGAAATAATTGTATTATTTGCTGTGTTTGACCTATTTGAACAGAAATATTGTAATCTGTTATCTCACACATTTTTTTTAAGATACTTAGTCTGTACAAATCTCTTTCTAATCAAATACTTAATAAACAACAAGTAAATAATTACATAAACGGCATTATGAGCAGTTCGTTGATGGAACTGTAAAAGATATTGAAGATGAAATTCCGTTTGATGTGCCAAAAGAATGGGCTTGGTGTAGATTGG
>SFKZ01000071.1 GCA_004553595.1 Methanobrevibacter ruminantium | reverse complement strand
TTGAAGTGGAAAATGCGCAATTTGTGTTTTTAGAGGAGTAGTTATCAAACCAACCATGGGCAGTGATGCTAATGGTTGGTTTGATGTTTGTGGGTGGGGCTTGGTTAGGGGATTTTCGTTAGTGCTGAACATTTAGAGCACCTGAATAAAATGTTTTGACCACAAAATTTGACTACTTAATTATTTGACCACGAATTGAATGGATTGAACGAATTATTATTTGAGCTATGAAATACTTGCTGACCCCGCCCTATTGGTGATTCGTTGCCCACTATTTGACTGAATTATTCAAAGACAGCGAGGGAAGTTAATGCGGAAGTGCGGCACCGGCAACTGTAAATATGGCAATTTTACCCAGCAAATGATGCCCTCATTGTATCTATTCTAATCGGAATTGATAAGGATATAAAAAAATTACGGCACTAAGAATTTTGACCAATAATCTTCAATATATAGCTGCGATTGAGCCAATATCCCTTTTTCTTTTGTGGACCAAAAGGAGTATTCATCAAATCGTTTGAATTAATTGCTTTTGGTCGAACGTGACAAATATTATTATCACTGCTTTTTATAAAATTTGAAAAATCCCCCCTTCTAATTTTGTTCTTTGTATCTTCCCAAAAGACTTTAGCCAATTTAAGGTCTGACTGAGGCATAGTCCAAAAAAACACCTTTTCCAAAGTAGAACTTTTTGGATCTTTATTTATGTTTTTTTTAAACACAATAAAAAGGAATCGCTGAGTTAAAGTTTCATACCATTCAGAATCTTCCCAATAATTTTCGTTAACAATTTCATTGTATTTTATTTGTCCAAAAACCATACTCTCTTTCAAATTACCATTTGGCTCCAATCGTATAGACTTCTGCTGGAGATTCGCCTTTTCAAATTCTTTAATTTTTGATGTTTTTACTCCAAGAATAGCACAAATAGTGGCATGTGAAATCGCTTTCACTTTATTTGTGATGGTAACACCTAATGATTCTTCAATTTGATAAATAGTGTGTCCATAATAAGGTTTGAATTTTCTTTCCACCAATTGTTCAAAAGTTTCATTGGGCATATATTCTTCAATCGAATTAACAATATTACTTGCTTCTTCGGAAATTTTTGCAAATTTTTCTTTTTGCTTTTTACTTAAAAACACATTATTGCACATTTCGGGATGCATAATAGAATCCAAAATAATGGTTTTTAAGTATTTTGGTTTGATTGAATATGCCCTTTGTTGTGCAAGAGGAGCCCCTTCAACCAATTGCTTGCGCATTTCCGCTCCTGCTTTTGAGCCTTTTGTGCAAGCACCCAAATATAAAGTGTCACCCTCTGATATTTCATGTGCAAGCCCATGGGTCATTTTCCAATGTAATTTTTCCCAATCATCACGAATGATTTTTAAATCAATTTCCGGAAAATTCCACAAACGAATGATTTTAAAAATCAATTCAATTACGGGGATTCCTTTTTCATGTAGATAAAACATTAGAAGAATCAACTTATTTTTTTTAAAGAAACTGCTATTTTCAAAAGAGGCTTTACCCTCTTTTATGTAATCAATAATGTTGAGTACTAATCGTTCCTTTGGTACCATACTACCATCAGCAACCAATTTCAAAGGAGTGCATTTTAATTCTACCCCTGCATCAGGAAAATCCGGTGCAGCTTCGCTATTTGGTTCATACTTGAAATGATATTTTTCGACACAAATACCCATGCTTCCACGCCCACTATTAGGGATTTTGGCATCTACATATAAGTCTTTCAAAGATTTGCCGAGCAAAAGTTGAGCATGAGCAAGAATTGATGATTTTGAAGAAGGATTGTAAGGCAGCATACTACATTCTATATAATAATATTTGTGCTATATTTTCAACAATACCGGTTACAAGAGCATTTCCCATTAAGAAAGCTCTCCTCGTGTCATTGGCCTCTTGAGTGTGGTTGTCGGGAAACATATTTAATCGCTCCAACTCAATCGGAATAAGACGGCGAAAACGTCCCGAAGGTGTAACAACTACATGCTTAAAACGTGATGGACTTTTTCCTCCTTCACCAGTGATGATGGTTCTCGAAGGGCGGTCAAGAAAATCGGGAAAAGCCATTGCGCCTTCACAATAATTATATTCATAACCATCTTTTGTAATCCTCTTTTCAGACTTATTACCTTTAAGATATTTCCATCTTTCTAATTCTTCCGAACGAATAAAAAAATCTTCAGGGACATCATTTTCCGCAACGAGAATATCTCCCAAATTTATACTTGGGCCATCGTATTCTGCTTTAACTGTGGTGGACCAAACTTGACGATTTACCATTAATCCGGCATTACAAAAAGGAGACTTCCCATTTTTTTTATCAGACTTTCCAAAATTGTTACTTATCTCTATAAGAGAGCCTTTAATAGAAAAAGCAGAGTGTTCTTTATCATATCCCGTTTCTTTTTCTATACAAGGAAATGCTGATGCAATAATACCTTTGCGTAAAATCCATTCAAAAGGAGTTCTTTTATAGGATTCGAGTTCTTTGCCAACACGACTTGATTTATGGTATGCTACTATATAAGTTCGTTTTCTTCTTTGTGGCATCCCATAATCAGCAGCATTAATAATTCTCCATTCTACAAAATAACCAAGGTCGGATAACGAAGCAAGAATGATTGAAAAATCGCGTCCTCTTTGTTTAGCCGGAGAGCTAATAAGGCGATCCACATTTTCCAAAAATAGATACTTTGGTGCTTTTTCCCCTTTATCTTGTAAAATCCTATGAATCTCCCACCACAATACACCTTTTTTCCCTTCAATACCTTTCGAATTGATAAGAGTGGTGGCTACAGAATAGTCTTGACAAGGAAAACCTGCACATAATAAATCCGACTCGGGGATTTCTTTAGCACTCACTATGGAAATATCTTCATTGGAATGACCCTCCGAGCCAAATCGATGTGTGTATATGATAGAAGCATCTTGTCGCTTAGTAGATGGCTCCCACTGATTATTCCACACCGTTTTAAATCTATTAGAAGCCCTTTCAAAACCAATACGAAAGCCACCAACACCAGCAAACAACTCTACAATTTTAATATCTCCTTCATTCACTTCCACAAAAGAATTATCAAATAGCGACAATTGACGGTAGCGTTGTGAAGTTGCCTTACTGTATTCTTCAATTTTTTCGCAAAGAACACATTCTAACTGCTTGTTTTCAAAAGTTTGACTATTATACTTGGTTTTCATTAATGAATAATTCAAATTATTTTATTTGTAAAGATAATTAAAATTTTTAATTCAATGTATGAAAAACAAATATTTCTTAATAATTTTCAATTGCTTCGATAAAAGGCACATCGGTTGGCTCGCAGGAACGGAGGGGGTAGCGGTTTATATTATATGCAGTTCCACTTGCACAGATAATAAATATTAGATTATTTTAAAAATAATTGTTGATAAGTTTTAAGTGGTTTGATTGGTAATATTTAAGGAAAAACTGCGGCTTAGTAGATTCTTGTTGGATGGCGGGTGGGGACAGAGGGGGATTGGATGGGATTGCTGATGCTTGCTTGTGTGTCGCTTGAAACATTTGCCATAACCGGCCGTCTCTGACGGCGTTCTTTTGGGGAGGTAGTCGCTGTAGATGATGTAGGTTTAATAGATGCTATGGATTGACAGATGGATTGGTGATGGATTGGTGATGGGGTGTGTGAAAAAATTATTTTGTGGAGGGTGGTTTGGTTGGAAAGTTTTCCGAAAAAATTTTTAGTTTGTTGATTTGCAAGTAGTTGCGATTTTTACGGGGTGAAAAAGTTTTCCAAAATGAAATTTTTTGAAGAAATTTTTGTTGAAAAAGTTGCATATAATGTTTATTTGTTTGTATCTTTGCATTACCAAAGGAATGAGCCCGCTCGCCGGGCTTTTCTCACGCAAATCGCGCCATATTTTGGCACATTCTACCTATTAACAGACAACTTTCTACATATTAATATACAACTCTCTATATACCCTACCTCTTTTATGATACAAACGGTATTAAAGCGTGACGGCCGCCAAGTGGGCTACAACGAAGAAAAGATAAAGGCAGCGATTCGCAA
>SFKZ01000070.1 GCA_004553595.1 Methanobrevibacter ruminantium | reverse complement strand
CGAGTACCTGATTGAGAGCGTGGAGCACACGCTAGACATGCAGGGCGGGTTCATCACGAGATGCCACCTGATAAGGAACTTCTGCGAGGTGAGCAACAGGAGCGGGACGGCGAGTGAGATAGACAGGGAGCGGGCGGACAACCAGATTAACGGCACACAGGAAGGAAATGTTTCGGCGGTCTCCAGCCTGTCATCTAATGAAAAGAACCCGAAAATCACGAATCCTCACTGGGAAAACGCTGACGGACAGACAATAACGAAGGCACTTGTCGGCGATGAGGTCTACCTTTGCGCAGATGTGACGGACATTGACGACGGAGCGACCGCGACTATCAAAATTGTAGAAAAAGATGATGACGGTAATGATGATGATTTGACGACTCTCACCGACAAAGTTCAAGATGGAAAAATCCGCTGTGATTGGAAAGTCATTTATACAGAGGACAATGACGACACCGAAAGCCAGAAAGAAATGGAGGAGAAAGGCTACACCTTGCCTGAGTATGCGTTCACTGTTGAATGCGACGGTGTTGAAAGTGAAGAATCTGGACTGCTGGATGTTATGGGATGGATAAAGACACAGTTTAAGGATAAGAAAACAGGTAAGCCTCTTTCAAATAAGAAATATATAATTTATCTTAGCGATGGAAATTCTATAAATGGAGTTTCTGATTCTGAGGGAAATGTTGAAGTCAAAGATTTAAAACAAGGCGAGTATTTTATTATTTTTAAGGAATAAATTATGTCAGATACAATAAATATAATCAAAGATAACATAGATAATGAAGTTGGTGTTTGGTTTTATGCTAGTTCGTTATTAAAAGAGTACAATATAGAAAATACAGGAAGAAACCAATATCAATTATTAGTATGGCTTGAAAAAGAAAATAAAGGTAAAATAATTAACCATCTTATAAAAAAAAATATTATCATTAGACCAAAAGATGAAACTGATATTTTAAAAATTTGTTCATTTAAAATAACAATGAATCAAGAAAGAAAGGAAATAATTGAAAATGATTATTGTATAGCCTATCCTGATGAGTTTCTTTTTAAATCTAAAAAGCAGCCTGGTTATGATGCGGAAGGCAAAGAAATGCCTGATATGCAATGTAATGATAAAACAGATTCAGAAATACTAAAACTAGGGAAAGCTTTCAAATACACAATTGATGAGTATAATAAAATTCTAACAAGAGAATTGTATTTAGCAAATCCATCTGGTTTTATGAATTGTAAAATTGGCGAATTACTACATATATGTTCGATGAGAGATTTGCTACAAACTTGTTCTATATTTAACTTTGAAATGAGAAAAGCAAATGATGATTTAGTGAATCATTTTATTACTGGAAATGGGGAGGAGTTTACTTCACCAATTTTAACTAATGAAGTAAGGAAAAATAAGTCTACTAAAAATTATGTAAATTTTGCAGTTACTACAATAAAAAAGTATCTAAAAAAGTATAATGGAGACATTTACGAATTAATAAAAGATAATTCAATAAATAATGAATTTCAGATGAATGCAACATTTCCTAAATTTGAAAATCCCTTTACAGGACTAATGATTGCGATTCATGTAACTCATGGAAATAATATTAAAATTACAAATACCAAAATAGAAAATAATGTTTTAAAATGTAAGTTAGAATTTGATATTTTTGATCATTATGGACTAAATAGTGACGATTTAAATTGTTCTAAAATTAAAATAAAATTTAAAGATCTTGCTGGATTTAGGGCATGGTATTATTTACAACATTCTGTAAATTATAAAGGTAAATTCAAACCTTTTATAACACATGCAATTTTTTATGAGGACTTAGAAATAAAATTATGAAAAGAATTTATATATTTATATTGTTTTTAATTTTAATATTATTAACTAGTTGCAAGAAAAAACAAATGCAAATTAAAGAATTGGATTTTTATGATTATATTTATGCAAAAAATACAAGAGTGAAGGGGTATTTAGTTAATAACTCTTCAAAGAATTTATATGACCTTGAAAAATATCTTTATAATTATACAGAAAAAATTCTTTGTAAAGATTTTATTCAAGAATCGGAAGAAAAACTAGATAATCACAATTTAGGTAGTAATGACAAAACAATAGAAATAGATTTTTTCAGAGTATCAAAGGAAATTCCCTGGGAAATTAAAAATGAATATATTCCTCCTTATCACTTGGGGGAAGGAAATCCTTCAGATTGGATTGGAAGGTTTATTTACAGTTTTAATACGAATCAAATATGCTATTACTATGTTTGTACTCGTTCAAATTCATTACTTAAATATGGACAAATAATAAAGCATATTGAGTACAAACAATAAAAAACAATATATATGATTCCTAATTTGATAATGAATAAAAATCTTACTAAAAACAAAAAAGGAGTCTTTTCTTGTGAACTTGTTTTTGATTTTTACGATCACTTTGGATTGGATTCAGGAGATCTTATCTCTTTTGATAATACTCCTCTTAGGACGGGATTTCAAGGATGGTATATTTTGCAACATTTAAGTGAATGCAATACAGGTTGTAAAGCGTTTGTAAATCATGCAACTTATGAAAAAAAATTGGAGCTTAAAATTGAATAATAAAAAAATAAAGCCAATTTTGTTTATTATTTTTAGCATTATCCTTACATTGTTTTTTGGTATTATAAGACTGTGGATTATTTTGGCAAGACCTGATATTACTTACAGGGGAAGTAAAATTGTGCCTCAAGGAGATATAATATATTTAAACAAAATAAACATAAGGTATTTACATCAAGATATTATCTATAAAAATAGTAATACTTGTTGGAAGCATTATATTATAAAAAAGAATCATCTTTCAAAAGAAAATTTAAAAAATCAATTATTTGACTATTGTAAAGCTTATTATGAAAGTAATAAAAATTACAATGAGATTGTATTTTATTTTTATCAAGAGTCACCTACGATTCCTTGGTTTTGGAATAATAGTGGTTATTTCCCAGATTTAGAAATGAATTCTGAATATTGCATATTTGCTTTTTATGTTAACGATGATGGTATAAAAATCAGCGATTGATACCTCAAAGATCTACTGCTTTATAGAATTTTTACAAGATACAAAATATTCTTTCCAGCCCTGCCATAAATCCTTCGTGATACATCGTGTACCTGCCTGACTTCGAGGAAATCCGGCGATGTACACGATGTATCTCGCTTTCTCCGTTCCGAATCACGGAAATACATGATGTATCGTATCCGTCAATTCTAGCCTTGCTTAGCTAAATCCATCCATTCACCACGGAACTGGAACGATGTGATTTCTATGTTCCATGGGCGAACTTGTAAAGCATAGAATGAATGAAAAGAATTTATCTATTTCTCAAATTTTGTATCACAGGCTAAGTGGTTTTGATGCTCTTAAGAAAAAAACAAATAGATTCAAACAAGGCATATCCATCATAAAATACCAGCAAAAAACTGGTGAAATAAAGAAAGATATTGCAATGAGATATTCGATTGCTGGTGTTATACACGGATTACTAAGTGATGAGAATATTTCAAAAGATGCTATGTTCTGGAGTCATGGAATTGAGAAGGAAGATTCTTATGAAAAAACAATTTCATTTGGAACTTGTGATTTTTGGAAATTGACAGATAAATGGGTAAGGGAGCATAATAATCAAAGATGACCATAAACAAAAAAAAAATAGCAGTTTTTTTACTTTTACTGATTTCTAAGGTCTTTGCAAATGAACTTTATAATGACAATAAAACATCTTTATCTGTAGAAGAACTTTCAAAAGGTGAATTTGAAATTGTTTATAGTTATAGCAATGAACGATTAGAATTACACGAAATAAGTCCGACAGGTTATAATTCCTATTGGATTTCAGATGATATTTTAAGACTCGATTTTGGAAGCCCTTTTGCTCCCGATGTTCGTTCGTACTTTTTTTCAAAAAAATTAAAAAAAATTTCAAAACGGAAAGACTTTGCAACAGCAATTGTTGATTTAGAAAATTATAAAGTTTTATGTGCAGATATAGAAATTATATAGAAGATTTTTTTTCCGATAACAAAAGAATTGTGTCATTACCAATAAATGCATATGTAAGTGCTTGTAAATTTTTTATTGTTGATGATAAATCTTTTTTCAAGAATAATAATTTAACACTTTTCTATCTTGCAAAAGATGAGTCGATACAAAATATAATGATAAAACTTGATTGATAGGAAATGTAAAAAACTTGTTCATTTATCTGTATATTCTTACACAAAGACTATAACCAA
>SFKZ01000069.1 GCA_004553595.1 Methanobrevibacter ruminantium | reverse complement strand
TGCAAATCCAGCCTCTACTCAAGCAGCAGAAGAGTTTTTACCAATCGAATACAATAGATTAAATGAATTATTTCGAAAAGCATTTAATACCTATCTATTCAGAAAGCAAAAAGAAATAGATAATTTATTGCCGAAAATTCATCGTTTTAGAAGTCTATCTGAAGGTGAATTTTACAATCTCGCAAAAGATTTAGCAAGATTAACAGCTGATGCTATTTGTGCAAAGGAAGTTCAAAAATTACTGACTATTCCAGATGGTGAGAAATGGGGATCCTTAAAAACTTTGCAGAATTTCTTGATTCAAAAACTCGATGTGGAAGAATCTATAGCTAAACAGATTATGTCACCATTATTTGGCATTTATGATATGCGCCAAGTTGATGCACATTTAGGCGATGCTTCAAAAGATGATCCATATGTAAGCCTTGGTGTTTCTAGGGAATTATCACCATTGTTTAGAGGGCAATCTATGCTTGAGAAATTTGTTACTACGCTATGTATTATACAAAGACTAATAAATGAATCAAAATAATGGAGGAATAAACTATGGAAGCACACGGACAGCCATTAAGATTTTTATGTGATGAACAAATTCTGGAAATACCATTTTTTCAGAGAGCTTATGTTTGGAATGATGATAACTGGAAAGATTTACTGGAAGATTTATTAAAGACTTCTGGAAGTCACTTCTTAGGTTCCATAATTTTGAAAAGAGCTAAATCAATAACTGGCACTGATGATAAGGCAATAATTATTGATGGACAGCAACGACTTACAACTTTGAGTATTCTTATAAAAGCTCTTTATGATTCAATTTATAACAAACGAGCAAAACTTATCAATGATGCTACTGAAGCCTTATTCTATACTTTGAAATCATCTGATTCAGATTACTTACTCACAATTAATCATTCTCATAATGATAGAAAACAGTTTGAAGAAGTAATGGGAAGTGTTGTTGACGGAGAGATAAAATCTCCAATACTTAGTAAACTGAATGAAATAAAGGAAGACGACCCACGATTATTAATTAAACGCTGTTATAAATTTTTCTATACACAGTTAATGAGTATTTCAAATGAAGAAAGAATAAATCTTTGGGACAATCTTTTTGATAAGAATAATAAGATCCTTGTTGTTATTGACCTTGATGACAATGACCAGGAGCAAAAGATTTTTGATACAATTAATAGTTCCGGTGTACGTCTTACATCAACAGATATTATCAAGAATGCTCTATATCAGAAATTAATAGAACTAACAAAAGATTCTGATAAAATTGCAGAATATTATAAAAGAACTTGGGCAGAGACTTTTGAAAAAGATGATTCTGTCGTAGCTTACTGGAATAAAGAAAAATCTATGGGACGTTTATGGCGTCAAAACAGTGAATTGCTTTTACAAACAGTTGCAATTATAAAAGGAATCTTTGACGTAGATAAAAAACATACAATTCAACAATTGGCTGATTTATATAAAACAGAAATAGAAGATTATACTGAACAGCAGCTTTATGATTTCATTGAAGAAATTACAAAATATGCAAATATATATAAGGAACATATTCCTGATTTTAATGGCAAAGAAAACTTTGAATACAATAACACAGAAATTGAAGCTGTTGAACAAAGAGTCTTACATATACTGGATAAAAATGATATTTCTACTTTTAATCCGTATATAATCTACATCTTTAATACTTATGAAGGGCAAGACAAAGTAATCATTGAAAAGCTTAGAGAAATTGAAAAATATGTAATGACCTATTTAATTACAAAAAAACCAACCAAGAACTTTAATAAAGATTGTACAACTTTTATTAATGATAAAACTGGCAATGAAATTAAGAATCGACTTAAAGACTTTACTAATGCAGAACTTAAAGCTGGTATTGTAAGCAAAGTATCTAATAAACTTGGTGCTGAAATTTTATTCTGGATTGAGCTCAAGAGAAGACTTGCTCCAAAATATGATACAAAGACTCTGCAATTTAATTATCAACTTGAACACATTATGCCACAAAAATGGGAAACTAACTGGAGTAATGTTGATTATGTAGATGAACAAGGAAATATTCTTCAAAAAAATGATGATAACAAAAGTCGTAGGTATGAAAAAGTTTATTCTCTTGGAAATATGACTTTGCTTAATGGACGCTTAAATGCTTCTATAAGTAATAATAACTTCCAGAAGAAAATGGAAGGTGATGGAAAAAAGAAAGGTGTTATCAAATATTCTTCTTTATCTGTTACTAAAGATGATCTTGTAGAAAGTATATACAATAAAGGTAAACAATGGAATGAGCAGGTAATTCATGAACGTGAAAATTATCTTGGAAATGAAGTTGTTGAACTATGGGGAAATTAATTATGAATGAATCACTTGAATACAAATCTTTTGATTTTGTAAGAAAATTAATTACCGCAGAACGCTATAAAGATTATAAAAAAGAAGAATGGGGCGGATGTGATTTAGTAATAGTATCCAACCAACGATATAAAGATAGAAAGGACTCTTACGATAAATGGGAAAAACAGATTGACCATAAAGTTTATGAACTCTACGGACTGACTCCAGAAGAAGTTGCCATTGTGGAGGGAAAATAATATGCCATCATTGGATGAAATGAATGTTGATTTGCTAGATAAAACAGACAGAGACAAAAAAAATGAAACTACTCAGAAGATTGTTAATTCCGTTTTTGGGGCAATCCCTTACATAGGGCCAGCAGTTTCTGAGATAATAAATTCCTTTATTCCAGATAATCGGCGAGAACGAGTAGTTGCATTCATAAAGGAACTCGTTCTTATTGTAGAACAACAAGGTAAACAAATTTCAGAGCTCCAAGAATGGTTAGAACGCATAAAAACAAATAAGAACTCTTTATTACTGTTGGAAACAGCTTTATTAAACTCCATGCAAACAGAATCACAAATCAAATTGCATAGCTATGCATATTATGTGTTTAATTTTGTTGATAACACACAGATTACTGACATTCAAAAAGAAGCAATATTAAATACGCTTTCAAAATTAAATGAAGTAGAGATTCTTCATATTATTTCTTTAGAACAGGATAAGTTCATTTTTGAAGAATCTGATTTCCATAAGAAATATGGAAAATATGTAGATAGACATACAGCTTGTGGTGATGAAGAGGATGAATTATTCAATGCTATGCAAGATTCATACTTAAATAATTTGGTTGTTTATGGAATTGCAACTTGTACAGGCGATCCAAAGAAGGGGCAAGCAAGTTTTAAACTTCTTCCATATGGCCAGGTTATATATGAATCTATATTTGATGAGAAATTCTTTCAATAAAGATTTGGGTAAATTATGGAATACGAAGATAGAGTAGTGATTTTTCTAGATGTATTAGGTTTCTCAAATTTTACAAACTACACTGGTTCAACGCAGATTAATCAGTCAAAAAAAATAGAGAAAGTAAATAATTATCTTGAAATGCTTCATAAATATTTTAACTCAAAAAATGCCATTGCAAAATCAAGAATGGTAACTTCTTTTTCTGATTCAATCGTTGTAAGTATCAAGGTTGAAGATATTGATGACTTCGATATCGAAGTTTTGGAAATTTATTATTTGTTGATTAATTCTATTATGAAAGGTTTTCTTATTAGAGGTGCTATTGTTTATGGTAAGCTTATTCATACAAAAGACATTATATTTGGTCCTGCTTTGGTTGATGCATATAATAGAGAATCAAAAATAGCAAAATATCCAAGAGTAATAATAGATGATGCAATTTATAAAGATTTAAATGAATTGACATTTGATAAACCAAGAGAGCATAGCGATTTAATTCAATATGATAATGATGGACTTTTATACATTGATATATTTAAGAGTTTAAATTCCAGAGTGGATAATTTTCGGCAAGTTTCTCAGTTTATGCTTGCTTATACAGATATTTTATTAGATATAATTCATAATCCTAAATTGGAAGACAAAGCAAATTGGTTAAAGGAAAAACTGAGCTATTATTTTGATATTTATGGTGAAATTCTTAAGTTTTCTCTTGACGAAGATATGGATGAATTGGATATCCAATCTTTTAGAGGATTTATTGGTATGTATAACACAGAAGAATACGAACATAAGGCTCCGTAAAGATAGCTAAACCAATAGGT
>SFKZ01000023.1 GCA_004553595.1 Methanobrevibacter ruminantium | reverse complement strand
TGGGTGGTACCAATGATCTTTTATCTAACAGACCAGTGTCTAAAATAATTGAAAATATGGAAGTAATGATAAAAGAAGCTTTTGCTAAAAATATTAAAGTGATTATTGGCATTCCTCCTGTTATTGACTCTGCTATGGCACAAGCTTTATTTATGCCATCTCTTACCTATGATTATTGCCATAAAAATCTGGAAGTATTACGAATGGAGTTAATAAACTTATGTAATTCATATAATTTAAAGTGATTTCACCCATTTTAGTTTCTATTTTTTTAGTTATATGATATATTTACTTATAAATATATACATAATATATATTTTTATAATAATATATATCATTTTTGCTTAACAATAACTAAAATAAAATTTAATAATATAAAAAAACATTTGGTATGAACAAATATTCATTTCATAACATTGAAACTTTTAGAATAGATACAATTATAAGAAATAATACTTAAAATACTATATTGCAAAAGAAGATAGACGAACAATGCTAAATAAATTTAGGTGATAAATTGAAAGAATTCAAACTTAAATCCCCATATAAGCCACTTGGTGACCAGCCACAGGCCATTGAATCCCTTGTAAACGGCATTAAGAAGGGATATCATGAACAGACACTATTAGGTGTTACAGGTTCTGGAAAGACATATACAATGGCTAACATCATTGAAAAGGTGCAAAAGCCAACATTGATCATATCTCACAACAAGACATTGGCTGCACAATTATACGAAGAATTCAAGGTGTTTTTCCCAGACAATGCTGTAGAATACTTTGTCAGCTATTATGACTACTATCAACCTGAAGCTTATGTGCCAAGAACAGACACTTTCATTGACAAAGAGGCATCAATCAATGAAGAGATAGACATAATGAGGCATTCAGCCACCCAATCACTTTTATCTAGAGATGATGTGATTGTTGTGAGCAGTGTAAGCTGCATCTATGGTATCGGTTCACCTGAAGATTATGGGGAGTTTGCATTTTCCATCGCTGTAGGAGATATCTACGACCGCAGCGACATTTTAAGAAAACTTATTTTCATGCAATATGAGAGAAATGACATTGCATTTGAAAGAGGTCAATTCAGGGTAAGGGGAGATGTTATTGAAATCAATCCGGTTCATGGTACACCTCCAATAAGAATTGAGCTTTTTGGTGATGAAATAGATGCCATTAGCTTGATAAACCCTGTAACAGGCAAAAAGGAAGAGCCTCTTCAAAGGTATATGATATTTCCAGCAAAGCACTTCGTAGTAGGTGCTGACAGAATGGATCAAGCTTTAAAGGACATCAATGATGAGCTTGAAAGCAGACTTAGAGAGTTGAATCTCAATGGAAAATATGTTGAAGCCCAAAGATTGGAGCAAAGAACCCGTTTTGATATAGAAATGCTTCAGGAAATGGGTTACTGCCCTGGAATTGAAAACTATTCCATGCATTTATCAGGAAGGAATTGGGGAGATATGCCTTATTCATTGCTTAAGTACTTCCCAGAGGATTACTTGACTATCATTGATGAATCCCACGTAACAGTTCCACAGATTAGGGGAATGTACAATGGTGACAGGTCAAGAAAGGAAACCCTTGTTCAATATGGATTCAGATTGCCTTCTGCAAAGGAAAACAGACCACTTAGATTTGATGAGTTTGAAGCCATTCAAAATCAGGTTCTTTATGTATCAGCTACTCCAGGACCTTATGAAATGTCAAGAAGCCAAAACATCGTAGAGCAAATTATTAGGCCAACAGGTCTTGTAGACCCTAAAATCACAATCAGGCCAGTTCAAGGTCAAGTTGAGGATTTGCTTAAGGAAGTTAGAAAGAAAGTGGCAAAAGACCAAAGGATTCTTGTTACAACACTTACCAAGAGAATGGCTGAAGACTTGACAGATTACTATGCCAGAATAGGAATCAAGGTAAGATATCTTCACTCAGAGATTGATACATTGGAGAGAGTGGAAATCATCGACGATTTAAGGCGTGGGGAGTTTGACGTTCTTGTAGGTGTAAACTTGCTCAGAGAAGGGCTTGACCTACCTGAAGTTGGACTTGTAGCTATTTTAGATGCAGATAAGGAAGGATTCCTAAGGTCCGAAACATCCCTTATACAAACAATAGGAAGAGCTGCAAGAAATGTTGATGGGGAAGTTCTCATGTATGTTGATGACATGACAGATTCAGTTAAGAATGCTGTTGACATCACTAACAAGAGAAGAAAGCTTCAAATGGCATACAATGAAAAGTATAACATCACTCCTCAGTCAACATACAGGACTCTTAAGGACAAGAAGATGTCAACCAAGAAGACTCCTTCAAGAGATGACCTTAAGGGCATGCCTAAGGATGAGCTTAAATTATTGATCAAGGACTTAGAGGCAGAAATGAAAGAGGCAGCTAATGATTTAGATTTCGAAAGAGCAGCTGTTTTAAGAGATCAAATTGTTGCCTTAAAGAGTATTAAAAAGTTCTAAAATAGTCTTCTAAATAGTCGATAATTTAATAAAAATAGTCTAAAAAAAGAGATTATAAAATTTAATCTAAAAATTTAAAAATAAAAAAAAGAGTTGTAGGAAGATCCTACGACTTATTTTTCTTCTTTTTCTTCTTTTTCTAACGCTTCTATGACAGTATGTCTAAATACTAGAACAGCATCGTCTTCTGGGTTTAATGCCAATGCATTATCCAAGCATTTCAAAGCATCTGCATTTTGGTTCAATTGACTTAAAACCATTCCTTTGTATTTCCAATAGACCGGATTGTGAGGGTCTGCATTCACTGCCTTATCAAAGCATGAATCTGCTTCATTGAAACGATTTACAGCAAACAATGTCATTCCCTTTAAGAACCAGGTTTTCTCATTTTCAAAGTCAAGTTCCAATGATCTGTCAAAACATTCAATAGCTTCATCTGTTTGACCTAAAAGACCTAAAGTACTTGCTTTCATATTCCAAGCTTCAGGACGTCTTTTATCTGCCTTTAATGCAGCTTGATAAGCATCTAATGCTTCTTCATACTTGTTTTCTTTTCTTAATTGATTTCCTTTTTCCATCAATTCATCGAATTCCATAGAATCACCAGGATAAGAATAATTTATAAAAATATTAAACTAAAATTTATTATTTTTACTTATTTTAAAATATGTTAACATGTGTTAATAAAATTTATCATAACGGCGTAATATTTTAAAAAAATAGTAAAAAGGAGCAAGATAATTGAAAAAACTTAAAAAAAGAATATGAAAAGAAGTAATTTATTCCTTTGGAATTAAGATACGACCTCTTACAGGAGGTTCAGACATTGTAACAAACTTATAAACATCCTTATTGATTTGATGCTGATAATAAATTATGTCAATCATATCATCCGTTACTTCATTTACTTTAATGAACTTCCTAAGTCTTGGGTCTTCAAAAGGATTTTCGATTTCTATTTCATCTCCAGGACTGTAATTGTTTTCCAAGTGATTATCCAATATTTCTTGAGCGGAAATCATCTTATCCCTTATTTCCTCTCCTTTCAATTCACCTAATAGGAATTTCTGGTCTAAATCGAATGTTAAATATTCATATTGATCATTAAACTTTAAATTACTTCCTGTTTTCATAGTCATGTTATCACTCATTATTCAATTAAATATTTATTTCCAAAGTTTATATATTTTTAGAATTTTAAAAAAACTGATAATTTTTACATATGTATTATCATATTGGTTAAATATAAATCTATAAATAAATAGATTATAGATAAGGAGGATTAAAAATGAGAAAAGGTGGAAGATTGTTTGGAGGAAAATCATTATTTAGGTTCATTCCCAGAGCAGTGAATGTTGGAGAGCCTAGAGCGGATGGCAAAAAATGCATATTATGCAAAAAATGTGAAAAGGCATGTGCAACCCATGCAATTCATGTAGATAAGGAAAATAGAAAATGGTATATTTATCCTGGAAACTGCATTAAATGTTATCGTTGCATTAACAGATGCCCTAAAAATGCTATAAAGATGTTTCCATAAAAATAGTATAATATAATAAAAAATAACTAAAAATATAATAAAATAATTAATAAAAAAATAATAATATAATAAAATAATTAATAAAAAAATAATAAATAAAAATTTAGAATAAATTAATTAAAACATAAATTAATTTATTCATAAGCACTTACAGAACGAGTTGCCCTTTTAAATTCATCAAACAAATGGTCTATCTCATCATCAGATCCTGTATCAACTTGAGAAATGTTTAGAACCAATTCTTCAGACAATTTATCTAAACCTTTAATGATTGAATTTAACAATAAAAGCTTGTTTTTAAGCTCGTCCTCTACTTTAGTACTGTATTCAGTACTCAATTCAAGAATATTATATCCTGCATTCAATTGGCTATAGAATGTTTCATGAGAATCATCAACAACTCTCTTGAATCTGGAATAAGTCAATTGAGGCGGAGCAAATCTCTTTTCAATTAACTCCAAAGTGCTTTTTTCCTTTTTAGGATATAATTCCTCTAACTCTTTAAACTGCTTTTTGTAAAATTGGAATGCTGGAACAACCCCATCTTCCATTTTAACTTCTGCAGATTTATCTTTTTGTTTTGCTTCTTTAGTTTCTTTTGTTTCAGATTTAACTTTAAATTCAGCTTCTTTAGTGGATATTTGTTCCCTATAATTATATAATGGCTCAGGTTCAGTGGCAACCATTATGGATCTGATTATGGATACGAAGTAGAAAAGAACTGCAGCTTCAAATGCAACAAATCTGACCTGTGAAAAGCCTATGCCTAAAATTCCAATTATCCAAGGAATCTCATAGAGAATTCCCTCTAGATACCAGGTTTTATTTGGTGCAGTTTTACCTTTATAGATCAAACCAAGACCATTGAATAATGGAATGAATGAAATTAAGACCCATAAGGAATTGATGATACCATCAATCTTTTCATCCAAGCTTGTTTCAATAACATTGGATTGATCCAAGTCCTTTTGAAGGGTATAATCTACCATAAAGCTTCTGACAATTGAAACCATTGATGCTAAAGTACCAAATATGAACATTGGAGTTGATACAGTAAGATTTGGCAAAGTCAACAATCCCAAAATAAGAGGCAATTCATAAATTATTCCCTCTGCAAACCATTGAGCATTTGCATATTTGTTTCCAATATAAACAAATCCTAAACCATTAAAGAATGGAATAAAGGATATCAATACCCATAAAGAGCTTGTAATCTTTTGAAAAATAGTACGTGTCATAACCTCCACCTACAAAATTCTTTCAAAATTGCTTTTTTAATTAAATATTTAATTAAATTTCAGTTTCTATTAGTTTCTAATGTATTTGTTAGGACATTCCCATATCCTAAAGTTACTATAATATTTTTAGTATATAATGTTTTGTATTTATTTTTCAAAAATGTATACTTTTTTTGAAATTTATAAAAAAATTAGGAAAAATTATGATTTTGAATTTATGATTTTAGATATATTTTGAATATTTTTGAAAATTTAAATAGATTTATAATGAATAAAACAATAATTTTAATTAGGAATTAGAATTTTTTAAATTCTTTGCTAAATAAAAATTATCAGAGGCAAAACATGAGCTTTTATCAAAACAGCAAGTTTAATTACTTTTTATCAATATTTATTATAATAGATTTAATCCTGATAACACTAACATTGATTTCAGATGTAGGGGCAAACCTATATTACAGCATAATTGTCTTTGATACAATTTTATGCATAATTCTATTTATTGACTTCTTAACTAGATATTTTGATAGCGATGACAAGAAGCATTTCTTAATCAAAAACTGGACAGAACTGATAGCTGCAATTCCATTTGATTTGATCATGCTGCCATTTGTCTTAAATAACTCTCTTTTAAGAGTCTTCAAGGTTTTGAAATTCATTAAGGTAATCGCTCTCTTTTCACAGTTTTTTGAAACAATTGACTTTTTCTTGAAAAAGACCCATTTGGATGAAATATTCGGCATTACCCTGCTTGTTGTACTTGCTTCAACACTTGGATTATATCTATTTGATCCAAGCATAAACAGCTTATTTGACAGCTTATGGTTTGTACTTTCAACAATTACAACCGTCAGTTATGGTGACATATTGCCTCAATCAGGTGCTGGAAAGATAATTGGACTCATAACATTGATTGTTGGAGTGTTGATATTCAGTACAGTTACAGGAGCTATCGTATCATATTTTGCAAGAAGAATATTGATGAATGAAGACTTCAACATTACAGAAAATGACGATAACATTGAACTTTTAAAAGAGACTTTAAGTTCAAACAAGAAAAATCTCAATGAAGTTCATAGCAAAGTCTATAAAATAGACAATGATCTTGAATCACTTAAAAAAGAGATAATTGAATTGAAAGGAATTAATAAAGAATTAAAAGAAGAGATTGAAACTTTAAATGAAAGCTTAAAGAATTAAAAAAACAAAAAACTATTTTTTAAAAGGAAAAAAGGATTATTTACTTATAATCCTTTACTGAATTTATCAGATTATCCATATTTGCAAAGAGTTCCTTTAGGTCCTCTTCTGATTTTTCATTGTCACTATCATGGATTATAAGCTCTTCTATAAGATTATTCATCTCATCATTGATTGATTCCATGATGCTGATTTTATCCTTAACGGTTTCATCCAATCTTTCACTGCATTCTGGAGCCATTTCAATAATGCTTGTAGCAGAATTGAATTGGTGATAAAATAACTTATGACAATTATCTATAACTGACATAAACCGATTATGGGCTAATTCTCCAGTTTCAAATCGTTTATTGATTAAGTCAGTAATATTCTCTTCTTTTTTATCAAAGGCTTGTTTTTGATTATCAATTTGAGCCTTATATGGCTTAAATTCAGGAATAATATCAACAACAGCATTTTCAACTGGCTTTGGACTGATATCTGGAGCAGGTGTGCTGACTACAGGTTGAGGTGATGGGCTAAATGAGAGATTATCCATTCTTTTTTCCTCAAAGTAAATCATTATTGTTCTTGCAATTGACAATATCCATCCTATCACAGCTATTGCAATGAAGAAATTTATAATTCCATCATTTATACTATATGTAACGAAATATAGAATCCAAAGGAATTCAAATAAGGCACCTTCTAAAACCCATCTTTGAACATTTCTTCTATACCCTACAATGATTAACCCTACACCGTTCAAGAACATGATTAGAGAAAACACTACCCAAAATGAGCTTGATATTTTCCTCATTGGTCTAAAACTACTGTCAATTTCTTTTTTATAGGTGAAAGAGACATATACTGTTCTTAAAAGGCATATGAACATGAATAATATTCCAAAACCTGCAAATGTAGTGGCAAGGTCATCGTTATAGGCAAATAAAAATTGTAAAAACCAAGGAAATTCATAGACTAAAGCTTCAATAATCCATTTAAAATTGGATTCTTTTGACCCCATATAAACAAAAGTCATTCCATTAATAAATGGAAACAATGAAAGCAGTATCAAAAAAGTTTTTTCTAAAGTGCTAAAAGCAGATTTTTCCATATGATTCCCCCTTAAAATAAATCATATAAGTATATGTTTTCAATTTATATAAAATTTTTCAAATAATAATTTGAATTATTTTATATTATGGCAAAGATTTATAAAAAATAAAAATTATTATAAGTTAAGAATAATTAAAAATATTATTATAAAACAATTAGCATATTATAACAGAATCAAGACTAAATAAAAATCAAATCAATAAACAATTATCAAGGTATTAAAATGTCAACAAAAGTTAACTCACCAGATGAACTTCCTAGAAAGCCTGGAATTTACATAATGAAGGACAAGAATGAGGAAATCATCTATGTGGGAAAGTCAAAATCTCTTAGAAGCAGAGTGAGATCCTATTTTCAAAAAAACCTTGATAGGCCTAAGACCCAAGTCTTGATGAGCCATTTCAACAGCCTCGAATACATTGTAACAAATACTGAAAAAGAGGCACTTATTTTAGAAGCTAATCTAATCAAAAAGCATAGGCCTAGATATAACATCAGCTTAAAGGATGATAAAAGGTACCCCTATGTAAAAATAACCGATGAGGATTTTCCAAAAATAGTCATTACAAGGGATATAGGCAAAAAAGGTTCATATTATGGTCCTTTTACAGATGTTACTGCAGTTCGCCAAACTGTCAAGTTCCTTAAGCAGCTCTTTAGAATAAGAACCTGCAAAAGAATGGACGGCCCTTGCTTGAACAGTCAGATTGACTTATGTTACGCTCCGTGTAACGGAAGCATTTCAAAAGAGGAATATCATGAGCATATCAAGAAGATAGACCTTTTCTTCCAAGGAAAGTACAATAAGATAATCAAGGACCTTGAATCAGAAATGAAAGAAGCTGCTAAAAATCAGGAGTTTGAAAAAGCAGCTGTCATTAGAGACCAAATCAGTTCCATTGAGGAAGTGATGAACAAGCAATTCGTTGAATTGAACAACGAGCTTGACCAAGACATCATTGCAATCTCATACACCACTCAAAATGCAGTTGTGGTGGTGATGAACATCAGAAACGGAAAGATCATTGGAAAGGACGATTTCCTTATGGACGGTTCACAGCACACAACCTCTGATGAAGTCATTTCAGCATTCATCAAGCAATTCTATGGAATAAACAGGCACATTCCTAAAGAAATTTTAATCGAAGAGGATATACATGATGACAAGCTTATTGAAGAATGGCTAAGCGACTTAAGGGGTAACAAGGTGTCTATAAAAGTCCCTCAGAAAGGAAATAAACTAAGATTAGTTAGAATGGCAAGTAAAAATGCAGATATCATAAAGAATCAAAAGCAAAAGATGGAAAACTCAATGATTGAGCTTAAGAAGTATCTCAAGCTTGAAAAGCTTCCAAGAGTGATTGAAGGTTACGACATCTCTAACATTTCAGGAAAATTGGCAGTTGGTTCCAAGGTTTCATTTTTAGATGGAAAGCCAAATAAGAAGCAATATAAGAAATTCAAGATGAACACTCCAGGACCTAACGATTTTGCCATGATGAAGGAACTTCTTGAGAGAAGATTGATGCCTCTTAAGGAACATTATGCCAAGATTAGAATCAATGAGGAACACCTGAAAAAGAACGAAGCGGAAACTGAAAGAATCGTTCCATTAAAATTAGGAGAAGAGCCAAATCTTATCGTTATTGATGGTGGAAAAGGACAATTAGGCATGGCTGTTGATGTTTTGAAAGAATACAAGCTTACACATATACCTATAATCGGTCTTGCGAAGGAATTTGAAGAAATTTATATTCCAAACAGCAGTTTCCCAATAAGAATCCCTCAAGACAATGAAGCATTGCATTTGCTTCAGCAAGTTAGGGACGAATCCCACAGATTCGCTGTTACATACCATAGGAAATTAAGGTCCAAAAAGATTGAGGAATCTCCATTGGATAATATTGTTGGTATAGGTAAAAAAAGAAAAATAGAGCTTTTAAGACATTTTGGAGATTTAGAATCCATTAAAAATGCAAGCATCGATGAGATAAAAGAAGTTAATGGAATGAATGAAAAAGCAGCAAACAATGTTTATGAATATTTCCATAAGGAAACAAATGACTAAATTATCTTGAGATATAATCAAAGAATAGCTTTGCCAAGTTCTTATTAGTGAACATGACCTTATAAGAGACGCTATCACAGATTATATCCACTTTTTTCCGTCGATTCTGCAATCCATGATATCGTCTACGTCTATTTTCATATTCTCTTTTTCTTTGAAAAATATCTCTTTTTTAGTTAAAAAAGCATTAGTGCGAATTCTTTTTGATTCATCGTTTATTTGAAGCAGACATTTAAGGTCAAGGTTTAAGAACCAATCTGAATTCAAGAACCCATTTACAAGCTCTGGAGTGGTATGGAACTTATTGATTCCTTTCTTTTCCATAAACATGTTCAATAGGAACCTGTCTATATTGTTCTCCTTAATGATTATTTCAGCATCATTATGGGCTTTTAAGACTTCTTCAGATGGGTTCTTAACCATTAGATCATTATTTTTTCTTCTAAATCTGCTAAACAACATGTCTTTATTATTTTATTTAATGATTATGAGTTGGGTCATCACAATCAGGGTCATCACATTCTTCAAAATCATAAAGCTCGAAAATAGCTTCCAATGGAAGTTCTACAGCATTTTCATGGAATGGATTGATTACAACACCATCAAAATCATCCTCTTCGGTTTCAGCGAGTAGCATTGCAAGGTCTTCAGCAGAAATGACTAATCCGAAAACGTCAAAATCCTCTTCTGCAGCTAATTTTTCAAGCTCATCATCATCAGTGTAAATTGGGAAGAGAACATTTCCATCCTCATCTTCAAGTTTCATGATTTCAAGGTCAATCTCTTCATCTAAAGCTATTTCCTCATCTGTTTTTCCTTCAAGAGCTTCAACATCTGAATTCAATTCAGCTGGAATGATGAAAGTAGCTTCCATAAATGCATCTACAAAAGCTTCCAATTGATCTTCATTCATTTCTTCAGGTCTGGTTTTCATGATTTCTTTAAGTTCCGGATTTTCAACTCTTTCATCCATAGTAATTCTCCATAAATTTGTTAAAAATTCTTAAAAATTTTAATTAAATAGCAAATTAATCAAATAATTAACAATTAATTATAGTTTATTGCTTATCATATAAATAAATACAATTAATTTTTCTAATTATTATTACATTCATAATCAATTGACTAAAATCCCTTTAACTATAATTTTATTAATCAATTTAACCATATTAATATATATGATACCTAAAACTCATCCACGTTACAAATCATTATTATTAAGAGATAAAGTAAAGAATGCCTTTAAGGAAGGATATTTGGCAGATTCTGGAATGATTGCCCATGGAAGAGGGGAAACATTCGATTACTTGATAGGAGAGAAAACTACAGAAACCGCTGAAAAGGCATGTGAAGCAGCTGTTGCAACCATATTGCTTGCTGAAAATCCTGTATTGTCAGTGAATGGAAATACAACTGCATTAGCTATTGATGAAATCATAGAGCTTGCAAAGGCAACAGATTCTAAAATTGAAATCAACCTGTTCTATAGAACTCCAGAAAGAGTTGAAATAATTACAAGAATGTTTAAGGAAAGAGGATGGGAAGACATTCTCGGCACAAATGATGATGAACTCTTGTATATAGACAACCTAAACAGCCCAAGAGCTACTGCAAGCAAAGAAGGAAGTTATATCGCAGATGTTATGATTGTTCCTCTTGAGGATGGAGATAGAGCAGAGGTATTGGTTCAAAACGGCAAGAAAATCATTTGCATAGACTTGAATCCTCTCTCAAGAACCGCCAAAATGTCAACCATAAGCATTGTAGACAATATTGTAAGGGCAGTTCCATTGATGACTCAAATAGCAAATGAATTTAAGGAATCCGGAAAGGCAGATGACAAGGAATTTTTAGAGAATATTGTTAATAATTTCTCCAATGAACAAAATCTTAAAGATTCTTTAGCATCCATTAAATTGAAATAATAAGAATTATTCTTTTAGATTAATTTATTTTTTATTACAAATTTAAGATAAACTTAATAACAATTAAAAATATAAATATACTTTTTAATAAGTAATATTTTTACAAAATAACGAATATATAAAAATAATATTTTAAATGGGATTATAATGAAAGTAATAGGCGTAACTGGTTTACAAGGTTCTGGAAAAAGTATTTTTTTCGACACTGCAATGGAAAAAGGTGCACTTGTAGTTAGTATGGGTGACATAATTAGAGAAAAGGCTGCAGAAAGAGGGGAAGATACAGGTACAACTGCTAAAACTTTAAGAGAAGAATTTGGACAATACATTGTGGCTGAATTAACTGTACAAAAAATAAAAGATCTTTTTGAAAAGGATAACATTATTAAAACCGTTTTGATTGATGGAATAAGAAGCCCATATGAAATTGAACTTTTTAAAGAAAACTTTGATAATTTCATATCAGTTTCAATTTATGCAAGTCCTCAAACCAGATTCAAAAGAATTTCTTTAAGAGGAAGAGAAGACGACACAACTAATTTTGATGAGTTTATGATAAGGGAAAACAGAGAATTAGGTTTCGGTATTGGTGATGTTGTATCAACTACCGATTATTTAATCGAAAATGAATGCTCTCTTGAAGAATTCAAAGAAAAAGTTGCTGAATTTATAGAAAAAGAAATGGATTAAATCAATTTTTATTTACTTTTTTTATTTTTTTTATTTTTTTTATTTGCTATTTTTATAACTATTTTTACTATTTTAACTTATTTTTAAAAAAAAAGTATATAACTATTCTAATTTTTTAGGCTCATTTAATAACTTTGAGTCCAATTCATCTAGAATAATCTCTATTTTTGCAAATATTTCCTCTGGTGAATCATCTGCTGGAATTACATGCCAATTGTATAAAACAGGTTCAGCCTTTTGCCTTACCTTGACAAATGCCTCATAATTTTCAAACATCTCTTCCTTTTCATTTCTCTTCTGTACACGTTCCACGAGCTTTTCAGGAGAAACATCCAAATAGAAGAAATATTCAGAAACAGGAAGTGCAAAGCAAACGAGCTTGTACACAGGTAGGAAAATGGCTTTGTTCAAGTATGATACAGCTAATGTATACCTGACAAAAATAACTGTATCTGCCTTTCCATAATACTTGATGACAGACCTTATTGCATCTGCTCCATAACATAATGTGGCTATTATCTTATTGAGTTTACCTCCTCTTTCCAAAGCAGCTTTTGAATTTCTTCCAAAGATGTTGTCTGATGTTGGATGTGAACGAATGATGACTGTTCCTTCATTTTCATATTTCTCCCTAATAAGTCTAGCTTGCGTATCTTTACCAGAACCATCAAGCCCATCTATAGCAATAAACCTCTTCATTGAAACATCTCACAGACAATTAAAATAAATGAATATATGATTAATTAAAATATAGTTTATGATAATAATTATTAAAATTATCAATAATTATTTTAATTTAATTAATCATATTTTTAATCCTATTTTTTCTTGAAAATTAGAATTATATAACCCAATTAAGTAATATATTGATTATACATTATAAAGTTTTATAAAATTATTGAAATAGCGAAAAAATAGAAAAAACAGAGATATATAAAAAATAAGAAAAATGAAAAAAATAAAAATCTAACTATTATATAATAACATCACTGAAATATGAATCATCAGTAGCTCCAAGGAAAACAAGATCACCATTTTCCTCATAAACGAACATGCAGATAGGTTCTTCCACTGCCATTAAAGATGAACTGCTTGAAGTGCTTTGTTGAACCAAATAACCATCATGGCCATTAATGGTTTTCTTTTCATAGTCCATATCATCTAAAACATATTCAATTATCTCATCAGTTACATTATACTCACCATAATCTCCCACTAAGATATAAATAGCTTTTTGTTTTGAATCATCTTCAAAACCAGCAGAAGACATGTAGTAGTCAATACCAGAAGTGTTGCTTTTCTCATTGACCATTTTGTATTCTTCATTTTCATCAAATCCAGCAGGAATGCTGAAGTCAATTCCTCCAACAGTTATCTCTTGAGGTTCACTGTCGCCGCCACTTAAGAAACCTAAGTCAAAAGCAGATACAGAACCTGCTAAAACAACAGTTAAAATTGCCAAAATAGCTATAATCGCAATCCTATTAAATTTCATTGTATTTCCTCCTTAATTTAAATAACTAATAAACCATGGATTTATCAGATCATTAAATTAATTAATTTTAGATATGTAACATTATTAATAAATAATTTTTGATATTTTTTTAATAGCTAAAAAAGCTAAAAATAGAGCAGAATAGAGAAAATAGAGAAAAACAAGTTATAAAGAAAAGAAAAATAAGATCTTGAAGATTAAAAAAAGAAAAAAGATTAAAAAAATAATTTAAGTAATAATCAGATTACTTAATTATTTTAAAGATTTATATTGAAAATGCTTAATATGCTATTGAACAAACCATCTAAGGAAAATCCATCCATTATAAATCCATTGCCAGAAGATGAACTGTCCATATAATCGCTGATTTGCTCTTTGTAGGCATTTGCATCATCCTGCACAGATTGCACTTGTTCAATTGTTTGAGCAAGGTTTTCAATATCACTGTCAGATATGTTGATATTGTAGATTGTACTGTAATCATTGATAATGTTTACAATGGTTGCATGATCAGTGATGTTTTCCTCACTAACCTTTTCCTTTACATCATCCACTAGTTTGGATAAGTCATCTGCACTGACATTTGAATTGTTCATGATGTCTGCTTGAGTAGCAATCTCTTGGTTTGCTGCCTCCTTAACATTATCTGGGATCTCTACATCAGTAGCTTCCTCATAACAATCCATAATACCTGCAAGAGCGGATTCACCAGTAGCACTCACTGGACTTGTCACATAGACATGTCCCCCTTGAATACCTGCAGACTTAAGTGCTGACATGTACATTTCAGGAGTGATTGTAATGATTGAACTGTCCACATCTACAGTAATTTCCCCATTTTGGTTCAAGTCAAGAAGAGCAGAGGAAAAGATTTGGTTTGAATTGTAATATTTTCCTGAGAAACCACCGGAAATCTTGTTTACATCTCCAGCAGTGATTACTTTTGATTCTATGCTGTTTATATCTACATTAGTTTTGCTTGCAAAATAATCGTCAACCATAGATTTGTATTGTTGATTCATATATGCAGTTTCACCATAGGTTATTACAACTTGATTAGAACTGTCTGCAAATCCAGTTGGAATAACCGCGAATGCCATAAATATAGCAAGACATATGGCTAGAATTCTTTTATTCATTTTATCACCTCTTATAAATTCATAATCTTATTTTGTTAAACTAGTATATAAATGTAATCTATTTTTTACATAATCGAAAGTTTTATAAGGAAACTGGCTGTTTTTTGTAAAAAAATTAGAATTTATGTAAAGTCTTTAGTGCATGAATTCATATGAAATAATGATTTAAAAATGTTCTTTTAAAGAAATGAATTATTTGATAAACCATTTTTCTAATCAATAACTTTTTAAGAAAAAGACACATAAATATTATCTAATCAAGAGAAAAAAATGTGAAAAAATGAAATGTTCTATAAGAAAAAAGGATTATTTGAAAATATATAATATGACCAATAATGCATCTCCATTAGGCAAGTTCAATTGTGGAGAGCTATGCAATTCCATCTGCTGCACTGTTGAAAATGGTGAAAGAAATGATGAATTGGCAGAAATGGTATTGTATTTGCTTCCTGGAGAAGAGGAAATGCTTGAAAACGAATCAGATTGGTTTGAGATGTTTTATGAAACAACTGATGAGATCGAATATCCAGACTCTTGGGATGGGGAAGTCTATTATATAAAATGCACCAATCCACCACACTGCAATAGAAGATTAAGGCCCATTCAATGTAGGTCTTTTCCTCTTAGCCCACATTTTGATAAGGAAAACAAGTTGCATTTGATTTATGATGTTGATGACATGACTTATCAATGTCCAATCATAGCTGAAAAAATGGATTTGGATGAGGATTTCCTAAAAAAGATATACAAGATGTGGGAAAGGTTAACCGAAGATAAATTGATCTTTGACCTTGTTAAAATGGATTCTCTAAAAAGAGAAAAGAATAAAATAGATTATAAGATTGTTTATTAGAAATAATTAAAAAAAACAAATTATACTACTTTTTTAAAAAAAAAATGGTAATTAATTACCATCTGTAATTGTAATAAGACGCATCATCAAAAGAATCATCAAAAGAGTCATCATAAGCGTCTGATTCATAATATGCATCATCATCGAAGTCATATTCATTGCTGTGATAAGGCTTATAATCCCTTTGGGTTATGGATGAAACCACATGAGAGACACTTGGCCCTTTTATGTGCAAATAGATCATATCATCTTCAGATGCAAAAACAAATGTTCTTACCTTATTCCTCTTATTGTAAAATCCGGTTATTCCAGAAATTGAGGTCTTATACAGTTTCTCATCATTCAACTTAAAGGAGCTGAATCCATCCATTACATTCTTATTGAAACTTGATGAATGTCTTTCCAGACTGATATTTACAAAATTCCTGCCCTTTTGAAAGTTCATGTAATTCAAGCGATTAACTTCATCCCATCCTTCATTAATCAGCTTGTATGAACTTGGGACATTGAATCCATATCCTCTCATATAGTAAGTTTCAAAACCTTTTGGCACATTCTCTTCTGCAGAAATGGAATCAATGATTATTATAGATGAGAAAAGAATCATGAAAACAAGTGAAATAGTTAATATGCTTTTTTTAAAACCTTTTGAAATAATATCACCCCAATATGTTATACTAATGGATAATTTTTGTTAAATATAAAGATTTGCAATTATTCCTTATCTACCAATCTTGCATCTGTTATATTATATGTGCCATTATTAACATGCCAATCTATATCTGCATCCAATATTTCAATTCTTTTTTTAAAGATAGGGCCATCAATAACTAATGTTTCAGCCTCTCCTCCTTCAAAAGCAAGATGGAGATATGTCTTTTCGCTGATTTTCTCAAGTTCTGCCAATGCCTCTTCATCAATGAGCCTGCCGAGCCATGATTCATCAAGACCCTCAGCAAAAACACCGCTGATGATAACCTTAAATCCGGAATCAATAACCAAATCCATATATTCCTTAGGATCCTTATGCCAATATGGTGAAATGGCTTCAATGCCAATCTCATCTGCCAATCTTTCAATTCTGGATTTTTGATAAGTGGAAAATAATGCACCTGTGTAGATAGCTTCAATTCCAAGGCTTTTCAATTGCTTAAATCCTTCCTTCAAATCTTCAAGCTCCTCTTCCTTTACCCCCGCAGTTTTGACTTCTATGATAGGAATTCCTATAGCTTCTGCCTGCAAATCGGTTAAATGGATATTCGGAACGTGAAACATGTATGACTCATCATTTTGGGACTTGATTGAAAGAAGATATTCTACATCATCCCCATTGTTTATAGCATAATTTAAAGCCATAACACTATCTTTTCCACCTGAAAATAAAACAGCAGATTTCATTATTTACACCAAATTTAGATTAATAAAAAATAGTATTAAATTTCAATTCTCTACACGATCTGCGTAATCGCCGTCTCCACCATAATTTAAATAATCGTAATCATAATCATCGGAATAATTATTGGAATCTTCAATAAAATCAGATAATCCATAACTATTTGATCTTTCCATAAATGAAGTCAATCCATTATCCGAGGAAGGCTCCGGGTCCAATTGGGCGAACATTCCAATAATAAAAAATATTATCAGTATCACTGCAAATGCTAAAAAGCATTTATTGAATGTTAATTTAGATAAAAAATCGTTACTTGATGATTTGGATGTATAATTTTTTGTGGTCTTTGGACTTGAACCAGTTGAGCTTTTGGTGCTTGAACTGGAAGGACCTTTAGCGGTTGAAGTTGTTGAAGAAGAGGTGGAACTGGATTCAATGGCCTTAGAATCTACAGAACCTAGAGTCTTGGAAACAGAATTCTCATCAGAATCTATAGGAACAACAATACTTGAGTTGTCAGCTGATTTAATATTGTTTTCCACTTTGTAAAAGTCAAAACCGCAATTGGAACAATAACGATTATTATCATTATGTTGCTCAAAACCGCATTCCGGACAGAATTTAGACATATTATCCTCCTTTAAATAAACTAATTAACGTCTTCTTCTATTGCTTCTACTTCTAATTCTTTCTTTTTGGTCTTTTTTAAATCTTCTAGTGAATTTGGTTAAAGGTTCAACAAAGACTCCTGCAATAGCTACAGCTACTCCCACAAGCCCTGTAATGAACATTATAACATAAGTTGGAGCCAAATGATCTTCAAAATAATGTATTGTATCCTGTACAGGCCCTTCAATAGAGATTATGTTGTAATTGCTTTCATTTAAATAATCCCTGACCTCTTCCACATCATTGGAATTTACATGAACTTGTATATGGACGAAAGCGAATTCAGAGCCTACTCCAGCCCTATTGCTTAGCCAATTTACAAGAGAACCTAATGTGGTGGTTGAACTTGCAGGATTTTTTAAGTCTACAGTAACTGAATTGTTGGTTACCTTAAAGGATTCAATCTCAGAATCGCTTCTTAAATGATTCTCCACATAAATCTTTGTGCTGTTCTTGATGAACCCTGTTTTCAACTCAAATCCGTTTGTAGAAACTGAATTAACTCCATTTAAATTGCTAATCTTATTTGTTACATCACTGATGTTTGAAGTTGATGGAATGTTTAGATAAATCACTTCACTATCCAATGTAAAAAGTCCTTGAACATTACCTATAATATATGGGCTTTCTTCGTAAATAGGGTCAATGAAGAAGTATCCTCCGATAGCGCCAAGAACAAATCCTATTAAGATTATGGATACGATTTCCTTTCTACCAACATATGGAGATAGAATACCCATGGAAAAGGCAAATACCATAATTATAATGAATAGGATTACAAATATTATTCCAGTAATTAAATCCATCATAATCAACTCTTTTAACAATTTTAAATATAAATTTATCTTAATTCAGTTTTTAGAGAGTTAAATAAATTTATAAATCAATATTACATTAAATAAGTCCTAATTTTTAAAATAAAAACAAATTAATAAATTTATTTAAGTTTTAAAACAATTTTATAATAAATATTTTAAAATTAAGAATTATTATTCTAATATTATATATAAAAAACTTAATTTATATATTTTATGAAAAGAGAATTTTCTGTTAAAAAAGCATTATGAAACGGTGAAGTATTAAATCAATCTCTTTACTTCAATCACATTTGAATTCTCGTCCCATTTTACTGCAATCCTATTAAACCCTTTAGATAAATGAATGTTTTCATTTAATCCATTATAATCAAAATACCTTGTGATTTCTTGTGAATTGTCAGATAAGTTCAAATTTATCAAAGCCAATCCATTTTTGCCGTCATTATACAGTCTGATATCCACATTTCGATTAAAGTCAACCAATACAGTTCTTTTAGACCCCTTTCCAGAGGCATAGCAAAAGTCAATTGCATCAGTTATTTTAGACAGTTCGCTTTTGGAATTGATTGAATCCAATATATCATTGGAATAATCCATTGCAGTCAATAATATGGGAACAGATATTAGGCTGATGATTAAGATCACTATCATGGAACTTAAGACATATTCAAGTGACAATTGGCCTTTATTGCCTATAGAAATATTTTTCATTGTTTTTACCTAACTAAAACATTATTTTTATAAAACCTGAAATAATGGCTATGAAATCTCCAAAGAATAAAAAACCTACATATCCGAGGGTTATGAAAGGCATGAATGGAATTTCTGCCCTAATTTCAAAATCATGATTTTTGATAATGTCCATCTTGTATAATCCATTAATCAATTTTATATCCTCTTTTGTCAAACCCATACTGTTTGATGATGAGAAATAATAAATATCACCCTCATTAAATGCATTTAAATTGGTATTTGAATTGATTTTGTTCTTTAGTTCATTAATCCTATCATATGCAATCTGATTCTTGAAGTAATATTTCTTCAAGACCATTCCTTCTGATAAACTTTTAATATCTACAGTTTTAGTGGTTAATTTGCTAAACACTGAGCTAAAATCTAAAATAGATAATTTTGAATAATGTTTTAGCTTTTTATTTTTAATTGATTCATAAGAAATTGATATGAAAATCAACACCAAGGCTATTAGAATGCCATTTAGAAGTATTGAAATAATCTTTGGATAAAAAATCCATTGATTAAAGATGGGAATGTTTAAGCTTGAGAAATAATTTAAGTTTAGATTATTTAAGTCTAAAAAGGACAATCCTAATGACAATCCAATGAATAGCTTAAAGTCTCCACCTCCCCAAAATCCAATATGCCACAGGATAAATGAAATAGCTGTGATTAAAGCAGTTAAAGCTATTGAAAATATGAAAATCAATGAATTGTTAAAGCATAGGCTCAATATTGAATTAAAAATCAATCCATAGACAATTATAATCAAGCTTAATTTATTAGGAATTATTCCAAATTTCAAATCATAATAATCAGCAATTGAAAGAATTAACAGTATTACGAACAAATGTATTTGACATGATTTGATTAAAAGATGATAATTGCCAAGTGAATGATTTATAGTTAAATCCAGAATATTCCCAATAAAAATACTATTATACAAGAGGAAACCTCCAAGTCTTACTAATTAATTAGTGCAACAATCCTATTTTAGGACCCTATTTTCTATAAATAGAAATAGAAATTAATAAAATAGGATTTTTATCTTAAGAAATCAATTTAAATTATTTAAATTGTTTTTATAAGACAATTGATTATTATTTTTTCATTATATTTAAATATAATAGTTTTTTTAAGTTTTGAAGTACAAATTAATTGTTATATTTATTTTAAAATGTAAATTGATGTTAAATCGAAAAAATAAAATCATATTGCAAATTATTAATCAATTAAAAAAGTATCATCAAAATGAAAAATTATAAAAAATTTAAAAAAAATAAAAAAAGAATTATTAAAAAATCTATTTTATAAAGGAATAGGCTTCAGACAATATTACTGAAGCGTTTTCAAGCACCATTCCATTGTTTTTAAAAACGGATTTATAATCAGCATTATGTCTTATGGTGATGAATTCATAATCTTTGAATCTTGATTCGACAATAAATCGCTTTCCTTCTATCTTATAGACTGAATCATTATCCTTTGAGCGATAAACATCCAAATTATCAATTCCTCTTTTTTCAAAGAGTTCCTCATTTGAAATCTTTACAATCCTCCCTTCTTCCATAAGGTCTTTGATTATGTTTAAAACCAGTTCGAAATCAAGTTCCAGATCGATAGCTATCTCATCCAGAAAGCAATCATCATATTTTATGAAATAGCTTACAACTTCCTTCTTTGCATCAAAATAATTGATTTCTCTAAAATTAGCAACCTTATAAGTCTTTAACTGTTCCCTTATTGCTTCCCTAAGAAAGTCTGAAATGCTTAAGTAATCGCCGTTTTCTATTAGATTCATCAATTGATTATGGATGTTTATTGGAACCTTTGTAGCAATTGTTTTTCCTATTTCTTTATTATTTTTACTTATTTCGCTCATACTACCCCTTTAATATTTTTTTAAGTGAATATGTTATTAAATAGGTCTTGATTCAATATAAAATGATTTGAAATGCGAAAAAAATAAAAATTTCAATTGCACAATTGCACAAAATCACAATTGTGTAAAATCAATTAGTGAAAAAAATCAAAATTAATTTTAAAAATAGTTAAAAAATAATATAAAATTTAAAAAAAATAGTGAAAATAGAATAAAAAAAGAAAGAATTTTGATCAAACTTTTTCTAAAAGTTTGTTCTATTCTTTAAACCAAGGATGATCAGGCAATTCCACGATTTCAACCAAGAAATCATCAGGAGTTGTTCCTGCAATAACAAGACCGTTTTCAGTTAATACATCCCTGTATTCGTTATTGTATTCGTATCTGTGTCTGTGTCTTTCTTGAATCAAGTCTTCACCATATGCCTCTTTGGTTTTGGTGCCGTCAATCAATTTACAGTCATAAGCACCTAAACGCATGGTTCCACCCATATTCTTGATTTTCTTTTGCTCTTCCATCATGTCAATTACTGGGTATTCTAGGTCATCTTTGAATTCACTGCTGTTTGCACTGTCCATTCCGATTCTTCTTGCAAATTGAATTACCATACATTGCATACCTAAACAGATACCGAAAATAGGAACTTCATTTTCAATTGCATAGTCAACAGCACTTAACTTACCTTCTACACCACGGTCACCAAATCCTCCAGGAATAAGAATACCGTCAAGCTTGGAAAGTTCCTCATGGAAAGCTTTCAATTCTTCCTCATTTTCCACATCCACATCAGATGAGAGGTATACGATTTTCATTTTAGCGCCAATTTTCGCTGCTGCGTGGTGCAAGGATTCTCTGATACTTATATAAGCGTCTTCCAATTCAACGTATTTTCCCACAATACCAATGGTAACCACCGGATCTTGAATCTTAAGGGAATCTACAATTTCTGCCCATTCGTTAAGAGTATTCTTGTCATTTTCAAAATCAATTCCTAAATTAATTCTGTTGGAAATGTACTGGCCAGCGTTTTCCCTGTCCAATACTAAAGGAACTTCATAGATTGTTTGAGCATCAGGAGTGTTTACAACAGCATCAAATTCAACGTCACAGAAGTGAGCGATTTTCCTTTTCAAGTCATCATCAATAGGTTTTTGACTTCTTAAAACGATCATGTTAGGGTTGATACCCATGCTTCTAAGTTCTTTTGAAGAGTGTTGAGTTGGTTTTGTCTTGAATTCGCCAGCAGCTTCCAAGTAAGGAACGAATGTTACATGTACAAACATAACGTTTTCAGAGCCTTCCTCGTTTCTCAATTGTCTTAACGCTTCGAGGAATGGTTGGCTTTCAATATCCCCCACGGTACCGCCCAATTCAACAAGAACGACATCATAGTCATTCTTAGCGGAGATTTCACGTACCATTTCCTTGATTTCATTGGTGATATGAGGGATAATTTGAACACAAGCTCCTAAGAAATCACCTTTTCTTTCTTTGGAAATAACTGATTGATAGACCTTTCCGGTAGTGATGTTGGATATTCCTGGAAGCTCTATGTCCAAGAACCTTTCATAGTGACCTAAATCAAGATCAGTTTCCATACCGTCATAAGTTACAAACACTTCTCCATGTTGGTATGGGTTTAAAGTACCAGAATCCCAGTTTAAATATGGGTCAATCTTAATAGCTGCAACCTTCAAGCCGTAGGAACGTAATATACGGCCAATGGATGCAGAGGTAATTCCTTTTCCAATGGAACTAACTACTCCACCAGTAATTATAATATATTTTGTCAGACAAATCCACTCCTAATAAATTTAATAATTTGATTTTGATTGGAATTTCTTATAATTTTTTTATAAGAAAGTCCATAATAACTACTCAATAAAATATTAGTTTAATTTATTATATAAAAGTTATCTTATGAATCTAAAATCTGAAAAAATTTAAAGAATTTTGCTATTGTACAAATATATTAAAAAAGTGTTTAAAATAGTTTAAATCAAAAAATAAGCAAAATAAAGGCTTTAAGATAAATATATTAAAAAAGTGTAAATTTTAAAAAAAGTAAAAATAAAAAAAGAAAAAAGGATAAAAAACTGAAATCATAAAATGCTATTGAAGAATTTACCCCATTTGATTCCACGCTTATGTGCTTGAACCTTCATTTCATAAGTTTCATCAATAGCAGCATATTCTTTTTCAAGGATTTCCTCTTTAGCTTCAAAGTCATATGTAGTGTCTTTTAATTTTTCAAGGATATCCATTTCAGCAGCAATCTTAGATAAATCTGAAGATAAATCCTTATCCGAGTTTTCCATCTCGGATTCTAATTCTGATTTTCTGAGGATTAACTGTTCAAGCCTTTCTTCAAGAAGCTGATCATTGCGGACTCCATAATGGTCACGCAAATAGAAAATCAAGTCTATAGCTTCACCAATGCTCAATTCATTCTCTTGCATGATTTGATATCTTTCAAATTGCTCATCATTTAATTCTGCAGTAATTTCATTTGCCATATTAAAACCTCAAATATAATCACAAAATATTATTAAATAATTAATTAATTCGATATATATTTTTTATTCTATTTAACTATGTTTAATATTTTTCCATTATTTAAAATTTTATTACTTTTGATGACTTTCCAAAAATGAAGATGCCGCCAATACATTTTCCTTGAATTGAGGATTGATCTCAGTTAGGAATCCCATGAATGACTCTGCAATGTCTTCGTTTTCATAGTCTATTTCATATTCCTTTTCAATTCCTAAAAAGTCATTTATCCACTCTTGTGGAACATTGATAAATGGAAATATGATGTCCTTATCCTTTAAGTCAAAATCATAAATATTGGATAAGTCCAATTTCCTATCCCATTCGATTCCCTTTCCATCAAAGATATCATTCAGGATATGATTCACTTCCTGATTCAGGTTCAATGGAGAAATGACAGAATCAAAGCCATCTGCACTGATGTTTTCATCATATTCAATGAATCTTATGCCATATTTTCTTGAATAAGGCTCAATCACTATGTATAAAAACTTGTTGTAATCATTATCCATTCTTGGAATGAGAATCCTTTCCTTAGGGCTTAATGACTCTGCCAATGTCTTTGAAGACCTTGAACAGATCTTTTGAAAAAGAGATGATCTTACAACCATCATATCAGGATAATGCCTGTTGAATGTTTCTCTTCTTTTTTTGGAAAACTTTGAAAAGCGGAGATTTTCTATATAAAGCTTAATGTCTCCACCATCATCAAAGAAACTGACAAAACGGGTATCAACACCTATTTGCTTTAAGAACTTCATGACATCCTTCTTTGAATCAGAAAGTTCCTTTTTTTCCTCATTCAAAACAAAACTTGATAGAAAATCATCCATATTATCACTAAAAAAAAAATTAAAATAAAAATTAAACTTAAATACCTAAAACATCCAATAATGCCTTTTCCATCACATCTGCTGGAGCATCTCTACCTAACCATATCTCAAAGCTTCTGATTCCCTGATACAAGAGCATCTCATATCCATAAACAACTTGTGCATTGGCTTTTTTAGCCTCTTTTATCAAGGATGTTTCCATAGGAGTGTAAACTATATCATTTACAACAAGACCCTCATGAAGCATATCTGCACTTGCTATTGGCTTATCATTCACATTAGGATACATTCCAATAGGTGTTGTGTCTATAAATATGTCTGAACTGTCCAATTCTTTTTTCAGATAATCCATTTCACAGCTATTTATACTAATATCAATTCCTGCATTGCTTAAATTGGATCTTAAATCATTTGCAAGTGATTCCGCTTTGGTGAAATTACGATTCAATATTGACAACTCATCAATTCCACTGCTTGCTATCTGAAATGCAACTGCCCTTGCTGCTCCACCTGCACCCGTGATAGTAACTTTTTTCTTATTTATTGAAGTTTTTTCATTAATTGCACGGAGACATCCATATCCATCAGTGTTGAATCCTTTTGTTGTAACATTGATTTCATTATTTTGATTGGATTCATTATTTTCATCAGAAATGAATTGAATAGTATTTACTGCACCAATCATTGAAGCTACTTGATCGATTTCATCAAGGTGTTTCATGACATTGGTTTTATGTGGTATTGTAACATTCAAACCTTGTATGCCCATAGCCTTTGCACCTTCAATGCATTCTTTCAATCCATTTGGTTTGACATGAAATGGAAGATAAATGTAATTTAAGTTTAAAGCATCAAGTCCAGCATTTTGCATTGCTGGAGAGAAAGTGTGTTCAATAGGATCTCCAATAACTCCCAAAATCCTTGTTTTTCCATCTACCATAGTATCACTATTTTAAAAACTTAATAATTTTATAATTAAAAAAATTCCAATAATATTAATTAAAAATCCAACTGTTCAGCTATACAAAGTCTGCATACAGAATTTGGAGTATCAATATTGGCCTCTTTAACCGGACAATAATAAACTCCATTTTCCATTATAACCTCTAATGAGCCAGGGAAAGGAGTTCCAATAGGATGAATAGGCTCATCAAGCACAAATGTAGTGTAAAGGCATACCACCAAATCAATAATTGGGCTTTTGTTTTTTCTGTCTTTAGAAACAAGTTGGTAAATATCTTTTAATTGGTTTAATTTTTCTACAAAGTCATCCTTATTGAAATAATCATTATAAACAGTATCATTGCTTCTTATTTCCTTGACTCTGTTTAAGAAAAAGTCTATGTAAATCTTTTTGCTTTTTTCCTGATAGGATTCCTGAACATATTTGTTGTTTTCAATGATTTCAGCAGATATGATCATCATATCAAAAACAGAAACATCAGTAAGCTCTTCCTTTAAGACAATCATAAGATCATCCTTTGATATCTTATCATCTTCATCTATCAACACATCAAATTTTTCAAACATCCTATCACAACATGTTAATATTATATGACTATAAAATACTTATTTTTAAAGAAATAATCCCTAACTGCTGGCATTTAACTCTGGATCATAATCGATCTCACGTGAAATGCAGATATTGCAAACTGCCCATTCAGTATTCTTTTGAGTTGCCTTGACAGGACAATAATAAAACTTACCTAACTTCTTAATCTTCAAATTGCCTGGGAAAGGAGTGTCCAGTGAATGAATAGGTTCCTCCAATATAAAAGTGGCATATAAAGAAACCAAACAGTAAATAAGCTGTACCTTATCCTTGTCAAAGTTCACGCCATCATAAACATTATGCAAATCCTCTAATGATTTTTCAAACTGTTTTTTATCAATTCTCTCCTTTTTGCCCCTGCTGTCATAATCTGTATTGTCATTTTTAATATTGTTTATATGACCAATGAATTGCTTAACATAAGCTTGACGGAAGTCATCCTGATATTTATCCTGTACAAACGCCACATCCTGAAGTATATACTGATGGGCATCCATCAAATCGAAAACAGATATCTTTTGAGCCTTTTCCTTTAAAATAGCCAACAGCCCATTCTTTGAAATCCTTTTATCCTCTAAGAGTTCATGCAATTCTTCAAACATAATTCACACTTAATTTTTTATAATAATTTATAGTATTTTATCATTTAAAGTTTTATGTATTATCAAAAATAATTTATTATAAAATCATATACTTTTTTAATCAATAATATGAGATTTCAATATATTTAGTTTAATTATTTTTTAAAAGCGTTTTAGAGAATAAATGATTAAAAACTCTAAAAAAATTATTTTTAAAGTGGTAAAGATAATAAATAATTAAAAACTCTAAAAAAATTACTAGAAATTTTATAAAAAAAGAGAAAAAAGAGTTTAAAATAAAAAAAGAGCATATAATAATTTAAAAAATATTATATAAAATAAATATTAAATATAATATTGTTAAATGATTAACTATAAAAAACATTTTACGAAAAATTAATCTGATAAAAATTACTTAAAAACATTGGAGAATCAATAATGGAATTTGAAAGACCAAGGGGAACAAGAGACTTCCTTTTTGAAGAAATGAGACAAAGGAAACACGCTGAAGACATTTTAAGAAATGTATTTGAAAACTATGGTTTTTGTGAAGTTCAAACACCTTTATTTGAAGACTTAAAACTATTCACCACTAAATCAGGAGAGGAAATTGTAGATCAATTATATAACTTTAAGGACAAGGGAGACAGAGACCTTGCCTTAAGACCTGAAATCACTGCCCCTATTGCAAGATTATACTTGAATGAGCTTCAAAAGACATCCAAGCCAATCAAGATTTACTACTATGGAAGCTGTTTCAGATATGAAAGACCTCAAAAAGGTAGATTCAGACAGTTCTGGCAATTCGGATGTGAATTGATTGGTGCAAAGACCCCTGAAGGTGAAGCTGAAGTGATAGCCATGTGCAACGATGCAATAGAAAAGCTTGGAATCACTACTGCAGAATTCAATGTAAATCACTTAGGAATAATCAGAGGATTATTCAATCACTTTGATATTGATACAGCTACACAAAGAGAGATTATGGTTGTTATCGATAAGGGTGACAAAGAGCTATTGAAAGAATCCCTTGTTGGAGACAATCCTATCATCAAGGACAAACCAGAACTCAATGAGGTATTGTTCAAATTGATGGATATGGTTGGTGACTCTTCAATAATTGAAGCCATAGAGGAACTAGTGTCTCCTTACGAAGAAACCAAAGAGGCCCTTGAAGAATTCAAGGAACTTGTAAAGACTCTTGAAAGTTTCCAAGTGTTCAATTACAAGTTAAATCTTGGTGTAGCTAGAGGACTTGACTATTATACTGGAATAGTGTTTGAGGTATATGTGGAAGGTCTTGGTGCACAAAAGCAAGTATGCGGTGGAGGAACTTACAATCTCGTTAAACTATTCGGTGGAGAAGACGTTGTCTCCACTGGATTTGCATTAGGTTTTGACAGATTGATGAATGCAATCGAGGAATTGAACGGCAAAATGGAACTTGAACCTATTGTAAGCACATATGTTGCAGCTATTTCAGACTCTACAAGACATGAAGCCTTTAAGATTGCGCAAACTCTTAGAAAAGACAATATCGCTACTGAAGTTGACTTGTCCAGAAAGAAATTCAAGAAGATTTTAGCTTATGCAAATAAGATTGGAGTGAAATATGCGGTTCTTGTTGGAGAACGTGACCTTGAAGATGGAAAAGTAACAGTCAAGAATATGAAAACTGGAGAGCAAGGGCAAATGCCAATAAATGAAGTTGCCCCTTTCATAAAAACCGCAATTGAATTCAGTAGTTAAGAATCCATGTCTAAAAAAAAAGGTGAAAAAATGGAATTAAATTTCAGACTCAATATGGGTGGAGAAGACCTGGTGATTGGAATCGCCCAAGACTATGAAACTAATGAAGTGTTAATGGTGGCTTTCATGAATAAGGAAGCGGTAGAGCAAACCTTGAAGACCAAAAAGGCTCATTACTACTCTACTTCAAGAAAAAAGCAATGGCTAAAGGGAGAAAGCTCTGGAAATGTGCAGACTGTTAAGGAAATGTACATTGACTGTGATGCAGATGCAATCATAATGAAGGTTGAGCAAATAGGTGCAGCATGCCATGAAGGATACAGATCATGCTTCTTTAGGCAAATAGATATTGATAAGGAGAATATTGACATTGACAATCTTACCGATGATGATATTAAAATAATCTCTGAAAGATTATTTGATCCAAAGGAAATGTACAGATAAATTAGGAAAATCGTTAAAATATTTTATAATAAAATTATTCTCTCTATAAAAAGATTATTAAAATGAGAATTATTGAATTAATCAAACCTCAAAGGAGGTGAAAATATGAATTTTAATGAGTATGAATACAATAGCGATTATAATGATGAAGATGAATTGAATGATGAAATAAAAAGGATTGTTCCGGATACAAGTGCAATCATTGAAGGAAATGTGGAAAAGATCATTAAGGAAAAGGAATTGAACTATCCTGAAATAATCATACCTGAAGCTGTAATCTCAGAACTTGAACATCAAGCTAACAATCAAAGACCAACTGGCATCAGAGGCCTTGAGAATGTGAAGAAACTTCAGGATTTAGCTGAAATCGGTGAAATATCAATCAAAATAACCGGCAGAAGACCTACCAAATTTGAAAAGGACAATGCAAAGCTTGGAGAAATAGACGGATTAATCCGGGATGTTGCTAAAGATGAACTAGCATTACTCTTAACAAGCGATAAAATCCAAGCGAAAACTGCTGAAGCGCAGGGAATTCCTACCATATACTATGCACAGGAATATAAAGGTGCAATAGACTTGAAAATAGCCAAATTCTTTGATGATGACACAATGAGTGTTCATTTAAAGGAAAATGTTGTTCCTATGGCTAAAAAGGGAAAGCCAGGACATATTGAACTTGTGAAGCTCGCAGATGAAAAATTCACATACAAGCAGTTGGAAGCTATTGCAGAGGAAATCCTTGAAAAGGAAAGGTATGATGCAAAAACATACCTTGAAGTGGACAAGCAAGGTGCAATTGTAGTGCAATCCAGAGACCTTAGGATATCAATAGCAAGACCTCCTTTCTCAGAAGCGCTGGAAATAACTGCTGTAAGGCCTGTTGCTGAAGTCTCACTTGACCAATACCACTTATCAAGTCAATTGATTGAAAGGCTAACAAACAGTGCAAGGGGAATACTCATTTCAGGTTCACCTGGAGCAGGAAAAAGTACATTTGCACAGGCAATAGCTAAATTCTATGATGAATACCTAAACAAAGTGGTCAAAACAATGGAATCTCCAAGAGACTTGCAGGTTGGAGACACAATTACCCAATATGCACCTCTTGAAGGGGATATGGAGAACACTGCAGACATATTATTGTTAGTAAGGCCTGACTTCACAATTTACGATGAGCTTAGAAAGAACCATGACTTCAAGATATTTGCAGATATGAGACTTGCAGGTGTCGGAATGATTGGTGTTGTTCATGCAACAAGGCCTATCGATGCAATTCAAAGGATTGCAAGCAGAGTTGACTTAGGTACAATTCCATCAATCGTAGACACTACAATCTATATTGAAGACGGTGAAATATCAGCCATTTATGAAAACAAGCTTACTGTAAAGGTTCCAAGTGGAATGGAAGAAAGAGATCTTGCAAGACCTGTAATTGAAGTAAGGGACTTTGAAACAGGAACATTAGTCAACGAGATTTACACTTATGGTGAACAGACTATCGTAATGGATATTGGAATGGTGGAACAGTCCAAAAAGGCAAAGATGAATCAGGAAAAGACTCCTGTCCAAATGATAGCGGAAAGGGAAATCCTAAGAACCCTGAAAAAGATAACTCCAAAGGCAGCCATTGAAGTGAGCATGGAAAGCGATAGGAGAGCAAACATTTACATAACCGAGAAATACATTCCTAAAATCATTGGAAAAGGAGGTAAAAGAATAGCTGAACTTGAAAATGAGATTGGAATCAGCATGAATGTTGAACCTCTTGAAAAGGCACCTGACAGTTTTGCTGAAAGACTTTCAAAAAAATCCGGGAAGTCCAAATCCAAAAAGGCTAAGAAAGACAAGCATAAGAAGTCCAAAAAGTCCCAATTGAAAGAGTATAATGACAATATTGATAATTACATCATCGATGAAGGCAAAAAGGATTACAGCAATGACAATTACTATGACTTAAGCGAAGAGTCAGATGAATTTGATGATTATGAAGAAGGAGAAACCTCTGAATTCTACTATGAAGTCTTTGAGCTCTATCCTGAAATAAGAAAGGACCATATCGTATTGCCTATCGGCAAAAAATATGTCGGCAGTGCTTTTGACATTCTTTTAGAGGACAAATACCTATTTACAGCAACTGTAGGCAAAAGAGGTTATGTAAAGCTTCATAAGAACCTTGACTTGACTGAAGAAATCATAGATGGTTTGGATAAGGGATTAAGAGTTATTGCAAGAGTTAGAGATTGATAGTGGAATAACTTCTATAAACCATATGTCAATCTAAGATAATTATATTTATTAAATAATGAAAAAGAGGCAAAATATGAAAATAGGCGCTTCAATGTTGGCTACAGAGAACATTACAATGGAAGAGACATTGGAATACTTCGATAGCAGCAAATGCATAGAATATGTAGAAATATTGCATGATTACCCATATAGAGAATTGAATGATGATGAAGAGATGATTGATATGATCAACTCATATTCCTTGGAATATACAATCCACTCCCCATTCATTGACCTGAACATCGCTTCACTGAATTCAGCATTAGCAAAACTATCAGTTAATGAAATCAAAAGGTCAATTGACTTGGCAAATATGATTGATAGTGACATTGTAGTTGTTCATCCAGGAATAGTGTCATTCAGTGGTAGAGGCAAGGAAGATATAATCTATGAAATAGCTAAGGATTCCCTAAAGGACATTGGTGATTATGCAAAAGACAATGGCGCCAATGCATGCATTGAGAACTTACCTCATATAGAAGGGTTCATGTATCAGGATGTGAACTTATTGAACGAAACATTGACAGAACTTGAGCTTCCAATGACTTTAGATATTGGTCATGCCCATACTGCAGGGTTCACTCCAGATGAAATTTACTTCAACTCCATTAAACACATACATGTCCATGATAATCTTGGTGATGATGACACACATCGTACATTAGGTGAAGGGACTTTTCCAGTAAATGAGTTCTTTGATATTTTTATTAAGAATAACTATGATGGCATCTATATGTTGGAGTTATATTCTATAGATTCAATCGAAAAAAGCATTGAATATATGAAAAATTTAGGATTGATATAAAATATTTATAGAAATTAATACATAATAGAATTAGATATTGCAATTATAAAAATTACTAAAATTACACAGAAACAAAAAGGTTAGAATATGTGGAATGAAGAAATTGAATGCATGTCAAGAGAAGACATTTTTGAACTTCAATTGAAGAAGTTGCAAGCTACTGTAAAAAGGGCATTTGACAAGATCCCATTTTATACCGAAAAGTACACTCAAGCAAATGTTTTCCCTGAAGACATAGAAACCTTAAAGGATATTGAAAAGTTGCCATTCCTTACTAAAGATGATTTAAGAGCATGTTATCCATTTGGAATGTTTGCAGTTGATAAAAAGGAAATCATAGAGGTACACTCCTCTTCTGGAACTACTGGAAAGCCTGTTGTAAGCGGATACACCCAAGGAGACATTGACAATTGGGGAGAAATCGTTGCAAGAGGACTTACCATGATGGGTCTTGATGAAGACGATATCATACAGAACACTCATGGTTACGGATTGTTTACAGGAGGATTCGGTGTTCACTATGGGGCTCATAGATTAGGGGCAACAATCATCCCTATTTCAACCGGCCAAACAAGAAGGCAAGTCGAAATCATGGCAGACTTTGGAACTACCTGCCTTATTTTCACCCCTTCCTATGGCATATACCTTGGAGAAGTGGCTAAAGAGGAAGGAATAGACTTTGAAAAACTCGGCCTTAAGGCAATTGGTTTTGGAGCTGAAATGTGGACAGCTGAAATGAGAGAGAGAATCGAAGACACATTCAAGACCAAGGCTTACAATATCTACGGACTTACCGAATTGATGGGTCCAGGTGTAGGTATGGAATGTCCTGCACAGAACGGTTTGCACATTGCGGAGGATTTCTTCTATCCTGAAATCATTGACCCGAATACTGGAAACACCTTGCCTGAAGGCACTCACGGAGAATTGGTATTGACCAACCTTGAAAGGGAAAGCATGCCTATAATCAGATTCAGAACAAAAGACCTCACTGCACTTCACTATGACACTTGTGCATGTGGAAGGACCCTTGCAAGAATGGAAAGGATCACTGGAAGATCTGATGACATGATCAAGGTTAAGGGAGTTGCTGTATTCCCATCACAAATCGAAAAGGCACTTCTTAAGGTCAGTGACATCGAGCCTCACTACCAAATCATCGTTACCCGTCCGGACATAATGGATGAAATTGAAATCAAGGTTGAAGCTTCTGAATCTCTCTTCTCAGATGACATTAAAGAGATGATCGGTGTAAAGCGTAAAATCGGCGAATACATTCAAAATGAGATTGGAATCGCAGTTAACGTTAGCCTAGTTGCACCAAAAAGCATTCCAAGAAGCACAAAAGGCAAAATACAAAGAGTAATTGACAAACGTAATTTACATTAATCAGGGGAGACAATATGTATAAGATAACACAACTATCTATATTTTTAGAAAATAAAATGGGGAAATTGTATCATGTTTTAGATTTGCTTGCTCAAAATGACATAAACATCAGAGCATTATTCTTAGCAGACACAACTGAATTTGGTATTTTAAGATTGGTAGTTCAAGACCCTATAAAAGCAAAGGAAATTTTGGAAAGCAATGATTACATCGTTAAAAACACCCCAATCATTGGAGCGGAACTAGATGACACTCCGGGCGGACTTTCATCAATCCTAAAAATCTTGAAAGATGAGGGAATAGACCTTGAATACCTTTATGCATTTACTCATGAAAAGTCTGAAAAAGCTATTCTTTTATTGCAGTCCAAAGATTTGGATGAATTGGTATCAATTTTAAATGCTTATAAAATACCATTAGTGCCTGCAGAAGAAGTTTATAATTTATAATCAATTATAAACTTTATTTTCTTTTTTTAATAATTTAATATATCCATTAAACATTATTGATTGGATTTTAAAAATAAATCAAACAGAAAAAATTTTTATTTGATAAAATGAAAAGCATATCTTCTATTTTGATGCTTTGAGGGCATTGGCAATCATTTCAGTAATTTTAGTCCATGTTTTTGATGGAGGCACCAGACATTTGATAGTTGCAGATTATGGTGCAATTCCAAGCTTGAACTGGTTTGTCTGCTCATTTATAATTAATTTCTTCAGAGTAGGAGTTCCGCTATTTCTAATGCTCTCTGGAGCCTTGTCATTAGGCAGGGACTGGACAATAAAGTCATTCTTATCAAAGAGATTGCCAAGAATAATCTACCCATTCCTCTTTTGGTTATTCTTCCTATCAATTTGTCTGGTTTTCATCAATTCTTTCATACATCCGTTGAAAATAAGTGGATTTTTTAGCTTGATTACATTAGGGGCATTAGGCAAAAACAACTATTTCTATCAGGATTGGTTCTTTTGGATGATACTTGGAACATACCTGATCATGCCTGTTTTCAATAAATGGATACAGCATTCAGAAAATAATGAATTGGAATATTTCCTGTTTTTCTGGCTAATAACATGCATATTTGACTTTACATTAAAGATGCCGTTTCCAATAAAGCTTAGCTACTTTACAAGCCCTATCAGACTTGTTGTCCTTGGATATTACCTTAGATATACTGAAAGGGAATTATTGAACAAAAAATACTTTGCAATACTGTTAATATTCTTTTCAATTGGATCCATGATGGTATGTTCATACCTATTCTCCAGCACAACATTAATCTACAGATTTGACAGATATGCACTATTCATGGCATTGAATGCAGCAGGAGTCTTCCTATTGTTTAAGAACATTAATTTAAATCCAAAAGGAATTATAAGGGATTTCATTACAAAAGTGGCTCAGTACAGCTATGGAATCTATCTGGTCCATGTAGCAGTCCTGTCCGTTACAATTGAAATCTTTGAAAATACAATGCCTTACAATCTTTGGACAATCATATTGCTTTTAGTTACCCTATTTGTTCCAATGGGATTTTTATATCTATTCAGCAATGTTCCTTACTTAAAAAACATTATTGGAGTAAAATAGCTAATTAAAATTAGGTTAATATTTAAAAATAGGCAAAATATTTAAAAATTAGGTAAAAATGTTTAAAAATTAAGAAAAATTAATAGTAAAAAATAGTAAAAAAATAAGAAAAATAAGCTTATTTATATTCTTTTAGACTTTCTCTGACTTCTTCTGTAAGCTTTCTAATCTGTTCGGCAGCAGCTTGGAACTTTTTAGTCTCATAATCACTCATATGAATAGGAACAATCATTGCATTTCCTTTTTTGGATAAAACAGAAGGAACACCTAATGAAACTCCATTGACACCAGCAATTTCACCATCTAAGTATAAGCTTACAGTCAAGATCTTATGGGAGTTTGTAATCAATGTAATAATCAAATTAGAAATAGCATAGGCAGGACCATATTCAGTAGCACCCTTCTTTGAAATGATTGTATTTCCCGCATTTCTTAGAGTATGAATGATCTCCTTAATGTCCAATTCCACCTCTCTAATAAAGTATTTCAGAGGAATACCTCCAATGGTGGTTGAACTTAAAAGAGGAACCATATTGTCACCATGCTCACCGATAACCCTTGTATGGATTTCACTGCTGTTGATGTTCAATCTTCTTGCAAAGTAATTTTTGAGTCTTAAGGAATCCAAGTGGTTTCCTACACCAATGACCCTGTCCCTATCGAAACCTGAAGCGTCCAAAGCAATTGTGGTCATTACATCCACAGGATTTGTTGCAACTACGATAATGGCATCTGGAGCATATTTAGCTACTTGTCTGGCATAGTTTGATACAATTTGTCCATTTATGAAAGCCAAATCCCTTCTGCTCATCCCCTCATGCCTTGGAGCACCTGCAGAAATCAATACAATTTTGGAATCTGCAAGATCTTCATAATTGCAGGATGGGATGAGTAAACAATCGATATCTTCAGCAGCCAATGCATCATACATGTCATAGCTTTGGCCCTTTGCCTTGTCAATGCTTTCAGGTCTTGCAAACAATACAACTTCACTTATTGTATCTGCTCTAGCCAATTTGAAAGTAACGTTTTTACCTATTACACCGGTTGAACCCATTACACTTACCTTTACCACGTTTTTGCCTCCTTAAGATTACTTTTGATTAAAATAACATACTTAATATAGTTATATTCTTTTATTTCTAATAAAAATAGTTTACTAAAAATAAAACAAAATTAATTTTAAAATAATATAAAAAAAGATAGTTTTTAAAACTTAAAGTATAAGAATTCAAAAGAATTCTTAACTTTAAATTTTTCCCATAAACCGGAGTTTGAAATAAACTCTAAGTAATATTATATTTTTAGAATATATAATCTTTACTTATTTATGAAGGGAAAAAAACTACCCAATGAAAATATTAAACAAAATTTTTTTAAAATTCAACAACAAGTTTCAAATTTATTTCATTAGCAAAATGAAAATTTCAAGATTTCTAATGAATATCCAAGAATGTCTTTAAAATGTTCTTTAAAGACTTCAAAAGAATGTTTAAGAAATTCTCCAATTCCAGTTTTCATTTTATGCCCCCAGTTTTGGGTATATTTTCTGCAGGCATAAAAAACCTTTAATTGATACTTAATTTTTATTATAAATAAATATTATAGTTTTTTTAACAGTTAACTTTCATTTTAATTGTTAAATTATGATTATTCAATAAAATTGATGTTATTTCATAAAAATAAGGGATTTAAATAAAATTATATTTTTTGATAAAAATAGTTAAAAATATAAATTAGAATAAAATTAAAAAATAAAAAAAGAAAGAATAGATCAAATCTATTCTTCACCGCCACGACCTGCGAACTCTTCGTTAAGTTTGTATAATAAAGAGTTGTCGTCGCCAGCTAATTTGAGTTTTGCTAAGTTTTCCATAGCGTTTTCTTCTTCTTCAACTTGCTCTTCTACGAACCATTGCAAGAAGTTGTTGGTTGCATGGTCTTTTTCTTCAATAGCTAAGTCCACTAAATCATTGATTAAGCCAGTAACCATTTGTTCGTGGGATAAAACATGTTCAAATGCTGCAAGTGGAGAGTCCCATTCAGTTTGTGGAGCTTCAATTGCAGTAAGGGTTACGCTTGCCCCTCTTCTAATGATGTAATCATAGAATTTCATACCATGTTCTAATTCTTCTGCAGCTTGTACTCTCATCCAGTTAGCAAATCCTGCTAAGTCGATGTCTTCAAAGTAAGCTGCCATAGATAAGTATAAGTATCCAGAATATACTTCTGCGTTTAATTGAGCATTTAATGCTGCTTCCATTTTTTCATTTACCATAATAACACCTAAAATTAAAAAAATAAAAATTTATTAAATTAAAATTGAAATGATAATTTAATAATCATGATTTAAAAATTTATTTATTCTTCTACGAAATCTCCTTTTTCTGCACCGCATAATGGGCAAACCCAATCATCCGGTAAGTCTGTAAAAGCAGTGCCTGGTTCAACGCCATTATCTGGGTCACCAGCATCAGGATTATATTCGTATCCGCAAATATCACATACAAATACCATTTTATTCACCTTCGATTAAATTTTAAGAAAGTAGTATCATAAAGTTTAAATCAATTATAATGCTTTAAACATGTTTTTAACTGCACCACATAAAGGGCATCTGAAATCATCAGCTACGTCTTCCCAAGCAGTTCCTGCAGCAACATCTTTTCTAGATTCACCTTTTTCAGTGTCATATACGTATCCGCAAATAGTACATTTGTATTCAGCCATAGTGTTAACCTCCAATAACTAATTAATAATATATTTAATTCTAATAATATATAAATTGTTTTATTTTATTACAACTTATTTTAAAAAACAGCAAAAAGCAATAATTATTTAACTAAAATTACAGGAACTTTAGAGACTTTTAAGGCATTTTCAGCTACACTGCCAATTTTAGAATAATCAATATTCTCTTGCGTTTCCATAGACTTTCCAAAAGCTCCAAAGACAGCAATGTCAGGATTTATCTTTCTAATCATTGTTGCCATATCATGAATAGGATCTGCAGTGATGATATGCTCCACTACAACAACATCCTTTTCCTTCCCTTTTGCTGTAATCTCATCCAAGACTGCTCCACCAGCATCATCCAAGTCATCATATGAAAAGTCAAGAGCAAAATCCATAACATATAAAGCAGAGATCTTTGCACCGTATTTGCTTGCTAAATCAATAGCTAAATCCAACAACACACCTCAACATAAATCAATACTCAAATCCAATAACCAAACTATTTCAACAATTCTTTTCTTAATTCTTCTTTTTTTTCTGATAGCTTTCCAAGACTTTCAATTTCTTCTTCGATAGTTGCTAATTCAGTTTCCTTTATCGCTAAAGACTCTTTTTTTTCTTGATATTCTTTATTATATTTGTTACGTTCTGCTTTAGCAGAAGATAATTTATTATTGAAGTAAAAATATGATCCTATTCCTAGTCCAGTAAGTAGTAAAAAGAAAATATAAAGAATTATAAATAACTTTCCATTGTTTTTACCTTTTGTTGCCATGATTCTACTTCCTTCAATTCAGATTCTTTTGCTTTTTTTTCATTTTCTAATTCTTCTTCTATAGCTGGCCCCTTTAAAGCAACAAAGTGCCCATTTTTCTTTACATATGGTAA